>NZ_BOOJ01000034.1 GCF_016863175.1 Paraplanobispora siamensis
CCCGCCGCGGAGGTGTCAGGCGACCGGGTCGAGGCTCGCCGCCTGCGAGGACGACCTCTCCAGCGGGATCGGGGACTGCGCGGCCGGCGCCAGCGGGAGGGTGACCACGAAGCAGGCGCCGGGACCGGTGGACGCGTCGTACCAGGCCCGGCCGCCGTGGGCCTGCGCGAGCGAGGCGACGATGGACAGGCCCAGGCCCACGCCGGCCATGTTGCGGGTGCGCTCGTCGTCGGCCCGGCTGAAGGCGTCGAACAGGTGGGGGACGAACGCCTGCGGCACGCCGCCTCCGTGGTCGCGGACGCGGATGTCCACCGTGTCGCCGGAGAAGCGCGCCTCCAGCACGATCGGGAGCTCGCCGTACTTGAGCGCGTTGCGCACGTAGTTGCCGACGATCTGCTGCAGCCGCAGCGGGTCGGCCCACACCGGGGGACCGGCCGGGCAGTCGACCACGATCGAGGCCTCGGGGAACAGGGCCGCGCACTCCGACAGCGACTCCCGCAGGTCCACCGGCTCCCTGTGCACCGCCAGCCGGCCGGCCTGCACGCCCGGTGTCGTCAGCAGGTCCTCGGTGAGCATCGTCAGCCGGGCGAGCAGGATCTGGGAGCGGGCGATCATCTGCCGGGCGCGCTCGTCGGAGAGGTCGGGATGCTCGTCGATGATCTCCATGAAGCCCCGGACGGCGGTCAGCGGCGAGCGCAGCTCGTGTGAGACCACGGCCACGAGGTGGTCGCGCAGCGCGTTGGCCCGGCGCAGCTCGTCGTTGTGCCGGACCAGCTCGTCGGCGTGCCGGCGCACCCGCCGGTAGAGCGTGGTGATCTCCCGCAGCAGCGAGGTGAGCACCACCAGCGCGGCCACCAGGGCCAGCAGGCGGGCGCCGTACCAGCCGAAGGTGAAGCGCGCCCCGGCGAACAGGGTCAGGAGCACGTCCCCGCAGGAGGCGATCACCGCGATCACCGCCCACGACTCCAGGCCCCGTACGGTGCCGCGGAACCGGCTGACCGCGAGGAGCAGGCTGATGACGTTCACCGCGATGATGGCCGCGCCGAACTTCTCGGTCAGCACCCGGTAGTCCCCGTTGACCATGATCACGGGGATGTGCCCGGCCCCGGCCGTCACCAGCCAGGTGACGGCGGCGACCCCGGTCACCACCGCGCCGGTCACGGCCGCGGTCATCATCGCCCGCCGTCCGGGCGGGACGGGCGCGGCCTCCAGCCGGCGCGGCCACGGCCCCAGCGCGAGGCCGATCAGCAGGGGGAAGCCGGTGTGCCAGGCCGTCCACAGCCACGGCGCGCTGCTCGGCGTCGCGCCGAGCAGCCCGGTGGGCGCGAACAGGCCGGAGAAGACCATCGCGTGCGGCACGATCACCGCCGCCGACCACAGGTAGGCGCTGGACAGGGCCAGCAGGCGGCGGTCGCCGCTGGCCCGGAACTGGGTGATCAGCAGGAAGGCGGTGAGCAGGTCGCTGGCCCACACCACCGCCAGGAAGGCCGGCAGGAAGGCGGGCACGGGTCCCAGCATCCGGCCGGCCCCTGCGAAGATCAGCGCAGTGACCAGAGGCACGATCGCGGCGGCGAGCAGAGGCGCACGGCTCACTCGCACGGCCGGGGCCGGACTCGGGGTTGAACTGACATTCATCACTCCGCCCGAATCGGCAGCCCGTCACCCGATCTGAGGAGTGGGAAACGACCGGTTCCCCGATCGGGCGGTCAGGCGGCCAGGGCGCGCAGGACGAAGCCGCAGACGGTCTCCTCGGCCTCCTCCACCGTCACCGTGCCGCCGAGCAGCGGCAGCCGTTCGGCGCCGATGACGGCCATGATGATCCGGGCGGTGGCCGGCACGTCGGGCGCCTGGAAGGCGCCCGCCTTCACGCCGCTGTCGATGATGCCGGTCAGGATGCGCTGCATCGGGGCGACGTGGTCGGCCAGGCGCTGGTAGGCGTCCGGGCCCAGGGCCGCCGACAGGTCGGCCGCGCCGGGATGCGGGTGGGCCAGCAGCCCGGCCAGCTGGAGCCGGACGAACACCCGCAGCCGCTCGGCGGGGGAGGCGTTCTCGGGCAGCTCCCGCTCGTAGGACTCGATGAAGTAACTCGTCACCCGCTCGGTGAAGGCCAGCAGCAGCGCGGCCTTGTCGGGGAAGTAGTTGTACAGGACGGTGCGGGTGATCCCGGCCTCGCCGGCCACGTCGGTCATCGAGATGGCGTCGACGCCCTGGTCCCGGGACAGCCGCGAGACCGCCTGCAGGATGCGGTCGCGTGTCTGGGCGCGATGCTCGCCGATCGTCGCGGCCGAAATGCGGGGCATGATCCCATGGTCGCACAGGCGGGATGGGACGGCCCCGCGGATTCGCCGAGGTTTCCTCCCATTGCGGAATCAATCCTTCCGCAATGACCGGCATGCTTGTCATCGACGGCGGACAGGTCCACCGGAACGGGAAGAGGAGACATGACGACTCTCAGCTCCAGGGCGCTCAACCGTGCCACCCTCGACAGGCAGCTGCTGCTGCGCCGTTCGGAGCTGACGGTGCCGCAGGCGCTGGAGCACCTGGTAGGGCTGCAGGCCCAGAGCACCCACTCGTGGTACCTCGGTCTGTGGTCCCGGCTGGCGGACTACACCCCGGAGGGCACGGCGCAGCTGCTGCGCGAGCGGGGCGCGGTGCGGATGGCGCTGATGCGCTCGACCATCCACCTGGTCACCGCCGACGACTGCCTGTGGCTGCGGCCCCTGGTGGAGCCGGTCATCGAGCGCATGACGATGAGCAACTTCCGCCGCGGCCTGACCGGCCTGGACCGTGCGGAGCTGGTGGCGGCGGCCCGTGAGCTGCTCGCAGACAGGGCGATGACCTTCAGCCGGCTGGGCCGGGCGCTGGCCGAGCGGTGGCCGGACAACGACCCGGCCTCGATGGCCCAGGCTATCCGGGCGTCCGTGCCGCTGGTGCAGGTGCCGCCGCGCGGCCTGTGGGGCGAGAGCGGTCCGGCCGCCCACCAGGCGGTCGAGACCTGGCTCGGGCGGCCGGTGGACGCCGGAGCGTCGCTGGAGCGGCTGGTGCTGCGCTATCTGACCGCGTTCGGCCCGGCGACGGTCCGCGACGTGCAGCACTGGTGCGGGCTGACCCGGCTGACGGAGATCGTCGAGCGGCTCCGGCCGCGGCTGGCGGTCTTCCGCGACGAGCAGGGGCGCGAGCTGTTCGACCTGCCGGACGCTCCCCGCCCCGACCCGGACACGCCCGCGCCCGTGCGCTTCGTCTACGACTACGACAACCTGCTGCGCTCGCACGCCGACCTGAGCCGCCTGGTCACCGTCAACATCGCCGACCAGGGGTTCGGCATGACCGGGGAGGAGCCGAGCATGCTCCTGGTGGACGGCGTGGTCGCCGCCACCTGGCGGGTCGTCAGGCGGCGCGGTACGGCGACGCTGACGGTGCGCCCGTTCAGGAAGCTGACCGGCGCCGAGGAGGAGGCGGTGATCGCCGAGGGCGCCGCGATGCTGGCCTTCTCCGCGGCGGGGAAGACCCACGACATCGTGTTCGCGGCTCCCCAGCCGGGGTGAGACGGCCGCCGGGAGCCCTCGGGATCGGGGTCAGGCGGCGGACTCGGCCCGCGCCACCCGGCCCAGGTCGCCCAGGACCTCGGTGTTGAGCTGGTAGGCGAGCTTCGTCTCGCGGATGACGCGCTGCTTCTCGGCCTCGTCGAGGGGCAGCGCGTCCAGCCGGGCGCGGTACTCGTTCTTGAACCGGGGGAGGCTGCCGATCGCGTCGAAGCGGTAGAAGTCGACGCCGCCGCCCGCGCGGTAGCCGTATATCTTCTCCAGCTCCATCCGGATGAACTGCCCGCCGGACAGGTCGCCCATGTAGCGGGTGTAGTGGTGGGCGACGTAGCCGCCGGGCCAGGCGGCGACCTGCTCGATCCGGGCGACCAGGGTCCGGGTCGGCCCGGAGGGCTCGATCAAGTCCGCCCAGCCGGGGCCGTAGATCGTCTCCAGGTCCCGGACCAGCGCCTGCTCGCGGTAGAGCTCGGGGAAGACGAACGGCGCGGCGACCGGGTCGTCGGCGAGCGCCCGGGAGACGCCGTCGAGCGCCACGTAGGCGAAGTAGTGCTGGGCGACCATCTGGCCGTACGCCTCGCGGCTGAGCCGGCCCGCCATCAGGGCCTTGAGATAGCTGTCGTCCTCGGCCGACCGGTGGTCGCCCCAGGTGGCGTTCCTGAGGACTTCGGAGAACGGCGCCTCACTCATGCTCACTCCGCTGCTCACCCTGGTGCTCACTCCACGTCGGCGTTCCTTTCATGACACGGTGTCATGAAACTCGGAGGCCCGTCAAGGGATCACGACAGGCTGTCATATAGATCCGGCGGGTCAGCACCGCACCCAGTGGCCGGGGGCGATCTCCTTGATCGTGCTGGTGGCATAGGTGTTCCACAGGCCGAGGTTCTGCCCCGAACCGGCGGCGTAGGCGTACCCCTGCCGGTGCTGGGCCCGCCCCGCGGCGACGTGCGCGTAGTTGCTCGCCGTCACGCACACCGGCGCCGTGGTGGGGGTCGCGGTCGGAGTGGGGGTCGCGGTCGGAGTGGGGGTCGCGGTCGGAGTGGGCGTGGGGGTGGGGCCGGGTTCCCCGCCGCCGAGCGCGCGCACCATGGCCATCAGGGCGGTGATCTGCCTGCCCGCCCGCTCCGCGTAGGCGGTGTCCCCGCCGTACGCCCACCAGTTCCAGCAGCCGCGCGGGTTGTCCGGGGCGGTCGTCGCCTGCGGGTAGAGCACGATCATGCGGTTGGCGTCCGCGTACTCGTTGAGGTACGCCTTGTCGATCAGCGCGTCGCCCACCAGCCCGTGGTACTGGTAGCAGCCGTGCAGCGTGACCATCAGCGTGCAGGGACCGGACTCGCAGGCCGGGGGGACGTAGACGAACCCCTCGCGGCCCATGCTCACCGCGGCCGGGTCCCCGCCCGGGACGTACGGGCTCTGGTCGAAGGAGACGAGCTTCCCGGTGAGGGGTCCCGTGCCGGGGGCGGCGACGTCCCCGAGCAGGTGACGGAGCATGTCGCCGACCGGGTCGGTGCCCCCGCACCTGTTGACGTAGGGGGAGGCTGTGGAGGAGCAGGCGTTCGATCCCGCCGGGCTCACCCAGGCGTGCCCGGCGCCCGAGGTCCTGTCGTAGGCGACGTCGGCGCCCAGGGCCCGGTAGTACGCGGCCAGGTCGTCGTTGACGGCCTGGAGCACCGTGTCGTCCGCGGTGCCGTGGTACAGGTACACCGGGTCGCCGGAGAGTCCGGAGACGGGGTCGACCCGGCCGGCGGAGGCGAGGCTGCGGGTCTCGGCGGCCAGCTCCGCCGGGGTCTTCCTGGGAAGCGTCGTCTTCATGCACGCGTTGAGGGCGTAGCCCAGGTTGCCCTGGGCGCACCGGTAGGGACCGGCCGAGAAGATCCCGGCGCCCTCGAACACGGCCGAGTGGGCCACGTGCAGCTGGTTGGCCATGAAGCCGCCCGACGACAGGCCCGAGAGGTAGGTCCCGGTGATGCCGTGGCGGTGCAGCGCGCCGGGGACGGGCGGGGGCGCGGCCGCGTTCACCGATGTCACGGCCGGTACGGCCGCCGCCCCGGTGGTGTTCGCCGTGACCGCCGCCAGACCGGCCGCCAGGAGGGTCAGGAGCGTGCGCCGGAGTTTCATACGTGCCTCCAGATGGGGGGGATGCCGTCATCCTCGGATTCCGGAACGGCCCAGCCCACGTGGCGCACCATCACTCTGCGGAGCGGTGATGTGGCGTGGATCGCCACCTACCGGAGAGCGGACGCCGCAGACCCGCTGGGGATCTCGCCGGGGACCGGGGAGCGCCGCCGTGCGTCCAGCGCCATCACCGAGACCAGCAGGAGCGCGAACACCGGCACCCAGGCCAGGCGGCAGGCCACCCAGGCGAGCGTGCCGGGCGTGGAGAGCAGTCCGGGCACCTCGCCGAAGGGCAGCGCCGCGACCACGGTCACCGCCGCCGCGGTCTGGTGCCACAGGAACAGCGTCATCGCCGACAGGTTGGCCAGCGCCACCACCGCCCACACGCGGGGCCGCCGCATCAGCCGGGCCAGCGGCCCGCGTGCCAGCAGCGCGAGCCCCACCTGGGCCAGCCCGAAGGTGACCGCGGCGAGCGTGGGCGGGCTGAGGTTGGAGATCTTCGCCCCGGTCAGGCCCACCATGCTCGCGGGGTAGCCGAACACCGTCACCAGGACCACCGTCCCGGCCGCCCCGCCGGCCAGCAGCGCCACCGCCGGACGCCGGGAGGCGAACAGGCCGCGCGCCCAGCCCAGGCCCAGCGCGTACGGCACCAGCCATCCGGCCGCCAGGTTCACCCAGCCCAGCCAGGCCGGCCCGCCGAGCCCGAACCGGAGCGCGTCCACGACGAGCACCACCGCGCCCGCCGAGACGGCCGTGACCCCCGGCCGGAGTCTCAGCAGCAGGGGAGTGGCCGCGGTCAGCCCGGCGAAGACCGCCAGGAACCAGATTGGCCCGACCACCGGGAGCACCAGCGCCCTGACCGTCGCGGGCGGCACGCCGTACGCCACCGCCCCGGCCGCGATCCCGGCCCAGGCCACCAGCAGCGGGACCGCCGGCCGCAGCAGGCGCCCCATCCTGGCCCGCACCCACGCCGGACCGTCCGCCCCCGACCGCAGACTCCGCGCCGCCACGTAACCGCCCACGAAGAAGAACACCGCCAGCGTCTGCAACACCCACGACAACGGCGTCAGCTCCGGCAGGTGGACCAGCGGACTGGAGATCCGCAGACCCCCTCCGGGCTCCATCACCCAGGCCGTCACCAGCCAGTGCCCCAGCACCACCCCCAAGATCGCCAATCCCCGCAGCGCGTCGACCCCCCGGTCCCTCCCCGCAGGGGTCATCGCCTCAACCCGCCCCACCCACCCCCCTCCCCGCCCGAACACGCCCTTCCGGTTCCCAGCCATATCGCCCCGGCCCTCCGCGCGTCCGGCTGCGCCGTTCCGCCCCTCGCCCTCTGCGCGTCCCGTGTGCTCGTCCTGCCGACTCCGGCCCGCCGCGCGCCCGGCCGTGTCCTTCGGCTCCCCGCTCGCCGCGCGTCCCGCGTGCTCGTTCTCCGGCGCCGGTACGGCGGGCACCGGGGCGGTGGTGGCCGGCGCCGCCGTACGGTGGCCGGGGCGGTCAGGCATGGGACACCTCGCCGGTCCGGCCGAGGGCGATCAGGGTGAGGTTGCGCAGGGACTCGCTGCCGGGCTGGAAGTAGTCGCTGTGCCCGGCGGCGCCGGTGGCGAAGACGTGGGAACCGAAGTCCGGGCCCGCCGGGTCGGGGCCGAAGCCCAGGGGACCGATGCGGATCTTCGGCACCTTGCGCATCCAGTCGGTCGCGCCGCTGCCCGCCCACAGCCGGGTGCCGCCCAGCTCGGCGGCCGACGACACCCTCAGGCCGGGGCTGCCGACCACCGCGGTGTCGGCGACCCCGGTCCCCGGCACGGCCTTGGCGCACACCACCGATCCGTAGCTGTGGCACAGCAGGCTGACCCGCTTGCCGCGCAGCGTCTCGGACACGTAGCGCCGCAGCGCCGGAGCGCCCTCGACCGCGGCCCCCTCGGTGGCCACGTCCAGGCTGAAGGTCGCCGGGCTGCCGTACCCGAGCCAGGCCACCACCGCCAGCCGGGCGTCCGGGTCCATGGCGCGCGCCTGCTCCAGCAGCGCCCGCGCCGCGCCCCCCGGCGTGCTGTACGGCTTGGCGCGCCCGCCGTCGAAGGTGGCGGCCGTGGTGTCGGAACCCGGGACGATCACGGCCACGTGCTCCGCCGTGCCCAGGTCGCCGTAGACCTTGACGATCCGGTCGTCCGACGGCTGGGGGTTGAGCAGGTGGACGGCTGTCGCGATCACCGCGGCGGCGAGCAGGGGGCGGACCATGCATGTCTCCTGTCAGGTTCGGGGAACATGACAGGACGCTATGGACCATGATCGGTAACCCGCGTCACCCCGGAGCGCCCAGCTCCGGATCCCTCCCGAGGGGTACTCGGGTCACCCTTCCCGGGTCCCGCGCGGCCCGGGGCTACTCGCCGGGGCGCACCAGCCCGCTCTCGTAGGCGTACACGATCGCCTGGGCCCGGTCGCGCAGATCCAGCTTGGCCAGGATCCGGCCCACATGCGTCTTGACCGTCTGCTCCGACAGGACGAGCTCCTCGGCGATCTCCTGGTTGGACCGGCCCCGGGCGATGAGGGTGAGCACCTCGGTCTCGCGCTCGGTGATGCCGTCCAGCCGGACGCGCGGGCGCTGCGGCCCGACGCGGGCGAACTCGGAGATGAGCCGCCTGGTCACCGAGGGGGCGAGCAGCGCCTCCCCGGCCGCGACCACCCGGACGGCCTCGGCCAGCTGCTGCGCCGAGGCGTCCTTGAGCAGGAAGCCGCTGGCCCCGGCCCGCAGCGCCTCATAGACGTAGTCGTCCAGGTCGAACGTGGTCAGGATCAGGATCTTCGGGGTGTGCGCGCCGGAGATGAGGATCTCCCTGGTCGCGGCCAGTCCGTCCATGACCGGCATGCGCACGTCCATCAGCACCACGTCCGGCCGCAGCTCGGCGGTGCGCGCGATCGCGTCCTCGCCGTTCACCGCCTCGCCCACGACCTCGATGTCGGGCTGGGCGTCCAGGAACACGGTGAAGCCGGTCCTGACCATGCCCTGGTCGTCGGCGATGAGAACCCGGATCGTCATGCTTCCTCCATGATCGGCAGTATGGCGGTGACCGCGAAGCCCTTGCCGGTCG
Organism: Paraplanobispora siamensis; assembly: GCF_016863175.1. Lineage (GTDB taxonomy): Bacteria > Actinomycetota > Actinomycetes > Streptosporangiales > Streptosporangiaceae > Planobispora > Planobispora siamensis. Next base: position 8,744 of record NZ_BOOJ01000034.1, read on the forward strand.
GCCCGGCCCATACGCTCCCGCCGAGCATGGCGGCCCGTTCCCGCATCCCGATCAGGCCGTGTCCCGTGTGCTTGCCGCGCCCCGCCTTCGCCGCCTCCGCGGCGGCGCGGTCCCCGCCGTCGTCCGACACGTGGATGTTCAGCTCGTCGCCGGACCGGGAGATCTTCACCGTGACGGCCGAGCCGGGGGCGTGCCGCATGGCGTTGCTGAGCGACTCCTGCACGATCCGGTAGGCGGACAGGCTCACCGCCGTGGGCAGGCCGAGCAGATCGGCGCCCAGCTTGAGCGTCACGGTGAGCCCGGCGGTGCGCGCGGTGGCGGCGAGTTCCTCCAGGCGGCCCAGGCCCGGCTGCGGTGCGGTGTCCGTGCGTCCCTCCCCGTCGCGCAGCACGCCCAGCACCCGGCGCATCTCGGTCATGGCGGCCAGCGACAGCGTGCGGATCTCGCCGAGCCCCTCCTCCAGCAGCCGCGCGTCCCCTTGCGCCTTCAGCGGTACGGCCTCCGCCTGGATGGTGATCACCGACATGTGGTGGGCCACGACGTCGTGCATCTCCCGGGCGATCCTGGCACGCTCCTCCAGCACGGCCTGCCCGGCCAGCGCCTGCTCGCTGCGCTGTTTCTCCTCGGCCAGACGCCCGGCGGCGGTCCGTCTGGCCTGGACGTTGTAGCCGAACAGGACGGTGACGGTCACCAGGGCGATGCCGATGAGCGTCACGCCGGGTACGTCGGATGCGAATACGATGCCGATGACCCACAGGCCGGCGGACGAGATCATCCACACGCCGAGGATGATGTGCCGCTCGCAGCGGACTGCGACCGCGTAGACCGTCAGCAGGTAGACGACCCCCGTCTCGGCGGTGACGGGGACGTCGCCCCCGTCGGTGCCGGTCGCCAGCAGGCTCAGCACCGCTGAGAGCCGCCAGGCCGCCAGCGGCCACCGGGTGCGCAGTACCAGCACCAGCGGTATCACGGAGGCCGTGGTGAGGGAGAAGCCGATCGAGTCGATCTGAGCCAGGAAGAAGGCCAGCACGAGGTCGGCGACGAAGACCAGGTCGATGGTGCGGAACGGCAGCAGGCTCAGGAACTCCGGTACGCGGGGCTCCAGCCATCGGGGGCGGGGGTGCGGCGGCCCGGCCCTGCCGGTCCACACGGTCGCGCCGAGCGCGCGGGCCAGCCGGGCGAGAGGCCGCAGCCGTGCCCGCGGAGCGGGAGGGGAAGGCATCCGGCCAGTTTAGGGAGATCGCCGACCATCCGGATCACACCGCGGGGGTATCGGCCGGGTCACCCCGCAGAGGGATCATCCGGGTCACCCCGCAGAGGGATCACCCGGGTCACGCTCCGGACGGATCGGCCGGGAGGCCGAACGCGGCGAACAGACCGGGCACCTCGAAGGCGTCCCCGGAGCGCCAGGCTCGCAGGAACACCTCTTGCACATGCTCTTCGGCCGCCATCCAGCGAGCCGAGCATCCGGTAGCAGTACGGCTGCAGCTCGCGGCGGTGCCGGCGGGTCAGGTCCGCGAACCTCGTGGCGTCCACAGTGACGTTCATACCGGTACCGACGGAAAAAACCGGCCGGATCATCGGTGAGATTCCGGCCGGAGCACGTCTACTTGGGCATGGCGATTGTTGAAGTGGACATCTCGATGTCGGTGGACGGGTTCGTCACCGGGCCCGGCCTGGACCGGTGCCCCGGGCTGCGCAGGGGCGGCACGCGGCTGCACGCCTGGCTCGAACACGAAGAGGGGCGGCGGCTGAGCCGGGCCACGTTCGCCGCCTCCGGCGCCCTGGTGACGAGCCGGTCGGTGTACGAGGCGACCGGCGGCTGGGGCGACGACGGCTTCTACCGGATGCCGGTCTTCGTCGTGACCCACCGCCCGCACGGACGGTGCACAAGGGCCGGACCACGTTCACCTTCGTGACCGGCGGGGTCGCCGCCGCGATCGAAGCGGCCTCGACCGCCGCCGGTGACAGGCGGGTTCACATCATGGGCGGTGCGTCGATCGTCCGGCAGGCGCTGCGGACCGGCGTGGTCGACCGCCTGCGGCTGCACATCGTCCCGCTCCTGCCGGGGCCGGCACCGCTCTGTTCGACGGTGCCGGCCCCGAACTGGAACACCTGGACACGGTGGACACTCCGGAGGCCGTCCACGTGACGTACCGGGTCGGGCGGGCCCCGAACCCGCAGGCTCCGGATTTCCGGGACGGTTGGTGATCTTTGCCGCTACGGTTCGTACTGGTTGCGGTGCTTTCGTAGAGGCTGGTAGGGGTCGGCGACCCGGTTCTTCCCTGGTGGGCAGACGGATCGGCTGCGCCGTACCCGGACGCCGGCCGGGAGGAAATGATCCGGCATGTCCAGGTCCTTCGGCGCGCGGAAGCCGGCCACTCCACCGCGTCCCGCGTTTCTCATTCTGCTGACGGCGCTATCGGTACTTCCGGTAAACGTTTATCTGCCGGCGCTGCCGGATATCGCGGACGCGTTCGAGGCCGACTTCGCCTTGGTCAACCTTTCGGTTGCGGTGTACGCGGTCGCCACCGCCCTGATCGAGATAGTCGCCGGCGCCCTGTCCGATCGTTATGGGCGTCGGCCGGTCGTGCTGACATCCGTTTCGATTTTCATCGTTGCGTCCATCGGCTGCGCGCTGGCGCCGGATATCGGCGTATTCCTCGTGTGCCGTACGTTCCAGGCGGCGATCGCCGCGTGTTTCTCGGTTGCGATGGTCGTCATCAGAGAAACGTCGGGCGAGCGTGAGGCGGTGAGGAGGATCGGCCTCGCCGGCATGGGATGGGCGCTCGCCCCCATGTTCGGGCCCACGTTGGGCGGGATCCTGGACGAGCTGTTCGGATGGCGTGCGATTTTCGTCGTTCTCGCGATCCTCGGCGGAACGGTTCTCGTCGCGTCGATGCGGCAACTGAAGGAGACGTCTCTCCATTCGGGAACCTCGAAGGGAGACCTTCTCGCCTCGTTCCGGCGAATACTGGGTTCATCCAGGTTCTGGGCCTACACGCTCTGCATGGCCTGCTCGACGGGGACGCTTTACGTGTTCCTCGGGGGAGCGCCTTTGGTCATGGGCGGCCACTTCGGCGGATCAAGTGTCGCGTTGGGCCTTCACATGGCCATGGTTCCGGCCGGGTTCGTCCTGGGCAGCTATCTGACGGGAATCTGCGCGTCACGGTTCTTCAGAAGCCACATCCTCGTCTACGCGCGCGTCCTGACCTGTGGGGGCCTGCTGGCCGGTCTGATCCTCGCCACGTCGCACGGCATCCACGCTCTCGCGTTCTTTGTCTCCTGCATGTTCATCGGAGTGGGGAACGGCCTGACCACGCCTGTGGTCAACGTCGGAGTGATGTCCGAGCGCGCCGATCTGGCGGGAACCGCGACAGGTCTGTCCGCTGCGATGTCGATCGGGGGCGGTGCGCTGATCTCCTCTGTCGCGGGTCTTTCTCTCGGCGCCGCCGGTTCGGTCCGGATCCTGCTGGCTCTGCTGCTGGCGTCGGCGTCACTCGCGTTGCTGGCGGCGATCTTCGCCGCCCTGGTCGACCGGCGGCCTCCCGCTTAGGCCCGGGGGCGGCGGGGTGGGGGGTGACCCCGACGATTACACGATTACGATCGCTCACAGCGAAACGACTCAAGTCCGGGAACATCCGAGGACTCCTGTTAATTGAGTGTGTATAACTCAACCCCCTGGAGTGCAGATGAGTGAGAGCTTGATCCTCCCGGTCCTTCCGCTCGACGACGCGGTCGTGCTTCCGGGGATGGTCGTTCCTCTGGACCTGTCCGACAAGGAGATCCGCGCCGCGATCGAGGCCGCCCAGGCACTCGACGAGAACAAGCCGCGGGTCCTTCTCGTTCCCCGCATCGACGGCCGTTACGGCCCCGTGGGCGTCCGGGCCGTCGTGGAGCAGGTCGGCAGACTGCCCGGAGGCGAGCCCGCGGCCGTGGTGCGCGGCGTCGACCGCGTCCGCGTGGGGTCCGGCACCACCGGCCCCGGTGCGGCGCTGTGGGTGCAGGCCACCCGGATCGACCCGGTCCCGGCGAGCGAGCGGGCCGAGGAACTGGCCAAGGAATACAAGGCGCTGACCACCACGATCCTGCAGAAGCGCGGCGCGTGGCAGGTCGTCGACGCCGTGAACCAGATGAACGACCCGTCGGTCCTGGCCGACAACTCCGGCTACGCCCCCTGGCTGAGCACCCAGCGCAAGGTCGAGATCCTGGAGGCCCCCGATCCCGCCGACCGGCTGGAGAAGCTGGTCGAGTGGGCCCGCGAGCACCTGACCGAGCTGGACGTGGCCGAGACGATCCGCAAGGACGTCCAGGAGGGCATGGAGAAGCAGCAGCGCGAGTTCCTGCTCCGCCAGCAGCTCGCCGCGGTCCGCAAGGAGCTCGCCGAGCTCAACGGCGACACCGCCGCCTCCGAGGAGGAGGACTACCGCGCCCGCGTGGAGGCCGCCGACCTGCCGCAGAAGGTGCGTGAGGCCGCCCTCAAGGAGGTCGACAAGCTGGAGCGGACCTCCGACCAGTCCCCCGAGACCGGCTGGATCCGCACCTGGCTCGACACCGTCCTCGACATCCCGTGGAACGAGCGGACCGAGGACTCCTACGACATCACCGCGGCCCGCGAGGTCCTCGACGCCGACCACACCGGCCTCGACGACGTCAAGGACCGCATCATCGAATACCTCGCCGTCCGCGGGCGCCGGGCCGCCAAGGGCCTGGGCGCGGTGGGCGGGCGCCGCAGCGGCGCCGTACTGGCGCTGGCCGGCCCTCCCGGAGTCGGCAAGACCTCGCTCGGCGAGTCCGTCGCCCGCGCGATGGGCCGCAAGTTCGTCCGCGTCGCCCTCGGCGGCGTCCGCGACGAGGCCGAGATCCGCGGTCACCGGCGCACCTACGTCGGCGCGCTGCCGGGCCGGATCGTCCGGGCCATCCGCGAGGCCGGCTCGATGAACCCGGTCGTGCTCCTCGACGAGGTGGACAAGGTCGGCTCCGACTACCGGGGCGACCCGACCGCCGCGCTGCTGGAGGTGCTCGACCCGGCGCAGAACCACACCTTCCGCGACCACTACCTCGAGGTCGAGCTCGACCTGTCGGACGTGCTCTTCCTGGCCACGGCCAACGTGCTGGAGGCCATCCCCGGCCCGCTGCTCGACCGCATGGACATCGTGACGCTCGACGGCTACACCGAGGACGAGAAGGTGGCCATCGCCCGTGACCACCTGCTGCCGCGCCAGCTCGAGAAGGCGGGGCTCGGCGCCGACGAGGTGACGGTCGGGGAGGACGCGCTGCGCAGGCTCGCGGCCGAGTACACCCGGGAGGCCGGAGTCCGGTCCCTGGAGCGCTCGATCGCCCGCGTCCTGCGCAAGGTCACCGCGAAGCTCGCCCTCGGCGAGGGCGAGCTGCCGGTGGCGGTGACGGCCGACGACCTGGTCGCCTACCTCGGCCGTCCGCGCCACGTGCCCGAGTCCTCGCTGCCGGAGTCCCGTCAGCGCACCTCGGTGCCCGGCGTGGCCACCGGCCTGGCGGTGACCGGCGCGGGCGGCGACGTCCTGTACGTGGAGGCGTCGCTGGCCGACCCGGAGACCGGCGACACCGGCCTGACCCTGACCGGTCAGCTCGGCGACGTCATGAAGGAGTCGGCGAAGATCGCGCTGTCGTACCTGCGCTCGCGCGGCGCGGAGATGGAGCTGCCGGTCGCCTCGCTCAAGGACCGTTCGGTGCACGTGCACTTCCCCGCGGGGGCCGTGCCCAAGGACGGCCCATCCGCCGGCATCACCCTGACCACGGCCCTGGCCTCGCTGCTGTCCGGACGGCCGGTCCGCAACGATGTGGCGATGACCGGCGAGGTCTCCCTCACCGGGCGGGTGCTCCCGATCGGCGGCGTCAAGCAGAAGCTGCTGGCCGCCCACCGGGCGGGCATCACCACGGTGCTGATCCCGGCCCGCAACGAGCCGGACCTGGACGACGTCCCCCAGGCCGTCCGCGACGAGCTCACCATCCACACGGTGAGCGACGTGCGGGAGGTCCTGGAGATCGCCCTCACCCCGGCCAAGGTCGCCGAGCACGCCGCGGCCTGATCCGTCCCACGACCGGCCCGGTCCTCCCTCGCGGGAGGGCCGGGCCGCTCCGTGTGCACGCATCGCCGTACGGCGCCGCCGGGGGAGAAGCGGCCCGGCCGCGAAGGCCGTACCGCAAGATCACAATTTGCCCCGAGAAGCCCGGATCCGTCGCGATGAAGATCTGGAAATTGGAAGACTGCTGGCATCACGTACATGCTGGACAGAAGGCCTTCCATTGAGCACCGAGATCGACATCTACGACCCCTCGTTGTACGAGGCGGGCATGCCCTGGGACCGCTATGCCCGGCTCCGGGAGAACGACCCCGTCCACCGGCACGCCGAACCCGGCGGGCCCGGCTTCTGGGCCGTCACCCGGCACGCCGACATCCAGCACGTCTCCCGGCACCCGGAGGTCTTCTCCTCCCACGCGGGCGGCATCATGGTGCCGGACGCGACCGAGGAGCAGCTCTCCCGCAACCGGCTCATGATGCTCTTCCAGGACCCGCCGGAGCACACCGTCACCCGCAGCGTCGTCAACCGGGGCTTCACCCCCCGGATGATCGGCAAGCTCGAGGACCACATCCGCGAGATCTGCCACGACCTGGTCGGCGCCGCCCTGGCCCGCGGCTCGGTGGACTTCGTCGCCGACATCGCCGCGCCGCTCCCGCTGTACGTGATCTGCGAGCTGCTCGGCGCGCCCCCGGAGGACCGGGAGAAGATCTTCACCTGGTCGAACGCTCTCATCGGCGCCGACGACCCGGAGTTCGCCGCCGGTGACCTGACGCCGATCTTCGAGCTGCTCTCCTACGCCTCCGCGCTCGGCGCCCAGCGCCGAGCCGAGCCGCGCGACGACATCGTCAGCAAGCTGGTCGCCCCCGGCGAGGACGGGACCAGCATGGACGACCTCGCCCTCGGCGTGTTCGTGATGCTGCTGGCCGTGGCGGGCAACGAGACCACCCGCAACGCCGCCTCCGGCGGGCTCCAGGCGTTCTTCGACCACCCGGAACAGTGGCGGCGGCTGCTGGAGGACCGCTCGCTGCTGCGCACGCTCCCCGACGAGGTCGTCCGCTGGGTCTCCCCGGTGATCACCATGCGCCGCACCGCGCTCGCCGACACCGAGCTCGGCGGGCAGAAGATCCCGGCGGGGGAGAAGGTCGTCATGTACTACCCCTCGGGCAACCGCGACGCCGCCGTCTTCCCCGACGCGGACGTCTTCGACATCGGCCGCGACCCCAACCCGCACATCGGCTTCGGCGGCGGCGGCCCGCACTTCTGCCTGGGCGCCCACCTGGCCCGCATGGAGGTCCGGGTGCTGTTCGAGGTCCTGGCCGAGCGCGCCCCGGACATCGCCCCGGCAGGCCCGACCCGCCGCCTGCGCTCCAACTTCGTCAACTCCCTCAAGGAGATGCCGGTCCGCATGGGCGGGTGAGCACGGGCCGGGACGGGTGGAGGGTCAGCGGCCGCCGCACAGGGCGCGATCGACCAGTTCGGCGGCGGCCTCCTCCTGGGCCCGCGCGCGTTCGGGGTCCACGGTCTTGCCGGAGACGAACAGCGTGACGCTGCGGCGGCCGTCGGGGGTGACGCCGGTGCGCGCCGTGTACCCGTAGTCGTCGCCGCCGTGGTTCCAGTAGACGCCGCCGCACGTCAGCGGGCGCGACATGATTCCCAGGCCGTAGCGGGCCCCGGGCCAGACCTGCTGGAACGCCGTGGCGGGGACGGTACGGCGCATCTCCTCCAGCAGCGCGGGTGGGAGCAGCCGGCCGCCCGCCAGGGCGCGCAGGAAGCGGTTGACGTCCGGGGCGGTGGAGATCAGGCCGCCCGCGGCGTCGCCGTCGAAGCGCCTGGTGACGTCCACCGGCGCCGCGCCGGGCCCCGGGAAGAGATAGCCCTTCATGCGGGGGCGCGGCACGTCGACCGAGGTGCCCGACCAGAGCGTGTGCCGCAGGCCCAGCGGGCGGCTGATGCGGTCGCGGACCTCCACGTGCCAGGGACGGCCGGTGACCCTCTTGACGATCATGCTGATGGCCAGGTAGCCGGTGTTGGAGTACAGCCAGCCCTCGCCGGGCCGGAAGGTGGGCTCGTGCCGCATCGCCTCGGCCACCACCTGCTCGTCGGTGAAGCGGTCGTAGCGGCGCTTGCGGTAGTCCTCGACGGAGCCGAAGACCGGATAGGCGTCGTGGACGCCGGCGGTGTGCTGCAGCAGCTGGCGGATGGTCATCGCGCGGCCGTCGTGGCCGTTGCCCCGGATCACCCCGGGCAGCCAGCGCTCCACGGTGTCGTCCAGGGACAGCCTGCCCTCGCCGGCGAGCTGGAGCACCACGGTGGCCACGAAGGTCTTGGTGACGCTGCTGATACGGGTGTATCCCCCGACGGGGACGGGCTTTCCGGTACGGACGTCCGCCACGCCGGCCGTGGCGACCAGGCGACCGCCGTCGCCGGTGACGACCTGCGCCTCGACGCCGGTCGCGCCGAGGGCGCGGATGGCGTCCACGTCGCGCTGGAGCCCGGCCCGGCCGTACCGGCCGGTGGGGGTCTCCCCGGTGGGAGAGGCCGTGGGAGAGGCCGTGGGAGAGGCCGTGGGGGAGGCCGTGGGGGAGGCCGGGGAGAACGCCGCGGGGGACGCCGGTCCGCTCGCGGAGGCGGGAGAGGCGGCGGCGAGCGGGGCGGTGAGCGAGGCGGCGAGCACCGCCGCGGTCACGGCCGCCGCCGCGGCCGGGCGCCTGCCGCTCCGCCCCGTGTCGCGTGCGGCCGGATGCGGGGAGACGGTGTGGTGCATGGGGTCTTCCGTTCGGGTCGGTACCGGGTGATCCGGCGGACGTTCCGACCGTAGGAAAAAGGATCATCGCGGGGATCGGCCGAAAGCCCGGGACCGGCCGGGACCGGCGCAACTTTCGATGCGTTCCGGCGGCGGGGACGGTCCCCTACGCTGGTCGGCGGAAAGGTGATCCCCGGCCTCCCCCCCGGCCGGGAGCGGCGCCGGAGGCGGGTCCGGTCCCATCCCCTAGATGATGAACGCACTCATTGCAGGACCGATCACCGCGGCGCGCCGGTGGCTGCGTGCGCGGCCGCGGGCGGCCGACGCGGCGCTCGCCTGCGGGCTGACGGCGATGGCGCTGCTGCTCCGGCTGGGTGAGGCGCTCCCGGCGCACACCGTCACGGCCGCCGCGCTGGTCGTGCTGCTGCTCGCGCAGGCCGTACCGCTGCTGTGGCGGCGGTCGCATCCGTGGCCGGTCATGGCCGTCGTCGGCGTCGCCTATCCGCTCTTCGAGCTGACCGATCCCCTGGTCGCCTTCCACGACGGGCTGTACGTCCTGTGCGCCGCCTACGCCGTCGCCCGATACGCGCGCCCGCCGCGCAGCGCGGCGGCGATCGGCGCCGCCGCGGCCGCGATCGCGGTCCCCGAGGTCGCCGGGCCGTGGCTGAGCCTGCCGGTGCCCCGGGAGCCGGTCGCAGGCCCGGTCGAGGCGGTGCTGATCGTCGCGGTGGTGGCGGGCGCCTGGCTGCTGGGCTTCTCCCAGCGCCATATCCACGCCGACGCGGCGCGCCTGCGGGAGCTGGCCGGACGGCTCCGCGCCGAGCAGGAGACCAGCGCCCGGCGGGCGGTCCTGGCCGAACGCGCGCGCATCGCCCGCGACCTGCACGACCTGGTCGCCCACCACGTCAGCGCGATCGCGATGCAGGCCCGCGCCACGGCGGAGGTGCTGACCGAGGATCCCGGCCTGGCGGGCCGCGGCGTGGCCGGGATCGGCGAGGCGGCCGACACCGCCCTGACCGAGATGCGGCGCCTGCTGTGCCTGCTCGCCGACGACCGCGACTGTGATCCCGCGGGCCTGTTGGCCGACGGCCGTGACGGGTCCGGCCGTTCGGGTCCGTTCACCGGTGACCGCGGCGGGACGGGCCCCGCTCCGGAGCCGTCGCTGCGCCATCTGGAACGGCTCGCCGCCACCGCCCGGGCCGCCGGATGCCGGGTGGGGATCGAGGCGGTCCCGGTGGCCGGGATCCCGCTCGCCGTGCAGGTGTCGGCCTACCGCGTCGTCCAGGAGGCCCTCACCAACGTCCTGCGGCACGCGGGGGCCACCGGTGTGCGCATCACCCTGGACCGGGGGAGGGGACGGCTGGCCGTCGTCGTCGGCAACGACCCTCCCGCGCCTGCCCACGTCCCCCTGCCCGGCTCCGGCCTGGGCCTGGTCGGCATGCGCGAGCGGGTCGCGCTGTTCGACGGCACCCTCCGGGCCGGTCCCCGTGACGGCGGCGGATGGCGGGTGGAAGCCGTCTTCCGCTTCCCGGAACCGCTCCCGCCCCATGAGGACTCCGCCGGGGACGCCGTGGTCACGGGCCCGCAGGGCGCGGCATGACACCCGTGCGCGTTCTCGTCGCCGACGACCAGGAGATGGTCAGGGCCGCCCTGCGCGTCATGATCGAACGGCGTGCCGATCTGACGGTCGTGGGGGAGGCCGCCGACGGGGAGGAGACGGTGGAGGCCGCCTTCGAACTGCGGCCCGACGTGGTGCTGATGGACGTGCGCATGCCCGGTCTGACCGGTGTGGAGGCGACCGGGCGAATCCTGGGAGACTGGCCGCACGACGGCCCCCGCCCCCGCGTGCTGATACTGACCACGTTCGACCTCGACGAGTATGTCCACGCCTCCCTGCGCGCGGGCGCCTCTGGCTTCGTCCTGAAGAACACCTCGCCCGACCGGCTCGCCGACGCCATCCGCGTGGTCGCCGCGGGAGAGGCCGCCCTCGCCCCGACCGTCACCCGGCGGATCATCGGGGCCGTCACGGCCCTGCCTCCCGCCCTGCTCGCCGGAGCGCGGGAGCCCGCCGCGGAGGCGTCTCCGGAGGCGTCGACGGCCGCCGGGAGAACGCCACCGGACCCCCGATCCGAGGCGGCCCGCCGGATCGGCCTGCTCACCCCGCGGGAACTGGAGGTCCTCGTCCTGGTGGCCAGGGGCATGTCCAACACGCGCATCGCCAGGAACCTCGGCCTGTCGGAGGCGGGAGTGAAGAGCCGGGTGAACCGCATCCTCACCCGCCTGGGCCTGGAGAACCGGGTCCAGGCCGCCCTCCTCGCCCACGAAGCCGGCCTGGCGGAGCCCCTCCCCCCACCTCCCGCCTGACGGGCGGAGTTCGGCGCCGGGACGGGGTGGCCGCCGGGGGGCGGTCATGGCGTTATCCGGGCCGGGTGGGCGGGTAGGACGCGGGTGCCCGGTCGCCGGTCGCTCGGCGGGATCCGTGGCCGCGGTGATGTCGCCGCTTCCGCGTGAGGCGCGGTCCGCCGGTCGGGGGAGGTCCCCAGGACCGGAGCGGGTGTGATGTACCTCACTGAAAGTGTCGGGAATAGGGGGAATTAAGGGCGTGTTGTGGCAGGCGTGAATGTGGCGTACGACATCGAGATGACCCCGCAGGGCCGGGTCATGTGTCGTGGCGCGCGAATGCGCGGGATGTCCCGCATGTGTGCCCTGGGTGGCATGCCGTCGAGGGGCTGATCCCCTCCCATGCCGAAGCCCCCGCCCCGTTCCCCAGAGAAGGCCTGCACCATGAGCTGCCCCGCGGACACCCTCGTCCTGCGCCGTCTGAGCCACCTGCCGTTCCCTCCCGGCACCCGCTGACCCCCCGGCTGAATCCGCTTTCGTACGACCTAATTCATGTTGGGGAACCGTTGTGATCGATGTGTCGGGTCTGCACAAGGTCTATCAAGATCGAGGACGGCGGGTCGAGGCTCTGAAAGGCGTCGACCTGCACGTCCGTGAGGGTGAGATCTTCGGCGTGCTCGGGCAGAGCGGCGCCGGCAAGAGCACGCTGCTGCGCTGTGTGAACCTGCTGGAGCGGCCCACCTCGGGCACCGTCTCCGTGGCGGGGCAGGAGCTGACCGCGCTGGGGGAGGCCGAGCTGCGCCGGGCCCGGCAGCGGATCGGGATGATCCACCAGCACTTCGCGCTGCTGTCGTCGCGGACCGTCGCCGGGAACGTCGCCTTCCCGCTGGAGGTCATGGGCGTCGGCCGGGCCGAGCGGGCCGCGCGGGTGGCCGAGCTGCTGGAGCTGGTCGGGCTGGCCGACAAGGCCGGGGCGTATCCCGCCCAGCTGTCCGGCGGGCAGAAGCAGCGGGTCGGCATCGCCCGCGCGCTGGCCGGCCGGCCCTCGGTGCTGCTGTCGGACGAGGCCACCTCCGCCCTCGACCCGGGCACCACCCAGTCGATCCTCGCCCTCCTCAAGAGCCTCAACCGCGAGCTGGGCCTGACCATTTTGCTGATCACCCACGAGATGCACGTGGTCAAGGGCATCTGCGACTCGGTCGCCGTCATGCGCGACGGGCTGATCGAGGAGTCGGGCGGCATCACCGAACTGATCGCCCGGCCCGGCTCCAGCCTGGCCGCCGAGCTGTTCCCCCTGCCCGCTCCCGAATCCGGAGCCGTCACGATCACCTTCACCGGGCGGGCCGACGAGCCCGTGGTCTCGGAGGTCGTGCGCAAGTTCGACGTGGACGTGAGCATCCTCGGCGGGGCCCTGGAGGAGGTGGCCGGCGTCTCGGCCGGCCGGCTCCGGGTCCGCATCACCGGTGACGAACGCGACGCCGCCCTCGGCTATCTGGCCGCGCGCGACCTGCTGGTGGAGGTGGCCCCGTGACGTGGGAAGAGATGAACCCGCTGCTGTGGGAGGCCACCGGGCAGACCGCCCTGATGGTCCTGTGGTCCACGCTGTTCACCGTACTGCTCGGCCTGCCGCTCGGCGTCGCGCTGGTCGTCACCGACCGGGGCGGGCTGCTGCCCTCCCGGCTGCTCAACCGGGTGCTCGGCCTGATCGTCAACATCGGCCGGTCACTGCCGTTCATCGTCCTGATGATCGCGGTCATCCCGCTGACCCGGCTGATCGTGGGCACCACCATCGGCACCTTCGCCGCCGTCGTCCCGCTGACGCTCGGCGCGGCGCCGTTCTTCGCCCGGCTGGTGGAGACCGCGCTGCGCGAGGTCGGCCGGGACACCGTACAGGCGGCCCAGGCCATGGGCGCCGGCCGCTGGACGATCATCGGCAAGGTCCTGCTGCCCGAGGCCCGATCCGGCCTCGTCGCGGGGCTGACCGTGACCGTGGTCGCGCTGATCTCCTACTCGGCCATGGCCGGGGTGATCGGCGGCGGCGGTCTCGGCGACCTGGCCATCCGGTACGGCTACCAGCGCTTCGAGACCACCCTCATGATCGTCACGGTCGTCGTGCTGATCGTCATCGTCCAGCTCGTGCAGACCCTGGGCGACGTGATCGCCCGCCGGCTCGCACGCCACTGATCTTCTCCCTTCCCTGGCTCTGCCACGAGCGGGGCCCAGGTCTCTCACATCCGAAAAAGGAGTGCGCACCATGCGCAGGTTCTTCGCCATCGCGTCCGCCGCCACCGCACTGGCCCTGGCGCTGACCGCCTGCGGCTCGAACGAGTCCGGCACCGCCACCGACGCCGCCGCCACGCCCGCCGCGGGCGAGGTGCTCAAGGTCGGCGCCACCCCCGTCCCGCACGCGGCGATCCTGAAGTTCGTCAAGGACAACCTCGCCGCCAAGGAGGGGCTGAACCTGGAGATCGTCGAGTTCACCGACTACGTCCAGCCGAACGTCCAGCTCGACGACGGCCAGCTCGGCGCCAACTTCTTCCAGCACCGGCCGTACCTGGACGACTTCAACACCTCCAAGGGCACCAAGCTGACCTACGTCCAGGACGTGCACCTGGAGCCGCTGGGCCTGTACTCCAAGAAGATCAAGGCCGCCGCCGAGCTGGCCGACGGCGCCACCGTGGCCGTGCCCAACGACGCCACCAACCTGGGCCGCGCGCTGAAGCTGCTGGCCGACAACGGCGTGATCACCCTGAAGGAGGGCGTCGGCACCGCCGCCACCGAGCGCGACGTCGCCGGCAACCCGAAGAACCTGACCTTCCAGCCGCTGGAGGCCGCCCAGCTGCCGCGTTCGCTGGAGGACGTCGACGCCGCCGTCATCAACGGCAACTACGCCATCGAGAGCGGCCTCAAGCCCGCCACCGACTCGCTGGTGCTGGAGAAGGCCGAGGGCAACCCGTACGCCAACGGCCTGGTCGTGGCCGCGGGCAAGGAGCAGGACCCGCGCGTGGTCAAGCTCGCCAAGCTGCTGTCCGGTCCCGAGGTGAAGAAGTTCATCGAGGACACCTACAGCGGTTCGGTCATTCCCGCCGCCGCGCAGTAGGACGCGGTCGCCCGTGCCGATGACTTTCCCGATCTCCCCGAGGGGGATCGGGAAAGTTCTTTTATCGGATCATGATGGTGACCTCGCCATTTAAGCAAGTTGTAAGTGAGTGGCAATCGCCGGGATCTACAACGGGAGCGTTCAAAAATCCTCATTCCCGAGAGGACCCCTCAGATGCGATTCGTCACCCGTATCCTGGCCGGTGCCGGTGTGGCCGCTCTCCTCGCCATAGGAGCCCCCGTCGCAGCCAACGCCGCGACGGCCCCCGCTGCCACCACCTCCACGGCCACGGACCCCTACTTCCACGACTCCTGGGGCCCGTACTTCTCCTCCAACCACAAGTCGGAGGCCGAGGGCGAGGTCACCGTCCACAAGAAGTCGTACAAGCAGTGGTACTGGAAGAAGTACTACAAGGTCGTCAAGAAGTGCTGGTGGAAGGACGGCAAGAAGCACTGCAAGTGGGTCAAGACCTGGCACAAGAAGAAGGTCTGGAAGTGGGCCCACGAGTACCCCTTCACCGTCGACAGCAAGCTCACCAACCACAAGTGGTGGGGCAAGCACCGCTTCAGCTGCGCGTGGGAGACCTTCAAGGTCGTGAACTTCGACGACTCGGTCTACTACAAGAGCTTCAAGAACTGCGACAAGCACTCGAAGTACTACTCGTTCAGCGGTAAGGACGCCAAGTCGATCTCCGTTCAGGTGAGCCGCGGCAACCACCACGAGCCCAAGGGTTACTTCGGCGGCTGGCAGCACGTCTACAGCCAGGCCTGATCCACAGTCCCGATGGCAGAAGGCCATCACCCACACATGAGGCCGTGATCTCTCCGGAGGTCACGGCCTCGCCGTGTGAGCGGGGCCCTGCGTCGAAGGGGCCGTCACTCGAGGTAAGCGGGCACTTCTCAGCGGAGAGCTAACCGAGTAGCGTTCGGTTTCATGCACCCCGGAGCCATCGCAGCAGTTTCGCCGGACAAGCCCGCTGTGATCATGGCGGGTTCCGGCCGGGTCGTCACCTTCCGCGAGCTGGACGAGGAGTCCAACCGTCTCGCCCACCTGTTCCGCGCCGCGGGCCTGCGGCCGGGCGACCACATCGCCTTCATGCTGGAGAACCATCCGCTGTTCCTGGCGGTGGCCTGGGCGGCGCACCGCTCGGGCCTGTACTACACCGCGATCAGCTCGCGGCTGAAGACCGACGAGCTGGCCTACATCGTGGACAACTGCGAGGCCCGGATATTCATCTCCTCGGCCAAGCTCGCCGACGTCGCGACCTCCATCACCGAGGCCACCCCCCGGGTCGAACGCCGGCTCATGCTGGACGGCGTCGCCCCCGGCTTCGACTCCTACGAGGAGGCGGTCGCCGCCCACCCGGCCACGCCGATCGAGGACGAGTGCCAGGGCGCGGACATGCTCTACTCCTCCGGCACCACCGGCCGGCCCAAGGGCGTCAAGCCCGCCCTGTCCAAGGTCCCGCTCGACGAGCCGGGCCCGCTGCTGCAGCTCATCCAGTTCCTGTTCGCGCCGTCGGCCGACAGCGTCTACCTGTCCCCGGCGCCGCTGTACCACGCCGCGCCGCTGCGCTACTGCATGAGCTTCCAGCGGATCGGCGCGACCATCGTGGTGATGGAGCGCTTCGACCCCGAGCAGGCGCTCGCGCTCATCGAGAGGTACGGCGTGACGCACTCGCAGTGGGTGCCGACCATGTTCATCAAGATGCTCAAGCTGCCGGAGGAGACCCGCGCGAAGTACGACCTGTCCTCGCTGACCTCCGCGATCCACGCCGCGGCGCCCTGCCCGGTCCCGGTCAAGGAACAGATGATCGACTGGTGGGGCCCGATCATCCACGAGTACTACGCCGGGACCGAGGGCAACGGCTTCCTGTACATCGGCTCCGAGGACTGGCTCAAGCACAAGGGCACGGTCGGCCGCCCCCTGCTGGGCGTCGTGCACATCTGCGACGAGGACGGCAACGAGCTGCCGCCGCGCGAGCACGGCACGGTCTACTTCTCCGACGGGCCCCGGTTCGTCTACCACGGCGACGAGGACAAGACGAAGGCCTCCCAGGACCCGCAGGGGCGCGGGTGGACGACCCTGGGCGACATCGGCTACGTCGACGAGGAGGGCTTCCTCTACCTCACCGACCGCCGCTCCTACATGATCATCTCCGGCGGGGTGAACGTCTATCCGCAGGAGGCCGAGAACGTGCTCTCGGTCCACCCCAAGGTGGCCGACGTGGCGGTCTTCGGCGTCCCGGACGAGGAGATGGGCGAGCAGGTCAAGGCCGTCGTCCAGCCGCTCTCCATGGACGAGGCCGGCCCGGAGCTGGAGGCCGAGCTGATCGAGTACTGTCTGTCCCAGCTCGCGCCGTACAAGTGCCCCAAGTCCGTGGACTTCCGCGAGGAGCTGCCCCGCCACCCCACCGGCAAGCTCTACAAGCGCCTCCTGCGCGACGAGTACTGGCCCGCGAAAGCATGATTTTTTAGCTTTTGTACGGCTTCCGCGCCGCTCCCTGACCACGGCTGATAAAGGCCGTGTCAGGGGGCGCGGATCATCGCGATCATCCCCTTAACCAGCTCTTACGCCGTGCCCGGCATCGTTGTGTGTACCGGAGGAACCGGTCGTCACCGTGGCGTCCACGGGTGGACGTAAGACATGGGGGATGACATGGACGACAAGAACGAGCAGGGCATCACTCCGGCATCGGCCGCGGAGACCACTCCGATCGAGCCGGTCTCCGACAACGACGGCTGGAGCCAGTTCGGCGCGAGGCCGCCCCGGGCCGGGGGCTTCCGTGACGACCGGAACGCGGAGTCCCAGAACGTGGGGTCCCGGAGCGCGGGATCGGAGCCGACGCTGGTTCACCCGCTTCCGGAGCAGGCCGGCCCCGGGCGGCCCGCCTTCGAGCAGTCCGCCGAGCGTACGGCGGAGCAGCCCGTCATCGGGCACGCCGCTCCCGGCCACACCGCCGAGCAGCCCGTCATCGGGCACGCCCTTCCCGGGCACGCGGCCGGACAGCCCGGCGCCGGGCAGCCCTTCCCAGGGCAGCCCTTCCCCGGGCACGCGGCCCCGGCGCAGGGGGCGCCCGCCGTACCCGGCCAGCGGATGCGGCTGAGCGCGGTGCAGAAGCTGGGCGCCGGGCTCGCGCTGGCCGCCATGGCCGTGGGTGGCGGGGTGGCCGGGGCCTTCGCGGCGAACGCCTTCGACGACGACGCCAGGCTCACCTCCTCCTCGGCCCCCGTGGTCAGCCCGGTCGGCCAGGTGACCACGATCGCCGACGTCGCCGAGGCCGTCCAGCCCTCGGTCGTGTCGATCGAGGTCAGGAGCGGCAACGGCGGCAGCGAGGGCTCGGGCGTGATCCTGTCCGAGGACGGGCAGATCCTCACCAACAACCACGTCGTCGAGGCGGGTGGGCAGGGCGCCCAGATCACCGTCAAGTTCAGCGACGGCAAGACCGCCCCCGCCAAGATCGTCGGTACCGACCCGGCCACCGACCTCGCGGTCATCAAGGCGGAGAACGTCTCCGGCCTCACCAAGGCCTCGCTCGGCGACAGCGACAAGCTCAAGGTCGGCGACTCCGTGCTGGCCATCGGCAGCCCGCTCGGCCTGTCGGGCTCGGTCAGCTCCGGCATCGTCAGCGCCCTCGACCGCACGCTGACCGTCGGAGGTCAGCGGCAGGAGCAGCAGCTCCCGCCCGGCTGGGGCGGCGACCAGAGCCAGAGCGGCGGCACCTCCACCACCATCGGCGGGGCCATCCAGACCGACGCGGCGATCAACCCCGGCAACTCCGGCGGCGCGCTGGTCAACTCCTCCGGACAGGTGATCGGCATCAACACCGCCATCGCCACCAACGGCGGAGAGGGCAACATCGGCGTCGGCTTCGCCATCCCGATCAACACCGCCCGGCAGGTCGCCCAGCAGCTCATCGACACCGGCAAGGTCTCCCACGCCTTCCTGGGCGTGAGCATGGCCGACGCGGTCGGCGACGCGGGCGGCGCGCTGGTCCAGCAGGTCACCGAGGGCAGCCCGGCCGCCCAGGCCGGCCTGAAGCAGGGCGACCTGATCACCAAGATCAACGACACCGCGGTCGAGGGCTCCGCCACCGTGGTCGGCGCGATCCGCAGCCTCAAGCCGGGCGACCAGGTGACGCTCACCTACGTCCGCGACGGCCGTACCGAGACCGCCACCGCGACGCTCACCGAGAAGACCGGAGAGCAGTAGTCCCGCAAGCGGAGGCGCCGCCGGGTTACTCGGACCCCGGCGGCGTCTTCATGTCCGGTGACGGCATTCGCCTGCCCCGGCCGCTGGATGGGAGGGCCGCTCGGATATTCCTTGGATATTCAACTTTCCGGTCCTGGAATGAATCCGACCCTCTCACCCCGGTCCACCTGGCCTTACTTCTCTCCGCTGACCGCAACGGCCGTTTCGGTTAGGGTCACCTACAACTCTCCCTGGGGGAAACTCTTTAACGCCGTCTCAGCGGGCACTTTTTCTGAAAGGCTTGAAGCCGGAGGGAGGATTGGCTTCCGCGGCGGTGGACGGAGTGAGGGAGACATTGCCCCCCGAGCGGCGAGTGGGTCGGATTTTCGTCGAGTTGGCTGACACTCTGACCGAAGACTTCGACATCATGGACTACCTGGACAACCTGGCCTGTCATGGGGCCGAGGTCCCCGGGGTGAGCGCATGCGTGGTGCTCCTGGCCGACCCGGTCGGCCCGCTGAGCATCGTGGCCGCCTCCAGCGAGTCGGCCCGCATGGTGGGGGTGAGCCAGCTGCGTCACCAGGAAGGGCCGAGCCTGCAGGCATACCAGACCGGCGCACCGGTGTGCTGTACGGACCTGCAGGCCGCCCTCCCGCGCTGGCCGCATTACGCGCCGGTCGCGCTGGCGGCCGGGTTCGCCTCGGTGCACGCCTTCCCGTTGTGCTGGCAGGGGCAGGCCGTGGGCGGGTTCAGCCTGCTGCGCGCCGTCGCGGGCCGGCTGGACGTCCCGGCCGTCGAACAGGCCCAGGACCTGGCCCAGGCGGCCACCATCGGCCTGTTGCACCGCCGTACGGTGCGCCACCACGAGAGCCTCACCCGGCAGCTGCAGGTCGCCCTGAACAGCCGGGTGCTGATCGAGCAGGCCAAGGGCATGCTTGCCGGGCACCTGCGGCTGACCCCCGACCAGGCCTTCGCGCTGATGCGCGACTACGCCCGCGCGCACCATCTCAAGCTGACCGCGCTCAGCCGCTCCCTGCTGCAGGGGGAGATCACCGTTCCGGCGGCGTCCCGGGAGTAGTTCCGCTTGCGGGCCGCCGGTGCCGGTGATGCCATGGAAGCCGCCGGAACAACCCAGGCAGGTGGTCATCATGGTCGTGAACCGGAGGGCGGTGGGCAATCTGCCCGCCGAGGCCACCACGCTGATCGGACGGGGCGCGGAGCTGGACCGGTTGCGGCACATGTGCGAGCGGTCCCGGATGGTGACGGTGACCGGGCCGGGCGGGCTGGGCAAGACCCGCCTGGCGCTGCGGGCCGCCGCCGATCTGACGCCCGGTTTCGCCGACGGGGCCTGGGTGGTGACGCTGTCGCCGCTGGAGATGGGCGCCTCGCTGCCGTACGCGATCGCTGAGGCGCTGCTGCTGGTGAACCAGAGCATCGATCCGATGATCGAGGTGGTGGCCCGCTATCTGGCCGAGCGGCGGCTGCTGCTGGTGTGGGACACCTGCGAGCACCTGGCCGAGGCGTGCGCGGAGGTCGCCGAGCGGTTGCTGGCCGCCGCGCCGGGTCTGCACATCCTGGCCACCAGCCGCCGGGTGCTGGGCGTCCCGTCCGAGGAGGTCTTCCTCCTGGAACCGCTGCCGGTCCCCGCCACCGCGGACGGGGACGCGGACGCGGTGGCGCTGCTGGTCGAGCGGGCCGCCGCCGTGGCGCCCGGTTTCGCCGTCACCGAGGACAACCGGCAGGCCGTGGTGCGCATCTGCCGTCGGCTGGAAGGGCTGCCACTGGCCATCGAGCTGGCCGCCGCCCGGCTGGGCGAGTGGTCGCCGCAGCAACTGGCCACGCGGCTGGGGGACCGTTTCGCGGTGCTGGACGCCGGTGAGGCCGGCTACTCCGCCGACCCGCCCTGGCATCAGGGCCTGCGCACCGCGATCGGCTGGAGCCACCAGTGGTGCAGCCCGGCCGAGCGCCTGCTGTGGGCCCGGGCCTCGGTGTTCGCCGGATCCTTCGGCCCGGCCGCGGCGACGCGGGTGTGCGCCGACGCAGACCTGCCCGCCGACCGGATCCCGGCGCTGCTGGCCGCCCTGACCGACAAGTCCATCCTGACCTGGGTGCCGACCGGTGACGGGGAGCGCTACAGGATGCTGGACACGGTGCGCGAGTACGGCGCCTTCTGGCTGGCGCACCTGGGGCAGGAGCACGAGCTGCGGTGCCGGCACCGCGACCACTACCGGGCGCTGGCCGCCGAGGGCGAGGCCGCCTGGTTCGGTCCCGACCAACTCGCCTGGTTCGACCGGATGAGCGCCGAGCTGGACAACCTGCGCGCCGCCCTGGAGTTCGCCCTGACCATCCCCGACGACCATTGCGCGGCGGAGCTGGCGGGCGTGCTGTGGTTCGTGTGGTACGGCTGCGGCCATGTGCAGGAGGGCCGGTACTACCTGGAGCGGGCGCTGGCCGCCGACACCGGTGCGAGCCGGGCGCGCGTCCGGGCGCTGGCGACCGCGAGCCTGCTCACGACGACCCAGGGGGACGGCGAGGTCGGAAGGCTGCGGGCCGAGGAGTGCCTGCGTCAGGCCGAGAAGCTCGATGACGCCCGCGGACTGCAGACCGGGCAGGCCCTGCTGCTGGGCGCCGCGGTGATCCGAGGTGACCAGGAGCAGGCCACGGCTCTGACCCGGGAGCTGTCGGGGCGCATGCCCGACGAGATCACCCTGACCTACTTCGTGTACCACCTGTCCGCGATCGCCGCCCACATCATCGCCGGCCGGTTCGAGGAGGCCGTGACGCTGCTGGAACGGGTGCGTCAGGACTGTGAGCGGCATGGCGAGCGCTGGCTGCGTGCCTACGGCGACGTCTTCCGCGCCCAGGCCGAGCTGGGCCTGGGCCGGCCCCTGGTCGCCCAGGCCCACGCCCAGGCGGCGCTCGGGGCCAAGTACCGCATGCACGACAACCTCGGAGTCGCCATGGCCCTGGACATGCTCGGCCCGGCCGCCCTCGCCGTCGGCCAGGCCCGGCACGCCGCCTACCTGCTCGGCCTGTCCTACCAGGTCTGGGAGACCGTCGGCCGGCAGCAGGCCGGCGTCCCCGCATGGACCGCCACCCGCCGTGACTGCGAGAGCCGCACCCGGCAGGCCCTGGGGGAGCAGGCCTACCGGCGCGCCTACGCGGCCGGATACGAAATCGATCTCGACGCGGGCGTCGCTTCGGCGATCAGCGGTCCCGACGCCCGTTCGACGGCGCCCGACGTACGGTGACCCGCCACGGGCCTGTACGCCCGGCGGCGGGCAGTGCCCCGGAGTCCCGGAGCACCGCAGCCCCGCCCGCCGCCGGGCGCGGGACCGTCAGGAGAAACGGTTGCCCTCGTCGCGGCGGTAGGCCCACGCGGCCAGGACGGCGGCGGCCGCGGTCCAGACACCGAACATGACCAGCGTCAGCGTGTCGGGGGTGCCGTAGCCCAGCGCCGCCCAGACCAGCTCCACCGCGCCCCGGCTGGGCAGGAACGGCGCCACCGCGTCGATGAAGGCCGGGGGGTTCACCGGGCTCGTCAGCAGGCCGCCGCCCACGGCCATGGGGAACAGGGTCAGCTGCACCACCGCGATCGCGGCCTTGGGCGGCATGGCGTAGCCGATGAACAGTCCCAGGAGCTGGAACGGGGCCGAGGCGACCAGCAGGGCGAGGAAGGCCAGCAGGAACCGCGGGGGCGTCACGGTGGCCTCGGTGAACAGCGCGGCCACGATCAGCACCGGCACGAGTCCGATGAGCGTCATGGCCAGCGCGTTGAGGATCCTGGCCCCGAACCGCGGCCAGGGCCCGGCCGGGAGGGTGCGGGTGTAGGGGTCCCACGGCTGGGAGCGGTCCTCGGAGACCCCCAGGCCGTGGGTGAACAGGCCGCTGGACATCACCGCGAAGACCATCATCGACGCGGTGGCCAGCGTCGCCCCGACGGGGTCGTCGCCGGCGAAGGGCACCACGAAGAAGAGCATCGAGGCGGCGGGGAAGAAGCCGTTCCCGATGACCGCGATCGGCACGCGGACGGTCTCCAGGAACTGATATCGGGTGTGGGTCAGCAGAAGCGACACGGGGGATGGTCCTCTCGTACGGGGGCTGCGGGCCGTCTCGGGGCTCAGGCGTCCCGGGGCGCGCGGGCGGTGATGGTGAGGAACGCCTCCTCCAGGGAGGTGGGGCGGATCTCCAGGTCGGAGAAGGGCACGTCGGCCCGGACGAGCCGGCGGACCAGGGCGTCGGCGTCGGTGGTGAGCAGGTGGACGCGGTCGCCCTCACGCTCCGTGCGCAGGACGCCGGGCAGCTCGGGCAGGTCCCCGCCGGTCAGGGCGACGCGGCGCACGCCCGCGATGCCCTGCACCTCCGCGATCGGGCCGTCGGCCAGGACCCGGCCGTGCCCGATGACCACGACCCGCTCGGCAAGCGCTTCGATCTCCTCCAGATAGTGGCTGGTGAGCACCACGGTCCCGCCCTCGGCGTGGAAGTCCCTGATGGCGTCCCACAGCCCGCGGCGGGCCTCGACGTCCAGGCCGGTGGTCGGCTCGTCGAGGAAGACCAGCCGGGGATCGCCGACGAAGGCCAGCGCCACGGCCAGGCGCCGCTTCTGCCCGCCGGACAGCCCGCCGATCTGGCGGCGCTCCAGCCCGGACAGCCCGAAGCGCTCCAGCAGCGCCCCCCGCTCGATGCTGCGCGGGTAGTGGGCGGCGGTGAAGTCGACGACCTCGCGGACCCGCAGCGTCGGAGGGAGCCCCGTCTCCTGCGGGGTGACGCCGATGCCGCGCCGCCGTACGGCGTCGGCGGGGGAGCCGCCGAACAGCTCCATCCGGCCCGAGGTGGGCCTGCGCAGTCCGACGAACAGGTTGATCAGGGTGGACTTGCCCGCGCCGTTCGGCCCGAGCAGGCCGACCAGCTCGCCGGCGTGGATGTCGAGGGAGACGCCGTCCAACGCCAGCACGTCCCCGTAGCGGCGGGTGACCTCGACGGCGCGGGCCAGGGTACCGGTCCGTTCCTCCGTTCCCGTTCCGGAGGCGGTTCCCGCTGCCGGGCCGAGGGAGGTGGTAGTCGTCGTGATCGAGGTCGTCGTGGACCCGGTGGTGGATTCCGCCATCGGAAGGGTCTTCCTTTCTCGGAAGGGGGTCAGGTCTCTTCGGACGCCGGCGCCCTGGCCGTGTCCAGCAGTTCGCGGATCGCCGTGGTGTAGCCCTCGAAGGCGGCGCGGCCCCGGTGGGTGAGTGCGACGTAGGTGACGGGGGTGCGGCCCCTGTGGGTCTTGACGATCTCCACGTATCCGGCCTCCTCCAGCTTGCTCAGGTGCACCGAGAGGTTGCCCGCCGTCATCCCGAGGAGGTCCTTCAGCCCGGGGAAGGTGATCTGGTCGCCATCGGCCAGGGTGTTGAGCGTGGCGACCACCCGCAGCCGGGCCTGGGCGTGGATCACCGGGTCGAGTTCGGGGGTCACCGGCGGAGCCTCCGGTGCAGCATGAGCCCGGTGACGATGGACCCGCCTCCGGCGCCCACCGATATCAGCAGGGCGTGCCAGCCCGGACCGGCGGCGGTGCCGATCGTGTTGAGCACCGCGACCACCGCGCCGAAGACGAACAGCCACCGGGTCAGCCAGACGGCCCCGCCCGCCATGTACAGGATCGCGACGACCATCATCGACAGGCTCGACCACAGCAGGCTCTGCTCCGGGCCGGGCAGGCTCTGGCCGAACCGGACGCCGATCACCCACATGGCGGAGAAGCCGAAGAACCAGGAGAAGCCGTACATCGTGCCGCGCTGCTGGGACGCGCCCCGCACGGGGCTGCCCAGCTGCCACATCGTCATCGCGCTGATCAGCATGGCCAGCGTCATCAGCCCGAACAGCAGCGCCAACGCGACCCCGAGGGGGATCTCGACGTACGGCCTGCCGGACAGGCCGTTGCGCAGGAAGAGGGCGCCGAACCCGACGAACCAGGCCACACCCCACGCCAGGTAGTGGGGGACCGGGTTGGGCGTGAGCCGGCTCACCGTCTCCGTCTCCTGCTGCTCGATCAGCCGGAGCATCTCCTCCGGGCTCAGTGCCTGATCGTCGTTGTTCATGCGTTCCTCTTGAAGACTCAAAGGAGTTTGCATCGCAAACCTCTGGTTTGAACTGTAAACCACACTGCGGTGCCAACTCAAGGGTTCGGCGTCTCCGGTTTCTTTACCGGCTCCATATATGGAAGTATCTAAAGTGCTAGGACATTAGATAAATGGAGGAACCGGTGATCGAGTTCCATCTGGATGCGAGGACCGGAGTCTCGCCGTACCTGCAGCTGGTCCAGCAGGTACGGCACGCGCTCCGGCTCGGCCTGCTGCGTGAGGGCGATCAGCTGCCGACCGTCAAGGAGGTCGTCGCGCAACTGGCGATCAACCCCAACACCGTTCTGAAGGCCTACCGGGAACTCGAGCACGAGGGCCTGGTCGCCGCCCGGCCGGGGGTGGGGACGTTCGTGACGGCGACGCTCACCGACACCTCGCTGGCCGCGCACGGCCCGCTCCGGCTGGAGCTGCGGCGCTGGCTGACCAAGGCCCGCCGGGCCGGGCTCGACGAGGAGAGCATCGAGGCCCTCTTCATGACCACCTTTCGGACCACCGCTCAGGAGGACATAGCGTGACTTCCGTCTTACGGGCCCAGGGACTGGGCAAGAGGTACGGCAGGCGCTGGGCGCTGCGCGAGTGCACCATCGACATCCCGGCGGGCCACGTCGTCGGGCTGGTGGGTCCCAACGGAGCCGGCAAGACCACGCTGCTGAAGCTGGCCGCCGGCCAGCTCGAACCGACGGCCGGTGACATCACCGTGCTGGGCGGGCGGCCCGGGGGCTCGCCCGCACAGCTGGCCAAGGTCGGGTTCGTCGCCCAGGACACCCCCGTCTACGCGGGGCTGACCGTCGCCGAACACCTGCGGCTGGGAGCCCGGCTCAACCCCCGCTGGGACGACGCCATGGCGCGGGAGCGCATCGCGCGGATCGGCCTGGCCCCCGCCCAGCGGGCGGGCAGGCTGTCGGGCGGTCAACGCGCCCAGCTCGCCCTGACCCTGGGCCTGGCCAAGCGGCCCGAGCTGCTGATCCTGGACGAGCCGGTGGCCTCGCTCGATCCGCTGGCCCGCCGCGAGTTCCTGCAGGGACTGATGGAGGCCGTCGCCGAGCACGAGCTCAGCGTCGTGCTCTCCTCCCACCTGGTCTCCGACCTGGAACGGGTCTGCGACTTCCTGATCGTGCTCGTCGGCTCGCGCGTACCGGTCGCCGCGGAGACCGAAAGGCTGCTGGCCACCCACTACCGGCTCACCGGCCCGCGCCGCGACCCCGACCGGCTCCCCGCAGGCCAGCACGTGGTCTCCGCGCGCCACACCGACCGGCAGAGCACGTACGTGATCCGCACCGACGCCTCGATCCACGACCCCGCCTGGACGGTCGGTCAGCTCAGCCTGGAGGACCTCGTCCTGGCCTACATGGAAAAGCGCCCCGCCGAGAGCCGGCGCGTCGCCCTGGAGGTGCAGCGATGATCTGGCTGACCTGGCGCCAGCTCCGCGGTTCGGCCACGATGACGGCGGCCCTGCTGGTGATGCTCGTCGCCGTCCTGGCCCTGACCGGCTCACAGCTGGCCGCCGACTACTCCAGCGGGATCGCCTCCTGCACGCGGGGCGAGGAGTGCGCGGGCTTCTACGACCAGTTGTTCGACGACTACCAGATCCCCTTCATGGCCAGCATCCTCGTCGTGCTGGTGCTGCCCGCCATGATCGGGCTCTTCTGGGGGGCGCCGATGATCACCAGGGAACTGGAGGCCGGCACGCACCTGCTGGTGTGGAACCAGAGCATCACCAGGACCCGGTGGCTGGCGGTCAAGCTCGGGTTCGCCGGCCTGCTCGCCGTCGCCGCCGCGGGAGTGAGCGGCATCGCGGTGACCTGGTGGTCCGGCCCGCTGGACCAGTCCGCCCCGCCCGGCTTCGCGCTGATGGACCCCCTGGTGTTCAGCGCGCGCGGGATCGCTCCGCTGGGGTACGCGGCCTTCGCCTTCGCCCTCGGGGTGACCGTGGGCATGCTGGTACGCCGCACCCTGCCCGCGATGGCCCTCACCCTGGTCCTCTTCGCCGCCGTCCAGATCGCCATGCCGCTGCTGGTCCGGCCCCACCTGATCCCCCCGGTCACCTCGGCCTTCGAGCTCGGCCGGGAGAACACGGACGGCTTCGGTATCAACCGCGACGGCACCTTCGACATCCGCATAGATGCGGCGATCCCCGGGCACACGGGCGCCTGGGTCCTGTCCAGCGAACTGGTCGATCCGTCCGGACGCACGATCGCCGCCAGCGGCCAGGACGGCCGCGTCGAGGGGGTCTCCACCACGTCGGGAGCCTGCGCACCGGCGGCGGGGCCACCGGACGGCTGCCCGGCCGAGGTCAACCGGCTCGGCTACCGGCAGAAGGCGACCTACCAGCCCCTCGAGCGCTTCTGGCCCCTGCAGTGGATCGAGACCGGGATCTACGCCGCGTTCACCGCCGGCCTCACGTGGTTCTGCTTCCGGTGGATCAGAAGGCGCCTGTCATGAAGGCCGCCAGGACTGCGGCGGCCGGGCTCGCCCTGCTCCTGGCCGCGGCCTGCACCTCGCCGACGCCGCCGCGCAGCCAGGCGAGCGCGGCGGCCGGTACGGCCTGCGCGCGGCCTTCGGGGGCCCCCGGGGCGGAGACGCCCACCACGATCGACGTCATCGGGCAGGCCTACTTCTGCATCCTCGACCGCTACTACAGCGGCGCCACACTGGATGCCCGCTCGCTGCTGACGGCCGGATTCACCGCCCTGACGCAGGAGCTCAACCGCAACGGGCGCGACGTGCCCGAGGCGACCATGCCGGCGCTGACCGGTGACCGCAGAGCCGACTGGACCGCCTTCGAGGCCGCCTACCGCAGGACCGTCGACCAGGTCCCCGACCTGCGCGACCAGCTGGCCGTCGTCACCCTCGAGGCCGTCGTGGCCAGTCTCGGTGACAACCACGCCCGCTGGGCGCACGACGTCGAACGGCCGCCCGGCTACTACGACGGCGACGGCTACGGCCTGGGCCTCCAGGCGAACGTCAACGGCCCGCAGGTGGACGCCAACCCCGGCACCGCCGTAGCCCCGCTGTTCGTCACCGCCGTGCAGGGCGGCGCCGCCCAGGCCGCCGGGCTGCGCCCGGGTGACCTCATCGAGTCGATCAACGGATCGGCGCCCTTCGTCGACGGCGAGCCCACCCCCGCGATCGCCGCCCTCTACCCGCGATACCCCGAGGCGCGCCCGGCCCGGCTGCGGCTCCTGCGGCAGAGCACCGGCCACCGCTGGACCGTGACGCTCAAGCCCGGCCTCTACCCGCAGGATCCGGCAGCCCTGCAGGTGGTGCGATCGGAGCTGCTGGAAGACGACATCGCCTATGTACGGCTGCGCGGGTTCGCCTCCGACGCGGCGACCAGGGTTTTCAAGGCCGTCTCCAGGCTGCGCACCGGCCGGACGCTGTCCGGCGTCGTGCTGGACCTGCGCGGCAACGGCGGCGGCAGCCCCACGGAGGCGACCCGGCTGGTGAGCGCGTTCGCCCACGGCAAGGTCACCGCCTACCAGTGCACCGTGGACGGCGAGTGCGAGACCATGCGGACCGACGACACCGTCGAGCTGCTCGGCCTGCCGCTGGTGGTGCTCACCGACCGCGGCTGCGCCTCGGCCTGCGAGCACTTCAGCTCCGCGGTCAAGGACCTGCGCCTGGGCCTGCTGGTCGGCACCAGAACCGCCGGAGTCGTCTCCGGCCCGGCGCAGTCGTACCTGCTGAGCAACAACACCCTGCTGAGCTTCCCGTCCCAGCACCACCTCGGGCCCGACCGAGAGGTGATCGACCGGATCGGCGTACCACCCGACCACCACGTGCCCCCGACCCCCGAGGACGCTGCCGCCGGGCGCGACCCCGCGCTGGCCAAGGCCCTGACCTTGCTGCACGAGTGAATGGACCTCCCGATGAGACAGCTCCTGGCAGTCGCCGCGGGACTGGCCGTCCTCGCCGCGTCCGCCTGCTCCGCGCCCACCCCGCCCCGGCCCGCCGGTGTGGCGGCCACGCCGACCGGACCCGTCACCCTGCCCGCCCCCACCGGCCCCCATCCGGTCGGCACCACCGCCCTGTACCTGAAGGACACCTCCCGCCCCGACCCCTGGAACCTCGACGCCGACGCCCGGGAGCTCAAGGTCACCCTGTGGTACCCGGCCGAGCGGCGCGAAGGGCGGCGGGCGCCGTACATGACGCCGAAGGAGTCGGAGCTCCTCCTGAAAGGCGCCAGGATCACCGGCGTGCCGCCCGACACGCTGAGCAGGACGCGCACCAACGCCGTCGAGGACGCCGGGCCCGCGGGGCGGAAGCTCCCGCTGGTGGTGCTCTCACCCGGTTTCACCAAGCCGGTGAGCACCCTCACGTCCCTGGCCGAGGACCTGGCCAGCCGGGGATACGTCGTGGCCGGGATCGACCATCCCTACGAGAGCTACGTCACGACCCTCCCCGGCGGGCGCGTCGCGGAGTGCATCGCGTGCGACAGCGACAGCGACCCGGGCTTCGGCACGGGCGTGGTCCGGGGCCGGGCGGCCGACGTCTCCTTCGTGCTCGACCGGCTGCCGTCGGAATGGGACGGCTCCGGCCGGATCGACCGCTCCCGGATCGCGATGGTCGGTCAGTCGATCGGCGGGGCCGGCGCGATGGCGGCCATGGTGGAGGA
Organism: Paraplanobispora siamensis; assembly: GCF_016863175.1. Taxonomy (GTDB): domain Bacteria; phylum Actinomycetota; class Actinomycetes; order Streptosporangiales; family Streptosporangiaceae; genus Planobispora; species Planobispora siamensis. The sequence goes on from NZ_BOOJ01000034.1 coordinate 37,917, forward strand.
CTCGCGCGTGCGCGCCGGGATCGACATGGACGGCACCACCTACGCCCGCATCCCCGAGGGCTTCTCCCGGCCGTTCATGTTCATCGGCGCGCCGCAGCACGTCCCCGGCGGACGCGACACCTCCTGGGACCGCGACTGGAAGCTGCTGACCGGGTGGAAGCGCTGGATCGTGCTGACGGGCGCGGACCACCAGTCCTTCACCGACGGCCCGCTGCTGATGGGCGTCCTCGGCGTGGAGCCCCCCTACGGCGCCCTGGACGCGGCGCGCGCCGCCGAGCTCACCCGCACCTACGTGGCCGCCTTCCTCGACCGGCACCTGAAGTCGCAGCGGCAGCCCCTGCTGGAGGGGCCGTCGCCGAGCCACCCCGAGGTCAGGTTCTGCCCCGAGGCGTGCGGCCGGTCGTGATCACCGCCGGGAGACCAGCGCCTCCGAGCGCCACAGGTCCCGGTAGTAACCGGGGACCTCCACCAGCTCGTCGTGGGTTCCCCGCTGGACGACCACGCCGTTCTCCAGCACGACGATCTCGTCCACCTCCTCCAGGCCGCGCAGCCGGTGCGTGACCAGCAGCGTCGTCCGCCCCCTGGTGGCGTCGAGCAGGTCGGCCATGAGCGCGTCGGCGGTCTCCTCGTCGAGTGCCTCGGCGGGCTCGTCCAGCAGCAGCACGGGCGGGTCGTTCAGCAGCGCCCGCGCCAGCGCCAGCCGCTGCAGCTGCCCGCCGGAGACCGTCCGCCCGTCCTCCCCGAGCGGGGTGTCCCACCCGGTGCGCTCCACCCACGTCTCCAACCGCGCCCGCCGTACGGCCTCGGCCATCTCCTCCTCCCCGGCCTCCGGCCCGGCCAGCCGCAGGTTGTCCCGGAAGGAGGCCTGGAACACGTAAGGATCCTGGGTCAGCCCCGTCATCACCCGCCGGGCCTCATCCGGGGAAACCTCCCGCAGATCGACTCCCGGCTCACGATTTCCCGCTCCCCGCGCGTCTGCGTGGTGCGAGGTGCCGTCGCTCCCCGCTTCCCGCGCCTTCGCGCGGTGCGGGGGGCCGTCGGAGTCCGAGCCGGAGGCGAGGGGGTGCAGTCTGATGGTGCCCGACTCGGGCTCGACCAGGCGCATCAGGGCCGCCAGGAGGGTGCTCTTGCCCGCGCCGCTCGGGCCGACGATCGCCACGCGCCTGCCCGGGGTGAGGGTCAGGCTGACGCCGTTCAGGGCGGGAGGGCGGCCGGGGCTGTGGCGGACGACCAGGTTCTCGACCTCCACCGTCAGCGGGCCGCCGGGCACCCGCTCCGGCCGCTCCGGCTCGGTGACGGCGGGAGGGGTCGCGCGGACCTCTCTGAGGCGGCGCAGGGCGGCCGACACCCCGGTCATCCGCTCGGCCGCCGCGGCCATCGGCAGCACGGGCTCGAACGACACCAGAGAGGTCAGCGCGAGTACGGCGGTCGCCACGGTCCCGGCGCCCGACGTCTGGGCCACCAGCACCACCCCGACGACGGTCAGTCCCTGGGCGAGCACCCCCAGGCAGGCGGCCACCGCGTTGACCCGGGCCTGGCCCCGCTCCAGCACGGCCAGCCGGGCGTCCGCCTCCTCGCAGGCCGCCAGGGCGCGGTCGGTGGCCCCGTAGGCGGCCAGGTCGGCCGAGCCGTGCAGCAGGTCGGCGACCCGGGCGGCCAGCTCCGCCCGGGCGGGGGCGATCCGCGCGGACCGGCGCCGCGTGATCGCGGCGACCCCGGAGGGGAGGGCGACCCCGGCGACCAGCAGCCCGGCCAGCAGCACCAGCGCCGCCGCGGGGAGCAGGAACAGCCCCAGCGTCACCGCCGCGAGCCCGGTCACCAGCGCCGCGACCGCCGGGAGCAGCCCCCTGACCAGCAGGTCCTGCACCGCGTCGGTGTCGTCGACCATGCGGCTGAGCAGGTCGGCCCCGCGCTGGTTCAGCGGGCCCGCCGGGACCAGCGCCCGGTAGAGCTCCTCCCGGGTCGTCGCCTGGGCGCGGAGCGCGACGTCGTGCCCGGCCAGGCGCTCGCCGTACCGGAAGACCCCCTTGGTCGTCGCGAACGCCCGCACCCCGACGATCGCCACGCTCAGCGCCGCCAGCGGCGGCTGCTCGGCCGCCCGGGTGATGAGCCACGCCGCGGAGCCGATCAGCCCCAGCCCGGCCAGCTCCGCCGCCGCCCCGGCCGCCATCGCGAGGGCGAGCCGCTTACCTGTCCGGCTCATCGTGACTCTCCGCCCTGCGCCGTGGAAACGCTGTCATCGAACCCGTCGGGAGATATATCCGATATGTCCGGCGCGTCAGCGTCGGACATATCGCGACCGGCGCCGGGAGTCCCTCCGGTGGGACGGTCAGGCGCGGTACCGGTGTACGCGATGCGCCGGTCGGGAGAGGTCTCGGAATCCGGGCGGCCGGATATGGCGCCGGCCTGTGGGAGGTCCCGGCCGGAAGAGGTCCCGGAGGTGGAGAGGTCCCGGTCGTCGGGGGGATTCCGGGGGATTCTCCGATCGGAGACGATCCGGCCGTCGGCGATTCTGATCACCCGGTCGGCGAGGTCGATCATCGCGGGGCGGTGGGCCACGATCACCGCCGTCCGGCCTTCGGCGAGGTCGCGGGTCGCGGCGACGATGGCGGCCTCGCTCCGGCCGTCGAGGCGGGCGGTCGGCTCGTCCAGCAGCAGGGCGTCGGCGCCGGGCAGGCAGAACGCGCGGGCCAGCGCGACCCGCTGGCGCTGTCCGGCCGACAGGTTCGCGCCGCGTTCGCCGAGCACCGTGTCGTAGCCCTCCGGCAGCTCCGCCACGAACCCGTCCGCGTGCGCGGCCCGGGCGGCGGCGCGGACCTCCTCCGGTGTCGCGCCGGGGGAGCCCAGCCGGATGTTGTCGGCCACCGAGACGGCGAACAGGTGCGGGCGCTGCGGCACGAACGCCGGCCGCCAGGCTCCGGCGGCGAGGTGGGCCCCGTCGACCAGCACCCGGCCGTGCTCCGGGGTGAGGAAGCCGAGCAGCAGGTGCAGCAGGGTGCTCTTGCCGGCGCCGCTCTCGCCGACCAGCGCCACCCGCTCGCCCGGCGCGATCACCAGCGAGACGTCCTCCAGCGCCGCCTCCCGGCGGCCGGGATAGCGCACCGTGACGTTCTCCAACCGGATCTCCGGGGCCCTTCGCTCCGGCCCGTCTGGGGAAACGGAGGACGCATTCCCGTGGGCGGCGGGCCGCGGGGCCGGCTCGCCCTCGGCGTCCAGTACGGCGAACGCCTGGTCGGCGGCGGCGACGCCCTCCATGGCCGCGTGGAACCTGGTGCCCATGTTCCGCAGCGGCAGGTAGGCCTCCGGGGCCAGCAGCAGCACCAGCAGCGCGGTCGACAGGTCCAGCGTCCCGCCCAGCAGCCGCAGACCGATCGGGACCGCGACCAGGGCCAGCGACAGCGACGCGGCCAGCTCCAGCACCAGCGACGACAGGAACGCCACCCGCAGCGTGCGCATGGTCGCGGCCCGGTGCTCGTCGGCGACCCGCCTGATCACGTCCGCCTGGTAGCGGGCCCGGCCGAAGGCGCGCAGCGTCGGCAGGCCGCGCACCACGTCGAGGAAGTGCCCGCCGAGGCGGGACAGGGCCCGCCACTGGCGTTCGGTGACGGCCTTGGTGTGCATGCCGACCAGCGCGCCGAAGACCGGGATCAGCGGGAGCGTGACGAGCACGATCACCGCGCTGGCCAGGTCGGCGGTGAGCAGCCGGACGAGCACGGCGATCGGGACGACGCCCGCCACCGCGACCGAGGGGAGATAGCCGTTCAGATAGGGGTCCAGGGCGTCCAGGCCCCGGCCGGTCAGCGTCACCAGCTCGCCCGAGCGGTGCGAGGTCGGCCGGGCCGGGCCCAGGTCCCGCAGCCGCGACAGCAGCCGGTGGCGCAGGACCGACTTCACCGCGGTCGTGGTGCGCCCGGCCGCCATGCCCTGGACCAGGCCGAGCACCCCCCGGGCCCCGACGACCAGGGCCAGCGGGAGCAGGGCGGCGACGGCGAACCGTCCGGACAGGACACCGGCCAGCAGTTCCGCCTGGACCAGGACGAGCAGTCCGGCGAGGACCGCGGCGGCCAGGCAGAGGGCCAGGTGACGGCGGACGGCTCGCTCGCTCCGCGCCAGCCGCAGAAGATCCTTGTGCATGCGTGCCTTAGGGGGTCCGGGGTCCCCGTAGGGGTCAGAAGAAGGACAGGGTGCGTTCCGGTGCCCGTCCGGGGCCGAACGCGCGCCACACCCATACTTGCCCCGCGAGCATGATCGGTGCGAGGGGCAGGATCATGATGCTGAGCACATTCAGCGTATCGGCGGGGGCGGTGTGGTCCAGGATCCAGGGGGCGGCCCCGGCCAGCAGCGCCGCGGCGGGCGCGGCGGCCACGCAGGCCGAGGCGAGGAGCGCCCTCCCGCCCCGGCGCGCCCCCGTCACCCGGCCGGGCAGCCGCCAGGAGACGAAGGTCCAGCCGTGGAAGGCGAGCGCCGCGGCGACCGCGACCCCGCCGGCGAGCCCGAGCGGAGTGATCGACATCCCGCTCGCCAGGGCGACCAGGGCGGCGCCCCAGCCGAACGCCAGGCCGTACGACCCCAGGCAGATGATGCAGTCCCAGCCCGTCCGCCAGGCGCGGCCGTCCAGGCGGCGGCGGAACCAGAGTCCGGCGTCGCGCAGGATCCACGAGACCAGCAGCGCGACGACCAGCGGGTAGAGGCCGAACAGGACCTCGCCCTCGGCGCGCGGGTAGGCCCCGAAGAGCACGCCGGCCACGGCCACCAGCCAGACCTCGTTGGCCAGCACGAACGGCGCCATGGCGGCCACGATCCGGTCCCGGCCCTCCCGGGTCCTGCCGAGGAACGGCAGGAGCATGCCCAGGCCGATGTCGAAGCCCTCCAGGGCGAAGTAACCGAGTACCAGGACGGCGAAGACGCCGAACCAGAGGATGTCCATCGATGTCTCCTTACAGGCTCAGCGCGGTGGCGCGCTCGGGGGCGGGGCCGCCGGGACCGGAGGGAACGCCGAGGGTGGCGGCGGCGGGGCCGCGGCGCACGGTGCGGGCGATGAGGAGATAGTCGACCACCGCGAGCAGGCCGAGCACGGCGGTGAAGGCGACGAGCGAGAGGGTGATCGTCCCGGAGGTGAGCCCGGGGGACATCGCGTCGGCCACGGTCAGCTTGCCGTAGATCAGCCAGGGCTGGCGGCCGACCTCGCGGGCCAGCCAGCCCAGGATCGCGGCGACGAACGGCAGGGGAGTGATCAGCATCACGATCGGGTGCACCCAGCGCCAGCGCGGCAGCCAGTAGATGACGGGCAGCAGGAAGAACGCGATGAAGAGCTGGAGCAGCTCCCCGATCAGGATCATGAAGCCGAAGCCCGCCATCACCAGGGGCGCGCCGCCGTCGAACTTGCCCGGCTGGAACTCCCCGACCGGGCCGAACTGCGCGAAGCCGAAGCCGACCGCGACCATCGCGCCGATCGCCGCGACGACCACGCCGAGCCGCAGGGACTTGGTGAAGAACTCCCGTTCGGCGGTCCTGCGGAACAGGTGGTAGGCGCTGGCGCCCATGACCACGCAGCCGCCGGTGAGCAGGGCCGCGCCGATCACGTGGGGGAGCGCGAAGACGAGCATGGGGTTGGTGAGCATCGCGCCGAAGTCGACCAGCTCCAGGTGGCCGCCCCGCTCCACGGCGCCGGCCGGGTTCTGCAGGAAGGCGTTCGCCGCCATGATCCAGAACGCCGAGGCGTAGGCGGTCAGCGTGACGATCCAGATGCACGCCAGGTGGAGCTTCGGGGGCAGCCGGTGCCAGCCGAAGATCCACAGACCGAGGAACGTGGACTCGAGGAAGAACGCCCCCAGGGTCTCGATGGCCAGCGGAGCGCCGAAGACGTCCCCGGCGTAGTGCGACAGCCCGCTCCAGCTCAGGCCGAACTGGAACTCCATCACCAGGCCGGTCATGATGCCCAGCGCGTAGTTGATCACATAGATCTGGCCCCAGAAGCGGGTCATCCGCTCGTGGACCGGGTTGCCGCGGAATGTCCAGAGCGTCTGCATGATCGCCACGAGGGGGGCCAGGCCCAGCGTCAGCACGACGAACAGGAAGTGCAGGCTCCCCGTCACCGCGAACTGCAACCGGGCCAGGTCGAGCACGTCCATGGCGTCACCTCAATCATTGTGTCTGCCTATCTATAGACACTCTACATGTAGAACGCCTACATGTAGTCTGTCTATGTGAGAGGTAGGGTGAGGGACGTGAACACCGACGCGCTCCGAGGGCACATGGACGCCCTGCTGCTCTCCGTTCTGGAGGCCGAGCCCCTGCACGGCTACGCGATCATCGAGGCGCTGCAGGCGCGGAGCGGCGGCGTGCTGAACGTGCCGACGGGCACGGTCTATCCGGCGCTGCGCCGCCTGGAGCAGGCGGGATACCTGGCGAGCGAGTGGGCCACCGTGGGCGGGCGCAAACGGCGCACCTACCGGCTGACCTCCGCGGGCCGTACGGCGCTGGCCGGAGAGCGCTCGGCCTGGCGGGAGTTCGCGACCACGATCGCGAGCGTGCTGGAGCCGCGCACCGCCGAATGAGAGTCCCGGGGACCGCGGGCGGATGAGGGTCCCGCGGGATCACGGACGCCGGCATGAAGGGACCCGGAGCCCCGGCGTCGGGCGGGCTCCGGGTCCGATGGGGGAACGCGGACGGGGGAGGGGTCAGGGAGTGAAGACGGCGCGGACGCAGCCGTCCTCCTTGTTCTTGAACAGCTCGTAGCCCCGGGGGCCGTCGTCCAGGCTCATCGGATGGGTCAGCAGGTGGGAGGCGTCGATCTCGCCGCGCGACATGCGGTCGAGGATCATCGGGATGTAGCGCTGCCCGTGCTGCTGGCCGCTGCGCAGGGTGAGGCCCTTGTTCATCACCGCGCCCATGGGGAATTTGTCGACGAAGCCGAGATAGACCCCGAGAACCGAGACGGTGCCGCCCTTGCGGCAGGCGTGGATGGCCTGGCGCAGCGGCAGGCCCCGGTCGGTCTGCAGACGGGTGGCCTGCTTGATCCGGTCGTAGGCGTACTGCGCGCCGGTGCCGTGGCCCTCCATCCCGACGGCCTCGATGCACACGTCGGGGCCGCGGCCGCCGGTGGCCTCCTTCAGTGCGTCGAGCACGTCGACCTTCTCGTAGTCGAGCGTCTCGGCGCCCACGCGCTCGGCGGCCATCGTCAGGCGCTCGGGGAAACGGTCGATCGCGATGACCCGCTCGGCCCCCATCAGGTAGGCGGCGCGGATCGCCATCTGACCGACCCCGCCGCAGCCCCAGACGGCCACCACGTCACCGGGCCGGATGCCGGCGATGTCGGCCCCCATCCATCCGGTCGGCACCGCGTCGGAGGCGAACACCGCGTTGGCGTCGGCCACCCCCTCGGGCACCGGGAAGGCGTTCACGTCGCCGTACGGCACGCGGATGTACTCGGCGTGGCTGCCGGCGAAGCCGCCCATGGCGTGGGAGTAGCCGAAGATGCCGGCCGTCGCGTGGCCGTTGAGGGTCTCCAGGAACCCGGGGTCGGGGTTGCTGTTGTCGCACAGCGACCACATCTCGGCCCGGCAGTTGCGGCAGCGCCCGCAGCCGATGATCGAGCACACGACCACCCGCTCGCCGACCCGGCGCTCGCGCACGTCGGGGCCGACCTCCACCACCTCGCCCAGGAACTCGTGGCCGATGACGTCCCCGGCCATCATGGTGGGCACGTACCCGTCCAGCAGGTGCAGGTCGGAGCCGCAGGTCGAGCTCGCGACGACGCGGACGACGACGTCCTGCCGGTTGAGGATCGCCGGGTCCGGGACCTCCTGGACCGCCAGCTCGTTCACACCCGCCCAGCACAGCGCCTTCATCGCACGCCCCTCCTCATCAGCTGCCGGGTCACCGGCAGGGCGGCGCGGCCCAGCACGGTACGGTGCCCCTCCGGCTGGCCCTCCACCCGCAGGACCTCGCCGGTCTCCAGGAGTTGCTTGATCGCCCTGACCCGCTCGCGGACCGATCCGTCCGCCGAGCGCACGGCGAGCTCGGTGCCCCGGCCGCCGGGCGCCGGAGTGATCCGCACCTCGTGGTGCTCGGCCAGCTCCGCCAGCGCGTCCGGCCGGTTCGCCGCGGACAGCTCCGCGGGATCGCACGCCACGGTGACGGCGAACCACTCCGCGGGACCGGGCCTGAGCCCGGAATGCGCACGCGCCCTGCGGACGGCGACGACGCCCGCCGCGGCGAGCGCGGCGACGGCGATGCTTCGTTTTGCGACCATGGTGGCCTCCTCGGTCGTCGGGCCACCCGCCCTGCCCCGGGTTTCCGGAGGAAAACCGCCGACCGCCCCGGCCAGGCGGGGAGCGGAGACGCGCCGGCCGCGATCACGGCCGGGAGAGCCCGATGGCGGCCCCCGCGCGGAGGCGACCGGCCGAGGAGGTCAGGACGGACGGGTCACGGCCGGCGCCCGGTGCCGGGTGACGCCGATGCACCGCGTGGCCAGAGCGACCTTCAGAGCCCACAGGCCGTAGCTCACCGCGGTGGCGACCAGGCCGGGAGGGTAGTCGGAGAAGCCGACCGGGCCGTTCGAGCCGTACATCAGGGCGCTGCACAGCACGAACATGACCGGCACCATGGCCCAGACGAACACCGCCAGCGCCCGGGTCACCCGCTCGGGCCGCCGGATCCTGCGCCTGCCCCGGCCCAGTGCCAGCAGCGCCATCGCGCCGATCGCGCCGATGACGATCTGCAGGCCGTCCACCGCGCGCGCCACCGGGATGAACCAGTGCGGCGCGGCCGTGTAGGAGACGACGTTCGTCGGGAAGATCTGCCAGATCGTGTTCCACATGATCGCGGTGATCGGCACGGCGACGAAGAGCAGGATGGCCAGCCTGCGGCCCGCCGAGACGGACAACTCCTCCTGGTATCCCGGCGCGATCTCCTCGATCGTGCCGAACTCCCGCACCGCGACGCGCTCGGCCTCGGCCCGGTCCAGGCCGTCGCACTCCAGGGCCTCGGCGGCGTCGAACAGGCTGTCGCGGGCCTCGGTCACCAGGTCGAGCTTGGGGCCCCTGGGTCCCCTGAGCGCACGGCTGAGCCCGGTGACGTAGTCGTCGATGACTCCGGTGCTCGTCATTGTCTCTCCAGGGGTGCGGTCCCGTCCTCCAGGGGTGCGGCCCCGTCGCGGGACGCCGGGCAACCCCATCCTGGCCGATGCCCGCGGGCCCCGCATCGGGGACCTCCCTGAGAAGACCCGGAGGCCGGTCATCCCGCCAAGTGCGCCGGGGGTCCGGAGGAGGGCGGGTCGGCGGGCGGATCGGTGGGGGGATCGGCGGGCGGCGAGGACCACTCGTGCCAGGGATGCTCCCCGGCGGCCCGCCGCCGCCCGGGCCACCAGCGCAGAAGCGGCCACTTCGGCGGGAACCGCAGGCCCCGGGGGGCGGCGAACGCGCACCCGGTCAGGCGGACCCGGTCGGGGCGCGGGAGCCCGGCGAAGCGGCAGGCGGTGAGGTCCAGGCGGGTCAGCTCCAGGGACTCGGCCTCGACGCCGCGCAGCGAGACCACCCGGGCGGCGCCCCGCCCGATGACGGCGGCCGGGCCGCGCAGCGTGGCCTCCTCCAGGTCGACCTCCGCGTCCTGCAGCCGGACGGTGAGCTCCCCGGAGGCGTGCAGCCGCCGCAGGTCCACCGGGCAGCCCGCGGCCGACAGCTCCAGGGCGCCGCTCGCCCGGGCCCCGGCCAGGGTCAGGCGCCGCCCGGTCACGGCCGGAGTCAGATAGGTCCTGGCCGAGAACCGCACCGCCTCGAACCCGGCCAGCCCGTCGAAGCGGGCCTTGTGGAAGGAGACCGTACGGCCGAACCGGCAGCCCCGGAAGCCCGCGTCACCCGCGAACAGCGCGCCGTCGAAGCTGGTGAACCCCCGGAACTCGGCGTGGCGGAAGGAGGAGGTGCGGCCGAAGCGGGCCGAGCCGAACAGCGCGTCGCCGCCGGCGACCACCCGGTCCAGGGCCGCGTGCCCGGTCACCGCGACGCCGTGCAGGGACAGCTCCCTGGCGAACCTGACCTCCCCGAAGGAGACGTTGCCGGTGAAGCGGGCGTCGTAGAAGGAGGCCAGGCGATGGAAGGCCGCGTGGTCGAAGGAGGCGTCGCCGCCGAACAGGACGGCCCCGAAGCGGGCCTCGTCGGGGAAGACGGCCCGGTCGAACCGGGCCCTGCCCAGGGTGCGCCGGGTGGCGGTCAGGACCTGCTCCAGCAGGGCCTCGCTGACGACGGTGCCCCGCAGGTCGACGGGGGACCCGGGAGCCAGGCCGCGCACGACATCGTCGAGCTCGTCACGCTCCAGATGGGCCAGGCAGCGCCCGTACGGCTGCCGCGCCGACCCGGTGCATTCGGGGGAGGCGGCGCAGACGACCCAGCCCATGTCGAGGGGTCTCATGTCCCAGTGATACCCCCGGGGAGGGGCGGGCGATACCTCCGAGATCCGGAGCTACGTCAAGGGCAGCCAGCGTTGGCGTGTGCTCATCGACATGAAGTGTCAAGATTTCCCGATTTCACCTTCCGTCCATATATAGGGGAACGTAAGAGGATCCGTGGGGCTCTACGCTCCTGCTATGCGTGCTTTATCCCGGGCGTTCGCCGCCCTCGCGGCCGTCGGCGTCACCGCCGCCGGCGTCGCGACCCTCACCACGACCCCGGCCCTGGCCGAGCCGGGCTCCGTCGTCGTCAGCCAGGTCTACGGCGGCGGCGGCAACAGCGGCGCCACCTTCGCCAACGACTTCGTGGAACTGTTCAACCGGAGCTCCGCGCCCGTGACCCTGGACGGCTGGTCCGTCCAGTACGCCAGCGCCACCGGCACCGGCCCCTTCAGCGCCAACGCGGTCGCCCTGTCCGGCACCCTCGCGCCCGGTCAGTACCACCTCGTCCAGCTCGCCGGCGGCGCCAACGGCGCCGCGCTGCCCGCGCCCGACACCACCGGCACGGCCAACATGAGCGGCAGCGCGGGCAAGGTCGCCCTGGTCCGCTCGGCAGAGGGACTGGCCTGCAACGGCGGCTCCCTGCCCTGCACCCCCGAGCAGACCGCGCTCATCGCCGACCTCGTGGGCTACGGCACCGCGAACTACTTCGAGGGCACCGCGGCCCCCGGCCTGTCGAACACCACCGCGGGCCTGCGCAAGGCCGGCGGCTGCACCGACACCGACGTCAACGGCTCCGACATCGAGGCCGGCGCCCCGGCGCCCCGCAACCGGGCCACCGCCGCGGCGCCGTGCGGCGACGTCGAGCCCACGCCGACGCCCACGCCGACCGTCACCCCGACGGTGACGCCGACCCCGACGCCGACGACCGCGCCGTGCGAGACCCCGGTCACCCACCAGATCGCCCAGGTCCAGGGCAGCGGCGACGCCAGCCCGCTGGCCGGCCGGACCGTCCGCGTCGAGGGCGTGGTGACCGCCGACTTCCAGGAGACGAACCAGCTCAGCGGGTTCTTCCTGCAGGACCCGACGCCCGACGCCGACCCCGCCACCTCCGACGGGCTGTTCGCCTTCGCCCGGGCCTCCTTCAAGGACGTCAAGGCCGGTGACCGGGTCCTGGTCACCGGCAGGGTCGTGGAGTTCAACGGCTGGACCGAGCTGACCTCGGTCACCGCCGTGGACGTCTGCGGCACCGGCACGATCGCTCCGGTGAAGCAGAGCCTGCCGCGCGCCGAGGGGAAGACCTTCGAGCCGGTCGAGAGCATGCTCGTCACCTTCCCCGAGGTGCTGAGCGTCAGCGACCACTACAACCTGGCCCGCTACGGCGAGATCAACCTCTCCTCCGAGGGCCGGATCTACCAGCCGACCGACCGTCCCGGCGTGGAGGCCGACCTGAACGCCCGCCGTACGCTCCTGGTGGACGACGGCTCGGGCGTGGAGAACCCGCCGGTCACCCCGCACACCGACCCGCGCGTGGTCCGGCTGGGCGACACCACCCTCGGCGTCACCGGCGTGATGGGCTACGGGTTCGGCAAGTACCGCCTCCAGCCCACCAAGCCGATCTCCTTCCTGCGCACCAACCCGCGCCTGTCCAAGCCGTTCCCGGTGGTCGGCAACGTCACGGTGGCCAGCTTCAACACCCTGAACTGGTTCACCACCCTGGGTTCGCGCGGCGCGAGCAACGCCGAGGAGCAGCAGCGGCAGCTGACCAAGCTGGTCGCCGCGCTCAAGGGCATGGACGCCGACGTGGTCGGCCTGATGGAGGTCCAGAACAACGGCCAGACCGCCGTGCAGGCCCTGGTCGACGCGCTCAACGCCGAGGTCGGCGCGGGCACCTACGCGGCCCTGGCCCACCCCTACCCGGGCACCGACCTCATCCACGTCGCGATGATCTACAAGCCGGCCAAGGTCCAGCTCGTGGGCGCGGCCCAGTCCTCGACGGACCCGGTCTTCCGGCGGCCCCCGCTGATCCAGACCTTCCGTCGCGTCCAGGGCGGCCAGCCGTTCACCGTCCTGGTCAACCACTACAAGTCGAAGGGCTGCGACGAGGACGCCACCGGCCCGGACGCCGACCAGGGCGACGGGCAGAGCTGCTACAACGGTGAGCGCGTCCGTCAGGCCCAGGCCACGCTCGGGCTGATCGAGAGCCTGGACCTGCCCAACCCGCTGGTGCTGGGCGACCTCAACGCCTACGGCGAGGAGGACCCGATCGACGTCCTGGAGGCCGGCGGCCTGACCAGCGTGACGAAGAGGTTCGTCCCCGCCCCGCTGCGCTACAGCTACCTGTTCGACGGCCAGGTCGGCGAGCTCGACCACGCCCTGGTCGGCAGGCAGCTGCTCAAGCGGGTGACCAGCGCGACCATCTGGCACATCAACTCCGACGAGCCCAGGGCGCTGGACTACAACATGGAGTTCAACCCGCCGGGCCTGTACAAGCCCGACGCGTTCCGCTCCTCCGACCACGACCCCGTGATCGTCGGCCTGACCATCCCCGGAGGCCGGGGCTGACCGAGCCGCCCACGCGGCCGTGAACGCAAAGGACCCGCTCCGCCTCCGCGGCGGAGCGGGTCCGTCGTTCTCCGGGCCGGGAGCCTCTCCCGGGCGGGCGAGGCTCCGGTCAGGCGGGTCGGTCCCCAGTCGGGCGGGAAGGCACCCGCTCAGACGGGCGGGCGGCCGGTCCCCTCGCCGGGCAGGTAGCCGCCGTCGCCCTCGTCGGTCCGGCCGGACCCCCCGTCGGGGTCGTCGACGTCGGAGTCCTTCCAGTCCATGTCGGCCCCGACGTGCCCCCCGGTGTCCGGGATCGTACGGTCCGGCAGGGGCCCGTCGTCGTCGGGACCGGTCTCCACCGGGCCCCTGGCCCGCCGGGCGTAGTCGGGGCCGCCCTCGGACTCGTCCGGGTCGAAGGGCATGCGGTGCGGCTCGGACGAGGCCGGGGTGTGGCCCTCGATCTCGTCCGTCCTGGCGCCCACCGACTTCTCGTCCGAGCCGGCGATCTCCGGGCGCTCGTCGTCGCGGCCGGTCATGTTCCCCATGGGCTCGGACCAGCCGCTCTTGGGCGCGGCGTCGTCGTCGGGATCGCCGCCCGGCTTGGCGTTGGACCCGCGGATCGACGCCGGGCCTACGTCGCCGCCCATGTTGTGCAGCTCGGGATCGAACGTGGTCCCCTTCAGCTGCTCTCTCTCCTTCTCCTTCTCCCGCTCCTTCTGGTTCACCGCGTTCTCCTCTCCTCTGACGGGTCCTGCGACGGGGCCGGCACGGGCTCCGGGTCGCTCACTCGGGCTCCACCCGCATGGCGGCCTCCTCGGCCGTGTAGCCGCCCATGTCGGGCCCCACCTCGCGGGCGACCAGATCGGGCTCGGCGTCCTCATGGGCACCCTCGTCTGGGGCCACCAGCCGCCCGGCGGGGCGCGGGTCGTCCCAGACGGCACCCGACGGCTCCTCGGGCTGGGCCAGCCACGGCGGGTCGAGGTCGTCACTCTCCTCGAAACCGGTGTCGAGGTCGGAGCCCACCCCCAGACCGCTCTCCTCCGTCACGCGCGACTCCGGGCCGGAGTCACTCAGCTCCAGGTCATCCCTGTCGTCACTCATCCGGCCGGTCCTCTGCTCGGGATCGACCCCGAACATCGCCTGCTCCTCGGGCACCTCACGGCGGACGCGGCCCTCCAGCGACTCACCCTGGATCTGTTCGTCGACGGTGGTGCCGAAATCGTCCATGGCCATGGGACGGTCACCGGGGAGCGGAGCCTCCTGCGGGTCCACCGCCCACTGCTGCTGCGGGGTGCCGTCCTGAAGGTCCGGAATCCCCGCATCCTCAAGGCGCGAATGCGGATCGTGCTCCGGTATGTTCTCAGTCATCACCACTCCTAGCTGGGCTTCCCCTTCCCCACCCCGTTTCCCTGCCGTTGGGGGACATAACAAATCCGGGAAGAACACCTGCCCGCGCGGGTGAAGACACGACGGCCGGATTCAATGACAATCGCCGCATGGCAGACTCCCTCCTCAATGCGGTTCAGATTCCCGACGGCACATGGATCCGCGGCCGCGGACTGCGCGACCCGACCCCCATCGGCCCCGTTCCCGACTTCGCGCTCTATCTCGGGCTGTCCCGGCTCCGCGACCGCCACGAGGCCAAGCTGCTGTGGCCGCACGAATGGACCCGCTGGCCCGACTACATGCTTCCGCTGGACTGGAACGAGACCGCCCTGGCCATCGTCCGCCTGTACGAGCGCGCGCGCTCGGGCGAGGCCGTCGAGGTCGCCTGCAAGGGCGGCGTCGGCCGTACCGGCACGGTCATCTCCTGCATGACGATCCTGGCGGGCCTGCCGTCCCATCTGGCCGTCAGGTGGACGCGCAGGTACTACAACCCCCGGGCGGTCGAGACGCCCTGGCAGCGCCGGTGGGTGGCCTGGTTCGCCACCCATCACCCGCCGGTGCCGTGAATCCGCGCCGGACCCGCGCTGAGGTCGTGCGTTTTGGCCGGGGGCGCAGGGGATGGAATGCTCGACAGGGGTACGGGGTTATGCGAGCCGTACAGAGTCGAGGAAAGAGGAGCCACTAGTGGCGACCATCGCGGTAACCGAGGACAACTTCAACGAGATCGCCGATCAGGGGATCGTCCTGCTGGACTTCTGGGCGGCCTGGTGCGGGCCGTGCCGGACGTTCGGCCCCATCTTCGAGAAGGCCTCCGAGAAGCACCAGGACATCACGTTCGGCAAGATCGACACTGAGGCCGAGCAGGCGCTGTCCCAGGGGTTCGAGATCACCTCGATCCCGACCGTCATGGCCATCCGTGACGGCATCGTCGTCTTCGCCCAGCCCGGGGCGCTGCCCGAGCCGGCTCTGGAGGACCTGATCAGGCAGGTCCGGGCCCTCGACATGGACGCGATCCGCACCGAGCTCGCCAACGAGATGGGCGCCCAGAACTAAGCCCGGAACCACGCAGGGGACGCGGCCGGCGGGGCGCCGGGCAGACCGGCGCCATGGCCGGGCCCCGTCCGGGGCTCCGGGCTTTCCGCGTGAGACTCGGAAAGCCCGAAACTCCGGACGGAACCGGAAAATCCAGCTCAGACCGAGCGGTAGAGCTCGGCGACGCGGAAGGCGAGATCCAGCGACTGGCTCCGGTTGAGCCGGGGGTCGCAGGCGGTCTCGTAGCGCAGCGCCAGGTCGTCCTCGACGATCTCCCGGCCGCCGCCCACGCACTCGGTGACGTCGTCACCGGTGAACTCGATGTGGATGCCGCCGGGGTGGGTGCCCAGCGCGCGGTGCACCTCGAAGAAGCCGGCCACCTCGTTCAGCACGTCGTCCAGGCGGCGGGTCTTGTGGCCGCTGGGAGCCTCGAAGGTGTTGCCGTGCATCGGGTCGCAGATCCAGGCCACCTGAGCGCCGCTGGCCGTGACCTTCTCCACCAGCGAGGGCAGGTGGTCGCGGATCTTCGAGGCGCCCATGCGGGTGATGAAGGTCAGCCGGCCCGCCTCGTTGTCCGGGTTCAGCTTCTCGACCAGCGCGAGGGCGTCCTCGGGGGTGGTCGTCGGGCCGAGCTTCACGCCGATCGGGTTGCGGATTCCGGCGAAGAACTCCACGTGCGCCTGGTCGAGCTGGCGGGTGCGCTCGCCGATCCAGACCATGTGCGCCGACACGTCGTACGGCAGGCCGGTGCGGGAGTCGATCCGGGTCAGGGCCTGGTCGTAGTCCAGGATGAGCGCCTCGTGGGAGGAGTAGAACTCCACGGTGTGGAACTCCTCCGGGTCGGCCCCGCAGGCGCGCATGAACGCCAGCGCCTGGTCGATCTCGCGGGCCAGCTGCTCGTAGCGCTTGCCCGCCGGGGACTCGGCCACGAAGTCCTGGTTCCAGGCGTGCACCTGGCGCAGGTCGGCGTAACCGCCCTTGGTGAAGGCGCGGATCAGGTTCAGCGTCACCGCGGAGGAGTGGTAGGCGCGCAGCAGCCGCCACGGGTCGGGGATGCGGGCCTCGGGGGTGAACTCCAGGCCGTTGACCATGTCGCCGCGGTAGGCGGGCAGCTCCACGCCCTCGCGGATCTCGGTGCCCTTGGATCGGGGCTTGGCGAACTGCCCGGCCATCCGGCCGATCTTCACCACCGGCACCTTCGCGGCGTAGGTGAGCACGATCGCCATCTGCAGCAGCGTCTTGAGCTTGTTGCGCACGGCGTCGGCGGTGGCCCCGGCGAACGTCTCGGCGCAGTCACCGCCCTGCAGCACGAAGGCCTCGCCCCGCGCCACCGCCGCCAGTTCGGCCTTGAGGTTGTCGCACTCCCCGGCGAAGACGAGGGGAGGCAGGCCGCTCAGCTCGGCGACGACCTTCTCGAGCTCGCCGCGGTCGGGCCAGTCGGGCTGCTGCGCAGCGGGCAGCCGCCGCCAGGAATCGAGGTTGATGCTCACGGTATGACAGGCTATTGCACCTGGCCCGGCGAACTTACCCCTATGTCCACCTATTGAGAACGTCTTTTTCCCTGGTGAGACTCCGCCGGGCGCTTCACGGACCCCGGCACGCGTTAGGGGTGGGCGGCCGTGACGGGTGTCCGCACGTGCTCGGGGCGCACGCCCAGGCCGATGAACCGGCGCACCAGGGGGGCGACCACCGGCAGGCGGGAGACGTCGCGCGGGAACCGTACCGGCTCGGCGACCCCGCGGAGAGTCGGGCGGATCAGCCGGTTCTGGACCACACGCTGGGCGAACTGGGTGATCACCGTCGGCGGGGTGCGCCGCCGCTGGACCCGGGCCAGCAGCGACTCCGGGATCTCCCCGCCGGCCAGCAGCGGCCCGGCCAGCAGGTTGGCGGCGGCCACCGCGTCCTGCACCGCCAGGTTGATGCCGACACCGAAGATCGGGGACATGGCGTGCGCGGCGTCGCCGATGACCAGCAGGCCCGGCCGGTGCCAGCGGCGCAGCCGGTTGAGCGCCACCGACAGCACGCTGACGTCGCCGAAGTCCTCGATCAGCCGGACACGGTCGCCGAGGAAGGGCAGCATCCGTGCCACCGGCTCGCGCAACGCCTCGACGCCCCGGCCCTTCAGGGCCTCGAAGCCGCCCTTGGGGATGACGTAGGCGAGCTGCCAGTAGCTCTCCCGGTTGATCGCCACCATCAGGTGGCCGGTGGAGACCCGCAGGAACGTCTCGCCGGTGTCACCGGGCTCGCGGGGCAGCCGGAACCAGGCCACGTCCATCGGGGCGCCGTGCTCGACCGGCACCAGCCCGGCGGCCCGGCGCACGTCGGAGTGGCGGCCGTCGGCGGCCACGGTGAGGGCGGCCCGTATCTCGCGCTCTTGTGGAGCATGACCCGGAGCGCCGCCCGAGGTGTCGCGGTAGCGGACGCCGCGCACCGCGTCGCCCTCCCGGATCACCCCGGTCACCTCGGCGTTCATGACGAGCCGGAAGCCGGGGTAACGGGCGGCGGCGGTGGTCACCAGGTTCAGGAAGTCCCACTGCGGGACGAAGGCGATGTAGGGGTAGCGGCTGCCGAGCCCGGACAGGTCGGCCAGGGGGATCTCGGCGTCGTCGGTGCGGATCGACATGCGGTGCGCCTTGCGGTGGGGGAGCCGGTGGAACTCCCCGGCCAGGCCGAGCTCGTCGAGGACCTCCAGGGTCGAGGGGTGGATCGTGTCGCCGCGGAAGTCGCGCAGGAAGTCGGCGTGCTTCTCCAGCAGCGTCACCGGGACACCGGAACGGGCCAGCAGCAGCGCGAGCACGGCCCCCGCCGGGCCGCCCCCGGCGATCACGCATCTGTTCTCAGTCATAATTCATCACCCATTGAATTATGGCACGATCCGGTGAAGCGGGGAAGCCTCCCGGATCCGTCTGGCGGGTGACGTGGGGGCGGCCGGAGGTGCGGGAGAGTGTCCGGCATGACCGTCTATGAAACCGAGCGCCTGATCGTCCGCGAGTGGACCGCCGCCCCGGACGACCTCGACCGGATGACCGACATCTACACGCGCGAGGAGGTGACCCGCTGGCTGCCGCCCTTCGAGTTCGACGCGGTTAGGGCGGTGGAGGGCTGGCACGCCTTCCACGAGGGGGACCGCCGGTACGGTTCCTGGGCGGTGCAGGTGCGCGACAGCGGGATCGCCGCGGGGACCGTGCTGTTCCGGCCGATCCCCGGCGGGGACGGAGAGGTGGAGGTGGGCTGGCATCTGCACCCCGACTCCTGGGGCAGGGGGTACGCCACCGAGGCGGCCAGGGGGGCGGTGGAGCGCGGCTTCGCCTCCGGGCTGGAGGAGGTGTACGCCCTGGTGAAGCCGGACAACGCGGCCTCCAGGGCGGTGTGCCGCAGGCTCGGCATGACCTCGCTCGGCAGGACCCGCCGCTTCTTCGACCTGGAGTCCGAGATGTTCCGCCTGCGCGGGGACGGCGGGGACAACAAGGACGGCGAGGACGGCTGAGACCCGGCGCCCGGCCCCGGCGGACCTCAGGTCCCCGCGGGACTCCAGGCCCCGGCTGAGCCGCGGGACTCGGCAGGGCCACGGGACTCGGCAGGGCCACGGGACTCGGCAGGGCCACGGGACTCGGCAGGGCCACGGGACTCGGCAGGGCC
>NZ_BOOJ01000035.1 GCF_016863175.1 Paraplanobispora siamensis
CGGCAGGGCCACGGGACTCGGCAGGGCCACGGGACTCGGCAGGGCCACGGGACTCGGCAGGGCCACGGGACTCGGCAGGGCCACGGGAATCGGGCCCGGCGGCTTCCCCGGATCCCGGCCCTGCGGTCTCCCGGGATCCCGGCTCGGCGCTCTCCCCGCGCCGTTCCCGCCGCAGCCCGCCGGGGGCGCGACCGTGCCGGCGGGCCTCGTCCGGGGAGGACAGGACACCCCAGACCGCTCCGGCCAGCACGATCGCGCCACCGGCGAGCTGCGACGCGGACAGCAGCCCGTCCAGCAGCAACCAGGCGGCGACCACCGCGACCACGGGTTCGAACATGCTCAGAAGCGACGCGCGCACCGGGCCGAGCGCCGAGGACCCCACGAAGAACAGGCACATCGCGATCACGGTCGACACGATCCCCACGACCGCGGCCCAGCCCCACCCCGCGGGCGCGAACCCGAGGTCCGGCCCGCCGCGGGCCAGCTCCAGCAGCAGGAAGGAACCCGTCGCGAACATCGCCAGGTAGGCGGTGGTGACCGCCGGTGACAGCTCCGCCGACACCCGGCTGCCCACCACGACGTAGCAGGCGTACGCCAGGGCGGACCCGACCGCCGCCAGCAGGCCGACCGCGTCGAGCCCGGCGTCCAGGGGCCCCACGACCAGGGTCAGACCGGCGAGCGAGACGAGCAGCGCGCCGGTGACGGACCAGCCGGGCGGGGTCCTTCCCGCCGCCGCCATGATGACGGAGACGAGCGCCGGATACAGGTACAGCAGCAGGACGGTCAGGGCCGGCGAGATGCGCTGGACCGCGGTGAAGTACAGCAGCGACTGGGTGGCGTACACGCCCCCGCCCAGCAGGGCGAGCAGTCCCCACTGCCGCCGGGTCGGGCGGACCATCCGGCCGCGCAGCCCGAGCCACGCCAGGAACACCGCCGCCGCCGCGGCGAAGCGCAGCATGAGCAGCGTCGTCACCGCCATGCCCGTGTCGTACGCGTAGGACGCGAAGACCGGCATGAGCCCGAACGCCGCGGCCGAGACCAGCGTCGCCGCGACACCACGCCGCATCGGCATCCCACCTCCGGGGAGCCATTGTGACCGACGGGTAGCCCGGCGGCACCCCCTCTGAACAGGGATATCGCCACTGTGTCATTTCGCGTGCTCAGTCGGTTACATCTCGATAGGCAGGGGTAACGATACGTACGAACCATCATCGGGGGGTTGAGAAATGATCAGCATGCTTCACAAGATGGGCGTGAAGTCCGGCATGATGTACGCCGCCGGAATCGGCTCGATCGGCCTGTCCTTCGTCTCGTGGCTGACGTCGAAGACGGCCGAGAACGCCGGTCTCGATCGGGCCGACCGCTGGGGCATCTTCATCGGCGAGTGGGCGCCGACCTTCTTCGCGATGGGCATCGCCCTGCGCATCGAGGAGACCCACAGCAGTAACGCCCAGACGGCGGAGCGTGAGATGTTCGACAGCTCCTACGCCGAGGGCAGGATGCCGTCGCACGCCCGGATGTAGCCGGGACGGAGCACATCACGGGCCGTGCCCTCGCCGAGGGCGCGGCCCGTGGCGTGTCCCGGGTCAGGCGGCGGGGGAGCCCAGGAGCTCCAGGGCCCGGACGACCGAGGCGGCGCTGTTGTCGCGCAGGGGGGCGTACTCCTGCTCGGGATACTGCCGGGGCCCGTTCTCCACGAGCAGGATCAGGCCCAGATAGAGCCGGTAGCAGGCCATCCGCAGACGCGCCGCCTCGTCGAAGGGCACCACGCCGCCCGCCTCGCGGTAGCCGGCCACGATCTCGTCGGTCTCCCGCAGCTCACCGAAGATCGTCGGGGTGACGAAGTCGGCCAGCGGGTCGCCCCAGAACGCGCGCTCGTGGTCGATGATCGCCTGGACGCGGGGAGCGCCGTTCGGCGGGCCCGGGGTGAGGAAGACGTTGCCGGGCCAGACGTCGAAGTGGACCAGGCGGGGCGAGGTCACCTCGTCCAGGGCGCCGGCGCGGGAGCGGACCGCCGCCATGATCTCCTCGGCCGTGGCGGGCAGCGCGATGTCGTAACGCCGGGCGTCGTCCAGGAGCGCCCCCACCATCGTCAGGAAGGCCGAACGCCAGGTGGGCCCGGTCAGCCCGGCGTGCGGGTAACCGTACACCTCGCCGGTGACGGTGTGCAGCCTGGCCAGGTGCCCGCCGACCTCCCGCCACAGGTCTCCGGTCTCGGGCGGCTTGGCGTGGTTCCACGACACCCCGTCCAGCGCGGACAGGATCAGGTAGTCGCCGCCGAGCACCGGATCGTCGAACCCGGCGCACAGCAGCTCGGGACCCGGCAGGGGGGCCAGGCCGTAGACCATGGCCTCGGTGCGCAGCAGGTCGCGCTCGTAGCGCAGCTGCTCCAGCTCCGGCGGGGGCGACAGCTTGAGCACCACCTCGCGGCCGTCGCCCAGGGTCAGCCGCCACACGGCGTTGGCGAAGCCGTCGGTCAGCTCGGCCGAGGAGACCACTCCGGTCCCCATGGCCCTGCGCAGCAGCGCGTCGAGCTGGCCGGGGGTGAGAGACCGTTTGGTTTTGCTGTCCATCGCCGTCCTCTCCGGGGGGGTGCACCCGCCGGGTCTCAGCAGGGAGAGATCGTCCAGGAGTGCTCGGCCTTGTCGCCCGGCTGCAGCACGATCAGGTCCGTACCGGAGTTGTAGGCGTCCGGCGGGCAGCTCATCGGCTCCACGGCCAGTCCCGCGTAGCCGAGCCCGGTCCCGGTGCACACCTGCGCCCAGGGCATCGAGGCGGCCTCCCAGGCGATCTCGACGCCTCCCTCCGGGCCGCGCACCCGGATCCGGACCAGCCCGTCACCGTCCGGGACGAGCCCGGCGAAGGCGTGGTCCACGGGCGTGGCGCCGATCGCACGCGGCGTGCGGAAGTCGTACGGCGTCGCGGCGACGTCCTCCAGCGAGCGGGGGAGCAGCAGGTCGTCCACCAGCAGCACCCGCTCGGCGGGCACGTGCAGCTCGTAGTCCTCGACGACGGGCCCGGCCAGCAGCCAGGGGTGCGGGCCGGCGCCGTACGGCGCGGCCTCCCGGCCGATGTTCTCGGCGGTCAGCGTCGTGGTCAGCCCCTCGGGGGTCAGGGCGTACAGCACCTGCAGGGCCAGTGTGAACGGGTAGCCGGGGACCGGGGTGATCGTGTGCGTCAGCCGTACCGAACCGTGCCCGTCCCGCTCTCCGGACCACTCCACCATCTCCCAGTCGACCTCGGCGACCAGCCCGTGCAGGGCGTTGCCCAGGTTCTCCTCGTTGACCGGCAGCCGGTGGGTCCGCCCGGCGAAGGAGTAGCGGGCGCCGCCGACGCGGTTGGGCCAGGGCGCCAGCAGCGTGCCGCTGTAGCAGGGGATGGGGCCGTCGGCGGGCCAGCTCGCCACCAGGTCGCGCTCACCGTGACGGAGCACGCGCAGGGCCGCGGCCCGCTCGGTGATCTCAGCGCTCAGGGCGCCGCTGCGGAGGGTGAACTGCCGGGACACAGGGGTCCTTTCGCCGAGGGGGACGGGGGAGGGTGGTGGGAACACAGGGAGACAGCGGTCATCCGGGGACGCGCGCGGGGTGTCCGGGACGGACGCCGATCACGCGGAGTCCCGCTCGACCAGGTGGGTGTCCAGGATCACCACGGGCTGCTCGAGCTGCTCGCCGTTGATCCGGGCGACCAGCAGGTGGGCCATCTGCCGTCCCATGGCCTCGGTGGGCTGGTGCACGCTGGTGAGGGTGGGCGAGGAGTGCGCGGCCGCGGGGGAGTCGTCGAAGCCGATCACCGCGACGTCGCCGGGGATGCTCCGGCCCGCCTCGCGCAGCACGCGTATCGCGCCCAGGGCCATGGGGTCGGAGGCGGTGAAGACGGCGTCCACGTCGGGATTGCGCTCTAGGAGAGCGCGCATGGCGATCATGCCGCTCTCCTCGCTGAAGTCGCCGTAGGCCACCATCTCCGGGATCCCGGTGGCCAGCAGCGCGTCGCGGTAGCCCGCCAGACGGTCGACGCCCACGCCCATGTCCTGCGGACCGGCGATCGTGGCGATCCGGCGCCGGCCCTTGCCCAGCAGGTACTTCACCGCCTGCCGGGCGCCGGCCCGGTTGTCCACGTCGACGTAGCTGTAGGGGTCCAGGCCGATCGGGCGGCCGCCGATGACGGTCGGCACGCCCATCTCCTCCAGCCGTCCGGGCAGGGGGTCGGCCCCGTGCAGGGAGATCAGCAGCACGCCGTCGACGTGCTGGCCCGTCAGATAGTGCTCAAGCCGTTCGTGTTCCTGCTCCGACTGGGCCATCGCCAGGATGAGCTGCAGACCGGTCTCCGACAGCGCCGATCCGATCCCCCGGATGGTCCCGGCGAAGTAGGGCTCGTCGAAGACCCGCAGCTCCGACTCGGAGACCACGAGGGCGACGGTGTCGGTGCGCCGGGTGACCAGGGCCCGGGCGGCCCGGTTGGGGACGTAGCCGAGCTCCTGGATGGCCCGGTGCACCGCGTCGCGCGCCTTCTCGCTCACCTTGGGTGAACCGTTGATGACCCGCGACACCGTGCCACGGCCGACACCGGCCAAGGCCGCGACCGCCTCTAGCGTCGGACGACGGTCGCCGTTCATCTGCTTCGCCCCCATGGATGGACTCGTAGCGTCTTATTCTGCCGGACCGTTCAGGCCTCCGCGCCTGATGGTCCCGGAATACCAGAGAGCGCTCTCTTTCGGAACCCTGCGCTGGGTTCCGTAATCGACGTGAACCAGTCCGAACCGCTTGCCGTAACCCCAGGCCCACTCGAAGTTGTCCATCAGCGACCAGGCGAAGTAGCCCTGCAGCGGCACGCCCGCCTCGATCGCGGCGTGGCAGGTGCGCAGGTGCGCCTCGATGTAGGCCAGACGCTCGTGGTCCAGTACGGCGCCGGCCTCCGTCACGACGTCGTCGAAGGCCGCGCCGTTCTCGGAGATGACCAGCGGGACCCGCGGGTACTCCCGGGCCAGGCGGAGCAGGATCTCGTACAGCCCGGAGTCGTCGATCTCCCAGCCCATGGCCGTGACCGGCCGCCCGGCGTTGACGAACGACACGTGCTCGCTGCCCACCCACGGCGAGCCGCTGTCGGTGGGGGCCGCCGCCGCCGAGGCCGCGCCGCCCGGAACCCCCGAGACGGTGAAGCGGCTGTAGTAGTTGATCAGCAGCATGTCCAGCGGCACCGAGATGACGTCCATGTCGCCGTCGCGGACGAAGTCGGCCATCGGGCCCAGGTCCTGCAGCACGTCCTCGGGGTAGGCGCCCTTCAGCAGCGCGTCCAGGAAGAACCGGTTCTGCAGCCCGTCGATGCGGCGGGCGGCGTCCACGTCGGCCTCGGAACCGGTCTGCGGGGAGATCGCGTAGAGGTTGACGCAGCCGCCGATCCGGGTGTCCTGACGCTGGGCGCGCATGGCCTGCACGGCCAGTCCGTGCGCGCGCAGCAGGTTGTGCGCGGCGTGCATGGCCTTGGCCGGCTCGCGCCGTCCGGGGGCGTGCTCCCCGGAGGCGTAGCCCAGGAAGGCCGCGCACCACGGCTCGTTGACCGTGCTCCAGTTGCGCACCCGGTCGCCGAGCGCGTCGTGCACGATCGCCGCGTAGTCGGCGAAACGCTGGGCGGTGTCGCGGGAGGGCCAGCCGCCCGCGTCCTCCAGGGCCTGGGGCAGGTCCCAGTGGTAGAGCGTCACCCAGGGGTCGATGCCCTTGGCGAGGAGCTCGTCGACCAGCCTGCTGTAGAAGTCCAGGCCCTTGACGTTGACGGCACCGCTGCCGTCGGGCTGGATCCGGGGCCATGAGACGGAGAACCGGTAGGCCCCGAGGCCGAGGTCGGCCATGAGCGCGACGTCGTCGCGGTAGCGGTGGTAGTGGTCGATGGCCACATCGGCGTTCTCGCCGTTGACCACCCGGCCGGGCTGACGGACGAAGGTGTCCCAGATCGAGGCGCCCCGACCGTCCTCGGAGACGGCCCCTTCGATCTGGTAGGCGGAGGTGGCCGCTCCCCAGGCGAAGTCGGTCGGGAACACCAGGATCGGGCTCTGAGTATGCGTCTCTTGCGTGGTCACGCCTTGACCGCACCTTCCATGAGGCCGCCGACGATCTGACGGCCGAACAAGATGAACACGACGAAGAGGGGGAGGACCGAGGCCGCCGTGCCGGTGAAGAGCATGACGTAGTCGGTGCCGTGCGCCTGGTTGAGCGCGGCGATCGAGGTCTGCACCACCGGGTTGTCGGGGTTCAGCACGATCGACGGCCACATGAACTCGTTCCAGTTCTGCATGAAGGTGAGCAGAGCCAGAACGGCCATGCCGGGGCGGACCGCGGGCAGTACGACGCTGGCGTAGATGCGCATGGTGGAGGCCCCGTCGACGCGGGCCGCCTCGACGAGCTCGTCCGGGACCGCCTGGGTGGTGTACTGCGTCATCATGAAGACACCGAAGCCGTTGACCAGGAACGGCAGGATCACCGCCTGGATCTGACCGGTCCAGCCCAGGTTCACCATCATCTCGTACAGCGGGACGATGCCCATCTGCTGCAGCGGGACCATCATGGTCAGCAGGATCGAGCCCAGCAGGATCTTGCTGCCCCGGAACTTGAGCTTGGCGAAGGCGAAGCCGGCCAGGGTGGAGATGAGCACGACCGAGACGGTCACCGTCGTCGAGATGATGATCGAGTTGATCAGTCCGGTGGCGAAGTGGGCGTCCTCGGTGCTGAGCAGCCGGCTGACGTTGTCGCCGAGGTTGCCGCCGGGCAGCAGCGGCGGCGGGGTGTCCAGGGCCTCGTCGTTGGTGCGCGTGGCCATGATGAACATGTAGTAGATCGGGAAGGCCGACAGCACGAGCGCGAAGGCGAGGACCACCTTCGTCAGCGGGCCGGCGTCCCAGATGCGGTTGGCCGCCGAAGCGGGCTTCGCCGGGCGACGGCGGGTCTGGATCGCGGTCACTTGTTACCCCCGATCCGGCGGGTGAAGGAGTAGTTGATCAGGATGCCGACGAGGATCAGCGCGAACAGCATCCAGGCGGCCGCCGAGGCGTAGCCCATGTCGAAGTCACGGAAGGCCTCCTTGACGATGAACATGGCCACCGTCTGGTACTGGCCGGTGGCGCCGCCCGCCATCGTCGGGTTTCCTTCGAACATGACCGGCTCGGCGAACAGCGTCAATCCACCGATGGTGGAGATGAAGACCACGAAGACGAGCGTCGGGCGGAGCATCGGGATGGTGATCTGCCAGAACTGCCGGCGGGGCGAGGCGCCGTCGAGGGAGGCGGCCTCGTAGAGGTCCTTGGGGATCGTCTGCATGGCGGCCAGCAGGATGATCGCGTTGTAGCCGGTCCAGCGCCAGTCGATCATCGTGGAGATGGCGATCCACGCCGTCCAGCTCTGGTTCTGCCACTCGATGGGCTCGACGCCGAAGAATCCGAGGAACCAGTTGATCATGCCGTAGTCACGGCCGTAGAGCTGGGTGAAGACCACCGCCACCGCGACGACCGAGGTCACCAGCGGCAGCAGGATTCCGAGGCGGAAGAAGAGCCGGCCCCGGATGCGCTTGTTGAGGGCGTTGGCGAGCATCAACGCCAGGATGAGCTGCGGGATCGTGGAGATGACGAAGATTCCGACGGTGTTGACCACCGCGTTCCAGAAACCGTCGTCGGCGATCAGCTCGACGTAGTTGTCGATGCCCAGGAAGGTCTTGTCGCCGCCGAGCTCCCAGTCGTGCAGGGAGGCCCAGAGGGTGTAGCCCAGGGGGAACAGACCGAAGAGGGTGAACAGCAGGAAGTACGGCGAGACGAGGAAGTACGGGGTCGCCCGGAGGTCGAACCTGGTGAGGCCGCCCCCGCCCCGTCCCGTGGCCCGGCGTCCGGACGACCGGCGGGGGCCGGGGCGCCGCGCGGGGGCGGGAGTGTCGATGTTCAGAGTCATCGGAGAGCCTTTCAGCGCAGGGCAGGCGACGGGCCCGGCGGCGGGGTGGCCGCCGTCGGGCCCGTCGATCGGGGAGAGGGGATCAGCCCGCTGCCTTGGTGCCGGCCTCGACGAACTTGGTCCACGCCTCGGCGTAGGGGATGGAGCCCTTGTCCATGCCCTCCAGGACCTTCTCCGCGGCGGTCTTCACCTGAGCGTGCTTCTCACCGAGGAACACGGGGAGCAGGTTCGCGGTCGAGTCGCCGAAGATCTTGCCCACCGGGGCGTCGTTGAAGAAGGCGTTCTTCTTCTCGGAGACCTTCGGGTCCTGCTGGCCGGACAGGGAGCTCGGGAAGGCGTTGGCCTCCTCGAAGGCCAGGACGTGGCCCTCCTTGCCGGTCAGGAAGTTCAGGACCTCGGCGGCCTCCTTGGGGTGCTTGCTCTGCGAGGGGATGGCCAGGTAGGAGCCGCCCCAGTTGCCGGCGCCACCGGGAACCGCGGCCACGTCCCAGTTGCCCTTGTTCTCCTCACCGGCCGCACCCTCGATCACACCGACCATCCAGGCGGGGCAGCCCATGACGGCGAAGCCGCCCTTCTTGATGGCCGCGTTCCACTCGGGGGTGAAGGAGGCGAGCTTGGCGGTCAGGCCCGCCTCGCTGTAGGCCTTGACGGTGTCGAAGGCCGTCTTGATCGCCGGGTTGGTCTCAATGATCAGCTGGTTGCTCTTGTCGAAGTAGGCGACGTTGCCGTTCTTCGGCGCCTCCTGCGACAGGACCGTGTTGTAGAGGGTGTTCGGGCCGTCGAGGAACTTGGCGTCCTTGACCTTCTCCTGGAACTTCTTGCCGGTCTCCATGAAGGAGTTCCAGTCCGGCCAGAGCTTGCTGACCTCGTCACGCTCGCCCGGCAGGCCGGCCTTCTCGAACAGGTCCTTGCGGTAGCACATCGCCATGCCGCCGATGTCGGTGCCCAGAGCGAAGAGCTTGCCGTCCTTGTTGATGCCGTTCTCCCACTTGGCGGCGGGGAAGTCGCTCTTGCGGTCCTGCAGGCCGTACTGGCCCAGGTCGGTGAAGAACTGCGGACGCTGGGCCATCAGACCCATGGCGCCCTCGTCGATGCCGACGATGTCGGCGGTGCCGCTTCCGGCCTGCAGCTTCTGCAGCAGCTGGGGCAGGTAGACATCCTCGAAGCGGTCGGTCAGGTTCTGGTACTTGACCTGGATGTTGGGGTGCGCGGCATTCCACGTCTCGACGGCCTTGTCGTAGCCGAAGTTCTCGCCACCGCCGAAGGTGTGGACGGTGATGGTCACCGGCTCGGCGGGGGCGGCGGAGCCGCCGCCGGCGTTGCTGGCAGGCTCGTCAGAGCCGCAGGAGGTCAGCGCCAGGGCGGTGGCCGCCGTGACGGCGATCGCGGCGAGCTTGCCGTGCCGCTTGTGGTTCAACATTCCGGACCCCTCTCAGGTGGTCGCCCGAATCGATGGGAGGTGGCATCGCAGACCCGTCCCCGACAGCGTGGTCTGCGATGGGATGGATCGTCAGCGTTTTTGGGAGCGCTCCCACGAAGAGTGGACGATGGGCAACCAGGCCGTCAATATGCCGAAACTCAAACGTTACATCGAGGCCATATTCGCAGGACAGACGGGTATCTTCGACCTCATACCGCCCAACCGGGTGTTTGGGAGCGCTCCCATCACGGAGGTGTCATCAGGTCGGTTACCGGCCCATATGCCGCTTCGAAGGCTTGTGATCACTGTGTGACGCAGGTGGTCCGGGTGCCCGGGGCGCGGCGGTGGGCCGCGGGAGATGTTTGGACGCGCCGGCGGTGAGAAGGAGGAGAGGTTCGGATGTGCCGGCGGTTCGGCGTCCGGTCCAGTGCCGATTCATGGGGCCGCGGTGAAAGCGCCTGGGAAACGATCCCGGATAACCGGTCCCGGATGATCTGTGCGAATCGACGGAGAAAGCCGGTGGAATCGATTTCCTGCCGGCGGACCTCGGATTCGCTGAATTCGGGCTGAGCCGGTCCGGTCCTTTCTCCGGGGTGAGCGGGCTTCCCTCTGGGGCGGATGGGCCTCTCATCTTCGGGGGTACGGCGGCCGTGGTGACCGGCCGGAAGCGCTCTGCCGGAGAGCCTGATTGCCATTCGTCCCTCTCGCGGAGATCTCACGGAGGCGGGACGAATGGCGAATGTCAATGACTGTGCGAGCGGAAAGCCGTCCGCGGGATAAACGCTGGGATATGCGGCCGGAGAGGACCTTGGACAGCGCTCTCCGGCGGAAGTCGTGATGTTCTCCGGTGGCAGGTGCGGCTCCCCTGGGAAGCGCACCCGCTGTCGATCACCGGTTGACGGTCTCGCAGCCGGTCGGCTGGTCGACCGCGTCGGCGTCCGCGATGTCGCCGGTGCCGCCGCCGCAGTTCACCGCGGAGTCGATGCCTCCGTCGTCGGCCACGATGCGGTCGTTGCCGCCGTTGGCCGTCAGGCTGTCCCTGCCGCCGAGACCGTTGATGATCTCCGGCGCGTTGTCGCCCTCGATGGTGTCGCCGAACTGGCTGCCCACGACGACCTCGATGTCGCCGAGCACCTTGTCGCGGTCGATGTTCCCGCCGGCGTTGCGCCCGTCGTTGTTGACGGCGTCCTTCCTGATGAAGACGCTGACGTTCGCCTGGGCGTAGCTGACCATGTCGCTGGAGCCCGCGCCGCCCTGGTAGGTGAGGGCGGTGCCGCCGCCGGTCGACAGGCCGGCGTTGAAGACGTCGGAGCCGTCGCCGCCGACGACCGCGCCGGTGAGCGGGACGCGGGCGGTGAAGGTGTCGTTGCCGCCGCCCAGGTTCGCCGACAGGCCGGTGACACCGGTGCCGCAGTCGACCACCTTGGAGTTGACCTGGTTACAGCCCTTGCCGGGGGTGGCCTTCAGGGTTCCGGTGGTGTTGGTCACGCGGAAGACCGAGCCCGCCTTGACCACCTCCACGGTGTCGTTCACCGCGGTGCTGCCGGGCTGGATCGTGATGGCGCCGGACACGCGCTCGACGATGAGGTCGCCGGGGGCGGCGGCCTGGCCGGTGCCGGGGACCGAGGCCAGGGCGGCGACGAGGCCGCCGAGCATGGTCAGGCGCAGCGCGCCTCGCTTGAGGCTGAGGGTGTTCATGTTCGCTTCCTTCTATGAGATGGAGTCGGGAGCGGGCTGAATCGAGCCCTGCTCACCTTTCGCCCTCATGATCTGAAGGAAGGCCGCTCCGCATCTGCGCAAAACTGCACATTTCACGGGCTTTTCGATAGGTAAAGATCCTCACTGTGATCTTGGCCATGCCGTCCGGAGCGGTTCGTGCCGCGCACGTGAGCCGGACGGGGGCGCGTGACGGGGCCGGGTGGGGGCGCGTGACGGGGCCGGGTGGGGGCGCGTGACGGGGCCGGAAAAGCGTGAAGGGGTACGGCTCGCGTAAGCCGTACCCCCCGGATGTGACGGGCGGGAGATCAGCCCAGGTAGACCGGGTAGCCGTAGCCGACGACCTGCGACTTGGGGCGGATGCGCTGCTCGACCTCGCCGTTGCCGGTGTTGCCCTCGACCGTGATGATCGTGCCGTCGCCGTTGTCGTGCTCGACGAAGCCGACGTGGTCGATCCCGTAGACGCTGTCGCCGCCGTTCCAGTCGAAGAAGACGACCGCGCCCGGCTCGGCCTTGGTGCCCCAGCGCTTGTTGTTCTTGAACCACTCGGCGTGGGTGACGGTGTAGGCGTCCCAGCCGACGACCGGCCGGATGCCGGCCTGCTCGCCGACCCAGGAGACGAACATGTCACACCAGGGGGCGTTGGCGTAGCCCCGGACGTTGCCGCCGTCACGCGCGATGGTCTCCTTCACCCGGGGGGAGCTCATGTACCAGGAGTGGAACTTGGTCCCTCCCCCGGAGGAGTTCTCCTTCACGCCGATCTGCTCCTTGGCGATGGCCAGCAGCTGCCGGGCCGAGACCTTGGGCAGTCCTTCGGCGATGCTCAGCAGGGGGCTGCCCGACGTCTTGGCGGGCGCGGAGTTCGCGGCGGAGACCCAGGAGAGCTGGGGAACCTCGGCGGCGGGGGCGTTCAGCGGGTTCTGGGCGCCGGTGCCGGCCAGGGCCGGGGGCGTCATGACGGCGCTGCCGGTGACGGCGAGCGACACACCGATGGCGACGCGGGCCATATGGCGCTTCTTGGCAGGGGAAATGCGGCGATGCTTGCCCATAGAGGGGTTCGACTCCTTGATCGGCTTCCATTTCGCCTACCGGGTTAGCTGACGGGTTCGGGCTGGGAAGTGCCCTACAACGGCGAGCGCGTTGATTCACCCCGGAAAACCTGGGTTCCCGGCTCCGCGTGATGCGGATTCGGCGTCCGTGTACCTCCCATCGGCAGGAGTTCCGACCTGGTGAGTCACGGTGCGGCAAGGGTCGGGTAAACGACGGCCCGGAAATTCCCCGCAGTGTTTCCGTACGGCACGCAAAGGCGAAGGAGACGGTAAAAGCCGGGCCCGGCCGGAGAACCGGCCGGGCCGCGGAGAAGGAGCCGGACGGGCGTCAGCCCGCCTGGTCGAACGTGGCGGGGTCAGCCCGTCCGGTTGAACGTGGCGGGGTCAGCCTGCCCGGTTGAACGTGGCCGGGTCGGGGCCCAGCCGGGTGCCGGTGTCCAGGGCGGCGATCGCGGCCATGTCCCCGGCGTCCAGCTCGAAGCCGAAGACGTCGAAGTTCTCGGCGATCCTGGACGGCGTCACCGACTTGGGGATCACCACGTTGCCCAGCTGCAGGTGCCAGCGCAGCACCACCTGGGCCGGGGTCCTGGCGTGCTCGGCGGCCAGCTCGGCCAGGACCGGCTCGTCCAGCAGCCCGCGTCCCTGACCGAGCGGGCTCCAGGCCTCGGTGAGGATGCCGTGCTCGGCGTGGAAGGCCCGCAGCTCGGCCTGGGGGAGCATCGGGTGCAGCTCGATCTGGTTGATCGCCGGGACGACCTCACCCTCCTCGAGCACGTGCTCCAGCTGCTCGACGGGGAAGTTGGAGACCCCGATGGCCCGGACCCTGCCGTCGGCGTAGACCTTCTCCAGGGCCCGCCAGGTCTCCACATACTTGCCGTGGGCGGGGAGCGGCCAGTGGATCAGGTAGAGGTCGAGATAGTCCAGGCCGAGCCGGTCCATGCTCGCGTCGAAGGCGCGCAGGGCGCTGTCGTAGCCGTGGTCGTCGTTCCAGAGCTTGGTGGTGATGAACAGCTCCTCGCGTGGCACGCCCGAGGCGCGTACGGCGCGGCCCACACCCTCTTCGTTGCGGTAGAGCTTGGCGGTGTCGATGCTGCGGTAGCCCGCCTCGATCGCGGTGGCGACCGCCACGGCCGCTTCGGCGTCGGGCACCTGCCAGACGCCGAAACCGAGCTGTGGCATCCGCACGCCGTTGTTGAGAGTGACGAATTCCATGGTCGTCATACTCTCGTACCGGTCGTCACACTCCCGCGCCGGTCCAGGAGCGGATCAGCGGCAGCAGCGTCCCGTCGACCGCCTCCTCGGCGAACTCCCGGTCCAGCGGCTCGCCGGTGACCAGCAGCCGGTGCCAGACCAGCGCCTCGACGACCGTCCTGAGCCGTGCCGGATCGATCCGCCCGACCGGCTCGCCCCGCTCGCGGGCCCGTTCGATCAGCGGGGCGGTGCCGGTGACGTCGGGACGGCGCAGGTTGCCGCGCAGGGCCGCGGCCAGGGAGGCGTTGGTGAGCAGAGAGGGAAGGAGGCCGAAGATCATGTCGTGCCTGCGCCGCAGGACCTCGCAGAATCCGGTCACGGCTCCGACGAGGTCCTCGCGCATCGAGCCGGTGTCCGGCGGCGGCGGGACGTCGATCTTTATGTGGTTGCAGATCAGGTCCGCCACCAGGGCCTCCTTGCCCGGCCACCGGCGGTAGATCGTGGCCTTGCTGGCGCTGGCGCGTCTGGCGATCTGGTCGATCGACATCCGGTCGAACCCGACCTCCGAGAGCAGTTCCTGTGTCGCGTCGAGGATGGCGCGCTCACGGGACGGGTCGAGACGCAACGTGCCTCCGATGTGCTACTGGTGCCGGTCGAGCATCTCGAATCGTACGCCGGTGAGCTTCTCCGACTCCTCCCACAGGCGCCGCGTCACCTCCTCGTCCAGCGCGTGCGGCCTCGGCTGGAGCTCCTTCGGCCCGGGGCCGATGAACTCGCCGCCGTGGACGGCCGGGGAGGTGGCCGCGTACAGGGTGGGGACCGCGCCCTTGTCCGGCGTCTGGATCAGCAGCCGGCCGAGCGCCGCGATCGGCCTGGTGAGCGGGCCGAACTTCACGATGCCGGTCATCGTCGTGCCCGGATGCACGGCCACGCTGATCAGCCGGTCCTGAGCCCGGCGCTGGAGCTCGCGGGCGAACATCAGGTTGGCCAGCTTGGAGCGGCCGTAGGAGGAGAACCTGCGGTAACCGCGCTCCAGGGCCAGATCGTCGAAGTCGATCCTGCCCGCGGCGTGCGCGTCGCTGGAGACGGTGACGACGCGGGCGCCGGGCCTGGTCAGCAGGTGCGGCAGCAGGAGCCCGGTCAGCGCGAAGTGCCCCAGGTGGTTGGTGCCGAACTGCATCTCGAAGCCGTCGACGGTGGTCTGCCGGGGGATCAGCCCGATGCCGGCGTTGTTGATCAGCAGGTCGACCGGTTCGTCCACCTCCGCGGCGAAGGCGCGCACCGACGACAGGTCGGCCAGGTCCAGCCGCCTGAGCTCGATCCGGGCCTCGGGAACCCGCGCCGTGATCTCTGCGGCCGCGGCGCGGCCCTTCCCGAGGTCGCGGGCGGTCATGATCACCCGGGCGCCGCGCGCGGCCAGGACCCGGACGGTCGGTATGCCGATGCCGCTGCTGGCGCCGGTCACCAGCGCGGTGGAGCCTGTCAGGTCGGGGATGTCGGCGGGGGTCCACATGGCGTGCTCCTCGAATGGGCGGATGCAGTGTACGGAACCGTTTCGTACACCACGCTACGGCGGCGCCCCCGGCCCTGCAAGCCTCCGCCCCCCGCAGGCCCTCTCGCCTGCCGCCGCCGTACCGGGTGGCGCATATGGGTGTAGGCGGTTGTTCACCTGCGGTTCCCGGGCGTGTAAGGCCGCCGGGCTACGGTGAGGCGATCGTGAACGGGTCATCGCCCGGCGTGGACGAATACGGTCGGGACCACGCGCGGAAGCAGGGTTCGGCCGTCGCCTGGGTGGAGTCCCCGCTGCAGATGCTCTGCGCCGTGGAGGCCCACCACGCCGGGCTGCTGGGCGACCGTACCCGGCTGGTGCCGCGGGCGAAGCTGCGCCCGCTCACCGTCACCGGCCGCGAGCTGTCCCGGCTCGCCCTGCCGGACGGGCTGGAGCTGGCCGGGCCGGAACCCGGCATGCCCCGGCCGCCCCACCGCCGGACCTGGGTGGTCGGCGACGCCTTCTCCGGGAAGGTGCAGGTGGGCTGGCTGACCGCCTTCCCCCGCCGCATCGTCGTGGTCGACGACGGGCTGGCCACCATCAGACTCCTGGAGCTGCTCTCCGGGCGGGTGGGCACGCCGCTGCTGCGGGCCCGGGCCTCCGCCGGTCCGCTCAGGACCGCGCTGGGAGCCGCCGCCGGGCTGCGGCTGCGCGCCGCCGCCAGATCCGGCAGGCTGTCGATCTTCACGGCGCTCCCGGTCCCCGCCGAGCTGGCGAAGGCCGTACAGCAGACCGGGGCCGAGCTGGTCACCCACGACTTCTCCTGGCTGCGCTCCCAGCCGCTGCGCAGGCCCCGTCCCGAAGAGCGCACCGTCGTGCTGGGCACCTCGCTGGTCCGCAACGGGCTCATCCACCGCGACCGCTATCTGACCTGGCTGGCCGGCCTGGGCGCGGCCGAGCCGGTCGCCTACTTCCCGCACCGCCGGGAGGACCCGGACGATCTCGCCCGGGTCAGGGAGCAGCCCGGGATCAACGTCTACGGCGGCGGCGCCCCCGCCGAGATGACCCTGCGCGGCCTGGCCGCGGAGCAGCGGGTGCTGAGCCTGCCCTCCACCGCGGTCACCTCGCTGCGGGTCCTGCTGGCGGCCCGCGGCGTCGCGGTGGAGACGGTGGAGGTCCCCGAGGAGTGGTGGACCCCCCGGGCGGCGCCGTCACTGCGCTCCCACCTTTCCATGTTCGCCCATCACGACACGGGAGTAACCCGTTGAAAGTCCTGGCCGTGGCCGACTCGGATTCCTACCTGAAGTGGGCCGCCTGCCTGCTCGCGGACCTGCCCGCGGGTTGTACGGCGGAGCTGACGGTGATCCGCACCCCCATCACGCCGTCCCCGGCGCAGATCCACGCCGCCGTCGCCGGGACGCCGGGGTACGGGACCTCCGGGGGGACGGCCGACCCGGCGGTGCTGTCCGCGCGGGCGCTGCGCCGTACGGCCGAACGCCTGCGGCCCGACGCGGTGCTGGTCGCGTGCACCGGGCCGGTGGTCGACATCCTGGTCGCCGAGGTGCTCGCGAACCTGTCGCCCCGGCCGGTGTTCGTGACCGGGCTGCCCGGGATCTCGGTCCCGGCGACCGAGAAGGCGTGGCTGTTCCGCAGCGGCTGCGACCTGTTCGTCCTGCACAGCGGGCGTGAGGTCGAGGAGTTCTCCGAGATCGCCCGGCGGCTGGGCGGCGGCGGCCGGGTGGGCCTGGCCCGGCTGCCCTTCCTGCGCGGCCGCGCGTCCGGTGGAGACCTTGCGGGCGGCGTGGCCCCCGCCGGGCCGCGCGACCGCGTCGTGTTCGCCACCCAGGCCAAGGTGCCCCGGCGGCGCGAGGAACGTGAGCGCATCCTCACCGCCCTGGCCACTCTGGCCGAGCGCCGCCCGGACCTGGACGTGGTGGTCAAGCTCCGCGCGCTGGACGGCGAGCGCCAGACGCACAACGAGCGCTACCACTACCAGCGGCTCTGGCAGGAGCTCGGCGGCCGTGAGGACGCGCTCCGTTTCGCCGCCGGGCCGATGCACGAGCACCTGGACCGCGCGGCCGGGTTCGTCACGGTCAGCTCGACCGCGGCGCTGGAGGCGATCGCCCAGTCGGTGCCGCTGCTGGTGCTGTCCGACTTCGGGGTGAGCGCGGAGATGATCAACCTGGTGTTCGAGGGCAGCGGGCTCCTGGGCACCCTCGACGACCTGGCCATGGGGCACTTCCGTGCCCCGGAGGAGGCGTGGTGC
The DNA here is from genome assembly GCF_016863175.1 of Paraplanobispora siamensis. GTDB lineage: Bacteria > Actinomycetota > Actinomycetes > Streptosporangiales > Streptosporangiaceae > Planobispora > Planobispora siamensis. Next base: position 17,057 of record NZ_BOOJ01000035.1, read on the forward strand.
CGGGCCAACTACTTCCACGGCAGCGCCGATGACGACTGGTCGAGCCGGCTGGTCACCCTGGTCGGCCAGGCCCGCTCGGGCCGCCTGGCGCCCGCGCGCTCGCTGCTCGACGGACCCCAGTACGCCGCGGCCCGCCGCCGCGCCCGCCTGCGCGTGGAGGTGCCGCCCACCGTGCTGCGGGCCGGTTACCGGGCCAAGCGCCGGATGCGCCGCTATCTGAAGGCCCTGGGCTGAGCGGCTCCCTGGGGGCGCTGTCCTGATCCCCGGTCCTGGCCCCTTGCAGGCCCGCGCCGGGATCAGGGCAGCGCCGATCAGGACGGATCAGGGCGGATCGATCAGGAAAGGGCCCGCGCCAGGCGGCGGCGGAGTCTGCCCAGCGTGCCGGCCGCCGGGCCGCCGGGGACGGCAGAGACGCCGGAGGGCAGCAGGTCCAGGGCGGCCAGGCGCTGCCGCTTGAAGTAGCGGTCCGGGCCGCAGGCCTCCAGGTAAGCGGCGGCCCCGGTGCGCAGGTCCGGGTAGGCCTCGCTCTGCATGCAGTAGCCGACCGCGCGGACCAGCGCCTCCAGGTCGACCGGCGGGGGTTCCACGAGCGAGCCGTCCGCCTCCAGCCGTGGCAGGAGGGCGTCGGTGATCGTGACGGGGACGCGGTTGCTGTTCTCGTACGGCGTGAGCCGTTCCAGGACCAGTTCCCCTCCGACGGCCGCCGCCTGGAGGCCGAAATAGCGCCGGGCGGTGATCAGGGCGGTGGAGAAGCAGCCGACCACCAGTTCCGGCCGCGCCGAGGCGAAGTACGACTCCGCCGGGACGGTCCCGTCCGCGACGGTGAGGCGGACGCCGAGCTCGGCGGCCGTCTCGCGCAGCTCCATGGCGTGCCGCCGCCCGGCGGCCGGGTGCGGCTTGAACAGCACCGAGTCGAACCCCCTGGCGGCCAGCCCGCGCAGCATGCCGGCGTGCAGGGCGGCCTCCTCCTCCGGAGTGACGATCTCCAGCGCGGACAGGTACTGCCCCAGGATCATCGCGCTCCCGGACCCGGGCGCGTCGGCTCCGAGTGCGTCGGCTCCGGGGGTGCTCTCGCCGGATGCGGTCTCGCCGAGGACGCGCAGGAACGCCTCGTCCGGGATCATCTGCGCCCGCACGCCGTACTCCGACAGCAGCAGGGGCGACAGGCCCGGCACCAGATCGAGGTGGAGCAGCCGGGTGATCCGGCCGGCGATCTCGATGGGCAGCGGGTCGCGGGTCGGGCCGTAGCTCATCAGGCCGTCGGAGTAGACCGTGACGGGGCAGTCCCGCAGCAGCCCGGCGATGGTCCGCGCCGGGGGTACCGCGACGGACTCCACGACCAGCTCGCGCGGGCCGCCGTCCAGGGACAGGCGGGAGGCCAGCAGGCGGCCGATCATCGGGACCTCGATGACCCGCGCCTTCCAGTCCGACGGATGCAGCGGAGCCACGATCTCGTTCCACGACCACACCTCGTCGAAGCGCGGGCGCAGCGCGGCGAACCCGGGCGCCTCGTCCAGCGGGGGCGTGATCTCCGGGATGGCCGCGTTGTTGGACACCAGCAGGATCCGGCGGTCCTCGCGTGGACCGAAGACGCCCTCGTCGACGGCGGCGGCCAGCGTCATCGCGCCGAACAGGGTGGAGGCGTAGAACACCTGGGTCATCGAAGCCTCCGGGACGTACGGATCACGGGACGCGGGGCGTCGCTCATCGGGTCTCCACCAGCCGGCGCAGGGTCTCGTCGCGTTCGGGGTCCAGCCGGGTGGCGTCCAGCAGTTCCGCCGGAAGCCGCCGCAGGGCCGCCGCGCCCCGCTCCTCGAAGCGGGCGCGCAGCTCCGGCGAGAAGCGCTCGCGCAGTTCCAGGTGGTGGGCCAGCAACGCGCAGAACTGGCGGACCGCCTTGGGCGCGAACTCGTCGGGAAGATCGGCGAAGACCAGCTCGAAGGCGTCGAAGAAGTGCAGCTGGCGCGCGTCGCCGATCTGGGTCAGTGAGCCGGACACCATCCGCCGGTAGAAGAGCCCGGCCAGGGAGACCACGGCGAAGGAGCCGGCCTCCAGGTGCAGCCGCCAGATCCACGGCCGGTCCTCGGCGGTGTGCAGGCTCCCGGGGAAGGTCAGCAGCTCGCCCAGGTCGCGGCGGTAGATCCCGGCCCAGGCGTAGGGATAGTCGACCATGGTCCTGGATCGGGCGGGCAGGATGTGCTCGCGCGGTTTGAGCACCGTGTCGCGCACCGACAGCGGGGCCCGGTGGGTCACCCGCTTGCGCCCCTCGGCCTGCACGTGGTCCACCCGGACGAAGTCGCAGTCCAGCCGCTCGATCGCGTCGACGAGGGAGGCCAGATAGCCGGGCGCGAGCCAGTCGTCGCCGTCCATGTACGTCACGTAGCGGCCGGAGGCCAGCGACAGCCCGAGGTTGCGTGCGTCGGCCAGTCCCACCGGGGTCTCGTTGCGCAGCACGATGAGGCCGGGCAGGTCGCCCCGGAAGTCGTCGATGATCTGCCCGGTGGCGTCCACCGACCCGTCGTCCACCACGATGAACTCGAAATCCCGGTGCGCGTTCCTGACCAGCGAGGTCATCGCGTCGGAGATGTAGAGCCCGGCGTCCCGCACCGGGACGACGACCGACAGCTTGATCAAGTTTTTCCCTCGCGGGCTCCGTGCGGATCCGGACGCCTGAACCGTAGCGATCCGCGGAGGTGCGGGGCTGAACACGCGGGGACGCGGCGGTGAACACTGGGAGCGCCGTACGTCCGCGGATCCGGACCTATCGAGGACATGTCCCGTCCTATATCGGTTCTAGCGTGGAGAGAACGATCGGGAACATCGGGAACCCGGCACAAGGGCGATCGGGAATCCGGTACGGCGAGCAGGGAGGCGGACGGGACATGAGGATCCTGGTGACGGGCGCGACGGGATTCGTCGGCCGGAACGTGGTGGGCGGGCTCCTGCGGGCGGGGGCGGAGGTGCGCGCTCTGACCCGCGATCCGGCGGCGGCACGGCTGCCCGGGGCGGCGGAGGTCGTCGGAGGCGACCTGACCGAGCCCGGGAGCCTCGCGCCGGTCCTGGAGGGCGTCGAGCGGATGTACCTGTTCCCGGTCGAGGAGACGGCCGAGGAGGTGATCGGCCTGGCGCGCGAGGCCGGGGTGCACCGCATCGTGGACCTGTCCGCCGCGTCCGTCACCGCCGGCCTGCACACCAACCCGGTGGAGCAGGCGGTCGAGGAGTCGGGAGCGGAGTGGACGCACGTGCGGCCCTGCGGGTTCATGGCGAACATGCTGCAGATCTGGGCGCCGTCCGTGCGCGCCGAGCGCGTCGTCCGCTATCCCTTCGCGGACGAGCCGATGAACCTGATCCACGAGGCCGACATCGCCGACGTGGCCGTGGCCGCGCTGCTGGAGGACGGCCATCACGGCAGGGCGTACACCCTGACCGGGCCCGGGACGATCACCGTGCGCGAGCAGGTCCGGGCCATCGGCGAGGCGCTCGGCGAGGAGGTCCGCTACGAAGAGGTGACGCGCGAGCGGGCGCGGGAGCTGATGAGGGCCCAGGGCGGGTTCGCCGCCGAGAGCGCCGACCTCATGCTCGGCTTCGTGGAGTACGGCGGCGAGCAGCCCTCGAGCGAGGACGGCTACGCCGACCAGGACTGGTCGGCCCTGATGCGGGTGTGGCCCGACGTGGAGAAGGTCACCGGCCGCCCGCCCCGCGACTTCGCCCAGTGGGCCATGGACCACGCCGACGACTTCCGCTGACCGCCGGGCCGCGGCCGGTGCCGGTATGGCCTGCGGTCCGGCCCGTCGGGCCGGTCGCCCGGGATCCGAGGTGGGCCGGTCATATGACGCGCAGCACCGGGTGGGTACGGCGGCGCGGGCCGGCTGACGGGCCCGGCCGTGGAGCATCTCCGTCCGGGTGAGGGGCCCGCCCGTGGGGTGGGTCCGTGGCGGGGCGGGTGTTGCCCACCCAGACTGCGCCGTACGGCAACCCGGGTGAGCACGTGCTGCGGTTGACGTCCTGGGGTCCGGTCCGGCGCCATCGGGAAATCGTGGCCGGGTGACGGGCCGGTCGGCGGCGTGGTGGTGCTCAATCACGGGGACCGCACCCCTACCGGCGTCCGGTGAGGCGAACGCTGTCCCTGGGTAGGCGGTGTCTGCGGTGCGCCTCTCCGGCGAGACGGTCCGGTGCGCGGGGCGGTGCGCGACTCGATCAGCGGACGGATCGGGACGAGAGATCTGTTCACCCGGGCGGGTGGTTACCTGGAGATCGGCCACAACCGCCCCACCCCCTGAGCCCGGTCCGCCTCCGGGGCAAGCGATGTCTTCCCCTTCGTCCCCGTGCCGTCGGTGATCGGCAAGCCGGGGCGCTCGATGATCTATCGTCGCCGTGGCCGAGAGACCTGTCCGTACCTGGTGCTCGGCGACTCTTGAGGACGGCCGACGCCCGATCTCGAGACGGCCGACGGCCGGGTGGCCGGGGCAGGCTCGACTGCGGTGCGGCGCGGCCTGGGTGGGCAGCACCCGCCTCACCCGGGACGTGCCCCACGGACGGACCTGCCGGCCGGGCCGCACCCGTTCTCGGCTTCAAGACCTGCCCTTCCCGTCGTCCGGAAGGTCCGGTCATCGGGCGCGCAGCGCCAGGCGGGCGGCCTGGTAGCCGCCCATGCCGTGTACGCCGGGGCCGGGCGGGGTCGCGGCAGAGCACAGGTAGACGCCGGGCAGCGGGGTCCGCCAGGGGCGTGCGGAGTACACCGGGCGGCCGGCGAACTGGCGCAGGTCGGCGGCGCCGGCCCCGATGTCGCCGCCGACGTAGTTGGCGTTGTGGCGCTGCATGGCGCCGGAGTCCATGGAGTGCCGGGCCAGGATGCGATCGCGGAAGCCGGGGGCGAAGCGCTCGATCTGGCCCTCGATCGCGGCGGTCATGTCCGCGGTGGAGCCGTTGGGCACATGGCAGTAGGCCCACAGGGTGTGCCCGCCCGCGGGGGCGCGGGAGGGGTCGGCCACGCACGGCTGTACCAGCAGCACGTACGGACGCTCCGGATGCACGCCCCGGGCGACCTGGGCCTCACTCAGCGCGATCTCCTCCAGGGTGCCGCCGAGGTGGACCGTACCGGCCCGGCCGACCGCCGGGTCCTTCCACGGCACCGGACCGTCCAGGGCCCAGTCCAGTTTGAACACCCCGGGTCCGTACCGGTAGCGGGCCAGGCGACGGGCGTAGCCCGGCGGCAGCCGGTCACCGGCCAGGGCCAGGAACTGGCGCGGCGTGACATCCAGCAGGACCGTGCCCGTGGGCGGGAGGTCGGCCAGGGAGGACACCCGGTGCCCGGCCACGGTCTCGCCGCCCAGCTCGCGAAGCCGGGCCGTCATCAGGTCGGCCAGCCGTTGCGAGCCGCCGCGAACCACCGGCCAGCCCGCGTGGTGCGCCAGGGCCGCCAGCAGCATCCCGAAGCCGCCGGTGACGGGGGAGCGCAGGTCCAGCATGGAGTGGGCGGCCATCCCGGCCAGCGCGGCCCGGCCCGGGACCGTGCGGAAGGCCGTCCGGGCCAGCATCGTGGCCGGTTGCAGCCCGAGAACCCCGAACCGGGCGGCGGCCAGCGGCGCCCGGGGCGGGCTGAGCGGGGCCAGCAGGGTGTCCACCAGCGGGTTCCCGGCGCGGGCGGCCGCCCCGATCACGGCCTGCCAGGCCCGCCCGTCCCGGCCGAGGTCCGCCGCGGTCCGCGCCGGGTCGCGGTGCACGAGCACCGCGGAGCCGTCGTCGAGCGGGTGCGCGGCGGGGACCGGGGGATGGGCGAAGTCGACGGGCAGGTCGAGCGCGCGGAACGCGACCGAGACCCCGGCCATGGGCAGCACCGTCGCGCACACGTCGTGGACGTGGCCCGGCAGCGTCAGCTCCTCGCTGCGCAGCCCGCCGCCGAAGCGCTCCTCGGCCTCCAGCAGCAGCACCCGGCGCCCCGCCCGCGCCAGGAGCAGCGCCCCCGCCAGGCCGTTCGGCCCGGAGCCGACCACCACCGCGTCGAACCCGTCTGCGCCCACACCCGCGCTCCCGTCTCGTTCCGGTCCCGTCCCCGCGCCGCCGCAGCGCCGTCGCACCGTCGAACGCCCTCGTGCCGTCACACCCGTCGAACGCTACGGCACCCCTTCGCGGACCGCCGGAGCGGCGTCCGCGAGCGGTACGGCGAGGCGCTCCAGGCTCCGACTGTCCTCCTTCCGAACGGCCCGGCCAACCGGATCCGGAACGACCGACGGCGGATCCGTCCCGTGCGGCACGGACAGGGCCCGGAACGGCGGATGGCGGGTCCGGCCCGTACGGGCCGGACCCGCCATCCGGGGTCGCACCGTGGTGACGTCCTCTCCGGGGACGGGACGCCGCGCCGCGTCCCGCCGCCCGGTGAGGGACGTGTCGTCAGACCGTGACGCGGCGCAGGCGGGACTTGGGGGCCTCCTCGCCGGGGAAGACCCGCTTGACGCCGTCGCCGAGGGCGGTCTCGATGATGCGGATGTCGCGGACCAGGTGCTCCAGGCCGGACGGCTCCAGCGAGGCCGCGTGGTCCGAGCCCCACATGGTGCGGTCCAGCGTGATGTGCCGCTCCACGGTCACCGCGCCCAGCGTGACGGCCGCCAGGGAGATCTGCAGGCCGCGCTCGTGGCCGGAGTAGCCGACGGGCACGCCGTACCGCTCCTGGAGGGTGACGATGGTGCGGAGGTTGGCCTCCTCCGGGGGCAGCGGGTAGGTCGAGGTGGCGTGCATCAGCACCAGCCTGGAGGTGCCCAGGATCTCCACGGCCTGGTCGATCTCCTCCAGCGTGGACATGCCGGTGGACAGGATGATCGGCTTCCCGGTCGCGGCGAGCGCGCGCAGCAGCTCCAGGTCGGTCACGCTGGCCGAGGCGACCTTGTGCGTGACGACGTTCATCTCCTCCAGGAACTCCACCGACGGCACGTCCCACGGCGAGGCGAACCAGTGCAGGTTGCGCTCGGCGGCGTACTTGGCGATCTGGGTGTACTCGTCCACGCCGAACTCGGTGCGGATCTTGTACTCCATGTAGGTCATCTCGCCCCACGGCGTCTGCCGGATCTGGTCGCGCTGCTCCAGCGGGACGCAGATCTCCGGCGTGCGCTTCTGGAACTTGACCGCCTGGCAGCCCGCGTCGGCGGCCACGTCGATCAGCCGGCGCGCGATGTCCAGGTCGCCGTTGTGGTTGATGCCGATCTCGGCGATCACGTACACCGGCTGACCGGCGCCGACCAGCGCGTCACCGATCTGGACGGGCTTGGCGACCGGGGACAGCCGCAGCTCGGCGCGGGGCGCGGGAGTCTCGGCGACCTCCTCGGGACGGGCCGCGAGGACCCGGTCGCACAGCTCCCTCACGGCGCCCGCCCCGCCCGGCCGGGTGAGCACGATCCTGGCGGCGGCGCGGACCCGGGGGTGGGCGTCGGGGACCGTGACGGGCCAGCCGACGTCGCTCATCGGGCCCAGGTCGTTGACGTCGTTGCCGACGTAGGCGACCCGCGCCGGGTCCAGGCCCTCGATGGCCAGCCAGTCGCGCAGCACGGTCCGCTTGTCGGTCAGGCCCTGCAGGACGGGGACGCCGAGCTTGCGGGCGCGGGCCGCGACCACCGGGTTGTGCTCGGTGGACATGATCATCAGCTTGACGCCGGAGCGGCGCAGCAGCGATATGCCCATGCCGTCGGAGCGGCTGACCGCGACCATCTCGCGGCCGTCCTGGTCGACGTAGGCGCGGTCGTCGGTGTGCACCCCGTCGAAGTCGGTGATCACGGCGTCCACGTCGATCGGCTCGGGCCGGTCGACGAACGGCGCCAGCGCCCGGACGACCTCCAGGTCCTCCGGCGTGTCCACCTCGACGGCGTGCTGGGAGGGAACCGGCTGCACGGCGACGGAGCCGAAGAAGCGGTGCCCGTGCTCGCGCAGGCCCTCGGTGCGCATCACGTAGAACGCGCCGGTCTCGCGGTAGTGCGGTTCCCGGTCCTGGCGGCGCGGCCGGAACGCCGGGTCGTGGTTGACGCCGTTCACGGTCGTGACCGCCGCGGCCCCGTCGCGCGCCTCCTGCCCGTTCGCGGCCTGCCGGCCCTCGGCGCCCTCGGCGCTCCACAGGAACTCGTGCGTCTCCAGCCCGGAGAAGACCACGTCGGCGGTCCCGTCGAGGACCTTGACGACGGCGGCGTCCAGGTCGGACGGGTCGATGAACGCGCTGGTGCACTGGACGAGCACGACCACGCCGGGGTCGGCGGGCAGCTGGTCGAGCGCGTGCAGGACGGCGGACTCGCTGGAGGCCGTCGCACCGCTCAGTTCGCCGGGCCGGTCGACCACGACGGCGCCGGCCGCGCGGGCGGCCTCGGCGATCTGCGGGTGGTCGGTGCTGACCACGACCTCGTCGATCAGCTCGGCCTGGACGCAGGCCCTCACCGCGCGGGCGACCAGGGGGATTCCTCCCACGGGGGCCAGGTTCTTCAGCGGGACGCCCACCGAACCTCCGCGGGCGGGAATGACGGCCAGGACTCGCAAGGTGACTCCTCTTACCTACGGCAGCGCCCCTGAGCTGGGGTGTTGAGAACGCTAGCCAGGGGGGTGACCGGTAAGGGGTGCCTGAGCTGAACGCCCAGAGTCGCCCGGCTGAACTTTCTCCGTGGCGCGGAAGGGAGTCCCGGAGGGCCCTCGTGAGGACCTTCGTGGCACGGAAGGCGCCGCGGGCGTTCACATCGCCCGCGGCGCCGATGATCCGGAACGTCCGTCGTGGGACGCCGGTGTACCCGTTACGGGGTGAAGGTGTCCCGCAGTTCTTCGGGGTTCTGCCTGGACTTGTTGCCGGGCTGCTTGGACGCCTGCCGGTTCTTGTTCCCGGACTGCTGGGCGCGGTTGCGGGACTGTCCCTGCCCCTGATGGCTCCTGCCGGCCATGCCGCCGTCGCCGTTCGGCGTGCTGGAGCCGCTCCTGGCCTTGCCCCGACTCTGATCGGAGTTCGTCATGCTCTTCCCCCGTTGAATGACAGGTTGTCGAGCACGTGATAACCGGAAATAGAGGCGACAATCGCGATCTATATATCTTTAGCGGACACGACACTCACCCCTGGTGACCGGTTTACGCGTCTTCCGGCGGTTGACCTCAACGAGGCTTGAGGTTGCATCGTGATGATCGGTCGGGCGCCGTCCGGTGCCCGGGGGAAGGGACTGATCATGAAGGCGGTCGCATTCGTCGTGCCCGGCGGGCCCGAGGTGCTGGAGCTGATGGAGGTCGGGGACCCGCAGGCCGGGCCGGGCCAGGTGCGGGTCAGGGTCAGGGCCGCCGGAGTGCAGCCGTACGACCTGGCGATCCGGGCCGGTTGGGTCCCTCCGGGAGTGGAGGCGGTCTTCCCGCGGATCCCGGGCAACGAGTTCGCGGGCGTGGTGGACCAGGTCGGCCCCGGGATCGCCGGGATCGCCGGAGCCGAGGTGGGCGCGGAGGTCATGGGGTTCACCCGGCTGACCGCCTACGCCGAGTACGTGGTGGTCCCCGCCGGCCAGATCACCCCCAAGCCGGCGGGCATGCCGTGGGAGGTGGCCGGCGGTTTCCCCGCGGCCGTCATGACACCGCACATCGCCCTGCGGGAGCTGGGCGTCGGCCACGGTGACACGGTGCTGGTCCACGCCGCCGCCGGAGGGGTGGGCACCGTCGCGGTGCAGCTGGCCCGCGAATGGGGCGCCACGGTCGTCGGTACGGCGAGCGAGGCCAACCACGACTACCTCCGCTCGCTCGGCGTGATCCCGGTGACGTACGGCGAGGGCCTGGCGGAGCGGGTGCGGGCGGTCGCGCCCGGCGGGGTGGACGCCGTCGTCGACGGGGCCGGCGGCGACGCCCTGACCGCCTCACTCGAACTGGTCAAGGACCCCGCGCAGATCATCACACTCGTCGAACACGCCAGGGCCGCGGAGCTGGGTGTGCGGACCACGCCCGACAAGCGCTCCGCGGACCGGCTGGCCGAGGCGGCACGGCTCTACGAGGCGGGACGCCTGCGCATCCACGTGCGCGGGACGTTCCCGCTGGAACGGGCGGCCGACGCCCACCGGCAGGTCGCCACCGGGCACGGCCGGGGGAAGACGGTCCTGCTCGTCGGCTGACGCGCCGGGGAGTCCGGCGCGTCAGGCGGGGGCGCCGACCGCGGTCATGAGCATGGGCAGGGCCCGTTCCAGGCCGCGCTTCCAGTACGGCCAGACATGGGTGCCGGGACCGTAGAAGTCGGCGGTGACCTCGACCCCGTCCCGCTCGGCGCGCCGGACGAACTCCCTGGACTGGCCGAGCAGGGTGGCCTCCCCGCCGTCCCCGCCCGTGCCGGAGGCGTCCAGCGGACCGGGGGACCCGTCCCCGCAGGAGACGAACAGCCGCACCCCCTTCAGCCGGGACGTCAGGTCGACCGGGTTGTGCGCCGCCCACTCGGGACCGCCCACGGCGCCCCACAGGTCGTCGGGGTCCTCGCCGTACCGTCCCAGCAGCCAGGGGGCGCTGTGCGTGGTGTCCAGCACCCCGGAGAAGGAGGCCGCCGCCTGGAACATGCCCGGATGGCGGGCCGCGTAGGAGATCGCGCCGAAGCCCCCCATCGACAGCCCGGCCACCGCCCGCCGGTCCCCGGCGCCGTAATGCCGCTCCAGGATCCCGCGGACCTCGCTCAGGTGGAAGGTCTCCCATCCCGGGCCGTCGCGCCAGTCGGAGTAGAAGCCCACCATCCCGCTCTCCGGCATGACGACGATCACCGGGTAGCGCGCGGTGAGCTCCGCCGCCCCGCCCTCCGACGCCCAGGAGTCGTAGGCGGGCTGGCAGCACCCGTTCAGCAGGTACAGCACCGGCCACGGACCGGAGCCCGGCGACCACCCCTTGGGCAGCAGCACCCTGGCCCTGGCCTCGCGGTCCAGCGCGGCCGAGGTGATCGTGAGCACATGGTCCCGGCCGGTGCGGCGCTCCACCCGGAAGCCCGGCACCGTCCCCGTACCCGTCTCCGAAGCCTCCGCAGAGGAGCCGGAGGCCCCGGCGCCCGGCGAGGCTGAGGCGCCGGTCCCGGGGGAGGCCGAGGTCCCCGCCCCCGGCGAGACCCCCGTCTCCGGCGACGGGGAGGACAACGGCACCCACAGGGCCAGCGCCACGACGGCGATCACCAGCCCCGCGATCAGGAGCAGCGCCGGGCGCTTCATCCGGTTCACGAGATCAATCCTGTCCCCCCGCTCCGGCCACGGGAAGCCCCGCGTACGGCGGAGCCGGCCCGGCCCCCGGCCCCCGCGCCCTCGATCCGCCCCCCGTACGACCCCGCCCGGGCTCCGTACCGCCCGATGGGCGCGGTCGCCGAGGCGCTGCGCACCATCCCCTCCTGCTCAGGCGTCCACCGGTGACAGGTTTCTGGCGTTGCCGGGAGATCGAGGGCGGAGGATCCTCGGGGAATCCCCTACGGAAGGAGTCCCCGTGTCCATCCCCTTCCACAGCTATGCGGTCAAAAGCGCCGACGGCAGCTTCAGCTTCACCGTCCTCGACGTGAAGTGCGATGTGACGCCCGATCTGGAGGCGACTCGTGACTACGCCGACGAGGACCAGGACGACGCCGACTGCCAGGTGGCCGGCGGCGTCGAGTTCACCGGACAGATCTCACTCGCCGGGCCGCCCGCGTCCGGCAAATGGCAGGTCGGCTGGATCCAGACGATCTACCCCTGCAGGCAGGCCGTCACCTACCGGAGTCCGGACGGCAGCCGCCTGGGCAAGATGGTCTCCGACGTCACACAGAGCATGCGTGACGGCGATCCTGCGCATTCCGTGCCCGGTGGGCACTGCATCTGGTACGACATGACCCAGTCCTCGGAGCCGATCGAACCCTCGTCCTCCCCCGTCGACGTCGGGATGGACGACCAGCCGAACGTCCCCTTCCACGACGTCTACAACGGCAAGGCCGTCCCCTGGATCAAAGGCTGGAAGGCCGTCGCCGTCGAGGGCACCAAGTCCTTCTGCACCTGGCTGGTCGCCGAGGCCACCGACGACCACGAGATCGTGTACCTCTATCACGTCATCTGGGAGTGCGATTACACGACCTCCCTGAAGGACGGCCAGCTCGTATCCCCCTCGGGCGGCACGAGAATCGTCTCGCACGGTCCCGGCATCGGTTCCAAGACCCCCGACCTGAGCGACGACTCCATCGACGAGGACAGCTTCCCGTACGAACCCGACGCCGACCTCCTCAGCGCGAAGCCCGCCTAGCCCTTTTCACGCCTTTCCCGGCCCGGTCCTGCTCTGCGGTTCCGGCAGGAGCGCGAGGTCTACCGGGATCTCCCGACGGGCCTGCTTCACCGAGCCCGCTGATGAGCCAGCACGGCCTCGTCGACTTCGCCGCCCCCTGCTCCACGTCCACCACACGTCCGGATGGCACCGGAAGCCCCGGAGACGCGCCGGAAGCCCCGGAGACGCGCCGGAAGGGACGCCTGTTTCCCCGCCCGATCGACCGCGTGGCAGGAAACCGGCGAGTGGGCGATCCACTGAGCTCACCCAGCGCTCAGGGAATGTTCGGTATGATCAACGAGGCCGTCGAAGGCACCAAGGTCGGGGATGATGCAGGTGAGTGACCGTGGCGGTGCGGAACCGAACGGTGGTGCCGGATGCTGACCAAACTTGAGGTACGAGGCTTCAAGAACCTGCTGGACGTCCAGGTGGAGTTCGGCCCGTTCACCTGCATCGCGGGAGCGAACGGCATCGGTAAGTCGAACGTTTTCGATGCCATCGAGTTTCTCTCCTACCTGTCCAGCGAGAGCCTGGTCGAGGCGTCGCAGCGGGTCCGGGGCGCCTCCGGAATCCGTGGCGGCGATCCGCGCGACCTCTTCTGGGACGGCTACCGAGACCACCAGAGGCGCATCTCCCTGGCCGCAGAGATGATCGTCCCCGCCGAGGTCGAGGACGACCTCGGGGCACCCGCGCGGGCGACCACGACGTTCCTGCGCTACGAACTCGACCTGGAATACGCGCCTCCCGAGGGGGAGAGCAGCGTGGGACGTCTCACTCTGGCCAGAGAGGAACTCCGCCACATCACGAGAGGGGACGCCTCCCGGCATCTCCGCTTTCCGCACAGCGTGAAGAACTTCCGCAATTCCGTGGTCGTGGGTCAGCGTCGGGGGGGAGCGTTCCTGTCCACCGAGAAGCGGGAGAGCGGGACCGTCATCAACGTCCACGGCGACGGCGGGAGCTTCGGCAAACCGCAGCCCCGGGCCGCAGCCAGGGCGGGCCGCACAGTTCTCAGTACGGTGACCACCAACGACTACCCGACGATCCTGGCCGCGCGCCGGGAGATGCAAAGCTGGCGCCGCCTCGCCCTGGAGCCCTCGGCGCTGCGCGCGCCCGACAGCTTCGGGGACCCTCGCACGTTGGGCCCCGACGGCCGCCACCTGGCCGCCACCCTTTTCCGCATCGCCAACGAGAGTGGGCACCTGGCCGGCGCTCCTGATCCGGAGGCGGTCTACGCACAGGTTGCCGACCGGTTGTCCGACCTCGCCGCAGTGGGTGTGGAGAGCCTGAGCGTCGAACCCGACCCGGTCCGTGAGGTCTTCACCCTCTTCCTCCAAGAGCGGGGCGGCCTCCGCCTGCCGGCGAGGGCTCTGTCTGAGGGGACTCTGCGCTTCCTGGCGCTCTGTGTGTTACTGGAGGATCCGACGGTCACCGGGCTCATCTGCATGGAAGAACCCGAGAACGGCATCCACCCGGCCAACCTCCCGGCCATGGTGGATCTGGTAAGAGACCTCGCGGTGGACCCGGGAGAAGCCCCCGACGCCACCAACCCCTTCCGGCAGGTGATCATCAACACGCACGCCCCGGGCGTCGTGCAGCTATGTGGTTCCGAGAACCTGCTTCTGGCCGAAGGACGCTCACAGCGGGCTCCGGACGGTTCAATGGTCTCCGCCCTCTCGCTCGTCCCCTTCAGCGGCTCATGGCGGGCCGTACCGGGTGAGCCGACTTTCTCCGAGGCCGACGTGGTCGCCTACCTTGTAGAGCCTCCCGGCACTCAGCTACGCCTCCCCCTGGACCTGGTCGGATGAGCAGTCGATTCTTCACGGGACTGTTCGTGGCCGAAGGAACCTCGGACATGCCGCTCGCGGATCTCGTCGAATCCCTGTTCGCCGACAGAGGTATAAGGCTCAGACTGAGCAAGCCGGACTTCTCACTCCTCGACAAGGTTCCCAAGGATGTCAGATCACGTGTGACGGCCGGGGCGAAGCTGATGCGCGAGCCCATCGACCTCGTCGTCGTGCACCGCGACTCCGACAATGTCGGACACGAGATCCGCCGGAGCGAGATCGAGAAAGCCGTTCTGGCCGCGGGAGTGATGTCCTCAGTCGTTTCGGTGATACCGGTACGCATGACGGAGGCATGGTTGTTGCTCGACGAGGACGGGATACGCCAGGTGGCCGGCAACCCGCGCGGACGACATGACCTCAAGCTTCCTAAAGTCCACCAAGTCGAAGGCGTCGCCGATCCGAAGCAGCTCTTGAAGGAGTGTCTCGTCAAGGCGGCCGACGTGACCGGCAGACGTCATGACCGGATCACGAAGCGCTTCTTCCAGCACCGCCGCCAGCTCCTGGAGAGGTTGGACTGTACGGGCCCGGTCTCGGAGCTACCGAGCTGGAAACGGCTGGTGACCGATATCGACACGATCACCGAGCAGTGGGCTTGAACCGGGCCTGGGTACGGTGTTCTCTTCCTGACCGGCTTCTCCCGCGGAGTGTCACGGCCTTCTCGCTCTCACGCGGGACGGTTGTCTTCGCGGGACAACCAGGCCTCGATGGCGCTCTGCCACGAGGTGAGGAAGGCGGGATAGCCGTCGGCGAACTCGCGCAGTTCCCGGGCGGCCGCGTCGGTGAGGGGAGTGAGGTCGTAGGTGATGGTGACCCGGCTGTGCCGTCCGGGCTCTCCGGCCGGCTCCAGGGCCACGGCGACGGTCCCGGCGCGGGAGCCCGGAGTGACCCGGGCGTAGGAGATGCTCCGGCCCCGCAGGCGTCCGAGCACCACCCAGACGGTCGTCTCCCCGTGAGTCCGGGTCTCGAAGACGGTGCCGGGCTCGGTGTCGTCCTCGACGGGGACGGGGAAACGGGGGTGCCAGCCGTCCACCCAGTCCTCCTCCCCGCGGGCGGTGAACAGTCGGAAGGCCTCCTGTGGGGGGAGGGGGACGGTGATGGTCCCGGTGAGTCTCACGGCTCCTCCTTGAGTTTGTGCGCGTCGGCGGAGGTCAGGGTCAGGGAGTAGACCTCCTTGAGCTGATCGATCTTGGCGATCGTCTCCGGGGAGAACGGCGCCTTGCCCTCGAAGGCGTGCAGGACGATGCCCTCCACGAGATCTCCGAGGGGCATGTCGAGATATTCGGCCAGGCCCTTGAGGACCTTCAGCATGCTCTTCTCGATCCGGAAGCCTGTCTGCACTCGCTCCACTGTTACCATGGTAACAATATAACTCACCTATGGGTGCCGGTGAAGGGCGCACGCCGGGGCCGCCGTCACCCGCCGTCACCCGCCGTCACCCGCCGTCCTGGCGCGGGCCGGTCCATGCCTCCGTGACACGGCCGTCCGGCAGCGTGATGTCCAACTGCCGGCACCACGGTCGCGTCGGCGTCCATCCCTCAACCGGCGTGAAGCTCACCCGTAGCAGGCGGGCCGGGCGGGGAACCGGCCCACCCAGGTCGCGGGTCCCGTGCGCGGCCTCCTGACCGTCTGAATCGTCGAAGGCGCCACTGTTGTCGTCGCGGTAAACGGTGCCGAGGTCATCCTCGGTGGACAGGGTCCAATACCAGAAGAACGGTCCTTTGGCCTCCCTCTCGTGTCGCCGCAGGCCGGGGACGAACTCGTAGTGCAGCACGCCGCCGGTCTCCGACATCTCCAGTCCGCGGGCGACCACGTGGTGGCCTTCCAGCAGTTCCCCGAGGTCGATGTCGAAGACGATGTCGAGACGCCTCGACCCGCCTGCCCTGGTGAAGAAGGCGTCGGTGGCCGTACGCGGCGGAATTCTGATCACGACGCCCAGCATCGGACACGATCGCGAGGCCGGCCAGCCGATATTCGGTCCTGCGACGCTCCGGAGGAACCGTGGCATGATCTCGGCGGGGTATCTTGATCCGGATGAGTGAGCCCCTTCTGGAGCCGGAGCAGTGGTACGCCACGCTGCCGACGGCCTTCGTCTCGGCCTGCCTGCTGCTCACCGACGCCGACGGCCGCGTGCTGGTGGTCAAGCCCAACTACCGGCCGTACTGGATGATCCCCGGAGGCGTCATCGAGCCCGGGGAACTGCCCGAGGAGTGCGCGGCGCGGGAGATCGGCGAGGAGCTGGGCCTGGAGGTGCGGGCCGGGGAGCTGCTCGTCGTCCACTGGTCCCCGCCGGTGGACGACCGGCCCCGGGTGATGGTCAACTTCCTGTTCGACGGCGGTGCGGTCGCCGACCCGGGCGCCATCCGGCTGCAGGAGGACGAGCTCGACGAGGCGGCGTTCCTGCCCTGGGAGGAGGCGGCCGCCCGGCTCGCGTTCCACACCGCGCCCCGCCTGTCCGCCGCCCGCCGGGCCCGCGAGACCGGACGGACCGTCTACCTGCCGGGCTGGTGAACCGCCTGCCGTGAAGGGGCACGGGACGGGGACGGCGCCCCGCCGGGATCAGTTGAGCCGGAAGGTCCTGTCCAGGGTGTCGACGTGCGTGCCCGCCTCGGCCCACTGGGCCTCGGGAGTGAAGAACCAGAACAGCCCGACGCCGCCGGAGTCCCGGACGAGGCACCGGGCGTGGAAGCGGAAGGCGCCGCCCGCGCCGCTCGGATGGGAGAAACGGAATTCCAGCTCGGCGGCCCGGCCGCCGGGGTAGGGGACCTCCTTGCGGCTGAGCTCCCGGTAGGAGGCGGGATCGATCAGCTTCTGGTCGTCCTGCAGGACGGTACGGAGCTCGTCGAGCATGGCGGCCGGGCTTCTGGTCTCTTTCCTCGCGGGGTCGGCGAAGGCGCCCAGGTACCAGGAGGGGGACAGGATCGAACCGCCGCGCTCCCAGCTCACCTGGTTCCCGGACTCCTCCTTGGTCCAGCCGTCGGGCACCGCGATGGAGAATCCGCGCCGGTCCGTGTGGAGGGTGAAGCCGCGCGGCAACGCGTCCGGGGCCTGGGAGGAGGAATCCGTGTCCCGGCCGGATGACGGGGCGGTTTCGTTCGAGGAAGCGGTGTCGTTCGAGGAAGCGGTTTCGTTCGAGGGAGCGCCGGAGCCCGCGGGGGTCCGCTGAGCGGAGGAGCCGGCTGACGGGGTGACCTCGGGGGAGGAGCCCGCGCCGGCGTGCTGTACTCCCCAGATCACCGCGGCGGTCACGGCGGCCGCGGCCAGCACCGACCCCGCCGCCACGGCCACCCGGCCGCGCGGCGACCCGGCGGACGGGCCCGGCCCGGTCGGCGGGTGCGAGGGCGCCCCGCCCGCCGTCGGAGGCGTTCCACCCGGGACGGGGCCGGGAACAGCCCCGCCGTGACGGCCGCCGGCAGAGGCGGGAACCGCTCCGCCGTCCGCAGAGCCGAAAACCGCCCCGCCGTTCGCGAGGCCGGGAACCGCCCCGCCGGGGCCGTCATGCGCGAGGCCGGGAGCCGCCAAGCCGGGGCCGCCGTCCGCGCCGTCGTGGTGAGCGTCCGCAGGGCCGGGAGCCGCCCCGCCCGGACCGCCGTTCCCGGTGCCGGGGTGGCGTGGGCTCCGCCCGGGGGCGGTGCGGGTTCCGGCGGCCGCCGGCGCGAGCAGCGTCATCGCCTGGTCGGCGGTCAGCCGTCCGGCCGGGTCCTTCACGAGCAGGCCGTCGAGCACCGGGCGGATCAGGTCCGCGTACCGGGGCGGGTCCGGGGGCCTGCTGATGATCGCGGCGATCAGGGCCGCCGCGCTGTCCCTCTCGAACGGCCGGCGGCCCTCCACCGCCTGGTACAGCGTCACGCCCACGGCCCACAGGTCGGATGCCGCGGAGGCGCCCCGGCCCTCGATCTGCTCGGGGGCCAGGTAGGCGGGCGTGCCCATCATCTGGCCGGGCGCGGTCAGCTCGGAGGTGTCGTGGGAGGCCGCCGCGATCCCGAAGTCGGTGAGCATCGCCCGGCCGTTCTTGAGCAGGATGTTGGCCGGCTTGACGTCGCGGTGCACGACCCCGGCCACCTCGGCCGCGGCCAGCGCGGAGATCACCTGACGGCCGAGCTCGGCGGCGCGGGCCTCGGGCAGCCGTCCCTCCCTTTTGATCACCTCGGCCAGGGACGGGCCGTCGACCAGCTCCATGACGATCCACGGCAGCCCGTCCTCCTCGACCACGTCGTAGACGGTGACGATGCCGGGATGGCTCCTGAGCCGGGCCGCCGTGCGCGCCTCGCGGAGGGTCCGCCGCAGCCGCCGCTCGCGCTCCTGGGCGGGCAGGTGGGCGGGCAGCGCCACCTCCTTGATGGCCACGGGCTGATGGAGCAGCTCGTCCCAGGCCCGCCAGACCAGGCCCATCCCGCCCTCGCCGAGGGGCGCCTGCAACTGGTAGCGCCGCGCCAGTGCGCGCAACCGATCTTTCGGCATATTGGGCAAGATATCCCGCCTGGCTCCGCCGGGAGGCCGGAAAGGGCGACGGGGACGCCCCGAGACGTCCCCGTCGCGCGATCGCGGGCCGGATCAGCGCCAGGTGTCGTTACGGGTCGCGGTGCCGGTCGCCGGGGTGGTGAAGGAGCGGTTGGGGTCGCTCTCCCAGGTCACCGAGCCGTCGGGGTTCTTCTTGATGTACTTGTAGGAGATCGTCTTCCCGGCGGGCAGGTTCACCGTGGCCTTCCAGACCGGATAGCTCGCCGACGACAGCGCGACCGCGTTCGCCGGGTTCCAGGAGCCCAGCTCGGCGACGTCGCCGACGACGAAGACGTTCTGGCCCCAGTTGGTGGTCACGTTCGCGTTGAAGGAGGTGGCGACCTCGCCGGGGCTCACCGTCGGGGACGGGGTGGGCGTCGGGGTGGGGGTGGCGCCGCCGCCGACGTGGACGGCCACCGCACTCTTGGCGGGGACGGTCACGTTCGCGGTGCCGTCGCCGTTCACCGTCACCGAGCCGCTCCCGGCGGCGTTGGCGTAGGTGCCGGCGGGCAGGCCGGTGGCGAAGGTGCGGGTCAGCGAGCCGCCGCCGTTGTTGATCGCGACCCAGCCCTTGTTCCCGCGGCTGAAGGCGATCACGTTGTCGTTGTTGTCGTACCAGTTGCCGACCGCGGTGCCCGCGACGGCCTTGTGGAAGCCGACCATCCCGGCCATCTGCCGGTGGAAGCAGGTCCAGCGCCCGTTGCCGCAGTCGGTGTCGGTGACGAACCCGCCGTTGGCCGAGGGCGGCCCGGCCTCCTTGTCGCTCCAGGTGAAGCCGGAGTAGACGCGCGGCGTGCCGTACGGCCAAGCCAGCATGAAGACGTTGGCCAGCCGGTAGGTGTCGCCGTACTTGTAGTTGAGCGTGGAGCCGTTGCGCTCGGTGTCGTGGTTGTCGACGAACGTCACGGCCTTGTCACCGGGCACCGAAAGGCCCCAGCTCTGCCCGAACGTCTCCAGCCAGTGGACCTGCCCGGTGAACTGCTCCTTCATCTTGCGGCCGAAGACGAACTCGTGCACGTCGCCGACCCCGGTGTACTGGCTCGGCTGGACCGCCTCGCCGTCGCCGTGGATGACCTCCTGGTGGATGTACGGCGAGCCGGTCAGCTTCGCCTTGATGGCCGCCAGGTCGCCCGGGGGGATGTGCTTGGCCGCGTCGACGCGGAAGCCGTCCACGCCGAGCGAGGTCAGCCTGTTGAGGTAGCCGGCGATCTGGTTGCGCACGTACTCGGAACCGGTGTTGAGGTCGGCCAGTCCGACCAGCTCGCAGTTCTGCACCCGCCAGCCGTCGTTCTTGTAGTCGGGGTCGTTGATCGTGCAGGTGGGCGCGTTGTGGAAGTCGGCGGCGGAGTAGAGGCCGGGGTAGTTGTACTTGCCGAAGGAGTAGCCGCCGTAGCTGGTGCTGCCCTGGCCGGTCATGTGGTTGATGACCGCGTCGACGTGCACCTTCAGGCCCGCGCCGTGACAGGCCCTGATCATGTCCTTGAAGGCGTTCTCGTCGCCGAACTTGCTGGTGAGCGCGTAGCGGGCGGGCTGGTAGATGTCCCACCAGACCGAGCCGCCCTTGCTCATCGAGTCGTGCGGCGGGGAGACCTGGACGGCGCCGTACCCGGCCGGGCCGAGCACGTCGGTGCACTCGCGCGCGACCGACTTCCAGTTCCAGCTCCAGAGCTTGACCATGGGGCCGGTGCCGGCCGGGGGCGCGGCCTGGACGGCGGCGGCGGAGGAGGCGGCGCCGAGCGCGACGGGCGCGAGCACGGCGGCGCCCGCCGTCAGCACGCTCAGCGCGGCGGCGGCCAGCGGCGTGCGGACACGCGACCGGCGGGACGGGGGACGGGGGGACGAGGGGCGTGGAGACGAGGGATGCGGGGATGAGGGGTGGGGGGCGGGGGATTTGTAGGATTCCACGGTGGGGCCTCCAGGAGCGATGGATGGGTTCCCGTGCCGGGCCGGGTGCTGCAACACCCGGCCCGGCGGCGTTCTCCGGACGGTCCGTCCGGATCTTGCCGGGGCCGTTCCCCGGACGGCCCCGAGCCTGCTCGGACTGTTCGGACTTGCTCGGACTTGCTCGGACTTGCTCGGACTTGCTGGGACCGCTAGGACTGCACGAAGACGGCGACCGTGCGGGCCGGGACCGTCAGCGTGCCGGTGGCCGCCTCGAAGCGCGACTGCTTCACGACGGGGTCGCCGCCGTCCGCCTGGACCGGGTGGAGCGTCACCCGGCCGTCCTTGAGAGCGGGTACGGCCTGCGCCTGCTCCTGCGGGGTGGCGTTGAAGACGACCGTGACGGACTTCCACTTCGGGTCGATCCCGGAGGCGTCCAGGTGCATGGTCACCACACCCGGGGTCTCCGCGCTCCCGCTCACCGGGAACGACAGCCGCTTCTGCACCTCGGCCAGGGAGCCGAGCGCGAAGGTGGGGGAGGAGGACCGGATCTTCAGCAGCTCGCCGTACCCGGTCCGGGCCGCGCCGATCGCGGCGCAGTCCGGCTTGAGCGCCGGGTCGGCCAGCAGCGGCCTGGCGTAGGGCCACTTGTCCTCGTTGTCGGCCTTGGGCGGCAGGCCCGCGCCGAAGCCGTTGCCCTGGGCGCAGTCCCACAGCAGCCGGTTGAACCAGTCACCGGAGTCGAAGGAGTTGCGGTCCAGCGACTTGGAGCGCAGCCGCTCGCTGCCGGCGTGGACGAACGCGGTGCCCTGCGACAGCGTTGCCGTGGCCAGCGACAGCGACTGCATCCGCACCCGGTCGGCCACGGAGGTCGCCTGCGGCAGCTTGAAGGCCAGCGCGTCGAACAGCGTCTCGTTGTCGTGGGCGTCCACGTAGGTCACGGCCTCGCCGGGCGCGGCGGTGTAACCCGCCGGGGAGCCGTTGTAGTCGACCTCCGACCCCTTGACCTCCTTGCCGGAGGAGGCGGTGAAGCGGTAGTCGCGCAGGTTCCCGGTCAGGCCGACCTTGATCAGGTCGTGGTAGCGCAGCAGGCGCGCCCGCTGCTGCTCCTCGGTGCCGTTGGCGGGCGAGCCGTTCGGATCGCCCGCCAGGCCGGAGCCGAAGCCCTGCACCCGGGGATCGGGGTCGAACGGGCCGCCGCCGCGCACCGCGTCGCGCAGCCGGTCGTTGAAGGTGCCGATCCCGGTCCCGGCCATGTTGAGCTGGGTGGCCTGCTCGAAGCGGGCGTCGTCGGCGACCTCGCCGAAGTTCCAGCCCTCGCCGTACAGGATGATCGACTTGCCGTCCACACCGTCCCTGGCGAGGGTCAGCTCGTCCAGGGCCTTGCGCACGGCGACCATGTTCGCCTTGGGGTGGTGGCCCATCAGGTCGAACCGGAAGCCGTCGATCTTGTACTGCTTCGCCCAGGTGACGATCGAGTCGACGACCAGCTTGCCCATCATCGCGTGCTCGGGCGCGGTGTTGGCGCAGCAGGTGGAGGTGGCCACCGCGCCGTCGTCCAGCAGCCGGTGGTAGTAGCCGGGCACGATCCGGTCGAGTACCGAGGCCGGGTCCTGGCCGGCGGCGTGGGTGTGGTTGTAGACCACGTCCATGACCACCCGCAGGCCCGCGCCGTTCAGGCCCGAGACCATCTGCCGGAACTCCTTGATCCGCGCCGTGCCGTCCGGGTCGGAGGCGTAGGAGCCCTCCGGCACGGTGTAGTGCCGCGGGTCGTAACCCCAGTTGAAGCCGTCCTTGGCCGCCGTCTTCGCCACGCACTCCTGCTGCCGGTCGGAGTCTGCGGGCAGCGCGGCCAGGTCGCAGTCGGGCTCGGTGCGGTCGGCCTTGCGCTCGGGGATGGTGGCGATGTCGAAGACCGGCAGCAGGTGCACGTGGGTCAGGCCGTCCTGAGCCAGAGCCCGCAGCTCCTTCATCCCCGCGGAGTCACCGGTGAAGGCGGCGTAGGTGCCGCGCCGCCCGGCCGGGACCGTCGCGTCGGAGGCGGAGAAGTCGCGCACGTGCAGCTCGTAGACCGACGCCTTGTCCTGCGGCACCGCCCCGGGCTTGGCCAGGGAGGCCCAGCCCTCGGGCCGCAGGGACCGGTCGGACAGGTCCACCAGTTGGCTGCGGACCGAGTCGGCGGCCAGCGAGACGCTGTAGGGGTCGGTCACCTCGTTGGTGACGACCTTGCCCGCGGCCGGGGAGTAGACCGTGACCAGGAAGGTGTAGTAGCGGCCCTTCCAGCCCGGCAGGCCCCGCACCGACCAGACGCCGGTGTCGTCGTCGCGCTGCATCCGGTGCACGCTGCGGCTCCCGCCGGACGGGTCGCGGTAGAGCGCCAGCTCGACCTTCTGGGCGGTGGGCGCCCACAGCGCCAGCCGGGGCAGCGCGCCGGAGGCGTCCGGGCCGAGCTCGGCCGTGGCCGCCCCGGCGTAGACGTCGTCGAGCACGCCGGGGATCTGCACCCCGGTGGCGGTCAGCAGCGCGCCCGAGGCGTCCCGCTCGACGGCCACGACCTGGCCGCGCAGCGCCTCCTCCACCAGGTCGGCGTCACGCGGGTCCACCGTGAGCGCGGCGTGCCCGGCCAGGTGCGGCCACCTGGCCTTCTGCGCGTCGGTGAGCGCGCCCGGGTTCAGCCGGATGACCCGGTGATCGCCGGTCAGCTCGCCCTTGGCGTAGGCGATGTCGCCCTTGGCGGAGAAGGCCAGCGTGTAGCGGAGCGTGGCCGAGGGCCGGACCTTCCAGGCGACGGTGCCCCGGTCGATCCAGTGCGCGGCGGACTTGGTCAGGTCGGCGTCGGCGCCGCGCGCCGCGGCCTGCGGGAGCACGTGGCCCTCGGCGGCCGCGACCCGCCAGACCTCGTGCCCGTCGGCGCTCAGGTCCAGGGCCTGGTCGCCGGGCAGGTCCTTGTCGTCGCCCTTGTGGATGATGTAGCTCACGTTCTTCGCCCCCTCCTTCAGAGGGACGCGGAAGAATACGCCGAAGCCGTCACTGCCCGCGGGCTGCAGAGGAGCGGCCCACTCGGTGGGAGTGGCGACGTCGCCCCACAGGTGCAGTCCCCAGCCGTCATAGTTCCCGTCGGGCCGGTGGTAATGCAGGATCGCGACGTTCTCCGCGGCGGCGCGGGTCGGGTGGACCGTCGCCACCCCGGAGTTGACGTAGGCCTGCGGCTGGAGCGCCGGGGTGAAGGCCTGGTCGGGGCCGGGGTCCTTGGTGTCGCCCTTGTGGATGATGTAGTTGACCGGGAGGGAGGCGTCCTTGAGCGGGATCTTCCAGAACGCGCCGTAGGCGTCGGTGCCGTCCGGCCTGCGCGGCGCGGACCACTCGGTGGGCACCCCGTCGGCCAGGCCGTCGCCCCACAGGTGCAGTCCCCAGCCTTCGTAGGCCTTGTCAGGCCGGTTGTAGTGCACGGTCGCGTAGCCCTGGGCGGCGGCGCGGGAGGTGAAGGCGTCGGCCCTGCCCTCGGCCAGCCAGATCTCGCCGGTCTTGGCCGGGTTGACGATCCGGTCGCCGCCGTCCTTCTCGTCGCCCTTGTGGGCGATGATCCCGACGTTCGTGGCGCCCGGCTTCAGCTTGATCCAGGCGAAGCGGCCGTAGGCGTCCTCACCGGTCAGCGGCAGCGGCTCGGCCCAGTCGGTGGGGTTCTCGACGTCGCCCCACACGTGCAGGCCCCAGCCACTGTAGGGATCAGACGCGGTGTCGGCGCGCTGGTAGTGCACGACGAGCCAGTCGCGCTTGACCGCGCCGGGCTCCTCGGGCTCCGGCTCGGCCCCGACGGTCGCCTCCGCGCCCGCAGAGGCGAAGCGGCCCGCAGAGTCCTTCACCACGGCCTTGTAGGAGACCTTGGTGCCCGCCGCGATCCCCTTCAGGTCATGGAAGACCCGGAAGGTACGGCTCTCGCCGCCCTGCGCATCGCGCGCCGCCGGCACGACCACGTTGGGCGCGTCGTCGGTGCCCAGCACCTTCCAGCCGCCGTCGCCCACCTTGGCGGCGAAGGTCACCTGGTCGAAGCCGCTGCCCGGCACGGTCGCGGTGACCGGGATCCGGCCGTCCTCGGCGGTGCCCCTGATCTCGGCTCCCGGCAGGGCGATGGAGACGGCCGGGGCCGCCGCCGGCCTGGCGAGCCTGGCCGAGGCCTTGTAGACCACGGCCGACAGGGCCGGGACGGTCACCGCCAGCTTGGCGTCCGCGCCGGTGGTCGCCGAGGCCGCGGCCTCGCCGTACACCCTGGTGAAGCCCATGGACGGGGAGTAGGTCGGCACGCTCACGGTCGCGGCCTGCTCGGCGTTGTTGACCGCGACGACGTACTCGACCTGGGCGCGGGCGTCGATCCTGGAGAAGGCGTAGACGCCGCCGGAGGCCAGCCGCTCGACCTGAGCTCCGTCGGCCAGCGCCGGGTGCGCGTCGCGCAGCTTCGCCAGCGCGGAGATGCCCTGGTAGAGCGGGTGTGAGGGGGTGTAGTTGTCCTGCGCGTGGGTGGCCTCGGTGCCGATCAGATCATTGGAGAGATAACTTGCGGTTTTGGAAGCGAACATGGACTGGCGGGCGTCCTGGTCGCCGCCGGAGCCTTCGGTGGGGCCCGTGAAGCCCTGTTCGTCTCCGTAGTAGACGACCGGCTGACCACGGGTGAGGTACATCAGCTCGTGCGCCAGCAGGTCGCGCCGGAGCAGCTCGGCGTCGGGCGCGCCCGGGTTGTCCTGGCTGATGAAGCGGCCGATGCGGCCCATGTCGTGGTTGCCGAGGAAGGTCGGCAGCGAGGAGGCGTTGCCGTCGGCGTCGGTGTGGTAGTCGTCGGCGGCGAACAGCTGGGCCAGTCGGGAGCCGCCCGCCGTACCGCCGCTGAAAGACCTTGCAGCTTCCTGGAAGGGGAAGTCGAGGGTGGCGTTCATGGCGCCGCGCGTGGAGTAGCGGCTGGTGAAGGCCGGATCGCTGGAGTAGACCTCACCGAACATGAAGAAGCGCTTGTTGCCCTGCTGGGCCGCGTAACCGCGCAGCGCGGGGGAGAAGCGCTCCCAGAACTCCATGTTGACGTGCTTGGCGGTGTCGATCCGGAAGCCGTCGATGCCGGTCTCGCGCACCCAGGTCCGGTAGATGTCGATCATGCCCTTGACGACCTCGGGACGCTCGGTCCACAGGTCGTCGAGGCCGAAGAAGTCGCCGTACTCGGAGTTCTCGCCGCTGAAGGTGGAGTCGCCCCGGTTGTGGTACATCGTCGGGTCGTTGAGCCACCTGGGCGTCTTGACGTCCTTGGGGGCGACCGGCGTGTAGGGGAAGGACTCGGTCGTGACCTTGGGGAAGGTGTTCCCGCCGGCGTAGTCGCGGTCGTCGAACGGGGCGCCGGAGGCGTCGACGTAGGGGTAGGCGCCCTTCGGGCGGTAGGAGTACGTCTTCTCCGCGTAGTCGACCACGTCGGCCGTGTGGTTGGTGATGATGTCGAAGAAGACCTTCATCCCGCGCTTGTGGGCCTCCTTGACCAGCTTCTTCATCTGGGCGTTGGTGCCCAGGTGCGGGTCGATGCGGGTGAAGTCGGTGATCCAGTAGCCGTGGTAGCCGGCCGAGACGTTGTCGCCGGTGCCCTGCACCGGCCGGTTCTCGAACGCCGGGGTGATCCAGATCGCGGTGCTGCCGAGCTTCTGGACGTAGTCGAGCCGGTTCAGCAGGCCCGCCAGGTCGCCGCCCTGGTAGAAGCCCTTGTGGGCGGGGTCGAAGCCGGTGGCGAGCCGGTCGCCGGACAATCCGCCCCGGTCGTTGCCGGGGTCGCCGTTGGCGAAGCGGTCGGTCATCGCGAAGTAGAAGCGCTCACGGCTCAGGTCGGCGCGCAGCGCGTCACGGGCCAGGTCCCGGTCGGAGGGCTCGGCGGTGCGGCTCAGCGGGGAGACCAGCGGCTGAGCCGTACGGCCGGGGCCCGCGGCGGAGGCCGGGAGGGCGGGCGCCGTGAGGGGGGCGGAGGACGGGGCCGCCGCGGCGGCGGGAGGGGCGATGGCGGCGAGCGACGCGGTGACCAGCGTGACCGCTAACGCGGCGCCTGTCGGGACGGTCGTTCTCGCTCGCCGTGGGGGGAGTGGCCAGACCACCGGGGCCTCCACGGGGGTTGTTTCGGGGGTGTTGCCCGGAAGTTACTCACTGGACATGATCTGTGCAATCCCTTACCGCAACTTTCTGAATCGTGACAGCGGTCACCGCCGCAGGGCAGGGGTGAAGGCCCTGGTGGCGGCGGGACAAGGCTGGTCATAACCGATCTGACCTGCACATATGCTCGATATCACCGGCGGCGGCCGAGTTGTCGCAGTTCACGAGGTTGGACGCATATGTAACAAGTTTGCAGACTCTTGCAGCAAGTTCTTCCAA
>NZ_BOOJ01000036.1 GCF_016863175.1 Paraplanobispora siamensis
TTCACCGCTGATGACCCGGCCCGACGTCTCGTAGGCGACGTCGGGCGGGCCCGCGGACGGTCGTACCGCTCCCGGGATTCGAACCCGGAACCTCCGCGCTCTGAACGCGGCGTCTCTCCCAGTTGGACCAGAGCGGCGAGTGGGCGACGGGACTCGAACCCGTCCTTCGACCTCGGCACGGTCGCGTGCTTCCGCTGACACCTCACCCACGGGCGCGTGGCTGCCGGAGAAGGATTCGAACCTCCGTTCCCCGATCCAGAGTCGGGTGTCCTGCCTGTTGGACGATCCGGCATCACGCATGCTCGCGCCGGGCGCGAGAACTGCACGTCCGATCCGGCCGGCGTGAGCCGTACGGACGCGGGGTGGGCCGTGAACCCGGCGGGGGACGCCACTCCCGTCGCCGAGCACGCAGCCCGTTGCCCTCTTCTTTCAGGGCAGAGCCGCAGCGGGGACTCGAACCCCGTCCTGCTGGGTGGAAGCCAGCCGCCTTACCGGTTCGGCTTCTGCGGCGCGGGCACCCCGAGTCCGAGTGACAGGATTCGAACCTGCGATCTTCTGCTCCCAAAGCAGACGGGCCGACCAAGCTACCCCACACTCGGAAAGGTCGCGCGGCCCGACGGCCGCGCGGGGTGCCTCGTGGACAGACAGGGAATCGAACCCTGAACTCCTGCTTGCAAGGCAGGCGTGATCCCGTTTCACCATCAGCCCGAGGAAATTCTCTTTTCTTAATGCCGAGCACTATTGAATTGTCACGTCGGCTGCCCGGGAATTCCTTTTCCGGGCATGGGGGATTTTTCGTTCCCGGCGCCCCGTGGTCCGCGGGAACCGGGCCCCGGAACGACGAAGCCGCCCGTCGGGGGTGGTCTCCCGGGGCGGCTGCCGTGTGCGAAGCGGTTACACGGAAGCCTCCGGAGGGGCGAGACCGCCGGCCCCGGGGACCGGTCGCGCGAGCAGGCCGCGCTGCGTCGGCGCGGTGGCCTGGTATGCGCTCATGACGTGTCCTCCGGTTTTTCGGTCGTTCTCTGTGACGCTGTTCTCTGGAATTAAGAGTAGGCCGCCCCCGCGGAAAGGCCAAGTGGTTTTTTCCGATAAATGATCCGGCTTCCGCGGGACGGCTCAGCCGCTCGATTCGAGCCTGCTCCGCAGACCGTCCAGGACGCGTTCGAGGCCGTAGGCGAAGTTCTCC
Source organism: Paraplanobispora siamensis (assembly GCF_016863175.1). Lineage (GTDB taxonomy): Bacteria > Actinomycetota > Actinomycetes > Streptosporangiales > Streptosporangiaceae > Planobispora > Planobispora siamensis. The sequence continues at coordinate 1,187 of NZ_BOOJ01000036.1, forward strand.
TCGCGGACGCGGCGCGGGTCGTCGTATCCCCGGGCGAGGTGCTCATCGCGCAGCCGAGGGTGGTCCTGCAGCACCTGCTCGGCGGCCGGCCGCAGGCTCTCGGCCCACTCCTGCTCGGTCTGGCCGCTGCGGGCGAGCAGCGACAGGTAGGCCGCCTCGCTGGTGCTCATGCCGATGACGTAGGCCATCACGGTGCTCATGGCCTGGTCGGCCTCGCCGGGGGCGAAGCCCGCCGTGTGGAACAGGGCCAGCAGGCGCTCGGACTGCCGCATGACGTTCGGCCCGAGCTCGACGAGGCCGACCTGGCCGAGGACGGAGGCGATCCAGGGGTGGCGCAGGATCGCGGCGCGCAGGCTGTGGGCGCTGCGGGTGACGGCGGCCGGCCAGTCCGCCGGGCGGTCGGCGGACGGGACGTCCAGCTCGCCGTAGACCTCGTCGACGACCAGCTCGATCAGCTCGTCCTTGTTGGCCACGTGCCGGTAGAGCGAAGTGGCCCCCACGCCCAGGCGGGTGCCGAGGCTGCGCATGCTCAGGGCCTCCAGGCCCTCCTCGTCGAGGAGCTTGACGGCCTCGGAGACGATGCGGTCCTGGGTGAGCGCCGGGCGCTCCTTCTGGCGGGGGCGGCGGGTCCAGACCGAGGGGATGGGCTGTTTGGCGGCTGACATGGCCTCAGCGTAGCGCACACCGTACGCAATGGCGTACATCATCCCACCGTGTGAGCGGCGGAGAAGACGGGCACATCGTTCGACCTTGCGAACATTGAACGCTATGCGTACAGTGTTCGCATCTAGAGTGCGGAGTACGCACCGAGTGAGGAGTGTTCCGATGCAGACCCGCGACCCACGCCGCTGGCTCATCCTGGTCGTGCTGTGCCTCAGCACGCTGGTGCTGGTGGTCGACAACATGGTGCTCACCGTGGCGGTCCCGCCGCTGGCGGCCGACCTCGGCGCCGACGCCCAGGACATCCAGTGGATCCTGGACTCCTACATCCTGGTCTTCGCCGGTCTGCTGCTGACGGCCGGCGGGCTGTCCGACCGGTACGGCAGGCGCCGCGTCATGATCATCGGATTGGCGCTCTTCGGGGTCTCCTCCCTGGCCGCCGCCTACGCCGCCGACCCGGCCCAGCTCGTGGTCGCCCGCGCCGTGATGGGCGTCGGCGGCGCCCTGATCATGCCGAGCACGCTGTCGATCCTGATCACCGTGTTCGACGACGAGGAGCGGCGCAAGGCCATGGCCGCCTGGAGCGCGGTCGCCACGCTCGGCCTGATCGGCGGCCCGGTCCTGGGCGGCGTGCTGATCGCCTGGTTCTGGTGGGGCGCGGTCTTCCTGATCAACGTCCCGGTCTCGGTGCTGGCGATCGTCGCCTCCCTGCTGCTCATGAAGGAGTCCAAGGGCCCCTGGACCAAGCCCGACCCGCTGGGCGCGATCCTGTCGGCGACCGGCATGTCGGCGCTGGTCTGGACGATCATCGAGCTGCCGCACGGCATCTCCTGGCCCGGCCTGGCCGTCACCGTCCTGGCGCTGACCGCCTTCGTGATCTGGGAGCTGCGCACGCCGCACCCGATGGTCCCGCTCAAGCTCTTCCGCGACCGCACCTTCAGCGGCGGCAGCCTCTCCCTCACGCTCGTCCAGATCGGCAACGGCGGCCTGCTGCTGGTGCTGACCCAGTACCTGCAGTTCGTGCTCGGCTACACGCCCACCGAGGCCGGGCTGGCCTTCATCCCGATGGCCCTCGCCTCGCTGCTGTGCAACGGCCTGGGCGCCGGGCTCGGGGCCAAGGTCGGCAACCGGGCGATGATCGTGACCGGGTTCGTCGTCAGCGCCTCGGGGTTCGCCCTGCTGTCCACGCTCTCGCCGGGCACCGGGTTCGCCTTCACGGCCGTGGCGCTGGCCCTGCTGGGGGCGGGCGGCGGCCTGGCGATGCCCGCGGCCATCGCGGCCCTGATGGGCACCATCCCGGCCGAGCACGCCGGCGTCGGCTCCGCGCTGAACGACACCATCCAGCAGGCGGGCGCCGCGCTCGGCATCGCCGTCCTGGGCAGCGTCCTGTCGGGCGCCTACACCGCGGCGATGCCCGCGACCGCGCCCGAGGCGGCCCGGCGCTCGATCGGCGACGCGCTCTCCCTCGGCGACGCCGGCCTCGCGCAGGCCGCCCGCGAGGCCTTCACCGGCGCCATGTCCTCCGCCTTCGTGATCAGCGCCGCGGGCGTCGTGGCCGCGGCCGTCCTGGCCCTGGTCGTCATGCGCAGTGACAGGTCCCGCGAGGCCGACCGGCCCGAGGTCCGGCGGGCGGACCTGACCCCGGTCGCGTAGCCCGGCAGACAGGTCAGGTGCCGCTCCCCCGGGGAGCGGCACTTGCGCTGGAGCCGACTCCAGCACCTAAGGTACGCCGCATGATCGTCCCTGTCCGCGACAGGCCGGCAGGCCAAGGAGCATGACCATGCGCTACCGCGTTCTCGGCGGCACCGGCATCGAGGTGAGCGTCCACTGCCTGGGCGCCATGATGTTCGGCGCCGTCGGCAATCCCGACCACGACGAGTGCGCCCGCATCATCCACGCCGCCCTCGACCGGGGGATCAACTTCGTCGACACCGCGGACATGTACTCGGCGGGCGAGTCGGAGGAGATCATCGGCAAGGCCCTGCGCGGACGCCGCGACGACGTCGTACTCGCCACCAAGGTGCACTTCCCGATGGGTGAGGGACCCAACCGGGGCGGCAACTCCCGCCGCTGGATCGTCAAGGAGGTCGAGGAGAGCCTCCGGCGGCTGCGGACCGACTGGATCGACCTCTACCAGATCCACCGCCCCGACCACACGACGGACATCGAGGAGACGCTCTCCGCGCTGAGCGATCTCGTACGGCAGGGCAAGATCCGCGCCTTCGGCTGCTCCACCTTCCCGGCCGAGGACATCGTGGAGGCGTACCACGTCGCCGAGCGCCGCGGCCTGATGCGCTTCAGGACCGAGCAGCCGCCGTACTCGCTGCTGGCCAGAGGGATCGAGACCTCCGTGCTGCCGGTCTGCCGGCGGCTGGGGATGGGCGTGCTGACCTGGAGCCCGCTGGCCTCGGGCTTCCTGACCGGACGTTACCGCAAGGGACGGCCGATCGACCTGACCACCGGCCGCGCGGCGCTGATGCCGGCGCGCTTCGACCCCGCCCTCCCGGTGAACGCCGCCAAGCTGGACATCGTCGAGCAGCTCGTCGAGGTCGCCGACGGCATCGGCTGCACGCTGCCCGAGCTGGCCGTCGCCTTCGCCGCGGCGCACCCGGCCGTCACCTCGGTGATCACGGGGCCGCGGACGACGGAGCAGCTGGAGTCGCTGCTGAAGGGCGCCGCGCTCACCCTCGACGACGCGACCCTCGACCGGATCGACGAGATCGTGCCGCCCGGGACGGACGTCTACCAGCCCGACGGCGCCTGGCGCCCGCCGGTGCTGACCGACGCCTCCCTGCGCCGCCGTCCCGTCGGGGAGCGCTCCGCCGCCTGACGTCTTTCGCCCGCCGCGGGGGACGCCCGTTCGCGGTGCGGCGGCGATCCTCCCACCAGGAGGTGCCATCAGGAGGTGGCGGTATGGACGGGCACGGGGACGGCGAGCTGCCGCGGCGGGTCCGGCGGCGGCTGCTCCTGCGCGCGGTGCTGCGGTCGGCGGGGGTCGCGGCCTGCCTCCTGACCGGCTACTTCACGCTGCCGATGGACGGGGACTTCACGACCGTCACGCTCCTCGCGCTGACAGTCGGCCTCCTGATGCTCTGCGTGATCGTCGCCTGGCAGGCGCGCGCCATCACGCGCGCGAACTATCCCCGGATGCGGGCGATCGAGGCGCTGGTGATGTCCGTCATGCTCTTCCTGCTGCTGTTCGCCACGGCCTACCACCTCATGGCGGCGGAGGACCCCGGCGCCTTCTCCGAACCGCTGACCCGGGCCGACGCGCTGTACTTCACCGTCACCGTGTTCGCGACGGTGGGCTTCGGGGACATCGTCCCGCGCACGCAGCTGTCCCGGATGGTGACGACGACGCAGATGATCGGCGGCCTGATCCTGGTCGGGCTGGTCGCCAAGGTGTTCCTGGAGGCCGTACAGCGGGGCCTGCGCCGGCGTGGTGACGACGCCGGCGGGGAGGGATGAGACCGCTTCAGAGGGCGGGCGGCGGGGCGACCGACGAGCGCACGATGAGGCGGGAGCGCAGGGTGTGCATCTCACGGCGGGGCTCGGCCCCGTCGATGGTGTCGAGGAGCACCTCCGCGGCCTTCGCGCCGAGCCCGTGCACCGGCTGCTCGATCATCGTCAGCGGCGGGTCCATGACCGCCGCCCACGCGCTGTCGTCGAAGCCGATCAGCGCGACGTCGCGCGGGTAGGACAGGCCCGCCGCGCGCAGGGCGCGCAGGGCTCCCGTCACCGCGTCGGTCTCGGTGCAGAACACCGCGGTGATGCGGTCGGGCAGCGAGAGCATGCGGGCGACCTCCTGGGTCGCCCGTTCCTCGGTCTTGCGCCCGACCATCACCAGCTCGGGGTCGAAGGGGATGCGGGCGTCGTCGAGCGCGTCGAGATAGCCGCGCAGACGCTCGCCATCGGTCCACAGGTTGCGGGAGGCCTCGGCCAGCAGGCCGCGCCGGGTCGCGGGAGCCTCCGCCGCGGGCGGTCCCCACACGAAGCCGATCCGGCGGTGCCCGGCCGCGATGAGCGTCTCGACCGCCTCCCGCGCCGCGTCGCGGTTGTCGATGACGACCGCGTCGAGGTCGAGCGAGGACACCGCGCGGTCGACGAGCACGACGGGGATGCCCCGGTCCATCGCCGCCCTGATGTGGGCGACCTCGCCGCGGTCGACGGCGGCCGAGGCGATGATGACGCCGTCGACGCGCTTGTCGATGAGCACGTTCGTCGCCGCGACCTCCTCGTCGAGGTTCTCGTAGGTGCTCAGCACGATCGTGTCGAAGCCCCGGGCCCGGGAGGTGTCGCAGATCCCGCGGACCACCCCGGCGAAGAAGGGGTTGCCGATGTCGGCGACGATCACCCCGAGGGTGTGGCTGACCCCCGTCGACATGCTCCGCGCGAGCGCGTTGGTGCGGTAGCCGAGCTTCTCGGCCGCGGCGAGCACCCGCTCCCGCGACTCCGGGCTGACGTATCCATACCCGCCGAGCGTCCGGGCCGCGGTCGCGCGGCCGACGCCGGCCTCGGCGGCCACCTCGGAGATCGTCGGCGGCCCCGGCGCCTGGTCCCGATCAGCTGGCATGGATCGCGTCCTCATTTCTCGCGTTCGGAGGCTCGCCACATGCTAGCCACGGGCGGCCGATCGGTGGATCGGCCGCAGCCGAACGCGCCCTCGACCAGGCACTGCCCGTACGCCGTCTCCGCGCCCTCGCGCAGGGCGTTCTCGATCATGCCGGGCCGCGGCGGGGACCCCGCGGACCAGCCCTCGCGCAGCAGCGACACGGCGAACCCGGTCAGGAAGGCGTCGCCGCAGCCCATCGTGTCGACGATCCGGCTCGGGTCCTCCACCCGGCGGGCCTCGGTGGCGAGGGTGACGCGGCCGTCGTGGGCGATCGCCCCCGCCACGCCGCGGGTGGCCAGCGCGAGCCCCGCGCCTCGCCGTACGGCCTCCGCCAGGAGAGCGTGCGTGGCCGCCTCGTCGAGGTGGGAGCACGACAGCAGCACCAGGTCGGCGTGCGGGCAGACGCGGTCGAGGTAGTCGGGGGTGCGGTACTCCTCCTCGCTGGACAGGTCGAAGCTCACCAGCGTGCCGAGCCCGGCCAGCTTCGGCAGCTCGGTCTCGCTGCGGGAGTACACGCTGGAGTGCACGAGATCGAAGGACGCGACGTAGCCGAGCAGCTCCTCGTCGAGGACGAGCGGCTCGCGCACGGTGACGCCGCCGCCGTTCCAGCCGAGGAAGACGCGGTCGCCGTCGTCGACGCGCAGGGTGGAGACGCCGGTCTCACCGGCCCGCACGACGCAGCGGTCGACGGCCACCCCCCGGGCCGCGATCGACTCGGCCAGGAAGCGGCCGAGGTCGTCGTCGCCGAAGACCCCCAGATAGCCGGCCTCGACACCGAGGCGGCGGGCGAAGACGGCGACGTTCACGCTGTTGCCGCCCGGATAGTCGACGCCGCGGTCGACGAACCGGTCGACGATGTTGTCGCCGAAGCCGAGGACTCTCATGGATTCTCCTGAGCGCGGGCCCCGCGCGGCACGGCGCGGGGCCCGGGAAGGGGGTGGGGAGACAGGCGGTCAGGCGGACGGGCCCGGTGCACGGCCCGGGGCCGACGGCTCAGTAGTCCATGACGCGGTAGTAACGGCGCAGGTCGAGCGAGTGGTCGCGGACCCTCTCCAGGTGCTTGCTGACGCGGCCCATCACGGTGTCGAGCACGATCGGCGCGACCAGGCCGCGGAAGCGCGGGCTGATCCCGTCGAGCGCGTAGTCGCGGGTGTCGAAGACGGTGACGTCCTTGGAGACGCGCCTGGCGAAGGCCTCGGCGCGGTCGGTGAGGGAGCGGGCCTCGTCCTCGCCCTGGAAGACGATCACGCTCGTGTCCTCCTCCAGCAGTTCGAGGGAGCCGTGGAAGAACTCCGCGCTGTGCACCCGCGTGGTGCGCAGCCACTGCATCTCCTCGAGGATGCACATGGAGTACAGGTAGGTGAACCCCCACAGGTTCCCGCCGCCGATGAGGAAGTGGTAGTCGGTGTCCTTGTGGGCCTCGGCGAAGGCGGCGGCCCCGGACTCGGCCTGCCTGGCCACCTCCAGCATGATCTGGGGGAGGTTCGCAAGCTCGTCGGCGAACGCCCCGTAGTCGTCGAACTCGCCCCTGCGCGAGAGCAGCCGGCCCATGAACAGCAGCATCTGCATGTCGAAGGGCCAGGTCTTGGGCTCGGAGATGAGGGCGGCGTCGACCTTCTGGGCGATGGGCGAGTCGGCGTAGCCGGTGAAGCCGATCGTGTAGGCGCCCTTCGAGCGGCAGTACTCGATGGCCCGGATGCTGTCGTCGGTCGTGCCGGAGACCGAGGTGAAGATCACCACTGAGCGTTCGCCGAGGGACGCGTCACCGGAGGCGACCAGCTCCGCGGCGATCGCGGCGCGCACGTCGAGCGAGGAACGGCGCCGGGCCAGGAGCTCGTACGGCCACATCTGGGCGTAGGTGCCTCCGGCGCCGACGAGGAAGAGATTGCCGAACCCCTCCTCCACGAGTCGATCGACGAGTTCCTCGATCTGAGGGCGCAGCGCCACCGCGCTCTCCATCTGCTTGAGGAATTCCGGCTCGTTGAATCGGAGCATCTTGCGTCCTTTCGGGAATGCTTGCGGCCGGTGCCGCCCTGCGGCCTGATACCGGTATCACGCGGAGGTCACGCTGGCACAGGAGTCGCCGCGCGTCAACACCGGAACCGTTATCTGTGCTGCTTTATCCCACTTGAGCTGGGATTATGTGAGCGATAAGCCGTTGCGGCCGTACCCGCAGAAGAAGATCTTGAATTTAGCTCTGGTACCGGTATCAGAAGCTCTGTACAGTCAGCCGACACCAGCGGTTCGTGTCACGGACACCCCCACGGCGGATCTGAGGTGCCACAGCACCGGCGGTCCCCTCTCCCCCAGAGAGAAAGGAGAGCCCATGCGCTCTCGCGCGCTGACGACGTTCGCGGCCCTGGCCGGGACGCTCGTTCTCGCCGGCTGCGGCGGCGGCGAGCCGGCCAAGGCCCCCGCGGCCGACATCGCCGCCGCCCCGGAGTTCTCCGGCACCCTGAGCATCCTCACCAAGTTCGCCGGAGAGCCCCTCAGCTCCTACTTCGAGGACGTCGCCGCCGAGTACCAGCGGATGCACCCCGGGGTGAAGGTCGAGCTCATCCAGGAGACCGACCAGAGCATCAAGGACAAGACCAAGACCCTGACCGCCTCCGACGCGCTGCCCGACATCTACTTCACCTGGACCGGCAACTGGGCGGAGAACTTCGTGCGCGGCGGGCGCGCCGCCGACCTCACCAAGGTGATCGGGCCCGACACGCCGTGGGGCAAGACCTTCGGCAAGGCGGCGCTGTCGGCCTTCGCCTACGACGGCAAGTACTACGGCATCCCGCTGTACAACAACGGCAAGTTCATGGGCTACAACAAGGCCGCCTTCGAGGCGGCCGGCCTGAAGGTGCCCACCTCCTTCGAGGAGCTGCTGGCCAGCTGCGCGCCGCTGCGCGAGGCCGGGTACGAGCCGATCACCTTCGGCAACAAGGACGGCTGGCCCGCCCTGCACTATCTGCAGCAGCTGTTCGCCTACACCGTGCCGAGCGCCACCCTCCAGGCCGACTTCAGCCCCAAGACGGCCACGCTCGACCACCCCGGCTACGTCACCGCGCTCAAGCAGTTCAAGACCCTCGTCGACCAGTGCACCGACACCCGCGAGGGCACCAACGGCGTGCTGTACAGCTCCGCGCAGGAGAAGTTCCTCAACGGCAAGGCCGCGATGTACTACCAGGAGATCCTGGAGTTCGCGAACGTCACCGACGAGCGGGAGCTCAAGCCGGAGAACTTCGGCATCTTCCCGCTGCCGGTCCCCCAGGGCGCCGCGGGCGACCCCAAGGCGATCGAGGGCGCGCCCGAGGGCTACCTCATCAACGCCAGGTCACCGCGCGTCGCGCTCGCCGTCGACTTCATGAAGTTCGCCACCGGCGCGGAGAACGCCAAGACCCTCTCGGCGGCCCCGTACGGCCAGCCCAGCACGGTCATCGGCGCCGTCACGGCCGAGACCTCCGGCAAGGCCGTGTTCGAGGGCATCGAGATGGTCAACCAGGCCTCGCAGCTGGCGATCTGGCTCGACACGGTGACGGTGCCCGAGGTCGCCGACGCGTGGCTGGCCGGCGGTGAGGCGCTCGTCAGCGGCGGCTCGACCCCCGAGAAGGTGCTCGAGAGCGTGCGCCAGGCCTCGGCCTCGGCCAAGTAGCCGCACGGCCGAAGGGAGAGCATGCCGGTGCGCGCCATCGTGCGAAGGACGCTCGGGCTCGCGTGGGTCGTCCCGGCCCTCGTGCTGGTCGGAGTGTTCGTCTACCTGCCGCTCGCGCAGAACCTCGGGTTCAGCACGCTCGAGTGGGACATCTACAGCGGAAGCCAGGAGTTCGTCGGGCTCGACAACTACCGCAGGCTCCTCGACGACCCGGTCTTCTGGTCGTCGTTCGGCGACAACCTGCTGTACGCGGTGATCTCGATCGTGTTCCAGGTGTTCGGCGCCCTCGTGCTGGCCGCGCTGGTCGAGAGCGTCCGCAGCGAACGGTGGCGGCGCAGCCTGCGGGCGATCTACTTCCTTCCGTCGGCCATCTCCCTGACCGTCGCGGGACTGCTCTTCTACTTCATCTACGAACCGAACCTGGGCCCGCTCAACCACCTGCTCCGGGCGGTGGGGCTGGAGCAGTTCACCCAGGCGTGGCTGGGGCAGGAGAGCACCGCGATGTACGCGATCATCGCGATGAGCCAGTGGCAGGGCTTCGGCTACTCCGTCCTGCTGTTCGCCGTCGCGATCCAGCGCATCCCCTCGGAGATCTACGGAGCGGCGGCCATCGACGGCGTCGGCCCGATCCGCCGCTTCGTGCACGTGACGCTCCCCCTGGTCCGCGAGATGACCGGGCTCATGGCGATCGTCACCATCTCCGGCGCCTTCCAGGTGTTCAACGAGGTCATGGTGATGACCGGGGGCGGGCCCAACAACTCGACCCAGGTGCTGGGGACCTGGCTTTACCGCAGCGGCTTCGTCCGCAACAACTTCGGCTACGCCGCCGCGATCGCGACGGTGCTCTTCGTGATCACGCTCGGCGTCGCCATGGCGCAGCTGTGGGTCACCCGCAGGAGAAGGGTGGAGTGGTGAGTCGCCTGGGCTTCCTCGGTGTGATCGCCCGCGTGTTCGTGTGGGCCTTCCTCCTCGGCCTCGCGGTCGTGGTGCTCTATCCCCTGCTGTGGATGGTGCTCAACGGGTTCAAGACCAACGCCGAGCTCTTCGGCGACCCGTTCGCCCTGCCGGTCGACTGGAGCTTCGACAACTACCGCAAGGCGTGGAACCGGGGGGTCAGCGGCTATCTCACCACCAGCGTGCTGGTCACCGTGACCTCGACGGTGGCCACCGTGTTCGTCAGCGCCTGGGCCGCCTACGGCCTGACCCGCGTGGACATCCCGTTCAACAAGACGGTCACCGCGGTCATCCTCGGCGGCCTCATGCTCGCCCCCACCGTGGCGCTGGTCCCCCTGGTGAAGATGTTCCAGGCGATGGGCCTGTACAACAGCTTCTGGGCGCTGCTCATCCTGTACACCGCCTTCCGCATCCCCTTCACCACCTTCCTCATCCGCGCCTACATGATCGACCTGCCCCGCGAGGTCGACGAGGCCGCCGAGATGGACGGCGCCGGCCGCTGGACCGCCTTCTGGCGGATCACCCTGCCGATGTGCAAGCCGATCATCACCTCGACCGTGCTGCTGCACATCCTGTTCACCTGGAACGAGTACCTGTTCGCGATGGTCTTCACCAGCGGCAGCGGCGTGCAGACCCTCCCGGTCGGCCTGACGAGCCTGATGAGCAAGCACGGCACCGAGTTCCCCGTCGTCTTCGCCGGCATGGTGATCGCGGCGGTCCCGGTGGTGCTGCTGTTCTTCTTCGGCCAGCGCTATATCGTCAGGGGCCTGGCCGACGGAATCGGAAAGTGACCCTCTCGACTGCAGCGCGCCACGTACGGCAGGAGCCCCGATGACCCTCTCCACCCGGCAGATCACGGCCTCGAACTTCGCCTACCAGCACCAGCCCTTCGAGCGCTTCCTCGACGACGCCGCCGACCTCGGCCGTGAGCGGCTGGAGCTGTGGGGCATCGCGCCGCAGCTGCACATCCCCCGGCTGAGCGACGCCGAGGCGCGGGCCATCCGCCGCGGCGCCGAGGCGCGCGGGCTCGCGGTGCACTGCCTGACCCCCGAGCAGGTGATGTACCCGGTCAACGTGGCCTCCCCCGTCACCTGGCTGCGCGCCGAGAGCATCGCCGTGTTCCGCCGGGCGGCCGAGCTGTGCGCGGAGCTCGGGGCGGAGCTGCTCCTGCTCACCCCGGGCCGCGGCTTCGAGAACGAGCCGGTGGAGGCCGCCTGGCGCCGCTCCGTCGACGCGATCGGGGAGATCGCCGCCTACGCGGGGACGCTCGGGGTGACGTGCGTGCTGGAGCCCCTGCAGCGGGTGGAGTCGAACCTCGTCAACGACTGCCGCACGCTCGCGACGATGATCGACGAGGTGGGCGCCGCCAACCTCGGCGCCGTGCTCGACACCGTGGGCATGGCCGTCGCGGGCGAGAGCGTCGACGACTACTTCGACGCTCTCGGCGACCGCGTCCGCCACGTGCACCTCATCGACGGCCGTCCCGCCGGGCACCTGGCGTGGGGCGACGGCGAGCTCCCGCTGGCCGGCTATCTGGCCGACCTGGACCGCCGGGGGTACCGGGGGCACATGACCTTCGAGCTGTTCGGCGACGGCGCCTACGCCTTCGACCCGCGGCCGGTGGTGGAGCGGTGCCTGGCGGCGGTGCGCGCCGTACTCGAAACGCCCTGACGGCCGTACCCGGACCCCGGACAGCCGTGCGCGCCGTACCCGGAACGCCCTGACATCCGTACCCCGGAACGCCCTGACGGGGAGCGCCTACGCCTCGTCCGGATCCCCGCTCCCGGGCTCGGTCATCTTCCGGGTCATCTTCGCCTGGGCGGGCTCGGGCATGACCTTGCCCGCCACGGCCTGCACCACGTTCTTCTTCGACCCGGCCACCACGTGGTCGTCGCCGGACATCAGCGCCTTGAAGCCCTGGCGCGCCACCTCGGCGGGGTCGTCCTTCTGCCCGGAGCCCACCTTGGTGTCCTCCATGTCGGCGCGGCGGAAGAAGTCGGTGTCGGTCGGGCCGGGCAGCAGGGCGGTGACGGTGACGCCGGTGTCCTTGAGCTCCTCGCGGATCCCCTCGGAGAAGGAGTACAGGAACGCCTTGGAGGCCGCGTACACCGAGTGGAACGGCCCGGGCATCGTGCCCGCGATGGAGGAGGTGAACAGGACCCGCCCCTGACCCCGCTCGACCATGCCGGGCAGGACGAGCTTGGCCAGGTGCACCGAGGAGACCACGTTGAGCTTGATCAGCTTCAGCTCGGCGTTCAGATCGGTCTCCCGGGCGAAATCACCGCTGACGCCGATGCCGGCGTTGATGGCGATCGCGTCCACAGGGCGGCCCGAGGCGGTGATCCGGGTGTGGAGCTCCTCGACGCCGTCGTAGTGGGCGAGGTCCACCTGCACGCTGGAGACCGCCGCGCCGAGGTCCTCCAGCGACCGGGCGGCGGGGAAGAGGCGTTCGTCCTCGGCGGCGATGACGAGATCGAACCCGTTCTCGGCGAACTGCCGGGCGAGTTCGTAACCGATGCCGCTGGACGCGCCGGTCACGACGGCCAGGGGTTTCGTCTCATTGGTGTTGTCCATACGGGTCCCGTTCCCCTGACCGGCCGGATGACGCACCCGGCCGGTTCAAAAGCGGGCCCCGCCTTGCACGCCGGTCAGCTGGCCAGGGCCGGAGGCTCCATCGCGTCGGGACCGCGGCGCGGCAGGCGGGCCTCCAGCAGGACGGCGAGGTCGCCGGGCGACAGCGGCCGGGCGAAGTGGAAGCCCTGCGCCAGGCGGTAGCCCATCTGGTACAGCTTCGCCGCCTGCGCCGTGGTCTCCACGCCCTCGGCCACCGCGCCCAGCCCCAGGGCGTGGGCTATCTGCGCGATCGAGGTGGCGATCGCCGCCTCCTCGGCCGTGCCGGCCACCCCGTCGACGAACAGCTTGTCCACCTTCAGGATGTCGACCGGGCAGGTGCGCAGCAGGCCGAGCGAGGAGTGCCCGGTGCCGAAGTCGTCCAGGGCGATGGCGACCCCCAGGGACTGGATGGCCTGGACCGTCTCCACCGCGGGACCGCCGTCGAACACGGCCGTCTCGGTGATCTCCACCAGCAGGTCGCTCGGGCGCAGCCCGGTCTCGGCCAGCACGTCGGCCACGGTCTGGGCGAACGCCGGCTCGCGCAGCTGCCGGGCCGAGACGTTCACCGCCACCCGGGAGGGGGCCGCGACACCGTAGTCCCGCTGCCACTCGACCATCTGGCGGCACGCCTCACGCAGCACCCAGTCGCCGATCTGGACGATCATCCCGTTGCGCTCGGCGACGGGGATGAACTCCGCGGGCGAGACCAGTCCGCGCTCGGGGTGCCGCCAGCGCACCAGCGTCTCGACGCCGTAGACGTCGCCGTGGGGCAGCGTGACCACCGGCTGGTACAGCAGGAACAGCTCGCCTCTGGCCAGGGCCCGCTGCAGGTCGGCGCCCATCCGGGCGTGCTCGACGGCCCGGGCGTCCATGCTCTCGCTGTACCAGCGGTAACCGCTCTTGCCCTGCTCCTTGGCGGCGTACATGGCCACGTCGGCGCGGCGCAGCAGCTCGCTGGCGTCCATGCCCGCGCCGCCGTCGACCAGCCCGATGCTGGCCTGGGCGAGCAGCTCGTGGTCCGCGGCGTGCACGGCGGTGCCGAGGGCGAGCATGACGTCCTCGACGACCTGCTCGATCTCCGGCCCGCGGACGCCGCGCAGCAGGATGGCGAACTCGTCGCCGCCGAGCCGGGACACCATGTCGCCGGGCCGTACGCATCCCCTGAGGCGGTCGGCGAGGGCGACCAGGAGGGCGTCGCCGACCGCGTGCCCGAGCCGGTCGTTGATCGCCTTGAAGTCGTCGATGTCGATCAGCGCCAGCACGACGTCGTGCCCGGCGGCCAGCTCCTCCGCCGTCCGCTCGGCGAACAGGGTCCGGTTGGCGAGCTGGGTCAGCGTGTCGTGGGTGACCTGGTGGGCCAGCTGGTCCTGGAAGCGGCGGGTCTCGGTGATGTCGCGGGCGTTGCTGACGACACCGCCCACACTGGGCTCGTCGAACCGGTTGGTGGCGAAGACGTCGAGCCAGCGCCAGGACCCGTCGGCGTGGCGCATGCGGGCCTGGCACGAGGCGGTGGCGCCGACGTGCTCCATCAGCTTCTCGCGGAACTCCTGCATCACCGGCAGGTCGTCCGGGTGGACGCACTGGGTCACCGGCCGGCCGAGCCAGTGGTCGGCCGGCACGCCGAGGATCCGCTCGACGCTCGGGCTGATGTAGGTCACCCGGCTCTCGAAGTCGGTGATCAGGGTGATGTCGGAGGAGTTCTGCACCAGCGAGCGGAAGCGCCGCTCGTGCCGGCCCAGCTCGGAGATGCTGGAGTCCAGGCGGTCCAGCAGGCGGGCGTTGTCGTACAGGGCGGTCAGCTGCCGGACCACCACCAGCGCGGTCAGGGCGATGACGCCGACCACGACCAGCCGGACCGTCGTGTCCGCCTCGCGCGTGGACAGCAGCAGCAGGACGTAGGTGGCCGCGACCGCGACGTACGGCAGCGAGCTGAACGGGCGCCGCGCGGACCGCCTGACCTCCGAGGCGACGGCCCGGCGCTGCCGCTCGGCGGCCAGCGTCATGATCAGGCAGCCGATCGGGAGGGCGATCTGGGAGGCGGACACGTTCGAGTCGTCACCCAGGATCGGGGTGAGCACGCTGCTGACCGCGGCCGAGACCAGGATCGACAGCGCCAGCAGCCCCAGGGCGCCCCGGTCCAGGGGACCCACGCCGGTCAGCGCCAGCTTGGCGGCGGCCAGCATCACGAAGCAGGACAGCGCGATGATGCTCACCAGCGACCACCACGAGCCGGTGACGGCCACCAGCTCCGCGCCGCCCAGCAGCGCGTAGTGGCCGATGAACAGGCTGCCGGCCAGCATGAAGACGGCGGTGTCGAGCCCCAGCCGCAGCCACTGGCCGGGGGAGCGGCTCCCGACGGGCGTGCGCAGCAGCGCCCACAGGACCACCGCGATGCAGGCGAGGTAGAGGCCCAGGGACAGCGGGCGGGCGTACGGCCACGCCTCGCCGAACCCGGCGGTGTCGATCGCGTCGCCGATCACGCCGAAGGCGACCAACACCAGCGCTACGGCCAGACGCCCCCACAGCAGGCGCGCGGGCTCGGGAAGAGTGGAGAGCCGGGAGACGCTCCAGGCGGCGTAGGCGGTGACCGCGGCGCACACCGGCAGCGGCACCCAGGCCAGCGCCGGCGCCACGGTGCCCCTGAGGTTGACGGCGCACCACGCGATATTGAATACGGCCAGTACGGTGATAACGACCACCGGCCATACCGGGCCCCGGTTCGAAGCGGAACCGGACGGTACGGCGAGCGTTGCCTGACCTTCCGACATTCTCCGCTCCTTCATCTCCAACAACGTCATCGCATGTCCATCGGTCGGCGGGACACGTTTATGAGGGTTTCCCCTTGCAACCCGCTGGCACCTGTTTTCTTCCCCTTCGTGCTGGTCACGCCCATGACGTTGCGAGCGGTATGTCCGTAATTCGTGTTGTCTCAGCAGTACCCCGCCGCAGCGCAATGGTGCCGATCCCCCGATCAGCAACCCGTAGGACCGGGGAAAGCTCCGGTCAACGGAACGGCCTTTTCCGCAAGCGCCGGTAAAGAGGGGCCAGACTTTTCCCGTCCGTTCGGGGCGGGGTGATCGGCGCAGCGCCGGGCGGGGCCCTCGACCGGCGCGGGCCCGGACGCTCCAGTTTATTGATGCGACATCAAGGGCGAAAAACGGCAGGATGGACCTCTTCGCGACTTCCTGAAGGAGCCACCCGGTGAACAGCTATCGCCGCGATCTCGCCATGCTCGCCGATCGCCGCTTCTCCCTGCTGCTCGCCGCCCGGACCATCTCGGTGCTGGGCACGGCCTTCGCCCCGGTGGCCCTGGCCTTCGGAGTCCTGGGGCTGCCCGGCGCGACGGCCACGACGCTGTCGGTGGTGCTCACCGCCGAGGCGCTGCCGACGGTGCTGTTCATGCTCGTCGGCGGGGTCGTCGCCGACCGCTTCCCGCGCCAGCGGGTGATGATGGCCGGCGAGATCCTCAACGCCGTGGCGTTCTTCGCCCTGTCCGCGATGCTGCTCACCGGTTGGACCCCGCTTCCCGCCATGGCGTCGGCGGCCGCGCTCAGCGGCGTCGCGATGGCGGCCATGTATCCCGCGCTGACCGGCATCATCCCCGACGTCGTGTCCGCCGACCGGCTGCAGACCGGCAACGCCCTGCTGGGGCTGGGCGCCAACATCTCGCGTGTGGCGGGACTCGTGCTGAGCGGGGCCACGGTGGTCCTGGTCGGCGGGGGGTGGGCGCTGGCCATCAGCGGCGCCATGTTCACGGTGGCGGCCCTGCTCCTGGCGGCGCTGCGCCTGACCCCGTCGGAGGAGCGCTCCGTGCAGGCGAGCCCCTCGGTGCTGGCCGAGCTGCGGGAGGGCTGGCGCGAGTTCGCCTCCCGGCAGTGGCTGTGGGTGGTCGTCGCCCAGTTCTCGGTGCTGGTGATGGCCGTGCAGGCCGCGCACGGCGTGCTCGGCCCGCTGGTGGCCAAGGAGAGCCTGGGCGGGGCCGCCGCCTGGTCGGCGATCCTGGCGGGCGAGGCGGTGGGCATGCTCGGCGGGGTCGTCGTCGCCCTGCGCTTCAAGCCCCGCCGCCCCATCCTGGTGGGCACGATCCTCACCATGTTCGCCGCCCTGCCGTACCTGCTGCTCGGCCTGGGCGCGCCCCTGTGGGCGGTCGTGCTGGGGGCCGTCACGATGGGCGTCAGCTTCGACGTCTTCGGAGTGCTGTGGAGCACCACCATGCAGCGTGAGGTCCCCTCCGAGGCGCTGTCCCGGGTGAGTTCCTACGACGCGCTGGGGTCGCTGATGCTCGGCCCGATCGGATTGCTGGTGGCCGGACCGGTCGCCATCCTGATCGGGCCCAGGCCGGCGCTGCTGGGGTGCGCCGCGCTGGTCGTCCTGGTCGCCCTCGCCGCGTTGCTGGCCCCCGGGGTGCGGCAGATGCAGGCTCCCGAGGTCGCCGTGGAGGCGCCGGTCCACTGACGTCCCGTCCATGGAGGCGCCGGTCCGCTGACGTCCCGGCCGTCCGTCCGCGGGCGGCTCGGGAGTGCGCCGGGTGCGCCGGGTGCGTCGGGTGCGTTTTTCCGGGTGCGTTTCGGGCGTGTTCCGGGGTGCGTTTCGCGGTGCATTCACCTCATTCAGGGTTCTTCACCCCCATACCTTCTGGGGCCGGGGCGGAAGATGGACGTTTCCTGTGAGTCCACAGGTGCGAACACTCAGTGAACTGCCAGGAAAGGGGGGTAGCCTGCCTCGGCATGAACTGGCAGCGCACAGTCAATGACGCTCTGATCAGATTCACCGGATTCCGGCTCACCCGCGCGGACAGGACCCTGACGGCGGTCACCACCTCCGCTCCGGTCTCGGCTGCCGCGGAGGAACTCGTCCGGCCGCCCGCGGACCCGCAGACGGATCGGTTGCTGACCGCGCCGATCTTCATCCTGTCGCCCGTCAGGTCGGGCTCCACGCTGCTGAGGGCGGTGCTGGGCGCCCACTCCATGCTGCACGCCCCGCACGAGTTGCACGTGCGCCGCCTGACCGTGGGCTTCGGCACCTCGCTGTCGCGTAAGGCGATGGAGGCGCTCGGGCACAACCAGGCCGACCTGGAGCACCTGCTCTGGGACCGGGTGCTCCACCGGGAACTGGTGCGCAGCGGCAAGTCCTTCATCGTGGACAAGACGCCCGCCAACGCCTTCGCCTTCCAGCGCATCGCCACCTGCTGGCCCGACGCCCGCTTCATCTTCCTGCTGCGCCACCCGGCCTCCATCGCCTCCTCCTGGCACGAGGCCAGCCCGGACAGGCGCACGCCGCACGAGGCCACCCTGGATGCGCTGCGCTACATGCGGGCGGTCCAGCGGGCGCGCAAGGCGCTGCCCGGCCTGACGGTGCGCTACGAGGACCTGACCGGCGACCCGCAGGAGCAGACCCGCCGCATCTGCGAGTTCCTGGCCATCCCGTGGGAGGAGGGGATGCTCTCGTACGGCGAGCAGAAGGTGATCGCCAAGGGCCTGGGGGACTGGAAGGACAAGATCCAGTCGGGCACCGTACAGCAGGGCCGCGACCTGCCCGGCGAGGACGAGATCCCCGAGGAACTGAAACCCATCTGCCGTAGCTGGGGCTACCTGGCGAAGCCATGAAGATCCGCTACATGCTCCTGCACGCCTACGGCATGGGCGGCACGATCAGGACCGTGATGAACCAGGCCGGGGCGATGGCCGCCGCCGGGCACGACGTCGAGCTCGTCAGCGTGGTCCGGCGCCGCGACCAGCCGCGGTTCCCGCTGGATCCGCGCGTCGCGCTCACCGCCCTGGTGGACCAGCGGGGCGGGACCAGGCCCGACTCCTTCGGCCGGCGGCTCTGGCGGGTGATGCGCGGCCGCATGGTCCCGCGCGGGGAGTTCGCCGCGAGTTACTTCACCGAGCGCGTGGAGAGGGCCGTCATCGATTACGTCGCCTCGCTGGAGGACGGCGTCCTGGTGACCACCCGCCCCGCCCTGAACCTCATCGCGGCCCGCTGCGCCCCCCAGAGCGTGGTGCGGATCGCCCAGGAGCACATGAACCTGGCGACGCACCGCGAGGCCGTCCGCCGGCAGATCATCCGCCACTACCGCAAGCTGGACGCGGTCGTCGTCCTGACCGGCACCGACCGCCAGGACTATCAGCGGGTGCTGCCGGGAACCCCGGTCCTGCGGATCCCCAATGCGATCAACACCCTCGACCAGCGCCTGTCCACCCACGAGAACCGGGTGGCGGTGGCCGCGGGGCGTCTGGTGACGCAGAAGGGCTTCGACATGCTCATCCCGGCCTTCGCGCAGGTCGTGCGCCACCATCCGGACTGGCGGCTGCGCATCTTCGGCACCGGGCAGAAGAAGGCCGAGCTGCGGGCGCTGATCGAGAAGTGCGAGATGGACGGCGTCATCACCCTGATGGGCCAGAGCGACCGGCTGGCCGACGAGCTGGCGGACGCCTCGCTCTACGTGCTCAGCTCCCGATTCGAGGGGCTGCCCATGGTGATGATCGAGGCCATGTCGCACGCGCTGCCGGTGGTGGCCTTCGACTGCCCCACCGGCCCGGCCGACGTCCTGATCGACGGGGTCGACGGGCTGCTCGTCGCTCCGGAGGACGTGGACGCCCTGGCCGCGGCGATCCGCCGCCTCGTCGCCGACCGGGAGTTGCGCCGCAGGATGGGCGCCGCGGCTCTGGTGACCGTGCGCGACTACGCCCCGGACCGGGTGATGCCGCAGTGGGAGAACCTGTTCGCCGAGCTGCTCGGGGAGAGGTGCGAGGCCTGATCGGGCGGGCGGGGTGAGGGGGCCGGAGTTTGCCTTCGTCGTGTGGGGATAGGGAATCTCACCGTTCCAATGAACGCCTCGCATGACGAAGGAGATCATCATGGGAACCGATGACAAGATCGCCAATAAGGCTCAGGAGCTCAAGGGCCGCGTCAAGGAGAACGTCGGCGACGCCACCGCCGACCGGGACCTGCAGGCCGAGGGCCGTGCCGACCAGACCGAGGGCAACCTCCGGCAGGCGGGCGAGAAGGTCAAGGACGCCGGCAAGAAGATCAAGGACGCCTTCACGAACTGACGGCCGGCCATGGCCTCCGGGAATGAACGCCCCGGAGGATCGGCTGGTCGATCTGTGAGGAGAAGACGGAAGGAGGCCACGATGACCGTCAGGGTCACGGCCGTACCGGAGATGAACCTCTTCGAAGCCGAGATCGACGGCAGTCACGTAGGCCAGATCGAGTACGTTCGCAAGGACGACGTGATCGTCTACACCCATACCGAGGTGGACAAGGCGTTCGAGGGCAGGGGGATAGGCGGCACGCTCGTCCGGACGGCCCTGGACGCGGCGCGGGACGAAGGATCGAAGGTGATCCCCCGCTGCTCGTTCGTGAGGTCCTGGATCCACCTCCACCCCGAGTACAGCGATCTCCTGGAGGAGGGGTGACCCCCTCCGGCGGGTGATCTCCCTGGGGGAGGAGCGACCACGGCGGGCTCCCGGCTCCGGCTGGGAGCCCGCGGATCGGGCGAATCATCTCACCACATCACATACCGATAAGATCCTGAGGGTCTCGGGGGAGATGGTGAGTGAAAGATGTCCGGTTTATCCTGCCCGCTCCCCGGTACGCCCCACGCCCGGCTTCCCCGCCGCCCCGCCGTACTCCCCCAGGCTCATGCCGTACCGCCCTGTGCGTGTGACCTGCCCCGTGCGTGTGACCTGCCCCGTGCGTGTGACCTGCCCTGTGCGCGTGACGAGCTGCCCCGCGCCTATGCCCGTGCCGTAGCCGTCCGCTCTCACGCCGGACTCCCCCGCCCGCCCGCCGTACCGGCCCGTCCGCGGATTCCCGCGCTCTCCCGGGGCCGGACCCGGGCCTGGGTCCGGGTCGCGGTGGCGATCCTGGCGGCCCCGCTGGCGGCAACCCTGATGACGTCCTCCCCGGCCGCGGCCTTCCCGGTGACCGCCTCCGGGACGGCCGTCTCCCCGGCGGTCTCGGCACCGTGTAAGCCCGGCAGCGGCCCCAAGCTGCGGGGCAGGGACCTGACCGAGGCGTCGCTTCCCGCCGACCTCGCCTGCGCGGACCTGCGCGGGGTCACCCTCGACAGGGTGCAGGTGCGCAGCGACCTCACCGGGGCCGACCTGAGCGGCGCCTCTCTCAAGGGCGCCGACCTCGCCGGCGCCGAGATGGCCGGTGCGAACCTGCGCGGCGCGGACCTGTCGGAGGCGTCGCTCGAACGGGCGGATCTGCGCGGCGCCGACCTCCGCGAGGCGGTCCTCGACGACGCCTCCGCGTACGCCATCTCCTTCGACAAAGCCGACCTCCGCGGAGCCTCCCTGGCGCGGGTCGCCGCCCACCACGCCCAGTTCGACGACGCCGGGCTCGCCGGGGCCGATCTGAACGGCGCCGACGTCTACATGGCCGACCTGCGACGCGCCGATCTCACCGGGGCGACGATGGTCAAGACCAAGCTCTACGAGTCCGTCATGGCCGGGACCGTGTTCCGGGAGGCCGACCTGAGCACGGCCGACCTGCGGGGCGCCGAGCTGGAGGGGGCGGTCTTCCAGGGCGCCGTCCTGACCGGGGCCGACCTGAGCGACGTGACCGGCGCCGAGCTCGACGGCAGCACAGGTGTGCCCGCCCGGCTGCCCTCCGCCGGTGAGCTGTGCGAGCCGGGCAGCGGGCAGCGCTACGCGGGCTGGGATCTGACCACGGTGGAGGACTTCCCCGACGATCTCAGCTGCGCCGACCTCACCGGCGTGAAGGCGGACGGGGTCGACCTGAGCTCCGTACGGCTCGACCGCGCGATCCTGCGTGACGCCTCCCTGACCGGGGCGCGCCTCCGCGAGCTCAAGGGGGCCGACCTCCGGGGCGCCCGCCTCTCCCGGGCCCGGCTCGGCAGTGCGAACCTCGGGGGAGCCGACCTCCGCGGGGCGGACCTGTCACGGGCGTCGCTCGGCAGCGCGAACCTCCTCGGCGCCAAGCTGGCCGGCGCCGACCTGCGCGACGCCGACCTGGTCAGCGCCACGGCGGACAAGGCCGACTTCACCGGGGCCAGGATGGACCGGGCCCGGCTGTCCCACGGGAAGTTCTACGACGCGGTCTTCCGCCGGGCGCAGCTGACCGGTGCCGATTTCGGCTTCGCCGAGCTGCGCGGCGCCACCTTCGTGGACGCCGAGATGACCGGCACCACGACCGAGCACGCCAAGGGTGCGGACCTGTCGGGCTCGTCGAGCAGGATGCCCCTCGGATGGAAGATCTTCCTCGGCCTGCTCGGGCTCGTCGCGGCGTGGGTGCTCAAGAAAGTCGTCTCGCGGAGGCTGCGGCGCAGGCGCGAGGCCGCCAAGGAGGCGGCGGAGACGGCGGCGCGGTTCGAGGAGCTCAGGAGGGAACTGGAGGAGGACGTGACCCGCTTCGGCGAGGAGATCGACCGCCTCGACGAGAAGGGGGAGGGCGACGCCGACTGGGCCAGGGCCCTCGACTGCTACGACGCGGCGAAGGAGGGGCTGGCCGCGGCGCAGAATCCGGCCGACCTGAAAAGGGTGCGGACCACCCTGGAACGGGGGAGGAACGCCCTGGCCCGGCCCGCCCGCTAGCCGGTCCGGACCCGGTCCGGCAGGGTGGGATCATGCTGCATCACGTCGAACTGTGGGTCCCCGATCTCGGCCGTGCCGTCAGGTCGTGGGGATGGCTGCTCGGGGAGCTGGGATACCTGCCGTTCCAGGAGTGGGAGGCCGGCCGGAGCTGGGCGATGGACGGGACGTACATCGTCGTGGAGCAGTCGCCCGCCCTGAGTGCCCCCGTCCACGATCGCTGCCGGCCGGGGCTGAACCATCTGGCCTTCCGGGTGGCCGGGACGCGGCGGGTGGACGACCTCGTCGCGGCGGCCCCGCGGTACGGCTGGAGCCTGATGTTCGCCGACCGCCATCCCCACGCCGGTGGAGCCGATCACTACGCCGCCTATCTGGAGGACGAGGACGGGTTCGAGGCCGAGCTCGTGGCGGATCGTGATCATGTGGGCGCGAGCCGTACCGAAGAGTGATGGAAATCACGGTGTGAGCGGAGATTCACCGCTCCCGTATTGTGCGCATACCGGGTCATCGGCCGATCCCTTGCTAGGCTGCAAGGAACCGTTGGAACCGGGCGTTGTCTCACCCCGGCAGGTGAGACCGTCGAAGAAGTGGGGTCACACCGTGAAGAAGCTGCTCGTTCTGGCGCTTGTCGCTCTCGGGGGACTGCTGGTCTGGCGCAAGGTCCAGGCCGACCGCGCCGAGCTCGATCTCTGGACCGAGGCGACCGGCAGCGAGAACTGATCGAAGCGGCGACCGACTCGGGTGCTCACATGGTCCTAAGCAAGGTTGGAGGGATGACCCCCATCAAGCTTGCCTGTCTGGATCTGGCAGGCACCACGATCGGTGACGTCGCCATGGTCGAACGGGCGTTCGCCGAGGCGATCGCCACGCAGGGCATCGTGCCCGGGACCGGTGCGTACGCGCGCGCCATGGTGCATGTGCACCGGTCCCGGGGCTGCCCCAAGATCGATGTGTTCCGGGGCATCTTCCCCGACAACGAGGCCCAGGCCCAGGCGGCCAACCTGACCTTCGAGCGCTCCTACGAGGGCGCGATCGAGCGCTCGGGGCTCCTGCCCCTGCCCGGCACCGTCGAGGCCCTGGACAAGCTCCGCAGCGCCGACGTCAAGGTCTGCCTCATCACCGGCTTCAGCCGCTCGACCCTCGGCCGCGTCCTGTCCGCCCTGAGCTGGTCCGACAAGATCGACCTCGCCCTGTGCCCCGAAGACGCCGGCCGCGGCCGCCCCATGCCCGACATGATCCTCACCGCGGTCCTGCGCCTGGGCATCGAGGACGTCCGCCATGTCGCGGTCGCCGGAGACTCCGAGAGCGACATGCTCTGCGGCCGCCGCGCCGGAGCCTCGGTGGTGGCCGGAGTCCTGACCGGAGTCCACAGCCGCGACCGCCTCCTCAACGGCGGCGCCACCCACATCATCGACTCCATCGCCGACTTCCCCGGCCTCGTCCTCGGCAGCGACCAGACCGGACCCCCTCTGCCGGCCTCGATCCACTGACCCCACCCCGAGCGCCGAGTGGCGGGAACGCCCGGCCTGTTGCTACGGTGTACGACTGAAGCGAGCCGGTCACAGCCATCCCTACAGCTCATCGGCTTGCACCTCGGGGCCTTAGCTCAGTTGGCAGAGCGCCTGCTTTGCAAGCAGGATGTCAGGAGTTCGAATCTCCTAGGCTCCACCGAAAATCCCCCCTCTGACCAGGCTAAACGGCCTGACTCCTTCGCAGGTTGATGATCTCCGCTCCCCCGATGGGAGGAATTTGGGAGATCAACTTCCGCGGGCCGAGGTACGGCTCCAAAAATTCCTGCAATACGGGCAGCGAGACGGTCCGTAACGGACCCGCCACATTACCGATGTACACACTGATAGAGATGCCCGCCTCCTCGGTGGCCGAGAGCACCGCCATGGCCTGAGGCAGAGTACACGCCATCCCCCGGCCGGTACGTGATTCTGCTGGGCGCATGGCCCCGCCACGACATCGCCAGTGCCCTTGACCTGCGCACCGGACACACCGTGTTCCGCCGCTACAGCCGATGACAGCACACGGCAGCCGGCCTGGTCATCGCCATCGACTCCTACACCGCCTCCGAGATCAAAGCCGACGCCGAACGCTTCGAGACCATCAGCGCCCGCGAGAACCTCCTGGCTTTCCGCGATGAGTTCGAGCCCGGCGAATTCGACCCCGAGGTCCACCAGGAGTAGCCCGACCCTCAGCCCACAGGCCGGATTCTGCTGTTTTGAACCCTTTCCAATCTGACGGCGCTGGTCGCGATGGGTATGGAAAGCCCGGCTGTGAAGAGGGCTGCTCCTTCAGAGTCGGAGATCCTCATTGTGTCGGTGGGTGCTGCGAGCATGACGGGATGATCGTGACTCCTGACGACTATTCCTGGTTCTCCCGCAAGCGCTTCCCTGAGCTGGCCGACGCTTACTGCTTCACCTATGTTCGCGGCCTGACGCCCGAGGAACTGGTGACCCGGCTCGGCGTCCGGATTGAGGACTGCTCGCGCATGACGCTTGATGAACTGATCCGGTATTCCTACTCCGGCTTTGACGAGCGGGAAGCCTTCGGTGCCGTCACCGTCGGCGACTGGGTGCTCATGGTCGAGGCCAACGGAGGGCTCGGCGTCACCAAAGAGATCATCCGGCCGCTGTCGGCGGGCACCCGCTTCGTCTCCCACTTCTATCTTGAGGTTAAGTGGATGGACTACTTCCACTGGGTCGAAGACGGAAAGATCCGGTTCGAGTTCCTGCGCGATGACGGCTACTCCCACTGGATCAAAGACGGAAAGATCCAGCGCGAGTTCTCGCAGCAGGAAGGCTGCTCAGAGAAGATGCCGGACGAACTGGCAGAGACCATGGAGCGGATCGATTCCCTCTACCCCCATGCTGTCGACCCTCACGAAGGGCCGGCGTTCATGCTGGCCGAGCGGCTCACCGGAATCACGATGACGCCGCAGCTACTGGAGGAGTCCACCTACCTGTGCGGAGGCATCCCCAGGCTCAGGTGAACAGAACCCCCGTCCACATTCCTTGTGGGCCGGCTCGGACGACGGATCACTTCGCTGCACGCCTCCAGGGCTCTAGGAAGGCACTGTTCCCCGTCTGTCTGTCGTACCAGGCCATCAGGGTGAAAAGCCTCTTTGATCAAGTTGGCTCAGAGCTTCTTTACTGGTTCAAGGGCCCGCTTCGCTCGCCCGCTCCGGGTAGCCAGCACGCCGGATGTGCGGCCTTGGGGGCCGTTCTCGCGCACGCCCGCCGCTCGGGCCGCGTCAGTCGGAGTTTTCCCATGTCAACACCCCAGGTCCATCGGCTGTCAGCACCGGAATCCACGCCTCGTCCAAGACAGCGAGGCGATCCTCATCTACCCGCAGTGCACAGTCGTACGGCCCCGGCCAGGAACGGTCATGGCGATCGTGCGTCAAGCCCTGCATCCCGATATCCGCCACAGCCGCGCGCACACGCTCCAACACCCCCGGGCCCCACGTGAACCCCGAACCGTTGGTTCCGTGCCCGCCCAACACGTTCTCGAACACATCGCGAAGCTCCGCAAGCACACCCGGACCAGGGAGGATGGGCATGATGAAGCCCTCCACATAGCCATGCAGGCAGGAGTAACCGCCGTACTGGTTCCAATAGACCACGTCCGTCGGAGCCTCAATTACCAGGCGAAGCTGATCCTCCAGCCCACCGAGAATCGAAGTGTCCAGATAGATGTACCGCTTGTCCGCCACTTCTCAAGTGTGACAATCTCACCTCCGGTGAGGGCACTCCGGCTCCGGGATGAGCGCCGAGGGCCCGCCCATCACCGCCGGCCCGGCTTCCTCTGTGGGCAGGTCGACGGCAGACGGTATGTGCAGGCGGGCGGAGTGCGCGGTGTGAGGCTGCATGCTCTCTATGCTGCGGTACAGCGCAGCAACCCGAGAAAGGCTGAAAGTGTCCGAGCAAAACACCTGGACCATGCGCCACTTCTCCCGAGCCAACCCGAAAGGGCCAGAACAAGGAGACGTGCCCGCACTCCTTCGCAGCGTCGTAGACTCCATCGAGGAACTGGGCAACGTCGAAATCTACGACCTGATCATGCACAACGAGATCACCGAGGATGGCCACTGGCCGAGCATCACCGTGTACTTTGACTACCCGAGCAACGACGCCTGACCTGGAGTTCGACGGAGACAAGCCGGCGGCACTTCTGCACTCCTCGCAGTGGCACCTGAAGAAGACGCGGTCAGCGGTCCCTATGAGGGCCGCCTCCTGCCAAGCCACCAGGGCCGACGTCACCGCTCCCGGCCACATGCGAGTGTGTTCGAGGGCGATCACCGCGACCATAGGTCGACGGTCAAGTCCCAAGCAGCCCAAGGCGAAGCACGCCTCCGGCAGGGGCGCTCCAGCTCCGAGATGATCAGGACGGGGAGGCATCGCAGTGCGCAAGCAAGACCAGGGCACCGGCTGATCGTCGTGCAATTGGCGTGCGATTCGCCAGGGTGATGAGGGGTCATTCACGATCACTCATGATCCGCCTCACGTTCAGGTTGGTGCCCCTGCGAGCCGTGATCCATGCGATTCCCAAGCTGACGGCGCAGGATTGGCTCCCGTATCACCTGTTCCACGGTAGAAGACTTGTAGCAAGAATAGATTCCTCACCTGTTGGTCACCGACTCGCGGCATGCTGAGAATGGTTTCTCTGGACGTACTCGACTTACCGCCAAATCTCGTTGAGATCAACCTTCTATGGGCTGGTCATGATGTCGTCCGGTGACGGTGGAGTAAGGGCGGCCGGGATGCCGAAGTCCCAGTATTCACTCGTGGACGAGACGGTTCTCCCGGGTTCACGCCAACTCCGGTACGTTATGGAGTGCGAACGGATGCGCCGTATTCGATTGTCATCGGTGAGCCAGATGTCATAAATCACTTGGCGGATCCCGCAATAACGGAGATATCGATGGAAATCGGCAAGCGTCAAGTCCTTCTGGTTCCCGGACAGGCGCACTGCGAGGGTGTAGCGACGAAGGTTTTCCCCGCCTAGCCTTTCTGTTGCGAAGGCTCTCACCTGTGCAACCTGCTGAACCGCCGTAATGGCCTTGCGAAGGCCGTGCCTCCAGTGAGGGTAGGCGCTGTCGACCAGCTTCCACTTCTTACCGGTTTCCTGTTGTTCCTCCCTGGAGAGACTTTGATAGACCTCCGAACCGATTTGAAAGGTATCCAGAGGTCCATCCTCCGTCTCCAGCACGGCCATCCCCATGCCGTTCTCCAGGTCCGCTACACCCAGACCATTTAACACAAAATCACGACGGCCGCCAGCTATCACCCACGTATGCGATACCTTGGCCGTGGCACCCTCCCAAACGCTCGCACCAAGGTCGAGGGGAGGGTGGACAGGTGTCCGATATCTGAACATTAACTGGCTAAATCTCGGCATGTGCCACAGCATACGCGGCTCAATTCCGGAATCAGAAGACCCATAGAGGCATGCTCGCCGAACGCCTGTCTTCGGTCAATGACGAGAGGCCGCCACTTACGCAGGCGTCCGGGTTGCAAGCCTTCCCGGTAGTGAGAAGGCCAGCAGCTTGATTGCGTGCCAGAACAGCCGGGGAAGCCCGGCCGCTCACGGGACTTACGGTCAACCGGCCGGCTCCGACCTGCACCCCGGTTTCCCGGCTCAGGACAGCAAGGTCAGTAGCCGGTTCCCAAGCCGCAGTGTGGGTTCAACCCCTGACGCCCCTCCACTACGGCATCGCGTCCAACACCTTGCGGTGCGGCCACTCATCAGCGATCACCCGGCCCAGCAGTTCATGGGAGGAATCGACGATGTACGGGACATGGTCCGGATCTTTCACGACGGCACGTGCGGGAGCGGTCAGTAGCGCTGTGCCCCAGGGCTCAACGGAGTTGGCGACGAAGCCGGACAGTTCCAGATCGATGTACTCGGGTGCTGTCCACACCTCATAGGCGATCTGCAGATCTGATGGGTGTACGGCGAGCCAGAGGGCGAACGTGATCGAGAAACCGTGTGAGAGATTGACCGGCAGAAGGCATCTGACGAACGCGCCCACTCCCTCGACCGCCATCATGACGTCGTTGCCCCACCGGCGCGCTTCAAAGTCGGCAGGATCCAGCTTCAGCACGGGATCGGGTAGCCGGAAGCGCATATGACGATCACGCTCATCGAGCGGAGATCCGCACGCGCACACTGTTTCGGGGGAGGCGTCTCTTCCGGTCACAGCCGAACCCTTCCATATCCTGTCCGCGCGTCTTCGCTTGTCATCCGAGATCGGCATGCGTCTTCGCAAGCAGGGTGTCGGGGGTTCGAATCTCCTGGGCGCCACCGACGAAAAGCCCAGCCTGGGGACGGTTCCCTAGGCTGGGCTTCGGTCGTTCCAGATTGGATGATCTCAGTTGCGCTGACCACTCGGTGGGCGCACTCCTCTTCGAGATGGGCCGGAGGAGACAGGAACGATTCCGCTCTGCGCGGATCCGGCTGAGCTCGAACGCGCCATCTACCTAAAGTGAGGCATGGCCTCTTCTGCCTCGCCGCTGCGTCCAGCGATCGATCGGACCGCCTCCAAGCCGTCTCCGGCTCGCGAGCCGCTGTGGCGGCACGCGCTCGGTGAGTGCCTCAGAGGCCTTCGTCACGAGCGGGGCGAGAAGTTGAGTGAGACGGCACGGCGCGCCGGAGTCTCGCCGCAGTATCTCTCCGAGATGGAACGAGGCCTCAAGGAGCCGTCGAGCGAAATGATCGCTGCGGTCGCCGGCGCGCTGGATGTCACCCTGGTCGATCTGACCCTTGCCATCGCCGAGAGCCTGCGGTCCGCTCAGGGCAGCGCGTCCAGGGGTGCCACCTGCTCGGCGGCGTATTCTCTGGCCGCATAGCGTGGCCTGCCGGGACTGTCCACCGGCCTATGAGCGCTCCTCGATGATCTGATCGAGGAGTCCGTACTCCAGGGCCGAGGTCGCGGTGAACACGCGATCGTGATCGGTGTCGGCGCGCAGGGTCTCGATCGTCTGGCCGGTGTGCCGTGACAGGATGCGCTCGATGTCCGCTCGGACGCGGACGACCTCGTCGGCCTGCAGGATGAG
Organism: Paraplanobispora siamensis; assembly: GCF_016863175.1. Taxonomy (GTDB): domain Bacteria; phylum Actinomycetota; class Actinomycetes; order Streptosporangiales; family Streptosporangiaceae; genus Planobispora; species Planobispora siamensis. Next base: position 30,296 of record NZ_BOOJ01000036.1, read on the forward strand.
ATCGGGGATCGTCCCGCGTCCCTGGGCAGCCGGTTGGTGCAGGATCACTCGTGCGTGCGGGAGAGCGGCGCGTTTTCCTTCGGCACCAGCGGCGAGAAGGACGGCACCCACCGCGACGGCCTGTCCGACGCAGGTCGTCGAGACCCGCGGGCGGATATAGCGCATGGTGTCGTATATCGCGAGCATCGCGCTCGGATCTCCGCCTTCGCAGTTGATATAGAACTGTATTTCGCCATCGGGGTTGTCCGACTCCAGGAAAATCAGCTGCGCGATGAGCGCGTTCGCGACGCCCGCGTCGATCGCGGTGCCCAGATAGATGATTCTTTCGGTGAGCAGGTGCGAGTAGACGTCCATGATCCGCTCGCCACGGGAATTCTGGGTGATGACGTTCGGAATGGTGTATGTGCTCACTGGCCGACTCCCTCGGTGACGCCGAATCCGAGCCGCGGGCGGTTGCGCGGCGCGATCTCGTCGAAATCCTGCACGATCGCATCTATGAAGCCGTAGTCCAGTGCCTCTTTCGCTGTGAACCAGCGATCGTGCAGAGAGTCCTCGAATATCCGCTCGACGGGCTGCCCCGTGTCCTCGGCGATGAGGCCGAGCACCGTGTCGCGAGTATGCCGCAGGTCACCGGCCTGCAGTTCGATGTCGACCGCGGTGCCACCGATTCCCGCCGAGCCCTGGTGCATCAGGACGCGTGCGTGCGGCAGGGCTCGGCGCTTCCCCCGGGCCCCCGATGACAGCAGGAATTGCCCGGCGCTGTAAGCGATGCCCAGCACGAGAGTAGACACGTCACAGGGAACGAGTCGAATGGTGTCGCGAATCGCGAGCATCGAGGGAACCGACCCGCCCGGCGAGTGAATCCACAGTGCGATATCCGCCGACGCGTCCTGCGTGGCGAGGGCTATCAGCTGCGTGGTCAGCAGTGTCCCGTTGTCATCGTCGAGAGGGCCGTCGAGAACGAGGACACGCTGGTCGTAGAGTTCGCGCCTTACCCGCTCGTTGAACAGTGGGACATTCGATTCTCCGCTCATGAGTCCATCATGTGAGGCGATCCGGACCGGAGTCGACGCGATCTGCCTGGGGCAGATCTGCTCTGAGCAGATGAGAATCGGTTTCCGGCCCGGTTCGCAGCATTGCGGCCGGGGATCGAGTGGGACGAGCGTGCCGGATCGGACTAGGAGAGCGCGGCCGGGGTCTGCAGGTCGTGCGGCATCTGCCAGCCTGTGGCGAGCCGGGATGAGCGGACGTTGCGCGCGTCGCCGAAGAACTCGCAGAACTTCATGAGGAGCGGGTCCCAGGCGACCGGGTCGACGTAGTGCGTCCCGGGGATGATGAGCTTCTCGTCGACATGGGCGCGACGGACCGTGACGTGGAAGGCGGTGGCGCTCGCGTCGCGATCGCCGAACGGATGCGCGGCCACCACTTCGCACTCCAGCTGAATCGGGCACTCCAGGACGCGCGGTGGGGCGACCAGCTCCGAGGGTTGTTCGGTCAGTGCCGCGGCCGCGAACTTGCGCGGCTCGTGGCGGTAGCCCATCTCCGCCTTGTGCGGCGGTACGGCTGACGCGCCGGTGGTCATGGCCAGCCGGTCGACCGCGTCGACGAGCGACGACGGCGCCAGATTCAGCACGCATTCCCGTTCCCGGCGCAGGTTGGCCGTGGTCTGGGCGGAGTTGCCCAGGCCGAGCATGCAGGACTGGCCCAGCCACCACGCCGAGGACATCGGCGCGAGGTTGGCGCTGCCGTCGGGGTTGCGGGAGCTGATCAGTACGACGGGCGTGCCGAAGTACAACACCTTCAGGTCGGCGACCTTGTGCATGGATTCGCCCTCTGGGGTCGGGACTGCTGCAGTGAGCGCGGGAGACGAGATCAAGTTTGCGTGCCCGGCCGGAGGGACCGCTGGCGGAAAACAGACGTTGAGCCGGCACGCCGAACGAGCGCCTTCCGGTAGTCCGTCGGACACACCTCGGTCCTCGACACCCTTCGTCGCGCGTCCCCTGGCGTTGCGGGCAGGCTTGCCTGCCGTACGGCGCAGCCTGGGCGGGCAACAGCCGGCGTCCGTATCATCTCGGCATGGTGCCGAACCCGCAGCCGCGAATCAGCCGGCGGGCGGTGCTGCTGGCAGCCGGGGGGCTGCTCGCCGGCTGCTCCCGGCAGGCCGAGGTCGACAAGGTCCGTCTGCGGCTGGCCACCGGACCGGCGGGGGCGGTGTACCGGCGCATCGGTGGTTCGCTGGCCGGGCACATCTCCGAGCGGGTGCCGGGGGCCACGGTGACCACCGTGCCGAGCGGGGCGTCCACCGACAACATCCGGATGTTGCGGGCCGGTGAGGTGCACCTCGGGCTGACGAGCCTGGACGCGCTGATCACGAACGACGGCAGCGTGCCCGAGGGGCTCTCGGCGATATGCCGGCTCTACGACAGTCATCTGCACCTGGTGGTCATGGCCGGTTCGGCGATCGAGGAGTTCCGGGACCTCGACGGCAGGCGCGTATCCCTCGGCGCCCGCGACTCGGGCACCGAGTTCACGTCGCTGCGGGTCCTGCGGCTCGGACCGGTGGACGCCGACGGCCGGTACCTCAGCCAGGCCGAATCGGCGGCGGCGCTGCGCGACGGTGAGATCGACGCGATGTTCTCCCTGACCGGCGTCCCGACTCCGGCGATCACGGCGCTGGCGCAGCGGCACCCGATCCGGCTGATCCCGCTGCAGGCGCAGGCGGACGCGCTCTTCGCGGAGTTCCCGGGTCCCTACACTCCGGCGACGATCCCCTCGACCGCCTACGCCGGCGTCCCGGCCACCCCCACCGTCGCCGTGCCGAACGTGCTCCTCGTACGCGACGACCTGCCCGATGACCTGGTCCACGCCATCACCGACACCGTCTTCACGCACACCGGCACGATCACCTCCACCGGTCACGGCGACGCCGAAGCCGTTCCCGAAGCGTGGCAGATCAACGTACGCACCGGGATCGCCACCGGATCGATCCCGCTCCATCCGGGCGCGGCCGCCTGGTTCCGCGACCACAAGCGCTGACCTAGGACGACGACTCCGCCTCCGGAACGGCCGGCAACGAGACCACCGCGGCGAACCCGTGCCCGGACCCGTCCGGACGCGGCAGTCCTTCCTCCAACCGCAGCCCGCCCCCGGCCGCCCCGACCAGGTCGGCGCAGATCGCCAGTCCCAGGCCGGTCCCGGGCACGTTCTGATGCCGCGGCGACCGCCAGAACCGCTGCAACGCCCGGGTCCGCTCGGACGCGCCGAGCCCCTGGCCGTCGTCACGGACGGCGATCGCGACCACGCCTCCGGCCGCCGGAGCGTCATCGTCCCCGGCGCCTGTACCACCGCGCCCGCCGCCCGCGCCATCGTCCCCGGCGGCACCCGTACCCCCGGAGACGACCCGGGCGCTCACCTCCACCACCCGCGCGTCCGACAGCCGTAACGCGTTGCTGATCAACTCGTCCAGGATGCTGCCCAGTCCGCCCGTCGGCTCCAGCACCCGCAGCCCCGGCGGTACGTCGACCGTCAGCGTCTGCCCCGCCGTCGCCGTCAGCGCCCGCCACCGCTCCACCCGGGTCGCCAGCACCGCGTCGAGATCCACCGGCGACGCCGTCCGTATGCTCTCCATCCGCGCGCTGGCCTGCAGCGAGTTCAGCAGCCGCTGCATCGCCTTCAGCTCGTCGACGGCGACCTCGTACGCCTCCCGCCCGTCACCCTCCGCGCGCAGATGCGGTTCCAGGCTCTCCACCGCGAGCCGGAGGCTGGTCAGCGGATTGCGCAGCTGATGCGACGCGTCGGACACGAACGCCCGCTGCCGCCGTACGGCGTCCTCGACCGCGTCCATCATGGTGTTGAACGACTCCGCCAGCCGCCGCAGCTCGACCGGGCCGGCCTCGGCGTCCGCCCGGATCGTGAGGTCGCCCTGGGAGATCCGCGAGCTCGCCGCGTCCAGCTCCCGTACCGGACGCAGCACCCACGCCGACACCGGCCAGGCGACGGCCACCAGCGCGATCAGCGGCAGCAGCCCGAGCCCGGCGAGCTGGGCCCACCGTACGAGGATGCGATGGCGCGTCTTCGACAGGTCGGAGATCGTCACGACGGCGCCGACGACCTCGCTGTCCCGGCCCACCGGCTCCGCGACCACGAGTGCGGAGTCGTCCCACGGCGCCCACTCACCGGACGGTTCGGACCTGGCCCCGGCCAGCGCCGCGGTCACGATCCGGGGCAGCGCCGGCTCGGCCCGCGCCGCCTGCCGGTACGCGCCGGCCGGCCCGAGCAGCACCGTGCCCGAGGTGTCGATCACCGCGACCGGGATGCCGTACAGCTCGTGATAACGCGTCAGCTCCTGGTGGAGCGCCTCGGTCCGCCCGGTCGACAACGCGGTCTCGGCCAGCGACGCGAACCGGCCGACGTCGTTGAGCCGGTCGACGTACGTCTCCTGCATCTCCCGCTCGGCCACGGTGACGCTGAGCGGCGCCCCGAGCGCCGCGACGAGCAGCACCGCGAGGGGCACCAGGACGGCGAGCAGGCGGCGGTGCACGGCGCCTCAGCCGATCAGCTCCGGCTGGTCGGCCAGGAGCCGATAGCCGACCCCGTGGATCGTGCGGATGAGCACGGCGGGCCCGATCTTCTGCCGTAACGCCGCGATGTGGGTGTCCAGGGTGCGGCTCGACGGTTCCCAGGTCGCGCCCCAGATCTGGTCGAGGATGACGTCGCGGCTCACCACGTCCGGCGCCCGCCGGGCCAGCAGCAGGAGCAGCTCGAACTCCTTGCGGGTCAGCGTCACGGGATCACCGCCGACGGTGACCTCGCGGGTGCCGACGCCGATCCGCATCGGGCCGAGGACGAGCGGTTCGTCCGGGTGGCTCACGGCGCGGGCCGCCCGGGTGCGCCGCAGCACGGCGTCGATCCGGGCCAGCAGCTCCGAGACGCCGAAGGGCTTGACGATGTAGTCGTCGGCGCCGACGCGCAGGCCGAGGACCCGCTCGTGCTCCTCCGACCGTGCCGTCACGGCGATGACGGCGGTCTCCGGCCGGTCGCGCAGCCTGCGGATCACGTCGATCCCGTCGCCGTCGGGCAGGTTCAGGTCGACGAGGACCACATCGGACGGGGCGGCCCGTACGGCCTCCGCGGCGGTGGCGACGCGGTGGACCTCGAAGCCCGCCTGGGCCAGGACGGTCACCAGACCCCGCGCCACGCGGTCGTCATCCTCAACGATGGTGATCCGCATACCGGCGGATTGTACGTCCCGTATCAACGCTTGTGTTAGCTCTTGATTCTTGGGATTTCTCTGACGTGGACGGTGCCTTCCATGGGATTACCCTGACACCATCCGCGTTCCTGCCGACCGGGACCGGGACCGGGATCGGGATCGGGGCCGAGCACTCACCTACGAACGCGCATGCGCTGACGAGGAGGCCGCGACATGAGAACGATCAGCAGGTACCGGGCCGCCGCGCAGATGGTCGTCGCGATCGGCGTCGTCTCGCTCCTCGCCGCCTGTTCCGGCGACGGCGGCACCACCGGCGGCGCCACCGGCGCAGGCGACTCCGGAGGTTACCCCGACAAGAACATCACGATCGTCGTGCCGTTCAGCGCGGGCGGCCCGACGGACACCGTCACCCGCATGATCGCCGATCCGATGGCCGCCAAGCTCGGCACGAAGATCGTCGTGCAGAACGTCGAGGGCGCGGGCGGCACGGTCGGCGCCGGCGAGGTCGCGCAGGCCGAGCCCGACGGCTACACCGTGCTCATGCACCACATCGGCATGTCGACGGCGCCCGCCCTGTACAAGGACCTGGGCTACAAGCCGCTGGAGGACTTCGAGACGGTCGGGCTCGTCACCGAGGTGCCGATGACGATCGTCGCCCGCAAGGACTTCCAGCCCGCGACCCTCCAGGACCTCGTGACCCACGTGAAGGCGAACGCCGACAAGGTCACGCTGGCCAACGCCGGCATCGGCGCCGCGTCCCACCTGTGCGGCCTGCTGTTCCAGACCGCCGCCGGGGTCAAGCTCCAGGAGGTCCCGTACGAGGGCACCGGCCCCGCGCTGACCGACCTCGTCGGCGGCCAGGTCGACTTCATGTGCGACCAGACGACCAACACCAGCGGCCAGATCACCGCGGGCGAGGTGAAGGCGTACGCGGTCACCACGCCGGAGCGGGTGAAGAGCCTGCCCGACCTGCCCACCACGACCGAGGCCGGGCTGCCCAAGCTCCAGGTCAGCGTGTGGCACGGCCTCTACGTCCCGAAGGGCACGCCGCAGGACGTCGTCCAGAAGCTGACCGACGCGCTGAAGACGGCGCTGGCCGACCAGAAGGTCATCGACCAGATGGCCAAGCTCGGCACCGCGCCGGTCCCCGCCGAGGACGCGACCCCGCAGGCGCACCGGGCCAAGCTCGAAGCGGAGCTCGCCACCTGGGCGAAGGTCATCTCCGACGCCGGCGTCCAGGCCTCCTGAGGTGGAACGCCGCCGGTCCTTCCCGGACGTCCTGGCCGGAGGGATCTTCGTCCTGATCGGTGGCGCCTTCGTGGCGGGGTCGCTCGGCTACGAGCTGGGCACCCCGCTGCGGATGGGCCCCGGCGCCTTCCCGCTGCTGGTCGGCGCGATCCTGGCCGCACTGGGCCTGGCGATCGTCGTCAAGGGACTCGTCGCCGGCGAGGTGATCTCGTTCGGGCCGATCCCCTGGCGCGCGGTCGTCCTGATCTCGCTCGCGGTCCTGTTCTTCGGATTCACCGTCCGGGGTCTCGGGTTCGTCCCGGCCTCGGCGGTGACCACCCTGCTCACCACGCTGGCGAGCTCGCGCGTACGGCCGCTCACGGTCGCGGCCGTGACCCTCGGGCTGACCGTGGCCGCCACGCTCATCTTCGTCGTCGGGCTTCAGCTGCGGATCCCGCTGTGGGGCCCGTGGCTGGGATTCTGACGCGGCATCCGGACTGAGGCATGGAACTTCTCGACAACCTCGCGCTGGGTTTCTCGACCGCACTCCTGATCCAGAACGTCCTCTACTGCTTCGTGGGGGTGCTGCTCGGGACGGCGGTCGGCGTGCTGCCGGGCATCGGGCCGACGGCGACGGTGGCGATGCTGCTGCCGATCACGTTCAACTTCGAACCGGTGACGGCGCTGATCATGTTGGCCGGCATCTACTACGGCGCGCAGTACGGCGGCTCGACGACCGCCATCCTGATCAACCTGCCCGGTGAGTCGTCGGCGGCGGTCACCGCGCTGGACGGGCACGAGATGGCCCGGCAGGGCAGGGCGGGCCCGGCGCTGGCCACCGCCGCGATCGGATCGTTCGTCGCGGGTACGGCGGCCACCGTCGTGCTGGCCGTCGCGGCCCCGCCGCTGGCGCGTGTCGCGTTGCGGTTCGGCCCGGCCGAGTACTTCTCGCTGGTGCTGTTCGGCCTGATCGTGTCGATCGCGCTGGCGCGCGGCTCGACGCTCAAGGCGCTGGCGATGATCGCGCTCGGCGTCCTGCTCGGCACGGTCGGCCAGGACATCTACACCGGCACGCCCCGGTTCGTGTTCGGCCAGCGCGAGCTGTACGGCGGCATCGACTTCGTCTCCCTCGCCGTCGGCATGTTCGGGATGGCCGAGATCCTGCGCAACCTGGAGAACGAGCGGGCCCGCACGGTGGTCGTCAGCAAGGTGCGCAACCTCTGGCCCACCCGCGAGGACCGCCGCCGGATCGTCGCCCCGATCCTGCGGGGCACCGGTCTCGGCTCCGCGCTCGGCGTCCTGCCCGGCGGCGGCCACGTGCTGGCCTCGTTCACCTCCTACGCCGTCGAGAAGCGGATATCGAGACGGCAGGAGGAGTTCGGGCACGGCGCGATCGAGGGCGTCGCCGGTCCCGAGTCGGCGAACAACGCCGCCGCCCAGACGTCGTTCATCCCGCTGCTCACCCTGGGCCTGCCCGCCCACCCGGTCATGGCGCTGATGGTCGGCGCGTTCATCGTCCACGGCATCACCCCCGGCCCGAACGTCATCACCGACGAGCCGGCGCTGTTCTGGGGCCTGATCGCGTCGATGTGGATCGGCAACGTGCTGCTCGTGCTGCTGAACCTGCCGCTGATCGGCATGTGGGTGCGCATGCTGCGGATCCCGTACCAGGTGCTCTTCCCGATGATCATCCTGTTCGCCTCGATCGGGACGTACTCCCTGGGATTCAACGCCTACGACGTCTACGCGATCGTGTTCTTCGGCCTCCTGGGCTACATCCTGATCAAGTGCGGCTGCGAGCCGGCGCCCCTCCTGCTCGGCTTCGTCCTCGGCCCCCTGCTGGAGGAGAACCTCCGCCGGGCCCTCATCATCTCCCGCGGCGACCCGTCGGTCTTCCTCACCCGCCCGATCTCCGCGGTGTTCCTGTTCCTGACCGTGGCGGCACTCGTCATCACCGTCCTGCCGGCGATCCGCAGACGCCGCGAGATCGTGTTCACCGAGGAGGAGTAGGGGCGCCGTTCCTCAGATCCAGCCTTCCTCCCAGGCGCGGTGGGCGGCGGCGTGACGGGAGCTGACGCCGAGTTTGGCCATGGCCGCCGACAGATAGTTGCGTACGGTGCCCGGTGCCAGGTGGACCTGGGCGGCTATCTCCCTGATCGAGGCTCCGGTCCGGGACGCCCGCAGCACCTCCAGCTCCCGGTCGCTGAGCGGGCAGTCGTCCTCGGTCAGGGCCGAGGCGGCGATGTCGGGGTCGACGTAGCGCCGTCCGGCGGCGACGTCGCGGATGATCTCCGCCAGTTTCGTCGCGGGGGTGGTCTTGGGCACGAACCCGCTCACTCCCGCAGACAAGGCGCGGCGCAGCACTCCGGGGCGGGCGTGCCGCGTCACCAGGATGATCTTGATGGGGGATTCCGCCCTGATCTCCTCCGCGGCGCGCAGGCCGTCGGCCGGGGGCATCTCCAGGTCCAGTACGGCGATGTCGGGCCTGTGCTCGCGGGCCAGGCGCACGGCGTCGGTGGAGGTGGCCGCCTCGGCGGCGACGGTCAGGTCCTCCTCCAGCTCCAGCAGCGCCACCAGGGCACCCCTGATCAGGTCCTCGTCGTCGGCGATCAGCAACCGGATCATCGCGTCTCCACGGGCAGGCAGGCCGTCACGACGAAGCGGTCACCGTCGTGCCGCCAGGTCAGCTCCCCTCCGGTGGTCCGCAGCCGCTCGGCGAGCGTCCGCAGGCCGGTACCGGGACCGGTCTCCCGCCCCGTGCCGGGATCCTCGGGCGCGCCGTCGTTGGCCACCGTGAGGCGGGCCAGGCCGTCGGCGGTCCGGTATCCGACCTCGACGTGCCGCGCGCGGCTGTGGCGCAGCACGTTGGTGGTCGCCTCCCGCATGACCAGGCCCAGCAGGTGCCGGCCCGGATCGCGGAGGAGACCGGAGGCGGAGGGATCGAGATCCATCCGGGCGTCGGTGCCGGCCGCGGCGAGCACCCTGGTCGCGTTCGTGATCTCCTCCTCCAGGGTGACGCGGCGATATCCCTGGACGACGGCGCGGGTGTCCCGCAACGCGTCGGCGGCCAGCCGCCGTATCTCCTCGATCTCCGTGGCCGCCCGCACCGGGTCGGCCTCCATCAGCCGGGCCGCCAGCTCGCTCTTTAGAGCGATCACCTGAAGGTGGTGGCCCTGGATGTCGTGCAGATCGGCGGCGAAACGCAGCCGCTCGTCCTTGACCGCCAGCTCCGCCGACAACCGGCGGGCCGCGTTCAGCCGCTCGGCGACGTCCCACGCCCACAGCATCCCGAGCGTGACCCAGCCGGTGAGGACCACCAGCCCGGCCGGGAACGCCGCCGCGAACAGCGATCCCCGCCCCGACGCCGCGGCCGCGACCCCGCCGAGCGCGGCCGCGCCCGCCGCCGTGGCGGCGATCAGCAGCCACCGGCGCCGGCCGGGCAGGAACGCCGCGATGATCGAGACCGTCATGGCCGGGCCGAACGACCAGAGCCCGTAGTCCCCCAGGGCGAGCAGGATCACGCCCAATGCGACCCCGCCCGCGCCTCCGGCCACCAGCCATCCCACCGGCGGCGCTCCGCCCGGATCCGTGCCCGGCGAGCCGAGGGGGACGGGCGGGAGCCGGCGGCTGACGGACACGGCGACGGCCACCACCGTCAGCGCCAGGACGGCCACCGCGGCGAGCCGTGCCGGGACCGGAGTCGCCGCGTCCATGACGCGGCTCCTGGCGACGCTGTAGATCAGGAAGAACGCGGTGACGCTGAGGAGACTCCACCAGGTGTAACGGCGGAAGTTCGTCAGCCCCGTCCCAGGATCGACCGGCACGTCACGCACGCGGCCATTGTCGCAGCAATCCACCGCCCCGGCCCGCCGTGCTCCGCGCTGCTCCAGTGATGACAAATGTCACGCGATCATGTGACACATCCACGTCCTGACGTGCGGTTTCGGCACTGCCGTCAGGAGGCGGGCGTCGGCGACCCTGGAGGCCGTACATACCTCGCCCCCGTATTGAGGAGGTCTCCGATGCAGGCCGCGAACACCGCACCCGCCCCCAGACGCTGGATCGACGTACTGAAGGACCGCTGGCCGACCGCCGTCGCGATCGGCCTGACGCTCCTCACGTTGAGCGGCGGCGACCCGGGCAACGAGGTGATGAGCCTCGCCCAGGTCCTGCCCGCTCTGCCGCTGCTGTATCTCGTCGTCGCCAAGCTGGGCCGGCCCGCACTGTCGTGGCCGCTGCTCGGCGTCGGCATGGTGATCATCGTCGGGGCGCGGCTGCTGGATCTCGTCGCGCCGTCCACCATCCTGCTCATCCTGGCGCTGGTCGTGCTGGTCTGGGGCGTGATCGACGAGCACTCGCGCCGGTCCGGCGAGTTCAGGCTCCAGGCGATCGGCATGATCGGCTTCGGCGCGCTGGCACTGGCCGGCCTGGCCCTCGACCCGGAGGTCGGCCGGTACGTGGTGGGGGCCGGATGGCTGCTGCACGGCGTCTGGGACTTCGTGCACCTGCGCCGCGGCAGGGTCGTGGCCCGCTCCTACGCCGAGTGGTGCGGCGTGCTCGACGTGCTGATCGGTTTCGAGTTGATCTTCCTGCTGTGACATGCCAGGGAGCCGCCAGGTGCCGGTCAGCCGGCGTCCGGGACGTAGGACAGGTTGAGCACGCCGGTCTGGAACGTCTCGGAGTTGACCAGCTTGAGCGGGTGGGTCGGGGTGTCCTCGAACAGCCGCTGGCCGCGGCCGACGACGATCGGGTGGACGAGGAGGTTCAGCTGGTCGAGCAGTCCGTTGGCCAGCAGCCACCGCACGGTCGTCGCGGAGCCGGACATCTGGATGTCGCCGTCGGTCTGCTCCTTGATCTTGCGCAGCTCGGTCGCGACGTCACCGGAGATGACGGTGGTGTTGCTCCAGTCGGCCTTCTCCAGGGTGTTCGACACGACGTACTTGCGGGTGGCGTTGAGGGCCGCGGCGACCTCCTGGTCCTGGTCCGTCGTCGTCCAGTACGAGGACCACTCGTCGTACAGCTTGCGGCCCATCAGCATCGCCGCGGCGCTCTGCATGCCCGCCTCGACCACGGCGCCCATCTCGTCGTTCCAGTACGGGAAGTGCCACTGGTCCGGCGACTCGACCACGCCGTCCACGGAGATGAAGAAGCTGGAGATGATCTTTCCCATTGTGCTGCTCCTCGGCCGCTGGGGTCACGGAAACGGTCCGCAATCGCGAGGCGGACAACAGGAGGTTAGGCGGAGGCGGGCGCTCAGGTCTTGTACAGAAGCGACATCGGTTCCTCCGGCCCCCGGCGGCTCAACTGCGTGGCGGTCCGCCCGATGTAACGGGACAGCGACCGCGCCAGGTGCGGCTGGTCGAAGTATCCGAGCCGGTGGATCACATCGTGGGCCGGCACGCCTTCACGGATCAGAGCCGCCGCCCGCCTGGCCCGGTCGATCTGCCGTACGGCCCCGCGGGTGAGTCCGGTCGAGGCCAGGAAGCGCCGCTGGAGGGTGCGTTCGGACACGTCCGGAGACGCGCCGCCGAGCACCGCGGCGACGAGCGGATCGCGGGTGAGGATCTCCTCCCGCACCATCCGCCGTGCGAATTCCTCGGCGTCGTCATAGCCGGGAAGGCTCCAGGCGGAGCCCTTCAGCCAGAACGACCTGCGCGTCGCGTCGGGGATCGGCGCCGAGCCGTCGACGAGCCGGTTGACCGGGAGGTGGGGCATCGAGGTGCCGAGCGAGAAGACGATCCCGAAGAACGTGGCGTCCTCGGGGACGACGGCCGCGCTCGCCCTCGACTCCGGTCCCTGAACGCTCACGCTGACCTGCCCCCGGTGCTCCCAGAAGACCAGGTCCCAGTGCACCGTCGCGATCGACGTCATCCGGTCGACGCCGGAGCTGGTGCTCCGCCAGACCCGCTCGATGTACGGAGAGTCGGACGGTCGGCTCTCGATCTCCAGGCCCATCCGGGTCGTCCCCCCTCGCTTCGGTGGAGTCACACCATGGTCGCCCATCATCGCGCCTGGCGGCAGACCGTCGATCACATCCCGGACCGGCTCGACGGCGAGATCCGGTTCTCCTTCCGGGGGTTGCGATGGGTCGGGCGCGCCCTTCTGCGCCGGCGGCGGGTGCCGGCACCGCAGGACCTCTCCTGATCGCCTGAGGTCCCGGTCGTGCGCGGGAACGGCCGGGCCTCACTCCTGCAGGGCCGATCGGTTGCGCAGGCCCATGCCGGTCAGGGGGCGCATCCCCAGACGCTCGTAGTACGGCTGGAGCGGAGGATCGCACATGAGGTCGACGGAGTAGAGGTCCCCGGCCTCCTTGAGGATCCGCCGTACCAGCTCGCCGCCGATTCCCCGGCCCTGATACTCGGGGAGGACCTCGAGCCACGGGATGAACGCGGTCAGCACGCCGTCGCTGATCATGTTGACGAAGCCGACGACGCGCCCGTCCTCGTCCAGTGCGGCGATCGCGCGGTAGCTGCCGCGCAGCACCGCCAGGTGTTTGTCCGCGGACGGCGGGCTCGGCCAGCCGACGAAGAAGCCCCGCAGCCGGTCGGCCCCGATCGTGTTCATGTCATCGGTGTAGCGGATCACGCTCTGCCCTCCCGGGAAGTCGTCTCATGCCGATTGTCCCGGGCCGGGCAGGATGCGTTCGACGACGTCGGTGACCAGGTCGTGGATCCGGTCCTCGGGGAAGACGTCGGGCAGCGTGAGCCGTTCGACGATCAGCCAGTTCAGCGCCAGATAGAGCAGGATCACGGTGGTCGCGTCACCGGGCAGGCCGGCCTCCGTGTGATAGCGGATGTTGGCGTCGACGTCGGCTCGGATGCGCTCGGTCAGGAGGCGGCGCAGCTCCGGGCGACGGGTGGCCTCCAGCCGTAGCTCCAGCAGCGCCAGGTATCCGGAGCGGAAGCGGCTGATGCGGTCCACCAGGTCGTGCATGAGCTGGGTGACCTTGGCGCGGTCGCGGGGTCCCTCCAGGCCGGCGGCCAGCATGCCCGGGTCGGGCTCCAGACGCTCGTAGAAGCGGTAGCCGATCTGGGTGAGCATGTCGTCGCGGTTGTCGAAGTAGTTGGAGGCCGTGCCGTTGGGCACCTGCGCCTCGACGTCGACGGCGCGGAAGGTCAGGCCCCGTGCTCCCTCCCGGGCCAGGACCTCGATGGCGGCGTCGAGGAGCGCCGCCCGTCGTGCCGGATTCTGCCGCATCGCAATTTCTCCCGGGATCGGTGTTGACACCACTCTAGATGTAGTACTACGTTCAAACCACTCCGAACATAGTACTACACATCAAGTGCTGAGAGAGGTAACAAGATGCGAGGAAAGTCGACCGCTCCGATCGCCTTCACCGTCACGATCGCCGCCGCGGCGCGGCCCGCCGTACAGACCGCCCCGCCCGGCACGACCGCCGCCCCCGACCGCCGGCGGCGCACCCCGCGACCGCGTTCGGTTCCCCGGCCCAGGCCCCTGCCCAAGCCCGGCGGCGCCCGCTGACCGGACAGTCCCGAGAGCAGCCCCCGAAGAGACCCCACGACCAGCGAAGGACCGGATATGCGAAAGCTCGTCTACTACATCGGCATGACCATCGACGGCTTCATCGCCGCCCCCGACGAGAGCTACGACTTCTTCCCGGTGACGCAGGACGTCGTCGAATTCATCACCGAGGACTACCCCGACACCCTGCCGACGCACGTGCGCGAGCAGCTCGGCGTGGACGTCCCCAACCCGAACTTCGACACCATCGTGCAGGGGCGCGTCACCTACGAGCCCGCCCTGAAGATCGGGATCACCAGTCCCTACGCCCACCTGCGCCAGTACGTGGTCTCCACGAGTACGGCGGAGAGCCCCGACCCCGCGGTCGAGATCATCTCCGACGACGTGGTCGGCCGGGTCCGGCAGATGAAGGCGGAGGAGGGCGGGGACATCTACCTGGCGGGCGGCTCGCGCCTGGCGGGCGCCCTGCTGCCGGAGATCGACGCGCTCGTCGTCAAGCTCTATCCGGTGGTCGCCGGGGCCGGCATCCCCCTGTTCACCGCCGACTTCTCCCCCACGTACTTCACCCTGGAGGGCACCCGCACCCTCCGCGAAGGCACGGTCATCCTCACCTACGGCAGAAAGTGACCGCCGCGGCGGTCTTGCACGAGGGTGGAGCCCCTGGTGGAGCGGGTTTCGCGCCGCACGGGGATTTCCCACCCGTCACTCGGCACCCTTGCCATCCCCGGAGGCATCCGTCAGGATCTTCCCCGTCGTCACGCGGGAACGGGGGATTCACGTGAAACGTCTTTCTGCGGTGGTCGCCGCTGTCATGGTGGGGACGCTCGTACCCGCGGCCCCTCAGGTGGCCGCGGCGGGAGTCTCCACGGGCCCGGCCGTCACCGGAGTGGACGTCAGCAACTGGTCCGGCGAGATCGACTGGGGGAGCGTCGCGGGCAACGGGACGGCGTTCGCCTTCGTGTACGCCTCCGAGGGGCTCGACTACCTGAACGAACGGTTCGACACCCAGTACGGCGGCGCCGCCGAGGCCGGGCTGATCCGCGGGGCCTACCACTTCGCCCAGCCGCACGAGTCCGACGGCGCCGCGCAGGCCGACTTCTTCGTGGACAACGGCGGCGGCTGGCGCCCCGACGGCAGGACCCTGCCGGGCGTGCTCGACGTGGAGGACAACCCCTACCGGAACCGCAACGGCCTCAACTCCTGCTACGGCCTCGACCGCAAGCAGATGGTCGACTGGGTGGGGGACTTCACCCGCCGCTACCGGCAGCGGACCGGCCGCGACGCGATCATCTACACCACCACGAGCTGGTGGCGGACCTGCACCGGCGACTCCCCCGCCTTCGGCCGCAACCCGCTCTGGCTGGCCCGGTGGGGTGCCGAGCCGGGGGAGCTGCCGGCGAGCTGGACCCGGTACACCTTCTGGCAGTCGGCCGACAAGGCGCCGGGCTCCCCCGGCGGCAAGAACTCCTTCAACGGCACGCCGTCCCGGCTCAGGCTCCTGGCCAGGCCGGCCTCGAAGGTCAAGGCCGCGGGCCGGGTCACCCGCGACACCTACACCGTCACGCTGACCAACACCACCGCCGAGCCGATCACGGCGCTCAAGGTCGCGGGCCGGACGTTCGGCGGGCAGAAGATCGTCAAGGCGAGCAAGGGCTGCCGGTTCAGCGGTACGGCGGTGCGCTGCACGATCACCGAGCTGTCCCCCCGCGCCAAGGTGAGGCTCACCTTCGTCGCCAGGCCCTCCGCCCCCGCCAGGACCGCCAAGCGGGGGCTGGACCTCACGATCGGCACGGCGAGCCTGAGGCTGACCGCCAAGGCCCGGTGACCTCGCCGCGAGGCCCGGCCGCCCCCGTGATCTGGCAGGCTCTGGCACATGGATGAGCGGTGGCGGGAAGTCGGGGACCGGGTCTACGTCCGGCGGCACGAGTCGTTCGACCTGAACGTCGGGCTGGTCGTCGGGGACGAGGGCTGCCTGGTCGTCGACACGCGCATGTCCCACCGCCAGGGCCGGGACCTGGCCGGGGCCGTCCGGTCCGTCACCGCCCTGCCCTGGACCGTGGTCAACACCCACGCGCACTTCGACCACTTCTTCGGCAACGCGGTCTTCCTGCCCGCCGACATCTGGGGCCACGTCAGGTGCGCCGAGACGGCCGCGGCCACCGGTGAGGCGCAGCGGCGCAAGTGGCTGCACGAGGGGCCGGAGGAACTGGCCGAGGTGGAGATCACGCCGCCGGACCGTACGTTCACCGACGCCGTGACCCTCGACCTCGGCGGGCGCCCGGTCCATCTGCGATACCTCGGCCGGGGCCACACCGACAACGACATCGTGGTGGAGGTCCCCGGCGCGGGGGTGGTCTTCGCCGGCGACCTGGTCGAGGAGGGCGCGCCGCCGCAGTTCGGCGACGGGTTCC
Source organism: Paraplanobispora siamensis (assembly GCF_016863175.1). Taxonomy (GTDB): domain Bacteria; phylum Actinomycetota; class Actinomycetes; order Streptosporangiales; family Streptosporangiaceae; genus Planobispora; species Planobispora siamensis. Next base: position 46,628 of record NZ_BOOJ01000036.1, read on the forward strand.
CGCTGGAGTGGCCGGACACGCTCGCGCGCCTGCTGGACCTGCCGGGCGAGACGGTGGTGCCCGGTCACGGCGCCGTCGTGGACCGCGAGTTCGTACGGCGCCAGCACGCCGACCACGTCGTCGCGGCCGGGATCCTCACCGCCGGCGGCGATCCCGCCCGGATGCCGTTCCCGGCGGAGACGGTGACGGAGATCGTCGCGCGGATCGCCGAACTCCGTGCCGCAGGGGAGGCATAGCCGCATCCGCTGTGGAGCGTCTTAGTGACGTAACCGCACAGTGGAGGTGATCGTGGACGCCGCAGAGGAGCGACGGTTCCGCGACTTCGTGTCGGCGCGCTCGCCGGCCCTGATGCGCCTGGCGTACCTGCTGACCGGCGGGGACCAGCACGCGGCCGAGGACCTGCTCCAGAGCGCGCTGGCCAGGACGGCCACCCGGTGGCGGACGGTCGAGGAGCCGGAGGCCTACGTCCGGCGGGCGATGTACCGCCAGCAGGTGTCCTGGTGGCGGCGGCGCAGGGAGACGACGTTCGCCGAGCCGCCCGAGCGCGGCGAGGACGACGCCACCTCCGGTGTGGAGCTGCGGATCGTGATGCGCCGGGCGCTGTCGCGGCTGACGTCCCGGCAGCGGTCCGTGCTGGTGCTGCGCTACTACGAGGACCTGCCGGAGGCGGAGGTGGCGGCCATCCTCGGCTGCTCCGTCGGGACCGTCCGCAGCACGACCCACCGCTCCCTGGCGAGGCTGCGCACGCTCGCACCCGAGCTGCGGGAGCCGCACGTGATCTTCGGGGAGGCGAAGGCATGACCATCGACGAAATCGTCCGGCAGACCCTCCGCGAGTGGTCGGGGGACGCCCGGGTGCCGGCGGATCTCGCGGACCGGGCGCTGGGCAGGCGCAGGCGGGCCGTGAAGAGGGCGTTCGCGGTGGTCGCGGGGGCGACCGCGGGCGTCGTCGCGGTGTTCGTCGTGCCGGGGATGAGGGAGCGGGTCGCCCAGCCGATCGAGACGCTCGAACACGACAGAACCGTCACGGTCCAGACCGATCCCGGCTCCGGCCGGGAAGTCCTGGCGGACCCGGACGGCGGGCCGCCGGAGAAGCTGGTCGCGGCCTACGACCGGGCCGTCTACGCCTACCACATCCGGAAGGAGAAGCAGGTCGCCGAAGGGGCGAAGGTCGTGCAGTGGACCTGGTTCGTGTACGACACCGAGGCGGGCACGTACAAGAAGGCACCGTGGGCGATGCTGGACGTGGCGCCGGGCGGTGAGACCGTCGCGGTCCTGGAGGAACTGCCCGCCCGCCGGGTCGGGGTGGTCGCCACCCGCGGCGGACCGGTCAGGTGGATCGACCTGGAACGTCCGGCAGCCTGGGTGTCCTGGTCTCCCGACGGCAGGAGGCTGCTGGTCACGAACTACGACTGGAACCCTCTGCTGTTCGTGACCATCCCCCCCGAAGGCGGCACCACGACCGCGCAGAGCATCCGGACCGGATTCACGGTGGTGGACGTGGAGGGCGGGCGAGCCGCGTTCCACGAGGTCGGCTGGACGGGTCGTTCCCTGGACCGGGGCAAGAGCTTCCGGTGGAGCGCGGACGGGACGATGGTCTGGGAATGGCGGTTGGATTACAGCGACGGCAAGGTGTTCTACGACCTGGAAGGGAACGTGCTGCCGATCCCGGAGAAGGAGAGGAACGGCAGTTTCCAGGAAGCGGGTCTGTCGCCGAGCGGCCGGTGGCTGGCGGACGATCCTGCGGCTCTGGCCGTGACGGACACGGAGACGGGCCGGACGGTCCCGCTGCCACGGGCCGTGGCCGGGCACCGGATCATGCAGCTCCTCGCCTGGGCCGACGACGACCATCTGATCGCTTGGGCGTGCGAGCTCAAGGGAAGCGACTGCGCGGGCGGCGGGTTCCGCAACCGGCTGGTCGTGATCAGCCGGGACGGCATGTCCCTGACCCCGCTCACCGGGTTCCGGGCCGACAGCCGGAAGCCCGGGTCGTGGGAGCCGCTGGTGGGCCACCGCCGGCCGTCGTGAGGACGGGTCCGTCCCGTGGTGCGGCCGGAAAACCGGTCGAGATCCGGCGAGGGCGGTCCTTATGCTCCGGAATATGACACTTGAGTGGGTCCCGCTGACCCAGGGCGACAACGGGGCGCTGGCGGAGCTGCTGGCCGCGATGGAGGCCGAGGACCGCACCGGGGAGAACTACGACGCCGACGACGTCGCCGACGACTTCGCCAACCCGGCCTACGACCTGGCGCGCGGCACCCTGGCCGGGTGGGACGACGGCAGGCTGGTCGCCTACGGCATGCTGATGGCCCGCGCCGACGCCGACCCGGTCCACCAGATGGGCCTGTGGGGCGGGGTGCACCCGGCCTACCGGCGCCGGGGCCTCGGGCGTCAGGTCGTCGACTGGGGCGTCCGGGCCGCCCCGGCGATCCATGAGAGCCGCTTTCCCGGCCGGCCGCTGGAGATCCACTTCTTCGCCCACGAACGCAACACCGGGGCGAAGGCGCTGGCCGAGGCGGCGGGCATGACTCCGGTCCGGTGGTTCTGCGACATGGGCCGGGACCTGGAGGCCGAGCTGCCGAGGGTCGCCCCGCCGGACGGGCTGAAGATCGTGCCCTACGGCGACGACCTGGAGGACGCCGTCCGCGAGGTGCGCAACGCCTCCTTCGCCGATCACTGGGGCAGCGTGCGGCACACGCCGGAGTCCTGGCGGAGCAGCATGATCGGGATGAAGGCGTTCCGGCCGGAGATCTCCTTCGTGGCCCAGGACGGTTCGGGGACGAGCGTGGGCGTCCTGCTCAGCCTCTATCACGAGGCCGACACCCAGGCCACGGGCGTCCGCGAGGCGTGGATCCAGATCATCGGCACCCTGAGGGAGTGGCGGGGCAAGGGCGTGGCGAGCGCGTTGATCGCCCACGCGCTCGCCGAGTTCCGCGCCCAGGGTTACCGCAGGGCCGGGCTGGCCGTGGACGCCGACAACGCGACCGGTGCGCTCGGCATCTACACCCGCGCCGGTTTCGAGATCAGGCAGCGCACGACCGTCTACGAGCTCCCGATCACCTGATCCCTCACGCCGTCACGACCGTTTACGCGCTCACCTGACCCGCCGGGACCGGTTGCCGGTCCCGGGAGGGCGCGGGAAGCGACTCACCGGCGGGCGGTGCGGGACGGTCGTCACGGACGTCACGGAGGCGGCGATCCGTCGCGGAGGCGACGGGGAAGCGGGCGCGCAGGCAGGCTCCCGGAGGGCCCGCGACGACCGCCAGGCCGCCGCCGTGCCGTACCGCGATGTCCCTGGCGATCGCCAGCCCCAGCCCCGAACCGCCCGCGTCCCGGTCCCTGGCCTCGTCCAGCCGGGTGAAGCGGTCGAAGACCGCCTCGTGATGCTCGGCGGGGATGCCCGGCCCGTCGTCGCACACCTCCAGAACGGCCTCCCGCCCGTCCACGCCCAGGCGGACGGTCACCGCGGACTCCGCGTGCCGCACGGCGTTGTCCACGAGGTTGGCCACCAGCCGGCGCAGCTGCCCGGCCGAGCCGCGGACCACCACGTCGGCGGCCACCTCCAGCCCGACCCGCACCTCGGATCTCGGCCGGGAACGGGCGGCCTCCTCCGCGGCGACCTGGCCCAGGTCCACCTCCTCGTGACGGTCCGGCTCACCGGCGTCCAGGCGGGCCAGCAGCAGCAGGTCGGAGGTGAGCGCCTGGATCCGGTCCACGTCCGTCAGCGCCTCGGCGGACAGCGGCCCGGGCGGGGCGAGCTCCAGCCGGGTGCGCAGGATCGCCAGGGGACTGCGGAACTCGTGGGCCGCGTCGGCGACGAAGCGCTTGTGACGGCTGACGGCCAGCTCCAGCCGGTCGAGGGTGCGGTTCATGGTCTCGGCCAGCCGGGCGATCTCGTCACGCGACCTCGGCACCGGGACCCGGCGGTGCAGGTCGCTGGCGGTGATGTCGGCCACCTCGGCGCGGATCGCCGAGACGGGGGCGAGGGCCCGGCCGACCACGAGCCAGGTGAGGACGGCGACCAGCAGGAGCAGCGCGGGGATGCCGGGCAGCAGCACGCTCTTCAGGGTGGCCAGCGCGGCGTGGGCGGAGTCCAGGGACGCTCTTGCCTTGACCAGCAGCGGACCGGCGGAGGTGTCGACCGGCAGCGTCGCGGTGACGTAGGCGCCGGGAGGCGCCCACTTCTCGGCGGAGACGAGATCGCCCGGCACCACGGCGGGCCTGCCTTTCCCGCCGGGTTCGTCGCCGGTCCTGCCCTCCGCGTCGGATGCGACGCCGGTTCTCCCTCCCGCGCCGGGCTTCCGGTCGGTGCCGGGTTCGTCGTCGGGCTCTCCCCCGGCGCCGGACGCGGGGAGGACCCGACGTGCGACGCGGGGCTCGGTCGCGTACGGCTCGCCGGCCCGTTCGACGACCGCGACCCCTCCCGCGAAGAACGCCGCCTGCTCCTCCTTGATGATCTCGATGTCGGGGTCCGCGGGCCTGCCGAACCGGTTCTCCTCGATCAACGTGCCGGAGGACAGCATGTCGGCGGTGAGGTCGGCGCGCCGGGTGGCCTCGGCGGAGGCGGTGTCGGTCAGGCTCCCGCCGAGCACGCCGACCAGCACGGCCGCGGCGGCCCCCAGCGCGACCGCGACGATCGCGGTCGCCGCGATGGTGGCCCTGACCTGGACTGACAGTCGTGACATCTCAGGCCTCCAGCCGGTATCCGGCGCCGCGCACGGTCACCAGGGTCGACCGGCCGAACGGGGCGTCGATCTTCCGGCGGAGCGCGCTGATGTACACCTCGACGATGTTCGGGTCGCCGTCGTAGGAGAAGTCCCACGCCTGGGCGAGCAGCTCGCTCTTGGAGACCACCTCGCCCTGCCTGCGGGCCAGGCCGTGCAGGACGGCGAACTCCTTCGGGGTGAGGGGGATCTCCGTCTCCCCCCGGCGGCACCGCAGCCCCGCGGGATCGACGGTCAGGTCGCCGACCGTGATGGAGACCGGCCGCGCCGTACCGCCCCGGCGCACCAGGGCGCGCAGCCGGGCCAGCAGCACGACGTAGGAGAACGGTTTGGACAGGAAGTCGTCGGCCCCGGTGTCCAGAGCCTCGGCCTCGTCCTGCACCCCGTCCTTGGCGGTGAGCATCAGGATCGGCGTCCAGTTCTCCGCGTCACGGAGCCTGGCGCAGACGGCGTAGCCGTTCATCCGGGGCAGCATGACGTCGAGAACGATCACGTCGTAGGCGTTCTCGGTCGCCATCCACAATCCGTCACGTCCGTCGTGGGCGACGTCCACGGCGAACCCCTCGCCGGCCAGACCGCCCTTGAGCAGATCGGCCAGGCGCTTCTCATCCTCGATCAGCAGCACGCGCATGCGGTCAGCCTGACGCACGCCACCTAAAGACAACCTGAAGACGGATTCGGGGACCTTCAGGCTCCCTTCAGGCGCCGGGAGGGAGCGTGGGGCCCGACCGAATCGCCGATCGACTCAGGAGAAGCACGCATGCGAATCCGTATTCTCGCCGCCGCCATGGTGACCGCCGGGGCTCTGGTGACGGTCATGACCGGCGCGGCCAGCGCCGACACGTCCACGACCCCGGTTCCCCCCGCCGTCCCCGCGGAGGAGGCGGACTTCGTCATCGTCTGCGAGGGCGGTGAGGGCCACGTCGTCGTCGCGAGACACAGGCTCGCCGACGACGAGGTGAGGGAGATCAAGCTGAGGGCCAAGAAGTTCAGGGACAAGGGGGAGGTGGTGATCGCGAAGCGGGCGGAGGACTTCGAAGTGACCCGGGCCGTCCCGGTCAAGGCCGGTAAGCACGGGGTCGTCGCCAGGTCGGCCAAGCCGGGCAAGCCGTTCCCGGCCAAGCCGGCCAAGCCCGCCAAGCCCCTCCCCGACGACCTGGTCGTGGCCTGCGGCGAGGTGGAGCCCGTGGAGAAGATCGAGATCAAGAAGATCAAGGAGTGACGCGGGAGCGGAGCCGTACCTGACGAGGGCCGGTACGGCTCGCGCGGACCCGGGCGTGCGGATCCGGGCCGCGCGCGTGATCCGGCCGGCCCTGCTCGCGGGTCCGGGCGTGCGGCCCGGACCCGCGAGCGCGGGTGTACGGGACGGGGTCCGCGAGCGCGGGTGTACGGGACCGGGCCCCCGAAAGGGGTCAGGCCTCCGGGAAGGACGGGTGCGGGCCCAGCGCCCAGTATTCGTAGAGGCCGTGCCCGACCTGTGTGCCCTGCGCCGCCCCGGACGGGTCGTCGTACTCGAAGCGGCCCACCGCGTCGATCATGCCCCACATGCGGGCGGCGTCCTGAGGGAAGGTGTGGGTGACGCCCTGCACCACCGGGCCCGGGCCCTGGTACATGCCGTGTTTCCAGTCCGGTTCCAGGCCATATCCGGTGCCCACCATCAGGTGCACCGGGAGGATCGGCGTGCAGCGCATGTCGAAGGGCTTGCCGCCCGGTGGTGCGAAGGAGATCGTCGCCTCGCGCACCTCCCGGGTGCCCTCCACGTACACGGGGCGGTACTCCGGACGCCCGAGATACTCCTGCTCACCCTCCCTGGCCGAGCCGAAGCCCCAGACCCGGACCGCCTCCTCCAGGACGCGACGGCCCTTCTCGTCCTCCTGGACGATGCACAGGATGGCGTGGTCGTCGAACTGGACGGGCGCGTAGAGCCAGTAGAAGGTCCCGGCGTTCTTCGTCTGGATGCCCGGGGGCTCCGGCTCGCCCACGGGGCGGATGCCCCACGAGCGGTCGCGGGTCCCCTGCCACCGGTCGGGGGTGACCTCGATCCGCTCGCCGTCGATCATGATGTGCCCGGTCCACCGCCCGGTCTGGGCCAGCCGCGAGGAGTTGAAGACGACGCGCTCCTGCCAGCGCAGGAAGTGGCGCGGCTCCAGGGTCGCGGGGATCGTGCCCTGCCAGGTGAGGTCGTAGGACAGGCCGTGCTCGGTGGGGTCGAGCACGACCCGGAGGGTGCGCAGCCCCTCGATCACCTCGACGCGGAACGGGCCGATCTCGGTGTTCATCCGGTCGTCGCCGAGTTCCCTGGAGGCGCGGACGACCCGGTGGAGGTTCCGGTGGCGCACGCAGGCGAAGGCGTCGGTGACGCCGAGGTTGGGGTACTGCCCGACGCCGATGATCAGCATCAGCTCGTCGGATCCGGCGTGGCAGTTGAAGTAGTAGCGGTCGTAGAAGTTGCGGTCCGACGTCGTGACGTGCCGCATGACCTCGGGGGACTGGTGGACGGGGTAGTCGTCGAGAGGTGACAGCGTCATCCGTGTTCCTCCGTGCCTGGGGAACACGATCTAACAAGCGCTTGGTGAAACCGTCAACATCGCCGTGCCGCCGAACCGGCCCCGGGCACGGGTACGGCCCGCATCGTGGGGATGCGGGCCGTACCGATGGGCACCCAGTCGTATCAGGACATCAGATTTCAGGGCGAATTCTTGGAGGCCGTCGTCGACTCGGTGCTGATCTTGTTACCGAACTCGTCCGACGAAGGATCCGCCTTGTGGCCGAACTCCTCGGCCCTGTCCTTGACGCCACCGGCGGTGCCGGAGACCTTGTCCGCAGCGGTCCTGGCCTTGTCGCTGACCCAGTGGGACGCGTCGGCCGTGGTGCTCTTGAAGCTCTCCGACCACTGGCTGCCGGAGCTCCTGCGGTACATCGCGAAGCCGGCGGCACCGACCGCGACGCCGGTGAGCAGCAGGACCACCGGCCACCGCGACCTGCTGCGAGGCGAAGGGTCGATCCTCGTCGCGGCCTGGGACAGCATCGCCGTGATCCTCGGCGCGAGTTGGTCCTCGAAAGAGTGGGCGGCGGCGTCTAGTCTTGGTGCTGCCCACCCACGGGCATCGAGGACCTTCGCGGCGGCGGCGTCACGCGCCGCGTCGCGGGCGTGGACCGCCATCGGACCGACCTGTCCGACAGCTCGCTTGAGCTGGGACTTCGCCATGTACAGCCGGGTTTCCGGAACCACCTTGGTGGTGCGGCGCTTTCCAAATAGTGCAAGAGGCACAGCAACTCCTCCCCTGTCGTTGGGGCCCCGCAGGCACCCCTTCCCGCTCGAAAGCGGCTCAATCATGACCAGCCGTGGGAGGATGCTGGAGGGGTCGGCGGCGACCCTCAATCTCAAAACATCACAAACATCGCGCCTTGTACAGGCTCCGCCTGTTGACCTGAAGGGGGCAGCCCCATCGTGGCTGAGAAGTTGTTCGCAACCCTCAAGACCAACCGTGGCAGCGTGAAGCTCGAGCTCTTCCCGAACCACGCGCCCAAGACCGTGCGGAACTTCGTCGAGCTGGCCGAGGGCACTCGGGAGTGGACGCACCCCGAGACCGGCCAGAAGACCACCGACAAGCTCTACGACGGCACCGTCTTCCACCGCGTCATCGCCGGCTTCATGATCCAGGGCGGTGACCCGCTGGGTCAGGGCATCGGCGGCCCGGGCTACAAGTTCGACGACGAGATCAGCCCGGACCTCTACTTCAACCGCCCCTACCTGCTCGCCATGGCCAACGCCGGCATCCAGATGGGCCGCGGCACCAACGGCTCGCAGTTCTTCATCACCGTGGTGCCCACGCCGCACCTCAACGGCAGGCACACCATCTTCGGGGAGGTCGTCGAGGGCCAGGAGGTCGTCGACGCCATCGCCAAGACCGAGACCGACGGCCGTGACCGTCCCGTCGAGCCGGTCGTGCTGGAGTCGGTCACCATCGACCGCGTCCAGGGCTGATCCGCCTGCGGCGGCCACCGCCGGTGGCCGCCGCACGGACGCCGGTGATTCTGCATAGGCTGGGCGCAGGAAGAAGCACGGTCGAAAGGGCCACCGACACGCCATGACCACCCAGCCGCCCGGCGAGTCCGGCACGCAGGCCGTACCCACCTGTTACCGTCACCCGGACCGCGAGACCTACGTGCGCTGCCAGCGCTGCGAGCGGCCCATCTGCCCCGACTGCATGCGCGACGCCTCGGTCGGCTTCCAGTGCCCCGAGTGCGTGGCCGAGGGCAACAAGGGAGTGCGGCGGGCGCAGTCGGTGTTCGGCGGCAAGGCGGTCACCACGCCCCGGGTCACCTGGGGCCTGCTGATCCTCAACGTCCTGGCCTACGCCGTCGAGTCGATCGCGCCGGCCCGGGTGGTGGGCGGCTACGCGATGGAGTCGGGCGCCGTCGCCTACGGAGGCGAGTGGTGGCGCCTGATCACCGGGGCCTTCCTGCACGCGCCGCTGCAGTCGGGAGGATTCGCGCTCACCCACATCCTGTTCAACATGTGGGTGCTGTACGCCATCGGCCCGGAGCTGGAGCGGAGGCTGGGCTCGACCCGGTTCCTGGCGCTCTATCTGCTGTCCGCGCTGGGCGGCTCCGTCGCGGTCTATCTGCTCGGCCTCGGCGCGGTGGGCGCCTCGGGCGCGGTCTACGGCCTGTTCGGCGCGTTGTTCGTGGTCTCCAGGAGGCTCGGCTACGACATCCGTGGCGTGCTCTGGCTGATCGGCATCAACGTGCTGATCACTTTCGTGGTCCCCAACGTCAGCTGGCAGGGGCACCTCGGAGGCCTCGTCACCGGCGCCGTCGTCAGCGCGATCCTCGTCTACGCCCCGGCCAGGAACAGGAACCTGGTCCAGTGGGGCGGATGCGCGCTGGTCCTGCTGGCGCTGGTCGCCACGGTCATGCTGCTGCCGCCGTTCGCCTATGACGCGTACATACAGGCCAGGCTGTCCGGGGGGTGATCCACACCCTGATGCTTCCCCAGGGTGTGGATATGTCTGTGGAAAGATCTATCGCCAGCGGGTGGAGAGCACCACACCGAAGATGATGAAAGCGAACCCGACCAGCAGGTTCCAGTTCTGGAGCGTGCCGATCAGCGGGGCGTCAGGCGCCACATAGTAGACCGAGATCCACAGGATCCCGATGATCCAGGAGGCCACCATGACGGGCGCCAGCCAGCGAGGGCTAATCTTGACCTGCTGGGACGTCTTCGGCGGGGTGTAAACCGCCTTCTTACGAGCCTTGGACTTGGGCACTGGGGTTCTCCTGCGTCAACCCTGCGCGATCCGGATCGTGCGCAGGTTCTGTCAGCTAGCGTAATCGCTGGTGGGCGACGACCCGAGTAAGGATAGTCGCCACATGCGGGACATGCGATCCCGCGGCAGTCCCATCCTCGGGCAAACAACCGTCCAACGCCTCGATCGTCGCGGTTCGGGCGTGACAGCCTCTCACTAGCCTGACGCCATGAGGGCCGTGGTGCGCGTGTGCGGGGAGCTGGGCCTCACCGTGGGAGGGGTCCTGCTGCTCCTGTGCGCCTATCTGATCTGGGGGACCGGGAGCTACACCGCCGGACGGCAGGCGGTGCTGCGCGAGCAGCTGCAGCAGCCCCCGCAGGCGGTCTCCGGCGGCTCCCGCGCGCCGGACGGGGCCCGGACGGGTGAGCCCCTGGCGATGCTGCGCATCCCCCGCTTCGGCGACGACTACCGCTACGTCGTGGTGGAGGGGGTGGGCCGGGACGAGCTCCGGGCGGGCCCCGGCCACTATCCCGGCACCGCCCCGCCGGGGGGGACCGGCAACTTCGTCCTGGCGGGCCACCGGACCACCTACGCCGCGCCCTTCAACCGCATCGACGAGCTCCGCAGGGGGGACGAGATCATCGTCGACGCCCGCGACGCCCGTTACGTCTACCGGGTCACCGAGACCCGCATCGTCGCCCCCACCGAGATGAGTGTGATCGCCCCCGTCCCGGGCAGTCCGGGTCGCAGGCCCACCAGGGCACGCATCACCCTGTCCACCTGCCACCCGGAGTACTCCGCCGCGCAGCGGCTCGTCGTGTTCGGTCGGCTCGACGACAGGCGGGACCCCGATCGGTGACCGAGCAAGGAGGAAGCACATGTACGAATGGATCTGGCGGATGCTCTCCGGAGGTCCCGTGGCCAAGCTGTGCACCGCACTGGTGCTGGCCGGGATGGCGGCGGCCGTACTCTGGTATGTCGTGTTCCCCTGGATCGAACCGTACGTCCTCCTCGACCGCGTGACTGTGAGTCCATGAGCCGAATCCTGGTGGTGGACAATCACGACAGCTTCGTCCACACCATCGTGCAGTACCTCCGCGAGCTGGGCGCCGACTGCGATGTGCGCCCCCGCGACCACGTCGCGGTCGACGACGCGGCGGGCTTCGACGGGGTCCTGATCAGCCCCGGGCCCGGCACGCCGGAGGAGGCCGGGGTGAGCGTCCCCCTGGTCGGTCACTGCGCGGCCCGGGGCCTGCCGCTGCTCGGCGTCTGCCTCGGGCACCAGGCCATCGCGGTGGCGTACGGCGCCACCGTGGCCCGGGCCCCCGAGCTGATGCACGGCCGGACCAGCGCCGTCTCGCACGACGGGCGCGGGGTCTTCGCCGGCCTGCCGTCGCCGGTCACCATGACGCGCTACCACTCGCTGGCCGTACGGCCCGAGACCGTGCCGCCGGTCCTGGAGGTGACCTCGACCACCGAGGACGGAGTCGTCATGGGGCTGCGCCACCGTGACGCGCCCGTGGAGGGGGTGCAGTTCCACCCCGAGTCGGTGATCTCCGAGTACGGTCACCGGCTGCTCGGAAACTGGCTCGCGAAAATCGTGTAACACACCGGGCGTGCTGGACGACTAACCAGTGAGGGCCCTGCCGCCATTGCCCCCGAGTGGCGGAGGGGCCCTCCTCATGTATGAGGGGGCCCCTCCTGATCACGTGGCGACGGAGATCAGCCGTTCTCTCCGGAGGGGTCGTCGACGAACGGATCCTCCTCCGTCGGCTCATCGGTCGGGACGCTCGGCTCCTCCGTCGGGAACGTCGGCTCCTCGGTCGGGACGCTCGGCTCCTCGGTCGGGACCGGCGGCTGGCCGGTGGAGACGGTCAGCGTGATCGTGGTGTTCGGCTGGAGCTTGGAACCGGCCTCGGGGGTCTGGTTGAGCACCGTGCCCTCGGCCTGGTCACTGGGCTGGTCGACGACCTTGACCCGGAAGCCCGCCTCGACGAGCGTGTCCCGGGCCTCCTTGATGTCGAAGCCGAGGACGTTGGGGACCTCCTGGGCCTGCGCGGGAATGGTGATCTTGACCGAGCTGCCCTTGGCGGCCTTCGTGCCGGCCTCCGGAGACATGGCGAAGACGACGTTCTGCTGGCGGGCGGACGGCTTGGACTGCACGCTCGGCTTGAAGCCCGCGTCCTCGAGCGTCTGTATCGCCTCTTCCTTGGTCTGGCCGATCACATCGGGGATCTCGACCCTCTCCACGCCCTTGGAGACGATGAGCGTGACCTCGCTGCCCTTGGGGACCTCGGTGCCCGCGCCGGGCTCGGTGCCGATGACCGAGCCCTTGCGCTGCTCGTCGCTGAACTCCTCGGTCTTCTTGACCTTCAGCCCCATGTCCGTGAGGGTCTTGATCGCGGCTTCCTCCGTCCGGGAGGCCAGCGTCGGGACCGACACCTTGCCTCCCTCGGTGGGCGTGCCGGGGGAGCTCAGGAACTGGTAGCCCGCCCAGATGAAGGCGCCGATGACCAGGATCGGGATCAGGATCCAGGCCGCGATCTTGACCGCGTTGTTGCCCTCGCTCTTCTGGCGGCGGCGTCCGCGCTCACCGCGCCCGACCTCCTCCGTGCCGTACTCGTACGGCGGGACGGCGGTGGTGCGCTGCGTGACCGGGCCGGCCTGGCCGGGCGGCGGCTGCTGCATGGTGCGGGTGGCCGTGCCGTAGTTGGCGGCCAGCGCCATCGTCTGTGCGTCCATCGGCATGCCCGACATCGCCCGCTGGATGTCGGCCCGCATGTCCCCGGCGCTCTGGTAGCGCTGGGCGGGGTCCTTGGCCATCGACTTGAGCACGATGGCGTCGGCCCACTTGGGGATGTCCGGGTCGATCTGCGAGGGCGGGATCGGGTCCTCGCGCACGTGCTGGTAGGCGATCGCCACGGGGGAGTCGCCGGTGAACGGCGGCTGCCCGGTCAGCAGCTCGTACAGCACGCAGCCGGTGGAGTACAGGTCGCTGCGGGCGTCGACCCGCTCGCCCCTGGCCTGCTCCGGCGACAGGTACTGGGCCGTGCCGATGACCTGGGCGGTCTGGGTCATGGTCGCGGCCGAGTCGGCCATCGCGCGGGCGATGCCGAAGTCCATCACCTTCACGTCACCGTTACGGGTGATCATGATGTTGGCCGGCTTGATGTCCCGGTGGACGATGCCGCCGCGGTGGCTGTAGTCCAGCGCCCGCAGGATCCCGTCGACCAGCTCGGCCGCGCGCTCGGGCATCAGCCGCCGGTCGGCCCGCAGCAGGTCGCGCAGGGTGCTGCCGTCGACGTACTCCATCACGATGTAGGGCACGGGCGCGCCCTCGGAGGTGTCCTCGCCCGTGTCGTAGACCGCGACGATGGACGGGTGGTTCAGTGACGCGGCGGACTGAGCCTCCCGGCGGAAGCGTGCCTGGAAGGTGTGGTCCCTGGCCAGGTCCGCGCGGAGGGTCTTGATCGCTACGACCCGGTCCAGTCGGATGTCCCGGGCGCGATAGACCTCGGCCATGCCGCCACGGCCGACGACGCCGTCAAGCTCGTAGCGATCGCCGAGGCGTCGGGGCTGAGTCATTTCCTGCACTGTCCCTTACCGTTCATCTTGGGTGCCGGTGGGCTCTCGGGCCACCGGTGTCCATCATCGACCTCTCGGCGCATCACGTCTCCCCGTTCGGAGCGGTTGTGTCCCCGGGGCCGGGTGTGTCACTCGGTGTGAGGCTCGGTGTCACCGTCGGAGCGGGGGGCGTCGGGGTCGGGGTGGGCGGGCTGGGGCTCGGGGACGGAGACTTCGTCGGCCGGGGTGTGGGCGTGGCCGACGTACTTACCGTAGCCGACGGCGAGGGGGACGGGCGTGGCGACTTGGCGGGAGTGGCCACCGGCCGGGTCGTGACCGGTCTGCTCCGGGTGGCTTTGACCGTGGGCGACTCGGCGGCCGGCGTCGGGGGCGTGAACGGCTCCGAGGACCCGTTGTCGTCCTGCCGGCCGGTCAGGTCCTGGACCACCAGGGTGCCCAGGCCGACGGCCGCGGCGCAGCCGGCCGCCGCGGCGACGATCACGCCGGTGCGGCGCAGCCCGTGGCGCCTCGGGACCGCGGTGCTCCCCGCCGTCCCGGCGGCGAGCACGGGGGCGGCCGTGGGCGGTGTCCCGTGGTCGCCCGGGTCCGTTCCCGGCTCCTGGAAATGACCGGATCCGGCCACCGGCGGGCGCCACGCGGTCTCCTCCGGCGGCGCCGCGCCCGGCTCGGCCCGCCACCCGGCGGGGTCGGTGAGCATGCCCAGCTCCAGCGCCCCCGCGGTGGCCAGCGACTCGCGCAGCACGTAGGCGCGGTCCGACAGGCTCCTCGCGCCGGCCGGGCGGTGGGTGGGGTCCTTCGACAGGCACTCCAGGACCAGGTCGCGCACCGGCGCGGGAACGTTCTCGGGCAGCGGCGGCGGAGGGTCGTTGAGGTGCATCAGCGCGATCGCCACCTGGTTGTCGGCGACGAACGGCGGGCGGCCGGTCAGGCACTCGTAGGCCACGACGCCCAGGGAGTACAGGTCGGTGGCCGGGGTCATCGTGTCGCCGGAGGCCTGCTCGGGACTGACGTACTGGGCGGTGCCGAGCACGGTCCCGGTCTGGGTCACCGGCGCGGCCTCCAGCGCCCTGGCGATCCCGAAGTCAGTGATCTTGACGGTGCCGCTCTCGGTGACCAGCAGGTTGCCGGGCTTGATGTCCCGGTGGATGATCCCAGAGCTGTGCGCGGCGTGCAGCGCCTTGGCGGTCTGGTGCACGACGTCGAGTGTGATCTCCGGGCTCAGCGTCCCGTTGCGGGCGAGGATGCCGGCCAGGGACTCGCCGGGGACCAGTTCCATCACCAGGTAGGCGACGTCACCGTCCTCGCCGTAGTCGAAGACCTGGGCGATGCCCGGGTCGGCCAGCCCGGCGGCGATCCGCGCCTCGGTGCGGAACCGCTCGCGGAAGTGCGGGTCGGCCGCCACGTGGCTGCGGAGCAGCTTCACGGCCACCTCGCGGGCGAGCAGCTCGTCCCGGCACCGCCAGACCTCGCCCATGCCGCCGGCGGCGATCCGCCTCAACGGGCGGTATCGGCCGCCGAGCAACGACGTCATTTACCCAGCACCGCTTCCATCACGCTCTTGGCGATGGGCGCGGCGGTCTGACCACCCGAGGCGTCGTTTCCGGCGCTGCCCGACTCGACGATGAGCGCGACGGCGACCTTCGGGTTCTCGGCGGGGGCGAAGGAGATGAACCACGCGTGCGGGGCCTGGCCCTCGGCGGTCTCGGCGGTGCCGGTCTTGCCGCCGACGGTCTCACCGGGGATCTGCGCGGCCGAGGCGGTGCCGAGGTTGACGACGTTGACCATCATCTCCTTGAGCTTGGCCGCGTTCTCCTCGCTCATCGCGGTGTCGAGCTCCTCGGGGTCGGCCGTCTTGATCTCCCCGCCCTCGGCGTCGGTCACCTTGTTGACGAGGTACGGCTTCATGACGACGCCGTTGTTGGCGATGCCGGCGGCGACCATGGCCATCTGCAGCGGCGACATCTGGTTGCTGCGCTGGCCGATCGAGGCCTGGGCGAGCGCGGCCTGGTCCTCCTCGGGGCCGATGCTGCTGGGGGCGACCGCCATCGGGATCTCCAGGGGGTCCAGGTTCTCCCCGATGCCGAACTTGGCGGCCTGCTCCTTCATCGCGTCGTAGCCCAGATCCATGCCGATCTTGCCGAACGGCGTGTTGCAGGACTTCTCCAGCGCGAAGGAGAGCGTCACCCGTCCGGCGCCGCACGCCGCGCCGCCGTAGTTGGGCAGGTCGGCGGTGGTGTTGGGCAGGTCGAGCCGCTGCGGGGCGTCCACCTGGCTCTGCGGGCCCAGGGAGTCGTCGCTCTCCAGGTAGGCGGCCATGGTGACGACCTTGAAGGTCGAGCCCGGCGGGTAGGTGCGCGCGATCGCCCGGTTGACCAGCGGCTTGTCGTCGTTCGCGTCCAGCTTCTTGTAGGCCTCGTTGACCGCGGCCTTGTCGGCGGGGGCGAGCAGGTTGGGGTCGTAGGTCGGGATGGACACCATCGCCAGGATGGCCCCGGTCTTCGGCTCGATCGCGACCAGCGCGCCCTTCTTGCCGCTGGCCCCCAGCGCCTTGTAGGCCGCCTCCTGCGCCTTGGGGTTGATCGTCAGCTGGACGTTGGCGCCCTTGGTCTGCTTGCCGGTGAACAGGTCGATGCCGCGCCGGATGACCAGGGAGGGACTGGAGCCGTCGAGCAGGTCGTTCTCGGCCCGCTCGATGTCGCTGGTGTTCTCCGGCGCGAAGAACCCGGTGACGGGCGCGTAGATCTTGCCCTCGGGGTAGACGCGCTTGAACCTGGCCTCGCGGTCGCCGGTGTCCTCGGACCGGGCGATCACCTTGTTGCCCGCGGTGATCAGGCCGCGCTCGACCTCGTAGCGGGCGAAGAAGTTGCGGCGGTCGCGGGAGTCCTGCTTGAGGTCCTCGGCCCGTACGGCCTGCAGGTAGTTGATGTTGATCATGAGCAGGCCGAACATGAGGATGCAGGCCAGGGCGGTGCGCTTGAGGGGACTGTTCATCGCTGGAACACCTGGGTGAGTCCTTCGTCCTGGATTGCCTGGGGCGGCGGCTTCCTGGCCGCATCAGACATGCGTACCAACAGCGCGATAAGGATCCAGTTAGCCAGCAACGCGGAGCCGCCCTGTGACATGAACGGCGTGACCAGGCCGGTCAGCGGGATCAGGTTGGTGACGCCGCCGACGATGATGAAGACCTGCCAGGCCAGCAGGAAGGACAGGCCGCCCGCCAGAAGCTTGGAGAACGGGTCGCGGGCGGCGATCGAGGTGCGCAGCCCGCGCTCGACCAGCAGCCCGTAGACCATCAGCAGGGCCATCAGGCCGGTCAGGCCCAGTTCCTCGCCGATGGCGGCGAAGATGAAGTCGGAGAAGGCCAGCGGGATCAGGCCGGGGTGGCCCTGGCCGAGCCCGGTGCCCAGGATGCCGCCCTGGCTCATGCCGAACAGGCCCTCGAGGAGCTGCGCGCTGCCGCCGACCCTGTCGTAGAGCGCCGGGTCCTCGGGGTTGAGATAGACGGTGAAGCGGTCCTGGACGTGGCTGAAGACCATTCCGGCCAGGATCGCGCCGCCGACGAACAGCAGGATGCCGATCAGCACCCAGGAGGTGCGCTGGGTGGCGATGTAGAGCATCGCGATGAACGTGCCGAAGATCAGCAGGGAGGAGCCGAGGTCCTTCTGCAGGATCAGCACGCCGAGGCTGAGCCCCCAGGTGATGAGGATCGGGCCGAGGTCGCGGGCGCGGGGCAGGTCGATGAAGAGCAGCCGCCGGCCGGCCAGCGCCAGCACGTCGCGTTTGGCGACCAGATAGCCCGCGAAGAAGATCACCAGGGCGAGCTTGGCCAGCTCGGCCGGCTGGAGGGTGAAGCCGGCCAGGCCGATCCAGATGCGGGCGCCGTTGATCTCCTGGCCGAGGACCGGCAGCAGCGGCGAGACCAGCAGCAGCAGACCGGCGGCCCCGGCGGTGTAGGTCAGGCGCTGCAGCGCGCGGTGGTCGCGCAGCACGATCAGCGTCACGGTGAAGACGACCACGCCGACGGCGGTCCACAGCAGCTGGGTGGTGGCCGACGCGCCGCCCCTGCCGCCGGCGCCCACCTCCAGGCGGTAGATCATGACCAGGCCGAGGCCGTTGATCAGCGTCACCAGGGGCAGGATCAGCGGGTCGGCCCAGGGGGCGAAGCGGGCCAGCACCAGGTAGGCGGCCAGCATGAACCCGCCCAGGCCGAGGCCGTAGGTGAGCATGCCGGAGGGGATCTTCTGGTCGATCCCCATCCCCACGGCGGCGTAGGCGGCCATCACGATCAGGACCGCGAAGGCGAGCATCACCAGCTGCGCCACCCGCCGCTTGGCTGGCAGGGGGACGGCTTCGGCTCCCGGAGTGCTGACGGTGGGGGCACTCATGAGTTCGTGGGCCTCGGGGTCGCGGTGCCACTGGGTTTCGAACTGGGCTTGGGGCTGGCGCTCGGCGACGGGGTGGCGGAGGCGGCGTCGCCGGAGCCCTCCTGGGAGGAGGCCCGCAGTTCCTCGATCTTCTTGACGCCCGCGGCCTCGTCGGCGACGGGGATGCCGTTGCGGACCTGGGCCTGCTCCAGCGTGCCGAGGGTGGCAACCGGCACGGTGGAGGTGCGGACGGTGTCGAAGAGCTCGAACGGGCCGAGAGTGGTGTTCACACCGCGGTTGACCACGATCTCCTCACCTCGCAATCCCACGAAATACTGGTCGTCGAGCCACTGGTTCCCGAAGTACCAGCCTAGGCCGCCGCCGACGAGGATGACGCCTCCGATGGAGACGAGCAGCGGCCACAGCCGCCGCCGGCGTCTGGCCGGCCGGGCCGCCACGGCCCTGGCCTCCTGCTCGTCGAGCTCGTCGTCGGTGATGACGGGCTGCGGCATGGTGGCCGGGTTGGCCAGGCCGGGCGAGGTGTCCTGCGACCCCTGCGAGGCGCGGGCGAGCGTGGAGCCCGCGGCGCCCACCACGGCCGCCTCGGTGGCCGGCGGGAACCCCTCGTCGACCTCGAGGACGTCGGCGATCACACAGGTGATGTTGTCCGGGCCGCCGCCGCGGTTGGCCAGATCGACGAGCGTGCGGACGACCGTCTCGGGATCGTCGATCGTGGACAGGGTGTGATGCAGGGTCTCCGCGCTGACGACGCCGGACAGGCCGTCGGAGCACAGCAGATAGCGGTCTCCGAGCTGGGCCTCGCGCAGCGACAGGTCGGGGTCGACCTCGCCGCTGCCGTCCAGCGCGCGCAGCAGGATCGACCGCTGCGGGTGGGTGGCGGCCTCCTCCTGGGTGATCCGGCCGTCGTCCACCAGGGACTGCACGAGGGTGTGGTCGTGCGTGATCTGGTAGAGCTCGCCGGAGCGCAGCAGGTAGGCGCGGGAGTCGCCGACGTGGACCAGGGCGACCCGCGTGCCGGACCACAGCATGGCCGTCAGCGTGGTGCCCATGCCCTTGAGGCTGGGATCCCGTCCCACCATCTCGTGGAGTCGCCGGTTCGCGTCACGGACCGCGGCCTCGATGGCGCTGAGCAGGTCACCCCCGAACGCGTCCTCGTCGAGGGACGACATGGCGGCGATGGCGACCGAGCTGGCCACCTCGCCGTGTGCGTGCCCGCCCATGCCGTCCGCGACGGCGAGCAGGCGTCCGCTGGCGTACGCGGAGTCCTCGTTGCCTTCGCGGAGGAGGCCGACGTCAGAGCGGGCGGCGTAACGGAGTGCGATGGTCATTTGCGCAATTCGATGACGGTCTTACCGATGCGGATCGGAACACCGAGCGGCACCGGGGTCGGACGGGTGACTTTGGAGCGGTCGAGATACGTGCCGTTGGTGGAGCCGAGATCTTCCACGATCC
Organism: Paraplanobispora siamensis; assembly: GCF_016863175.1. Taxonomy (GTDB): domain Bacteria; phylum Actinomycetota; class Actinomycetes; order Streptosporangiales; family Streptosporangiaceae; genus Planobispora; species Planobispora siamensis. The sequence continues at coordinate 66,025 of NZ_BOOJ01000036.1, forward strand.
ACTGACCGTCCTGGGGGAAGAGCCGGGCGTGCCGGCTGGATGCGTAGTCGTCGGTGACCACCAGCGTGGCGTCGTTCGCCCGGCCGATGGTGATCGGCGTCTCCGAGAGCGTGATGGTGGTGCCCTGCAGGGGACCACCGGTGACGACCATCTGCCGGGGCTCCCCCTTCTTGGGTTTGGCCGGTGGTTTGACCGGCTTGGGAGCCTTGCGGGCGGGAGCCGCGGCGGCCGTACGGGACCCGAACAAGTCTGTCCGGATCACGCCGACCGCGGCAATCACGAAGAACCACAGCACCGCGAGGAAGGCGAGCCGGATCAGCAGCAGCGTGAGCTCGGACATGGACCGTCTGTTTACCTTTAATCGCGCCGGAAAACCAGAGTCGTGCGCCCCAGAGTCACGCGAGTGCCGTTCTGGAGCTCGACCCGGCGAACCGGCTGGCCGTTGACGAAAGTGCCGTTCGTGGATCCGAGGTCGACCAGGACCACCTGGGGACCCTCCACGCGCAGCTCGGCGTGGTGCCGGGACACACCCGGGTCGACCAGCCGGAGATCGCAGTCGGTGCCCCTGCCGAGCAGGGTCACCGGGGTGGTCAGATCGTAGGAGCGCTGGCCCTGCGGGTCGTCCTGGGTGGAGACCAGCAGGCGGGGACGTCCGTTGAAGGCGTGCGGCCGGCCCTGGGGCACGTCGCTCACCGGCTGGCGGATCTCGTCCTGCTCGACCGTCGCACCGCGGATCACTCCGGAACGGATGCGGAACAGGCCGACCGCCAGATCGTCGGCGGTCTCGAACCTCACCCGTACCGGCCCCACGAACGAGTAGCCCTGTTCCTTGGCGTACTCCCTCGCGAGGTTGGCCAGCTCGTGGCCGATGCTGTCGGCGTACACCTCCAGCCGCTCGCTGTCGGTCGTGGACAGCTCGACCACGAAGTCGTTCGGGACGAGCGTCCGTCCCTGAGCGACGATCGCAGCCCGCTCGTCCATCTCCCGCTGAACCGCGCTGGCGACCTCGACCGGCTGAAGGTCGGACTTGAACGCCCGCGCAAAGGCGCCCTCAACCAAGCCTTCGAGCCTGCGCTCGAAGCGCTGAAGGACTCCCACCGGCTACCTCCCTTCCTCCGTACTTATGGTCGCGGCCGCTCGGGCGTCGGTTGGCACGCTTTCCGCTCTCTCGCACCCGGCTCCTCCGCTCCGCACCTAGAAGGATCGTATCCGGGTTCGTAGGTACCGGCTGATCCGTGCTAATGTTTCGACCGCACCCAACAAGGGCGGGTGGCGGAACGGCAGACGCGCACGGTTCAGGTCCGTGTGTCCGAAAGGACGTGAGGGTTCAAATCCCTCCTCGCCCACTCGAAGTCGGCCCCGGATGGTCGCGGACGAAAGTCCGCCTCCACCGGGGCTTTCTCGTTGTCCGGCTTCCGCGGGCACGCGTCGTGAGGCCGTCCACGGCGGGATGCGGGCGGTCGTGATCAAGATGGTCGTCGGCTCCGTGATGGAGGCCCGCGAGGGCCGTCGGGGGGTTCGTGGCGTACGGCGTGCGCCCGCTCTCCGTTGTACCCCCCTCCACTTGCTTGTCACTTTCGGGCGACTTGCACGGGATGTCGGCATGTGATTCTCGTTACGCTCACAGAGAAACCCCAGGCCGCGTACCCGGCGCGACGGCGGGAGACCGGGGGCCGGAAGGCTTCTCCCGACCTCCCGACCTCCCGACCTCCCGACCTCCCGACCTCCCGACCTCCCGACCTCCCGACCTCCCGACCTCCCGGCCCTTCTGTCCTTCGGCCCGCTCTCAGCGGGTGGCCAGGACCTTGACGTCCAGGAGCTCGCCCAGCAGATCGGTGAGGCTCACCATCCCGACGACCTCTCCGGCGTCGGTGATGAGGCCCACATGGGCGTGGGCCTCCTGCAGGGCGGCCACGGCGTCCGGGATGCTCGTGGACCGCGGCAGGCGGGGCACCGGCCGGGCCAGTTCCCCGGGGCTCGCCCCGGGCCGCACCAGGGCGTCCCTGACGTGCAGGACGCCCACGACGTCACCGGCCCGGCCCGAGTTGACCAGCAGGCGCAGATGACCGCTCTCGGCGGCGATCCTGCGCACCTCGGAGCCGGTGGCGTCGGCCGGTACGGCGGCGGCCCGGTCGATGGGCAGCATCAGCCGCTCCGCGGACTGCTGGTGGACCCGCAGGGCCCTGGTCAGCAGGTCGTGCTCCTCCCGGTCGAGCAGCCCCATCCGGCCCGACTCGCCGACGAGCATGGCGAGCTGGACCGGCGTCCTGGTGGTGGCCAGCTCGTCCCTGGCGTGCACGCCGAACAGCCGCAGCATCCCGTTGGTCAGCCGGTTGAGCGCGGCCAGCACCGGCCTGACGATCCAGGTGAAACCGCGGAACGGCAGGGAGACCCCCACCGCCGCGACCTCCGGGTGGGTCAGCGCCCACGACTTGGGCGCCATCTCGCCGACCACCATGTGCAGGAAGGTGACCAGGGCCAGCGCGATCATCAGCGAGATCGGCACCCGGAGCGACTCGGGCACGCCGACCGCGCCGAAGACCGGCTCCAGGAGGTGCTCGATCGCCGGTTCGGTCACCATGCCCAGGCCGAGCGAGCACAGGGTGATGCCGAGCTGGGCTCCGGCCAGCATCAGCGACAGCTCCCTGCCGCCGCGCACGGCGGCGCGGGCGGCGATCCGGGTGAGCCGGCCGCCCCTGGCCGCGGCCTCCTCCAGGCGGTGCCGGCGGGCCGAGATGACCGCGAACTCGGCGGCGACGAAGAAGGCGTTGCCCGCCAGCAGGACCACGCCGAGCAGCAGGGCGGCTCCGGTGCTCATCGGCTGTCCCCTTCCGCCGGGGCTCCGTGGCCGTGACCGGACATCGCGTGCTCCTGTTCCGGATCCTGCTTCCGGCCCTGCTCCTGTGACCGGGAGGCCTGCTTCCCGCCCTGCTCCCGTGACCGGGCGGAGGGGCCGGGCCGGGCCTGGGCCGCGCCCTCGGTGACCGGGGCGATCCGCACCCACTCGGGGACCCTGCGGTGGACCGACAGCACCGTCAGGACCGCGTCGGCCTCGTCGGGGTCGTCCTTCTCCAGCGGGTCGCTCTCCAGGGTGAGCGTGACGGTCACCGTGTCGTCGGGCTCGGCCATCCGGCCCAGGGCGGCCAGGACGAGGCCGGCCACGGTGTCGTAGTCGTCGCTCTCGGGGAGCGAGAGCCCGGTCGCCCGCTCGACCTCGTCGACGCGCAGCGTGCCGGGGACGTCCCAGGTGCCGTCGTCGTTGGCCACGACGCCCGCGGGCTCGGGGTCGTTCTCGTCCATCAGCTCGCCGACGAGCTCCTCGGCGAGGTCCTCGACGGTGAGCACTCCGGCCAGCCCGCCGTACTCGTCGATGACGCAGGCCAGGTCGTCGCGGGCCGCGCGCATGCGCTCCAGGACGACCGGCAGCGGCAGCGAGTCGGGCACCAGCAGCGCCGGGCGGGTGATCTTCTCCAGCGGCCCGTCGGCCAGGCCTGAGCGGAGCAGCTCGCGCACCCCGGTGACGCCGACCACGTCCTCGCCGTTCTCGTTGCAGAGCACGGGATAGCGGGAGTGACCGTGCTCGCGCATGGCCTCCAGCAGGTCGGAGATCGGGCGGTCGTCGCGCAGCAGCACCACGCGCGGGCGCGGCACCATGACGTCCTCGGCCGTGCGGTCGCCGAACTCCAGCGCGCGCTCCAGCAGCTCGGACAGGCGCGGGGGAAGGTCACCCGCCGCGCCGGACTCCGCGATGATCCTGGACAGCTCCTCGGGGCTCGCCCCGTGCTCGACCTCCTCGACCGGTTCCACGCCGACCTTGCGCAGCAGGCCGGTGGCGGCGGAGTCGAACAGCCGGATGACCGGCCCGGCGACCTTGAGGTAGATCAGGGTCGAGCGGGACAGGAACTTGGCCACCGGCTCAGGCCGGGCGATGCCGAGGTTCTTGGGGGCCAGCTCGCCGATGACCATCTGGACGATCGTCGCGATCGCGACGGCCAGGGCGACCGCGATGCCCGGCACCGCGGCCGAGGGCACCCCCGCGGCCTCCAGCCAGGGACGGATCACCGAGGCGATGGCCGGCTCGGCGATGAAGCCGACCAGCAGGGCCGTGACGGTGATGCCGAGCTGCGCGCCCGAGAGCATGAAGGACAGCCGCCCCGTCACCTTCAGCGCGCGTTGCGCGGCGTCGTCGCCGGCGTCGGCCTGTTCGCGCAGCACGCCGCGGTCGGCGGCCACGAAGGCGAACTCCTGGGCGACGAAGTAGCCGGTGGCGAGGGTGAGGAGCAGTACGGCCAGCAGGCCGAAGGCGGTGTTCACCGGGTGTTTCCCCCGGTCAGGTCAGTGAGTCCCGTGCGGCCGCACGGGCAGGTACTCCACGGGTCCGAACTGGACACGATCTTCCTTTCGAGCGGGTGGTCGTCCTCTACGGTAACGACCGAGGTGGCGGCCGATGTTTCCGGATCGGCCGGTGGCTCTTCGTCGGCGATCGAATACCCCTCTGAGTACTTTTACACTGGGAAAACCTTGAGGACGCATCTACGCGGGTGCGAGCCACGAAGTAGCGTCGATGGTGACGATTTCACCGTCAGTTGGTAAGTGGCCCCGAGAAGTGGCGGAGATGCGACGTGGGTGACTGGCAGGAAGACGACGACCGCACGCGTGCGCTCCGGTCGCCCGCGTCCGTGCCGCCCCGGGCGGCCGGACAGCCCGCCCATCCCGTTCCCGGGCAGGCTCCCGGGCAGGGCGGCGCCCCCGGACGGCGCGGTCCCGCGGCCGCCGGACCGCAGGCGGGGGTCCCCGCCCAGGCCCCCTCATCCGGCGGGGCCGTACGCGACGACACCGTGCCCCGGGCGGTCTCGCAGGTGTACGGCAAGGCGCGGTCGGGCACGAGTCCCGTCCGCCCCCTGAAGGGGCCGTCCGACGGGCCGCAGGCCGGTCCGTCCAGATCGCCGCTCGCCGGCTCCCCCGGCGGGTCTTCCGGTGGGAAAGGCGGCGCCGTGCCGAACGCGTCTTCGCGCTTGAGGAGCCCCAAGGGTCCCCGGCGGACCGGCCGGCTGATCGTGCGGATCCTCATCGGCCTGCTCGTGCTGCTGCTCGTGCTCGCCGTAGCCGGATATTTCACCATCGACGGACGGCTGAAGCGGATCGACGCCCTGGCCGACTACGAGGGCCGTCCCGCCGACACCCCCGGCACGACCTGGCTGCTGGTCGGCTCCGACAGCCGCGAGGGGCTCACCAAGGCCCAGCGCAGGAAGCTCGCCACCGGCAGCTCCGTGGGCCGCCGCACCGACACGATGATGCTCCTGCACATCCCCGACAACGACGGCCGCCCGACGCTGGTCAGCCTGCCGCGCGACTCCTACGTGCCCATCGACGGCCACGGCAGCGACAAGCTCAACGCCGCCTACTCCTACCAGGACGGCGGCCCCGCGCTGCTGGCCAAGACCGTGGAGAAGGTCACCGGGCTGCGCATCGACAACTACATGGAGATCGGCTTCGCCGGCTTCGTGGGCATCGTCGACGCGATCGGCGGCGTCGAGATCGACGTCAAGCAGAACATCAACGACCCCAAGGCCGGGATCAAGCTCAAGAAGGGCGTGCAGACCCTCGACGGCGCCACGGCCCTGGGCTACGTCCGCACCCGCCAGACCGGGGCGACGGGCATCCCCGACTTCGAGCGGACCCAGCGCCAGCGGCAGTTCTTCTCCGCCGTGGTGAAGAAGGCCGCCAGCCCCGGGGTCCTGATCAACCCGTTCACGTCCGTCCCGCTCGCGTTCAGCGCCACCGACTCGGTGTCCGTCGGGCAGGAGACCGGCGCCTTCGACCTGCTCTCGCTCGGCCTGGCCATGGGCGACAACCCGGTGACCACGATCGTCCCGTTCAGCGGCTTCGAGGACATCAACGGTCAGAACGTCGTCAGGTGGGACCGGAACAAGGCCCTGCGCATGTTCGAGGCCCTGGCCCAGGACAAGCAGGTCCCGAAGGACGTCCTCGCCAAGTAGGAGCGCCCGGGAGGAGCTTCCTCCCGGTCCCCGCACGGGTCGGCCGGCCGCTCCCCGCAGAGATCGGCCGGCCGCTCCCGCGGAGGTCAGCCGGCCGCTCCCGCGGCGGCCGCCGCGCCGCCGGCGATGATGGCCGCGTTGATCGAGGCGATCGTCTTGGCCACCGCGTCGCCGACCCAGTCGCCCTCGGCGATCTCCTTGATGCGCTCCTTGCTCGCCCCGGGGAACGCCTTACGGTCGATCTTGGCCGCGTGCAGGATGGCGATCAGCACGGCCACCCGCTCGTCCGGCTCGGCGCCGTTCAGCACGTTCTGCACCCGCTCGCGCACGGCCTGCTCGATGCGCGGGTCGCGCTCCGGATAGCGCGAACTGGGGAAGATCCCCAGGACCTTGCGGTGCTCCTCGCCCAGCACGCCGCGCTCGGCCAGCCCGGTGAGCAGACGCTTGCGGAGCTTGTTGGAGTAGAGCTTGTAGACCCAGCGGTCGGGCTTGCGTTCCTTGTCCTCGGCGATCCGGGAGAGCGTCGCGTCGAGCTCCGGGTCTCCGAGCGGGGTCGTGTCCTTGACCGTGACCTTCTTGCCCGACAGGTCGATCCGGTCGTTGATGGCGAGCTCGGCCAGGAGCGCGCCCCCGAGGGCGGCGTCGAGCTGCAGCGAACCGACCAGCTGTTTCCCCTCGTCCTCGCTGTATGCCAGCAGGAGCACTTCCTCAACGATGGTCGTCATGTCTCCGACCCTATGCCGTGATCTTCGTTCGTAAGCACTCTGTAAGCGCCGGGTGGCACTGTCCGGCATAGCCTCGATCCGAGGCCGGGAGGACATCATGAAGATCAAGAAAATGCTCCGTCACCCCATCAGCTGGGTGATCCTGGGGGCCGGCGCCGTGGCCGTCGCCGTCGCCCTCTATCTGTTCCAGCCGTGGCGGCTGTTCACCACGGTCGAGGTGAACGAGGCCCCGCCCGTGGCCGCCGGGAGCACGCAGGCGCCCGGCACGGCGGGCGACGGCACGGGAGAGGGCGCGCAGGGCGGCTCCGAGGGGAAGGCGGGGAAGACCAAGGTGCTGGCCACCGGCACGTTCATCTCCCACGAGCACGACACCTCGGGCAAGGCCAGGCTCCTGGAGCTGGCCGACGGCAGCCGGGTGCTCAGGATCGAGGACCTGGACACCTCCGACGGGCCCGACCTGCGGGTGTGGCTGAGCGACCAGCCCGTCAAGGAGGGCACGGACGGGTGGTTCAACCTCGACGACGGCAAGCACCTGGAGCTGGGCGAGCTCAAGGGCAACAAGGGCGACGCCAACTACGCCGTCCCCGCCGACGCCGACCTTGAGGCGCTCAAGAGCGTCACCATCTGGTGCAAGCGCTTCAGCGTCTCCTTCGGCGCCGCGACCCTGACCGCCTGACCGCCTGACCGCTTGGTTGTCTGGTCGCCTGGTCGCCTGGTCGCTTGGCCACCTGGTCGCTTGGCCACCTGGCCACCTGATCGCCTGACCGGAGCCCGCCATGATCCCCCGGCCGGTGGGTTCTGCCACAATCCCTGACCTATGAGCATTTCTCAGGAACTCCATGCCGTCGGCCGTCCCCTGATCGAGGCGCAGCTCGCCCACCCGACCGTGGTGGGCATCGCCAAGGGCGACCTGGCCGAGCCGGTGTTCCGATCGTGGCTGGAGCAGGACTACCTCTTCCTCCTGGACTACGTGCGGGTGTTCTCCCGGCTGGCGTGGCAGGCCCCCGACGGGCACCTCGGGGACCTGGTCGACCTGGCCCACTCCACCTTCCACGAGGAGCTGGACCTGCACCGCTCCCTGTCGGCCGAGTTCGGCGCCGACCTGGGCGGGGCGCGCAAGGGCCCGGCGTGCGCGGCCTACACCTCGTTCCTGCTGGAGTCGGCGGCGGACTACGCGGAGGGGCTGGCCGCGCTCTATCCGTGCATGTGGGGCTACTCCACCCTCGGCCGCATCCTCGCCGAGAACCCGCCGGCCGAGCCGCGCTACCGCGCCTGGGTGGACACCTACGCCCATCCCGGCTTCGCGGCGCTGACCGAGCGCATCGCGGCGATGATCGACGAGGTGGACCTCGACCCCGCCCGGGCCGAGGAGCTGTTCACCCGGGGGATGGCCCATGAGCTCGCCTTCTGGGACGTGCCCTGAGACGGTGGCCGCGGCGGAGGTCGCATATCTCCGAAGCGGTCGAATAGCTTGGCCGTGACGGCGGGCCGGGTGCGCCGGCCGTACCAGAGGCGGGAAAAGGCGAGAAGAGGCGGGCGGCGTGACGCGCAGGCGAGGTGAGATCCCGTTGCTTCTGGCCATGACGTACCGGGCGATGAACGAGGCGCTGAAAGAGCGCATCGCGGCCGAGGGGCGCGAGCCGCTGCGGCCCGCGCACGGCTACACCTTCCGGCTGCTGCTGGACCGCGACGACGTCACCGCGGCCGACCTCGCCGAGCACCTGGGCGTCACCAAGCAGGCCGCCTCGAAGATCGTCTCCGAGCTGGAGGGGTGGGGCTACGTCGAGCGCCGCCCGCACGCCACCGACGGCCGCGCCAGGGTGCTGGTCCTGACCGACAAGGGACACGCCTACGTACGGCACGCCGACGTCATGTGGGGCGACATCGAGGACGCCTGGGCCGCCGTGATCGGCACCGAACGGTTGGACCGCATTCATCAGGATTTGCAGGTCTACGTGAACGAAATCGCAGGTGGACGTGCGGTTTTGCGTCCGATCTGGTGACGGGATTGGAACAATGAGGGCTATGAACATTCCTGAGGTCGATGTGCGCGCCGTGCCGGACGACGCGTTCCTGCTGGACGTCCGGGAGGACGACGAGTGGCACGCCGGGCACGCGCCCGAGGCCCTCCACATCCCGCTCGGCGAGCTGCAGACCAGGGTCGAGGAGCTGCCCAAGGACACGGCCATCTATGTGATCTGCCGGGTCGGGGGCCGTTCCGCGCACGCCGCCGCCTGGCTCAACGCCGTCGGGCGCGATGCGATCAACGTCGGCGGCGGCATGCAGTCCTGGGCCTTCGCCGGCCGTCCCATGGTGAGCGAGAGCGGGCACGAGCCGTTCGTCGCCTGAGCGGATCCCGCCGCGTTTCCCGGCGCAGCGGTTCACGACCGGGCCGGCGCTTGCCACGAAGAGGCGCGATGGCATAATCCGGAGCGAAATGTCTACCGCGGGAGCTCGGGCGTTACCGGGCTGAGAGGGCGGAATCGCGGAGAGCCGGCAGGCCTCTCCCACGCACCGCCGACCGCATGAACCTGTCCGGGTAATGCCGGCGTAGGGAGCGGTGATGACGTCCGACGTCATTGTGTCCAAGCATGCCGAAGCCCCCCTCACCCTCGACGAGGCGCCGCCGAAGACGCTCGGCGTGCTCGACCAGGGCGCCCTCTGGGCCAACCTGGGCGTCAGCCTGCTCGGGTTCTCCGGTGCGATCGCGCTGATCAACCCGCTGGGGAACCGGCCCCTGAGCTTCCTGGCGGCGATCACCGCCGCCGTCGTCGGCAGCCTCATCGGCACCGCGATGGTCGCTCTGGCGGCGATCCCCGGCCAGCGGACCGGCGCACCGGCGATGGTGCTGCTGCGCGGGCTCTTCGGGGCCAGGCTGTCGTACGCCCCGACCGTGCTCAACATCGTCCAGATGCTCGGCTGGGGCGCGTTCGAGCTGTGGGTCATCGCCCAGGGCGCCCAGGCCATCGCCGGCTCCTTCGGGGTCGAGGTGCCCTACGCCGTCTGGGTGGTCCTCGGCGGGGCGGTCACCGTCGCGCTGACCATCCGGCCGCTGGGCGCGGTGCGCCTGCTGCGCCGCTACGTCACGGCAGGCGTGATCATCTCGATGATCTGGTTCGCCGTCGCGCTGTTCAGCCGCGGGCCGTCACTCGGCACGGGCACCTGGGAGGCGTTCGCCCCCTCCGTCGACTACGTGATCGCGCTGTCGGTCTCGTGGGTGCCGGTCGCGGCGGACTTCGCCAGGTTCTCCCGCTCGGGCCGGGCCGCCTTCGCCGGAGTGGTCGGCGGCTACACGGTCGCCCAGGTGGCCTGCCTGACCCTGGGCATCGCCGCGCTCGCGCTGGTCGGCAACGACCCGGCCAAGGTGTGGGACCCGTTCGTGGCGGCCCCGCTCGGCTGGCTGTTCTTCGGCATCCTGGTGCTGCGCGAGACCGACCAGTCGTTCGTCAACGTCTACTCCACCGCGATGTCGCTGCAGAACCTGCTGCCCCGGCTGGACCGGCGGATCATCTCCGTCGGCACCGGCGTGGTGGTCACCCTGATGGCGATCTTCGTCAGCGCCGACGACTACATCGCCTTCCTCGGCATCATCGGCGCCGTGTTCGTGCCGATGTTCGGTGTGCTGGCGGTGGACTACTTCCTGCTCGGCCGCGGCGAGAACTGGGACACCTCGGAGAACGCGCCCTCCCGCTGGCTCATGGTGCTCCCGTGGGTGCTCGGCTTCGCCGCCTGGTGGATGCTCGCCGCGCTGCCGGACGCCGAGGAGCTGGGCTGGTGGACCGGCTTCTGGACCGGCGCCCGCGAGGCGATCGGGTTCGTCCCGCAGCCCTGGATGAGCGCGGCCATCGGCGCGTTCCTCGTCTCCGGCCTGGTCACCCTCGCCCTGGGCAGGCTGTCGCGCCGCTAACGGATCCCCTCGATCCTGAAGAGCCGTTCCTTGGCGGTCGTGCCGCCGGCGTAGCCGCCGAGGATGCCCTCGCTCTCCACCACCCGGTGGCAGGGCACGATCACGCACACCGGGTTGGCGCCGAGCGCGTTGCCGACCGCGCGCAGCGCCCGGGGCCTGCCGATCCGCTCGGCGATCCGCTGGTAGGTGGTCACCGTCCCGTACGGCACCGCCGGCATCATCTGCAGCACGGTCCTGGCGAACGGGGTGGCGAGCTGGAGGTCCACGGGGGTGGTGAAGGTGCGCAGCCGTCCCGAGAAGTAGGCGTCCAGCTCACGGCGGACCGGGTCGATCCGCCGGGGGTCGCCCCCGATGAACGTGCTGATGCCGCGGGAGACGCGCTCGAAGACGACGTTCTCGTCCTCGTAGCTGCACGTGACCACGCCCCGGGAGGTCACCGCGAGGATCAGGCGGCCCACCGGCCCGTCATGGGTGCCGAGTGCGACGTCGGGATGTCTGTCGCCGATGTAGGTGGGCGAGGTCACCCGTAGCAGTGCGTCGAGGTCGCCGGCCGGCCCGGATGACATGGCCCCACCCTTTCACGTCCAGGTGTGTGGTGACCGCAGCGTATCGGACGGATCGCCTCCCGGAGTGGCAGCACATGCGGGGCGAAAGTGCCAAGATCCGGCCGTTCGAAACGGCACTATGGAAGTGTGCGTGATGACAGGACTGCGATCAGTGACGATGCCATCGGTCGTGAGATCGTCGCCAGTTCCCCCAACGCGGTCGTCGCCCTTGATCGGGACCAGACGATCCTGACGTGGAACCCCGCCGCCGAGCGCCTGTTCGGCTGGCCGGCCGAGGAGGTCGTCGGACGTCGCGTCCCGATGGTCCCCGAGGAGCTCACCGCCGAGCACAACGCCGTCCTCGAACGCGTCCGGACCGGGGGCCAGGTCTCGCTGCGGACCAAGCGGTTCCGGCGGGACGGCAGGCTGCTCGACGTGCGCGTGGACACCGGCGCGCTCTGCTCGGAGGCAGGTGCCCTGCTCGGCTACGTCAGCGTCTACCACCTGACCCAGGACGACGAGAGCGCCAGCGACAAGGCCCTGCGCCGGGCACAGCTCGTGCGGAGGCTGACCGACGTGGTCGCCGACATCAACGCCGAGCTGGAGCTGCCCACGGTGCTCGACCGGATCGCGGCCAGCCTCACCGAGCTGACCGGAGCCGACGCGGGCGGGTTCGTGCTCATCGAGGGCGATCAGCTGCGCCTGGTGGCCTGCCACAGGCTTCCCGACGAGCTGCGCGGCTCGACCGCGGACCTGCGTTCCAGCCTGGTGGGCAAGCTCCTGCGGGCCGGCCGTACCGTCATGCTGGAGACCGGCGACCAGGCCCGGCTGGACGAGCTGGTCTGGTCGTGGCTGCCGGGCCTGCACACCATCGCGCTCGGCGTGGCGGCGGTGGGCGGGCGGCCGTACGGCGCGCTCTACGCCCTGTTCGCCAACGGCAAGGCCGGTCACGTCGAGCTCGAACTCCTGGAGCTGCTGGCCGGGCACGCCGGGATCGCCGTCGGCAACGCCATGGCCTACCAGGAGGCCGTACGGCAGCGCGCCCACGAGCGCGCGGTGTTCGACGCCAGCGCCGACGGCATCGCGGTCCTCGACACCCTGGGCCGGGTCATCCAGTGGAACCCGGCGGCGGCGGAGCTGACCGGCTTCCACATCGCCGAGATGATCGGCGAGCCGCCGCCGTTCCCGCTGCCCGAGCCGGGGGACAAGCTCACCTACCAGCTCCCCTCGGGCATCTGGCTAGACGTGCTCCGCGCGGAGATCCCGGAGACCGGGGAGACCGTGGTCGACTTCCGCGACATCACGCGGGCCAAGGAGCTGGAGGAGGCCAAGGACCTGTTCCTGGCCACCACCAGCCACGAACTGCGCACCCCGATCACCGTGGTCCGCGGCTTCGCCGCCATGCTCGACACGCGCTGGGACGGGCTGAGCGACACCGAGCGCCGCTCCGCGGTCCACACCATCGCCGAACGGGCGCGTTCGCTGGGCGATCTCATGGACCACCTGCTGCTGGGCTCACGCGCCGGGGCGGAGGAGCTCACCCTCAAGATCGAGGCGTTCGACCTCGGCGAGCTCGTCAGGTCGGCCACTCTGGGCCTGCCGGTCCTGTCGGACGTGCACCGGGTCGAGGTGGTCGTCCCCGACGACCTGCCGATGGTCTCCGGGGACGCGCTCGCCACCGACATCGTGCTGGGCCAGCTCCTGGAGAACGCCTTCAAGTACTCCCCGGACGGCGGCCTGATCAAGGTCGCGGTGTGGCCGGACGGCGAACGGGTGGTCCTCGCGGTCGACGACGAGGGCGTGGGCATCGCCCCGGCCGACCGCGACCGCATCTTCGAGCGCTTCGTCCAGGTGGAGAGCGGCGACCGCCGCCGTTTCGGCGGGGTCGGCCTCGGCCTCTACATCGTGCGCAGCCTGGCCCTGGCCCAGGGAGGCGACGTGTCCGCCTATCCCAGGGCGGGCGGCGGCACCCGCATCAGGCTTTCCCTGAGGAGGGCCGACACGCCAGGCGCGCTTAGCGGCTCCGACACGCTGGTGCGGTAACGAGCCGGTAACGGGAGGGCTGATCTATTGTCCATGTGCACAAGCGGTGATCGGAGTGCGGTTTCTACGCCCATGTAACGGGGCATTTCGGTCGTATCTGGGGTGTGTTCCTCAGGGGGAACAGGGATACGGGGGGTGAGTCCGTCGAGCGTCGTGATGTTGCCCTACGCACCGTCAAGCGTCGCCGTCGCACGCCAGTGCCTCAGCTCTGACCTGCAGGAATGGGGTGTCTACGAGACCGCGATCGACGACGCCGTGCTGGTGGTGAGCGAGCTGCTGAGCAACGCCCTGCGACATGCGCACCCCCTGCCGTCCGGGCAGGTCAAAGTGTCATGGCGCTGGACCGACGGGCACGTCGAAGTAGCGGTGAGTGACGGGGGAGCCACCACCGAACCGCGTGCGGGAAGAGCCTCGCTGTCCGCGCTGGGAGGTCGTGGCCTGGGCATTGTCGAATATCTGGCCGACAGGTGGGGGGTCCGGCACGAGGGCGAGACGACTACGGTCTGGGCCGTGGTCACGGCTCTCAACGTCGTGAGCGACGGCCGGATGCCCGTTCCCGAGCCTGCGGGGAGAGAGCGGGTCTGAGCCCTGTGGATCCCGCAGCGGCGGGATCCACAGGTGTGCTCGTCCGGGGTGAGCGGGGGCTCACCCGTGGATCACTTGGAGGCCCGGGAGAACTTGGCCGCGACGGTGACCGCGAGAACGACCACGAACGCCACCAGAGCTAGCACGAACATGAACTTGATCAGCCCGAACAGCGCGGGGAGAACGATCCCGAACACCACGTAGAGCGCCAGGATGCCGCCCAGCACCGCCATCACAGTACGACCCATGGGTCCACCGTACGTCCGCCGCGCCTTCCGCAGTGGTCCGGGCGCATAACGATCGAGTCTTACGGTCCGGTGACGTGGTTCGGCGATCGGCGGTGTCCCGCCTACCGTGGAGGGCATGAGCGCGCGGATTCTGGTGGTCGACGACGATCCGACCGTGGCCGAGGTCGTGGCCCGCTATCTCGAACGCGACGGGCACGACGTCGAGTGCGTCGGTGACGGCGCGGAGGCCCTCAGGCGCGCGCTGTCCAACCCGCCCGACCTGCTCGTGCTCGACCTGATGCTGCCCAAGATGGACGGCCTGCAGGTCTGCAGGAAGCTCAGGGAGCGCTGGCCGGTCCCGGTGATCATGCTGACCGCGCTCGGCGAGGAGATCGACCGGGTCGTCGGCCTGGAGACCGGCGCCGACGACTACGTGACCAAGCCGTTCAGCCCGCGCGAGCTGGCCCTGCGGGTGCAGTCGGTGCTGCGGCGGGCCCGCGGCGCCTCCGTCCCGGCGGGCACCGGCGTGCTGCGGGACGGCGAGCTGGTGGTCGACGTGGGCGCGCACGAGGTGCGGCTCAACGACGAGCTGATCATGCTGACCGCGCGCGAGTTCGACCTGCTGGCCCACATGATGCGCAACCCCCGCCAGGCCTTCAGCCGCTCCGCCCTGCTCGACCAGGTCTGGGGCTGGTCCTTCGGGGACTCCTCCACGGTGACCGTGCACGTCCGCCGCCTGCGCGAGAAGATCGAGCCCGATCCGACCGCTCCCCGGCGCATCGTCACGGTGTGGGGGGTCGGCTACCGCTACGAGCCCCTGGACCTGCCGTGATCCCGGACATGGTGGAGATCGTCGCGGTCACCGCCGGGATCGGCCTGCTGGTCGCGCTGGCCGGGCTGGGTGCGATGCACCTGCTGCGGAAGCGGTCGATCGGGGTCATGCTCGCGGTGGTCGCGGCCGTTCCGGTGGTGGTGACGGTGGCGGGCATGGTGGCGATCACCCTGAAAATGATCATCGAGGGCACGCCCAGGAACATCGTGCTCAGCGTGGTCGCCGTCAGCGGACTGATCGGCCTGGGCGTGGCGGCGGTGCTGGCCCGGCGTGTCGTGGCCGCCAGCCGTACCCTCGTCTCCGCCGTGCAGGAGGTCCCCCCGTCCGGGGAGTTCACCCCGCCGCGGGGCCTGCCCGCCGAGCTCGACACGATCGCCGCGAGCCTGGAGGAGGCCTACCGGCGGATCCGCCTGGGCCGCGAGCGCGAGCGCGCCCTGGAGGGCGCCCGCCGCGAGCTCGTCTCCTGGGTCAGCCACGACCTGCGCACCCCGCTGGCCGGCATGCGCGCGATGGCCGAGGCGCTGGAGGACGGCGTGGTCTCCGACCCCGAGACCGTGGACCGCTATCACACCCGGATCCGCCTGGAGGTGGACCGCCTGTCGGGCATGGTCGACGACCTGTTCGAGCTGTCGAGGATCCACGCGGGGTCGCTGCGCCTGTCCCGGACCAGGATCGGCCTCGGGGACCTGGTGGCCGACGCCCTGGCCGGGGTGGAGCCGCTGGCCCGGGCCAAGGGGGTGCGTCTGGAGGGGGCGGTCGACCCGGTGGTGCCCGTCCAGGCGGACGCCGGAGAGCTCTCCCGGGCTCTGAGCAACCTGGTGGTCAACGCCATCCGGCACACTCCCGCCGACGGCACGGTCTCGGTCAGCGCGACGGTCGAGGACGGCCTCGCGTGCCTGTCGGTGGCCGACGCCTGCGGCGGGATCCCGGCCGACGACCTGCCCCGCGTGTTCGACGTCGCCTTCCGCGGCGAGGCGGCCCGCAGCCCGCGCGGGGACGGCGCCGGGGCGGGACTCGGGCTGGCGATCGCCCGCGGCATCGTGGAGGCCCACGAGGGCGACATCGGCGTCGTCAACTCGGGGCCGGGGTGCCGCTTCGAGATCCGCCTGCCGCTGTCGTCCTGACGGCCTCCTGGGCCGTTCGCCGGGCCGTTGTCCGGGGCCGTTCGCCGGGACCGTTCGCCGGGCCGGTGTCCGGGACCGCCCGCCGGGCCGTTCTCCGGGAGAGGACGGCGGCCGGGTCTCCGGCGGTCGGGTGCGGAACGGAGGGGACGGCGGCCGGGTCTCCGGCGGTCCGGTGCGGAGGGGGCGGCGGTCAGCTCTCCGGCGGTCCGCCGGGGAGTGCGAGCGCCGAGGTCCCGCCCTCCGACTGGGCCGGGATCATGACGGTCATCCGGACGCCGCCGGCCTCCTGGCCCCCGGTCCCGCCGTCGTCGGGCTCGACCTGGTGGCGGAGGACGGGGGCGTCGTCGTGCTCGTCGTGCCCGCGCGGTTCGCCGAAGGTCTCCGACATGGCCCGGAAGGTCGGGCACGGCCAGCGCCACATGCAGCTCCGGCAGCGCAGGATCGGGTGCGCGGTGTCGCTGGTGATGCCGCCCGCGTCGCGGGGCTGGTGGAGGTCGAGGAGCCGGACCCCGAGCACGGCGAAGTCCAGCAGTTCCTCGCGCGCCTCTTCGAGGAAGTCGAGATCCTCGCGGCTCAGGCGGGTCCGTATCGGAACGAAGCCGTCCCGGTTGACCAGGCCACGGAGCGGGGCGGCCGCCTCACGCCAGGACGTGGCCCTCCTGGCGCGGACGATGGCGGATTCCAGGCGCTCCAGGAGCCGTCGCCTCTGGGAATCCTCGGGAAGATCGAGATCGGTGTTCATCGAATGCCTCCAGCGTGGAGACCCCGGTCTCCGGTCCTGGTGTCCTGCGCGACCGGTTCCGTGGCGGTGCGGTCCCCCACTGGGCGCCTTCCTCTCTGTCGAGCTGACGTCGCACAGTGTCAAGCTTTGCGCACTGAGGGTTCTCATGAGGGGAGAACGGGGGACAAAGAACAGACGACCCTGATCCGGCGATGCATCTCGGACACCCGGCGGCCGAGAGAACGTGACCCGGGGCCTTCGCGCCGCTAGTGTGCCCGCTGTGGAGCTAAAAGTCTCAACTCGATCTCATGGCGGGCGCACCGTCATGGCCATTGTCGGAGAAATCGACCTATATACGGCGCCTCGCCTGCAAGCCGAGTTCACCCGGCTGCTCCAGGAGGGCGCCACGACCCTCGTGGTCATCGACATGTCCGGTGTGGAGTTCTGCGACTCCACGGGGATGAACGTGCTGCTCTCCGCGCTCAAGCGGTTGCGTGAGCGCGGCGGCGCCCTTGAGGTGGCCGGGCCCCGGCCCGCCGTCCGCAAGATCCTCCAGGTGACCGGTCTCGACTCGGTGTTCACCGTGCACGAGACGGTGCCCGAGGAGCTGCTGACGGCCGAACCCAAGGCGTGAGCCGCCCGGGCGGCACAAACTTGACGGACGGGCGGCGCGGCCGCCCGGTGGAGCGAGTTCGGGAGCGGGAGTCGTGACCGGCACAGCGGTGATCATCCCGGCCAAGGACGAGGAGGACCGGATCGGCGCCACCGTGACGGCGGCGATGGCGCTGTCCGGTGTGGATCTCGTCGTGGTCGTGGACGACGGCTCGTCCGACCGGACGGGTCAGAAGGCCAGGGCCGCCGGGGCCCGTGTCGTACGGCACAGCCGCAACCGCGGCAAGGCGGCGGCCATGGAGAGCGGCGCCGAGGTCGTGCGCCTGCTCGACGCCGAGGACGGGCAGCCGCGTCATCTGCTGTTCCTGGACGCCGATCTGGGGGAGACCGCGCACACGGCCGCTCCCCTGATCGAGCCGGTCCGGTCGGGTGAGGCGGACATGACCATCGCGGTCTTCGTCACCCGCGTCAAGCTGGGCGGCCACGGCTTCGTGGTGAACCTCGCCCGCCAGGGCATCGAGCGCGCCACCGGCTGGACGCCCGCCCAGCCCCTCAACGGCCAGCGCTGCCTGACCAGGGCCGCCTTCGACGCCGCCCTGCCCCTGGCACGCGGCTTCGGGGTGGAGACGGGTCTGACCATCGACCTGATCCGCCAGGGGTTCCGGGTCCGCGAGGTCGAGGTGGAGATGGCCCACCGGGCCACCGGCACCGACTGGAGGGCCCAGGTCCACCGCGCCCGCCAGTTCCGCGACGTAGGCCGCGCCCTCCTCACCCGCAAAGCCCTGCGCCCCTGACCCACCGGCGCCTCCAAGCACCCGAGATCACCGAACCTTGACGTTTGGCGGGGACACGCTTGTTCCCCGGTGTGACGCTGTGGGGCGCCGGTGCGGCGGGATGGTGTGCGGGCCTTTCCGGCGCCGGTGTACGGCGGGCGGCCCGGTGGGCGGGCGCCGGAGTGCCCGGTGGCTCAACGTTCTCAAGCATCCGGGGCCTGTGGATAACTCGGGGGCTGTGGACAACCGGGACGGGCGATCCGCCGGGTGTGCTGGAATTTGCGGGTGACCCTGGATTCGGCGGTGGCCGGGAAGAACACGGCGCCCGGTTCGCGTGACGCGCTCGGCGCCTTCGCGCGCTGGGCCATGGGCGTGTCGGTCCTGCTGACGATCCTGATCGGGTTGCTGGGGCCGTCGGCCATGGTGCCCGGGCTGGCCGGTCCCTCCTGGCACCCGCCATACGCCCTGGGCGCAGCCCCGAGCGGCCACCTGGTGATCGTCATGGCCGCCCTGGCGGTCCTGCTGGGCGGGGCCGGGCTCGGCGCGGCGTTGCGGTCGCGGTGGCGGCCGGACCCGCGGTGGCCGCTGGCCGCCGGGTCGGCCGCGGTGGCGCTGCTCGCCCTCCTGCCGCCGTCGGGCTCCCCGGACCACCTGAACTACGCGGCCTACGGCCGGCTGGCCACCCTCGGCCACGACCCCTACGCCGTCACCCCGGCCGAGCTGCCCGGTGACCCGGTCACCGGCTCGGTCGAGGAGTGGGCCGGGGTGACGAGCGTCTACGGCCCGGTGGCCACCGTCCTGCAGGCGCTGGCGAGCCTGGCAGGCGGCGACTCGGTCAGGCTGACCGTCTTCGTGATGGCGCTGTTCAACGCCGCCGCGTTCATCGGCACCGCGCTGCTGATCCACCGGTTCACCGCGGGGGACGACGCTCTTCAGCGGCGGGCGGCGCTGCTGTGGGCGGCCAACCCGCTGATGATCTACCACCTGTCCGCCGGGATGCACGTCGACACCCTGGCCGTCGCCTGCATGGTCGCCGCCCTCGTCGCCCACGCGGCGGCCCGGGGCCCGGGAGGCCGCCGGAGCCTGGGAGGCCGCCGGAGCCTGGGAGGCCGCCTGGGCCGTGCCTCCGGGCCGTCCGGCGTGCCGGAGAGCGGGCGGGCCCTGCCCCGGGTCCTCTCGGGACTGCTGCTCGGGGCCGGGATCGGGGTCAAGCTCAACGCCGGGCTGGTCGCCCTGGGGCCGGCCTGGGAGCTGCGGCGTTCGCCCCGGAGGCTGATGCTGGTCGCGGGCACGGCGACGGCCACGGTGGCGGTGATCTACGGCCTGGCCGGGCCGCACGTGCTCGACCAGGTGGGAGAGGCCGGCAAGAAGGTCTCCCTCGCCACCCCCTGGCAACTGGTGAAGATCGGCCTGCAGTCACTGTTCGGGCCCGGCGCCTACACCCTGTGGATCCAGATCGGCACCGCGAGCCTGCTGGCCGTCCTGGCCTGGCTGCTCCTGCGCGCCGCCTCCGGCACCGGGGTCACACCGGGACCCGGATCCGGTGTCCTCGTGCCGGCCCCCGGATCCGGCGGCGCGGCCCCGTCCGGCTCCGGTGGTGGGATTGCGCTTGGCTCCGGATCCGGCGCCGGGATCACGCCGGGGGCCGGGGTGGGCGGGACGGGCGCGTCGCTCTCGGCTCCGGCGGTGGCGGCGGTGATCGTGATCGCCTGGCTGTTCGCCGCGCCGTACGCCCTGCCGTGGTACGACGGGCTGGCCTTCGCGCTCCTGGCCATGACGGCCTCGTGGCCCGCGCTGGAGAGCTTCGTGGTGGCCAGGACGACGATCCTGTCGCTGGGCTATCTGCCGGCCAGGGAGGCGCTGCGCCCCGACGACCTGCTCTGGCTCAAGACCGTCGTCAGGCAGCAGGTGGTGCCGTGGTCCCTGCTGGCGTTGACGGCCGCTCTGGTGTGGTGGGCGGCGAGAGCCGGAGCGCGCGCACGCAGGCGGCCAGCGTCAGCGGCACCGCGACGGTGAGGGCCATCGCGGGGATGGCGATGCCCGAGTCGTTCATCAGGAACCCGATGAGCGCGCAGGTCAATGCGCCGATCAATCCGGCGCGCAGCGTGGGCGCGAGCGCGTAGGCCCGGCCCAGCGCGGGCGCGCCCCACCGGGAGGGCCGGTTCAGCACCAGGAACAGGAAGGCCAGCGCGACCAGCGACAGCAGGGTCAGCGACCAGTTCCCGACCGTGACCCCGATCATCGCGCCGAACTTGCGGGCGACCACCGTCCAGGCCTCGCCGTCCAGCACCTGCTGGACGAACGTGCCCAGGTGGGTGCGGCGCTCGGCGGGCCGCAGCCAGTCGGCGACCGCGATCGCGCCGATCAGCACGGCGCCGGCCAGGCCGATCAGGCCGAGCTTGACCGGCGAGACCCGGCGGCCGGACAGCAGGATCAGGAAGACGGCCACCCCGGCCAGGAACGCCGGGACCCCGCCGAAGTCCGCCCCCCAGGCGGGCCACCCGTCGGCGAACACCGCCAGCCCGCCGTACAGCGCGCAGACCGCCAGAGCGAGCCCGCGCCGTCCGCGCTCGATCAGCCACTGGGCGACTCCGGCCAGCGCCAGGATCGTCCCGGCCGCGTAGACGGCGAAGGCGATGTTGCCGAACCCGTAGAACCGCCCGCCGGTCACGGGCTCGTAGCCGGTGACGGCGTTGACCTGGAGCGTGGAGCCGGTCATCACGTCGGCCAGCAGGGCCAGCGAGGTGATCCCGGCGACCACGGTCAGCGGGCCGAGCACGTGCCGCCGCCACGGACCGCCGAGCGCGATCCCGGCGACCGCGCAGGCGATGGCGAGGATGGTCACGATCACCCCGGCCATCGGTGCGGGGAAGGTCCACCAGGGCACGAGCTGGGCCAGGAAGGTCGCCACCGCGACGGCACCGCTGACCACGGCGACCACCTGGGCGGCGGACAGCGCGCGGGAGCCGCCCCAGCCCCGGCGGATCGCGGCGGCGGCCAGCAGATAGAACAGGATCTCCACGGCCACGAAGACGCCGAAGAACGGCCCGCGCACCTCACGCAGGACCTGGCTGGCCAGGTCCTCGCCCGCCAGGTTCGCCGCGGTCGAGGCGGCCGGCTCGCCGCTCGGGCCCTGGCCGGTCCAGGCGCGGCCGACGACGGTCGTGGGCTGGTCCAGGCCGAGCAGGGCGATCGCGGTGGCGGTCAGGTCGGTGAGGGTGACCAGGCCGTCCTGGCGGGTGGAGGAGGCCGACAGGAGACCGCGGGGGTACGGCTCGCCGTTCGGCGACCGACCCGAGGCGAGGGCGACGTGCAGGTGGGCCGTGGCGGCCGCGTCGGACAGTCCGGCGACGAGGAGGGTCGTGTCCGCGGGGAGCCGGGAGGCCACCTCGCCCACCTGCCGGTCGATCGCCGCCACGGCCTCGCGCCTGGCCCGCTCGGACAGGGCCGCGGGACCGCCGTCCGCGTCCGAGCCGGTCGTCGTCCACGCCCGGGCGAGGTCCCCGGCCTCGACGACGACCAGCCGGTACGGCGTCAGGTCGCCGAGCTGGTCAACGGTCTCCGCGTATTTCCCGACTTTTCCGGACTGGTCGGCGGCGCCCAGCACGGCTCCCGGCCCGACCGCGGCCACCGCGCCGCCCGAGGCGGTCACCAGCCCGCCCAGCTGGCCCAGCACGGGCTTGTAGTCGGTCTCGTCGCGGTTGTAGGCCAGCATCTCCGGCCAGCCCGGCACGCTCGCCCCGGCACCGGAGACCTGCGGGGCCGGGACCGGCGCGCAGCCCGTCCCCGGGGCCCCCGCGCGCTGCCCGGCCGAGAAGGTCAGCCAGCCTTCGACGGGGCAGATGAAGCCCCGGCCCTTGGCCGGGGCGGCCCGGGTGGACAGGGACGCCACCCCGCCGCTCTCGACGAGCTTCCACAGGTTCGGCGTCCGGGCCGGGTCGAGGTCGCTCCACAGCAGTCCCGGCGCCCCGACGACCACCACCCGCACGGGTTCGGGCCTGGCGGCGGCGGCCGCCGTACCGGCGGACAGCAGCGGCAGCACGACGGCGGCGAGCAGGAGGAAGAGCACCGTCAGCGGGCCGGACGGCCGGTGACACCCGCGTGCTGAGCCCATCCGGCCCTCCCTGTCGTGTTTGCCCGTGGCTGATGGCGTTCCCGGACGCTCACGGTAGCCTGCCTGGTCGTGACGACTGGCGAGACGACCGTGGCGACCAGGCGGCCCGCGTGGGCGTGGCCGCTCGCGCTGCTGCTCATCATGGCGGCGGCCGGACCCCTGGTGCTCCACTGGCTCGGCAACGTCGACGACCAGCGCCTGGTCGATCTGGACGTTTACCGTACCGGTGGCGAGATGATCCTCTCCGGCCGCCCGGTCTACGACTTCGCCACGCCCGCGCCGCAACTGCTGCCCTTCACCTACCCGCCCATCGCGGCCCTGCTGGCCGCGCCGCTGGCGGTGATGTCGTGGCCGGTGGCCCAGTGGGTGTGGACAGCGGGGATCTTCGTCACGCTGGCGGTCACCGTCTGGTACGGCTTCCGCGCCGTGCTCGCCCGCCTCGACCGGCCCGGCGTCCCAGGCGTTCCCGACGGCGCGGAGACCGGCCCCGGCGGCCCGGGACACGCGTCCGGCGGCTCGGACGGCGTGAAGGCCGCCCTGGGCCGTCCGGGGCCCGTCTGGGCGGTTCCGCGGCCGGTGTGGATGCCGCTGGCGTTCGCGTTCCTGACCGTCGTGTGCACCTACCTGATGCCGATCAGGGACCAGGTGCGCTTCGGGCAGGTGGACATCCTGCTGGTCGCGCTCTGCCTGGCCGACTGCGCGGCCCGGCGGCCGGTGTGGCCGCGCGGCATGCTGATCGGCCTGGCCACGGCGGTCAAGCTCACCCCCGGCGTCTTCCTGATCTATCTCCTCATCACCGGCTTCGGTCCCGGGGCGCGCGAGGAGCAGCGCCGGACCTTCTTCATGGCCGTCTTCACCGCGGCGCTGCTGACGCTGCTGCCGTTCGTGGTGATCCCGGCCGACGCCGCCGACTTCTGGTTCCGCGCGTTGCTCGACCCCGAACGGCTGGGCGCCAACGCCGCGACCACCAACCAGTCGATGCGCGGCATGCTCATCCGGCTCTACCTGCCCGACGCGCTGACGAGCGTCATCTGGCTCGTCCTGGTGGCGGTCGTCGGCTGGTACGGCTTCCGCCACGCCCGCAGGGCCCTGCTCGACGGGGAGACGGTGACCGCCGTCGCCCTGGTCGGGCTGATGGCCGTGCTGCTGTCCCCGGTGGCCTGGATCCACCACCTGGCCTGGGTGGTCGTCGTGCTCGGCGCGATCGCCGGCGACGGGCGGGACCCGGTGCGGCTGCGGGTGGCGGCCGGGGTCTGGCTCTACTACGTGGTGCCGATCCCGTGGTGGGGGGTGGCGATCAGGGCGGCGGAGATCCCGGTGCTCAGCCCGGTGGCGGGCAAGATCGTGCAGAACGCGTTCGGGCTCGGCGCGCTGGGGCTGGTGTGGCTGCTGGGCGTCTGGCTGCCGGGACGGCGCGCGGCCTTCCGCGCCGGGACGGGGCCGGCCGGGATCGGGTGAGCCTGCATCCGGAGACCGGGTGAGCGGGGGAGGGCTCGGCAGGGAGGGCGTCCTGCGGATCCCGCTGCTCCCCCGTTTCGGGATTTTCCGGAGGCCGAGTATGCCGTTCTCCGCACACTTCCGGACACTCACCGGATAACCTGGGGGTATGCCGAAACTCGCCTACCTGGGCCCCGAGGGCACCTTCGCCGAGGAAGCCCTGCGGATCCTGGCGCCGGACGCCGAGCGCCTGCCGAGCGCGAACGTCAGCGCGGCGCTCGACGCGGCCCGGCGCGGCGAGGCCGACGGCGCCGTCGTCCCGCTGGAGAACTCCCTCGAAGGCGGCATCGCCACGACCCTGGACGAGCTGGCCTGGGGCGAGCCGCTGCTGATCACCGCCGAGGTGCTGCTGCCGGTCGAGTTCTCGCTGCTGGCCCGTCCCGGCACCGAGATCGGCAACATCAAGCGGATCTTCTCCCACCCGGCGGCCCTCACCCAGTGCCGCGGGTTCGTCGCCCGCGAGCTGCCCGACGCGGTGACCATCGCCGCCCCGTCCACCGCGGGCGCGGCCCAGGAGGTCGCCCTTCCCGGCTCGCCGTACGACGCGGCCATCGCCGCGCGCATCGCCGGTGAGCACTACGGCCTGGTCGAGCTGGCCTCGGGCATCGGCGACCGCTCCGACACGGTGACCCGGTTCGTCCACGTGACCAGGCCCGCCCCGCTGCCCGAGCCCACCGGCGCCGACCGGACCTCCCTGGTGGTCTTCCTCTCCGACGACCACCCGGGCGCGCTGCTGGAGATGCTGACCGAGTTCGCGGTGCGCGGGGTCAACCTGACCCGCATCGAGTCGCGGCCCACCGGCGACGGCATCGGCCGTTACTTCTTCCACTTCGACTTCGAGGGCCATGTGGCCGACGCCCGGGTCGGCGAGGCGATCTCCGGCCTTCACCGGGTCTGCGCCGACGTGCGCTTCCTCGGCAGCTACCCGCGCGCCGACCGCCTGTCCCCCCAGATCAAGCGGGGCACGGCCGACGCCGACTTCGCCGAGGCCGCCGGCTGGCTGGCCAGGATCAGGACCGGTCAGGTCTGATCCGCCGGAAATCTCCTTGAGCTCGTAACAGAAAGGCGCCGTGACCCGTTCAACCTTATGACGGGGAGGCGCCATGGAACCTTTTCCCTCCGGGCCCGGCCGTCGAGGCCGGATCCCCCACTCTCCGGCGCTGCTCGCCGCGGGCGCGCTGGCCCTGCTGATGGTGACCCTGACCGGCGCGGTACGGCAGCTGCCCGCCGTGCCTGCGACGCCTGCCACCGTGGTCACGCCGGCCCCTCCCCTCACCGAGAGGGCGATCCGGGACGCCCGGCCGGTCGAGGAGGTCTGGCCGCACGCCCTGGTCGAGGTTCCGGTCCGGGCCGCCGACGGGCTGTCCTACCGGCCGGTGGCCGCACTCGACGCCGGGCACATCCTGCTGGCCGCCGAGAGCGCGGAAGGCACGCAGAGCCCCGGGAACGCCGAGAGCGGGCAGGGTGCCGGAGACGCCGGCCGTCAGGTGCGGCTGGAGGTGTTCTCCACGGAGTCCCGGCAGGCGTCCGTGCTGGCCGTCCACTCCGTGGACCCGGGTCTGAGCGGCTTCACGGTCACCCAGGTGGAGGTGGGGGAGAATCACCTGGTCTGGGCGACGACCGCGAGCCGGGGCGATAAGAGCCAGGTCAGACAGGTGTGGACGATGCCGCGTACCGGAGGCGGGCCGAGGCTGCTGCTGACCTTCGACGAGAACCACGAGCTGTGGAAGGCGGAGCTCGCGGTGGCGGGGGACTCCGTACTCTTCACCGGCGCCTCCGGAAGGGTCCATCCGGCCGCCGGCTTCCGGGGTGTCCTCAGGATGTCATCGGCCGGAGGCGCGCCGGAGCTCGTCGCCGGGAGTGAGGGACTCGACCTGGTCTCCTGGCCCTGGGCGATGCCCGGGAGGGATTCCGACAATCTCGCCGAGGGTGATTTCGCCGACGTCACCCGTCGGCCGCTGGTCAACCTGGAGACCGGCGAGCGGAGGGTCCCCGTCCCCGCGGCCGGCACGCTGGAGACCTGCTCCCCCAGCTGGTGCGTCGGGCTGGCCTTCATACCGGGGGACACCGAGCTGGGGATCGAAGGCGTCCGGCGTTTCGCCCAGCGACAGGACGGGTCGGGGGTGGTGAACTTCCCGGCGGGGCTGGACGTGCTGTGGTGCCCGGCCCCCGCCGGGAGGGAGGGGCCCCGGCTCGACCGGTTCGTGGTGCTGGAGGAGATGCGGAAGCTGCTCAGGCCCGACCCGCCCGGCGGAGCTGCAGAGAAGAGCATCGAAGAGGCGCTGAAGGAGATGCGGGACGGGACGTTCGCGCCTCCGGAGACGCCGACGGGGCGGGTCTTCGCGCCCTCCCGGCTGCTGGTGGTGGACCTGGAGGGCGGGACCGCGGCGGCGTTCCGGGAGCCGGAGAACGCCGGCAGCCTGCGGATCATCGATCTGTCCCGCGAGGGCGGGCTGGTCGGCTGGAGGGTGGAGAGCGCCGGAGTT
The DNA here is from genome assembly GCF_016863175.1 of Paraplanobispora siamensis. Taxonomy (GTDB): domain Bacteria; phylum Actinomycetota; class Actinomycetes; order Streptosporangiales; family Streptosporangiaceae; genus Planobispora; species Planobispora siamensis. The sequence goes on from NZ_BOOJ01000036.1 coordinate 92,215, forward strand.
TCGCGCGTCCTCAACCTGAAGGCGCTCCGGTAGGCGATATATCCACGCGGGTGCCGTCCGTACATCGGTAGCCTATGTCTGTGATTGACCTGCGTACCCTTCGTGAGGATCCCGACCGGCTACGGGCGTCGCAGCGTGCCCGCGGTGAGGACGACTCTGTCGTCGATACGCTGCTCGACCTCGACGGGCGCCGCCGCTCCGCGCTGGCCTCGTTCGAGTCGCTGCGCGCCGAGCAGAAGACCATGGGCAAGTCGGTCTCGAAGGCGTCCGGTGAGGAGAAGACGGCGCTGTTGAACCGCGCCAAGGACCTCGCCGCGCAGGTGAAGGCCCTGGAGGCCGAGGCCGAGAAGCTGGCGGCCGAGCTCGACGAGGTCCTGCAGACGGTGCCCAACATCGTCGAGGAGGGCGCCCCGCAGGGCGGCGAGGACGACTACGTCGTGCTCGAGGAGATCGGCGAGAAGCGCGCCTTCGACTTCGAGCCCCGTGATCACCTGGAGCTGGGCGAGCTGCTCGGCGCCATCGACATGGAGCGCGGCGCGAAGGTCTCGGGCTCGCGGTTCTTCTTCCTCAAGGGCGTCGGCGCCCGGCTCCAGCTCGGCCTGCTCAACATGGCGATGCAGCAGGCGGTCGAGGCCGGGTTCACCCCGATGATCACGCCTGTCCTGGTCAAGCCCGAGGCCATGCAGGGCACCGGTTTCCACGTCGCCCACGACAAGGAGATCTACCGCCTGCCCGATGACGACCTCTACCTGGTCGGCACCTCGGAGGTGCCGCTGGCGGCCTACCACGCCGACGAGATCCTCGACGGCTCCGCGCTGCCGTACCGCTACGCCGGATGGTCGTCCTGCTTCCGCAGGGAGGCGGGCTCGTACGGCAAGGACACCCGGGGCATCATCCGGGTCCACCAGTTCGACAAGGTCGAGATGTTCTCCTACTGCCGTCCCGAGGACGCGCACGAGGAGCACCTGCGCCTTCTCGCCTGGGAGAAGGAGATGCTCGCCAAGATCGAGGTGCCCTACCGCATCATCGACACGGCCGCGGGCGACCTCGGCACCTCGGCCGCGCGCAAGTACGACTGCGAGGCCTGGATCCCGACCCAGGGCCGCTACCGCGAGCTGACCTCGACCTCCAACTGCACCGACTTCCAGGCCCGCCGCCTGGGCGTGCGCTTCCGTGACTCCGGCGGCAAGCCCCAGCACGTCGCCACGCTGAACGGCACGCTGGCCACCACCCGCTGGATCGTCGCCATCCTGGAGAACCACCAGCAGGCCGACGGCTCGGTCGTGGTGCCCAAGGCCCTGCGCCCCTACGTCGGTCTCGACGTCCTGGAGCCGGCCAAGTAAGTCCCGCGATCCCCGGGGCCCGCCGCGGCGGGCCCCGGGGCCTCACGGACGGTCTCCGCGAACCGGGCCCCTCCGGCCTTCCCATCCGGCCAGTGCCGACCCCGCCAGCCCGATGACGGTGGCGGAGCAGGAGAACGCCACCGCCGTTCCGTAGCCGCCCGGGGTTCCCGAGACCCAGCCGAGGAAGAGGGCCCAGATCGCCAGCGTGGTGCCTGCGGACGCCGTCAGAACGCAGGACCACGCCCAGGCGCGCATGCGTGCCGGGCGGGCCGCGACGATCGCGAACGCCACGCTCACCACGGCGAAGGTCAGAGCCGCCATGGTCGTGATGGGCGAGAACAGGTCCCCGTCCAAGGTGATCGCGATGAGGAGGCCGACGGAGGCCAGGGTGTAGGCGGCGGCCGCGTAACCGTGGCCGGGGGCGTGACGACGGCGGGCCACGGCGATCCCGGCCAGGAAAACGATCAACCCGGCGAACAGGCCCATCGCATATTCCCATGTCAGGTCGGGATCCGCTCCGTTGAGCGGGATCGCCGCCTCTGTGGAGAGCGAACGGCCGTCGGCGGAGAAGCCCAGGCGCCGCCAGGCGCCGTCCGCGTCCCGTACGGCGATGCCGTCGCTGCCGTTGGCCACGACCACCACGTGGCCGTCCGGGGTGGCGTGCACCGCGACGGCCACGGAGCCCCATTGCTTCCATGACGTGCCGTCCCAGACCCGCCGGAGTATCTCCTCGCGGTCCTCGGGAACCTCCCACGCGATCTTCCAGCTCCCCCCGTCGTCGCGTGACTCCTGTACGGCCAGACGGCCACGGACGACGCGGTAGCAGTGGCCGGGCTCGCCGGGGACACAGCTCTCGGGCACCGGGGACACCGGCCGGGCGGGCGAGGTCGACGCCGGACCCGCGTCCGGGGTGCGCGCAGCCGGGGCGGACGGGCCCGGAGACGAGCCTGGAGACGAGCCCGGGCCGGGAGCGGGGGCCGGCTGCCGGACCCAGGTCCGGCCGTCGTCCCGGGACGTGATCGGGCCGTAGTCCGCTCCGTGCCCGTCGAAAACGGTGATCGCCTCACCGTCGCTGACGACCGTGGTCGCGTCGGGAGGCGGGGGCACCGCCGCGGTGGCGGTGACGGCGATCAGGGCGATGGGGACGATGATGAGGGTGCGGGCTCGCCGTACGGCCTGCTCGGACTGGCAGCGGCGCCAGATGAGCCAGGCGGCGGCCAGGGCGGGCAGGGTGATCAGGTCGGTGGGGTCGGCCAGGACCCGGGAGGGTCCGGCGAGCAGGGTCCAGGCTTGCGAGGCGGCCTCGGCGCCGGCTTGCGTGGTCTTGACCAGGGTGAAACCGAGGCCGGTGGCGATCACGGCGGCGAGGGCGGGGACGCGGGCGAGAGCGAGCAGGGGCGGGGCGACCATCAGGCCGGCGAGGTCGCTGAGCTTGCCGGTGACGAGGCCGGGCCACAGATGCTTGAGCAGGTGGTCGTTGATCAGCAGGACGAAGGTGGCGATCACGGTCACCGGATGACCGATCCACGCCAGCGTCGCACCGGGTGGACACCTCATGCCGGATCCTCGGGATCTCCGCCCGTCATGATCTCCAGCCGCGAGTTCTCCCGGGCGATGGGTCTGCGGCCTCGGTAGCCGGCCGTCACCGTGGTCGCCACGCCGATGATCACTGCGAGGCAGGAGAGCCACACCGCCGTCGAGTAGTCGTCGGGAGCGCCCTGGGTCCATCCGGAGAAGAGGCTCCAGACGGTGAGCATGGTGGCCGGCGGGGTGACGAGGAGGAAGAGCCACGTCCAGCCGTTCGGGCGTACCGCCATGGCCGCGATGACCGCGAAGATCAGGCCCAGCAGGGCGCAGGCGCCTCCCAGAATGGACGGCAGATTCACGATCAGGTACGGCTCGCCCATACCCCGGAGAGTCATCAGGAAGCCGGCCGAGATGAGCGCTGAAGCGATCACGGCGAAGACGACGGCGGCTTTCCCGGAACGGAAGGCCGCGCCGACTCCGGCCAGGAACACGAGCAGCCCGGCGAAGAACCCCATGGTGCGCTCGGGCTCCAGGTTGACGTCCGACGGCCGCAGGGACTCCGCGGCCTCCGGGGAGAAACCGTCGCCGGAGGCGCCGAGCCGCTGCCAGGCCCCGCTCTCATCCCGTACGGCGATGCCGTCGCTGCCGTTCGCCGCGACCACCACGTGGCCCCCGGCCGTCTTCTGCACCGCGATGGCCTGGGAACCCGTCCAGAGGTGTTCACCCGCGGGACCGTAACGCCGTCGCAGCATGTCCTCCCGCCCCTCCGAGAGCTGCCAGGCCGCGCTCCAGGTCCGCCCGCCGTCCCGGGACTCCTGCACGGCCAGTCGGGGCGGGTCGACGCGGTAGCAGTGGGCGGGCTCGCCGGGAACACAGTCCTGGGTCCTGGGGCGCGGCCGGGGATAGACCACCGGGGTCGACCGCGGCGGCGGGACCTCCCAGGTCTGCCCGCCGTCCCGGGAGACGTAGGGGCCGTCATAGTCGCTCTCGAAGAAGACGGTGATCGCGTCACCGTCGACGGAGACCCCGGTCGTCGCGCTCCAGCGTGACGCTCCCTCCGGCGCGGTGGCGGTGACGGCGATCAGGGCGATGGGGACGATGATGAGGGTGCGGGCTCGCCGTACGGCCTGCTCGGACTGGCAGCGGCGCCAGATGAGCCAGGCGGCGGCCAGGGCGGGCAGGGTGATCAGGTCGGTGGGGTCGGCCAGGACCCGGGAGGGTCCGGCGAGCAGGGTCCAGGCTTGCGAGGCGGCCTCGGCGCCGGCTTGCGTGGTCTTGACCAGGGTGAAACCGAGGCCGGTGGCGATCACGGCGGCGAGGGCGGGGACGCGGGCGAGAGCGAGCAGGGGCGGGGCGACCATCAGGCCGGCGAGGTCGCTGAGCTTGCCGGTGACGAGGCCGGGCCACAGATGCTTGAGCAGGTGGTCGTTGATCAGCAGGACGAAGGTGGCGATCACGGTCACCGGATGACCGATCCACGCCAGCGCCGAGGCAGCCGAGTACCACGCCGACGCCGATACGGGCGAGTCCCCGGCCGAGCCCGATGTGTTCCGAGGCGCCGTCGAATCGGCTGAGGGCATCATGCCGGGTCCTCGCTGTCTTCGCCGGTCACGATCTCCAGCCGCGAGTCCTCCCGGACGATGGGTCTGCGGCCCCGGTGGCCGGCCGTCACCGTGGTCGCCACGCCGATGATCACTGCGAGGCAGGAGAGCCACACCGCCGTCGAGTAATACTCGGGCGTGCCCCGGAGCCATCCGGAGAAGAGGCTCCAGACGGTGAGCATGGTGGCCGGCGGGGTGACGAGGAGGAAGAGCCACGTCCAGCCGCGTGGACGTGCCGCGACGGCCGTGACGATCGCGAAGATCATGCCCAGCAGGGCGCAGGCGCCTCCCAGGACGAACGGCAGGTTCACGATCAGGTACGGGCGCCCTGCGCCTTGGAGGGTGATCAGGAAGCCGGCTGAGACGAACGCGGAAGCGATCGCGGCGAAGACGACGGTGGATTTCCTGTGGCGGCAGGCCGCGGCGGTTCCGGCCAGGAAGGTGAGGAGACCGGCGAAGATCCCCGTGACGCGCTCCGCCCCCAGGTTGAGTTCCGGGGGCGGGTAGCTCTCCGGCGCGGCGGCGGTCACGGCGATCAGGCCGGTGAGGTCGCCGAGTTTTCCGGTGACGAGGCCGGGCCACAGGTGCTTGAGCAGGTGGTCGTTGGTCAGCAGGACGAAGGTGGCGATCACGGTCGCCGGATGACCGAGCCAGGTCGGCGCCGAACCGGACAGATGCCTCATGCTGGGATGGACATCGTGGCAGGGGGTCCGGTTCGGCGCGTGACGGTTCTTGTGATCAAGCCGTGTCCGCTCCGTGTCCCGGCGTCACCGTACCCGTAGAGCGGGCGCGGCTCACTCGGTGAGATAGCGCTGGAGGGTCGGGCCCAGCCAGTGCACGATCTCCTCGCGGGACAGGGCGACGACGGGCGGCAGGCGGAGCACGTAGCGGCACAGGGCCATGCCCAGCACCTGGGAGGCGGCGAGACCGGCCCGTGCGGGGGCCTGGGCGGGGTCGCCGCAGAGCGCGGCGGCCGCCGGGCCGAGCTGGGCGGCGAAGATCCCGCGCATGCGCCCGGCGACGGCCTCGTTGGTGACACCGGTGCGCAGCAGGATCATCATCCCCTCGTCCTCCTCCCACCGGTCGAGGAAGTGGGCGGCGAGCGCCGCTCCCACGGTCTCGCGGGGCAGGGCGGTCAGGTCGGGGAGCCGCAGGTCCACCTCCGCCGCCGCGGCGAACAGCTTGTCCTTGCTGCCGAAGTAGCGCATGACCATGGACGGGTCGATCTCCGCGTCCGCGGCGATGGCGCGGATGGTCGCCTTCTCGTAGCCGTCGGCGGCGAACCGCTCGCGGGCCGCGGTCAGGATCACGGCCTTGGTGTCCTCCGAGGATCTCCTCATGCCAACAACTGTAGGCCAACAGGTGTTGACATCGCCAGCCGGTAGGCGCACAGTTAAGCCAACGGACGTTGGCAAACAACCGTTGGCATCGCTCACCGGAGGTCGAAATGCTCCCCACCAGCACGGACGTTCTCGTCGTCGGCGCCGGCCCGACCGGCCTCACCGTCGCCGTCTCCCTCGCCGGCCAGGGTCACGACGTGACCGTCGTCGACAACCAGGCCGCAGGCGACAACACCTCGCGGGCCGCGGTGGTCCACGCCAGGACGCTGGAGGTCCTGGAGCCGCTGGGGGTCTCGGGCCGCCTGACCGGCCTGGGCATCCACGCCCGCCGGTTCACCATCAGGGACCGAGACCGGCTGCTCGTCCCGGTCGAGTTCGACCGGCTCCCCACCGCCTACCCCTACACCCTGATGATCTCCCAGGCCGAGACCGAGCGGATCCTGCTGGAGCGCCTGACCGAGCTGGGCGCCCGCGTCGCCAGGCCGTACACGCTTCAGAGCCTCGTCCAGGACGACGACGGGGTGACGGCGACGATGACCGACGGGAGCGCCGTGCGGGCGAGGTATCTGGTCGGTGCGGACGGCATGCACAGCACCGTCCGCGAGCAGGCGGGCATCGGTTTCACCGGCGGGCAGTACGCCGAGTCGTTCAGCCTGGCCGACGTCCGGCTCGGCGGCGGGGTGCCCGCCGACGAGGTCGTCCTGTACTTCTCACCCGCCGGACTCGTCGTGGTCGCTCCCCTGCCCGGAGGGAGCCACCGGATCGTGGCGACCGTGGACGAGGCGCCCGCCGTACCCGATGCGGCCTTCGTCCAGGCTCTCCTGGACGCCAGGGGGCCGCAGCGGGACCCCGTGGTGGTGCACGAGGTCATCTGGGGATCGCGGTTCCGGGTCCACCACCGGGTGGCCGACGCCTACCGGGCCGGGCGGGTGGTCCTGGCCGGGGACGCCGCCCACGTCCACAGCCCCGCGGGCGGCCAGGGGATGAACACCGGGATCCAGGACGCCACGGTGCTGGGCGAGGCGCTCAGCGCGGCGCTGAAGGGGGACGAGGCCGCCCTGGACGCCTACGGGGCCGTCCGCAGGCCGGTCGCCGAGCAGGTGGTCGCGTTCGCCGGGCGTCTCACCCGGCTGGCGACCCTGAGCAGGAGCATTCGCCCGGTCCGCAACCTCGTGCTGCGCGCTCTGGCGCACGTGGCCGGGTTCCGCCGGAATCTGGCCTGGCGGCTGTCGGGGCTGGTCTACCGCGCTTGAGCCCGTGTTCACGGAGCTCTGACGGATTTGCTCCAGAGAGTTCTATTACGGTTCATCTATGAAGATTTGCCGTACCTGCCCGGAAACGGCCCTTCAAGGCAGTTGTCCGGGCAGGACCGAAAAACACAGAGGCGAGGTTCGCGGTAAGCGAAACCTCGCCTCTGTGGTTATCAGGTCTGGGGATCAGACGGCGCGGACCTGCGAGGCCTGCGGGCCCTTCTGACCCTGCGTGATCTCGAATTCGACCCGCTGGCCGTCCTCGAGGCTACGGTAGCCGTTGCCGACGATCTCGGAGAAGTGCACGAACACGTCCGGCGCACCGCCGTCCGGTGCGATGAAGCCGAAGCCCTTTTCAGCGTTGAACCACTTGACGGTTCCCTGAGCCATTAAAGCTCTCCCTCAGGATTTGAAGCTATGGGATTCACACCTCGTGAACCCCCGTGTGTCGTACAGCGGGGCCCCGGGTGGCTCAGATCTCAGCTCTGGTCATGCACTACGGGATCAGCTAATACAACGCCATCACATCTAACACTATCCCGGGGCCGTATGTTCCCGCCATCAGGAAGATTCCTCGCCGTACGGGTCCCGGCACTGGCGCCGGGAGGATCACAGTGCACACTGGGACCTGTTATGGGAAGTCCCCGGCTCGTCGCCACCGACCTCGACGGCACCGCTCTGCGCTCTGACGGCACCGTCTCGCCCCGTACCGCCGCCGCGTTCGCCCGCGTCGAGAACGCCGGTGCCACGCTGGTCTTCGTCACCGGCCGCCCGCCCCGGTGGATGCACACCGTCGCGGGCGCCGTACACCACCGGGGGCTGGCCATATGCGCCAACGGCGCCCTGGTGTACGACCTGCACACCGAGCAGATCGTGAAGTCGCGCCTCATCCAGCCGGACGTGCTGGAGGAGGTGGTGAGACGGCTGCGCGACAAGGTCCCCGAACTGTCGTTCTCCGTGGAGTACGAGGGCGGCTTCGCCCACGAGTCGGACTTCCGCCTGGGCGGCTGGGACCGCAAGGCGGTCGCCGGGCTCCGTGTCGGAACCGACACACTCACCTCACGCCCGTGCGCCAAACTTCTGGCCCTGCATCCCCGGATGGACCCCGACATCCTCCAGGCGGCCGTGTGCGGGGTGGTGGGCGATCTGGTGACGCCCACCCACTCCAGCGGCCGGGCCCTGATCGAGATGAGCGCCCACGGCGTGACGAAGGCGTCGGCGCTGGCCGAGCTCGCGGAGGCGCAGCAGATCGGCTCGGACAGCGTGGTGGCCTTCGGGGACATGCCGAACGACCTGCCGATGCTGCGATGGGCCGGTACGGCCTACGCCGTCGCCAACGCCCATCCCGAGGTGCTGGCCGCGGTGCACCACGTGACCGCGGCCAACGACGAGGACGGGGTCGCCCGGATCCTGGAGGAGCTCTTCCAGGACACGCCGCAGGAGCCCCTCGGCGAGCCCTCGGCGCACCGGGGGACCTGACAGGCGGGTGGCTTGCTCCGGACTCCTGCGGACCTGCAGGGTCCTGCGGGTCCTACAGGTAGGGGCCGGAGCTCGCCGGCGGGTGGCCCTCCTGCAGGGAGGCGCCGCCGGGCAGCGCCCTGCGCATGTTCTCCAGCTGGGCCCTGGCGGCCATCTGCTGGGCGAACAACGTGGTCTGTATCCCGTGGAACAGACCCTCCAGCCAGCCGACCAGCTGCGCGTGCGCGACCCGCAGCTCGGCGTCACTGGGCGGGGTGCCGTTCTCCTCCTCGGTGAAGGGGAGCGACAGGCGTTCCAGCTCCTCCACCAGCTCGGGTGCCAGGCCGTCCTCGAGCTCCTTGATGGAGCTCTGGTGGATCTCCTTGAGCCGCTTGCGACTGGCCTCGTCCAGCGGAGCGGCCCGGACCTCCTCGAGGAGCTGGCGGATCATGCTGCCGATGCGCATCACCTTGGCGGGCTGCTCGACAAGATCAGTGATCGACCGCTCGTCGCCGTCGTCCTGGGACTGGACGCCCTGGGGACCCACGACAACGATGTGCGGGGTGTTCTCCTCTGCGTTCATGACCTCAACCTACTAACTGCCGTACCGCCGCGAGACGGTACGGGGGCCGACACGTTTCCCCGTCCCCGCTCACGGGGTGTTCGTCAGGATGACCTTCCCGACGTGCTCTCCGGACTCCATGATCTCGTGCGCCCGGGCGGCCTCGCTCATCGGCACCCGCGCGTGCACCACCGGGCGGATCACCCCGGCGTCGGCCAGGGGCCAGACGTTCTCCACGACGCCGCGCACGATGACGCCCTTCTCGTCGACCGGCCGCGCGCGCAGCGTGGTCCCGTGCACCGAGGCGCGCTTGACGAGCAGGGCGCCCAGATCGAGCTCGCCCTTGGACCCGCCCTGCATCCCGATCACCACGATCCGCCCGCCGGTCTTGAGCGCCCTGACGTTCTGCTGCAGGTATCGCCCGCCGATGATGTCGAGGATCACGTCGGCCTGGACCTTCTCCGCGAAGTCCTCCCGGCGGTAGTCGACGCCCTCGTCCGCACCCAGCTCCAGACACCTGGCGATCTTCTCGGGTGAGCCCGCGGTGACCGCGACGCGCGAGCCGAAGGCCTTGGCCAGCTGGATGGCGAAGGTGCCGATCCCGCTGGCGCCGCCGTGCACGAGCAGGGTCTCGCCCTTCCTGAGCCGCGCGGTCATGAACACGTTGGACCAGACCGTGCACGCGACCTCGGGCAGCCCGGCCGCGTCGACCAGGTCCACCCGCTCGGGGACGCGCATGACCTGCTGCCAGGGGACGGCCACCCGCTCGGCGTATCCGCCGCCGGCCAGGAGAGCGCACACCCGGTCGCCCGGAGTGAAACCGATCACATCCGGGCCCACCTCGCTGACGACCCCCGAGCACTCCAGCCCCGGGTACGGCGGGGTTCCGGGGGGCGGGTCGTAGAAACCCTGCCGTTGCAACAGGTCCGCCCGGTTGACCGCCGAGGCGGCGACGTCGATGATGATTTCGCCCCGTTCGGGACGAGGGTCGGGGACCTCCCGCCAGGAGAGGACCTCGGGCCCGCCGGGCCTGTCGATCACGATGGCGTGCATGCGGCTCACGCTATCGGGGAACCCAACTCGGTGGTTGCCCGCATTGAAGAGAACACGTGGCGTTAATCTTCAATGTGTTTGCTGCCCCTTTAGCCCATCCCGAGGGGGAACACGGTGGCACGACACGATCGTGAGGAATCTCTCGAGGAACAGCTCGCCTGGCTTGACGCCATCAAGGAGCAGGAGGAGGCACCGATCGCGGTGACCGCCAAGGTCGCCACGACCTCTGACGACGCCGTCGTCTCTCCATATCCGCAGGACCCGTGGAGCCTGGTGCCCACGGAGCCGGACCCTGCCTCCTCGCCGCTGTTCCGCACGGCCGCCGACCCGGACCGCGGTTCCACGAGCCCGTCCGTGACCGTCGCCGACCCGCCGTCGGAGCGTCAGGCCGAGGAGGCCGACGCGGCCGAGTGGCTGGAGGCCGCCGAGGCGGCGGGCTCGTTCACCCTCCCCTCAGCCCCCTCCGCGCCCGCTCCGGCCGACAACGACGCCTTCCTGGCGCCGCTCAAGCCGCTGCCCCGCCAGGAGGACGTCGGCTACGGTCCCGCGGACGGCGGCGACTTCGCCGGATCGGAGAGGTCCGAGAGAGAGTCCTCCCGGGGCCTGTTCGAGGAGCCCCGCCGCACCGCGCCCGAGCAGCCGGAGTCCTTCACGCTCCCGTCCGTCAGGCCGCCGGTTCCCGGCGCGGAGCCGTTCGCCGCGAACGGCGAGCAGGAGACCGGGCGCTGGAGCACCGGGCCGGACACCGGGGGATTCGGCGGCGCGGCCGAGCCGGAGACCGAGCGTCCCGCCGGCCACGCCGAGCAGGAGGCCGACCGATTCGTTTCCGGTGGCGCCGAGCAGGACGCGGAGCCGTCCGGGAGCCCTGAGCACTTCGGCGACGCTGAGCGCGAGACCGGGCACTTCGGCGGTGGCGAGCGTTTCGGCGGCGCCGAGCGCTTTGGCGGCGCCGAGCCCTTCGGCGGCGCCGAGCCCTTCGGCGGTGCCGAGCGCTTTGGCGGTGCCGAGTCCTTCGGTGGCGCGTCCGAGGGTGAGCAGGCCGCCGACCGCTTCGACCGGGGCGACACCGACCCCGGATACGACCGCTCCGCGCGCGGCACCACCGAGTCCGTGCACGACCGGTTCGCGCCCGGAGGCTCCTGGCCGGAGCCTCCCGCCGCCTTCGGTCCCGAACGGCCCGCGCCGGCCGCCGAGGGCCCCGCTCCGAGCATGTTCGACCCCGACCCCTCCGACACCAAGGCCTTCCCCCGCGACCGGGGCGCGGTCTTCGGGCCCGAGAGGAGCGAGACGTTCGCGTCCGGCGGGGATGCGGCCTTCGCCCGCGAGCAGGAGGCGAAGGCCTCCGCTGAGGCGAAGGCCTCCGCTCCCGGCCGTTCCGGGCCCGAACGGGACACGGCCGAGAGCGTGCGCGAGCCGTACCAGCCGCGCCGTCGCCAGACCCCCCAGCCGCACGCCTTCGCCTCCCCGGCGCGGCAGACGAACCTCGGCGGGGCCCCCCGGCCGTCGGCCGACAGCCTCGACCCCGAGTCGCTGCTCAGAGGCCGCCGCAACGGGCCCTCCGGCGGCTGGCGCAAGCTCGTCTACAAGGCCTCGGCCGGCCTGATCAAGCCGGGCGAGTCCCCCGAGGTGCGCCGCCGCAGGGAGCTCGTCGGCCGCGCCCGCACCCCCGTGGCGACCGGCCACCACCGCGTGGCCGTACTGAGCCTGAAGGGCGGTGTCGGCAAGACCACCACCACGGTCGGCCTGGGCGCCACCCTGGCCCAGGTCCGCGGTGACCGGGTGATCGCGGTCGACGCCAACCCCGACCGCGGCACGCTGTCCGACAAGGTCGAGCTGGAGACCGCCGCCACCGTCCGCGACCTGCTCAACGAGCGCGGCCAGATCAAGCGCTACGTCGACATCCGGGCCTTCACCTCGCAGGCCCCGTCCCGCCTGGAGATCCTCGCCTCCGACCGCGACCCGTCGGTGTCCGAGGCCTTCAGCGCGTCCGACTACCAGTCGGTGGCCCAGGTCCTGGAGAACTTCTACTCGATCTGCATCACCGACTGCGGCACCGGCCTGCTCCACTCGGCCATGTCCGGCGTCCTCGGCCTGGCCGACCAGCTCGTCCTGGTCAGCTCCCCGTCCGTGGACGGCGCCAGGGCCGCCTCGGCGACCCTGGACTGGCTGGAGGCCCACCACTACGAGCATCTCGTCCGCGCCGCCACGGTGGTGCTGTGCAGCGTCCGCCCCCGGTCGAAGTCCACCGTCGACCTCGACCGCCTGGAAGCCCACTTCGCCGCCCGCTGCCGCGCGGTCATCCGCGTCCCCTACGACCCCCACCTCGAAGAGGGCGCCGAGATCGACCTCGAGAGACTGCAGCCCGCCACCCGCGAGTCCTACCTCCAATTGGCCGCCTCCGTGGGCGACGGCTTCGCCCCGCCCCAGAACTGACCCCGGACCGGGTGGCGTGATCGCCAGGGCGCCACCCGGCCCGCCCGATGAAGCGCTAAGGTTCAATCTGACGCGTCCCCCGGGACGCGCCACCGGGAGAGCTCGCCTAGTGGACGATGGCGGCGGTCTTGAAAACCGCTAGGGCCGGCGACGGTCCTCGTGGGTTCGAATCCCACGCTCTCCGCCCATCCTGAGAAACGGCGCCTGACCAGGGGGTTCCCCGGACCAGGCGCCGTTGACCGTTTCCGGGGGTGCGCAGCCGTACGCCGTCGGCCTGGCTGTCGGACACAGGCTCGGTACGGCAGGCCCCGGAGGGAGTCACTCGCGTCCGATCTTGTCCAGCTCGGCGAGGTCTTCGTCGGACAGTGAGAGCCGGGCGCCGGTGATGTTCTCGCGCAGGTGCGCGAGCGAGGAGGTTCCAGGGATCAGCAGGATGTTCGGTGACCTGTGCAGCAACCAGGCCAGGGCAACCGACATGGGGGTGGACTCCAGCCGGGCGGCGATCGAGGAGAGCGCGGAGGACTGGAGAGGGCTGAACCCGCCGAGCGGGAAGAACGGCACGTAGGCGATGTGTTCGGCGGCGAGCCGGTCGATCAGCTCGTCGTCGTGGCGGTGGGCGAGGTTGTACATGTTCTGCACGCTCACGATCGGCGCGATGCTCTGAGCTTCGGCGACCTGTTCGGCGGTGGCGTTGCTCACACCGAGGTGACGGATGACGCCCTGCCTCTGGAGTTCGACGAGCGTCTCGAACGCTTCGGCGATCGAGCCCGTCTGAGGCCCCTCGGCGTTGCCGAGCCGGAGGTTCACCAGGTCCAGCGCCTCGAGTCCGAGGGACTCGAGGTTCTCCTCGACCTGGCGACGCAACTGGTCCGGCTGCCGCGCCGTCGGCCACCCGCCCCGCTCATCCCGCCGCGCGCCGACCTTCGTCACGATGTGCAGCGACTCCGGGTAAGGATGCAGCGCTTCGCGGATCAGTCGGTTGGTGATGCGCGGGCCGTAGGCGTCGCTGGTGTCGATGTGGGTGATCCCGAGGTCGACGGCCTCGCGCAGGACGGCGATCGCGCCGTCCCGGTCGGCGGGCGGCCCCATGACCCACGGGCCCGCGAGTTGCATCGCACCATAGCCGAAGCGGGTGACGGTCAGATCACCCAGAGCCCAGATGCCACCGGGAAGCGAAAGGGAGAGTGTGCTCATGCCTCTTGTCTTTCATGTCGATCTCAGCACTGGTGCCTCACGGCGCCTAACTTCATAATTGTTGTGCAACTCTCCAATGGGAAGTGGGCACTTCAGAGTGCCTTGGTAACCCGCAGGTGACAGGAGTGGACGATGAGCACAACCACGGCAGCCGAGAAGAGAGTCCAGGCCAAGATCGAGTACAACGCGTTCCTGGCCGTGTGCCCGAGCCGGAAACTGCTCGATCTGATCTCCGACAAATGGGTCGCTCTGATCCTGTGCGCACTCGGTGGCGGGGTTCCCCGGAGTGACGCGAGCCGCCGTGCAGGGCGCGACGGCGCTCTGCCCCAGACCGACGCAGACCGCCCGGGTGAGCCTCGGGCGATGCGCTTCTCGGAGCTGTCCCGGCTGCTTGCGGGCGTCAGCCAGAAGATGCTCACCCAGACGCTGCGTTCCCTGGAGCGCGACGGTCTCATCACGCGCACCGCGACCCCCACCGTCCCCGTCACGGTCTCCTACGAGCTCACTGAACTCGGCCTGTCACTGCACCACCTGATGCGCGGGCTCAAGGACTGGGCCGAGACGCACATGGACGAAGTCCTCACCAACCGTGAAGCACACGATGCCCGCACCGCCTAAACGGATGAGTCCGAAGTCCGGTCAGTGGCGTAGGCGATCAGTGACCGGGTGACGGGCCGGCCGGTGACCCGGTCGTGCCAGGTCGCGGCGGTCAGCGTGGGGCGGGCAAACCCGGCCCACCGGGGAGACGCCTCAGGGGTGGGCTCACCCGCCCGGTACGCGCTGCCGTACCCGCCTGCTGCTTTAGGACTTACTCGTCCAGCTCTGGCAGGTCCGCTGTCCGCGGGCACGTTCGCGGCCGCCGTCCTCGCGACCAGCGAGAACGAGAGCTTCGCCTACTGCGTCGACGGTCAGGCGGTCACCACGTTCGGCCTGTACTCCTACTCCCTCCGGGAAGGATCCGATCCCGACCGGCTCCGGGCCGATGTCGAGGACCTCGGGATGAACGTCGACGGCGACCAGCTCGAATTCCCCGACGACCCCGTCCGCCGGGCTCTCGCCCTCGCCGAGCGCGCCGCGGGCGTCCACTTCTCCGCCGCCCACTACGCCCGCCCCGCGCTGGCCGGACCCACCGAGCACCTCGATCCCTGCCGGTGACGCCCCGGGAGTGAACGCCCTGTAGGCGGTAGCCGTACCGCCTGTGTGTCGTCCTGGCCGAATCCGCCTTCACACGTGCCCTGCGGCCCTCGTGTCGCCGATGATGGACGGCATGACAGAGTCCCCCTCTGTGCCGCCGGGGACCGGGCCGCTCGCACCGGGGTTCTCCGGGATCGACCCGGTGTCGATGAACGGGTTCATCGCCGAACTGGAGCGGGCCGGGCAGGTGATCGCTGAGCAGACCGAGAACATCCGCCGGGAGCTGACAGCCGCCGACCTGCCCGCCGCCGGGCTGGCCCCCATCCGGGAGATCGGTGGCTGGGTCGAGCAGCAGCTGCCCAGGCTGCGTCAGAGGGTGGCGACCATCACCGCTCCCGGGCCCGAGATGCCCGGGACGACCGGCACGGGTCTGCGGCCCTACCGGGAGGCGTCGCTGCTCGCTCCGGCCGAGGCCCGGCGCCAGGGGACCGACCTGGGCAGGCGGTTCGCCGCCATCGACCCGGACGCGTTCCGCCTCGCCGGGCCGTACGCCTCCGACGAGATCGCCGCGGTGCTGAGGGAGCTGAAGGCGCACCGGCACGACGCCGTCTTCACCGCCGCGTTCTTCGCCGCTCTCGGTCCGGCCGGGATCGGTCATGTCACCGCCGCTCTACGCCGCCTGCCCGATGACGAGCGGCCCGATGCGCTCGGTGTGGCCGGTACGGCTTTCGCCTCCGCGGTCAGCGGTGGGGTGGAGGTTCCCGGGTTCGCCGCGGTGATGAAGGCCGTGGAGAAGACGAGGGCCGAGGACACCGAGGGCATGGAGGCGGTCGCCGCCCTGCTGAGCCACGGTGACTACCCGGATGTGTGGCTGGCCGGAGTCGCCGGGCCCGCCCTGGGATCCGGCAGCCGGATCAGCGGTTCGACTCTGGCAGGGCTGCTCGACGCGCTGGGGAACAACCCCGCCGCGGCCCGCCTGGCGATCGGCTCGGCGGCCCGGTTCGGGCCCGACCCGGCTCCGCGGACTTTCTCCCTGCCCTTCGGACAGCTCCCGCCGTTACCGGACAAGTGGGACGGCCGACCCGAGCTGGCCGCGTTCCTGGAAGGGCTCAACGAGCGGGCGCGGAAGACCCCCGAGACGGCGGACGCCTTCGGACGGCTTCTGGCCGCGGCCTCCGGTGTCTACGACGGGAAGGACGGCGAGCACGGCCGGGAGGCGGCGTTCTTCGCCTACACCGTGATGACCACGGCGGACGGGTGGTCGTTGAACGACGCGACCCGGATCCACCTGGCGGAGATCGCGGGCTCGTACGCCACGGAGATCACTCTGGGCGCCAGCCTCAACGATGCGGATCTGGCCCGGGACAGCGCCATGCGGACCACTCCCGGCCTTTTCGAGTGGACGCCGCCACCGGGGGTACGGGGCGCCTTCCGGCTGAGTCCCGAGGACGCCTTCCGCTTCATGACCACCTTCGCCGGTGACGCCGACGCGCGGCTCCGTTTCGATGAGGGCATGGGGGAGTTCCTGCACAGGGTTCTTCCGTATGCGTCGAATGCTGCGAAGAGCAGTGGGAACATCGCTGCGCTGGACAATTTGTTCGGGGCTCTGGGCAACGTCCGAGGCACCGAGCTGGCGGCCGCCGTACGGGTCCTCAAGCCCGGAGATGAAGGCGCGGAGGACGCCGAGGACGCCGAGAGCTTTCTCATGGGTGCCGGCCTGGGAGCGCTCGGGCTGATCTATCCCTTCTCCTCCATCCCCAGGACCTGGACTGCTCTGTCCACCGGGGTTTCCGGCTACTACACCTACGGCCGGGAAACGGAGGAGAAGGTGAAGGAGCTCCTGGAATCGGATGAGGCGGAGACGCTGGGGCGCCGTCGTGAGATGGCCGAGCTTCTAATGACGCAGGGATTCACTCCCCGGACGCCTCCGTCCGGCGTCATCGCCGACTCGGACGGCGGCCTCCGCCCATTCGAGGACATCCTCAAGCAGGGTGCCGCAGGGGCGAAGGCTTTCGACCAGTGGATGGCCGACAACGGCATGGGGAAGGGTGATCTTCTTTCTCTGGGCGAGCTGGTGGCACGGCAGGCTACGGCCTTTAACGGTACGAAAGAAGATGCCTACAGTCGTGGGCGGAATTATGTGGAATCGGGGCTCACGACCGATTGAGGCACTGGGTCTCGCCCCGTACGGAGTATCGGCCCTTAGTGGACTCCAGCAGAATCACGGTCCTTGAAGGCTCGTGCGCCATGCGGATTACTTTTCCTGAACTTTCTGTAATGCCGTAATCGGCGATGTCCTTCAGAACGCTCACCATGATGGAGTTCAGCGTGTAAGGCTCTGACTGCGGAGACGCATCCGGTGCCGTTGCGGCGAAGGTGCGTTTGACCTTGTCGTCTCCGCATGGGATGTCCTTGTCGCCCGGGTCGGTGACCTGCACGTCCTGGGCGCTCACCTCGTCGAGAAGCTTCAGAATGTGCGTCTTGAGAGTGGCCCCCGCCTCGGCCGCCGTCGGTTCGTCGTCGCTGCATCCGGCCATGGCCAGACCGGCCGCCAGAAGCGTCGCGCCGAGCCGTACGGGAAGGCTTCGGTTGGAACGGGGCATTGGATACCCTCCAAAGAGCTGGCCGTCTGAGCGCACCATCTCATATCGTCCGGGAGAGCGCACAAGCCGTTCCAAGGAGAAAGGGGAAGCGTTTGATCCCCGAACCACCGGATATGGCCCCTAATCCCCGTAGGGAAGAATTGGCGCGGGTGCTGGAGAAGGTGCGCATTTACGCGGCGCAGCTGGAGGCGGCGCTGGATCCGGCGCATGCGACGTTCACCGGTGAGGCCGTCTGGACGGGTCCGGCGGCGCGGGACTTCGCCGGGGAGCTGACCGGGCGCAGGGCGCGGCTGCGGATGCTCACCCGGCGGGTCGTCGAGGAGCTGGAGGAAGAGCTGCGGGCCACACCCGAGAAGGTGGCCCGATCCTCGGCCGCGAGGTGAGGCGATCCGTTCCCCGGACCATGCGGTGATGCCGGTCCGGACATCCCCGGCTCGTCGGATCGGAAGTCCTCAGGCCAGGCGATGGCCGCCGTCGACGTGCAGCACCGTCGCGGTGATGAACCCGTTCCGCATCACCGACAGGAACGCCTGGGCGATGTCGTCGGGGGTGCCGATGCGCCGGGCCGGGAGGCGTTCGGACATTTGGGCGAAGGCGGCCTGTCTGTCCATGCCGAGCTGGTCCCAGATGGGGGTGTCCACCCAGCCCGGGGAGATCACGTTCACCCGCACGGGTGCCAGCTCGACGGCCAGCCCGCAGGCCAGCGAGGCGAGCGCGCCGTTGGCCGCGGCCACGATCGTGTTCGACCCGTTCGGCCGGTAGGCGTTGACGCCCGAGGTGTAGGTGATCGATCCGGTCACGTGCCCGGCCGCGTGCCTGCCGACCAGCCAGGCGCCCAGCAGCTTGGTGTCGATGACCGCCCGGGCGGTGGCGGTGGTGACGTCGGCGCTGCGGCCGTACGCCCCGGTCGCGTCCATCGCGGTGACCACCACGTGCTCCACCTGTCCCACCCGGTCGAACAGCCCGGCCACGTCCTCCGCCCGGCCGATGTCCGCCGTCACCGTGCCGAGCCTGCCCTGCGCGTCCCGTTCCAGGTCCGCGCGGGCCGCGGCGAGCCGGTCGGCGGACCGGCCGGCGATCGTCACGTCCATGCCCTCGGCGAGCAGGGTGCGGGCCAGGGCCAGGCCCATTCCGGAGCCGCCTCCGATGATCATTGCGTCAGTCATGCTCCAAGGCTCCGCCGCCCGGCCGGGACCGGGAAGGCCGCCCGGTTCCTGGGTGCGACACGGCCACCCGGAGGCCGATCGTCCGGTGGCAGACTCGAGGGCGTGAACGCGATGGCGGAGTTCCTTCGGGTACGGCGCGGGCGGATCGGCCCGGCCGACGTCGGGCTGCCCACCGGGCCGGGCGCCCGGCGCACCCCCGGACTGCGTCGCGAGGAACTGGCCGTGCTGGCCGGGGTGAGCGTGGACTACTACACCCGCATCGAGCAGGGCCGGGAGATCGCACCCAGTGACGCGGTGCTGGACGCGCTGGCCCGGGCCCTGCGGCTCACCGACGACGAGCACGCCCACCTGCTCGCCCTGGCCGACCGGGCCGCCGGGCGGACGCCGCGCCGCCGGCCCCCCGACCGGCAACCGGCCCGGCCGGGTCTGCGGCTGCTGCTGGACTCGCTCCGGCCCGGTCCGGCGTATGTGCTCAACGAGGTCAACGACGTGCTGGCCGCCAACCCCGAAGGGGTGGCGCTGCTGGCCGGGCTCGGCGAGTGGCCGCCCGCGCGGCGCAACGTGATCCGGTACACCTTCCTGCACCCGGCCGCGCGGACGCTCTTCGCCGACTGGGACCGGGTGGCGAGGAACAGCGTCGCGCACCTGCACACCGCCGAGCTGACCGCCCCGGAGCAGGCCGCCGCGCTGGTCGCCGAGCTGTCGGCGGCCAGTGGTGAGTTCGCCGCGCTGTGGCGCAGGCACGAGGTGTGGGTCAAGCGCGGCGGCCGGACCGCGTTCCGGCACCCGGTGATCGGCTCGCTCACCCTGGCCAACGAGGTGCTCGCCACCGCCGGTGACGGCCAGCGGCTGCTGGTCTATCAGGCCGCACCCGGTACGGCCGAGCACGACGCCCTGGTCCTGCTCGCGATGACCGCCCAGAGCGTGGACGCTGTGTAGGAGGGCTGCGCCCGGTCCGGATCAGACGCCGGAGCCCGGCCCGGTCAGCGGGGGCTGGGGACGGCGGCGCCGGCCAGGAGGCGTTCGCATGCTTCCAGCAGGCGTCGCCGGTGCACCCGGGCCCGTTCGGCGAAGCCCCGCTGTTCGGCGGCGTACTTGGCCCGTCCCTCGGGTGTCTCGATCCGGATCGCCCGGTAGCCGAGCGCGCTCAGGTCGTAGGGGGCGGCCCGCATGTCCACGGCGCGGATGTCACGGGCCAGCGTGAAGCAGTCGGCGACCAGCTCGCTGCCCACCAGCGGCGACAGCTTGTACGCCCATTTGTACAGGTCCATGTTGGCGTGCAGGCAGCCCGGCTGCTCCAGTTCGTGCTGCCGCTCCCGCGTGGGCTGCAACGCGTTGAGCGGGCGCGCCTGCGGGGTGAAGAAGCGGAAGGCGTCGAAATGGCTGCACCGCACGCCGCGTTCTTCCACGACCCGGGCGATCTCCTCCCCGCTGAGCCGAAGCGGCCAGGACTCGTGCCGGATCTCCGTCGTCCGGTAGACCATCGCCCACTCGTGCAGGCCGAAGCAGCCGAAGTACGCCGGGCGTTCCGCGGTGGCGGCCAGCAGCCGTGCGGCCCACTCGACGGTGGCGCCGCGCCTGTCCATCAGCGCCCCGGTGTCGAGCGTGGCTCCTTCGGGGGTGTCGACGTAGTCGCGGCCGAAGTCGCGGGCCCCCTTCAGCACCACCCCGGCGCCCGGGTGCCACTGTTGCAGCCGCGCGGGCCGGTACCCGTAGTAGGTGAACAGGAAGTCCTCGACGGGATGGGTCTCGCCCCGCGCCCGGCGCGCCAGGTGGGGCGCCGTCCATGCCTCGACCCGCCGCCGGTGGGCCTGCGCCCGCGCCCGCCACACTTCCGGCTCCAGAACCTCCACCGGTGAATGGTATGCGGGGGTCCGTACCGCCCGGCAAACCGATCACGCCCATCACGGGGTCCGCTGCCGGCGGGCTCTCCGGCGGGGTGGTCCCGCGTGTCTGCGGGGTCCCGTCCGGTGCATTCAGCCGGAGGATTATCCTCAACAGGGCAGATGACGTCACGAGATGTTAAAACGATCTCCTCGATGTGTCACTCTTGGGGAGCGGGTCCCATGAAAGGGGCTGGCGGTTCATGAGCGGAGGCGATCACATTTCCGGGCCGACTCTCATGATCCTCCCATCGGGAGGCCCGGCGGACCCGCCCGGCTCCGAGCCGGAGACCGTCGCGACGATACAGGCCCTGCTGGACGGCATCACGGCGCATGCCGCCTGGTCGGTGCCGATCCATGACGAGGCCGGAGAGATCCTCGACTTCGAGATCCGGGCGGTCAGCCCGGACGCGCGGGACATCCACGGCCGGACCGGCAAGGACCTGCTCGGGATGCGCGCCTTCGGGGCCTACTCCCCTGCGGACGACAGCCCTCTGCGCGAGGTCTACCTGCGGGTCCTGGAGACCGGCGAGCCCGAGGACATCCCCCAGTACGTCCACACGGAGACCACCGAGGGCGTTCCCCACCGCTCGACGTACACCCTCAGAGTCGCCAGGGTCCACGGCGGGCTGCTCGTCACGTGGACCCACGACGACGAGGAGGAGCGGATCGCGGCGCGCCTGGCCAACACCGAGCGCCTGGGAAACCTGGGCTGGGGCCGCTGGAACCTGGTCACCGGCGAGGTCGAGTGGTCCGACCAGCTGTACCGCATGCACCGGCGGGACCCGGCCGACGGTCCGCTCGACCTGGAGCAGTACCGCGGCATCACCCACCCCGAGGATCTGGCGCTCGTCGACCAGGCGGTGACCGCCTTCGGCGACGGGGGCACCTCCTACGAGTACGAGCTGCGGGTCCTCGTCGGCGACGAGTACCGCGTCATCCGCAACGTGGCCGAGGTCAGCCGGGACGCCGCGGGCCGGCCCGTGGAGATCTACGGCCTGATGCAGGACGTCACCGACTGGCGGCACACCACCCACCAGCTCGCCGACGCCCGGCAGCGGCTGGAGGAGGAGTCGCGGCTCGCCGCCGAGCTGCAGCACATCATCATGCCCGCGCAGGAGGACGTCCTCTCCCTGCCCGCCCTGCGGGTGGCCGTGCGCTACGACGCGGCCGAGACCGCTCCGCTGGGCGGCGACTGGTACCAGGCGATCCCGCTGAGCGACGACGAGGCGCTGCTGGCCGTGGGCGACGTCGCCGGGAGCGGCCTGGCCGCCGCCGCCGCGATGGCCAAGCTCCGCCACGCGATCACCGGTCTGGCCTTCGCCGACCAGGCGCCCGACCGGATCCTCGTGACGCTGAACCGGCTCCTGCGCCGCATCCGTCCCGACGTGCTCGCCACCGCCGTCGTCGCCCGCTTCCGGGCCAAGGATCGCACGCTCACCTTCACCCACGCCGGTCACCCGCCCATGCTGCTGGTCCGGGGCTCCCAGGTGCACCGGCTGCTCCAGCCCGGTGTGCTGCTCGGGGTCTTCGACGACGTGAGCTACAGCGCGGCGCAGGTACGGCTCCAGCCCGACGACCTGGTCGTGATGTTCACCGACGGCCTCATCGAGCTGCCGGGCCGCGACCTCTTCGAGGGCCTGAACCTGCTCGGCGAGAGCATCGCCGAGGCGGTGCGGGCGGCGCCCGCCGACCGGCTGGCCGCGGTGATGAGCGTGCTGGTGCCCAGCAACACCAGTGACGACACCTGCATGCTGGTCGCCCATCTCCGACCCGACAGCCCGGAAGTGTCATGATGTCCGACCTCCATATCCTGACCGCCACGACCCAGTTCACCGCCATCGACGGCGAGGGTGTCGGCGTGCTGACGGTCAAGGGAACCCTCGACTACACGACGCACGACCTGGCCATGGACTTCTTCGACCAGGCGTTCGCCCGGTTCGGCCCGAACCTCGTCGTGAACCTGCTGGAGGCCGACTTCCTCGACTCCCGGGCCACGGGTCTGCTGGCCTCCTGCTGGAAGCGCGCCTCGGACGAGGGCGGGTGGCTGGCGCTGGTGGCGGTGGAGTCGAGCACGGCCCGGGTCCTGTGGATCACCGGGGTCGCCTCCCGCCTGCCGGTGTTCCCCACGGTCGAGGAGGCGCTGGCGGCCGCGCCCTCCGGCGAATAGGCACCGCGACACCGGGACACCGGGTAGGCACCGCGACACCGGGTAGGCACCGCGACACCGGGACACCGGGTAGGCACCGCGACACCGGGTAGGCACCGCGACACCGGGTAGGCACCGCGACCGGGTAGGCGCCGCGACACCGCCCCGTCGGCCGTACGGCCCGCAGAAGGGTTCCTCTACGCTGACCGGTGATGGAGGATCTTCTGGGAACGGCCGCGACGGCCGTCGCCGTCTTCGCCGGAACCAATGTCGACGACATCATCGTCCTGACCGTCCTGTTCCTGTCCTCCCGCGCCTCCGGCCGGCCCCGCCCCTGGCAGATCGTCACCGGCCAGTACGCGGGGATCGCATTGCTCGTGGTGGTCTCGGCCGTCGCGGCGCTCGGCCTGACCGTCGTCCCCGACGAGTGGATCGGGCTGCTCGGCCTGGTCCCGCTCGGGCTCGGCCTGTGGAACCTGGCCGGAGTCCTGCGCGCCGCCGACGGCGGAGAACAGGCCCCGCCGGCCGCGACCGGTCTGCTGTCGGTGGCGGGGACCACCGTCGCCAACGGCGCCGACAACATCTCCGTCTACACCCCGCTGTTCCGCACCATCGGTCCCGGCGCGAGCCTGGTCACCGTGGCCGTCTTCGCGGTCCTGGTCGCGGCCTGGTGCGCGGCCGGGTCGTGGCTCGGCTCGCACAAGGCGGTCATCGCAGTGGTCGAGCGGTCCGGGCACTGGCTCGTGCCCGTCGTCTTCATCGCCATCGGAGCGGTGATCATCATCGAGTCCGGCGTCCTCGGACGTCTGGCCGCTCTCGTGTGATCCGCCTCCTGTAACCGGGCTTGTGACCCGCCTCCTGCGACCGGGCTCCTGTGACCGGGCTCCTGTGACCGGACTCAGCCGGGCGGGGGATCGGCGCTGGGCGCGGGGTCGGGCTCGACACCGGGCGCGGTGGTCCCGGGACCGGTCGGCGGGGCGCTGGGTGGTGCGCTGGGCGGCCCGGTGGCCCCCGGAGTGCCCCCGGGAGTGCCGCAGGCCCCGGCGGCCTGGCGCTCCTGGACGATCTGGTCGACGTTCTTGGTCTGGTACGCCTCCGTCTCCTGCGGCGGCACGACGTACCGCCACGAGCCGTTCTCGTAGGCGAAGTCGTAGTCGTAGGCGGTGGGGTCGCCCGCGCGGGTGGCCGTGACCAGGGCTGTCTCACCGGTGATCATGGTGTCGGTGATGGTGAACGACACACCGGAGATGGTCTGCGGGCAGAGCCGGAACAGGCGGACGTACT
Organism: Paraplanobispora siamensis; assembly: GCF_016863175.1. GTDB lineage: Bacteria > Actinomycetota > Actinomycetes > Streptosporangiales > Streptosporangiaceae > Planobispora > Planobispora siamensis. Next base: position 116,195 of record NZ_BOOJ01000036.1, read on the forward strand.
CCTCCCGCGTGATCAGCGCCTGGGACTGGGCGGTCCACAGGTCCCAGAACGCGCCGGAGTCCCCGGAGGCGTAGGCGTCGAACGCCGTCTGGGCGGTCTGCCGCAGTTCCTCCTCCGACGCCTCCGTGCCCGGAGCGCCCGTGGCGGAGGGGGCCGCCGCGCCGTTCCGCGTCGCGGCAGGCGGGTTCAGCACGGCGACCACGATCATGATCGCCGCGATGAGGAAGCCGGCGGCCACCAGAACGATCACGGCCACCCCCCGGCCGGTCTCGCCCTTTGAGGGCCGGCCGTACTGCAGGGGGTGGCCCACGTTCTGTCTCCGGGGCGGCTCGGAACGGATGAACATGATCGTAACGTCAGGTTGTCGGACTGGCCACGATTGTCCACTATCCCGGGACGTTCCAGTCGGAACCCATTCCGGGATGTTCCATACGGAACCGGTCCCGCCGATGTTCCACGTGGAACATCGGCGAACCCCTGGTCGCGGGCCTCAGAGCTGTGCCAGCAGCCAGCCGGGTCCGGCGACGTCAGCGCCGTGACCGGTGACGCGCTCGCGCAGGGCGCGGTCGGCGGTGACGACGAGGACGTGCTCCCAGGGGCGGGTGTCCCGTACGGCGCGCACGATCGCGTCGTCACCGCTGCTGGGCGCCTTCAGCAGGGTGACACCGGGCAACGGGTCCACCGCCCGGGCGGCGCCCTCCACCACCATCACGATCATCGGGAACCAGCGGGCCGGCGCGGGCGGGGACCCGGGGAGTCCGCACAGACCGGCCGAGGCCAGGGCGCCGACCTCGGCCATCAACTTCGCGGTGGCCCCGGCGCGGTCCCGCCACCAGCCGTGCTCGGCGCGGGCGCCGACGATGTTGGCGGCGTCGAGGACGATCACCAGCGGGCGGAGCGCCAGACTGACGGCGGGCCAGCTCTCGGCGAAGCCGGGATGGAGCTTGCGGGAGGCGACCTCGGACACGGGCAGCCAGCGCAGGTCGGTGCTCTCGCCGTTGGCCGGGGCGGCGGGCAGCAGCTCCTCCGCCTCGGCGATCACGGTCTCGAAGGACCAGCCGCCGTGGTCGTCGGTGTAGACGCCCTGCACCCGCAGGCCCTCCCCGTGCAGCGCGGCCTCCTCGCGGGCCTCGCGGAGCGCGCCGGTGATGGAGTCCTCGTGACTGTCACGGGCGCCTCCGGGCAGGCCCCAGGTGCCGCCGTGATGGCTCCACAGGGAGCGTTTCTGCATCAGGATGTGCGCCGTACCGCCGGAGTCGTGGTGCACGGCGAGCAGCCCGGCCGCCCCGTGCACACCCCAGTGCCGATGCCCTCGCTCGCATTGGGCCCAGCCGTCCCCGTCACCGGCCACCATAGGCACCATGATGCACCACGGGGAGCCGGGCCCCGGCGCTCCGGAAGTCCCGGGCTCCGGACAGGGATCAGCGTGTCGCGCGGGACTCGTCCTCGGCGGGAGGCAGGGCGGGTTCCTCGTCGCGGTGGTTGGCGTACACGCTCGTGGCCGTGACGGTGAGCAGGACCGCGACGATGACCCCCAGTGAGAGCAGAGTGGGGATCTCCGGCACCCAGGTCCAGATGCCGTGCGCCCAGTGCAGGACCAGCTTGACCCCGATGAAGGCGAGGATGAGGCCGAGCCCGTGGTTGAGGTGGCGCAGCTTGGTCAGGACGCCCTGCAGCACGAAGTAGAGCGCCCGCAGTCCCAGCAGGGCGAAGGCGTTGGTGGCGAAGACGAGGAAGGGGTCCTCGGTCACGCCGTACACCGCCGGGACCGAGTCGACGGCGAACACGATGTCGGTGGCGAAGACGGCCACGATGGCCAGCACCAGCGGGGTCAGGGCACGGCGCCCGTTCTCGTGGACGATCAGGCGCGAGCCGCGGTAGTCGTCGGTGACCGGCATGAAGCGCCGCAGCAGCCGGACCGTCCGCATGGAGGAGATGTCGACCTCCTGCTCGGTGCCCTTCATCGCGTCCCTGAGGATCTTCACTGCGGTGAAGATCAGGATCCCGCCGAACAGCAGGAACGCCCAGGTGCCGCTCTGCAGGACGGCCGCGCCGAGCGCGATGAAGACCGCGCGCAGTACCAACGCCCCGATGATGCCGTACAGCAGGACCCGCTGGGCCAGCGCGGCCGGGACCGCGAAGGCCGCCAGCAGCAGCATGAACACGAACAGGTTGTCCACCGACAGGGACTTCTCCACCACGTATCCGGTGAAGAACTCCAGTGCCGTGCCGGACCCGAAGGCCGACCACAGGTAGACACCGAAGATCATCGGCAGGATGAGATAGAAGACCGACCACCCCACCGCCTCGCGCATCCGCACCTCGTGCGGGCGCCGCGTCAGGAAGAAGTCCACCGCCAGTAGTGCCACGAGGGCCACCACCGTGATGGTCCACATCTGCGGTGAGCCGATCGTCTGTATGTCGGCAGCGGACAGGGTCGCCACGGCGGGCATGGGTCCTCCTCGAACGTGGTCGATCGTTCGAGGTCTCCTTCACCCTGCGCTTCGCGGGTGGCCGTCCGGGGACGTTCTGGGACGTCCGTACTGACCGGAGCGACGCTTGGGAAGTACTCCCCTCACCACAAGGTTAGGCCAGTCTCCGGGTGCTGCCCACCCCCGAATCGTGCCCGGTGTGGTTGACCCCGCACCTGACCTGGGCGGATAGTGGAACCGAAGCGGAGGGGAGTACCCACCGTCCGACGCCCCGATCGTCATCACGGTCCCCGCAGACCGGCGGACCCGGCGGGGCGGCCCTCGGTACGAGGGTGTGGGAAGACCTTCGTCCTCGCGGTCACGTGCCCGCGACGAGGGCGAAGGAGGGCCTGATGTCGATCACGATGTTCCTCGAAATCCTGCTGGGCGTCCTGCTGGTGATCTCCACGATCGTCACCGCCGCCGTTCTGTGGCCGGGGAAACCCCGGCATCATTGATGATCCACGGCTGTCGGGGAGACGGCCGCCGAAGAGACGAGAAGGCGTGCGATCGTCGGAACGGCTCTGGCATCTTGCGAGCTCGTACGGCATGGGCGAATGGTTCACGGCCGCGTGGGCGCAAGGGCTGGAGGTGTGGGAGGCCGCCCGCCGGATGGGCGTGACGGTGGCGGACGTGGACGACTCCGCCGACCGCACCTGGCAGGCTCTGCCGAAAGGGCCGGCACCCGGCCAGGAGTCGGCGGTGCTCTGGGCCGGCAGGCTCACCGGGGACTGGATCCAGATCATCCAGCTCGGCGGCCACGGCTGCGCCGGGGCCGTGCAGGAGTTGTCGTACGGCGGGCGGGCGTTCGCGGTGAGCTGGCACTTCAACCATCCCGGTGAGCTGCACTACGCCGTCAACGGACGCGACACCGCCGGGTTCACTCTCTCCGGGCCCGCGGAGCGGTGGGGGGACGCGCTCGACCCCTACACGGAGGGACTGCTGCTCGACGTGCAGGACTCCGACTGGGAGAACGACCCGGAACTGCCGCCGGGGTTGCGGGAGTATCTCGCCTGGGAGGAGGCCCGCGTCGAAAGCGGCGAGGAATACGAGGACGTCGCCATCCCAGAGGAGTGGCGGGACCTCGCCGGGCTCGCCCACGCCGGCTACAGCCCGGCGGAGGCGGAGGGCCGCTCCTCGCTCCTGACGCTCGTCGGCCGGATGACGGGCCGGGAGTTCGACAGGGAGTGGATGGCCGGGAAGCACACCCGCTATCTGCTCCGCGAGCCCGGATAGGCCCCGGCGGCCCGTGTCGTCTCAGCCGCCACCCTTGCTGAAGTGCTGGTAGTCCTTGGTGCCCGACCAGGAGCCGCCCCACTCCCAGCCGAGCCGGGCGAAGGCCTTGACCACCCGGTCGCCCGGGTTGATCACGCCGGGGGCGTTCACCGGGCGCTTGACGAACCTGCGGGCGTTGCGGTGGGCGAACGAGCCGTCGGCGGAGACGTAGGGGTTCTCCCGGGGGTTGATGTCGATGGCCCGGCCGTAGGCGTGCTTGGACCAGCTGCTCGACCCGGTCGCCGGGCGGCAGTTGAAGGCCGAGGTGTTGTCGGCCTCGATCGAGTCGAAGTCGTCGCCCTTGTAGACGTCGACGAGCTCCATCCGGTAGATCGGCCAGCGCCAGCCGTACAGGCGCCGGAAGATCGTGACAACGTCGTCCGCGACGTCCTCGTGCACGACCATCTCGCCGATGTGAGGTCGGTCGTCGAAGCCCCAGTAGGTCATGGTGATCAACCGCAGGTCGCGCACCGGCACCGGGCAGCCGGAGCGCCAGGAGTGCTCCAGGCGCTCGCGGGCGATCCGGGAGACCTTCGCGGAGAAGGGCGGGGGCCCGGCCGGGGACTGCGTCGGCGTCGGGGCGGCCGAGGGCGGAGGGGACGTGGCCGGGGCGGTGGGAGCCGTCGGAGACGGCGCGCCGGTGGGTGAGAGCGTGGGCGTGGGCGAGACGGTGGGCGAGGCCGGGGGGGAGACGGCCGGAGTCGTCGAGGAGCGCGGGGGCGGGACGGGGCGGACGGACTCGGCGGTGGGGACCGCGACGGGGTCGGAGGAGCCGCAGGCGGCCGGCGCCAGGCAGGCCATCGCCGCGACGATCATCCGGACGGGCGTCCCGACCACGCGGGCGGATCTCCTGGGCGTCGTGACCGCCCGGACGGGCGTCCCGAGTCCGGCGTCCCCCACCTGCCCACCTCCCCCGCGGATCCGGCCTGCCCGGTGTGACCTGGACGGACACACCTCGTATGACACGACGGCTCCTAGCGTAGCCCTCCGGACACGACACGTGACGACGTCCCGTACTTCCGCCGGGCGAGACCCGCCGGAGGAGCGGGACGGTGGCCCGGACGGGCCGCGCATCCTAGTGTTTGCGCATGGAGCCGGTGATCGGGGTCGGGGGATGGACCGTACCGACGCACGGGCTGTTCGTCGGGCTCGGCGTGCTGACCGCGGCCGTGGTCTTCGTCGCGGAGGCCCGCCGCCGCGGCGCCCCCGCCGAGCAGTCGCTGGTCGCCGTCGCGGGCGCGCTCGTCGGCGGGGCGATCGGCATGCGGCTGTCCGGCTGGGCCGAGCACCTCGACCCGGCGCTCAACCCCGGCCTGCTGGAAGCCTGGATGTTCGGCTCGCGGAGCATCCTGGGCGGGCTCACCGGGGCCTACGCGGGCGTGCTGATCGCCAAGAAGCTGATCGGCTACCGCGAGAGGACCGGCGACCTGTTCGCGCCGGCGGTCGCCCTCGGCATGGCGGTCGGCCGGATCGGCTGCCACCTCACCGAGGCCCCGGGACGTCCCACCACGCTGCCCTGGGGCGTGCACGCCCCCGCCTCCACCCCGGGCTGCCCCGGATGCCTGGCCGGGCAGGCCATGCACCCGTCGTTCCTGTACGAGGTGGCCTTCCACCTGCTGGCCTTCGCGGCGCTGTGGTGGTGGCTGCGCGGCAGGATCACCCGGCCGGGCGAGCTGTTCACCCTCTACGTCGCGGCCTACGCCGTCTTCCGCTTCCTGGTGGAGTTCACCAGGGCCAACGAGACGGTCTGGCTGGACCTCACCCGCCCGCAGTGGTTCCTCCTCCCCGGTCTGCTGCTGGTCGTCATCAGACTCCGGTACGGCTACCGCCGGGGCTTCTATGATGCGCTCGTCCGCAGACAGGAGATCCGCGCATGACCACCCCGCCGCAGGGCCCGCAGAACCCGCAGGAGCCTCAGGAGCCGCAGGATCCCAGGGAACCGCAGGCTCCCCGCGATCACCACGGCTGGGGGACCCGCTGGCCGCCGCAGGGTCCGGGGGGTCCGCCGCAGGGTCCGGGGGGTCCGCCGCAGGGGCCGGGAGGCCCGCCTCCACACGGGGCGCCGCCCCCGTCGCACCCGGTCAGGTCCGCGGGGGCGACCGTCGGGGCGGCGTTCGGCGGCGTCTTCGGCTTCATGGCGATCAACCTGGTGATCGGGCTGATCGCGCTCAGGATCGCCTCCGGGACCGCCTTCGCGGTGGCCGCCGTGCTCCTCGCGCTGATCGCCTTCGGCGGCGGGTTCCTGCTGATCAGGACGGGCAGACCCGCCGGGAACGGGCTGGGCATCGGGCTGATGATCGGCTGGGCGCTGGTCTCGATCATCTCGGCCGGGTTCTGCACCGGCCTCAACCCGGAGATGTACCGGTGACGGGGATGCCCCTGCGGGGCGACCGCATCCTGCGTTACGTCAACGCCTTCTGCCCGCGCTGCCACGACGCCGACCCCGAGCGCCCGCTGCACGACGTGCCGCGCCTGACGGGCTATCTCGCCGAGCGCGACGGCCGCGTCCATCTGGAGCGCGGGTGCCGGGTCCACGGCCTGGTCCGCACGCTGTACGACGAGGACCCGGAGATCCTCGCCTACCTGGAGGAGTGGACCGCCCCCACCAAGGCCCACGTCCCCGACACGCCGGGGAACTTCGACCCCGTCCCGCAGGCCTACCTGCGCGGCCTCCCCGAGACGCAGACCCAGCACACCTGCATCCTGCTGGAGGACATCGCCGAGACCTGCAACCTGCGCTGCCCCACCTGCTTCGCGGGCTCCTCGCCCGACCTGCGCGGGGTCGTCCCGGTCGCCGACGTGCTGGCGAACGTCGACCAGCGCCTGGCCAGGGAGAACGGCCGTCTGGACGTGCTCATGCTGAGCGGCGGCGAGCCCACCCTCCACCCGGACCTGGGCCCGCTGCTGGAGGAACTGGTCACCCGGCCGATCACCCGCATCCTGGTCAACACCAACGGGCTCCTGATCGCCCGCGACGACGCCCTGCTCAGCCTGCTGGCCGGGCACCGCGACCGGGTCGAGGTCTACCTGCAGTACGACGGCACCTCCGCCGAGGCCTCGCGCCACCACCGGGGAGGGGACCTGCGCGCCCTCAAGGCGCAGGCCGTACGGCGGCTGTCGGAGCGGGAGATCTTCACGACCCTCGTCATGACGGCCGCGCTCGGCGTCAACGACACGGAGATCGGCGACGTCGTGCGGCTCGCGCTCGACACGCCGTACGTGGGCGGGGTGTCCCTGCAGCCGCAGTTCGGCTCGGGGCGGTCCGGGGCGATCGACCCGATGGACCGGCTGACCCACACCGGCGTGCTCAGGCGCCTGGGCCCGCAGACCGGCGGGCTCGTCACCTGGCGCGACCTCACCGCGCTGCCGTGCTCGCACCCGCACTGCTGCTCCGTCGGCTACATGATCCGCGACGACTCCGGCCGGTGGCGGTCGCTGACCGCGCTGATGGGACACGACCGGCTCAAGGAGAACCTCGGCCTCGTCTCCAACCGGATCGCCGACACCGAGATCCCGCGCGAGCTGCGCCTGGCCGTACAGGAGTCGCTGCTCGGGCTGCTGTCGGAGCAGTCGTCGCTGTCGCACCCGCAGATCGGCGACGTGTGGCGGACCGTCTCGCAGAACTGCGACCTGGGCGTCTCCACGTTGCTGGCGGTGGCGTCCTCGGCGTTGCCCGGACGCCGGCGCCGGATCCGCCGGATGCTCGGCGAGCGGGTGGTCCGCATCACGGTGAAGCCGTTCATGGACATGTCGACGATGCTGGAGGAGCGGCTCGTGCAGTGCTGCGTCCACGTGGGCACCCGCTCGGACCAGGACCAGTGCGCCCCGTTCTGCGCGGTGCAGGCCTGGCCGGCGCTGTCGCGCCAGCGGCTGTCCTCGGTGGCCTCCTCCGCCGTCTCCGCCGAATCGGCCGTCTCAGCCGAGCCTGCCCTCTCCACCGAGCCTGCCCTCTCCACCGAGTCGACCCTCTCAGCCGAAGGAGCCGCCCTCTCCGGCGGAGGCGTACGGCTCCCGCTTCTCGATCTTTCTTGACGGGCCGGGTGGGCGACCTTTAGCCGAGCTTTTCTTCGGAAAGTCTCGTCATTGTGTTCGATCCCGCGCTACAGTCGAAGGCATTGGATCGAACACGGGTTCGGTCGGTGTCCGTCCAGGTGAGGGGTGTGCCATGGCGATGCCCGCGACCTCCCCGGCGCCTTGCGCGCCCGCCCCGCGCCGCCCCTCCCTGAGACGTGCGACACGCCATAACGCTTTCTACGGAAATCTAGGACGGCCGCTATATCCCGTCATAAAGTCCGAGAGCGTGGACCCCGTGCGCAACCCCTATGCCCCCGGCGCGGGGCAGCGCCCCCCGGAGCTCGCCGGGCGTGACCGCGAGCTGCAGCAGTTCGAGGTCGTCCTGGAGCGGGTGGCCCGAGGCCGCCCCGAGCGCAGCATGGTCATCACCGGCCTGCGCGGCGTCGGCAAGACCGTCCTGCTCAACACCTTCAAGTCGATGGCCATGCAGCGGCTGTGGGGCACCGGCAAGATCGAGGCCCGGCCCGACCGGTCGATCCGCCGTCCGGTGGCCGCCGCCCTGCACATGGCCATCCGCGAGCTGTCCCCCCGGCACCGCGCGCCCGAGCGCATCGAGGAGTTCCTCGGCGTGCTGAAGGCCTTCGCGATGCGCGACGCCTCCGCGGCCAAGGGCACCTCGCACTGGTCACCCGGGATCGACGTGCCCGCCGCGCGCGGCCGGGCCGACTCCGGCGACCTGGAGATCGACCTCACCGAGCTGTTCGTCGACGCCGCCGCGGTCGCCACCGACCTGGGCGTCGGGATCGCCCTGTTCATCGACGAGATGCAGGACGTCCAGGTCGAGGACGTCTCGGCGCTGTGCGCCGCCTGCCACGAGCTCTCCCAGAGCGGCGGCCCGCTGATCGTGGTCGGCGCCGGCCTGCCGCACCTGCCCAGCGTCCTGTCGGCCAGCAAGAGCTACTCCGAGCGGCTCTTCCGCTACGCCAGGATCGACCGGCTCGACCGCGAGGCGGCCGACCTGGCGCTCATCGCCCCGGCCCAGGGCGAGGGGGTCGAGTTCACCCAGGAGGCCCTCGACGCCCTCTATCAGGCGGCCGACGGCTACCCCTACTTCGTCCAGGCCTACGGCAAGGTCGCCTGGGACCTGGCGCTGCGCAGCCCGATCACCGCCGACGACGTCAAGGTCTCCGCCCCGGAGGCGGAGGAGGAGCTCGCGGTCGGCTTCTTCGGCAGCCGCTACGAGCGGGCCACCCCGGCCGAGCGCGACTACATGCACGCCATCGCCTCGATCGGCGACGAGCCGGTGGCCACGGCCGAGGTGGCCGAGATCCTCGGCCGCAAGCCGTCCAGCCTCTCCCCGGCCCGCGACAGCCTCATCAAGAAGGGGCTGATCTACAGTGCCGAGCGCGGGCTGATCGCGTTCACCGTCCCGCACTTCGGAAAGTTTCTCCGTTCCCAACCGATCTGAACGTATGTTCGATACAGTGAGGAACGGCTGCTAGCCCTCTATACGGCTCTCTAGTGGGGAAGCTAGAGAGCCGTATAGAGCTGAATTGTGCCGCGCCGCGTGGCGGGCACGGGTCAGCATCCGGCCGGATCGGGGCTGTGACCTGGCGGAGACCGGCTCCGGCCGGGAATGCCCCACCGTGACCGGCTCCACGGCGACCGGCCGTCCCTCGGCGTCGACCAGGGCCACCCGCACCGCCGGGCGCCTGCCGATCAGGTGCACCGCGAAGACGACCTCCAGCCGGTTCCCCTCGGGGCCGCGCCCCGGATAGGCGAAGAACCGCCAGCACAGCTCCCGCCAGGAGTCGACCGGGTCCGGGCTCGCCAGGAACCTCATGTGCGCCTGCCAGGCCGCGCTCGCGCGCAGTCGATTCAGGGCCGTCTCCGGGTCCATCCGGCGCTGCTCGCAGGGCACGCGATAGCGGATCCGGGCGGCGGCCTCCTCGATCTCCGGCGAGAGGGCGGCGACCAGCAGCAGCCCGCCGGCCATGGCCAGGCCCTCGATCCAGGAGATCCCGGCCAGCACCGACCAGCCCGGGGCCGGCCCGACCCAGACCGTGCCCGCGGCCATGGCGGTCAGCACCACCGTGCGCGCCAGCGAGCGGGCGCCCACCGGGATCGAGCTGACGTCGCCGAAGCAGCCGCAGCCCGCGTCCGGCCGCCTGCGGCGCAGTTCCCACAGCACGTAGGCGGACACCGCGAAGAAGGCCACCGCTCCCCACCGGAAGAACGGGTGCCCGGTGAGCATCAGGCCGCCCAGCAGGAAGGCCTCCCCGGCCGCGCAACCGAGCATCGCGGGCGCGCGCCACTTCTCGGCCACCAGCACCGCCGGTCCGAGCCCGCTCATCCCCCCGGGCTCGGAGTTGTTCGTGACGGTCCTGATCTTCGCCGCCATGCCCAGCGCCAGCAGTACGGCCAGCACCGGGATCTGCGCCGCGGCGATCGTGATCCACACCTGTGACACCTGTGTCACCCCAATCCGACCCGGGCATTGAAGCATCCCGTGGTCAGGTCCCCACCCAGTTCCACGAAAGAGGACGGCGACAGCTCCGCGATCCGGCCACGCGGAGACGTGCCGCACTCCAGGCACCGGTCGCAGAAACGACCGGCGAGACAGCCGCATGTCACGATCGGGACGATCGAGGTGCGGCCCGTGCACACGTTGCGCATCTCCAGCATCGAGCCCAGCGCCAGATAGGGCAGCCTGGCGCAGGACACGCCCGCCTCGTCGCACTCCGAGTCGGAGGACTCCAGCATCGGATAGGCCGCTCCGCGCTCGTCGAGGTCGAAGGCGTCGGACCAGGTCGCGGTGCCCGAGATCCGTGACTGCGCGCCGCCGTACGACGGGGGCTGCTCGGGTACGGACGTCCACCGGTAGGGCGGCTGCGAGGTCGCGGGGAGCCGGGCGTGGGAGACGCCGTCCTCGCGTACGCCGATGGCGTCGAACAGATAGCCGGGTTCGAACTTCGGATGGCGGACCTGCAGGCGTCCCGAGGCGCCGTAGGGGATGACGACGGTGCGCCGTCCCCGGTGGGGTCCGCAGTAGAGCTCCATCGTGCGGTCTCGCGCGCCCTTGCCGACATTCTGGATCACACCGGTGATGCGGGTGATGTCCGCCCAGATCCGCTCGGCGACCCTGCCCCCCTGCACCGCCCTGACGATCACCTGGGAGCCCCTCGGCAGATCGGCCGGAGCGACGGTCTCCCCCCGCCAGGCGGTCGCCCACGGCGCGATGACCAGACGCTCGTGCCTGCCGTCCGGCGTCTCGATGATGATCAGGTGCGGACTGATGTCCAGGATCTCTCCGGTGACGGCGTGCAGGAGCTCGCCCTCGTCGGCGACCGGCCCCGGGGTCGCCGGATTCCGGCCAAGCGCGGCCGCGGCCAGCGCGTGGCGGCGGTCAACGCTCCGGTAGAGCATCGTCGCTTCCCCTCTTGTCGGCGAGGTGTTCCGGCCAGCGTCACATGATTTGCGCCGGGCGGGGTCCGGCGCACACCAATAATTCCGACAGGGGCCCTACCAGGTAGCAAAATTCACATCCCCGGTAGAACGCCTTGATGCCCACGCCGGGTCAAACCCGTACCTAGTGCCCCTCGCGCGCTCCGCCACCCAGCTGAATCGATCTTTGCACTCGTCAGGATGAAACCTGGATTCCGGTTCAGCCGTATCCGGGCCCGCGGCTGCGATTCTGACGACGAGACGCCCACGACCCACAGGCTGGTGATCGCAGTGACCGGCGGGATCCACGACGAGTTCCGCGAGTACGTCGCAGCTCGCGGACCGGCGCTCCTGCGCGCCGCCCACCAGGTCACCGGCAATCCCAACGACGCCGAGGACCTGCTGCAGGCGGCCCTGGTCAAGACCTACCTCGCCTGGGAGCGCATCGAGGACCGCGCGGCCCTGGACGGCTACGTGCGCCGGACGATGGTCAACATCAACATCTCGTGGTGGCGGCGGCGCAGGCTGGAGGAGTATCCGTCGGACGAACTGCCGGAGCCGGTCCAGTCGATCGTCCACGGTTATCTGCCGGAGCGGGTGGAGCAGGCCCTCGAACGCCTGCCCGCCCGGATGCGGGCCGCGATCGTGCTGCGGTACTACGAGGACATGTCCGAGCCGGAGATCGCCAAGGCTCTGGGCGTCAGCGTCGGGACGGTCAAGAGCACCGTCTCACGGGGCATGGCGAAGCTCCGCGGCACCCTGGGGGACCCGGCTTCGGAGCGGGTGTGCGCGGAACCTGTGGACATGGTTGCGGAGCGGGTGTGCGCGGAGCCTGAGGGCATGGCTGCGGAGCGGCGGCACCTCGAACCTCAGGGCTGAGCCTGCCCGGCGGCCGCCGTCTCCTGCGCCGGTGTGTGCTCGGAACCGGCCGTGGCGCACGGCCGTACGGCGTCGCGGATGATCCGCAGCGTGTCCAGGAAGGTCGCGAGCTGGTCGGGGGCGAGCAGGCCGGTGAACCAGGCCTCGATGTCGACCAGGTGCTGCGGGAGCACCTCGGCGAGCCGGCTGGTGCCCGCCTCGGTGATCGCGGAGTAGGAGGCCCGGCGGTCGGTGGCGCACGCCTGCCGTACGACGAGGCCTTCGCGCTCCAGCCGGTCCACGACGCGGGTGACCCCGCTGGTGGAGAGGTTGGTCTGCGCGGCCAGGTCGCTCATGCGCAACCGCTGACCGGGTGAGCGCGCCAGGCGGATCAGGGTCTCGAAGTCGATCTCCGAGAGACCCGCGGCGGCCAGGGAAGGGAGCGTCTTCGCCGACAGGCCGGTGGAGACCTCCGCCAGGAGGCCCATCGCCGTCAACCGAGGGTCGTCGAAAGGAATCACGTTCACACTCTATGGGACGATAGTTGACGTGAGGAATATTCCTCGGATAGAAATGTGTTGACGCAAACATCCGCACCGCAAGCATCTCTACTAGGGAGCCCCTCATGAGCACTCGTACCTGGGAGAACCTCCAGATCCCCACCCCCGGCACCTTCACCCTCGACGTCGCTCACACCCGCATCGGCTTCGTCGTCAAGCACATGATGGTGAGCAAGGTCCGCGGCAACTTCGGCGACTTCTCCGGCTCGGTCACGATCGCCGAGAACCCGCTGGAGTCCTCCGCCGAGCTCGCGATCAAGGCCGAGAGCATCAACACGGGCTCCGCCGACCGTGACGGCCACCTCCGCAGCGAGGACTTCCTCGCCGCCGAGAAGTTCCCCGAGCTGACCTTCCGCAGCACCCGCGTCGTCGGTCACTCCGGTGACGAGTTCACCCTCGTCGGCGACCTCACCATCCGTGACGTCACCAAGGAGGTCGAGCTCACCGTCGAGTACGGCGGCGCCGGCGTCAACCCCTGGGGCCAGGAGGTCTGGGGCTTCTCCATCACGACCGAGATCGACCGCGAGGAGTTCGGCCTCACCTGGAACCAGGCCCTGGAGACCGGCGGCGTCCTCGTCGGCAAGAAGGTCAAGATCGAGATCGAGGGCGAGGCCAACCGCGCCTGATCTCGAGGTCCGCGACCGGGCCACGGCCGATCATCCACAGCGAGGCTCCCCTCCCGTCCGGGAGGGGAGCCTCGCTGTGTTCGTTAAGTGAGATGTCGCGTCTCGCTCATCGAGAATCCACAGGTTCTCGCTGCTCTTACCAGTAGAGACGCGAGTCTGTCCACAGATGTGGAGGAAGTTATCCACAGCGGTGGACAACTTCTCGGGATGCCTCCCGGGGGCGCTCGACCCTCCGGCGATACGGCTCGGGCGGACCGGGGCGGCCGAAGCGGCTGAACAAAGTTCAAGAATGAGCTTGCACTTAGTTCAAGTGGTGCCGTACGGTCCTATTGAACTTAGTTCAAGGCTCCGGCGACAGGCCGGAGCCCAGGGACCTAACGAGGAGAACCCCATGGGCAACACCCTGATCGCCGTGATGCAGCTGCTCGTCGCCGCCGCGTTCGTGAGCATCCCGCTGGTCCGTCACCGCTACGGGGGGCCCGCGCGATGGCCCGGGCCGAGGCGGAGCTGAGCCGCCAGGGCGTGCGGACCACCGTGCTGACCGAGAACGGCATGCGCTTCGACGCCGGCGGCCACGAGACGTGGGCCCCGGGGGCATCGCCGCCATCATGACCGTGCTGGCCGGTCTCAACCTGGCCGCCGTCTCCTGGGCCGACACCGCGACCTGGATCCTGCAGTCGCTCGTCCTGGCCGGCAACTGCGTCATCCTCTACAGCCAGCTCACCGCCGTCTCGTCCGTGCAGGCCGCCTTCGCCCGCAAGGGTGACCCGGAGCTGGCCCGCATCGACGTCCCCGTCCTGCTCAAGGCCGCCGAGGCCGGTTTCCCCGCCTGGACGTGGACTCTCCAGAACGTGCGCCACGTCGTGGTCTTCGGCGCCTCGATCGTCACCCTGGCGACCCTCGCCCTCGCCTGATCCGGCCCGGCCGCCGGCCGCGGAGCCGGCACCCCCGCAAGCCCCCGCCAGCACCACCCAGGCGACGCGCACGGCAATCACTTTGCCGCCTCGCCCGATGGCCGGTACTCTGTGCTGAGCCACATGGCTACCAGGAGGCTTCGCCTAGTCAGGTCTATGGCGCCGCACTGCTAATGCGGTTTGGGTTTACCGCCCATCCGGGGTTCAAATCCCCGAGCCTCCGCAGAACAGAGGCCCCTTCCGAGAGATCGGAAGGGGCCTTTTCCGATCTCCGGAAAGCTTGGCTGGGGGTTGCCGGACCATTGCCGGACCAGCCTCCAAGCGATTATGAAGTCTCGGCTGCCTTGCGCCGCTGGGGCAGGCTCACCCGCCCGGCACGCGCTGCCGTACGGCTCTCCGCTTCGGGGTCAGGTGTGCAGGCCGCGCAGGAGGGTGAGCAGGGCCTGTTCGGCTTCGGGGCGGGGGTGGCCCGCGCCGATGAGGAGGGCTGTCTCGATGGCGGCGCCCAGCAGGATGCGGGCCAGGACGCCGGCGGGCTGCGGGCGGATCAGGCCTTCGGCCATGGCCTGGGTGAGGGCGGCCTCGATCAGGCCGAGGCCGTGGCGGGCCTCGATCTGCCGCCAGGTCTCCCAGCCGAGTACGGCGGGGGCGTCCAGGAGGGCGATGCGCCGGACGCCGGGCAGTTCGCAGGCGTCGAGGAAGATCGTGATGCCCTCTTCCAGGGCCGGCCAGGTGCCGGTGGCGGTGACCGTCGCGATCCGGGCGGTCAGCTCGGTCTCCAGTTCCTCGAAGACGGCCTGGAAGAGGGCGCGTTTGTCGCCGAACTGGTGCTGCAGGGCGCCGCGCGTCACCCCGGCCGCGGTGACGATCTCCTCGGCGGGCACCGCCGCGTAGCCCTTCTCGGCGAACAGGGAGCGGGCGGCGGTGAGCAGGGCGGCCCGGGTCGCCCTGGTGCGGTCCTCCTGAGTGCGTCTCACGCGGTCAGTCTGGCAGGACGAATCACGTGGTCAGTCCGGCAGGACGAACTTCCCGACGAGATCGGCCACCACGCCGGGCCGGTCCTCGGTGATGAGGGTGTAGGAGTCGGTGACCGTCTCCAGCCGCGCGTCGGGGAGCCGCTCGGCCAGCCGGTGGGCCAGGGAGAGGGGGAACAGGCGTTCCTCCCGGGCCCAGATGAGCAGGACGGGCCGGTCGAAGTCCTTGAGCCTGTCGAACGCGGCCAGGGTGTGCCGGCGGTGGATGCCCCGCAGGACCTTGCCCAGGTCCCGCCGGATCGCCCGGCTGCGCCGCATCGGCGTCAGGTAGGAATCGGCGATCGCGGCCGGGATGGGCCGCTTGGTGACGAAGCCGAAGACGATCGGCAGCCGGTGCAGCGCGCGGAGCCGGGTGGCCTGGGCGATCAGCCAGATCGCACCGGGCAGCCACGCCAGTTTGGGGAGGAACTTGAACGGCTGGGGGAAGAACACCTCCAGCGCGTCGCAGGAGACGAGCACGACCCGGCCGACGCGGGCGGGCATGCGGGCCATGAGGATCTGGGTGAAGGCGCCTCCGGTGTCGCTGGCCACGAGCGTGACGTCGTGGAGGTCGAGGGCGTTGAGGAAGGCGTCGATGAGGGAGGCGGCGCCCTGTGGGTCGAGGGCGGCCTCCGGGCGCATCGGCAGGTCGTGCGCGCCCAGCGGCCAGGTCGGGACGATGCAGCGCAGCCCCGCCGCGGCCAGCGGCGGCACCTCGTGCCGCCAGAGCTCGGCGTTGGTGAGGAGGCCGTGCACGAACACGACGGGCGGTCCGGCGCCCTCCTCCCGGTAGGCGATGGTTCCCTGCGGCAGGGTCACGGTCTTCATGGTTCCAATGTTTCATACATTCGGAATGAATGTAAGTGTGAGCCGTGATCGATCGCGTCGTGAACGGCGGGCTGGGGCGCCTACCCGGCGTGGGCCCGTGGAAGTGCCAGGTAGCAGGCCGTGGCGTCGTCGAAGATCTTGCCTCGGGGCCAGCGTTCACCGTACGGGTCGGAGCGTTCGGCCTCGCGGACCCGGCGGATCAGCCCGGCCGGGCCGTCATGGGCGAGGAGGTCGAGGATCTGCCGCCAGGTGGCGAGGGCGAAGCGGTCGGCCAGGCGGGAGGCGCCGTCGCTCAGCAGGGCCACCGCGCGGACGGCGTCGATCGGGGCCGATCCGGTGAGGGCGTGCTCGCCCGCGAGGGGGTCGACGGCGGCGACCCAGAAACCGCCGTCGCGGTTGCGGTAGGTGCGCAGGGTCTCGATGAACTCGCGCCGGGCCTGAGCGTGCTCGGGGCTGCCGTACCGCAGACCGGCGAGCAGGGCGTGGTGGGGCGCCGCCACCGCGTCCAGCCGGTCGTCGCAGACCACCGTCGGCTCCGCCGTACCGAGATCCAGGACGAGTACCGAGTCGGCCAGCACCAGCCATTCCAGGGTGTCGCCGGTACGGCGCAGCATCACGGCCGTGGCCGAGGGGGACCCGGCGTGCAGCAGGTCGCAGGTGTGCTCGTGCAGGGAGGCGACCTGCCTGATGCCGGAGGCGAAGATCTCGGCCAGGGAGCCGGGATGCCGGGTCAGCTCGGTCAGGAGGGTGGAGCCGAGCGTGCGTGAGTACCACGACACGCTGTGCGAGCAGCCCGACTCCAGCCCGGCCGGGTCCCCCGCTCCGTCGAGGAGGACGACCGCGTCCGGGGTCGCGCCGACGAAGTCCTCGTTCGGCCGGTCGGGATGGGCGGGTTCGCTGGCGAACGTGACGAGCACGGTCCCGGTCCTCCTCGTGGCGGGCAGACGTCTACATCATGCCTGGCAGGCGGACGCCCCCACCCCGCACCGCACCGCGTCCCGCCCGAGGACCGACGGCCGGGTCACCCGGCCTCGCGGTTCCGGAAGGCCGTGGACCTCACCCTTCTCGACGGCCTGCTCGAACTCCCGCACCGGCTTGCCGGTCGCCTTCGACAGCCGCTTCAGGATGTCCGACAGCCGCTCTCCCTCCCGCACGGTCACGGGGACGGTCTCTCCTGAGGTCGGCCCCGTCGCCGCGGGGGTCCCGGCGGGGCCGTTCCCCTGAGCCGCGCAGGAACCGGTCCGGTGAGGGCGGCCGCTCCTCGTGCGCAATGTCGGAGAGAGTCTCGCGCAGCAGATCCTCGATGCTCATCGGAGCTCCCTCACGGCGCCCAGTTCGGGTGCGGCCTTCTTCAGCCGGTCCAGCGAGCGGTGGATCTGGCTGCGGACCGACCCCGCCCCGATCCCGAGCACCCGCGCGATCTCGGTCTCGGACAGGTCCTCGAAGTAACGCAGCACGAGGACGGCCCGCTGCCGGGGCGTGAGCCGGGCGAGCGCCGCGCGCATCACCAGCCACCTGGCGGCGGTCTTCGCCAGCGCCGACTGCACCAGATCCTCGGCGGCGTGCCGGTCACCGGTCAGCAGGTACGCCGTGCGGAACAGCGCCGCCGACCGATCGGTGACGAACTCCCGGAACGCCGCCGAAAATCCTGGATCCACCCGTCCTCCTCGTCGCGATGTCACCAAGCAAGGACGCGGGCGGGCCTCGGATCTATGCCGGTACGGCCGGCCGTCACGCGCCGCCGGTCACGGCGATGACCTGGCCGGTGATGCCGGTGTTGGCCGCCGAGCCCAGGTAGACCACCGCGTTCGCGACCTCGGAGGCCTCCAGCAGACGGCCGATCGGCGCCCTCTCGCTGTAGATGTGACCCGCCGCCTCGACGATCGCGCCGTTGCGGGCGGTCCTGGTCAGGCCCGGCATGACGACGTTGGACAGGATGTCGCCGTCACGGCCGAGGCTGAAGGCGACCGAGCGGCTGAACCCGTGCAGGGCCCCCTTGGCCGCTCCGTAGTACTCGCCGCCGGCCATGCCGTCGGTGGCGATGCTGGAGGAGATGTGGACGAGCCGGCCGAAGCCCCGCTCGCGCATGACGGGGGTGACCAGGCGGCTGAGCCGCAGGGCGCCCTCGGCGTTCTCCCGCAGCATCGCCAGCCACTCGTCGTCGGCCACGTCCTCGAAGGAGGTCTCCGGCCCCGCCATCCGGCCCCAGCGGACCGCGTTGTTGACCAGCACGTCGATCCTGCCGGTCCGCTCCAGGACCGCGGCCACCAGGGCGGCGGCCGAGTTCGGGTCGTCCATCGCGTACGGAAGCGCCGCGCCGCCGATGTCCCCGGCCAGCTTCTCGGCCTCCTCGGAGGCGCTGTGGTAGGTGAGGACCACCTCGGCCCCCTCGGCCGCGTAACCCCGGACGATCTCCCGGCCGATGCCGCCGGAGGCGCCGGTCACGATCACCGTGCGGCCCTTCAGACCCAGATCCATCAGAACTCCTTAAGTGGTTAACTAATTGGGCGGACCGCTCCCTCGGAAAGAGGGTGCGGATGCTCAGACCAGACTGATGATGGCCTTGCGTTGGGACGGCGTCAGACCGGCCAGCCAGGCGACCTCGGCGTCGTGCCAGACTTCGGTCACCGGCTTCTCCAGCGCCCTGCCCGCCTCGGTGAGCCAGACCCGCTGGACCCGGGCGTCCGCGTCGTCGCGGCGCCGGACCACCAGGCCTTGCTTCTCCAGACCGCGCAACACCTGGGTGACGTTGGCGGCGGACACCTTGGCGCATCCGGCCAGCTCGCCCTGGCACAGCCCGTCCTGACGCCAGAGCTGGGCCAGGTAGACCTCCTGGCCCAGCCGCAGGCCCAGTCTCTCCAGGCCTGCGGCGATCTGGCGCTTGTGGGAGCCGAGTCGCGTGATCAGCGCGTACATCGTGCTGTCCAGCAGCGAGTAGCCGTCGTCCATGTCCTCGATTAGTTAACCACTTAAAGAGTCTTCAGCCAAGACGCTTACGCGCCCAGATCCTCGAAGGTCGTGGTGACCTGGCGGAGCAGCGGGCCGTGCTCCTCGCCCCGGGTCTCGAGGGTCCAGGTGAGGATCTGGTGGAAGTCCTCGGCGCCCTCGACCAGGGTCACCCAGTAGGTGATGCGCACGCCCTGCGCCGTGCCGTGCAGCTCGTACTGCAGGGCCGGGTCGCCGTTGATCGTCAGCTGCTGGGGGCCGGTGACGTTGCTGTTGGTCAGCCGCTTCTGCATCTGCTCGATGACCAGCTTGGCGTAGCCGTCCAGCTGCAGGTCGAAGCTGGCCTGCGCCTCGGTGATCACCATCAGGTACTGCTCTTTGGCGGTGTTGCCCTGCTGGACCTTGGCCTCGTTGAGCAGGGAGAGCTCCGTCCAGTCACCGGGGACGGTGAGCCGGCTCTTGCCGTCGCTGGCCGTGACCGTCTTGCCGTCCGTGACAGTCGGGTCCTCGGTCGCCGGAGGCGAGGAGTTCGGAGCCTCCGAGGTCGGAGCGTCCGACGGGGGCGTCGAGGCCGGGGCCGAGCTCGACCCGGCGGTGGGAGTGGTCTTGTCGTCGTCACCCGTCACGACGATGAAGACCACGACCAGCGCGACGACGACCGCCGTGGCCACACCCACGACCCACGGCCAGACCGGCTTGCGCTTGGGCGGACCGGCCTGGGGGTACCAGGGGCCGCCGGGACCCTGCTGCCCGGGGGGGAACTGCCGGGTCGGGTCGTGCGGCTGCTGGCCGTACGACGGCTGCTGCGGCTGCTGCTGGCCGTAGGGGGGAAGCTGCTGGCCGTACGGCGGCTGCTGCTGGCCGTAGGGCTGATTCGGTTGCTGCCAGGAACCGGCGGACGGCTGTCCAGGCCCACCAGGGGGCTGTTGGCCTTGAGGTTCCTGCGGAGATGATGGAGGCCACATGAACGTAACCGTTCCCTTTGTCGGTCTCTGGAGCGTTCCTTGAGGATATGTGCTCCCGGCATCAGGACGGTCTCGTTAGCGGTACAACCGTCCTCGGACTTCACCATTTTCCGACGTGCCCCCGCCGAAAAGAAATCCGGCGGGGGTGGAACCGGTTCCGCCAGCGCTGGACGGCTCAGCGGTGAACGCGCGGGTCGGCCTGGAGCGGGCGCGACAGCCGTACGGTGATGAACTCGTTGTCGTCGGGCTTGCCGGCCGTGCGGCCCGAGGAGAACGGGAAGTTGTTGTCGTCGAGGATTCCCAGGGTCCGGTCGTCGAGGATCACGACGTCCTCGATCGTCTGGAAGGGGAAGCGGAAGGTCTCCCCGAAGCCGCCGATGCCGCGGGGGTTGGCCAGGTCGAGCAGGTCGGCGACGAGGGTCTTGCGCAGGGTCGCGCCGCGGGTGTCCACGAGATAGACCTTCTTGACCTTCGCGGCGTCACCCTGGAGGTTGTCCCGCTCGATGACCAGGAACCGGTGCCGGTCCACCGCCGTCATGTCGCCGATCGCGTGGCTCGGGTCGTCCAGCCGGTAGGTCCAGCGCTTGCCGGTGTAGGCCCGCTTGCGCAGGTCGAACTCCATCATCCGCAGGGTGCCCGCCGGGTCGCCCTCCACGGTGCCCTCCAGCAGCGGGTGGAGCGTGCGCCCGTCGACCGAGCGGGCCATGCCCTCGAAGCCCTTGCTCCGGCCGAGGTTGGGCCGGCCGCCGTTGAGATGCGGGTTCTCCGGGGCCATGACGCCGGGCAGCGGGACGGGGGCCTCCAGCAGCGTGCCGGAGGAGGAGAAGTGCAGCAGGAACGGGCCGAACTCGTCGCCGATCCAGTAGGTCCCGTCCGCGACCCGCACGATCGACTCCACGTCGAAGTCGGCGCCGGTGAGCGTGCGGTCGGCGCGGGTGAGCGGCCAGGTCACGTAGCCCTCGGTGTCGCGGAGGTTGAACCCGCCCAGCACCGAGACGGCGCCCGTGCGGAAGTCGGGCTTGATCCGGTGCACGCGCAGCAGGAAGTCGGCGCTGTTGTCCTTCGCGCCGTAGCCGTTGTCGGACAGCACGTCGAAGGTGCCGCCGTGGCGCCGCACGATGCCGCTGAAGCCCTGGACCGGCTGCCCGGTGAACGGCGGGGTCACGCCGTTGCTCGGGGTGCCGCCGAGCCTCGTGCCCGAGGGCTCGCTGTCCGGCACGAAGGTCAGCGCGGGCAGGGCGGCGAAGCCGGTCAGCGTGGCCCGGCCGAAGGTCCCGTGCCTGCCGTGCCCGTCGTGTCCCCGGGCCGTGGCCGGCGTGGTGTCCGTGTCCGGAGCGGGGTCGGCGGCGGCCGGCGTGGCCAGGCCGAGGGCGAGTACGGCTGCACCGATTGCGGTGGTGGTGCGGAGTTTCATGGCGCGAACGGTAGGAGTCGTGGATGAAGCGATGAACAACGCCGGATGTCCGTTCGTAAGCCGTACCCGAATGTCATGCAACAGAACACGGGTCACCTGCGTCCCTGTGTTCGTGGAGTTCGCAGACTTCGTGGCCGCGCGGGCGGGTGCGCTGTACCGGTACGGCTACGTCCTCACCGGTCACCCCGAGGACGCGGCCGACCTCGTGCAGGAGGCGCTGCTGCGCCTGGGCGACGCGTGGCCGCGGGTGCAACGGCGGGACGACCCCGAGGGGTACGTCCGCACCACCATGGCGCGCCTGCACATCAGCACCTGGCGGCGGCTGCGCCGGGAGCGCCTGGTGGCCGAGGTGCCGGAGAAGCCGTACACGGAGGACGGCTTCGACGGCGACGCGGAGCTGTGGCACGAGCTGAAGGGCCTGCCGCCCAAACAGCGGGCGGTGCTGGTCCTGCGGTACTACGAGGGGTTGCCGGACCAGGAGATCGCCGAGCTGCTCGGCGTCTCGCGCGGGACGGTGCGCAGCCAGGCGGCGCGGGCGCTGGACAAGCTCAGGGTGCGGGTGGCGGAGCTGGAGACGGGGCGGGTGCGATGAACCAGTCCGGGGACGGGGCGGAGCCGATGAACGGCCGACGTGACGGGACGGGACCGGTGAACGGTCGGCGTGACGGGACAGGACCGATGAACGGTCGGCGTGACGGGACGGGACCGGTGGACGGCTCCTGGGATGGGGCCGGGCCGGTGGACGGCAGGAGCGAGGCGGATCTCGTCCGCACGCTCGCGAAGGCGGCGGACAGCGCGCCGGAGCCGGTCAGGGACCTGCTCGGCGCGATCGAACGACGCCGTGTACGGCGCACGCGCAGGCGGGCGCAGTCGATCCTCGCGGTCGCCGCGGTGATCGCGGTGATCGGCGGCGGCACGGCGGTGGCGAGGGGGGTCTTCCCCCACAGGGGCGGGGAAGGCCCGATCCTCGCCGACGCCACCGCGACGGCGGCGGCCGAGACGCCCACGTCGTCCGGGCCGAAGCCCACGCCGAAGCCGTCGCGGTCGGGCACGAGGGCGCCGGGCGCCGCCATCCGCCCGGCGGCCGAGGTCTGGCCGGCGGCGGTGTCGAAGATCCCGGCGAAGTCGGCGGACGGCTGGAAGTACCGTCCGATCACCGCGCTGAGCGCCACGGAACTGCTGCTGGCCGCCGAGTCGTCCTTCGAGAAGGCGGGCCGGCTGGAGGTCTACGACACCGCGAGCCGGAGCCGTACCGTGCTGGCCGAGACACCCGGCCCCGAAGGGGTGAAGGGATATTTCATGCAGAGCGCCGACGTGGGGGCCGAGCACGTCGTGTGGTACGGCACGACCCCCAACAACGGCGACAAGTGGGCCGACTTCTGGGTCGTGCCCCGGTCGGGCGGTACGGCGCGGCAGATCGGTGAGGTCACCGGGGAACAGGCCGAGGTGCAGGCGGTCGGGGTCTCCGCGGACTCCGTCGTCTGGTCGGTGGACAAGGGCGGGATCTACCGCATGCCGTTGAGCGGCGGGGCCCCGGAGCGGATCGGGGGCACCGACGGGCTGCACCTGCTGTCCTGGCCGTGGGCCACCGACGTCGGCGAGCGCGACTTCCAGAAGAGCCAGACCGAACTGGTCAATCTGGAGACGATGCAGACCTTCGAGGTGAGGGCCTCCGACGGGATGACGGCGTTCCGCTGCGGTCTGGAATGGTGCTTCGGGTCGGGGGACAGCGAGGACAACCGGGTCGTCGCCGAGCGGATGGACGGCTCGCAGCGCAGAACCCTGCCCGGCCTGTACGCCATGGGCGGGCGCGACCTGCTCGCCCGGGACTTCGGGCTGTTCCACGTCTCCGGCGTGGTGGGACGGGACGAGCGGGGCGAGGAGATCGAGGATCACTCCGTTCCGGTGGCCGCGCTGTACGACCCGGCCACCGGCAAGCTGGCCGGGATCGGCAAGTCCGACGGCAAGGGCGGAGGAGGGTACGGTCACGGCACCTCTTCCTCGCCCACCTCGATCATCTACTGGGACGAGGAGCGCAGGACCGTGCGGAGGTGCGAGACGGTCGACGCCGCGGATCTTCCCCGGCCCTCGGACGCCCCCGTCCCCACCGGGAAGACCAGAAGCTGCGAGACGGCCGAGGAGGGCGGCGGGAAGGAATTCACCGTCGTGAACCTTCTCGCGATCCCCAGAACGGAATAAAGTTCCAGACATGAGGATCTTCGCGAACGTCCAGGAGCTCAAGGCCGCCGTCGGCGAGCAGTTCGGCCCGACCGAGTGGCGGACCGTGACCCAGGAACAGGTCAACCTGTTCGCCGACGCCACCGGCGACCACCAGTGGATCCACGTCGACGTCGAGGCCGCGGCCAAGGGCCCGTTCGGCGGGACCATCGCCCACGGTTATCTGAGCCTGTCGCTGCTGCCCTCGTTCATGATGGAGCTGGTCCGGGTGGACGGCCTGGCCATGGGCATCAACTACGGGCTCGACAAGGTCCGCTTCCCCACGCCGGTCCCGGTCGGCGCGCGGGTCCGGGCCCGGGGCGAGCTCGTGGACCTGAAGGGCACTCCCTCGGGGTACCTGTCGAAGCTGCGGATGACCGTCGAGGTCGAGGGCAGGGACAAGCCCGCCTGCGTCGCCGAGACGCTCTCCCTCTACGTCCCGGCGGAGAGCTCCTGAGCGAGGATGGCGGCCTGGACGCGGCTGCGTAGACCCAGCTTGTTCAGCAACCGGCTGACGTGGGTCTTCGTGGTCGCCTCCGCCATGTCCAGCTCCCGGGCGATCTCCGCGTTCGACAGCCCGCGGCCGATGCACTCCAGCACCTCCCGCTCCCGCGGGGTCAGGTTCTCGACCTGACGCGGCATGCTCGTCGGTACGGCGGAGCCGAAGGCGGAGATCAGCCGCCGGGTGACCGACGGCGCGATGAGGCCGTCACCCCGGGCGACCACCCGGACGGCGTCCACCAGCGCGTCGGCGTCGGTGTTCTTGAGCAGGAACCCGGCGGCCCCGGCGCGCAGCGCCCCGAACACGTACTCGTCGATGTCGAAAGTGGTCAGGATCAGCACGTCGGCGATCCCGCTCAGCTCGCGCGTCGCCGAGATCCCGTCCAGCTTCGGCATCCGGATGTCCATCAGCACCACGTCGGGCCGCTCGCGCGTGGCCATGGCGACGGCCTCCTCCCCGTCCGCGGCCTCGCCGACGACCTCGATGTCGTCGTGACCGCCCAGGATGAGAACGATCCCGGCGCGGACGGCCGCGTGGTCGTCGGCGACCAGAACACGGATGCTCACGTGGTCTCCTGGAGGTTCACAGCGCTTCGCCGGCGCGAGGAGCAGGGCGGGGAGGTGCGGTGTCGGGAGGCGGGGCGCTGGAGGGCGCGGCGGGAGGTCCGGTGCTGGAGGGCACGGTGGGAAGTCCGGTGCTGGAGGGCGCGGCGGGAGGTCCGGTGCTGGGGAGTGCGGCGCCGGGAGAAGGCGCAGCGCTCGGGAGTGCGGCGCCGGGAAGCGCGCTGCCGGGGAGTACGGCGCGCACGCGCCAGCCCGCGCCGTACGGCCCGCTCTCGACGAGGCCGCCGACGAGCGCGGCGCGTTCCCGCATGCCGACGATGCCCACACCTGACCCGGGAAGCCCGGACCGGTCCCCGGCGACGGGATTGTCCACGGTGAGCACGACCTCGTCCGGCCGGTAGCCGACCACCATGTCCGCCTCCCTGTCACCGTGCTTGAGCGCGTTGGTCAGGGCCTCCTGGAGGATCCGGTACCCGGCGAGGTCGACCGGGGCGGGCAGCTCCCTGACCTCGCCGTCCACGCGGAACCGTACCTCCATCCCCGCCTCGCGCGCCCGCTGCGCCAGCCCCTCCGCCTCCGACAGCCGCAGCCGGACCGCCTCGGCCTCCTCGCCGTCCTGCCGGAGCAGCCCGATCATCGAGCGCATCTCCGCCATCCCCTGGACGCTGTTCTCCCGGACGGACTCCAGCACCCGTCGTACGGCGGCCGCGTCCAGGTCCTTGCGTGACAGCACGGCCGTGGACTGGATGGCGATCGCGCTGAAGTGGTTGGCGATCATGTCGTGCAGTTCCCGGGCCATCCGGGCCCGCTCGGCCTGCACCGCCGCCTTGCGGTCCAGCTCCGCCAGGCGCGCCACCTGCTCGGCCCGGGCCCGCTCGGCCGCCGCCTGGTCCTCCAGCTGCCGCATGAACAGCGCGGTGAGGACGGGGGTGACGCCGACGAGGCCGGCCTGCACCAGCGCGACGGCGAAGGTCGCCAGATTCCGGGAGAAGAAACCGGCCACCGCGCCGCCGACCACCGCGATGACCGAGGTGATGATGAGCATCCACCGGCCCAGCGGGCGCGGGCCGTACCTGACGGCCGCGTAGAGGTTGTCGGTGATGATCAGAATGGTGCCCAGGGACGGCCCCAGCACGAAGTCGCCGATGAGCGCGGCGGCGCCGAGCGCCAGGGCGAGAACCGGCCGGCTCCGTCGTACCGCGACCCCCAGACAGGTGATCAGAAGCGGGCCGATGAGCAGGTAGGAGGGCGTCGACCGGGGGATGTAGGCGTCCGCGGCGATCAGGCTGAGGCCGACGGCGAAGGACACCGCCGCCCACAGCACGTCGTTGCGTCTCACCCGTTCTACCAGCGTCTCCAGCGAGCCCGGGTGCCCGATCCACGAGGCCCGTTTCATGCCATCCATCCCATCACCGCCGAGCACCCCTTTTGTCCAGCCGAGGTGTGGTCTGTCGTACATACAAGGATGTATGTGGGTTCATCAGTGCGGTCGTTGTTCCGGCCCGGACGCCCGATGACCATGGACATATGATTTTGGGGATAATCATCGCCTGCGAGATCGGGTTCTGGGTCCTGCTGGGGCTCGGGCTCGCCTCCCGCTATCTGTGGCGAAGGAAGCGGCTCAGCACAGTACTGCTCATCTCGGTGCCGCTGCTGGACCTGGTCCTCCTGGCCGCGGCGGTGATCGACATGCGCGGTGGCGCCGTGGCCGGCTGGCACCACGGCCTGGCCGCCGCCTATCTCGCCTACTCCATCGTCTTCGGCCACCGGACGATCAAATGGGCCGACGCGAAGTTCGCCCACCGCTTCGCCGGCGGCCCCGAACCCTGGAAGCCGCCGTCGGGAGGCATGGCCAGGGCGCGCTACGAGTGGGTCGTGTGGCTCAAGATCCTCCTCGCGTACGGCATCGCCTGCGGCCTGCTGTCCGGACTGATCTGGCTGGTCGACGACCCGTCCAAGACGGAGGCGCTGGTCCAGATCATGAGGGATCTGGGCAGGGTCCCGGTCATCGCCGCCATCTGGCCGGTGAGCTACACCCTGTTCCCCAAGAAGACTCCCAAGCCCCAGGCCTTCCCCTCCCCGGAGACCGCCGGACCTCGGGAGCGGACCCCCGGCCGCCCCACCTGACCCACCCGGCCCGCCCCCGCCACGTGACCCACGTCCCATCCGCCCAGCAGCGGCCCTCTGATGGCTCAAGCACCCATGTACGGTCTGGTAGAGTTCTCTCTGTCGCCGATCACCCCCGGTGCCCGGCAACAAGGCAAGCGGCCGTAGCTCAATGGATAGAGCATCTGACTACGGATCAGAAGGTTAGGGGTTCGAGTCCTCTCGGCCGCGCCACACGAAAGCCCAGATCATCAACCGATGACCTGGGCTTTTTCGTGTTCTGGATCAGTTGCCGGTGTCCGGTGGTGTCCGGCTGTCGTCCGTTGACTCCGGCTGATCGTGCCAAATACGTGCCGAAGTGGGCGCGACCTCACTTAAGGCCGCGGCGCTTCGCGTTGCTGTACGACTCAACATCGCAGCCTTGATCGCCGTGGGACCTAAAGGCTGCACTCGGGCCGTGCAAAGCCCGAGTGCAGCCCTGCAGTTAAGGCATGCTGTCACGCCTCTCTGAATCGGTCACGCTCTTCCTCCGGCTGGCGCGCCAGGTCATGGCAACGGCCGTGACGCCGGCCACTGCACCAACAGCTTGACCAAAGTTCGGCCAGAAGTAGGCGACAGCAATCAGAACGAGGATCGCGAACGTCCAGCCCGCTCGCCTCCACCACGCTCCACGTGGCAGTGTCATCAATGCACCCTTCTCGTTCGCTCGACGGGGTAACGGTGTGGACGGCCCTCCGCGTCACCGGAGGGCCGTTCGTTTCCGAACGGCCCTAGCTGTCCACCTGCACCCGCAAGCTACCGGCTGAGGCATGTTTAGGTCATGGTCTGTCCATGTGCTCTGAGCTGGCCTTTTGTAAATGCTCTAGACGGGCGTGCGGTTCGCTATCAACATCTGTTGATGGATGAGATCACGGAGGACTTCCCTAGCTACCTCGCGAGGATCACTCGGCTACTCGTGACGCGCCTTGTCATCGCTGAGGGCAATGAGGTGACTCTCTTGGCTCAGATCAACATGACTGCCCGGTTGATCCACCAGCTTGAGCGTCATCTGCGTCTCCTGATAGTCGCGGAGACTGATCATCCAGCTGAAGCCCTACTCGACGAGGTGCTTAACCCCGAGAACCCTAGAGAGCGATCCCTCACATGGAAGGAGGTGGGTGACGCGCTAGGTGTAAGCCCACAGGCAGCGCATCGGAAGTACGCGCCGAAGGCAGAGAAGAATGACTCCTGAAAACGGGGCGGTGCTGAGCGGCTTCTCCTGAGCCTTGGTTGCCATGTAGCCCAAGAGTCACGCGCCTCAGAGAAGTGCCAACTAGTTCCTAGTAGTTCCTAGTAGTTCCGAGTAATGCCTAGGAATTTCATATACCTTCTAGTACGTGTGTTGCATGCATGCATGGAACCCATGCATGCATGCAACGACGCGGCGTGAACCCTTACCAGGCGATCAAGGGCAGGTTTCTAACCGCGATGAAGGTGCCTACCGCTGTGGCGACGGCCATCAGCAGCAGACACATCCGGACGGTACGGCCCCAGTTCGTTGCAGCGAACCGGGCCGTCCGTCCGATCTCTTCCGACGCTCCCACATCCCTCCTTCCTACGCAAAAAAGCGCCGCAGGAAGCCCACTCTCCGAGTGATCTCCGACATCACGCGGGTGGGACCCTACAGCGCCCTTTACGGGGGTCGCTCAGCAAAGCATCCCCGGCTTTCCCTCGCAGTGCCATTACGAGTAGCCACGTCGGAGGTGGCGGCTGGGGCTCAAGCTGCATTGCTATGCGATGACCAAGCCCAAGATATAGCGAATACCTCTGAGATGTGGTTAAAACGATGAACTTCCCTTTGGCCGAGTGCGCTGATTTTCTGATCATGAGTTTCCCGTTAGTGCTTGATCTTTTGCTCCTTGGACGCGCTACACAGAAGCCAAGGTCATCAGCCGATGATCTGGACTTTTCCCTGTGCTGGATTAGTTGCCGTTGTCCGAGGACTCCGGTTGATCGTGCCGCGTCTGCGCCGAAGGTTGTCGCCCCAAAACTTCGCTGATCCGGCGCATGGACGCCTGATCCTGGCCTACGAGGCACTTGGCGTAGGTGCGCAAGAGCACTTCCACGCTGTTGCCTGCCCATTCGGCCACCTGCTTCGGCGAGACACCCGCGTTGAGCCAGGTGGATAAGCACGCATGCCGAAGGTCGTAGACGCGCTTCGCCAGTGGCGAGCCGTACTCCTCCGGGGTAAGGGCAGCTCGGCGAGCCTTATCCCAGATGCGTTGGATGGTGCTGGTGGCCAGAACACCACCATGAGCACCGTAGAAGACCAGCCCATTCGGACCGGCGCCGAAAGTCTTGAGGTGCTCGCGGAGGATGGTGACGAGTTCGGGGGCACACGGAACAGGGCGGCTCTCCCCGTCAGGACGGTGCTTCAGGCCGCGGTCGTCGCGCTGCTCGCCAGTATCGGTCCATGCCCTGCCCGCATCTGGGGTCGCCCTGCTGAAGTACAGCTCTCCCCAGACATTCGGGGGCTCTGGCAGGGTCAGATTCTTCTTGCGGAGGCTAACGGCCTCCTCAGGGCGCAGACCGGCGAAGTAGATGACGGCAAAGAACGGCATGAGCAGGGGGCCGCTCGGTTTCTGTGCCTGTACAGCTTGCAGCAGAGCACGAGCTTGGTCAGGGTTGACGACGGATTGCCGGTCCACCTGTGAAGTGCTCTTGCTTGTCTTCCATTTCAGGTCGGAGAGGGGGTTCCTGCTCAGGAGCTTCAGCTCTACGGCATAGGCCATGGCGTTGGACAGGATGGTTCGGTGCTTGCGCGAGGTGCTTGCAGCAGCGCGTTTGCCATCAAGTCGGGACGTGGCGGCGTTGAGCAGTGCCCTCGCGGTGGAGGGCGTCATGAGCGAGGAAACCGACAAGCTATTGCGTGCCACCCACGCCAAGATGTCGGCGGTTCGCTCCGGGCAGTTCTCGCGCTCCTTGGTGTTGAACCCCCAGCGACGGAGCGCGGTCCGGATTTCTTTGGCGCTGTAGGGGCATGGCGTGCCGTTCAGCATGGCGGGTGTGGCCAGCGCCAGCGCATAGGCGATGCCGGCGCGGTGCTTGGCGGACGCGTCTTTCCACTTCATGTCCACGTACGCACAGGCGAAGTCGTACCAGTTCATTTCCGCCTGACTCGTATGGCGGCCCCGTGAGACGGGCTCGCCGGCGTCCAGACTGAACGCCTCACCCTTGCGGGCGGCGGACACCAGGTCCGACCGGAAGGACTCGGCTTGCGCGCTGTTGCGAAACGCCTTCTTCCAGGGCTTGTTGCCGGTCTTCCAGCGGACGTAGTAGGTGGTGACCTTCGCACCCTTGTAGACCTCGGTCTTGTAGACGCGAACGTCGTAGGTGATGTTCTGCATCAGGCAGCGTCCTCCAGAGCGGTGAGCCAGCGGTCGAGGTCGGTACGGCGGATGCGCAGGTCTCCGTTGGGGAGCTTCAGGCAGCGCGGGGCGCGTCCCTTGGCTCGCCAGTCATAGAAGGTGGATCGGGAGATCTGGAGTTCGTCGCAAAGTTCGGCGAGGGTGAGCGTCCCTCGTGGCTTGGCCGCGGCCATAGGTGGGTCTCCTTGCGCGGTGGTATGGGCAGGGCCGGAATGACGGGCGGGTGCGCTTCTACTGCGGAGGGCTGAAACATCTCCGCATCTCCGCATCTCCGCAGAAGTGCCGTTGAGCTGGGGTGATGCTTGCGGAGATAGAAAATTCTGGAGTGACTCCATCTCCGCAAACCGGGGGTCATCTCCGCAAAATCTGCGGAGATGCGGAGATAACAGATCGGTAACTGCTTCTATCTCCGCAACTGTTTCCGCTGGTAGAGGGCCGGTCTGCGGAGATGCGGAGATGCGGAGATGTTTCAGCGCTTCTCCGGCCGGCTCAGGCATGGCACTCGACCCAAAACGTGTTTCGGTCGCCGCGGTCGTTCTTGGCCGAGCGGATCACGTAGTCTCCGCGCCACCGGCCGACCTGGCCGGTCAGCAACCGGCCCAGAGCCAGGGCGTTGGGCAGGCGACCGCTATGGGTGGTGATGAACTGGCCGTCCCAGCGATCGTGCTCCTCAAAGCCGACGCGGTCGGGCTCACCGGAGCGACGCAGCTCCGCGGCGGTCATGGGTTGGGGGCCGTGCAGGGCGTGCCAGCAGGCCAGGAAGGCCCGCCAGCGGGTTTCGTCTTCGTCGATGTCGCGCACGTCGGCGGCGTTGGTCAGGAAGCCGTCGATGTGGTGGTGCGCGAGGAAACCGCCCAGGGCGTGCGCCCAGGGGGTGAATTGGCGCATCGACAGTCCGGAGGCCCGCGGGGCGCCCTGGTTGGTCCAGTCAAGAACGAGGATGAGCAGGTGCCACAGCACGGTGTGCTGGTTGGCCGGCACCGTGATCCATTGGTCCAGATGCGGGATGCCGAACCGGGACTGGTCACGCTGTTCGGGCCGGGGCATGTTCGGATCCAGGTGCACCCGCACGGTGCGCGAGGCCATGTCGCCGCCGACTTGGAGGTTGTTGCCGGTGGCCATCCATAGCCGGTCGTTGACGGTGGCCACGTTGCGCGAGGCGCCGAGTTGCCGATCCGACCAGACTCCGGCGGTGACCAGCAGGGCCAGGGTGGGTGAGTCGATGACGGTGCCTTCGGCCAGGTTGTCCCAGACCACCACGCCGACCTGTTCAGCCAATACGGCGGTGATGCTCTTGCGGAGTTCTTCTTCGGTGTAGGCCCACGGCATGACGCGCTGGCCGTAGAGCATGCCGGGGCCGCCGGTCAGGATGGATTTGCCGGAGGCGGGCATGGTGGCATCGATCAGCGCGAACGGGGTCAGTGAGCGGGTGAAGTGCCGCAGGATCGGTGTGACCAACAAGGCGATGTAGTTGGCCCGATCAGCCGGGCTCGCCCACGGAAAATCCCGCAAGAAGCGATTGAGCAAGAAGTCGCGGGCGGTGTGCACCTGCTCTTCGGTGGGATGGTCCGGCACCGGCGGCAGCGCCACCTTGGCGGCCAGATACAGCCCCGTGGCCGGGTCATAACCGGGGTGCTGCAACAAGGTGCCGTCGCGGCGCAGTACCGGTGCGCCGATCACTCCGCGTAGCGGCGGCACCCCGGGCCAGGTCTTGCCGGCCAGCACTGAGGAGAGGATCTCCCGGGGCGGGGTGACCTCTTGTTCATACATCTCCATGCCGCCGTCGCTCTTGCGCGAGCGCAGTTGGTAGACGTAGGCGTGTTCGGCCAGCAGACCGGCCAGCGTGGCCGGGGTGATCGGGCTGGCAGTGACGGGAAGGGGGGAGTCCTCATCGGCGGCCGGGTTGACCTGACCGCCGGAGACGGTCTCCATGTGCACCAGAGCGCCGCCGCAGACGTAGGTATCGGGCAACAGCTTGCCGGTCAGTTCGGCCTTGAGGACGCGGATGGTTTCGGGTCCGGAGCCGACTTGCACTCGCGTGGAGCCGTTCATGCGGGCACGCTTCGGGGCCGAAGAGCGCCGCGGCGGAACCCGGAGCGGATGGTCTTGCGGGCCGGGCCTTCCGGGTAGCCGATGCGTGCGGCGGCCTCCAGCAGGAGGGTTTCCACGCTGGCCGCATCCAGCGCGCCACCGGCCACGAGCTGTCCCAGGGAGGCGGCGGCCCCGTACAAGGTGACGTTGCGGTTGCCCTCGCAGGCAGCATTGATCTTTTCCAGGCTCGCGCGGATCGCGGTATCCAGGTAGGCGCCGCGGCGCCCGAAAAGCACCGGCAGCACGACGGGTCGTGGTGGCGGTAACGGGACGGGGCGCAGCCGTTCGGCCAGCCAGGCCGGGAGCGGCGCCGGGGATGTGGCGTGTAGCACCGCATAGGTGCCGGCGCCGTCCGGTAGGTCCACGATGCTGCCGGGGCCGACGACGTAGCCGCCCTCGGCGCGGGTGTCTATCTTCCAGCCCAGGCCGGTGCCGCGTTCGCCGGAGGTGTTGCCGAGATGGATGCCGTCCGGGGCGGTGAAGTACAGGTGTGTTCCCCCGCTTCTGGTCCGGACCGTGAATGTCTCCCACGGCACCGGTTGGCCAGCCTGCTCACAGATCAGGGCGAAGACGTCGGCGCCGTCGCTGACGCCGGGAAGGTCCCAGCGGGCGGGCGGGTGTTCGTCGGGCTTGGGCACATCCAGGTCGATCACGACCAGGTGAGAGGGGCCGCAGGCGATGCCGACGTTGCAGGGCGTGCGGGTCCAGAAGCGGCGGATGGTCTGCGGGTCGGTGGTGTGGCGCTGCTTCCATGGCCAGTCTTTGAGCGGCACCTTGTCGCCGGGGACGAGCGGGAAGACACGCCAGCCGCGAGCGGCGGCGGCCAGCGCGTAGCGCAGCTGTGGGGTGCTCACAGGAGTCTCCTTCAAAACAGGGCGTCCGGGACGGGGACAGCGTGGGTGCGGCTCTTGCGGCGCAGGGCCAGCAAGGCGGCATGGCAGCCGTCGCAGATGGCCATGAACTCCTCCACCGGCAACTCGGCGGCCAGTTCGGCGCGGATGTCGGCGCGCGGCACGGCGCGCAGTGGCGTCTGTTCGGTGTGCATGGTCAGGCAGGCGCCGCCACCGGCCTTGTGGGGCCGTCCACAGGCTGTGGAGGAGTCGGCGCGGCATTGGCAGGTGCCTGCTGCGCGGGCGATGACTTGGCTAATCATGTGAAGCACCAGCCGGAGTCACAGGCGCCGTCGCCGAAGTCCAGTGGCAACACGTCACCAACGGGGACTACTTTGGCGAGCGGGGCGCCGCGCCGGGTCAGCCAGACCGGGTCCTTGCCGAGTTCGGTGCGGCGGGTGTTGAGGTGGGCTTCCAGTGCGCATGCGCGGGCGAACAGCTCTGGTTCGGTGCGGCGCATGTCGGTCCAGGCGCTCAGCCGGTGCAGCGGACAGAACCAACACGAGGACTTCGGGGGGACGGGCAGGCCGGCGGAGCGGATGATGCGCGGGCAGTCGGCGCGGCGGATGCGCAGATCCAGCAGCGGGTAGACGATGCGCTCGTGTGGCTCGCAGCGGCGATTGTTGGCGCGTTCGATCTCGTCCAGGCTGATACCGATGCCGATGGTGGCGGGGTTATCGGCGGTGGCGCCGTGGGCCTTGAGCCAGCGGCCGATCACCCGAATCTTGAAGTCGGCTGTACAGCTCCGGGTGCCGGGGGCGCCGTTGGACATGCGTACCGGGATCGGCAGGGATCGGGATTCAGGCTTGGTCAGCCGGCCGTAGAGGGTTTCGGTGGTGCCGTCGCGGCGGGTGCGAGCCAACTGGTGGAGGGTGATGCCGTGGGCAGCGGCGAACGGCGCGGCGTATTCGGCGAGGTAGCGCAAGGTGGCGGGGTGTTCGGAGTCGTCACCGACGTTGGCGAACAGGAAGGTGCGAAAGGCCAGTTCGCCGCGGGCGGCCAGGACCAGGGCGGCGGTGGATTGCCAGCCGCCGCCGTAGCTGAAGGTCTCCAGGCCGGGGACGGGCTCTGGCGCTGGGATGGCGGGGGCCGCGGTGGTGATGGTCATGACAAGGTCCTCCTTCCGGCGTTAGGCCACTCGCTGTGCGGGCGGCGGGGTGGTCAGCCAGTCGGTGAGCGGGTCCGGGCTGGCGGCGTGGTCTGTGCTGCGGCCCATAGGCATGGCCAGACCGAGGAAGTGGTTGCCGCAGGTGATGACCATGCAGCGGCCCATCGGGCGCATCTTCAGGGGCAGGCCATCGCGTGAGGCGGTGCGGAAGCGGGCCAGGAAGGCGGGGTTGAGCGCGACTGCGCGGGCAGCGGTCACCACTAGCTCGGGTTTCTGTTGCAGTTGTTCGGCCAGCCAGGGCCGCCAGTGCAGCAGGGGGGCGAAGGCCGGACGGTTGGGCAGGTGGTAGCTGATCTGCGGGTCGCTGAGCTGGTCGATGCTCAGCCCTTCAGTGGTGAGGGTGAGTCGCACGCGGGCCCGGGCTTTGATCTGGCGGACGATTGCCTGAAGGGCGGCGGCGGCCACGGCCCCGGTGAGTGGACTGGATGCCGTTTCGGGCAAGGGGTGGCGGGCGAGGGCCAGGGTGTAGCGGTCGCTGGCCAGCGCGTGCAGCATGCCCCCGGATGCGTCGAGGATCACCACAGTCAGCACGGGCAGGGTGTCATCGATGCCCGCGTGCGGCAGGACCGCGCCAAGGAACTGACGCAGTTCACGGCCGGTCATCTCGGTGGTGGCCTCGGGGTGGCGGGTGGTGGTCATGGTGGTGAGCTCCTTGGATGTGGGGGTTATCGGGTGCCGTTGCGGTGGATGCGGCGGAAGTGCGCATAGAGCTGCCAGCCGATGCGCGGGCGCATCCCGGTGCCGGAGCAGGCACGGCAGGTGCGGTTCTTACCGCCCGGTGCGCAGCGGGCGCAGCGTCCCCAGGGCGAGGCGAGACAGAAGCCGATGTAACAGAAAGTGACGATGGGCAGGCAGAGGACTAGCAGGACGATGGCGCTTGCCATGAGGGCCTCCAGGGCCGGTTTTCGGGGTTTTCGCAGGTCGCGCTCTAGGTGCTAGGTCGCTGGTAGATCAGGAAATGGGGCTCTAGGCGGGCCTCTAGGTCTAGAGGGGGAAGCCTCTAGACTTAGAGGCGAATCCAGGCTCAGGAACCGGCGCCGGAACCCTTCTTTCCGTCACGTTCCGTGATGGCGTTCAGGACGTCGTCCCAGGCGATGCCGATCCGGTTGGCGCCCTTACCGCCACCGGGCGCAGTGCCCCAGACCTGTCCCGTCTTGACGCCATACGGCTTCAGAGCGTTGGTGAGTTGCGCGGTCTTGGCCGGACCTTCCTGCTCCGCCCACGGGCCGTAGACCTCGGGGCGCAGTTCGGCCAGCCGGTCCACCACGATCTCGTTCCACACCTTGGCCTCGCTCCCGACGCGCACCGCGGCGACGTCGGCCAGCAGGTCATAGGCGGGCGCGCTGGCCTCGGGCTGGTCTCCGGCGGCGTGGCCGGTCAGTCTCCCGGCGGCCTTACGCAGGGCATGCGCCCGATCGGCGATGAGCTGCGTGGCGGTGGTGTCGAGATAGGCGGCCTTGACCACCTTGGGCATCGGGGTGGCACCGACCAGGTAGCCGGTTCCGGCGTCGCCACCAATCTTCGGCGGGCCGGGTACGAACAGCGTGGCCCGGATGCCGTTCTGGTAGGCCGACGTGCCCAGGATCATGTCGTTTTCGACCTGACCGGCCACCCGCAGGCAGAACCGGATGGACACATTCGCGCTCACGCCGGTGGGCAGGCTGTTTTTGTCCGGGCGCTGGGTGGCCAGGATCAGCACCACGCCCAGCGCGCGACCCAGCTTGATGACGAACTCGGCGTCCTCACCGGCCTGCTTGCCGTAGACGGGATGGGCGAACAGGTTCTGGCACTCGTCGATGATGCAGGCCAGCGGGTGCAGACCGAGTGAGCGCTTGTCGGCGATGGCCCGGGTCACCTTGCGATCCGGGCACAGGTCCGGCGGCAGCGTCTTGAGCACCCCGGCGCGGCGCATGACCTCCTTCTTCAGCAGGGCCAGCGAGGCGGCGGCATAGCCGATGGACTCATCGTCGATGCCGGAGACGTAGCGGTGGCAGACCTTCTCATACGGGTCCAGGTCGCCGGAGCCCTTCAGCTCGTGGAACCACGGCTCGGTGGTCGGGTCGAGCACGATGCCCGCGCCCAGCTCGCGCACGGAGGCGGTCTTGCCCTGGCCGGGCTGGGAGCCGATCAGCATGTTGTTTTCGATGAACGGTACGGTGATCAACCGTCCCCGCGGGTCGTTGCCGAACGGGATGCCCTTGAACACATCGTGGCTGGCGGCCTTGAGCAGGGGCGAGGTGACGATGGTCTTGGACAGGTCCCGATCCCCGACCCACAGGATCAGCCGTCCCTCGTGCACGGAGGAGTCGCCTTCGGGCCAGATGCAACCCAGCGGACGGCGCAACGCACCCGACAACTGCTTGCGCTTGTCCATGACGTCGCCCACGGTCACCCCGTAGGGCAGGTCGATGTCCGCACGCCAGCCGGGGCCATCGCGGGTGATCGGGGCCACAAACCGGATGGCATCACCGGGGTTCTTGGCTAGGGCCTGGGTGATTCCGGCGATGCTCAGCGCCGACAGGGCGCGGATGACGATGTCGCTGGTCAGCTTCTCTACCCGGGTCGGCAGAACCGCGCGGTCAATGAGCGGCCGGTCGGCCGGGCGGCCGACGATACCCAGGACCGCTATCGCGGCAGCGAGCGCCGTCCATTGGGCCGCGGTGGGCGCGGAGGCGACCATGAGCGAGGCGATCAGCAGCGTGACCAGTGCAGCCCCGGTTACCCAGACCCGTAGCCGTACCCGCGAATCGCGCTGGCGGGACAGCTTCAGGTAGGACTCGGGGTCGGCCTTGATCACGGTGGCCATCCGCACCGGCTCGCCTTCCAGGTCGAGGGTCCAGCGCGTCATGCCGTAGACCAGGCGGG
The DNA here is from genome assembly GCF_016863175.1 of Paraplanobispora siamensis. Classification (GTDB taxonomy): domain Bacteria; phylum Actinomycetota; class Actinomycetes; order Streptosporangiales; family Streptosporangiaceae; genus Planobispora; species Planobispora siamensis. The sequence continues at coordinate 153,332 of NZ_BOOJ01000036.1, forward strand.
CCAGTCCGCGCGGGGCGCGCAGGGTCAGCCGGGTGGCATACAGCGGGGTGCGGGCGAGCTGGTAGCCGGTCACGTAGGCGGCATACTCACCCGCCCACTTCAGGGTCTCGATGGCCTCGGTGCGCGAGCGCAGCCACAGCGGCACGATCGGCCGGCGGGTGCGGTTCTTGTCGGCCAGCTCAGATCGCCAGTCGCGCTCCGCCTCTCCGGGCTGATCCACCCGAACGATCTCGCCCTCCAGCACCGGGCCATCGGCCGGGGCGTCCTGCTCAGGGGTGGTGGGCGGGTAGGGGTGGCGGCGCTCGCGAGCGGCCTCCAAGGAGACCACCTCAGCGCCGGAGGCGTCATCTGGGCCGGTGGCCGGTGCAACCGGCGAGTGCTCGGGTAGGGCGGTCAGCTCGATGGGCGGGGTGGGGTGGTGGCCGTTGGTGGTCGGGTGGTCGGTCATGATGGGGTCACCTCGTTGCCGTTGCTGCGGGCGGGGTTGCGGGGCGCGGCCACTGTTCTTGGCGGAGTGGGGGCCGCGTCCCGTACGGGACGGATCGGGGACGGGGTGCGCTCGCCTGCCATCTGCTTGATGGCCTGGGCGCGCTGCTCCATCGCGCGGTAGACGGTTTGCAGGGCGGCGAGCACCTGATGTACGGCGGCGCTCTTGCCCTGGCCGGGCCGTGCGCCGATCAGCCAGTCATTGACCTGGTCGGAGCCGGACAGGATCATCTGACCTTCATCGACCGTGAACACGACCGGCAGGTCAGCCGCGGTGGGCTCGGTGGGTGGGGTGGGCGTTGTCATCGGGTCTCTCCTTCAGCCAGGGCGTCGCGCACCGCGCGGGCGCTGTCCATGCCGCATCGCAGGGTCCGCTGAATGCGGTTGGCGCTGGGAGCGGCGGGCAGTGCGCCGTCGTCGATCAGCCGTTGCGCGTGTGCGGTCAGGGTGGTGATGTCGGTCCTGCCGGGGCCGGTGTTGGCCCTGTACGCAGGGTCGGTAAGGGCGCCGTGGTCCAGGCCGGTGAAGGCGGCCAGGATGATGGGCAGGGCGGTGACGATGGCTACCGCGACGATCGGTCCCAGGATGTGCAGCACCAGCCGGGAGAAGCTGAAGTGCTCTGCCATGAGGGGCAGGTACGGCCAGGCGTTCATACCGACCGTCAGGGCCAGGAACAGCCACTCGATGCGGATCAGGGCGGGGACAGTAATGGGCTGGCCGCGGGTGGCGGTGTAGGCGCGGGCGCCGACGATGACCAGCAGGGCCAGCGACAGGAACGGCTCGACCAGCCAAGCGAACACCCAGGCCGGAGACCAGGCCGGGGCGTCGTCGGCGGCGAACGCCTGTACACCCGCAGTAGACCAGGCCAACGCGAGAGTCAGCGAGACCAGAGCGGCGGTGACCAGCAAGCGCCGCATCCGGGCGGCCTGCCAGGCCCGCATGGTCGGGTCCTGAGCCAGCGCGTGCAGTCGGGCGGCCTCGTGGGCAGCTTTACGGCGCTTGCGGACCTTGGGCGTATCCAGCAGCAACGGTGTGTCGTCGTCCTGAAGGTCGGCCAGGGCGTGCGCTTCGGCGACTTCGGCGCGAAGCTGCCGCACGCGTCGGGTCTCGCCGGGGATGACCGGCGGGCGCGACGCCCGGCGGGCAGCTTCTTCGGCGAGGAGGTGTTCCAGCGCGGCCAGGCCGCGCGAGACGTCCTCGGGCGTGGGCTCCGGGGTTGGGGTGGTGACGCTCATGCGGGGGTTCTCCTTGCGGCGGTCGTGCGGGGGTGGGTGATGCGGTGCAGTCGGGCGCGGGTGGCCGGATGGCTGCCGATCAGCCAGCCGATGCGCGCATACCAGTGCGGTTCGTCGGCCAGGTGCGTGGTGAGCGTGGCGGCGACGATGGCGGTTCCGGGCTGGCCGATGCGATCCAGCAGCACGGCGGCGTAGGCATCGGCGGCGTACTCGGCGCGACGCTGGCACCAGGTCGAAGCCAGGTAGGCGGTGATGGCGACGATGGCCAACGTCAGGACCAGGGCGCCGGGCAGGCGTGCGGCCCAGACCAGCGCGGCACCAAGGGCCGACCAGGCGCTTAGCCGCTCCAGCACCGGTACGGCCGGGGCGGTGGGGTGGCCGAGGGCGTGATGGGCGATCTCGTGGGCGATGGTGCCGTGCAGCGCGGCCGATCCAGTGTTGGCCAGCAGGTCCGTGCCGATGCCGACCAGCGGCACCGGAGTGCAGCGCCGGATCTCGGCACAGGCGTTGTCGCCCAGCTCCGGGGCCAGGTAGACCAGCAGGCCGGGCAGGGCGGCGGCGGTGCGCAGGGTGCCGGCCAGCTCCGCCACTGCGGCGGGAGAAGGGGCGCTCATGCCGTCCACCCCCGCTTCCAGCAGGCCGGGCAGTAGGGCCGGTCGCACCAGTTGGCCGGGCAGGCCGACCAGGAACGGGCCACAGCGTCGGTGTGCTGGCCGTGCATGGCCGCGCGAGTGATCAGGTGTCGGGCGCGAGCCCAGATCAGCAGGTCGTCCAGGTGTACCCGCAAGGACAGGGCCAGGGTGGTCATGCCGCCCACCTCCGTCCCAGAGTGGCGGGGTGGGGGCCGGTCCAGGTCCGGCGCAGCCGATCAACGGCGGCGATGTCGGGCAGGTCCTTGGGACGGCGGGCGGCCTGCTTCCAAGCCAGCACATCCCCGAGCCGCATGAACGGCAGGCCGTCGATGAGATCGGCGGTGGCGATCAGGCGCTCGGTGGGCCAGCCGGGGGTCCAGCGGTCCACGAACTCGATAGCCGCGTGCGGGTGGTGGATGACCAGGCCGTGCCCGGACAGGGCCGGGCACGGGGCACCAAGCGTGGTGACGATGTCCCAGGCCGGGCCGGTGGCCAGCACGTCCAGATCCCCCAGGCGGGCACGCAGGCCACGAATGTAGAGGGCGGCCGATCCGCAGATCACATAGCAGCCGCGCGGCAGGTGCAGGGCGGCCAGGGTGGTGAACAGTCCGGCCGGATCGGTCAGCAGCACCCGCGGCGTAGGGCTGACGTCGGGGGCGGGGAGCAGGGTGAGACTCATCGGTGGACTCCCTTCGGCAAAACGGGCTTGGCGATGTCGCGGTGCTCGGTGGCGGCGCTGATGGCGAGGTCACCCAGCGCACTGGCCAGGGCTTCAGCCAGGGTGACCGAGCGGTGCCGCCCGCCCACGCAGCCGATGGCGATGCGCACCGGCCGGCCGGTGGAGATCTGGGGCAGCAGGCCGAGCGTGACGAGGGTCAGGAAGCGCACGGTGTCGGTGGCGCCGGGGGTGGTCATCACGTGCTCGCGCACCACCTCATCCAGGCCGGTGCGATGCCGCATGGCCGGGTCGTGATGCGGGTTGCGCAGCGAGGCGCGTACATCCAGGGTGAGGTCCGCCTTTGGCGGGATGGCGTGGCCGTAGCCGAAGGAGATGACGATGACCTCCGGTTTCGGCTGGTCGAGGACGTCACGCAACAGGGCGGTGTGCGCGGCGAAGATGGTCCCGCCGTAGACCACCTTCAGACCGGCGGCCAAGGCGGCGTAGTCGTCGGCGCGCACCCACGCGGCGCGGGCGGCGTCGTCGGCCGCGACCACGGCAGGCAGCTCGGCGCGGTCTACGGTCCCCAGGTGGCAGCGGGTGGGAACGGTGACCATCCAGGCCTCATCGGAGGCGCGGGGGTCGGGCACATATCGAGCCGGGAGCGGCTGCCAGTGCGCGCCCTCTTCCAGGTGCAGGCCGGTCTCTTCGGCCAGCTCGCGCACCGCGGCCTCAGCCGGGTCCTCGCCGGGATCCACGCATCCGCCGGGCAGGGCCCAGCCGTGACCATCTTCGCGCTCGACCATGACCAGCCAGCGGCGGCCATGTTCGTCGGTGGCGGTCACGATAGCGTCGGCGCAGAGCTGCTCTCCCCAGTGGCCCAACTCGTTGCGGCCGTAGCGGATGCCGGTGGGTGCGTACGGGTTGACGGGACGACCGTCCACCACGGCGAACGGGATCGCGGCGGCGGCCTGTCGAGGAGCCCAGCCGATCCGGCTCGGGTCGGTCTCCGGGTCGGCCCAACCGTCGCGGATGCCGATGGTCAGGACGTCGGGGTGGGTGTAGGTGCGGGTGGTGGTGCTCATAGTTGGCAGGTCTCCTTGGACGGTCAGATGGTGATGATCAGGGCGGCGATGAACAGCCACCCGATGTGCCAGGACTGATCGAGGGCGTAGGCGCCGGTGCCCAGGTGGGATGTGTCATCGCGGCCGGGGCGCGGGGCGCCCAGCTCGTAGAAGCCGCGCTTGCCGATCGCGGTAGCCAAGGCGGCGAGGGTGACGCGCCGGTCGGCCCAGTAGTGGGAGACGGCGTCCACCGCCAGTCCGCCCAGCAGGGCCAGCGGGTGCACCCTCAGGCCGGTGAACAGCGCAAGCGCGGCCAGCGCCGCGGCCTTGGTCAGGGCGAGGGTGGCTACGTGCTTCAGGCAGGCGATGCGCCCGGCGGTGGTGGGCGCGGCCTTGGCGCATGCCTGGTGGTGGGTCTGCACCCAGTGGTCGCCCACGCTATGGGCGGCAAACAGGGCGGCGAAAGTCGCGGCGAAGGCGGCCAGGTCGGTGGTCATTGTCATGGGGATCACCTCGTAAGTCAGAAAGAACGGGAGCGGGCCAGACGGCGGCACATCCGGCAGGCACCGATACAGCGGCCCCCGTGGATGGGGCAGCGCTGGATCTGGCGGGCGGTGGTGCCACAGCGGTGGCAGCTGGTGGCGTGGTGGGAGCGGGCGCCACAGTCCAGGCAGGAGAAGCGGACCATCACGCCACCTCGCGGGCGTTGGGGGTGGCCATGGTGCGGATCTCGTCGGCCGTGTGACCGGCCCACACCCCGACCGCGGGGCGGATGGCCAGGGCGTAGGCCAGGCACTCGGTACGCGCCGGGCAGATCGCGCAGATCTCCTTGGCCACGGCCTCGCGGGCCTCGCGCACCGAGTCGGGCTCAACCTCATCGGGGCCGGTGAACAGCTCCGCGTCGGTGGTGTCGCAGGCCGGGCCGGCCTCGATCAGCGCGTTACGCAGATCGGCGATGTCGTCGGCGCCGAGCCGGGCCAGGTGGTAGCACTCGGGACGAATCTTGTCCCCACCGGCGGTGGGGAGAAGCGGGACGGTTCTCATAGTGGTGGGCTCCTTGTCTGTGGTCGGGGTCAGCCGAAGTTGCTGGCGAAGGTGCCGATGGCGTCGGCCAGAGCGATCAGGCCGTTCAGGGCGCTGGTGGCGAAGTTCGCGGCCTTCTCGGGCTGGCGGACGATGAAGATCAACGCCAGGACCAGGAGCAGAGTTGGGAGGAAGCGGCCGGTCTTCGTCGGGGTGGGAAGCATCGAACAGGTCCCTTCAGGAAGTCGTTGTCGCACTCCGGCGGCAGATCAGTGCACAGGCTTCTGACCTGGGCGGATCGCCTTCTGAGTGCTTGGGGTGACTTGTCCATGTGGAGTGGGTCACAGAATTAGCGTATACGTAACTTCGTATACGCACAAGCCTTGGGTATACGATGCTGCGTATACGCTCAAGGCATCACTGAAGAGCAATGAAGGGATTGATCACCAAGTGCCAGAACCGGCCTACGTCCGTATCGCGGGCGAGTACGCCCGGCGCATCCGTGCGGGAGAGCTCCCGCCCGGCGTGCAACTACCGAGCTACGCCGAGATCGCCCAACAGAACGGCGTGTCGGACATCGTGGTTCGGAAGGCGATCGAACTGCTCCAGAGTCAGGGGCTCGTCCGATCCGTGCGGAGGAGGGGAATCTTCGTCGCCGACCGGCCCAACCTCGTTCGGGTTTCTCCCGAGCGCCAGATGGAATCCGCCGAGCGCACGTTCCAGAACGAAACCGATCGAGACATTCGGGTAGAACGCGAGACTGAGCAGATCCCCGCTACCAGCGAACTTGCGGAGGCTCTGGGCCTCGCGGAGGGTGAGCTCATCACCCACGTCATCACTCGGGCCAGCGAGGATGGCCGGCCGATCTCGATCTCGGACACCTACCACCCGGTGGATGTTGCCGATGTATCGGGGGCCGACTTCCTGGAAGAGACTGTCTCGGACCAGCTACCGACATCACTGCATGCCGAGTGGTTGCGTACAACCCCCGGCGATCTCGTCAAGACGGTCCAGCAGCGGTTTCTCTCCACCGATGATCGGATCATCATGATCTCGAATGTCTCGTACCCGAGAGATCGCTACGACGCCTTCGTGTTTCGTATGGCCCTCAAGTAGAGAAGAAAGAAAAAGGGGGCGCCGACCAAGTCGGCGCCCCCTTCTGCTGTGTCCTTACCTCCGGACCCAGCCCTGTGCGACGTCTGCCTCTCTCCACCACGAAACGAAGTTCGCATCTACGGAGTCCAACCTCCAGCGGGCTGACAGGGCGTCAAAGAAGGCATCGTTGCCGGTCTTGCCCCCCTTTGGCTCTCCGATGTACAGGAGTCGCTTCCCCCCGGATTCCTCGAACGACGCCAGCGCCTCAGACGACATCGTGTCCCCCCATCCGGGCGGCCAGCAAAGAAACAGCACGTGATCGGCCACTTGGACACGATTCGCGAAGCCGTGAAGGTCATTGACGGGATGCCATACATCCGCCTGCCCAGCCGCTCCAGGGAAGGAGACGTTCTTCGTCTTGTCTGGCGGCTCCACGTCATACGCCTCAACGACCAGCCCCGAGCGCGACAACTGCGCTGCCCAGTAGCCCCGACCTGCCCCCAGCTCCACGATCGGGAGATCAGCACAGAAACGGGACATCCACTCGATGGTCTGCGGAGAAGGTATCGCGTAGGCGTATGCCGCCTGCAAGACCATCTGCGCAAAGGCGAGTCGCGCGCTTCCTTCCGCTCGACCACCGTTCACCACGCGGCGGCCCTCGTGCTCGAACACGAACGGTTCAACGATGTCCCAGTAGGGGTTGGGACTCGCATCGCTTCCGCCGGTCATGAAGTGTACGATCCGCAAGTCGAACGCCGCGTCAGCATTGGCGTCGCCAGTCCCTGGCAGCTTTGTCACCATATCCAGGTACTCAGCCACCTTGGGATACTCGGTCTGAAGTCGCTGCTCATCGTTCAGCAGCGCAGTGAGTTCGTCCCATCGGGCTGATGTCATAGTCAACCGAGCCATGCAGACGAGTTTCTCGCACTAACGCCGCCTACGCCAAGCTTTCTGACGTATCCGCAGTAGACTTTCGAGTTACCAACCAGGGTGTAGAGGCATCCTTCGCCGCCAAGTCGGCCATGATATCGATTATATCGACCTCGCCTGAGCAACGAACATGTGGCCGCCGCTTGCAGCATGACGGTGCTCATACTTAAGCCTACGGAATGGGCTGATGATGCTGCCTACGCCAGGGAGCGCGTCTAGAACTCTCCGTCCGCCGTAATTCCAGAATTAATCAAACCTAAATAAGATGGCCACCTTAAAATACTTGCGGCCCTCTCCACTCGGGAGGTTTTGTTGCTAAATTCCCTGCTTCAAACATCATTTCGGCAGTGGCAAGCGCCTGGCTAAACGACCAAGCATCTACCCAGGACTTCCCGTTTACGTGATTAAGCCAATCTATTTCCCTGAGTCGACTTAGCAAGATCCGGTAGGGTGTATCTCTGATGGCAACGATCGCATTATCGGTAATAGCCCACTGAGGGAGATAGAGTTGTACCACTCTTCCCAATGGTTCTCTGACTCCATTTGCGCCTGTTTCCTTCGAGTGTGCAATCTCAAGGAGTTTTCTGAGATCAGAAAATATCCGTCCTGGATCGAATGCCGCATCCCCAGGGTAGAATCCGCCCGCTTGAGTTAGTTCGGCTATTTCTATAAGCACATCTTCGGCGGTCTTGTCGCTTGTAAACCTAATACGATTGAGTTCTGACCCGTCTTGTTTCTCTAGCTTGAGAAGTATGTCGTCGCCTGATCGTTTCTTTAACAGGACGAAACGCACGTATAGATCGGTATCAAATAGCTCGACACGACACCCGTCTTCAGATATAAGTCCCAGCCGATCCGCTCGGGCAAGCGCAGCCATCAGGGAAGTGTGCGAGGGCTCTTCCTCCACCGCACTAAACCTTCTGCTGTCTTCTTCCCTGGTTGCAGAAATTCGGGCTATTACGTTCGCCGTCAACTGTTCGCGCGTGACACGCAACTCATCCTTTGCTTCTGCTATCTCTTCGGAGAGGTTTATCATTTCGGATGCCACTCTATCCTGGCGCTCTTCAATGCCCCGTTGAGACTCCTGTACTTCGCCAATGCGACGCTCAATACGCTTTTGAACAAGAAGCAGAGGGCCGAAAACCAGGAACGCCGCTCCGACTTCTGTGAGAAACCCAGAGAACCAATCTTCGCCCTGGATAATCCAAGAAGCAAAGACGCATAGTCCACCGAATATACAGGCGACGACGCCAGCCCTCCAACGTCTGCCGTGTGAAAACCATGCCCGTAGCGACATAAGGTCCTCCGTACAGTCAATCAGCATCTTGGATTGAGCTTAGATTGGTTTGTTCCTGCCTGTTGTCAGAACACCATGTCGTGGCTGGATGCCGAACGCTCCAGCGTAGTAGCTTACCCGTTGACAACGTCGACAGCGTGGGGTGTTTGCGCAGGTGAGGCCATATTTTGAAGAGGATTGTGACCGTTGATACTTAAGCGATGGCTCTGACCTGTGAAGACCCTCAGACCTGTCGATTCTTTCAACGGTTACGGCCCCGCAAAGACCGGTGCCGGCGGGGATGCTTCTCCTTATGGCCGTCCCAGTGTTGAGCGGGCCGCAGTGGTTCGACCAGCGCCCATTGTAATCGGTGAGATCAGGAGGTAGAAAGGGCATCGTGTCACGCCTGCGGTTATACCCGTATGCAGGACGGCAAGCACCTTCTTAGAGATGCTTACTCGTCCTTCTCTTCACATTCCATAAAAAATACATGTCAGACAACTGAACAGGGCCGAGATCATCATAATATTTATAGATGTGTGTTAGTGATGTGGCTGCAGCAGCGACACCTGTTGCGATAATCAATGGAATTGACCCTATTAGGCCAACTGAGGTAATAGTTGATCCCAGGGCAACACTTGCGCCCGTCTTTGTGGCGAGCGCTCGCCGGCTGACTCGTAGACGCCTTTCGATGTCAGCAAGTGCGGGAATAATATACTCGCTTTCCACTGCGCGAGCTATATCCTTCGGGGCAGCAGAACCGCGTTTATCTATTTGGGATCGAATGGCCTCCCTGAGAGCACGACGGAAATTCTCGAAGTATGGCTCCTCGTCCTCCCTGAGCTTTATCAGATCACTCAGCGGTATTCCTTCAATGGAAGGAAGCGATAGGTCAAGAGCCACCGCTACTTCATCCGCTACCTCTTGTTTTTTATCCAGCCAGGACGCAGTAAGCGATTTAGCAAGAGGAATCTTGAAGTGTTCTGACGAGTCGTAGTCTGACAGGAGTCCATAGGAGCACTCCTCGAAGACCCGATTAATCACGTCTTCACGACGTGGCCTTCGGCTTTTTGGGCCAGCGATCATGACTCTTGTCGGTTCGGAGAAGAAGCTGTGTGTGACCGTGAACCACCACTTATGAGGAATCCAGTATGATGTGATGCTAGCCTCATCTCGCAATCGTGCCTTTATGTAATCGATCGTCTCTCTGTCGTAGACCTTCTCGATGATGAAATCTAGAGTATTTCCTTCGTGTTTCGCTCTGCAGTTGGCGCAGATATGGGCTCGTATACTTTTACGATCGAATACAATATGCCGATCAAGACCAATGTCTCGCATATATAGCAATAAGCGAACCTGGTCAGATAGGGTGTGAATAAGCCCACCCCTATCCTTCTTTTTTATTTTATTTATGCGATTGAGGAAGCTGTCGGCCTTATAGCCCTCCACAACTATGTGATTGAAATATGTTAAAATTTTTGGATAGTTGAATTCGATGTCCTCCTGCTTGCAGGTGAAATCCAAGCACCCCATGGTGCCGGACAGGTCAATTCCCCGACCAGCCATGATCGCAGCTTCGGGCATCTGGCGGTCTGATGGATGAGTTGGTGCCTCTTTTGCAATTTCTACGAGTCTTGCCACTGGGCCAGGGTACTGGAACAGGTTGGCAACTCTTTCCGGGTCATGTATTTCGTATTCATCAATCCATTTATATAGCCAGTAATCATTGGCGGTAAGGGTTGTCATGTGGGTGCTCCATATATGCACTTATCAGCTCGCCGTGAAGTACGTAGCGTAACGCTCACTCGAAGCTTGAGGCCAGCAGGTAAGAAGGTTGTTACCAAGCGCGCATTGGTTGAACCCTGGCAATGACTACAGAGCACTCAAGGGCCGCCGGCACATGGACGGCGGCCCCATTCGCGACCTAGCTCCTACAGGGCGAGGTCGGCCTTGCTGATGGCGTAGCCGCCTTTGGCCGGCCACATGATTACGATGTCCTGGCTGTGGGCGAGCGCAAGCAGGTCCGCGCGGGGCTTGCTAGGCAGCAGGATCGCCCGGGTCGCGCCCGGAAGGAACCGGCCGTAGTCGGCGAGCTGCCCGATCGCCATCCGCACGTTCTCCCGGGTGACGCTGCCCTTGGCCTCCACTAGGAGGTTCAGGTCCTTGTCGTACAGGTCGGTGAACAGGGGGCGGGTCTCCCCCTCGGGCAGCATCTGGTGCCGGCTGATGGTGTGCCCCTTGCCGCGGAGGTAGTCGGCCAGCGCCTGCACGAGGCTGGCCTCCTTGCGCTCAGCTTCGTAGGGCTCCTGAGCGGGGTTGACGAAACTGCGCTCGGTGAGCTGCTGCTCCAGCGGGAGCTCCTGCACGCGCTCCTCGGTGTCGGTGCGGCTGGCGGCGTCGAGCAGGCGGGCCAGCTTGGTCTGCGGAGGCTGGGGGTCGGTGTCCAGAGGCTTCAGACGGAAGACGATGACCTTGCGCAGGGGGCCGCCGCCAGTCTCCGGGGCATCCGCCTCGTACCAGGGGTTCTTGTCGTACACCTCGAACTCGCCGAGGTAGGTGATGGTGCCGCGGGCACCCTGGAAGACACGCAGGGCGCGCCCTTCCTGCTTGTGGTTGAGGATGCTGGCGTTGCCGGAGAGCATCCGCTGGTCGCCGTACTGGCCTTCGCCGCTGTAGTGGAACAGCCCATCAGGCATCCACCCGTCGAAGTAACCGTGCTTCTCGCCGGCGATGGGGTCGGTGAAGACGAAGACGTTCGGGGTGCGGCTGGACGGGCCGATGCCGCCCTGGGTGCGGCCCCCAAAGTCCTCATGGAGCTTCTTGCGCTCGATGGTCTGGCCGGGCTTGAGAGTCCACGCAGGAGAGACCGGGGAAGCCGGCGTGGTCATGTTTCCTCCACTAGCTCGTGATCGTTCACGTATCGCATCCGACATCCATGATAGAGGTCAACATCGGATGTCATGGACTTAGCTAAGAATCGGATGCCGATTTTCGGGATCCGATTGAGCTGCCTTGGGAGGTGGGTGGAGTAGGGAGCGGGCTGCCTACATGGCACCTTCCAGGTCTGGCAGTGTTCGCCGGCCTTCCTGTCAGCCCTGTGGTGGTGGCATCCGGCAAGTCGGTTCAGGTGCTTGCGAGGAAGCGAGGCCAGTGCGGGCAGGGCCGTGGATGCCCGTGTAGGAGACGTCTAGGACTTGATCGTGCCGAATGCGTGCCGAGATCCGGGCCTCAGGCGTGCCGGGTGAGGCGTTTCTGCTGGTCAAAGGGCATACGGCGACTGTGTGAGGCTTCCACTACGGATCAGAAGGTTAGGGGTTCGAGTCCTCTCGGCCGCGCCACACGAAGAAGGCCCTTGAACAGGCATCACGCCGTCAAGGGCCTTTCTGCTTTCTCGATCGTTCGGTCTCTTTGCCGACACCCTTGCTAACAGGGTGGCTTCCGGGCGGCCCCCCGTCACTCGCCCATCGCCTTGGCGGACACGTCACGCCGGGGGACGCTCCGTCCGCGCCGCCGGATTGTTCGGAAGGCTCTCGCGGGCGGTGAACCGCGTCCGCGAGAGCCTTCCGGAACATCGTGTGAGCGTGCTTGACCGTGCTGGAGGAGGGGGCGCCGCCGGTCGGCGGCTCCCGATGGAACCTGGTGAGATGCTCGGCGACTGTGGTCGCGTTCCGGCCGGCGTGCTCACCCCGTCAGGCGTTCACGCATCGCGTCAGCGGTAGCGCTTGGTGCACTGGTAGACGATCCAGCGGCCGCCGCCGGCGTTGGCGACGGCGTTCCTCTTCGCCTTGGCGGGAGTGCTCCCCCGGCCGCCCCAGTAGACGTTTCTCCTGGAGTTGTAGGCGACGGCGCCACAACCGTTGACGAAGGTGGTGAGGACCTTGCAGCTGGAGTGGCCGCACTCCCTCAGTGCCCGCCGCTTGGCGCTGCGCTCTGTTTTGTAGTCCCAGGACCTGCCGATATCGCCGTCCCGCGATACGGCGATGGCGCCGTAGTAGTAATAACGTGCTGCACTTTCCCCCGTCGTGGCGGCAGTAGCTGCTGCGGGGGACGCTGCGAGCGCCCCGCTCGCCATGAGGGCGCAAGCGGCGATGGCAGTGAGCTTCTTGCCTAACTGCATGGTGTTTTCCCCTTCGTGTCGTCCAGGTGGACGGCAACGTTGTGCTGGCGAGGAGAGTCTGGGGTGTGCCGCTTGCAGATCACTTAAACCGATGAATGATCACGGGAAGCCCGGGTCTGCGCCGGTCAGTTCGGGCAGGCGTCGCGGCAGGCGCCGAAGCGCGCGGTGTCCGGGCGGGTGAAGCCGGTCTCGGGCGTTCCCCGCACCGCCTCGGTCATCGCCTCCTTCCAGATCAGGCCGGGAACCGACGTGCCGTCCACCCGGGGGTAGTGGCGGCCGCCGATGGTGACGTCGACCAGGTCGTGCTCGAAGGCGCCGCGCGGGTCGCCGAGGCTGACGGCCGAGGCCAGCTCAGGGGTGTAACCGGCGTACCAGGCGGCGACGTAGGCGTCGACCGTGCCGGGCATGCCCGCAGCCTCGCGATCGATGCCCTTGAGGGCGCTCCCGGCCAAGGCGTCCGACAACAATCCGGTGACCGCGTCGGCGACCGCCGGGTCCAGGACCTGCCGGCAGCGCGGCGGGAAGGAGCGCGAGGCACCCGAGCCGTCGCGGATCTCCGTGATCACCGTCGGCTCACAGAAACGGCCGCGGGCGGCGAGGCTCGCGTAGGAGTTGGCCACCGAAACGGGGTCGACCTCGTCGATGCCCAGCGTGAACGCCTCCAGCTCCCGGAGCGGTCCTCCGTCGGCGCGCCTGAGCCCTAGCCGCTCGGCCATTCTGACGGTCTCGCACAGACCCACCTTCTCCTCCAGGCGCATGTAGAAGGTGTTCACCACGTCCCGGGTGCCTGATCGCAGGGTGACGAACCGGTCCCCGTTCTTCTCCAGGTTCAAGATGACGTGGGCCGGTTCGCCGACAGCCCGGCCGGCGCAGTCCTTGAACGTCGCGTAGTCCTGGGGGCGGTACTGGTCGGAGACGAGAAAGCCGTCGTCGTGCCGTAGGCCGGCCGCGAGTGCGGCGGTCAGCGTGTAGGCCATCGCCGTTGTGCCCTGCCGGAAGGCCGGCCCGTCGGCGGCCCCGCGGTTGGTGGCCATGGCCCTGACGGCGCCTTCGCCTGGAACGATCATGACCTGGGTGGCGATCTGCGGGTCGTCGCGGTGGACGTGGGCGTCGATGGCCTGTTGCGCCGCCCGCTGGAGCCGCTGGTCGATCGTCGTCCGGATCGTCAGGCCGCCGTGGGTGAGAAGCCGCGGGTCCTCGGCGACAAGCCGCTCTCTGACATGCCGGCAGAGGTAGGGGTACCCGCTGCCCGCGCAGTCGCCGGAGAACTCCTCGATGACGGCACCCTCGACGTCCAGCAGCACGCTCTTCCGGGCCGTGGGGGAAGCGGAGGCCGCGACGGAGGAATCCGAGGCCATGTGCTCCTCACCCGTACCGCTGTCCGCCGAATTCCGCAATATCAGGAGAACCGCGACCAGTGCCCCCGCCGTGGCGACGCTCAGTAGAACCAATAATGCCTTCATCGTTGCCCTTCGGCGCGTCCCGCTCAATATCTGGATCATCCGGGAACGGCGTGGTTCGGACAAGTACGGGGTCGCTTCTACGTTGAAACTCTGAATTATGCGTATTGCTGGGAAGCTACGTGCCGAGCCTCTTCAGTGAGCGGCATACGGCGAATATCGCACCCGCGTACATGCGGGACGCCCTCAGCTCTACGACCCTCAATTCATTGAGGATTACACAACGGTCCGGGAGCCTGCGGGGTTCAGGTGGCGAAGAAGTAGCGGGTCAGGTGGAAGAACAGGGGTGCGGCGAAGCACAGGGAGTCCACCCGGTCCAGCATCCCGCCGTGCCCGGCCAGCATCTCGCCCCAGTCCTTGGCGCCGAGCGAGCGCTTCACCGCCGACAGTACGAGGCCGCCGATCACGCCGGCCGCCACGATCGCGAGCGACATCAGTGCGGCCTGCCAGGGGGTGAACGGCGTCAGCCCGTGCAGCAGCACGCCGAGCAGTACCGCGGCCAGGCCGCCCCCGGCGAGCCCTTCGACGGTCTTGGAGGGGCTCACCTTCGGTGACAGCGGTGTGCGGCCCCAGAGCTTGCCGCACACGTACTGGAAGACATCGCTCGACTGCACGACCAGCAGGAAGAACAGCAGAAGCGGGCCCGTGTCGGAGTAGTAACCGGGGATCTCCAGCATCAGCAGCGCGGGGGCGTGGCTCAGGCCGTACACGCACACCATCAGCGCCCACTGGATCTTGGCGTTCCGTTCGAGGAAGCCGGTGGTGTCCTGCGACAGTGCGGCGGCGGCCGAGACGACGAAGAACACGTAGACCGGAATGAAGATCGCGAAAAGCCCGTACCAGCGGAACGCGAGCAGCGCGAACTGCACCGGGAGCGCGACGTAGAACGCCAGCAGCAGCGACGAGTAGTCGCCCTCCTCGGTCGGGGTCAGCGTGATGAACTCGCGGAGCGCGAAGAACGAGCACAGCGCGAACAACACGATCGTCGCGTGGCTCCCCGCGACGATCGCGGTGCCCGCGACCGCGATCATGACCCACCAGGCGTTGATCCGCTGGTTGAGGTTCAGCACCGTCGGGTTCTCCGGGCCGACGCGGCGCGCCAGGACCGCTCCCACCGTTGTCGCCGTGGCGAGCACCGCCACCATCCCGGCGATCGTCACCCAGAAGACGTACGGCATGTCAGCTGTTTCCCATCGTGATGACGGCGTCCCGAGCGCGTTGCAGGAAAGCGTCCTTCTCCTCGCCGGGCACCCGCTCCAGCGGAGTCCCGAATCCCACCCGGCACAGGAGGGGAACGGGGATCACCTTCCCCTTGGGCATGACGCGATTGAGGTTCGACAGATTCACAGGGACGAGTTCGACGTCGGGGAATTCCCCTGAGAGCCGGAAGATCCCACTCCGGAACGACCCCGGCTCCGGTCCCGCGCCCCGGGTCCCCTCAGGGAAGATCACCAGGGAGGCCCCCTCGCGCAGCGCCTCCCGCAGCGGGTCGAGCGGGTCACCCGTGCCCTGTCCCTGCCGGTCGACGAAGACGACGTCGAGCACGCGCCGCGCGACGAAGCTCCTGAGCGATGAGGAGTCCCAGTAGTCGCGCGCCGCCACCGGCCGTACGCCCCTGCGGAGCCGCGCGGGGAGGGCGGCGAGGATCGCCATCGTGTCGACGTGGCTGGTGTGGTTCGAGAAGTAGATCCTCTGGCGGCCGGTCGCCAGGGCGGACATGTATCGGGGGTGGGCGCCGACGACGATTCGCACCAGCCAGACCAGCGCCGTCCTGAGGAGACTAGACATCGGCTGCCCGCAGTCTCCTGGCGATGGCGCGGCTTCGGGTCCAGCACGTGACGGCCGAGCCGACGGCCACGACCGCTGTCGCCGCCTTGAGCGAGTACTGCGTCGCGGTCAGGAGGGACTCGACCGCGCCGGCGAGGCAACCGGTCGACAGGACGGCCATCCGGTGCTGCTTCGCCATCGGGCCGGGGAACTCCTGCTCGAAGCCGAGCGCACCCCCGAACACCCGGACATACGCGGTGGTCACGGCGAGAAGCGCGGCGAGCCACCCGATCTCGGGCAGCCCCGCGCCGTACCCCGCCCCGACGATGATGAGCGAGTCGGCGACACGATCCGGGAACTCGTTGTACAGCGCGCCGGTCGGGGACCTCTTCCCGCCTTCGACCGCGACGAGGCCGTCCAGCACGTTGCACAGCAGCCTCAACTGGATGAGCACCGCCGCGGCGAGGCATCCGGCCCATCCCGGTGCCCCGTACAGCGCCCATCCCGCCGCACCCGCGAACACCACGCTGGCGCAGGAGATCTGGTTCGGAGTGACCGGGGTACCGGAAATCCATGATGCGATACCGCGGACGACGCGGTTCGACCGGGACCTGATGGGCCGGCGGGCCGACGTCATGTCCATCCTCCGCCGACTCTTCCGGAAGCGGCGGACGCACCGCCGAATATCTCTGCCGTCACTGGATCAGCCGTATCCGATGCGTTAAAGGAGAGCGGTCAATCGCTCCGATGAACAGAACCCGCGAACGCGGTGATCATTGGTAGTTCTCGGCGCTTGACGGCTGCTTGCATCCTGATTGACCGCGTGTTCCCAGAGGGGAATCACCAAAGAAGCAGGGGAGCTAAGGCATATCCTCTTTTTGGAGGTTTCAGCCCTAAAGAGCTGTATATCCGAAGCTCTTTCCTGGTGCGAGGCAGGCCTCGGATCGGTTGGCTATGGTCTGCCCATATGGGACGACGCCAGCGGAGGCCGGCACCATGGAACGACAGCGCTATTCCGCCGCGGATATCACGGTGCTCAGTTGGGACGAGGCTGTACGCAAACGTCTCGCCATGTACTTCGGAGTCGATCGCCGGCATCCCGATCTCCCCACCAGGATCCTGGCTGCTCTGATCATGGACGCACTCCATCGCCACGATGGTGAGTGTGGTCGAAAGGCCGCGGCTGTCGTCAAGAGCTGGCCGGCACGCGACCTCTGACCCCTCCACGGGAGACCGGCGCGCCTGTGACCGACGGGACGTCGGCGACATACGAGCTCGACCCCTCGTACGTGGCCCGGGGGGCGGCGATCGCTGCCCCGTTTGAGGGTTTGGACCTGCATGGCGAGTGGTGCGCAGGGCAATCCCCGGCCGGCTCCGTCGTGGTGAGGGACCTGCGGCGGAGGTCATCTTGATCTTCACAACGCCGTCGGGGATAGTCGGTGTACCTGCGCGACCGTAGCTCATCGGACCTGGAAGGCACTGCATGAGAAGGTTTCTGCGTCGACGGTTCCTCGTTGCCCTCGCGCTGGCGTCCGTGACCGGGGCGCTCCTCAGCGCTCCTCCGGCGCACGCGGCGAGGTCGGACTGCCCCAGCAACGCCTTCTGCCTGTGGGTGGACGCCAACTATCCGGGAAGACCGTGGTCCATCGGGGGCGACTGGGACTACGGCACCTGCTGGAACCTGCCGCCGTCCATCAACAACAAGGCCAGCTCGACGTACAACCGGAGGGCTCGCGGCATCACCCTCTATGACGGTGCCAACTGCACGACCATGATCGGTGAGATCGGTCCGCAGAGGTTCTACCCGAACCTGAGCATCAACGACAGGATCACCTCGATCCGGTTCGAGTCCTGGTGATCGAGGACTGACCGGCGACGACGCCCCGGACGCGCTCCGCGGGCGGGCCTATCGGCCGGGGTGGAGGACGGCGAACAGGCCTCGGGTGCGGGTGCCGTCCGGCAGGTGCCAGGAGCCGGTGACGTGGCCGGTCGTTTCCGGGGGGAGGACGGGCGTGGTGTCCGGGGCGGGACGCAGGGCCCGGTGCAGACGCAGGGTGGTGCCGTACGGTGCGCGCAGTTCGGTGCCCGCCTGGTCGTCGGTGGCGGTGAAGTCCGTGGGGACGAGGGTGTCACCGGTGTAGGAGCGGGTGACCTCGCGGTCGGGGGTGTCGCTGGTGTTCTGGTCCTGGGCTTGGGCCCGGCCCTCGATCAGGGCCAGCAACTGGGCGACCAGCACCGGGTCGTGGCAGCCGTCGTAGGCCCAGCGCCGGCCCAGCACTCCGTGCTCCATGGTGCCGACGAGGGCGTGCTCGGCTTCGTCGAGCGGGGCGCCGCGGTAGGTGAGCGGCACCAGGTAGGCGACCGGCTGGGTGCCGGAGGTGTCGGTGACCACCATGAACTCGATGCCGACCTCGCCCTCCGGGTCGTCCAGGCGGAAGCCGCCGGCCTTGGTCAGTTCCGGTTCGCCCGTGCCGCCGGAGTACCACGGCCGGGAGGGGAGCCAGGCGGTGAGCAGTTCCAGCTTGGTCGGCTTCAGGGCGGTGTGGTGGATGACGGCCATGCCTGGGGTTCTCTTCCGTCGAGCGGGTTCCGATCTTCGCATCCTCCCATCCACCGGCCGTACGCCTCCATGCGTGTCAGTCCGGCGTCGGTCCGGCCGGCCCGTTCTCCCGTGGTTCCGAGTCGTTCACCGCCCGGCCCTTCGCGGAAACGGCTGTGAAGGGGCTCCCCGGACGGGGAGCCCCTTTCTGTGGTTCAGAGCCGGTGAAGCCACAACTCGACGCGGGCGATGTACGGCTTCAGCGCTCGTCGACGACCTGGCCGTTCTGCACCGTCGCGTCCTTCGTGAGCGCCATGGCCAGCGGGGCCTCCGGGAAGGTGGCGATGGCGGCGAGCGCGGCGCCCATCTGCGCGTCGCTCTCCCAGTGCCAGGTGTCGCTGTAGGTGCCGTCGTCGAGTTTGACCAGCCGGGTCGTCGTCAGCCCCGGGTGCGTCTCGCGGACGGTGCCGATCAGCGAGGCCCGGCGGGCCAGGAACTCCTCCAGGTCGGCGGGGTCGACCGAGTAGGTGTGGGTTCGGATGACAGACATGGGAGATCGACTTCCTTCACCAGGTGCCGGCGATCTGCCGGATGGGGGCGTTGAGACGGTTGAACAGGTTGGTCACGGCGATCATCAGGAGGATCGTGGCCAGCTCCTGCTCGTCGAAGTGGTCGGTGGCCGCGTCCCAGATCTCGTCGGGCACCGCGTCGGCGCGGTCGGCCAGCCGGGTGACGGTCTCGGCCAGCTGCAGGGCGGCGCGCTCGGCGTCGGTGTAGTACGGCGCCTCGCGCCAGGCGGACACCAGGCCGATCCGCTCGTCGCTCACGCCCGTCTTCCTGAGCTTCTTCAGCCCGCTGTCCACGCAGAAGCTGCAGCCGTTGATCTGGCTGACCCGCAGGTGCACCAGGTCCAGGAGCTCCTCGGGGACGCTCTGCGACTGGACGGCCTGCATCAGGCCCTGGATCGGCTGCATCGCGGCCGGAATGATCATGGCGGGGTTCTTCATCCGTGCTTGCATGTTCTCGCTCCTCAGCGGGTCGTCGTGCGGGCTTCGGCGGTGTCGTCGTGCTGGTCTCAACTGGTCGTCTTGCCTGCTCAGTGGTGCCGTCGTGCCGGTGAGAACGAGAATGTCCGCACGGATTGATACATTCGCGATGCGTCGACGATGGAAGGCGATACGTGCAGACACGCTTCACGCTGTTGGGCCCGGTGCAGGTGACCGCCGACGGCGGTGCGGTGCAGGGCATCGCCCCGCGGCATCGTGCGGTGCTCGCCTACCTGCTGCTCAACGCCGGACGGGTGATCAGCATGGAGAAGCTGATCGACGCCATCTGGGGATACGACCAGCCCGACACCGCCCGGTCGCAGATCCACGCCGCGATCACCGCCCTGCGCCGGGCGCTCCGCGGCGTCGGCGCCGACCACATCCTCCAGACCCGGCCGGGCGGCTACGTCGCGACCCCCGAGCCCGGTCAGCTCGACGTGCAGGACTTCGCCGACCTGGTCGCGGCGGGCCGGTTCCGGGACGCGCTGGGACTGTGGAACGGCGACGCCCTGGCCGACGTGCAGGCCGGTTACGCGCAGGGCGCCCGCGCGCTGCTGGACGACCGGCGGCTGACCGCGATCGAGCGTCTCATGGAGGCCGAGCTCGACGCGGGTCACCACGCCCGGGTGCTCGACGAGCTGGCCGGTCACGTGGCGGCCAACCCGCTGCGGGAGCGGCTCGTCGGCCACCTCGTCCTGGCCCTGCACCGCTCCGGGCGGCAGGCCGACGCCCTGGCCGCGGCCCGGTCATACCGTACGGCTCTCGCCGAGGAGCAGGGCCTCGACCCCGGCCACGCCTTCGCCGAGCTGGAGCGGGCGGTCCTGGCCGACGCCCCCGAGCTCCAGGTCAAGGTCAAGGCCGGGACCGAGACCGAGGCGGGGACCGAGGTCAGGGAGAAGGCCCGGTCGAACTTCCTGCCCTACGACATCCCCGACTTCGCCGGCCGTACCACCGAGCTGGACCGGCTCGTCGCGGAGCACCGGCACACGATCGTGACGATCGACGGCATGGCCGGCATCGGCAAGACCACGCTCGCCGTCCGCGCCGCCCACCGTCTGGCCGGCCGTTTCCCGGACGGCCAGCTCTTCATCGACATGCGGGCGCACACCACGGGTCAGGATCCGCTCCCGGCCTCCGCCGCGCTCGAGGCACTGCTGCGGCAGCTCGGCCTGACCGACATCCCGACCGCGGAGGCCGAGCGGAGCGCCCTGTGGCGCGCGGAGCTGGCGCAGCGCCGCGTCGTCGTCGTCCTGGACAACGCAGCCGACGACGAGCACGTGCGCCCCCTGCTCCCCGGCGTCTCCGACAGCCTCCTGCTGATCACCAGCCGGCGGCGGCTGGTCGGCCTGGACGGCGCGCACGCGCTGTCGGTGGAGGTGCTGCCGTCCGAGGACGCCGTCGCGCTCTTCGGGAGCATCGTGGGCGAGCGGGCCGCCGGCGAGCCGGAGGCCGTGCGCCAGGTGCTGGAGCTGTGCGGATACCTTCCGCTCGCCATCCGGATCTCCGCGGCGCGCCTGCAGCACCGGCCCCGGTGGACGGTGTCCTACCTGGCCGGCCGCCTGCACGACGAGCGGCGGCGGCTCGCCGAGCTGGCGACCTCCGAGCGGAGCGTCGCGGCGGCGTTCACGGTCTCGTACGAGCAGCTCAGTACGGCGGAGCAGCGGATGTTCCGGCTGCTCGGGCTGGCCCCCGGCCAGGACATCGAGCCGCACGCCGCAGCGGCCCTCGCCGACGTCCCGGTGTTCGAGGCCGAGGAGCTGCTGGAGAACCTCCTGGACGCGCACATGCTCCTGCAGCGCGAGCCGGGCCGCTACACCCTGCACGACCTGCTGCGCGAGCACGCCCGCTCCCTCGCCGAAGACGACCTCGCGCTCATGCGCCTGCTGCTGCACTATCTGCACCGGTCCCGCTCGGCGGTCAAGCAGCTGTTCCCCCACCGGGTCCCCGACCGGCCGAACATGCCGCCCCAGATCACGCCCGTGGAGCCCATCGCCGGCGCGGCGGAGGCCATCGGCTGGCTCGACGCCGAGCGTTCCAACATCATCGCGACCGTGGTCCACGGGCCCAACGTGTGCATCAGTCACCTCGCCGTGGCGCTGAGCCCGTACCTCGACCGTCAGGCCCACCACGACGACGCCCTGACCCTGCACAGCATCGCGCTGCAGCGGAGCCGCGCGCTCGGGGAGCACGCCATGCCGCCGGGGCGGGCGCTCTCCGACCTCTCCTGGACGCACTGGCGGCGCGGCGACTACGAGCAGTCGGAGTCCTTCGCCCACCAGGCGCTGGAGGTCTGCGAGGACGACGACGAGAGGTCGCTCGCGCTCAACGCCCTCGGCAACGTGGCCTGGCGCCGCCGCGAGAGCGCCAGGGCCGAGCAGTACCTCAGGCAGGCGCTCGACCTCACCCGGATCGCGGGTGACTGGTCCCGGGAGGGGTTCGTCCTCGCCGACCTCGGCATGATCCTGGTCCAGACGGGCCGCCACGAGGAGGCCCGGCGCCATCTGGACCTGGCCCTGGCCCTGCACCGCAAGGAGGGCAACGCGCTGGGTGAGGCGCGCGTCCTCGACCACATCGGCGTGGCCCTGCGGCACCAGGGCAGGGCCGAGGAGGCGATGGCCCGCCATCGCGAGGCCGGGAGGCTCTACCGGGCCATGGGCAACGGCAGCGACGAGGCCGCGGCCTTCAACGGGCTGGGCGAGGCGGTCCTGGCGCTGGGCGATCCGGCGCGGGCGATCGACGAGCACACCGCGGCGCTCGCCCTGGCCGGTACGGCGCGCAACCGGCCCGAGCAGGCCCGCGCGCACGACGGTCTGGCCAGGGCCCACCTGAGTCTCGGGCACGACGACCGGGCCCGTGAGCACGGACGTTCGGCCCTGCGGCTCTACGAGGAGCTCGGCGTCCCCGAGACCGACGAGGTGCGCGCCCTCCTCGAAAGCACCTGAGCTCAAGAGCACCTGAGCTCAAGAGCACCTGAGTCCGAGAGTTCTTGAGCCCCTGAGTCCGAGAGTTCTTGAGCCCCTGAGCCCCTGAGCCCCTGTCGGCCCGGAGCCGGTCCGTCCGGCCCCGGGCCGCTGTCACCGGGTAGCTGCCATCGGAGCCACCCTCACCGGATCACCGTCACCGGGTGGTGCAGACGGTTCCGTTGAGGGTGAAGAGGGACGGCAGCACGTTCGGGCCGCTGTAGTTGCCGACGAAGCCGATCGTGGCCGTCGCGCCGGTGGGCAGTGAGCCGTTGCCGGGCTCGTTGACGACCTTGACCTCCCGCCCGTTCTGCGTCCAGACTGCGCTCCACCCGCTGCCCAGGCTCTGCCAGCTCCTGGGCCAGTCGAAGGTCAGGGTCCAGCCGTTGACCGGCGCGCCGTGGTTGGTGATGTCGACGGCGCCGACGTAGCCGCTGGCCCAGTCGGTCTGCTTGGTCAGCCGTACCGAGCAGGAGCTGGAGGCGGGCGTGCCGGTCGTGAACGTCAGCGGAGCGGAGGGCGGGGAGACGCCGCCGCCGCTGTCCCGCGCGATCACGTTGACCGTGTAGCGCGTGCCCGGCCTCAGGTTGCCCGCGGTGAGCGAGGTGCCGGTGGTCTCGCCGATCTGCTCGCTGACGGCTCCGTTCTGGCGGTAGACCTCGTACTTCACGATCGGGCGCGACCCGGCGGAGGCGGCGGGCCAGGAGATCTCGGCGGTCCCGTCCGTCACGTCCGAGGCCGCCGGCTGTCCCGGCGCGCCCGGCAGGCCCGGCTGGGCGGAGGCGGGACGCAGGATCACCGTGGTCAGCGACAGGGGCGGCAGCGTCTGGCCGGTCGCGCTTCCCGCGGTCGCACTGGTGATGCCCGTGGCGCCGTTGGTGTGGGTCAGCACCGTGGGGGCCCCGGACGCCGGGCTGAAGCCGGAGTAGTCGATCTCGACGGGGTAGGAGGTGTCGGACGAGGTGTTGATCAGCAGGACGGCCAGCCCGCCGTCGGCGCGGCGTACGGCGTGCGCGGCGACCTTCGCCCGGTCGGTCGCGGCCCGGATGAACCGGTCGCCGGGGCGGGCGAACCTGCTCACCATCTGGAGCGCGTAGTACGGCGCGAAGGGCGTGTTCAACGCCGGCTCGCAGACGCTACCGTCGGAGGTGCACGTCCCGCTCGACAGCAGGCCGAAGTCGCCGTAGTCGGTGTACCCCTCGACCTGGGTGACGTTGCCGATGCCGTTGCGGACGTTCCACCAGTCGACGGTGAACACCCCGTTGGCCAGCAGCGTCGCGTAGGCGTCGGCGGCGGCCAGCGCACCGGGCTGGGTGTTGGTGCCGTTGCTGCTGCTGCCGGTGTTGAACTCGGTCATCGCGATGCCGATCCGCTCGGAACCGGCCCCCGCGTGCTTCGCGATCTGCTGCCGGACGAGGTGGATCATGTCGGGGATCTGCGAGGTCTTGTCCAGGGAGCCGGGGTACCAGTGCAGGATCACGAAGTCGATCTTCTGCCCGGCGGTGGACAGGACGACCTCGTTCCAGCTCCCGGCGTCGCCCTCGCCGACCAGCGCGTCGGGCCAGTTGGCCGGGGTGGTCAGCACCGCGCCGATCTTGATGGTCGGGTCGACGGCCTTCATCGCGTCGGAGTAGGCCACGATGTGGCGCGCGTACTCGGCCGGGCTCTTGTCGGCGTGGTCGTCGGCCTCCCAGGCGGTGCCGTAGTGGCCGTTGCCGTAGTTCTCGTTGCCGATCTCCCAGTACTTGACGCCGTAGCCCTTGGTGACGTTGGCGTGCCGTACCCAGGCCGCCGCCTCCTCCGCGGTGCCGGTGCCGTAGTTGGCGGTCACCATCGGCTGCGCCCCGGTGCGCCGTACGCCGCGCATGAACGTGTCGAAGTCGGTGTTGGGCGCCACGTAGCCGCCGGGCGCGGTGTGGTCGGCCCAGTGGTAGATGTCGGAGTAGGAGCCGCCGGGATAGCGCAGCAGCTTCATGCCCGCGTCCTTGAGCAGGTCGGCGGTCGCGTCGGTGCCCAGGTTGCTGTCCCAGATCGCATGGTTGGTGCCGATGCCGGTCTCGGGGACGAGGGCGAGCGCGGCGCGGGCGTTGACGGTCACGGAGACCGGGGCGGCCTCAGCAGCGTTGTCGGCGTGCGCGGCGGGGACGGTCAGGGCGGCCAGCGTCAGCAGAACGGCGGACGCGGCCCGTAACA
Source organism: Paraplanobispora siamensis (assembly GCF_016863175.1). Taxonomy (GTDB): domain Bacteria; phylum Actinomycetota; class Actinomycetes; order Streptosporangiales; family Streptosporangiaceae; genus Planobispora; species Planobispora siamensis. Next base: position 177,813 of record NZ_BOOJ01000036.1, read on the forward strand.
GAGATCTCGGCATCGGCGTACCTCGCAACGGGTAGCGGTATTCACTCGACGCCCCCCTGACCGAGGCACCATGATCATGAGCGTCCGCCCCGCGTCCGGTCAACCGGCGATGAAACTTTCACGCCGGGGGCGCGGCGGGTGTTCTCGAAGCCGCGAGTATGCCCGGAGCCTCAGGTGTTCCCGGAGTCCTCCGGGATGGGCTCGTTCTGCTCGCGGGTGTACTCCCGCAGCTCGGCCTCGCCGATGACCTCGTCGGCGGGCGGGGCGGTGACGACGAGGCGGAACCCCCAGCGGGTGTAGCGCGTGTCGCTCCGCTTGACCAGCGGGTCCTTGCCCGTTCCCGCGGTGTCGGTGGTGACCAGTCGGGTGGGCAGGCCGCCGCGGTCGGTCCAGAGCCGCCAGGAGACCTTCCCCTTGCCCTCGGCGGTGACGGGCCGCCCCGAGGTCCAGCTGACGAAGGCGCCCTTGGACACCTTGCTCAGCTCGCGGTAGCTGATGGTGCCCCGGTAGAGGTAACCGCCGGAGACGCGCGTGCTCGTCGAGCACTTCAGCACGGCCTTCATCGTGGCCTGGTCGTAGACGTCGATCGGCTGCAGGCTGGCGTCCTGCGCCATGTCCCGTGCCGCGGCCCCTCGGTGATCGTTCGGGAACCGGATCCACTCCTTGCCCTCGGGAACCGGTCCCGGATAGGTGTTCCTGGAGTCGTACACCTTCTTGCCGACGCGGACCACCCGGTAGGGGTCCGACTTCCCGGACGGGAGCCCCTCGCCCTTCGGCCGGGACAGGCTCCACCAGGTGAACTTCGCCGCCACCGGACCCGAAGGGGACAGCTGGAGATAGCCGCTGATCCGGGTCCCGCTCCCGGAGACCGTCGACTTCTCGCCGAAGAAGAAGCGGCTGGTCTCGGAGATCCGTACACCGCGCTCGTCCCGCAGCTGCCGCTTGACCGCCCGCGCCGGATCGGGGGCGCCCGCCTGCACGGCGGTGCTCGCGGCGGCGGTGCTCGCGGCGGCGGGGCTCGCGACGACCGGTGCGGACGCGAGCAGTACGGCGACCGCCGGGGCAACCCATCGCCTCATGAGGATCCGTCCTTGTTCTCACGTGCCGTTCAGCCGTTCAGCCGTTCAGCTGCTCAGCGGGAATTCCTGTGCAGCGTACGCCGGAAGGCTCCTCAAGTGAGACGCCCGGCGCCACCGGATGGATGACCGTTCGCGCGTCAGCGGTACGCCGTCCGCCGGTCAGTGGTCGACGGTGATCACCACGTTCCCGCTCTTGTGGCCGGTCTCGACATAGCGGTGCGCCTCGGCCAGCTGTTCGAAGGGATAGCGCCGGTCGATGACGATCCGCAGCCTGCCCGTCTCGACGAGCTCCTTGACGAAGATCAGGGCCTCGTTCTTCTCCACCGACATCCCCGTCACCACCCTCCTGCCGCGCGACAGCGACATCCCCAGCGACAGGAAGGTGTTGTGCAGCCCGGTCGTGGCCACGTACCGGCCCGCGGGCGTCAGTACGGCTCTGGCCCGGGAGAACGAGGTCTTGCCCAGGGTGTCGAAGACGATGTCGTAGACGGCGCCGCTCCTGCTGTAGTCCTCCTTGGTGTAGTCGATCACCTCGTCGGCGCCCAGCTCGGTGACGAGGGCGGTGTTGCGGGGGCCGCACACCGCCGTGACGTGCGCTCCGAAGTGCTTGGCCAGTTGCACGGCGTAGGTGCCGATGCTGCCGGAGGCGCCGTACACCAGGATCCTCCGGCCGCCGCGGGCCCCGGCCTTGCGCAGGAAGTACAGCGCCGTCGAGGCGCCGTCCACCGCGGCGGCGGCCTCCTCGAAGGAGGCGTTCACCGGCTTGGGCGCCAGCGAGGCCCGCTGCGGCAGGCACACGTACTCGGCGTTGGCGCCGAGCCGGAACCCGGTGAACCCGAAGACCTCGTCACCGGGCCGGAACCGGGTGACCCCGGCCCCCACCTTCTCGACCTCCCCGGCCAGCTCGGTGCCCAGCCTGCGCATCCCGGCCCGCGGGCGGAAGAAGCCGAGGACGACCCTGCCCCACAACGGCTCGCCGCGGCGCATGGCGCACTCCGCCGAGGTGACCGTCATCGCCCGCACGCGGATGAGCACCTCGTCCTTGCGGGGCTCCGGCTTGGGCACCTGACGCAGGGTGAGGACCTCCGGAGGGCCGAACCGGGTGTAGACGGCTGCTCTCATGTGCCCACTTCCTGTCATGACTGTATGGATCATGGCTGTGCGGATCATGGCTGTACGGGTCAGGGCTGTGCGGGAACGGACCGACACGACCAGAATCGGCTACGCGAGCTGTGGAGAAGCTGAGAGAGACTGAGACCGCTTCCGCAACCGGATGGGGTGGATCATGGCGGATCTGACCGCGGACCTGTTCGTGACGCTCGACGGCTTCGCCGCCGGGGTGGGCACCGGCGCCTTCTTCGACTGCCCGGGCGCGGATCTCGACGCGTGGGTGCGCCGGGAGAGCCAGACGCCCCAGATCCTGCTCATGGGGCGCGTCACCTACGAGACGCTGGCGGAGATCTCGTCCGCGGCCGTCGACGAGGCGAGCACCCAGATGAACGACCTCCCGAAGGCCGTCTTCTCCAACACCCTGCGGGAGCCGCTCTCCTGGAAGAACGCACGGCTCGTCCACGGCGACCTCGCCGAGGGGATCCGGGCGCTCAAGCGGGAGTCGGAGGTACCGCTGCGCTCGATCGGCAGCCTCATGCTGGTGCGGGGCCTGCTGGAGCTCGGGCTGGTCGACCGGCTCCGGCTGATGGTCTTCCCGCTCACACTGGGCGGTGACGGGCGGGAACCCGCCTTCGCGGGCTTTCCCCGGACCGGCCTGGAGCTGGCCGGGACGGAGGTGCTCGACTCGCGTCTCGTCCTGCTGGAGTACCGGCCGGCGGAGGTCAGCCCTCCAGTACGGCCAGCGTGAGATATTCGGCCGGAGCCCCGATCACGACGGCGACCGCACCGGCGAGCCACATCGGTGCGTGGTCCGCGCCCCGCGAGAGCAGCAGGCCCTTGTGGTCGTACGGCCGCTGCGCGCCCAGCTGGACGATGTGCACGGTCAGGCAGAGCAGCATCGACACGAGCGAGCCCGTGAGGGTCACCCGGGGCGACGGGCTCAGGTCCGCGTCCAGGGACAGCAGCGGCAGGACCGGATAGTCCTTGAGTCCCAGGAACATGACCGCGTCGAGGAACAGCCCGAGGACTCCGGCGGCGGCGATGAGCAGCCTGCCCCGGCGCGGCACGCCGAGACGGGAGGCGTTCACCAGCGCGATGACGGTGACGGCGATGAACCCGCCGAGAAGCAGGACATACCCTTGCGACTGCGGCCGCCACGGGCGGACGGCCCGTGGCGCGGCGGGCGGCTGCGCGTTCGCCGCCGTCATCGGGAAACCTCCACCCTCATCGAGGGACCTCCGCGATCCGGGGCGGCCCGGTCACCGGCCGCCGTTCACCTTCGGCAGGCGCCGTTCACCGGTCGCCGGGGCGACCGGAGCGGGGGACACCTGGACGGAGGACATCGAGGTTCTCGGCTTTCATCGCGGGGCGACAGGGGGAGCCCATCATCGCACCGGCGATCACCGTGGCGTCCGCTGCGGCGTCCACCGCGGACACGGCTCCGCCGGTGGGCCCGGTCACCCCGCGCGGCGCCGCTCGTCACGACCCTCCGATCGTGAGCACCGCCTTTCCCCTGATGCGCCGGTCCCGCAGGTCGACCAGCACCGACGCGCTGTCGGCCCAGTCGGCGACCCGGCCCACCTCGGGCCGGAGCCGTCCGGTGTCCACGAGCCGGACCAGGGTCTCCAGATCCGGGCCGTAGGGGTCTCCGGCGTAGTGGAAGTGCCTGATGCTCGCGCCCTCGGGACCGTCGAACATGTCGAAGAAGTTCAAGGTGACCGGGGTACGGCTGGCCTGGCCGTACCAGATGAGGGTGCCGCCGGGGCGCAGCCGGGCGAGCGCGGCCGGCAGGACGGGGCCGCCGGTGGACTCCAGCACCAGGTCGAAGGTCCCCTGCGCGTCGGCGAGGTCGTGCACGACGTGCGCGGCGCCCAGCTCGGTCAGCCGCCGCCCGCGTTCCGGCGAGGCCGTCACCGCGGTGACCTCCGCCCCGGCGTTGGCGGCGAGTTCGGTGAGGTAGTGGCCGACTCCGCCGGAGGCGCCGGTGAGCAGCAGGCGGGCGCCGGTGACCGCGCCCGCCGTACGCAGCAGGCGCAGTGCCGTGATGCCGGCGAGCGGGAGCGCGGCGGCCTCGACGGCGTCGACCGAGTCCGGCAGGACGGCCAGCGAGCGGGTCGGCACGGCGGCGTACTCGGCCCAGCCTCCGGCGGGCGGGTGGCCGACGACGCGCGTGCCGACGGTGGGACCCGTGCCGTCGGCGGCGGCCTGCACGACGAGGCCGGCGACGTCCTTGCCGGGGCGCAGCCCGGGGTCGGGGTTCTCCAGCAGGAACGTCTCGCCCCTGTTGACCGAGAACGCCTCGACCCTGATCAGGGCCTCGTCGGCGGCGGGAACGGGCTGCGCGTCTTCGGCGAGCTCGACGGGGTGGGAGGGGTCGCCCGTGGCGATCAATCTCTTCATGGCGACCATGAAAGCCGCCCGGCCCGCACGGCGGCCAACAACCGGTGCGAGTGACCGACAACCGATGGTTGTCCTCAAGGGGTGGCCTGTGAATCTTTGCCGTGGCGAGGATCGGCCGGGCGGATGCCCCGAAAGGCGGAGGAGGAGGCCGTAGCGGAGCCTACGGCCGACGACGACAACGAAGTGGGGCGCCGTCCGGGCGACCGCAGTAGGCAAGAAGATTCACAGGCCACCCCGTAAGGTGAGGCCGTGGATCTCGACCTCGGGCAGGTGCGTGCGTTCGTGCTCGCGGCGGAGGAACTGCACTTCGGCAGGGCGGCCGAGCGGCTGTCGATCTCCCAGCAGGCCCTGTCCAAGCGGATCGCCGCGCTGGAGACCCGGCTCGGCGCCCGCCTGTTCGACCGCGGCGGTCAGGGGGTGCGCCTCACCGGGCCCGGCGGGCGCTTCCTCGATCCCGCCCGGCGGGCGCTGGCCGCGGGTGAGCTGGCCGCCGCGGCGGTCACCGAGGCACGGCGGCCCCTGCGGGTGGACGTCTGGGGACACCTCTACGCGCCGATGCGCACGCTCGCCCAGGTGGCGGCCCGCGACGAGCGGCTCGAACTGGAGCTGGGGCACGGGCGCGACCTGCCGTCGGTGTCGGCCGCGCTCCTGCACCACGAGATCGACGCCGGGTTCGGCCGGGTCCATCCGCCCCTGGACGACGGTCTCACCCACCGCCTGGTACGGCTGGAGCCGGTCGACGCGGTGGTCAGCGCCGGCCATCCGCTGGCGGCGGAGCCGTACCTGAGGCCGGACCAGCTGCGCGGCAGCGTGTTGTGGACCCCAGGGCCGCTGGACCGCCTCGACTTCCTGCGCCGCTTCGCCGACCGCTTCGGCATCGCCGGGCACGCCGGCGGCCCGAACCTGGGGCTGGACCACTTCGCGGCCCGGATCGTGGCGGATCCCACCTGTTTCTCCCTGTTCCCCGCCGACAGCGCTCTTCCCGAGATCCCGGGGATCCGCTCGATCCCCCTGATGGAGCCCACGCCCCTGTACGCATGGTCGCTCCTGTGGCGGCGGGACGAGTCCCGCCGTCTCCTCGATCCCCTGCTGGCCGCCGTCGTCGACGAGGGCCGGCGGAACCGGTGGATGGAGTACGACCCCCGTCGCGACTGGCTGCCCTGATCATCGTCGCGCTGACCGTCATCGCTCTGCCCTCACGGCCGGGGCCGGCGCAGGACGGTCAGTGTGACGACGAGGGCGGCGGCGAGCAGGGCGGCGGAGGTGCCGAAGGCCAGGTGGTAGCCGCCGGTCAGCGCGGCGGCCTCGCCCTCTCCGGCCGCCAGCAGCTCCCGGGTGCGCGAGGCGGCGAGCGTGGACAGCACCGCGACGCCGACGGCCATGCCGATCTGCTGGGTGGTGTTGAACAGCCCGGAGGCCAGGCCCGCGTCGTCGGCCCGGGCGCCGGACATGCCCAGCGAGGTCAGCGACGGGAGCACCAGACCGCCGCCCGCGATGAGCAGCATCACCGGGAGCAGGTCGGGGACGTAGTGCGCGTCCGCCGGGACGCGGACGAGCCAGCCCATCGCCCCGAGCAGGAGCACCAGGCCGGTCGTCAGGACGGCCCGCTCGCCGAACCGGGTGCTGAGCCGGGCCGAGACGAACAGGGACACCCCGCCGATGGACACCGCCGCGGGGAGCATCGCCAGCCCGGTCGCGAGCGCGCCGTAGCCGAGGACCTTCTGCATGTAGAGCGCGACGATGATCTGGAAGGCGAACATGGCCGACAGCGTCAGCATCTGGACCAGGTTGGCGCCTGCGACGTTGCGCGAACGGAGGATCCGCAGGGGCATCAGCGGGGTCGCGGCGCTCGCCTGACGGACGAAGAACGCGGCCAGCAGGGTGAGCGAGACGGCGCCGAGGCCGAGGGTGTGCGCGGCGAGCCAGCCGTACTCCTCGATCTTGACCACGGTGTAGATGCCCAGCATCAGCCCGCCGGTGACCAGTACGGCGCCGATGACGTCGGCTCCGGCGGCGAACCCGATCCCGCGGTCGTCCGGCAGCGCCCGGACCGCCAGCACGACGGTGGCCAGCCCGATGGGCAGGTTGATGAAGAAGATCCAGTTCCAGCTGAACGCGTCGGTGAGGACCCCGCCCAGGACCTGGCCGATCGAGGCTCCGGCGGCGCCGGTGAAGCTGAAGACGCCGATCGCCTTCGCGCGCTCCGCGGGCTCGGTGAACAGCGTCACCAGGATGCCCAGGACCACGGCGGAGGCCATGGCGCTGCCGACGCCCTGGCCGAACCGGGCGGCGATCAGCAGGCCGGGCCCGTCGGCCAGTCCGGCCAGCAGCGACGCGGCGGTGAAGACCGCGTTGCCCGCCAGGAACATCACCTTGCGGCCGATGAGGTCACCCAGGCGACCGGCCAGCAGCAGCAACCCGCCGAAGGCGATCAGGTAGGCGTTGACGGTCCAGCTGAGCCCGGCGGGCGAGAAGCCCAGATCCTGCTGGATGGCGGGCATCGCCACGGTCACGATGCTGCCGTCCAGGATCGTCATCAGCATCGAGGTCGACAGCACGATGAGCGCCGGCCACCGCGATCGGGGCCTGGCGGGGGTCTGCTGGGGAGAGGTGGTGGTACGCGGCACGACGGCCTCCTGTTCGGAAGGGAACAGAAGTGACCGTAGCAGATAGTTTTGTTAGAGACGATATGTTTCAGTCCTATTTTGTGCGCTGCCGCGCCCGCCGTACCGGCTGCGGAACCTCGGCCGGGGTCGCCAGATGCCCCGTCACCAGGCGATTCAGAGCGCGCACGAGCACCTCGCGCTCATCGTCGGGCAGCGAGCACAGGGCGTCCCTGTGCACGCCGTCGACGATCTCCTGGCTCCGCTTCGCGACCTCCGCGCCCTTGCCGGTGACCGCGATGATCCGGGCCCGCCGGTCCGTGCTCGACGGGCGGCGCTCGGCGAGACCGGCCTCCTCCAGGGCGTCGACGGTGACCACCATCGTGGTCTTGTCCATGTCGCCGAGCTCGGCGAGCTGGATCTGCGTGCGCTCCTCCTCCAGGGCGTGGACCAGCACGCAGTGCATGCGCGGCGTCAGCCCGATCTCGGCGAGCGCCGCGGCCATCCGGGTTCTCAGGACGTGGCCGGTGTGGTCCAGCAGGAACGACAGGTCCGTCTCGGTGCGGGTGGGTGCCATGGCGGTCATCCCTCTAGCGTACGTAGCAGACGGTCCCGTTCCGGATTATCCGCAAGAGGTTGCATCGGGCAGAGGAGGACATATGTGATGGACATCCGTCGCGGGCGTCTGTCACGATGGTGAACATGATCGTTGGAAAGGACGACGCCACCCTCATCCGGTGAGCGCTCCGGTGCAGCGGGAAGCTGCCGCAATCCGCGAAGAATGGCTGGGCCTGGCGCTGTCGACGCTGCCCGCCGACCGTCCGGCCGCACAGGCCGCCATCTCGGAGCTGTACCGCCTGATCGGGCAGGTTCCACCCCGTTTCCACTGGGTCTCCTCACCCGCGGCGGCCCTGGTGACCGCCCCGCCGGGGACGCGGCCACGGCCGTCGGACGCCGTCGAGAACCTGTCCGGATGGCCCCTGCCTCCGATCCTCACCTCTCTGATGAGAGAGCTGTGCCGCGAACTCGACGCCCGGGTCAGATGGGTCCAGCAGCCGATGGACCAGATGATCCGCCGGCAGGTCCGCGGCCCGCTCTCCCGGTCCGCCGACCGGTCGCTCCGCATGGCGCTGCGGTCGGCGCACCACCCGCAGGACTACCCCGCGAACACCTGGTACGGCATGCAGTGCGTCTCGTGGATCGCCCACTACGACGCCCTGCGCCGGGCGGCCGGCGTGGTCTTCACCCCGGAGCAGACCCGGCGGTTCGAGGCGTGGGCGGCGGTGGCCCGCTCATGCGGCTGGTGGTGGCCCCGCGAGGACGTGTGCGTCGTGTCCGAGCGGCCCGCCGAGGTGCGCACGGAGCCGAGAGGCGAGGACGGCGAGGTGCGGCTGCACTGCGCGGACGGCCCGGCCGTGCGGTACGCGGACGGGTGGGACGTGCACGCCTGGCACGGGACCCCGGTGCCCGCCTGGGTGATCACGGATCCGAGCATCCGGCGGATCGAGCAGGAGGCCAACGTCGAGGTCAGGCGGTGCGCGATCGAGCACATCGGCTGGGAGGCCTACATCGAGGGGGCCGGGCTGCGCCCGGTCGCCTCCGCCCCCGACCCCGGCAACCCCGGTTCCGAACTACGGCTGTTCACCGTGCGGAGGGGAAGCCGGGTCCTCCTGGCGGTCAACGGCTCCCTCGAACGCGACGGGCGCCGCCGCCGGTACGGGCTGATCGTGCCGGACTTCCTCGACGACCCGATCGCCGCCGCCGGCTGGACCTACGGGCTGTCCGCCGAGCAGTACTCCCTTCTCGTCCGCCGAACCTGAGGTGACCACCATGACTGTGACGACGACTTCCGCCCAGGCCTGCCCGACCGCCCAGGCCTGCCCGACCGCCCGGACCTTTCCGACAGCTCAGGCCGCTCCGGCCGTGACGCTCGCCTCGCTCTCCCGCCAGACCGGCCTCGCCGTACTCGACCACCTCGAACAGTCGGTGCGCATCCCCGTCGTCGACGGGCTCCAGGCCCAGGGCGACCTCATCGTCATCCCGCTCTCCGTCGTCGCGTCCTCCGTGCGGCCCGCGCCCCGGGCGCGCTGGACGGACGTGCCTCCCCGGGGGATCGAACTCCTGCGCGGCGAGGCCGGGGGCAACCCGCACACGCTCGTCGCCGAACCGGGCACGTGCCGCTGGACGGCCGACGTGATGGACGCCGAGGGGCTGGCGATCGGCCTGTTCGACACCTCGGCCGTGGCCTACCTGCTGCACCCCGAGCACGGCGCCACGGGATGCGCGCCGGGCGCCTACGTCGTCCGGCGGCAGCGGGAGTACAGCGAGGACCGGTGGCGGCGGACCCGCCTCGTCGCCGACTGATCCGGGTCTTCCGGTCCCGCGCCCGGCACTCCCCGCGGGGGTGCCGGGCGGGGCCCTACGCGGGGACCGGACCGTGGACCTCGGCCAGCAGTTCGAGGGACCGCAGCCACGCCTTCCTGTCCGGGGCCGCGGAGACGACGATCAGCTCGTCGGCCTGGGCGTGCGCGGCGAACCGGTCGAGGTAGTCCTCGACCTCGGCCGCGGTGCCGACGGCGGAGTACTTGGTCATGTGCACGATCTGCTGCCCGGCGGGGGACTCCAGGATCATGTCCGCCTCCTCCGGGGTGAACGTCCGGTCCCGGCCGAGGAACAGCGCCACCCGCTTGCGCTTGGCGGACAGGAACTGCTCCTGCGCCTCCTGCGTGGTGTCCGCCGCGATGACGTTGACGCCGGCGATGACGTACGGCCGGTCCAGCTGCGCGGACGGCTTGAACTCGCGCCGGTAGAGGGTGACGGCCTCCTCCAGCGCGTTCGGGGCGAAGTGCGAGGCGAAGGCGTACGGGAGCCCGAGCGCGGCGGCGAGCTGGGCGCCGAACAGCGAGGAGCCCAGGATGTACAGCGGCACGTCGGTGCCCTTGCCCGGCGTCGCGTCGACGCCCGGGATGCGGGACTGCCCCGTCAGATATCCCTGCAGCTCAAGGACGTCCTGGGGGAAGCCGTCGGCGGAGGACGGGGTGCGGCGCAGGGCGCGCATGGTCTTCTGGTCGCTGCCCGGCGCCCGGCCGAGACCGAGGTCGATGCGTCCCGGGTGCAGCGACTCCAGGGTCCCGAACTGCTCGGCGATGGTCAGCGGCGAGTGGTTGGGGAGCATGATGCCCCCGGCGCCCAGGCGGATCGTGCTCGTGTGCGCGGCCACGTGCGCGATGAGCACGCTGGTCGCCGAGGAGGCGATGGTCGGCATGTTGTGGTGCTCGGCGTACCAGATCCGCCGGTAACCCCACTCCTCGGCCCGCTGGGCCAGCGTCACGCTGGCGTTCAGGCTGTCTCGCACCGTCTCTCCCTCGCCGATGTGGGCCAGGTCGAGGATGGAGAGGGGAAGAGCCATGGGAACGCGCCTTTCGCCGAGAGGGCCTTCGTCGAGAAAGCCTCAGCCGGGAGAACTCCAGCCGGGAAGAAGGGGCCCGCGTCCCGGCCACGGGCCGCGGCCTCGGTATACGCGGTGCAACAGCCGTGATCGTGCGGATATTTCTGGCCGCGTGCCGTGTTCGTCACACTCCCCGCAGCCCCGGCGGCCACTCCCGCACCCGAACCGGCTATAGGGGGAAGATGCCCTAAAGTCGGGCAAATGGTCCCGACGCCTCCCCGACTGACCTGGCTGGACGCCGTGCGGGGCCCCGCCGCGCTGGCCGTCGTGATGCACCACTCCGGCTGGACCTTCATCCCGGGCCTCTGGGCGGAGGTGGACAGCAGGATCGACGTCGGGACCTGGGGCGTCTTCGTGTTCTTCCTGGTCAGCGGCTATATCATCCCCGCCTCCCTGGAGCGGCGCGGCGACGTCCGGGCCTTCTGGATCGGCCGGGCCTTCCGGCTGCTGCCCCTGCTGCTCGCCGCGCTCGCCCTGGCGCTCCTGCTCGCCTGCGCCGGGATGTTCGTCCTCCACCCGGGTCTGAGCGCGCGGCCCCTGCCCCTGGTGGTCCTGGGGAACCTGACCATGCTGCAGGAACTGCTCGGCGTGCCCGCCGCCATCGACGTGATGTGGACGCTCTCCTACGAGATGGCGTTCTATCTGCTGACCGTCGGGCTGTTCGCCGTACGGCGGGCGCACGCGTCGGCCGCGGTCGCGATCGTCCTGGCCCTGTCGGCCGTACCCCTCGGACTCGTGCTGACCCGTCCCGTGATCAGCGGTCGTGCCGACGTGCTCGCCACGACCCTCGGGCTCGCGGTCGTCGCGGTCGTCGTCGTGGCGGCGCGGGCCCGCGGCGGGGCGGGTACGGCCGCCGCGTTGGCGGGCGGCCTCCTCGGCCTGGCGCTGGTGGTCCTGGGCAGCCGGATCGGCCCGTGGCAGGGGCTGACCGTCCTGGCCGCGATGTTCGCCGGCACGGCCGTGTACCGCGCCGAGCAGGGGACGATCCGGTGGCGCACCGCCGTCGCCGCCGTACTGACGGTCCTGGCCTGCGGGGTCCCGGCCAAGGACGACCCCGGCTGGGCGCCGGCGATCCTGCTGGCCGCCGCCTTCTTCACGGCCGCGTTCGCGATGCGGCACCGGAGGTTCCCCGGGTGGCTCGCCCACCTCGGAGTGATCAGCTTCTCCCTCTATCTGCTCCACCCGCTCCTGCTGCGGGTGAGCCCGAACCTCGTGCTGTTCCTCCTGCTGCTGGTGCCGCTCGCGCATCTGACCCACCGCCTGGTGGAGGAGCCCGGCCGGCGCCTCGGCCGGCGGCTGTCGAACCCCGCCCGGCTGTCGAACCTCGCCCGGTTGTCGAAATCCGATGGACTGCCGTGGCCCGCCAGGCCGTCGCGACCCGCCCCGGAGAGCCCGGCCGACCCCCTGGATCCCTCGGCGGACGGCGGTACGCGGCCCCGAGCATGATCGTTCGGCACTGGCTAGGATCGGCTCGTACGAGCCCGTCGAGCTCACCCGAGTCTGTCCCTGGAGAGCGGTGACCGAGCACACGCGTCCGGACGGCCGCCCGCGCAACTCCCTCGCGGTGGCCGCCTCGGGGCTGTCCCGCCTCGGACGGCTGCGCGACCTGCCGGTCATCCTGATGCTGGCATGGGCGGGCTGGCTCGCCATCCCGTGGCCGTCCAGCGCTCCCGGCCAGGCCCCCGGCGGTTCCAGTCAGACTCCTGGCGGTTCCAGTCAGACCCCTGGTGGTTCCAGTCAGACCCCTGGTGGCTCCAGCCGGATCCCCGGCGGTCCCAACCAGGCTTCCGGCGGTCCGAGTCACGTCCCCGGTGGTTCCGGCCGGGTCTCCGGTGATTCCGGTAAGGCTTCCGCCGATTCCGGTCAGGCCCGCGGTACGGCCGACCGGCCGGTGAGCACGGCCGTCTGGACGGCTCCCGCCGCGGCCCCGGCCCACCCGGTACCGCTCGTGAAGCGCGCCCCCGCCGCGGCGCCGGCCGGTCCGGCGGCGCCGGTGAGAAGCGCCGAGTCGCCGGCGGACGTCCAGGAGGCGGCAGACGTCCAGGAGCTGATCGCCGCGGAGCGGGCGCGCATCGCCGGGGAGGTGCACGACGCCGCCGGGCACGGCCTGGCGACCATCGCCATGCAGGCGGGGGTCGCCCTGCTCGTCTTCGACGAGAACCCCGCCCAGGCCCGCGAGTCGCTGGAGGCCATCCGCTCGACCAGCATGCAGGCGCTCGGCCGCCTCCGCTTCGCGCTCGATGTCCTCGACCCGGGGAGCGCGGGCCACGACCTGCCCCGGCTGATCGACGGGGTCCGGGCGGCGGGGCTGCCCGTCGACGTCGAGCCCGCCGAGCCGGAGGTCCCCGCCCACCTGGAGGACGTGGTCTACCGGGTCGTGCGCGAGTCCCTGACCAACGTCATGCGGCACGCCGGACCGACCAGGGCGCTGGTACGCGTCACCGGCGGCCCGAGCGAGCTCGTCCTGGAGGTGGCCGACCGGGGCGGCGGCCCCTCGGGCACGGCCGAGGGCCGGGGGACGGCCGGGATGCGGGCCCGGGTGACGGAGTCCGGCGGGACGTTCAGCGCGGGCCCCCGGGAGGGCGGCGGCTTCCACGTCGTGGCCCGGTTCCCCCTGGAGCCCGTGTGATCGCGCAGGCCGTACGGCCCGGTTCCTTCGGAGCCCGCATGGCGGCGCAGGCCGTACGGTCCGGGTCTCCTTCGGGCGGGGACATCGGGTGACCTCGCAGACGGGGCCGATCCGGGTGGCGCTCGCCGACGACCAGGCCGTCGTGCGCATGGGGCTCCGGGCGCTCATCGACCGCGAGCCCGGCCTGGAGTTCGCCGGTGAGGCCGCCGACGGGGCCGCGGCGCTGCGACTGCTGGGCGAGACCCGTCCTGACGTCCTCCTCCTGGACGTCCGCATGCCCGGCATGGACGGCATCGAGACCCTGCGGGCCATCGCCGCCGACCCGGAGACCAGCGCCACCCGGGTGATCGTCGTCACCACCTTCGAGGTCGACAGCTACGTCTTCGCCGCCCTGCGGGCCGGGGCCAGCGGGTTCGTCCTCAAGGACAGCGCCCCCGAGGAGCTCGTCCACGCGATCAGGGTCGTCGCCGCGGGCGAGGCGCTGTTGTCCCCCTCCGTCACCAGGAAGGTCATCGGCCTGTTCGGCCGCCACGACGTCACCCCGGTCGAGGGCCTCGACACCCTCACGCCCCGGGAGCGGGAGATGGTCGCCTGGGTCGCCACCGGCCGCTCGAACGACGAGATCGCCAAGGAGCTGGTCATCAGCCCCGACACGGTCCGCACCCACGTCAGCCGCGCCATGGTCAAGCTGCACGCCCGCGACCGGGCCCAGCTGGTCGTCTTCGCCGTCAGGTCCGGTCTGACGATCCCCTGAGGAAGCCCCGGTAGGCGCGCTGCTCCAGATGCGCCTCGATCTGCTTCACCGTCTCCAGCCCCACGCCGACCATGATGAGGACGGTCGTACCGCCGAAGGGGAAGTCCGTCTGGCTCGACGGGTCGTCCAGGACCGCGAACACGATGATCGGGACCAGGGACAGCGCGCCGAGGTAGGCGGCCCCCGGCGCGGTCAGCCGCGAGAGCACGAACCGCAGGTAGGCGGCGGTGGGCCGGCCCGGCCGGACGCCGGGGACGAACCCGCCGTAGCGCATCATGCCGTCGGCCACCTCCGCCGGGTCGAAGGTGAGCGAGGCGTAGAGGTAGGTGAACGCCACGATCAGCGCGTAGTAGCCCAGCATGTAGACCGGATGGTCGCCCGAGACGAGATAGCGGGTGACCCATTCGCCGACCGGTCCCGTCCCGCCCGTCAGCTGCGCGGCCATCTGCGGCACGACCAGCAGGGACGAGGCCAGGATGACGGGGACGATACCGGCCTGGTTGACCTTCAGCGGCAGGTAGGTCGAGGTCCCGCCGTACACCCTGCGCCCGACCACCCGCTTGGCGTACTGCACCGGGATCCGCCGCTGCGCCTGCTCGATGAACACCACCGCCGCCACCAGGAAGACGCCCGCGACCAGCATCGTCACCAGCGCGACCGGGTTGAGCACGAAGATCTTCGACAGGTAGGACGGGAACACGGCGACCACCTGGGCGAAGATCAGGATCGACATGCCGTTCCCGATCCCGCGCTCGGTGATCAGCTCGCCCAGCCACATGATCACGCACGTCCCCGCCACCAGGGTGGACACGATCACCGCCACCGTCATCGGGCTCTGGTCGTGCAGCAGCTGCTGATCGCAGTTGGGGAAGATCCGGCCCGCGCGGGCCAGCGACACGACGGTGGCGGCGTTGATCACGGCCAGCGCCGCCGTCAGATAGCGCGTGTACTGCGTGATCTTCGCCTGCCCCTGCCGTCCCTCCTTCCTGAGCGCCTCCAGACGCGGGACCGTCACGGCGAGCAACTGGATCACGATGCCCGCGGTGACGTACGGCATGACCCCCAGGGCGAACACCGACAGCTTCAGCATCGCCCCGCCGCTGAAGAGCTGCACCATGTCGACGAGTCCGCTGTCGGAACCGCGCAGGCACTCCCGCACCGCGACCACGTTCACGCCCGGCGCGGGCAGGACCTGCCCGAACCGGAACAACACGATCATGGCCAGGGTGAAGAGCAGCTTCCCGCGGAGATCGGGGACGCGGAAGGCGCGGACGAGGAGGGTGAGCATGCGGCCGAGTCTGGCCGCGCGGGCCCCGGCGGTAATCCGCTCACCGGAGGCTCCGCCGTACGCAGATCCGCGTACCCGCACCGGTGGCGCGCACGGCGGTCGCGGCGCCGACCGGCGCGGGTTCAGCCCTCCAGGACGAGGGCGTTGAGCGCGTCGGTGAGCTGCTCCTCCTCGTAGGCGAAGTGGGACTCCAGCTCGTCCGAGAGCCGGTCGAACTCCGCCCGGACCCGCTCCGGAGCCGACGCGCCTGGATCGGCCAGGAGCGTCCGCAGGCGGTGGACGGCGTCGGCCACCGCCACGTGTTCGCGCCGCAGCCGCTCCAGCGCCGGGCGGAGCTCGGGGTACTGCCGTTCGAGGATGGGGAAGCCGGTCTCGTCCTCGCGGCTGTGGTGCTTGTGGAGCGCCTCGCAGAACGCCAGGCAGTGATCGCGCAGGTCCGTGCCCAGGCGCGCGTGGGGCGGGGCGTCCCGCCGGCCGGTGAGGAACTCCTCCAGCTCCCCGCGCGCGGCCGCCAGGTCCCGGCGGAGCCCGGCGTGGATCTGCGCCAGGTCGTCGCCGATCCTGCGGGCCCGTTCGTGGTCCACCGGGTCCAGGGCGACCACGGGGATGACCCGCGAGGTCCCTTCCTGGTAGGCGGCGAAGGCGGGCACGATCGCGGCCTGGCGGGCGTAGACCCTGTCCCGCTCCTCGCCGTGGAGCACGACCGCCGTCGCGGCGCGGGTCTCGACCCCGCGGCCGCCGCCGATCTCGAAGGTGATCCGGGGATGGGCCAGCAGGTTGTGGTACCAGGCCGGGTGACGGTCGGACCCGGCGTTGGTGGCGAAGACGAAGATGCGCCCGCCCTCGCGCAGATAGGCGGCCGGGGTCGTCCGCGGCCTGCCGGTCTTCGCGCCGGTCGTCGTCAGCAGCACCAGGGACGCGCCCTCGAACCTGCCGCCGACTCTGCCGCCGTTCCTGCGGAACTCCTCGATGATCTGCCGGTCGAAGTCGACGGCCTGCTGACGGGAGATGACCTGCTGATGGGAATCGTCGGCCACGCGGCGACCTTCCTGGTCGTACGGAGGCAGGGCTGGATAGCCTCCGGGCAACGGAGAATTTTTGCTTTGTAAGCAAAGCTATTTTGGAGATCAAGCTATGTCAACCGACGGCCTGAGCGTCGACGCCGGAGTCCGGACGCTGCTGCTCCTGATGCCTCGCATGGTCGGACGGATCAAGCGCGTCAAGGTCCCGGAGCAGTTGCAGTCGCTCAACCTCGCCCCCCGGCACCTGTCGCTGCTGGCGTACCTGCTCTTCGACGGGCCGCTCGGCGTCAACGAGCTGGCCGCCCGGCTCGAGGTCGCCCCGGCGACGGTGAGCCTGATGGTCGGCGACCTGAGCCGCAGGGGCGTGGTCGAGCGGCGCGAGGACGACGCCGACCGCCGCCGCACGATCGTGGCCATCGCCGAGGAGAGCCGTGAGGCGGTCGACAGGTGGCTGGCCAGGGGGGCGCGCGCCTGGCGCAAGGCGCTGGAGCCGCTGACGCCCGCCGAGCGGCTGCTGTTCGTCGAGACGCTGCAGGCCTACGAGCGCGAGGTCCTCGCCGAGGAGGGGGAGGAGGCCGAGGGCTGAGGCCCGGACCGGAGGCTCCGCCGTACGCGATCCGCGTACCCGCACCGGACGCGATCCGCGTACCCGCACCGGCGGAGCCCCGGGATCAGGGCGCGGGGCTCCGTACGGCGGCGGCCACCGCCGCGCCGCCCCGGGGGGACAGGGTGATCGTGTAGTGGTTGACGCCGTCCACGGTGGACTCCGCCACGCCGGGCAGCCACTCGGCGGCCCGGCCGGGCGCGTACAGCGGCAGGTCGGGTTCGTCCAGCATGCCGCGGGCCGCCCGCAGGAACACGGCGGGCACCGGGAGCGCCGCGGGGGCCATGCCGGGCAGCGCGTAGACCTCGGGCGCGTCGGCGAGCGCGGCCTCCAGCCGGCAGGCGGCCTCGAACCGGTCGCCCAGGTCCACCAGGTCGTAGTCGGCGTAGGCGGCGCACGCCCCGGTCCACTCGGCGAAGGCCGGGTGCGCGCGCCACAGGTCCCGGCCCTCCTGACGGGTCGCGAACGTCCGCCCCAGCCGCGCCACGATCGGCCCCACCGTGCGCTCGATCGCCTCCCGTACGGTGCCCGCGCCCTCGGGCGGGGGGAGCGGCGCTCCGCCGTCCACCAGGACGAGCCGCTCCACCAGGTTCCGGTGGCGGCGGGCGGTCTCGGCCACGACGAAGCCGCCCATCGAGTGCCCGGCCAGCACGGCCGGCCCGCCGCCGTAGTGGTCGATCACGGCGGCGAGGTCGTCGGCGTGCGCGGCCATGCCGTACGGCCCGGGCAGGTCCCGGCTGCCGCCCCGGCCGCGCAGGTCCACCGCGACAAAGCGGTGGTCGCGCCCCAGGTCCGGGCCGATGAGCGCCCACGCCAGGTGGGAGGAGGTGATGCCGTGGGCGGCGACGACCAGCGGGCCGCGCTCGCCCCACACCCCCACCCGCAGCGTGCCGCCCCGGACGGGCACCCGCTCCCGGCGGTGGATCGGCCCGCTCACCGGCTCATCCGTCAACCCGCTCGCCGGCTCGCTCACCGGCCCGCTCACCGGCCCGCTGCGTCGGCCGCCGTGGCCTCCTTCACGACGCGGGCCATGACCGCGGCGAAGTCGGCGGCGCGCTCGATGTGCGGGCTGTGCCCCACCCCTTCGTAGACGATCTCCTCGTAGGAGCCCCCGGCCTCGGCGTACCGTTCGAGGACCGCCCTGGTCTCGGTGACCATCGGCTGGGGAGGGCAGAGCTCCTCGCCCGGCCAGCCGGGCACCGCGCCGAGCTTGCCGAGGTAGGCCAGGTCGAACAGGGAGGTGTCCGAGACGATCTGGTCGACGTCGCCCCGCACCCAGGTCACCGGCGGCTTGCCGGGGACCGCGACCAGGTCGTCGGCGATGCCGAACCACTGCGGCGCCATGGAGTTGAGCACGCCGCGCCGGCCGGCGCCCATGCCCGGCCACTCGTCGCAGGGAGCCGCGTCGCCCGGGTAGTTGCCCTCGCCGGTCGCGGTGGACAGGACCGTGTCGAGCAGCAGTTCCTCGTCCGCGCCCAGGCTCGCCGGATCGGCCACGTAGTAGGTGCGCAGGATCATCCGGGGGCTGGCGGGCGACTCGCCGGTGCGGTCGCCGGCCGCCAGGCGGGCCACGAAGTCGGGATTGGCCGCGCCCGCCCCGCCCAGGCCGAAGCCGTACGGCGACAGCGGAGCCTCGAGGACCAGCGCGGCGACCCGCTCGGGGACGTCGATCAGCAGCTGCATCGCCACGCCGCCGCCCATGGAGTGGCCCACCACGACCGGGCGGGCGCCGGCCGGGAAGACCTCCTCCGCCTCCAGCAGGGCGGCCAGGTCGTCGGAGAAGTCACGCAGCCCGCGGGTGGCGTCGACCGGCGCGGCCTCGGTGCGGCCGTAGCCGCGCAGGTCGGGCGCGACGATCCGCCAGTGCTCGGGCAGCAGCCGTACCAGCGGCTCCCAGAACGCCCCGGAGGAGCAGTTGCCGTGGACCAGCAGCACGGGCGGGCCATCGATGGGTCCGCGGACCATGAGGTTGTGCCGCAGACCACGAGCGGTGAGTTCCATGCACGAATCCTGCCAAGGGGGACCCCGGTCGGCAGTGTGGCTCGGCGACATACTTTCCGCCGCCGCATGTCGGCCGGCGACGCTGCCCCGGGGCGCCCCACGGATCGGAGACGGGGGTCAGAGACGGACGATCATCTTTCCGGTGTTCTCGCCCCGCATCAGGCCGATGAACGCGGCCGGGGCGTTCTCCAGGCCGTCGACCACGGTCTCCTGCGCGGAGATGCGGCCCTCGCGCAGCCAGCCGCCGACCTCCGCGATCATGTCGCGCATCCGGGAGGAGTGGTCGCCGACGATGAAGCCGCGCAGGGTGAGCCGCTTGCCGACGGCGAGGAAGAGGTTGCGCGGCGCGGGAGAGGGCTCGGTGGCGTTGTAGACCGCGATCGCGCCGCACATGGCGACCCGGCCGCCGGTGTTGAGCGAGTCGATCGCCGCCTCCAGGTGGTCGGCGCCGACGTTGTCGAAGTAGACGTCGATGCCGTCGGGGGCCGCCTTGCGCAGCTGCTCGGTGACCGGGCCGTTGCGGTAGTTGAAGGCCGCGTCGAAGCCGAGGTCGTACAGGTGGGAGACCTTCTCGTCGGAGCCCGCGCTGCCGATGACGCGCGAGGCCCCCTTCAGCTTGGCGATCTGGCCGGCGATGCTGCCCACCGCCCCGGCGGCGCCCGAGACGAAGACCGCCTCGCCCTCCTTGAAGGAGGCCACGTCGAGGAGGCCGACATAGGCGGTGAGGCCGGGCATGCCCAGCACGCCCAGGTAGGCGGTGGGGGAGACTCCCTCGATCGGGTCGACCCTGCGCACCCGGGCGGCCTCGACGACCACCTGCTCGCGCCACCCGTAGCCGTGCAGGACGAGGTCGCCCTCGGCCAGGCCGGGCGCCCGCGACTCGACGACCTCGCCGACCGTCCCGCCCTCGAGGGGCTCGCCGAGCTTGAACGGGGGTACGTAGGACTTGGCGTCGTTCATGCGGCCCCGCATGTACGGGTCGACCGACATGAACAGGTTGCGGACCAGCACCTGGCCCTCCTGCGGGGCGGGCAGCTCCACCTCCACGAGGTCGAAGTTATCCGCGGTCGGCCAGCCGGAGGGGCGCGAGGCGAGATTGATCTGCCGAGACATATGAGCTCCGTCAAAGGTTGAGGTACGTCAAATATAATCACCTCCATGAACGTGACCGGTGAAGTGGTGGCTCTGATGGGAGAGGTGGCGGCCCGCTACAACAGGAGATACGAGGAGGCCGCCGCGCGGCACCGGCTGACCGCCCTGCAGGCCAAGATGCTCGTGCTGGTCGCCGCCGAGTCCCTGCCCATGCGGCGTATCGCCCGCCTGTTCAACTGCGACCCGTCCAACGTCACCGGCATCGTGGACCGTCTGGAGGGCCGCGGGCTCCTGCGGCGCGAGCCCGATCCCGCCGACCGGAGGGTGAAGAACATCACGCTCACCCCCGACGGCCGGCGGGCCGTCGCCGAACTGCGCCGCTCCCTCGGCTTCGCGGCCGCGCCGCTGAGCGCGCTGGAGGAGTCGGAGCGGATCCAGCTCCGGGACCTCCTGAAGAAGGTGCTGGCCGCCGACGAGACCGCGGATGACGCCACCGGGGAAGCCGTGGAGGGGGCCGGACCGCTCACACGGTGAGCGTGAACGCGCCGAGCTCCTCCATCCGGCGCAGGAAGGGCAGGGCGTGGAAGGCCTCGGCGGCGCTGAGGACGCCGGCCTTGGCCGTCTCCCTGCCCTCGGCCAGCAGCAGGGCCGCCTCGACCGAGGCCACCGCGCCGACCCACCAGATGTCGCTGCCCCTGATGTGCGCGTTGCGGCCGCCGCCCCCGGCCGCGACGGCCTGGAGGGCGACCATGAACTCCGTGCGCGCCCGTTCGGCCGCGTCGGCGTCCACGCTGGTGAAGACCTGCTCCTCCTCGAAGGTGCTGGAGGTCAGCTGCGACTCCACGGTGCGCACGGGGACGTGCCTGGGGATGGTGACCATCTCCCCGGAGGGGAAGGGCGCGATCATCGTTCGGGGGCCGATGGGCGGGGGGAAGGGGAAGACGGTGTTGCGGATCTCGACCGGTCCCGTGCGCAGGACCCCGTCGGTGTAGGTCACCCTGTCGATCTCGCCGATCAGCAGCTCCGCCGTCTTGACCGCCGCCTTCGTCATGCGCCAGCCGGTGACCCGGTAGCCCACCGTGATCCGGTCGACCTCGGACATGCCCTCGGTCGCGACCGCGGCCAGCAGGTCGGCGAGCGCGCCGTAGAAGCTCATCTGGGGGATCATCACGGCGCCGGTGCGCTGGGCCTGCGCCTGCAGGTTCTCGAACAGGTGCTTGACGTGGCGCGGCTCGATGGCGTGGTCGACGTAGTGGCAGCCGGCCGCCGCCGCGGCGGCGGCGACCGGCTCACCGGTCCGGGCGTAGGGGCCGGCGCAGTGGATCAGGGCGGAGGCGTTCTCGGCGAGCTCGCGCAGGGCGGCCCGATCGTCCAGGGGCGCGAGGTGGACCCGCACGCGCTGCGGACGGTCCAGCTCCTCGGCGAGGGACCGCAACGCCCCGGCGTCACGGCCGGACAGCACGATGTCCTGCTCCCGGGAGAGCAGCTCGGCGGCGACCAGACGGCCCGTGTGCCCGTTGGCGCCGTAGATTGCGATGGGCGGTGCGTTCATGACCGGCTCGCTTTCATACCCAGGGTATGTAACTGTTCGAATCGAACGTATGTTCCACGACGTGTCCCGTCAAGGACCGCCGCCTCACCGTTCCGCCGGGAGGGAGCCGGGGAAGGAAACGTTCCGCAGGCCGGCCTGCGGAGAAGGGAGTGCGGACCGATGCCCGCCAAGGACGGCGCCGTGGCCCGGCGGACCCAGGCCGAGCGTTCGAGCGCGACCTCCTCCCGGTTGCTCGCGACCGCGGAGGAGATGTTCGGCCGGGACGGCTACGCCGCCACCTCGCTAGCCGCCGTCGCCGCGGCGGCCGGGATGACCAAGGGCGCGGCCTACCACCACTTCCCCGGCAAGGCGGGGCTGTTCCGCGAGGTGTTCGTGCGCAGGCTGCGGTGGGCCGCCGCCGCGCTGGAGCGCGTGGCCGTGCACGCCCCCGATCCCTGGTCCGCCCTGCGCGAGGGGTGCCGTACCTTCCTGGAGTGCTGCACGGACCCGGGGTTCCGGCAGATCGTGCTGCTGGACGGGCCGGCCGTGCTCGGCTGGGACGCGGTCCGCGAGATCGAGTACGAGCACCTGCTGCGGGTTCTGCGGGACGGCATGCGCGCGGCCGCGGCGGAGGGGTGGATCGCCGGCGGGGACCTCGACGTCCGCTCGCAGCTGGTCTTCGGCGCGCTCTGCGAGGCGGGCATGATGCTGGCCAGGTCCCCCGATCCGGAGGGCGTGTTCCCCGCGGTGGCCGGGGAGGCCGAACGACTCCTGGGCGCGCTCGTCCGCGGGTGACGGGCCCGGCGGGGGCCGGGGGCCGCCGCGGGTGAGGGGTTCGGCGGTGGGGCGGTCGGCGAGGTCAGCCGGTGCGCCGCCGCTGGGCCGCCTCGGCCTCCAGGACGGTGTCGAGCAGGCCGGGGAACAGGGCGTCGAGGTCGTGGCGGCGCAGCGCGTTCATCTTCGCCGTGCCCCGGTAGACCTGGTTGATCACGCCGGCCTCGCGCAGCACCCGGAAGTGGTGGGTGGTGGTCGACTTGCTGACCGCCAGCTCGATCGCCGAGCACGCCGCCTCCTGCCCCTGGCCGAGGTCGGCGAGGAAGCGCACCACCTGCAGACGCATCGGGTCGGACAGGGCGTGCAGCACGGCCTCCAGGCGGATCTCCTCGAGCGGGGGGTGCTCCAGGGCCCTGGCGGTTGGGGTCGACACGGTGGCTCCTCCCGTCGGAGCGTTCATTGTACGACGACTATCGTAATTTGACATTCGTCGTAGTACGATGCCTATCGTATCAACGTACGGCGGGAGCCCGCGGTGGGCGATCCCCGACCGAGTCCGGTGACCCCCGACCAAGGAGCATGTCGTGAGTGCGTTGTTCGAGCCGTTGACGGTGCGGGACCTGACCATCCCCAACCGGGTCTGGATGGCCCCGATGTGCCAGTACTGCGCGGCCGTCGAGGGGCCGGAGCAGGGAGTGCCGACCGACTGGCACCTGACCCACCTGGGCGCCAGGGCGGTGGGCGGGGCCGGTCTGATCATCACCGAGGCGACCGCGGTCTCCCCCGAGGGCCGGATCAGCCCGGCCGACCTCGGCCTGTGGAACGACCGCCAGCAGGAGGGCTTCGCCCGCATCACCGCGTTCCTGCGGGAGCAGGGCGCCGTGCCCGGCATCCAGCTCGCGCACGCCGGCCGCAAGGCCTCCACCGACCGCACCTGGCGCGGCGGCGCCCCGCTCGGCCCCGACCAGCACGGCTGGCAGCCGGTCGGCCCGAGCCCGCTCGCCTTCGCCGACGGCTATCCCGTGCCGGCCGAGCTGAGCGTGGAGGAGATCCGGCGGATCGTCGAAGGGTTCGCCGCCGCGGCGCGGCGGGCGCTGGCCGCCGGTTTCCAGGTGGCCGAGGTGCACGGCGCGCACGGCTATCTCATCAACGAGTTCCTGTCCCCGCACACCAACCGGCGCACCGACGCCTACGGCGGTTCCTACGAGAACCGCACCAGGTTCGCGATCGAGGTGGTGGACGCCGTCCGCGCGGTCTGGCCGGACGAACTGCCGGTCTTCTTCCGGATCTCGGCCACCGACTGGCTGACGGAGAATCCGGAGGACGGGCGGGAGGGCTGGACCGCGGACGACACGGTGCGCTTCGCCAAGGACCTGCTCGCCCACGGCGTCGACCTGCTGGACACCTCCACCGGCGGCAACGCGCCGAAGGCCCGCATCCCCGCCGGTCCCGGTTATCAGGTCCCGTTCGCCGCCCGGGTGAAGGCCGAGACGGACATGCCGGTGGCCGCCGTCGGCCTGATCACCGAGGCCCGCCAGGCGGAGGAGATCGTCGCCTCAGGGCAGGCGGACGCGGTGCTGCTCGGCCGGGAGCTGCTGCGCAACCCGTACTGGCCGAACCTGGCCGCGCGCGAACTCGCGGAGCTCGGGGCCGCGGCGCGCTGGCCCGACCAGTATCACCGCGCGGTCTGACCGCGCCTCATCCCGTCCCTGAACCTCGTCCCCTCCCTGAACAGGGAGGGGGGCGAGGAGACGTAGGAGGCCAGCGCGTCGGCCGCGCCGGCGACGTCGGTCACGGGGTGGCGCTTCTCGGCGCACTGCCAGGAGAAGAACCGGCCGTCGTAGCCGACGAACACCCAGACGGGCATGGGCGATGTCCGGAGGTGGACGACCAGGGCTTCCCCGCGCAGATCGGCGGGGACTCCGCGCTCTGCAAGGTGGGCGCGGAGCCTTTCCAGGGATTCGGCCTCTGCCATCCCTCCACTATCTCTCACTCAGAGCTAATTCTCCATTACCTGGAGTCACAAAGCGAGAATTGGGCCCCTCGCCGCCCTTCGCCCCCACCCCGGACGTCACGCCTCAGGCGTCACGGCGGCGCAGCGTAAGATAACCGCCGATGAGGGCGGCGGCGGCCCACAGGGCGAGAATGCCCATCCCGGCCCACGGACCGTACGGACGGCCGAAGTGCGGATCCCCGGGCGGGCCGGTGAGATGCATGATCACCATGCCCGCCTGGTCCGGCAGGTACTGCGCGACGGCCTTCACCTGCGGAACGTTGCCGAGCCCCTGCGAGCCGAGGAAGAACACCGGGAGCAGGATGCCGAGCGAGAGCGCCGGACCGCGCAGCATCGCCGTCACTCCGGCGGCGAAGACGCAGATGAGGGTCAGATAGAGGCAGGAGCCGATGAGGGCCTGCGGCACCCCGTCCGCGTCCGGGGACATGCCGTACCGGCCGAGGCCCGCCTGCGCCGCGAAGAAGACGGCCGGGACCGTGACCACCGCGACGCCCAGCACCGTCAGCGCCACGGCGAGCATCTTGCCGCCGTAGAACGCGCCGCGCCGGGGCATCGCCGTCAGCGAGGCGTGGATCGTCCCGGAGGCGTACTCGCCGCCCACGGCCAGGACCGCGAACACCACCAGGGGGAGCTGGCCGAGGGTGAGGCTGTAGAAGGTGGCGAAGAGCAGGTCGGCGGGCTCGGTCTGCTCCCGGGCCATGCTGGAGAGGTTGGCGCTGAAGCTCAGCCCCAGCAGATAGGCGAGACCGGCGCTGAGGACGACGCCCAGCAGCAGGGCCACGGCCGTCGACCGCAGGGTCCTGATCTTGACCCATTCGGCGGCGAGGGCCGCGCGCACGGAGACAGCGTCCATCACCGCGTCCATCACCGCCTCCCGGCCCGGCGCTCCCCGGAACGCGGCCGCGCCGCCCGACGGTCCGTGCCGTCCCCGGTGTCCGGCGCCGCCGCCCGGTGCTCCGCGCTCTCCCCGGTGAGCCGCATGAACGCCTCCTCCAGCGACGCCGTCTCCGTGCCGATCTCGTGCACCGTCAGGCCGCCCGCCGCGGCCAGCTCGCCGACCCTCGCGGCCTCCGTCCCGTGCGCCTCCAGCGTCCCGTCCGCCGCCTGCCGTACCCGGACACCGGCCGCGGCCAGCGCCCGGCGCATCCGCTCGGGCTCTGGCGTGCGGATCCGGACGTGCGAACGGGAGTTGGCCTCGACGAACTCCCGCGTGGAGGTGTCGGCGAGGAGCCGGCCGCGGCCGATCACGACGAGGTGGTCCGCGGTGAGCGCCATCTCGCCCATCAGGTGGCTGGAGACGAACACCGTCCGGCCCTCGGCGGCCAGCCCCCTCATGAGGTTCCGGATCCACCGGACCCCCTCGGGGTCCAGCCCGTTGACCGGCTCGTCGAGCAGGAGCACCGGCGGGTCTCCCAGCAGCGCCGCGGCGATGCCGAGGCGCTGGGTCATTCCGAGCGAGAAGCCCCGGACCCGCCGGCGGGCGGCCTTCTCCAGCCCGACCAGCTCCAGCACCTCCCGGACGCGGGCGGCGGGGATCCGGTTGCTCCGTGCCAGCCAGAGCAGGTGGCCGTACGCGCTGCGGCCGGGATGGACGTCCCGGGCCTCCAGCATGGCCCCGACCCGCCGCAGGGGGCAGGACAGCTCCCGGTAGAACCGGCCGTCGATGAGGACCCGGCCCCCGGTGGGGTGGTCCAGACCCAGCGCCATCCGCATCGTGGTGGATTTTCCGGCCCCGTTCGGGCCGAGGAACCCGGTCACCCGGCCCGGTCGCACGGTGAAGGAGAGCCCGTCGACCGCGACCGTGTCCCCGTACCTCTTGCTGAGGTTCTGTATGTCGATCACGCGGATCACGCTAGGAACCGGGGCCGGTCCCGCGCAGTCCCCGAAAGTGCCCGATTGCCGTCCACGAAAGTCGACACGGCGGCCGGGACGTAGTCTGCGCAGTATGGGCCGACACCGCAGCACGGGCCGACACCTCCTCGCCGCCCTCGTGGTCCTGGCCGACACGGCGCTCGTGGTCGCCGCGGGACAGGGCGCCCCGCTCTCGTGGGGCACGGCGGGATACGCGCTGGCCGCGGGACTGGTGATCGGGCTGTGCGGCCGGTCCCCGGCGGGGGCGTTCGCGGCCGCGCTGACCCTCGCCTCGCTGACCGGCGGCACGTATTTCCTGCTGCTGTGGACCGCCTACCACGCCGGGCGCGGGATCACCTCGCGGCGGGGCCTGGCCGTGGCCGTCGGCGCGGCGTCCGGCGGCCTCGCCGTGCAGCTCGTGCTCCTGCCCCCGTCCGTGGCGGAGGCGCCCTCCTTCGTGTACGCCTATCTCGTGTTCGCCGCGCTGCCGCTGCTGGTCGGCCGCTACCTCGCCCAGCACGAGCGGCTGGTCGGGGCGCTCGACCGGCACAACCGGCGGCTCCGGCAGGAGCGGGAGCTCCTCGCCGAGCGGGAGCGGTTGCGCGAACGGTTGCGCATCGCCCGGGACATGCACGACTCCCTCGGACACCGGCTCAGCCTCGTGTCGGTCCAGGCGGCTGCGCTGGAGGTGTCGCCGCTGCCCGCCCGGGAGCGGCAGGCGGTCCGGCAGCTGGCGGGAGCGGCGCGCGCCGCGATGGACGAGCTGTACGAGCTGGTCGGGGCGCTCCGGGCGCAGGACGAGCCGCCGCCGGTACGGTCGTTCGGCGCGCAGGCCCTCGCGACGCTGCTGGAGGAGTTCCGGGCGGCCGGCGTCGCGGTGGAGCTGCGGTGGCGGGGGGAACCCCGGGCGCTGTCCCCGGAGGCGGGGCAGGCGGTGTACCGGGTGGTCGAGGAGGGACTGACCAACGCGGTCAAGCACGCCCCGGGCCTGCCGGTCACGGTGAGCGCCGAGTGGGAGCCGGACGCGCTGCTGGTCACCGTGTCCAACCCCGCACCGGACCGCCCCGCCTCGCCGGTCAACGTCTCCGGCCCCGCACCGGACCGCCCGGCTCCCGCGATCCCCGACGGTTCCGGGCACGGCCTGGCCGGGCTGGGCGAGCGGGTACGGCTCGCCGGCGGGTTCCTGGACCACCGCCGGTCGGCCGGGGAGTTCCGGCTCTTCGCGATGGTGCCGGCCACCGGGTCGGAGCCGGCCGAGGGGGAGGTCCCCGCAGGGGCCGCCGGCGGCGGGCCTTCCGGCGCGGAACGCGCCCGGACGATCGCGCTCGGACTGGTCACGGCGATCGCGATGATCGGCATCCTGTCCGCGGGCGTCGCGGTGGGGGTGAGATGAGGTGATCAGGGTCCTGGTCGCCGACGACGAGCCGCTGATCACGGCCGGCATCCGTACCGTTCTGGAGTCGGCGGGCGACATCGAGGTGGTCGCCGAGGCGGCGGACGGCAGGGCGGCCGTCGAGGGGGCGATCAGACACCGGGCCGACGTGGCGCTGGTCGACATCAACATGCCGGTGCTGGACGGCCTGGGCGCGGCGGAGGAACTGCGCCGCCGGATGCCGGGGCTGCGGACCGTGGTGCTCACGGCCTTCGGCACGGAGCCGAACGTGCAGCGCGCCGTGCAGAACGGCGTGGCCGGTTTCGTGCTCAAGAACTGCACGCCCGGCGAGCTGATCGGCGCGGTGCGGGCGGCGCACCGCGGGGACGCCTACCTGTCCCCCGCAGTGGCCCGGACGGTTCTGGACATGGTCCCGCCGGGCGAGGCCTGCCGCCGCAGGGAGGCGGCCGACCGGCTGGCGGCGCTGGCCCCCCGGGAGTCGGAGGTGGTGGGTCTGCTGGCCGAAGGGCTGTCCAACGCCGAGATCGGCCGCCGGCTGAACATGAGCGAGACGACCATCAAGACGTACGTGAGCCGGATCCTGGCCAAGCTCGGCTGCTCGAACCGCGTGCAGGCCGCCCTGCTCGTCCGGGACGCCGGTTCCCGCGGCTGACACGGCTGACACGGCTGACGCGGCCGACGGCGGTGGACACGACCGTCAGACGGGGATGGAGATCCCCAGGCCGCCGCGGGTCTGCGCGCCGTACCTCTCCTTCTCGCGGGCGATGTCCAGGGGCTTGATGCCCTTGCGCCCCTCCAGGACCTCCGGGGTGATGAGGTCGGCGGGGACGAGCCAGGAGACCTCGAACTCCAGCCCGTCGGGGTCCTTGGCGTACAGCGCCTTGGTGGTGGAGTGGTCGGAGGCGCCGACCAGGGCATCGAGTTCCGAGAGCTTGACGGCGATCCGCTCAAGCTCCTCCAGGGTGTCCACCTCCCAGGCCAGGTGATAGAGCCCGACGGTGGAGCGTCCCGCGCCGGAGGGGCCCGCCTGCGCGCCGATCTCGAACAGGCCGAGGTCGTGGTCGTTGGTCGAGCCCGAGGCCTGCAGGAACGCCGCGCCAGGCATCCCCATGACGACCTCGAAGCCGAGGGCCTCGCGATAGAAGGCGACGCTGCGCTCGACGTCGCGTACGAACAGGACCGCGTGGTTGAGACGTTGGACCGGCATGGGTCCCTCCCCGATAGGAAAGTTGAGCTCTCAAGTATTGTACATTTCGACGATTGAGGCCTCAACTAGGCTTTACCCATGACGAGATGGCTGGACGACGGCGAGCAACGCACCTGGAGGGCGTTCCTGGCCGCCTCACAGCGCATTCAGGAGGAGCTGGACCGCCAGCTGCAACGGGACTCCGGGATGCCGCACACCTACTACGCGATCCTGGTGCGGCTGTCCGAGGCGGAAAAGCGCAAGATGCGCATGAGTGAACTGGCGGGAAGCGTCGGCTCCTCGCCGAGCAGGCTCTCGCACGCGGTGGCGCGGCTGGAGGAACGCGGCTGGGTACGGCGCGAGCCGTGCGAGAGCGACAGGCGGGTGAGCTGGGCGGTGCTCACCGACGAAGGGCTCGCGATCCTGGTCTCGGCCGCGCCCGGTCATGTCGAGGCGGTACGGCGGACCCTGTTCGACCGGCTCGGCCCGGAACAGGTCGAGCAGCTCTCCGAGATCTGCATGGCGATCCTGAAGGGCGTGGAGGTGCAGGACCCGGTGCTGCGGGACCCGGCTTCCTGAGGGCCCGCTCCACCGTGGCGTCCGTTCTCCCGGGCGCAGGCCTCACCGCGGGGCGGGTGCCGTGCGGGCCGCGGCCAGGTGGAGGCCCGGGTCGGCGATGACCCGGTGGATGACCTGCCCGGCCGCCCCGAGGGTGGCCGCGTCGGCGCCGAGCCGGGAGACGGTGATCTCGGGTACGGCGTGGCGCATCGCGGTCAGCCGCTCGGTCATCGCGTCGCGGACCGGGCCGGAGATCCAGGGGAACAGCGGCGCGAAGACGCCGCCCAGCACGATGGTGCCGGGGTCGAGCAGGTGGGTCGCCGAGGTGAGCGCGATGCCCAGGGCCCGCCCGGCGCGGGCGCAGGCCTCCAGCGCGGGACCGTCGCCGTCCCGCAGGCGGGCGACCAGCTCCGCTACGCCGCCCGGGGCCACGGGAGCGCCCGGGGCCACAGGGGCGCCCGAGATCGCGGCGGCGCCGTCCGGGGCGGCGCCGTCCGGGGTGGCGCCGTCCGGGGTGGCACCGTCCGAGACAGTTAAGCCCGAGGCGGTTAGGTCTGGGGCGGTCGCGTCCGGGGCGGTCCTCGGGGCCGGGGCCGGCAGGCCGGCGGCGCGCAGCAGGGCCTCCTGCCCGGCGTACTGCTCCAGGCATCCCCGGCTGCCGCAGCGGCAGGCGGGCCCGTCGGGGGAGACGACCACGTGCCCCAGCTCGCCCGCCAGGCCGCGGGCGCCGCGGAAGAGGGCGCCGCCGACCACCAGGCCGGCGCCGATGCCGATCTCCCCGGACACGTGCAGGAAGTCGCCGTGGCCGGTGCCGAACCAGAGCTCGCCCAGCGCGGCGAGGTTGGCCTCGTTCTCCACCTCCACGCCCGGCAGCCCGCCGTCGGGGACCAGCAGGTCGCCGACGCGGACGTCGTGCCAGCCGAGGTTGGGGGCGCTGTGCAGCAGGCCGCCGTTGACGGGACCGGGGACCGCGAGGGTGGAACCGGCGATGACGAGCCCGGCCGACCGGGCTTCGTCCACAGCCCTGTGGATAAGTTTTTGCAGGCGGGCAAGGGTTTCCACAGGAGACGCGACCCTGTTGTCCACAGCCTGTGTATAGCGCAGCCGTACGGTGAGGGTGAGGTCCACGACGCACGCGGAGAGGTAGTCGACGTTGATCTCCAGGCCGAGCGCCGCCACCCGCTCACCGCTCAGGCTGACCGCCGTGCCGGGCCGGCCGCGCTCGCCGTCGCGGAGCGTGCCCGTCTCGGTGACCATCCCGGCCTCGATCAGGTCGCCGACCATCTTGGAGACGGTCGTCTTGGTCAGGCCGGTGATCTCCGCCAGCGCGGCGCGGGTGACCGGGCCGCTCCTGCGGACCTCGCTGAGGACCAGGCCCAGATTGCGGGCGCGCATCGAGTCGTGGCGCACGGCCTGTGTCATGGAACACCCACCCCTTGACGATCCCACTCTCCGGACTCATATTAAGTCCATAACGTGGATTAAATGGAGGACCGCCTCATGAACGCCTACACGCCCACCCCGCAGGACCGCTTCACCTTCGGCCTGTGGACGGTCGGATGGCAGGCCCGCGACCCGTTCGGCGACGCCACCCGCGCCGCTCTCGACCCGGTGGAATCGGTCCACAGGCTCGCCGAGCTCGGCGCGTACGGCGTGACCTTCCACGACGACGACCTGCTGGCCGTCGAGCACGACCGGGACAAGGCGATCGAACGGTTCAAGGGGGCGCTGGCCGAGACCGGGCTCAAGGTCCCGATGGCCACCACCAACCTGTTCACCCACCCGGTCTTCAAGGACGGCGCGTTCACCAGCAACGACCGCGACGTCCGGCGCTACGCGCTGCGCAAGGTCATCCGCAACATCGACCTGGCCGCCGAGCTGGGCGCGACCACCTACGTCTGCTGGGGCGGGCGCGAGGGCGCCGAGTCCGACGCCGCCAAGGACGTCAAGGCCGCGCTCGACCGCTACAAGGAGGGGCTCGACCTGCTGACCTCCTACGTGATCGACAAGGGCTACGACATCCGGTTCGCCCTGGAGCCCAAGCCGAACGAGCCGCGCGGCGACATCCTGCTGCCGACCGTCGGCCACGCGCTCGCCTTCATCAACGAGCTGGAGCACCCCGAGCGGGTCGGCCTCAACCCCGAGGTGGGCCACGAGCAGATGGCCGGGCTCAACTTCGTGCACGGCATCGCCCAGGCCCTGTGGCACGGCAAGCTCTTCCACATCGACCTCAACGGCCAGCACGGTCCCAAGTACGACCAGGACCTCATCTTCGGCCACGGCGACGTCAAGAGCGCCTTCTTCCTGGTCGACCTGCTGGAGAACGGGGGCTACGACGGTCCCCGGCACTTCGACTACAAGCCGCTGCGCACCGACGACGCCGCCGACGTGTGGGAGTCGGCCGCCGCCAACATGCGCACCTACCTGATCCTGAAGGAGAAGTCGAAGGCCTTCCGCGCCGACCCCGAGGTGCAGCAGGCGCTGGCCGCCAGCCGGGTCGACGAGCTGGCCCAGCCCACGCTGGCCCCCGGCGAGACCGTCGAGGACCTGGCCCGCGACGACTTCGACCTCGACGCCGCCGCCGAGCGCGGCTTCCACTTCACGCGCCTGAACCAGCTCGCCCTCGAGCACCTGCTCGGAGTGCGCGGATGACACTCGTGGCCGGGGTGGACTCCTCCACCCAGAGCTGCAAGGTGGTGATCAGGGACGCCGGCACCGGCGCCCTGGTCCGCCAGGGCCGGGCGGCCCATCCGGACGGCACCGAGGTCGATCCGGGGGCCTGGTGGACGGCGCTGACGGAGGCGGTCGAGCAGGCCGGCGGGCTGGACGACGTCGCGGCGATGAGCGTGGCGGCGCAGCAGCACGGCATGGTCTGCCTCGACGAGTCCGGAAATGTCGTGAGAAAGGCGCTGCTCTGGAACGACACCCGGTCCGCGCGCGCCGCCGTGGACCTGGTGGAGGAGCTGGGCGGGCCGGTGAAGTGGGCCGAGGCGGTCGGCAGCGTGCCGGTCGCGTCGTTCACGGTGAGCAAGCTGCGCTGGCTGGCCGAGCACGAGCCGGACAGCGCCCGCCGCACCGCCTCGGTGTGCCTGCCGCACGACTGGCTGACGTGGCGGATGGGCGGCGCGGCCGGGGAGCTCGTCACCGACCGCGGTGACGCGTCCGGAACCGGCTACTGGTCCCCCGCGACCGGGGAGTACCGGACCGACCTGCTCCAGGCCGCCTTCGGTTCCGTCCCGCAGCTCCCCAGGGTGCTGGGCCCCCGGGACGGCGCGGGCGAGGTCCGCCTCGCCCGCGGCCCCGGTCCGGGCGCCCGGCTCGCGCCCGGCACCGGGGACAACATGGCCGCGGCCCTCGGGGTGGGGGCGCTGCCCGGGGACGTTGTGGTCTCGATCGGCACCTCCGGTACGGCGTTCGCGGTCGCGCAGGCGCCGAGCGCGGACCCCACCGGGATCGTGGCCGGGTTCGCCGACGCGACCGGGCGGTTCCTGCCGCTGGTGTGCACGCTCAACGCGGCCCGGGTGCTCGACGCCGCCGCGCGGATGCTCGGCGTCGGCCTCGACAAGCTGGACGAGCTGGCCCTGTCCGCGCCGCCGGGGGCGGGCGGCCTGGTCTGCGTGCCGTACCTGGAGGGGGAGCGGACCCCCAACCTGCCGGATGCCACCGGGTCGCTGCACGGCCTGACCCTGGGCACCTCGACTCCCGCCCATCTGGCCAGGGCGGCGGTCGAGGGCATGCTCTGCCATCTGGCGGACGCCTTCGACGCGCTGGGGCTCGACCCGGCCAGGGTGCTGCTGATCGGCGGCGGGGCCAGGTCGCGGGCCGTACGGCGGATCGCCCCGGCGGTCTTCGGCCGGCCGGTGGTCGTGCCCACGCCCGGGGAGTACGTCGCCGACGGGGCCGCGCGCCAGGCCGCCTGGCTGCTGGCCGGGAGCGAGGAGCCGCCCGCCTGGCAGGTGAGCGGGACCGAGGTCTACGAGGCCGACCCCGACCCCTCGGTGAGGGCCCGCTACGCCGAGGTCCGCGGCCTGGACTGATCCCGGAGGCCGTGCCGGATCCCGCACCCGCCGTACCGGTGTGAGGGGGAGTGCGGGGTCCGGCCGTTCCCCCTCGGGCCGGGGTCTCGGGGTGGGATCTCAGGGGTGGGTCAGGGTCGGGCCAGGGGCCGTTCCCGATGTTCGCGGGGGTGCTCCGGGGACAGTGTGGGGACATGCTCCGGTTGAAGATGTTCTACCCCCTGATCGCCTGCGTCGGCATCCTGATGGCGGCCGTCGCGGCGGTGGTGGGGCAGATCGACCCCGACCCCTATCTCGACCCGCTGAACCTGACGATCAGCGAGTACGCCGTGCTGGACCGCGGCGGCGCGACCGAGTTCGCCATGCTCTCGCTGGGCGTCGCGTCCTTCGCGCTGGTCGCCGGGTTGCGCACGGCGAAGGCGCCGGTGGGGACGGCGGCGGAGCGGCTGATGCTGGTGTGGAGCGGGGCGCTGGTGCTCATCGCGGTCGTGCCGACCACCGCGCCGGGGCTGGCGCTGGACATGGGCGCGCAGGTGCACCGTTACGTGTCGGTCCTGGCGTTCGTCGCGATGCCGGTGGCGGGGGCGCTGATGGTGGGGCGCTTCGCCGGGGACGAGCGGTGGCGGGCGGTGGCGCGGCCGGTGGAGTGGCTGTCGCTGGCCGGCGGGTTCGGGGTGCTGGCGATCACCTATGTGGCGCTGCCCGGGGACCGGGTGCTGATCGGTCTGGTCGAGCGGGTGCTGCTGGGCGCCGAGGTCGCGCTCGTCGGTCTGCTGGCCGTACGGCTCCTCCAGCTGACCTGGGTCCGCAGCACACGCGCCGCGCAGGTCACTCTGGGATGACTTGTCACCGTACATGACTATTTCCTGACATATCACAAATAGGACAAAGTAACAGGGCAGGTCAGTGCTATTCTCGTCGGCGATCTAGCGATCGCCCGGAGGGGTCCTCTCCTCTGGCGCTCCCAGACCGAGCCGTCGAGGTGACATGGCATCGAGCAGGTCCATCCGGTTCAAGGTCTCGGCGCTCCTGGTCGTCCCCCTCACCTCCCTGGTGGCGCTGTGGGGCTTCGCGGCCACCACGACCGTGGGCGACGCAGTAGGCATGCTCAACGTCAGCGCGCTCCACGACGGCGTCATCAAACCCGGTGACGCGCTCCTCATCGCCCTGCAGCGCGAGCACCTCATGTCGGCCGAGTATCTGGCCAGCCGCTCGGACGCGGACCGCTCCACGCTCGTCAGCCAGCGCACGACGACCGACCAGGCCATGGAGAGGCTCCGCGAGGACTCGGCGGACGAGTCCACGCAGTCGGCCCTGACCCCGGAGATGAAGGTCCTCTTCGACGCGCTGATGACCCGCGTCGGTCAGCTCGACGCGACCCGGGCCAAGATCGACGAAGGCCGCATCGAGATCGCCGACCTCCCCCGGGAGTTCGCGCCGATGCCCGACGTGTTCCAGCGTCTCGTCTCCATCATGGCGATCGACAACGATCCCGAGACGCAGGCCGTGATCAAGGTCGGCTACGCCAAGGACTTCCTGACCCGCCAGCGCGCGATCGCCGCCGGGGCCACGGCCCAGGAGCGGCCGCTGTCGCCCCGTGAGCTGCAGCTGTTCAGGGAGTTCTCCACCACCCGCAACTTCCTGCTGACCCAGGCCATGGCCGACATGCAGGCGGAACTGGGCGACCCCTTCACCGAGGTGGTGGGCTCGCCGGTGTACAGCCGTTTCATCGCCATGGAGGAGCGCCTGCTGGCGGGCGAGGCCGTACGGCACGCGGCCTGGCGGAGCGTCGCCGACGACCTGGAGGCCGCCATCCAGGTGAACATCAGCCAGGCGACCGTGATCCTGACCGACCGGGCGGTGCCCCCGGCCGTCACCATCTTCGTCAGGGCCGGGGCCGCCGGAGCCCTGGGACTGGTGGCGGTGATCGTGTCGCTGGCCGTCTCCTACCGGGTGGGCCGCGGGCTCACCCGCGAGCTGGCCGGGGTGCGGCAGGCGGCCGTGGAGATGGCCGAGACGCGCCTGCCCCGGATCATGGAGCGGCTGCGGCGCGGCCAGGACGTGGACGTGGAGGCGGAGGTGCCCGGCATCGAGCGGCTGGGCAGCACCTCCGAGGTGCACGCCGTGGCCGCCGCCTTCGACAGCGTCGGACGCCGCGCGGTGGACGCGGCCGTGGAGCAGGCCCGGCTCCGCGAGGGCGTCGCCCACGCCTTCCGCAACCTCGCCCGGCGCAAGCAGAGCCTGCTGCAACGCCAGCTCAAGCTGCTGGACGGCATGCAGAAGCAGACCGAGGACCCGCAGGCGCTGGAGAACCTGTTCGTCCTCGACCACCTCACGACCCGCATGCGCCGCCACGCCGAGGGCCTGGTGATCCTGTCCGGCGGCGCGGTCGGCCGCCGGTGGCGTTCGGCGGTCCCGATGGAGGACGTGCTGCGCGGCGCGGCCGCTCAGGTCGAGGACTACGCCCGGGTGCGGATCTACCCGATGCCCGACGGCACGCTGGTCGGCGGCGCGGTGGCCGACATGATGCACCTGTTCGCCGAGATCATCGAGAACGCGACGGTCTTCTCCCCGCCCGGCGCCGAGGTGTCGGTCCGCGGCGAGCGCGTGGGCCGGGGCTTCGCGGTCGAGATCGAGGACCGGGGCCTGGGCCTGCCGCAGGACAAGCGCGACGCGATCAACGCGCGGCTGGCCAGCCCGCCGGAGTTCGACCCGGCGGAGACCGACCGGCTGGGCTTCTCGGTGGTCGGCCTGCTGGCCGCCAGGCACGGCGTCAAGGTCATGCTGCGCCCCTCGCCGTACGGCGGGACCGGGGTGGTCATCCTGGTCCCCGAGCCCCTGCTGGGAGTGCCGGAGCCGGTGCTGACCGGAGCGGGCGAGCCCCACGCCGGGCACTTCGGATCGGGTGCGGCCGCCGAGCCCGTCCGGAGCGTCGCCCCCGACGACCTGTCCGGGCTGTCCGGGCTGGCCGCGCAGATCCCGGCGGCCCGGGCGCACTCCGAGCTGGACGGGCGCAGGACGCCGCAGCGGCGCAACGGCGGGCTGCCCCGCCGGGTGCGCCAGGCGAACCTGGCGCCGAGCCTGCGCCAGGAGCCCGGGCGGGTCCCGGCCGACGAGACCACGGAAACAACCCCGCAGAAGGCGGAGAGGTCGCCGGAAGAGGCGAGGGCGCTGCTGAGCTCGCTGCAGTCGGGATGGCGGCGTGGGCGGTCGGAAAGCGAAGACACTGGTGGGGAAGGGGCTTGACCACGTGCCGGGTGAGCTGTATTGGCTTTTGGATGACTTCGTCACGAGCGTGGCGGACGTCTCGCACGCGCTGATCCTGTCCAACGACGGGCTGATGATGGCGTCGTCGCGCGGGCTCAGCAAGGAGGACGCCGACCATCTGTCGGCCGTGGCCTCGGGCTTCCAGAGCCTGGCCAAGGGCACGAGCCTGCAGTTCGGCGGCGGCAACGTACGGCAGACGATGGTGGAGATGGACTCCGCCTTCCTGTTCGTCACCTCGGCCGGTCAGGGTAGCTGCCTCTGCGTCATGACGAGCGGGGCCGCCGACGTCGGCCTGATCGCATATGAGATGGCCCGCCTGGTCAGCCGGGTCGGGCAACACCTGGCCACCGGACCGCGGACGGCGGGACAATGAGCGACGAAATCGAGTGGATAGACGAGGAGGCGGGCCCGGTGGTCCGCCCCTACGCCATGACCGGCGGCCGGACCAGGCCGTCCTCGGCGGCCTTCGACCTGCTGTCGATGGTGGTGGCCACCGGCGCCACCATCTCGCCCCGGGCGAACCTGGGCTCGCAGCACCGCCGGCTGCTCAGTGTGGTCGGGCGGGCCCGCCCGATCGTGGAGATCGCCTCCGAGGTCGAGCTGCCGGTCGGCGTGATCAGAGTGCTGCTGGGCGACCTGCTGGACCAGGGCCTGATCCTGGTCAGGCAGCCGGTGACGGCCGCCTCCTCGCCCGCGCAGAGCCTCCTGCAGGAAGTCATCAACGGCCTGCGCGCCCTGTAGGGCGCGGCGGGCGGCTCCCGTCCGGGGGGATCGGAAGCCGCCGCCCGCTCCGTCAGGTGTCCGTCAGGAGGAGGACTGGCTCGCCGTCAGCACCTTGAGCGAGTGCTCGACGAGCGTGATCAGCACGGTCTTGGCCGAGGCGCGGCGCCGTACGTCGCACATCAGCACCGGTACGTCCGGGTCGAGGTCGAGAGCCGAGCGCACGTCCTCGGTGTCGTAACGGTCGGCGCCGTCGAAGCAGTTGACCGCCACGATGAACGGCGTGCCGCGCTGCTCGAAATAGTCGATCGAGGGGAAGCAGTCGGTCAGCCGCCGGGTGTCGGCCAGCACGACCGCGCCCAGCGCGCCGTACGACAACTCGTCCCACATGAACCAGAACCGCTCCTGGCCGGGCGTGCCGAACAGGTAGACGACCAGGCCCTCACGGATGGTGATGCGGCCGAAGTCCATCGCCACCGTGGTCGTGGTCTTGCCCTCCACGCCCTCGACGTCGTCGATGCCGATGCCGCGGTCGGACAGCACCTCCTCGGTGCGCAGGGGGCGGATCTCGCTGATCGCACCGACGAGCGTGGTCTTGCCCACACCGAAGCCGCCCGCGATGAGAATCTTGAGCGCGACGGGCTCGTCAGAGGGCTCGAAGTCCATTGATCACTTCCTTGAGAATGCGCTCACTCGCCGAGGCGCGTCCGATGGAGATGAGGCCGTGGTCCTGCAGGTCGCCGAGGAGGACGCGGACCACGCCCAGCGGCAGGTCCAGCTCCGAGGCGACGTCGGCGACCGAGGTCGCGCCGGTGACCAGGGTGAGGATCCGTTCCTGCTCCGGTCCGGGGACGAAGCCGCCGGACGGCGCGGCCCCGGTCGCGGTGACCAGGGCTACCAGGTCCAGTGCGTCGCCGGAGGACCGGGTCCGGCCTCCGATGAGCGCGTAAGGCCGGACGACCGGTCCGGCCTCCTCATCCATCCAGCGGGTCATGACGAGCCTTGGCGTGGATTGGTCGAGAGGTGCTGCCCGACCCGCTTGACCAGCATCGCCATCTCGTAGGCGATGTGGCCGACGTCGGCGTCGGAACTGCTCAGCACGGCCAGGCAGGTTCCCTGCCCGGCGGCCGTGACGAACAGGAAGGCCGATTCCATCTCCACGATGGTCTGGCGGACGTCGCCGCCGCCGAAGTGGCGTCCCGCGCCGCGCGCCAGGCTCTGGAAGCCCGCGGCGACGGCGGACAGGTGCTCGGCGTCCTCGCGGCTGAGGCCTTTGGAGAATCCCATGGCGAGCCCGTCGGTGGACAGGATCACCGCCTGCCGTACCGCGCCCACCCGGCTGGTCAGGTCGTCGAGGAGCCAGTTGAGTTCGCCGGTGTTGCTCACTTTTCCGGCCATGTGACCTCCTCTGTAGGACTCATGACCATGATGCCGTTTTCGACGCCCTCGCTGCGCCCGGTCACATGTCCTCCTTTTCGCCTGTCTGATGGGATGCGAAGTCGTTCGGGTGCTCCGCGCGTCCGCGGCGTGTGCCCTCCTGGAAAGCGGAGAACAGCGCGCGGGCCTGCTCGGGACGGTGGTCGGCCGCCGCCCTTGGCTCCCGTTCCGGTCCGGAGGTCTCCTCCGGCCCCCGCTCCGGCCCGGCGGTCTGCTCCTCCGGTCCGGCGGTCTTCTCCGGCTCAGCCGCGGGGTCCTGGCGCAGCTGGGGGGCCAGGTTCGCCTGCCGTACGCGGCGGGGCAGGGCACGGGGGCCGATGCTCTCACCGGCCGGGGGCTCGCCCTGCGCGTCCGGGGTCCCGTTCTGAGCCGTCACCTCGGGCACCACGGTGAGAGCCGGCGCGGCCTGGTTCTCCGGGGCGTCGTTCCCGGATGCGCCTCCCGGGCGGGGGACCTTCCTCGTACGGCGCGGCAGGCCGGCTCCCGGCGAGGCCGCAGAACCGTTGCCCGCAGAACCGTTGCCCGCGGAGCCCTGGGCGTGGGCGCCGGCCGGGGCGGCGGAGGGGGCCGGTGCGAGCGCGGCGACCGGGGCCGGCTCCAGCCGGAGCTCCGCGGGCCGCTCCTCGAGACGCTCGGCGATGATGGACAGCGGCGAGGGGGTCTCGGTGATCACGCTGCGCGGGATGAGCACGATGGCCGTGGTGCCGCCGAACGGCGAGGAGCGCAGGACCACCTTGATCCCGTGCCGGGCGGCGAGCTGGCCCACCACGAACAGGCCCAGCCGGTCGCTGTCGGCCAGGTCGAACTCGGGCGGTTCCGCCAGCCGCGCGTTGATCTCCGCGTAGTCCACGGCGCCCAGGCCCAGGCCCCGGTCCTCGATCTCGACGGCGAACCCGTTGGCCACCACGTCACCGCGCACCATCACCATGGTCTGCGGGGGCGAGTAGATCGTGGCGTTCTCGATGAGCTCGGCGATCAGGTGCGTGATGTCGGCGACGGCCCCTCCGTCGAGCAGGACGTCCGACAGCGGCGCCACGTTGACCCGCTTGTAGTCCTCGACCTCGGCGATCGCGGCCCGCACGACGTCGACCACCGGCACGGGCCTGCTCCAGGCGCGGCCGGGCGCGGCGCCGGACAGGATGATGAGTCCTTCCGCGTGGCGGCGCATGCGCGTGGTCAGGTGGTCGAGCTGGAACAGGTCGTCGAGGCTGTCGGGGTCGGTGGCCCGGCGCTGCATGCTGTCCAGCAGCGTGAGCTGGCGGTGGAGCAGGTTCTGCTTGCGGCGGGCCAGGTTGACGAAGACCTGGCTGACGCCGCGGCGCAGGTCGGCCTGGCCGACGGCCGCCTCGACCGCGGTGCGCTGCACCGAGCCGAACGCCTGGGCCACGTCGCGGACCTCGGCCGAGCCCTTCACCTCGATGAGCGGGGCGTCGGTGCTGACATCCACCTCTTCACCGCGCCGCAGCCGCGTCACCAGGCGCGGCAGCCGTACGTCGGCCAGTTCGAGCGCGGTGGAGCGCAGGCCGGCCAGCTCGTCGGCCAGGCGGCGGCCGAAGCGGACCGAGATCACGATGGACGCGGCCACCGCGATCAGGCCGATGCCCCCGGCCACGGCGATCCGGATCACGACCCCGGTGGACAGGGACCCGGACTGCTCGGCCAGGGCGGTCCCGGAGGAGGCGCCGAGCTGGTCGAGGCGGGTCATCAGCGGGGTCGCGACCTCCTTCCAGCGCTCGGCCTCTGGGGGCAGGCGGTCGCCCTCGCCCGCGATGACGGCCCGCTCCAGGGCGGTGAACCTGTCGAAGGCGGTGGAGCCGAGGGTCTCGCGGTAGGGCTTGCCGAGCGTGACGTCCAGCGTGGACAGGCCGCGCGTGTGCAGGAAGTCGCGGGCGGCGGCGTACTCGGCGAAGGCGGCGCGCTCCTCGGCGGTCAGGCGCAGGTCGAGCAGCGCGCCGCTGATCAGCGCGTTCTCCCTGGCCATCATCTCCCGGGCGTGGCCCATCGACTGCATCGCCGTGGCCTGCTGGAAGATCGTCAGGTCGGGGATGGCGACGAGCTGGTCGTACAGGAGGAAGACCGCGTCCAGGATCTGGTTGTAGCGCGTCAGCACGGCCAGCCGGGTGCTCTGCCCGTCGTCGATCCCGGCCCTGACCTCGCTGAGGGCGTCGAGCCGGCTGAGCGTCCACTTCAGGGAGGCGTCGAGCTCCCGGGTCGCCGGCTCGTATCCGGCGACGGCGTCGCGGAAGCGCTCGACCGCCTGGTCGGTGCGCTCGCGCTGCTCGCCGAAGCCGCTGGTGCGGACCCGCGAGGTGATCACCACCGACGACTGGGCGCGCTCGGCCTGCAGCTGCGTCCCCAGCTCGGTGGAGGCGACGCCGATCGTGGCGTAGAGCCGGTCGGACCGAAGCAGGGCCGCGCCCTCGCCGACGGTGAGGTTGAGGACGAAACCCCACAGGGCGCTCAGGGTGAGCAGGGGCAGGAGCAGCAGCAAGAAGATCTTGAACCGAATCGAGCGGTTTCCAGAGCCCATGCCCACTCGTCCCAACCTCTGAGTGTGTGGAGGCTTGCGGTGTTAGGGGATGGAATATGCCTCCGGAAGATCGGACAGAGACTAGCATTGATGGGCTTCCGGCGCAGTGAAGCCCTCACATCTCCTCCGTTCCGTAATTGAACAGACGACTCACCGTTTTTCCTGACACATCATGTGTTGATGAGTTTTCCGGGCTTTCATCCCGTGTTGGCCGGAGGGTAGTGCCGTCATCGTTAGGGTCCGGGGGCTGTGAGCGTCGCCAGCCCCGTCCGGCCGCCCTCCCCCGGGGAGACCGCCCGCGACCCGTTCTTCGACAACGCCAAGTTCCTGGCGATCACACTGGTGGTCTCCGGCCACCTGATCGAGGACCTCCGGGACGTGGCGGTCGCCCATGCCGCGTACTTCTACGTCTACGTGTTCCACATGCCGCTGTTCATCGTGCTCAGCGGCTATCTGTCACGGAACTTCACCTTCTCCTCGGGCAAGGCGCGCAAGCTGATCAGCACGCTGGCCGTGCCGTACGTCATCTTCGAGCTGGCCTACTCCCTCCCCCGGCTGATCATGTACGGCAAGCTCGACATCAGCCTCCTGGACCCGTACTACCTGACCTGGTTCCTGATGTCGCTGTTCCTGTGGCGGCTGTCCACCCCGGTCTGGCAGCAGCTCAGGTGGCCCCTGGCGGTCGCGGTGGGACTGTCGCTGCTGTCGGGGACGAGCGCCCTGCCGGACGAGCTGTCGATGAACCGCACACTCGGGCTGCTCCCCTTCTACGTGCTCGGCCTGATGCTTCGGCCCGAGCACTTCACCCGGCTCAGGCAGCGGGCGGTGCGGATCGCGGGGGCGGTCACGCTGGCGGCCGGGGCGGTGCTCGCCCTGGCCGTGCACACCGAGGTGCCGACCGAGTGGATCCGCTGGCGGCACGCCAACCAGGCGATCGGGGTGGACGACCTCACCGGGAGCCTGATCCGGCTGGCGATGCTGGCCGCGGGCGCGCTCCTGGTCGCCGCGTTCCTCGCGGCCGTCCCGTCCCGCCGGACGTGGTACTCCGAACTGGGCGCGGCGACCATGTACGCCTACCTGCTGCACGGCTTCGTGGTGAAGGTCGCCGAACGCTTCCGCGGCGACTGGGCGGAGACCCCATGGGGAGTGGCCCTCATCGCGGCCGCCGGAGCCGCACTGGCCGCCGCGCTGTGCACGCCACCGGTGCGCCGGGTGACCCGCTGGGCGGTCGAGCCCCGGATGAACTGGGCCTTCACCCGCATGCGGCGCCCGGACCGGGGAGCCTGAGCCGGCCGTACCCCGGCCCGGCCCCCGATCGGCGAGACCTCGTCCCACTCCTGTCACCGGGGACATCCCCGGCTCGCCTCCCGAGGTGGGGCGGGGGTCCTGCTCCTTAGCGTCGAGCGGGTGGGAAAGCCCGAGTGCGCTCTTTGGGGGCGCGACAGGAGGACGAGGACCATGGCAAGGAAAAGCATCATCGGCGCCCTGCTGTCGGTGGCGGCTTTGACGCTGGCCGGTACGCAGGCTCTGCCCGCCGCCGCCGCCACCGCGTTCGTCGACGCCGGCACCTGCACCTTCAACGCCGCCTCCGGTGAGCTCCGCTACACGGCCGCCGACGGGATCGACAACGAGGTGACCATCGAGCTGGAGAACAACAACGTCTTCATCCGGGACGGGGCCGGTGACGTCGTCGCGGGCGCCGGCTGCATCGCGGCCGGCAACGACGCGCGCCGCCCTGCGGGCACCGTCACCCGCATCCACGTGGCCGCCGGTGACGGCGACGACAGCGTGCGGGTGACCGCCCTCAAGCGGGCGGTCCTGCGGGGCGGCGACGGCGAGGACGACCTCCGGGGCGCCGGTGTGGCCGA
This sequence comes from Paraplanobispora siamensis, assembly GCF_016863175.1. Lineage (GTDB taxonomy): Bacteria > Actinomycetota > Actinomycetes > Streptosporangiales > Streptosporangiaceae > Planobispora > Planobispora siamensis. The sequence continues at coordinate 220,988 of NZ_BOOJ01000036.1, forward strand.
CGACATCCGCGGCGGAGCCGACAACGACGACCTCCGCGGCGGCGGCGGGAACGACACCGTGTTCGGCAACGGCGGCGACGACGACATGTTCGGCAACGCCGGAAACGACGAACTCAACGGCGGAGCCGGCAACGACAACATGAGCGGCGGCGCCGGAAACGACGAACTCAACGGCAACGCCGGCGACGACGAGCTCAACGGCAACGCCGGCACCGACGACCTGAGCGGCGGCGCCGGCACCGACTCCTGCAACGGCGGAGCCGGCACCGACACCGAGACCAACTGCGAATAACCCCCGAACACCCGAGGCTCGCGACCCCCACCCCAGGGGCCGCGAGCCTCACCACGAGCGCCCCACCGCAACGCCGGGTGGAGCGGGCTCGCGGATAATCGCGATCATGACGTTCCCTCGCATGATCGCCACTGACCTCGACGGCACTCTCCTGCGCAGCGACGGCACCGTGTCCGAGCGGACGCGCCGGGCCATCCTCGCCGTCCGGGACGCGGGTGCCGAAGTGGTGTTCGTGACGGCCCGGCCGCCCCGGTACGTGGACGCCATCGCGGAGATGCTCGGTTGCGTCGGAACCGCCGTCTGCAGCAACGGGGCGATCGTCTACGACGTCGGGAACCGTCGCGTCGTCACCGCGAACGCCCTCAGCCTGGAGGTGACGAGGGAACTGGCCGGCTCTCTCAAGACGGCCCTGGAGGACGTCACCTTCGCGATAGAGACCGGTCACCAGGTGGTCTGCGAGGTCTCCTACCACAACGGCCGGGACGCGCACGGCGAGGTCCAGTTCAGGCTGCCGACGCTGGACCACGTGCTGCGGGAGGCCGATCCCATCATCAAGCTGCTCGCCTGGTCGGCGTCGCGGGAAGCCGACGCGATGTGCGAGATCGCCCGCCGGGCGGTCCTGGGACAGGCGGAGGTCACCTACTCCGGCGGGAAGGGACTGCTGGAGGTCAGCGCCCCCGGCGTCACGAAGGCCGCGACGCTCGCCGGGATCTGCACGCGACTGGGCATCACCCCCGCCGAGGTCTGGGCCTTCGGGGACATGCCCAACGACCTCCCGGTATTGACCTGGGCCGGGGTCCCGCACGCGATGGGCAACGGCCACCCGGCCGTCCTCGCAGCCGCGCGCCGCCGTACGGCCTCCAACGACGAGGACGGCGTGGCTCTGGCGCTCGAAGGACTCCTCGGAGTCTGAGCACCCTGAACGGCCCCGCACCCCCGCTTCAGCCACCCACCGCACTCTGGTCGTCCGGGAGAGATCCACCCCATACGGTCCGCATGGGTACGGCGGGTCACGAGGAGTGCGGAGCGGGCGGGTGTGCAGGCCGGCGTATAAAAGGACCGCACCCCGCGCGCCTGAGCAGGCCGAAGGCCTGAACACACCAGACAGCGACTGAGACGGCCGGCCGTAACACCCGCCCGTAGAGCACGACCATGTATCCCGCCCCGGTCGCCGTACACCCGGCGCCGATCACCTCCGCCTCCCGCCTCGCCGTACCGGCGCCGACGGGTGGGGGCCGCAAGCGAGCAGGCGGGGACGCGCTTCGCCGTACGGGATGGCGCGCGCCGTACAGGGTGGGTGGCACGCCGTACGGGGGCGCCGGGCACTCGGTGCACAACGCCTCGCCGTACCGGCGCCGGTCTTTCCTGGGTGCGTGCCGTGCTCAGATCATCACGTGGGCTTCGGGGTGGCCGACGAAGGAGAACTGGGCGCCGCGGGTCAGTTTGTGGTCGTCGGGCTGCCAGGTGTGCATCGCCGGGTCGCCGCTGCGCCAGTAGACGAAGTTGAAGCGGTCGGCGGAGTAGATCTTGACGCGGTCTTCCTTCAGGCGCTTGACCAGGCGGGTGTCCTCGCCGCGGGTGACGTCCTCGAAGCCGTAGTGACGGAACATGTCGGCCTTGCCGAGGAACGTGCCGCCCTGGACCAGCCAGGCGTAGCGGTGCTCGAGGCCCGGCATGCGCAGCATCGTGGTGTTGCGGCTCTCGAAGTAGGCGTAGTGCGCGCCCTTGCCCACCAGTTCGGCGTCGGAGTAGTCGAACGCCCGGACCAGGTCGGACAGGTAGTGGGCGCCGTAGAGGTTGTCGTCGTCCATCTTGGCGATCAGCTCGCCCTCGGCCGCCGCGATGCCCGTGTTCATGCACGCGCCGAGCGACATCGACGGGTCGGCGGGGAGCACCACCACGTCGGAGATCCCGGCCATGCGGGCCTTGTCGGCCACGACCACCGGGTCGATGTCCAGGCCGTGCAGGACCATCACCAGCTGCAGCGGCCGGTGGATCTGCTTGGCCACCGAGGAGATGGCGTGCTCGATCTGGGAGGCCCGGTTCGTCGGCAGGACCACGGAGACCGACCGGGTCCGCGGCGTGACGGGCTTGCCGAGGAGCTGGAGGATCTGGTCCACCCGGTGGGAGAACAGGTGCTTGTCGAAGACCTCGCGCATGGCCAGGTGACCCTGGCGGGCACGCAGCTCGGGGCTGTTGATCAGGTGCAGGACCTGGTTGTAGGACTCCAGCTCGTCATGGGCGATCGGGATCAGGTCCCCGAAGGTCTCCTCGATGGCGCGGGACCAGCCGGAGACCACCGAGGTCGAACAGGCCGACAGCTCGAAGACGCGGCGGGCGCACATGGTCGGCGAGTCGAGCACCGAGTTCACGTTGAGGAAGACCTTGTACATCTTGTACGCGGCCAGCATCCGGTCGTACGGCAGCTCGCCCACGATGTGCGGGACGTACTTCTCCGGCCAGGCGTACTTCTCGTCCACGGTCCCGTTGCGGGCGAAGATGTGCAGGCCCAGCTCGCGGATCGGGTTGAGGACGGTCTCCATCTGCTCGCGGCGCTCGGGGTGCTTGTCCCGGAAGTACATGCCCGCGAAGACGACGTCGTGGATGCGGCCCTGCCTGTCCTGGATCGGGTTGTGCACCCGGGGCTGGGCCGCGAACTGCAGGACGTCGATCCGGTCGTGTCCCAGGATTTCGCGATATTTCGGCACCATGTCGCCGTCGCACGTGAACACGTAGTCGAACAGCTTGGCCGTGTCGATGAAGAAGTCGAAGTTCGGCGGGTCCTCCTTGTTCCAGAAGACCGTCGGGATTCCCTCCTCCCGGCACCAGTCGATCAGCGCGCGCAGCTCGGGCTTGGGCGCGTTGGTCCCGGTCATCTGGTAGCGCCAGCGGCCCTGGTTGCCGTGCCAGGCCGACTCCACGAACAGCAGCTCCGGCCGGCGCTCGGCGAAGATCTCCGGCCAGTCGCGCAGCCCGAACTCGATCTGGTCCCACTCGTACTTGAACGCCATCCGGGAGAAGTCGTCCAGGATGACCGCGACCTTCATGTCCGGCCGCACGATCGGCCCGGACGGCCACTTCACCTGGGGCACGTCCACGGCCGGGCCGCGGTTGTCCAGCTCCGCGACGACCTCCGCCACCGGCCGCGGCGCCTTGGGCCCCTTGCGGGGCTTCATCGCGGCCTTGAGCCTGCCGGGCAGCTGCACCATCCCCGGGCCCCGGGAGCCGGTCAGCGCCTCGGCCACCCGGTAGGGCCGCTGGGCCTTGGTCGACTCCAGCTTCCACTGGGCGTAGTCCGCACGCGCCTCGGCGACGGCCAGGCGCCGCTCCAGGTCCCGCACGCGCTCCTCGAAGCGCTCGATGACCTTGCGCTCCTCGGGCAGCCAGTTGACCGGCCCGAGCCGTCGGAACGCCGGCTCTTCAGGGGTCTCTTCGCTCGCGGGGGAAGTCATGGGAATCGCCTTCGTCCGGGGTCGTGCCAGGGTACGGCCTGCGCCGCACTGAAAAGGTGCTTTTACAGGGATTTGGGCGGTACGGCCTGCGACGCCGGGGAGAGGTTCTCCCCGTCGAGCCAGGAGGCGATCACCCGGGCGATCCGGGGACCGGCCTTGCCGTCCCAGAGCGGGGGCAGCTCGCCCGACGGAGTGGCCGCGCCGTCGGCCAGGGCCTTGTCCGCGGCGGCCGGCAGCAGCGCCGGGGTCACCAGGCGGTTGGTGCCGTGGGTGACGGTGATCGGCCGCTCGGTGTTGGGCCGGACGGTCAGGCAGGGCACGCCCAGCATGGTCGTCTCCTCCTGCACGCCGCCGGAGTCGGTGACGACCAGGGTCGCGCCGCGCACCAGCGACAGGAAGTCGACGTACCCCAGCGGGTCGACGATCAGCAGGTTCCCGCCGGTGACCAGCCCGGCCGCGGCCAGCCGGTCGCGGCCGCGCGGGTGGATCGGGACCACGATCGGCAGGCGCTCGCTCACCTGCAGGACCGCGTCGACCAGTTCCTTGGCGGCGGCGGGGTCGTCGACGTTGGCGGGACGGTGCAGGGTCGCCACGCCGTACCGCTCGGGCAGCCCGAGGCGCTCGCGCACCGGGGCCGGGTCGAGGCGGTCGATCGCGGAGAACAGGCTGTCGATCATGGGGTTGCCGACGAGGTGGACGCGCGCGGGGTCCACGCCCTCGTTCGCCAGGTGGGACAGGGCGTCCGGGGAGGTGGCGAACAGGATGTCGGACAGGGCGTCGGTGACGACCCGGTTGACCTCCTCAGGCATGCCCCGGTCGAAGGAGCGCAGGCCCGCCTCGACGTGCGCCGTCGGGATCTGGAGCTTGGCGCAGACCAGGATCGCGGCCAGCGTCGAGTTCACGTCGCCGTAGACGACGACCAGCGAGGGCCCGTGCTCCAGCACGACCCCCTCCAGGCCGGTGAGCAGCGCCGCCGTCTGCGCGGCGTGCGAGCCGGAGCCGACGCCCAGGTTGGCGATCGGCTCGGGGAGGCCGAGGTCGGCGAAGAACACGTCCGACATCAGCGCGTCGTAGTGCTGACCGGTGTGGACGATGCCCTGCCGCACTCCCAGATCCGCGAGGCCGCGCACCACCGGGGCCGCCTTCACGAAGTTGGGACGGGCGCCCAGCACATGCAGGACGAGGGGATTTTCGGGGGCCGGCGTCGCCTGCGAAGGGGCGGAGTCCCTCATTGACCTCGCCTTTCATGTGGGAGTGGGGCAAACGTTGCCTATGGTACGGTCACGACCGTGGTACCTGACGCCAGTCCGCCGGAGTCCCCCAAGGTTTCCGCGAAGTCGGCGCGTGCCGGTTTGCGCGGACTTCTCAAGGGGTTCGCCCAGCATCCGATCATCGTTTCCCGGGTCGTCGTGACCAAGGTCAAGACCGACCCCGTCCGCGTCGCGCAAGCGGCCGCGGAGACCCTTCCGCCGCGCATGCGCCCCGTCGTGGGCCGGATCGCCTGGCCCGTCGCGCGCCAGGCCAGGCGCGCCGTGCGCAGGCTCGGCATGCGCATGGTCAAGGGGCCGTGGAACGAGGCGAAGGAGCACTTCGACGCCGGCCGGATGACCGAGGCCGCCGAGGTGCTCAAGGCGCACAGCAAGTACCCGTTCATCAAGCGCAGGGCCGCCTACTACGCCGGCGAGCTGGCCGCCATCCAGCCGAACCCGATCCCGCCCAAGTCCAAGGTGATCGTGGGCGAGCGGGTGCGGGGCCGGATCCTGCACTGCGTCACCAACGCCCTGCCGTACACGCAGGCCGGCTACACCGTGCGCACCCACCGGATCGTCACGGCCCAGAAGGCCGTCGGCCTGGACCCGCACGTCGTCACCAGCTGGGGCTGGCCGATGATGCAGGGCCACGCCGACGCCACGCCGTACGAGGAGCTCGACGGGATCCCCTACCACCGGCTGCTGCCGAGCGGCGAGGTGCCGTTCGAGAGCCGGGGACGGATGATCCGGGGCGCCGGCGAGGTGACCGAGCTGGTCCGGACGCTGCGGCCGCAGGTCCTGCACGCCGCGACCGACCACCGCAACGGCTCGGTGGCGCTGGCCGTGCGCGAGCGGACCGGCACTCCGGTGGTCTACGAGGTCCGCGGCTTCCTGGAGGAGACCTGGGCCTCCCGGGACCCCAAGCGGATCGGCAGCCAGCGGCACGTGCTCCAGCGCGACCGCGAGGCGTTCATCATGCGCTCGGCCGACGCGGTGGTCACCCTCGCCGAGACCATGGCCGCCGAGATCGCCGAGCGCGGCGTGCCCCGCGAAAAGATCTACCTCGCTCCCAACGCGGTGGACGACTCGCTGCTGACCGCCTCCTACGACGGCGCGGCCTTCCGCGCGGCGTACGGCATCGGGGCCGACGAGATCGTCATGGGCTCGGTGTCCAGCATCGTGGCCTACGAGGGCTTCGCCACCATGATCAGCGCCGCCGCGCTCCTGCGCGACCAGGGCGCCCCGGTCAAGGTGCTGCTCGTCGGGGACGGCGCGGAGCGGCCCGCCCTGCTGGAGCAGGTCGAGGAGCTGGGCCTGGGCGACATCGCGATCCTGCCGGGCCGGGTGGGTCCCGAGGAGGCCCTGCAGGCCCAGTCGGCGATCGACATCTTCGTCTGCCCCCGCGAGGACCTGCGGGTTTGCCGACTTGTTACGCCATTGAAACCCGTCGAGGCGATGGCGCTCGGCAAGGCCGTGGTGCTCAGCGACCTGCCCGCTCTGGCGGAGCTCGTCGGCTCCGACGGGGCCGGTCTGCTGGTCCCGCCGGGGGACCCCGAGGCGCTCGCCAAGGCGGTCGCCGGACTGCGCGACGACCCGGAACGCCGGGCCCTCATGGGCGAGGCGGGCCGGGCGGAGGTCGCGGCCAAGCGGACCTGGGGCCGGGTGGCGGAGATGTACCGCGACCTCTATCAGTCGATCACCGGTTGACCGTCGGTGACAATCATGGACAACCTTCACGTTTGCCATGCGTTTGGTTGCATCAGACGTGGCTTGTGTCGAGTTGAGATAACCTTTGCGACCATGAAGTGTTGTTTCCGGCTCCTCAGGGTCTCCCAGTGACCGGCTACGACCTGGCCGTAATCGGTCTCGGGTACGTCGGCATGCCGCTGGCCAAAGAGGCCACCGCGGCGGGTCTGCGCGTCGTCGGGTTCGAGGTCGACCCCCGCAAGGTGGACGCCCTCAACGCCGGCCGCTCCTACATCGACGACCTGACCGACGCCGACCTCGAGCACATGCTGGCCCACGGGTTCAGCGCCACGCTGGACGAGACGGTGCTGTCCCGCAGCCGTACCGTCGTCATCTGCGTCCCGACCCCGCTGGACGAGGACCACCGTCCCGACCTGTCGGCCGTCGAGGGGGCGACCGCCACCGTGGCGCGCAACCTGGCCCCGGGCACGCTGGTGGTCCTGGAGTCCACCACCTGGCCCGGCACCACCGACGAGGTGGCCCGTCCCCTGCTGGAGTCCTCCGGGCTCGTCGCGGGCAAGGACTTCCACCTCGCCTTCTCGCCCGAGCGCATCGACCCGGGCAACCCCAAGTTCGGCCTGCGCAACACGCCCAAGGTCGTCGGCGGCTACACCGCTGCCTGCCGCGACGTGGCCACGGCCTTCTACGCGCAGTTCATCGAGCAGGTCGTCCCGGTGAGCGGCACCCGCGAGGCCGAGATGGCCAAGCTCCTGGAGAACACCTACCGGCACGTCAACATCGCCCTCGTCAACGAGATGGCGATCTTCTGCGACGAGCTCGGCATCAACCTCTGGGAGTCCATCGAGGCGGCGGCCACCAAGCCGTTCGGCTTCCAGAAGTTCCTGCCCGGACCGGGCGTGGGCGGCCACTGCATCCCGGTGGACCCGTCCTACCTGTCCTACACCGTGCGCAAGCTGGGCTACCCGTTCCGGTTCGTGGAGCTGGCCCAGGAGATCAACGAGCGGATGCCGTCCTACGTGGTGGCCCGCGCGCAGCGGCTGCTCAACCGGCACAGGAAGGCCGTCAACGGCTCCCGGGTGCTTCTGCTCGGCGTCACCTACAAGCCCGACATCGCCGACGAGCGCGAGACCCCGGCGCTGCCGGTCGCGCGGGCGCTGATGGAGCTCGGCGCCGACCTGGTCTTCGCCGACCCGTACGTCAGAGAGTGGACGGTCGACGGAGTCTCGGTGCCGCGTGAGGAGAACCTCGCCAAGGCGGTCGCCGAAGCGGACATCACGCTGCTGCTGCAGCAGCACGCCGCCTTCGATCTGACGACCGTCGAGGACCACGGCACGCTCGTGCTCGACACCCGCGGCGTGCTCGCCGAGGGTGAACGCGTCGAGCGGCTCTAGCGACGGAGGGCTGCGCGCAGTGCACGTGCTCGTCATGACGGTGGTTCATCACCCCGAGGATGCCCGGATCCTGCACCGGCAGATCCGGGCGCTCGTGGACGCCGGTCATGAGGTCACGTATGCCGCGCCCTACACCGCGCGGGGCGTCATGGCACGGTCCTGGGTCAACGGCATCGACCTGCCCCGCGCCGCGGAGCGCAAGCGGCTGGCGGCGGTGCGCGCCGCGCGCAAGGTGTTCAAGCGCATGCGCGACCAGGTCGACCTGGTGGTCATCCACGACCCCGAGCTGCTGCTCGCCGTGGCGGGCGTGCGCAAGCGCCCGCCGGTGGTCTGGGACGTCCACGAGGACACCCCGGCGACCCTGTCGCTCAAGCCCTGGCTGCCGGCCTTCCTGCGCCCGCCGGTGCGGTTCCTGGCCCGCCTGCTGGAGGGTACGGCCGAGCGCCACCTCCACCTGCTGCTGGCCGAGACCGCCTACGCGGGCCGGTTCCGCCAGGCCCACCTGGTGGTGCCCAACGAGACGTGGGTGCCCGACGCCGTGACCACGCCGGGCGACGACCGCATCGTCTACCTCGGCTGGCTGTCGGAGGCCCGGGGCGTGCACGAGGCCATCGAGGTGGCCCGCCTGCTCCAGCCGTACCGGGTGGCGGTCGAGCTGATCGGTTACGCCGACCCGCAGTCGCGGCCGCTGCTCAACGACGCGGTCACCGAGGGCCTGCTGGAGTGGCGCGACTTCATGCCGAACGACGAGGCGCTCAAGCGGCTCGACGGGGCGCTGGCTGGTCTGTCGCTCCTGCACGACGAGCCCAACTACCGCCACTCCATGCCCACGAAGATCGTGGAGTACATGGCGCACGGCATCCCGGTGATCACCACTCCCTCGCCCCGCGCGGTGGAGCTGGTCGAGCGCTACAACAGCGGCATGGTGGTCCCCTGGCAGGACCCCAAGGCCGTGGCGCAGGCCGTGCTGACACTGCGCGACGACGCCAAGGAGCGGCATGCCCAGGGCGCTCGCGGGTATGCGGCGGCCCGTGCGAACCACCACTGGCCGAACTCGGCCCGCCGCTTCGTCGCCCAGCTGGAGGCCTGGGCCGGGGTCAAGAACTGATCCGCCCGGCCGGAGACGTGGGCCCGCGACCGGCCCGTGTCCCGGAGAAGCTCCTTACGTCAGCCTGATCGCAAGAACGGTAGTGTCCTGAACGTGCGCTGGTTCACGGCTCTTCTCGGAGTGGCGATCCTCGCCGCGGTCGCGACCGTCGTGCTGGTCCTGCGGCCGGACGGCCCGGCGGGCTCGGTCAGGACGGGCGACAGCTCGCCGGTCGCCTCCTCCGCCTCCTCCGCCGCCCCGAGCGTCTCCACCTCTTCCCAGGCCGAGACCTTCACCGACCCGTGTGGAACGTTCGACACCACGGTGAAGGCGCCGTACGCGGTGACGGGTTACTGGCTCATCCCGACCACCGACCACTGCACCTGGCGGAGCCAGTTCCGGGCCATCCACGAGGTCGGCGGCGACACCGTCATCCGGATCGGCTGGGGCCTGCAGGCCCGTGCGATCGACGGGGACGGCCGGATCCTCAAGGACGGGGAGGTGGACCGCCTCTACGAGCCGTGCGAGGAGGACGGCCTGTCCTGCGCGGCGGCGGCCGAGCGCGACCTCAAGGCGCTGAACCCGGGCAACCGGATCAGCTGGACCTTCGTCTACCGGACCGACGAGGCGTTCGGGCCGAACATCTTCCGCTGCCCCTCCGTGGAGAAGAAGATCCAGGTGGGCCGGAAGGTCTTCTACCGGATCGTCGCCCCGGAGGACGGCAGCGACGACGCCACCTGCGACAACCTCAGCTCCCGGGGGCGCGCCTACCACGTGATCCTGATCGCCGCCGCCGAGCAGGACAAGGACAGCCTCACCGAGCTGCTCGACCTCGGTGACCAGTTCCACATGAAGGTCTTCCCGGCGCTGCCGCTGGCCCCGCGAGACCCGGGCCAGACGACCCGGGCCTCCGAGCGGGGCATCGAGACCCTCACCACGCTCACCCGGCGCATCCTGCAGGACTACGGCGCCCGCTTCCGGGACAGGGCCTCGCTGGGCGGCTTCTATCAGCCGTTCGAGCTGCAGATGCGCGACATGGTCTACACCGGGTCGGACGACCCCGAGGAGGCGGCGAAGGACAACCCGACGCTGCGGGTCTACGCCTCCCAGCACGAGATCGTGGAGCAGGTGATGCCGGGCAAGCCCATCCTGGTCAGCCCCTACCTGGAGGCGCGCAAGAAGAAGGCGTTCAGCGCCACGCCCAAGGAGGTGGCCAAGGGCTTCGAGGCCCTGGCCAGGACCGGGGTCGGGATCATCGCGCCGCAGGACAGCCGGGGCACCGGGAAGGTCGGGCTGTTCTGGCCGGACGAGAAGGACGAACCGGTGGACGAACGGCTCGTCCCGGTGGTCGGCGAGGGGCTCAGCAACGGCGAGGCCTACCACGGCTCCACCCGCGACTACTACCGGGCGATGGCCGAGGCCCGCACCAGGATGGTCGAGCAGGGCTACGACGTGCAGCTGTGGGCCAACGTGGAGGCGTTCGAGCCGTCGGCGGCCCAGCCCTGCGGGTCCCGCACCGGGACCCGGGGGGCCACCGACAAGGACCGGCTCGACCGGGCCGTCACGCAGGTCGGCCGGTACGTCTCCAAGGTCGTCTCCTACATGTGGAGCGACTTCTTCACCTGCGGCTCGCCGTCCCTGGCCGAGGAGGTCCTGCGCGACCACGACCGGCCGATCCCGGTCGACGCCGTACGGCTGGGCCGCGACATCCGGGACGGCATCGAGATCCGCGGATACAACATCCCCGTGGGCACGAAGGTGACGATCACCTGGGAGGGACAGCAGGAGCCCAGGACGGTCGACGTCGCCGGGGTGAACCTCGTGCCGCCGCCGGAGGGCACGCCCACCGGGATGACGACGGCGTGGCTGCCGTTCGACTGGACCCAGGTGCCGGCCGACACCTGGGTGCGCCTGGAGGTCGCCGCAGCCGACGGACGCGAGGCGGCGGAGCCGTTGCACGTCCGCATCGTCGCCTGATCGGTGTAACGTGCCTGCCGTGACTCCTCCGGTTCCGCGGATCCCCGTCAGCGTGGACCTGGTCGTCCTCACGGTGCGCGGCCACGAGCTGAGCGCGCTGGTCTGGCGGCGGGACAACCCGCCGTACGAAGGACACTGGGCCCTGTCCGGCGGCTTCATCCACCTCGACGAGGACCTGCCCGCCGCCGCGGGCCGGATCCTGGCCGAGCGGGCCGGCCTGCCCGGCGCCCCGGTGCACCTGGAGCAGCTGCAGACCTACGGCTATCCCGACCGCGACCCCCGCCAGCGCGTGGTGAGCGTGGCCTACCTCGGCCTGGCCCCGGACCTGCCGGCCTCCACCGAGGCGCACATGAGCTGGCAGCCGGTCAGGGAGCTGACGTCCATGGCCTTCGACCACCGGCGCATCATGGTCGACGGCGTCGAGCGGGCCCGGGCCAAGCTGGAGTACAGCTCGCTGGGCGCGGCCTTCTGCCCGGCCGAGTTCACCGTGGCCGACCTGCGCCGCGTCTACGAGATCGTGTGGGGCCGCCCGCTGGACCCGCGCAACTTCCACCGCAAGGTCACCAACGCCGAGGGCTTCCTCGTCCCCACCGGCCGGACCACCACCCGTGACGGAGGCCGTCCCGCCAAGCTCTACCGCCGGGGCCCGGCCGAGCTGCTGCATCCCCCGATGCTGCGCTCGCTCAAGGACTGACCCGCCGCGCCCTCCACCGGGGCAGGGGGTGGTGCCCCAACCGCCTGCTCCTCATAAGGTAAGGCCATGCCTCGTTTCCGCGCGATCCTGGACACAATGCCTGCTTACAAGCCGGGCAAGGCCGTGGTGTCCGCCGACGGCCGGTCCTACAAGCTGTCGTCCAACGAATCCCCCTACGACCCGCTGCCCTCGGTCGTCGAGGCGATCGCCAAGGCGGCGACGGAGATCCACCGTTATCCCGACCCGGCGGCGACCGCGCTCACCGCCGCGCTCGCCGAGCGGTACGGCGTGCCGCCCGAGCACATCGCGCTGGGCGCGGGCTCGGTCACCGTGGCCCAGCAGCTGTTCGAGACCGTGGGCGAGCCGGGCGCCGAGGTGGTCTACGCCTGGCGCTCGTTCGAGGCCTACCCGCTCCTGGCCGACCTGGCCGGGGCGACGTCGGTCCGGGTCCCGCTGGTGGAGGAGACCCACCACCTGGAGGCCATGGCCGAGGCGATCACCCCGCAGACCCGGATGGTCTTCGTCTGCAACCCGAACAACCCCACCGGCACGGTCGTGCGCGCGGCCGAGCTGGAGGCGTTCCTGAACCGGGTCCCGGAGAACGTGCTCGTCGTGCTCGACGAGGCCTACCGGGAGTACGTCCGGGACGCCGACGTCACCGACGGCCTGACGATCTACCGGGACCGGCCGAACGTGGCGGTGCTGCGGACCTTCTCCAAGGCGTACGGCCTGGCCGGGCTCCGGGTCGGCTATCTGATCGCCAACGAGCCGGTGGCCTCCGCCGTGCGCAAGACGATGGTGCCCTTCGCGGTCAACCACCTCGCCCAGGTCGCCGCGGTGGCCTCCCTCGCGGCCGAGGAGGAGCTGCTGGAGCGGGTCGAGGCCGTGGTCAAGGAGCGCACCCGGGTCCGGGAGGCGCTGATCGCCCAGGGCTGGACGGTGCCCTCCACCGAGGCCAACTTCGTCTGGCTGCGCCTGGGCGACGACACGACGGCCTTCGCCGAGGCGTGCGCGGTCGAGGGCGTCGCCGTACGGCCCTTCGCGGGCGAGGGCGCCCGGGTCTCCATCGGCAGTCCTGAGGCCAACGACGCCTTCCTGGCGGCGGCGGCCGCCTTCAGGAAGGGCTGAGGCCCGTCCGGGCCGGAGCGGAGGGCCCCGTCCGGTCCTCCGCCGGCCCCGGCGGCCTCCAGGGAGGCCGTGACGTCGCTCAGGCCGGGGTCGCGGCCTCCACGGCCTCGGGTTCCTTCTCCTGCGTCCCGGCGGGTCTGCGGCGCTCGGTGGAGACCACCAGGGCGACGCCCAGGACGATCACCAGACCGGCGGCGACCATGGAGCCGGTCACCGGCTCGCTCAGGACCAGCGCGCCGAGGATCACCGCCACGACCGGGTTGACGTAGGCGTAGGTGGACACCAGCGAGATCGGCGCCTTGCCCAGCAGCCACACGTAGGACGTGAAGGCGACCAGCGAGCCCATCACGATCAGGTAGGCCAGCGCGGCCCAGGACCGTCCGGAGACGACGGCCGGGTCCAGCCGCTCGCCCGAGGCGAGGGCGATCACCGCCAGCCCGGCGCCGCCGGCCAGCATCTCCACCGCGCTCGCGGTGAAGGGGTTGGCGGGCATCGGGATCCGGGAGGACAGGAACGAGCCGACCGACCACGACAGCGACGCCAGCAGGATGATCGTGATGCCGGTGCCGCTGCCGGCGCCGTCGCCGCCGGTCAGGGAGAGCACCGCGACCCCGGCGAAGCCGATGAGCACCCCGGCCAGGGTGAGCACCCGCGGCCGGTCGCGCGTGACGATCCGCAGGATCACCAGCCACAGCGGCACCGAGGCCACCAGCAGCGCGGCCAGCCCGCTGGAGATGTGCTGCTCGGCGACGGAGACCATGCCGTTGCCCGCGGTCAGCAGCAGGAGGCCGACCAGCGCCGCCCCGCCGAACTGCCTGACGGTCATCCGGAAGGCCTCCGGCCCGCGCAGCAGCAGGATCGCGGCGGCCAGGACCAGCGCGGCCGCGGAGAAGCGCATGGCCCCGCTGAGCAGCGGCGGGATCGTCTCGATCACGATCATGATGCCGAGGTAGGTGGAGCCCCACACCACGTAGACGATCGCCAGGGCGCCCCAGACGAGCAGTGATGTGCGCTTGTCAGCAGTGTTCGGACTCATGACACATGACAATACCGGTCGCCCCCGACATTCCGCTCGCGGGTTCCGGCCGCCGCGTTCCCGCCCGGGTTCCTAGCGCCTCCCCGGGACGACCAGGCCGGACTCGTAGGCCTGCACGACCAGCTGGGCCCGGTCGCGGGCGCCCAGCTTGCCCAGGATCCGGCTGACGTGGGTCTTGGCGGTGGCGTGGCTGATGGTCAGGTGCGAGGCGATCTCCTCGTTGGACATCCCTGTCGCGACCAGGGCCAGCACCTCGCGTTCGCGGCCGGTCAGCCGCTCCAGGCCGGGTCCGGGCACCGGCCGGGGCGGGGTGGCGACGTACTCCTCGATCAGACGGCGGGTCACCGAGGGCGACAGCAGCGCCTCGCCGCCCGCGGCGACCCGCACCGACCGCAGCAGGTCGGCCGGTTCGATGTCCTTGACGAGGAAGCCGCTCGCCCCGGCGCGCAGCGCGGCGAAGACGTACTCGTCGAGCGCGTAGTTGGTCAGGATCACCACGCGCACCCCGTCCAGCCCGGGGTCGGCGCCGATCCTCCGGGTGGCCTGGATCCCGTCGACCGACGGCATCCTGACGTCCAGCAGCGCCACGTCCGGCCGCAGCGCGCGGCACAGCTCCACGGCCTCGCCCCCGTCACCGGCCTCGCCGACCACGGAGATGTCGCCCGCCATCTCCAGCAGCACCCGGAACCCGGCGCGGATCAGCGGCTGGTCGTCGGCCAGCACCACCCGGATCACGGTGTCACCCGGACCGGCGCCCGCCCGGATCACGAGCGTCCCACCGGCGGTTCGGCCCGCAGGTCCGTCGGCGGTTCGGCCCGCAGGTCCGTCGGTAGTTCGGCCCGTACGGCGAAGCCCCCCCGCGGGCGCGGCCCGGCGCTGAACGACCCGCCGACGGCGACCGCGCGCTCGCGCATCCCGATCAGTCCCATCCCGTTCCCGGTCTCCCCGGCACGGGACTCCCCGTCGTCCTCGACGCCCAGCACGATCATGCCGGGACGATACTCGGTCGTCAGCGTGATCGACGCGGCCCCGGCGTGCCGCAGCACGTTGGTGAACGCCTCCTGCACGATGCGGTAGGCGGCCCGGTCGACCTCCGGGGGGAGCTCCCGCCGGGTGCCGACGACGACCGTGCGCACCGGCAGCCCCGCGGACTCGGCCCGGTCCACCAGCCGGGGCAGCCGGGCCAGGCCCGCCTCCGGGCCGTCCGGCTCGGCCTGCCGGAGCACGCCCAGGGTGGCGCGCAGCTCGTCCATGGCCTCGCGCCCGGACTCCCTGATGGCGCTCAGCGCCTCGCGGGCCAGCTCGGGCCGGTGCTCGAAGGTCTGCAGGGCGACCGACGCCTGGACGTTGACGACCGAGATGGCGTGGGTGAGCGAGTCGTGCAGCTCCTGGGCGATCCAGAGGCGCTCCTCGCCGGCCCGGCGCAGCGCCTCCTCCTCCCGGGTGCGCTCGGCCTCGGCCGCCCGCCGCTCGACCTCGCGGACGTAGGCGCGGCGGTTGCGGCTCAGCTCGCCGGCCACGACCGCCGCCGCCAGCCAGCCGCTGAGCAGGGTCAGGCCGCCGGGCTCCGGGTCGTGCTCGGCGAGCGCGACCGGGACGGAGATCCCCACGGCGAGCGCGGCGGCCAGCGCGATCGCCAGGCGGCGCCGCCCGAGGACCGCCGCCGTGTAGATGGCGACCAGCGCGGGCACGACGGCGAAGACGCCCGGATACCGGGCGGCGTAGTAGGCGACGGCGCAGCCCACCGTGACGGCCCCGACCGGCACGGGGGTCACGCGCCGCAGCGCCAGCGCGAGCGAGGACACCACGATCAGCGCCAGGCCCGGCGTGTCCAGGGGCCGCTCGGCCAGCCCCGAGTCGGACAGCCGCCCGTAGGTGCCCACGACACCCAGCGCCAGCACGACCACGGCGTTCAGCACGTCGACCTTCCAGGTCTTCACGCTCTCCGCGGCTTTCCAGATCTTCACGGTCTCCGCGGTCCTCCAGGCCCCCGCGGTCTCCGAGATCCTCGCGCCCGGGCCCCGCACGCCTGAGATCCTCATCCCTGAAACGGTAGGTCACCGCGCCGGTCGTGCCCACCGGCCGGTGGATGACATCGCGCCTGCGCCCCCGGTGGTATCCGGGGCCCTGTACGGCCGCGCCGTACATCCCCGGATGTACGGCGAAGTGACGCCGCCGGTCGGACGACCGCGCGACGGCGTCACGCCACCATTGCGATCATGAAGAGCTCACCCGCCGCGGCACAGCCCGGCCTCCCGCCCGCCGCGGCGCGGGCCCGCCGTACCCGCGCACCCGGCTGGACCGTCTGGTCGCTGCGCGTCACCGCCACCCTGCACCTGCTCGGCGTGCTCGGCCAGGCGGCGCTGGCGGGACTGTTCGTCACCGGCGATGTGGACATGCTCCTGTTGCACCGCGACAACGCCGGGTTCACCGCCGCCATGCTGCTGTTCCAGCTGGTGGCCGCGATCCTGCTGTGGCGCCCGGTCAGGGGGCCGGCCTGGCCCGCCCGGATGACCGGCGGGCTCATGGTGGCCGAGACGCTCCAGGTCTTCATGGGACAGGAACGCGTCCTCATCGGGCACTTCCCGCTCGGCGTGGCCATCTTCGGCGCCTCCGCCGTACTGACCGGATGGGCCTGGTCCGGCCTGCGGACGGAGGAGGCGTGATCTCCCGCCGGGGCTTCCTCGGGCTGCTCGGCGGCACCGGGCTCGCGGTCGCCGGATGCGGCGCGGGGGGCGGACTGACGGCGGAGGTCTCCGGGGAGGTCCTGACGAGCGCGCTGCCGCTGCCCAGGCCGTTCACCGTGCCGCTGCCCTTCCCCGCGACGGCGCGCCCGGTGCGGCCGGGCCACTACGAGGTGGTCCAGCGCGCCGCCAAGGTGGAGATCATCCCGGGCACCGTGACCGAGGTGTGGGGATACGACGGCACCTTCCCCGGGCCGACCTTCGACCTGCGCCGCGGGAGCCGTACCGTCGTCAGGGTCCGCAACGAGCTGTCCGTGCCCACCTCGACGCACCTGCACGGCGGGGTCAACCCGCCCGACTCCGACGGCTATCCCACCGACCTGGTGGTGGCCCGGGGACGCGGGTTCCGCCCGCCGCCCGGGGGACACTCCCGTCACGGGGCCGCGGACATGTCGCAGTGGACCATCCATCCCGGGGCCAGGGACTACGTCTACCCGCTGGAGCAGCCGGCGGCCACGCTCTGGTACCACGACCACCGGATGGATTTCACCGCGCCGCAGGTGTGGCGCGGGCTGGCCGGGTTCCTCCTGGTCCGCGACGACGAGGACGACGCCCTGCCGCTGCCCAAGGGCGAACGGGACATCCCGCTGATGATCTGCGACCGCGCCTTCGAGGAGGACGGCTCCTTCCGCTATCCGTCGCTGGACCCCAGCCTGCTGGTGCGGCCCGGGGTGGAGGACGCCTACATGGAGGGCGTGGAGGGCGACGTGATCCTGGTCAACGGGGCGCCCTGGCCGGTGCTGGAGGTGGACGCCGCCCGTTACCGGCTGCGCCTGCTCAACGCCTCCAACGCCCGCCGCTACCGGCTGGCGCTGACCCCCGGCGGCCGGTTCGTCCAGGTCGGCGGCGACCAGGGGCTGCTCGCCGCGCCGGTGGAGCACGACGCGATCACCGTGGCGCCCGGCGAGCGCTTCGACGTGGTCGTGGACTTCTCCGCCCATCCCGTCGGCGCCGAGGTGACCCTGGTCAACACCCTGGGGACCGGCCCGGCCCGCAACGTCATGCGCTTCCGGGTCGCCCGCCGGGTCCGCGACGACAGCGCGGTCCCGGACCGGCTGGGCCGGGTCGAACCCCTGGAACGGTCGGCGGCCGTCGCGACCCGGGTCTTCGACTTCCGACGGACCGGGCAGGGCGGCGGCGGGTCCTGGACGATCAACGGCATGCCGTACCGCCCGGGGGTCCCGCTGGCCAGGCCGCGCCTGGACACCACCGAGCTGTGGCGGTTCACCGGCGACTTCCACCACCCCGTCCACGTGCACCTGGCCCGCTTCCAGGTGATCGCGCGCAACGGCCGCCCGCCCGCGCCGACCGACGCGGGCTGGAAGGACACCGTGGACGTGCGGCCCTACGAGGTCGTGGACACGCTGGTCCGCTTCGAGGGCTACCGAGGCCGGTACATGATGCACTGCCACACCCTCGAACACGAGGACATGGCGATGATGGCCGACTTCGACGTGGTCTGACCGGCCGCGGGTCCGACCGGCCGCCCTAGCGGCTGCCGAGCTTCTCCACGATCAGGCGGTACAGCTGCCGCGGACGGCCCGGCTGTGGGGTGCGGTTCGGCGGGAGCGGCCACGCGAGTCCCTCGTCCACCAGCGTGCGCAGCAACCGCCGTGCCGTGCGGGAGGTAACGCCGAGCATCTTGCCCGCGCTCTCCGCGTCCACCACCGTGTCGCCGCTCTCCAGCTTGGCGGCCAGGCGGGCCAGCACCTCGACACCCTTGGGCTTGATCGCCCCCGTGCCGTGGGGAGGCATCCGGGGCGCGGGGATCAGCGCCCTGCCCTCGCGGTCGACCGCGAAGCCCTGCGCCTGCTTGCCCGCCTGGGTGCGGGCCAGGGCGGCCCTGGCGTGCGCCTCGGCGTCGTGGGTCGTGCGGCCCATGCCGACGCCCACCTCCACGGCCAGGCCCAGCTCGTCGCGCACCCGGGCGGCGAAGGGCAGCACCCGGAAGCCCTCGGTGGCCGAGGCCACCGAGCCGCGGGTGGCGGTGACCATGTAGCTGTGGTCGTCGATCGCGGTCACCGTCGCGTTGATCCGGTTGGCCTCCTGGACCAGCAGCCGGTGCAGCGACAGCCGCAGCTCGTCGCGCCAGTGGCGCGGCGCGGCGCGGCGGACCGGCTCGCGGAGCGTGGGCACCTCGACCAGGACCACGGTCAGCTGCGACTCCTCCAGGCGGTGGTGGGCGCCCAGCAGCGCCGCGGTGTGCAGCGCCGTGCGGACGGCCGCGGAGGTCGGGCGGATCCTGACGGCCGGGATGTCCGCCGCCCGCAGGCGGTCGGCGACCGCCGGCAGGCAGGTCAGGGCCCCGGTGGTGCTGCCCTGGCGCACCAGGCGCTCGTGGAAGGCCGCGATCGTGCCCGTGGCGCCCGGTTCGTCGCGGCTGTGCACGTTCTCGACCGGCAGGCCCAGATCGGCGTAGGCCTCCTCGACGTCCGCCCGGCTCAGCACGTCGACGCTGACCCGGCGGGGGTCGATCCGCTCGTCCATCACCGCCTTCGCCAGCGCGGCGATCAGCGCGGCGCCGCCGAGCTGGACGTACGTCGCCGGCATCGTCAGCACCCCTGACCGCCGGGCCAGGTCGTAGGGGACGGGGCTGGCGAACAGACACGCGTCCACCCCCGCCCCCAGGCGGGTCACCTTGTCCGCGGCCTCCTGTTCGTCGCGGTAGGCGGCGGCCACGAGGCGACAGGGAAGGGGTGCCGCCGCATGGCCCATCAGCATCACTCGCTCGACGAGGTCATGGGGGCCCACCACACCGATAGTGAGATCCGGTGTCATGGCACCCGGGCGTGACACTCGTGGAGCTTCTTCGGCCCGCTCGACCAATGTTCGTTCCCATCCTGCCGTCCGTTGATTTCGGCTCTCTTTTGGAACGATCGCTCGCGGGGACCATAATGTCACGCCCGATTTGATGTCAATCCGCGGCCAACCTTGGGCGGTAAATCCTAACTCTCACTGTTTACACAGGTCACGACCGTTATCGCCTGGGCGAAACCGGTTGATTATGGCTATGAAATCTCCTGCGTCACATCCGCGCCCAGCGCCTGCATGCGCTCGGCGAGATATGAGTGACCGCGGTCGATGAGATAACCGGACTCGATCACCGTTTCACCTTCGGCGGCGAGACCTGCGAGAACGAGCGCGATTCCGGAACGGAGGTCATGCGCGGTCACCTGGGTGCCACGCAGCGGAGTCGCGCCGCGCACGACCGCGCTGTTCTCCTTGACCTCGATGTCGGCGCCCATCTTGTTGAGTTCGGTGGCCAGTGCGAAACGGCCGTCGAAAATGCGTTCGTGAATGTAACTGGCGCCGTCGGCCAGGCAGGCCACCGCCATGATCGGCGACTGGAGGTCGGTGGCGAAGCCGGGGTAGGTGTCGGTGATCACGTTGATCGGGCGGAGCGGGCGGTCCCGGCGCACGTGCAGCACCGCGCCGTGGTCGGCGAACTCCACGCCCATCTGCTCCAGCTTGTAGCGCACCACGCCGAGGTGGTCGAGGTCGGCGCCGACCAGGTTGACCTCGCCGCCGGTCATGGCCGCCGCCATGGCGAACACGCCGGCGTCGAGCCGGTCGGGCATCACGGTGTGCTCGACGGCGTGCAGCTCGTCCACGCCCTCCACGGTGATGAACCCGGTGCCCCCGCCGCTGATCTTCGCGCCCATCCGGGTCAGCATGTCGATGACGTCGAGGACCTCGGGCTCCAGCGCCGCGTTCTCGATCACGGTGGTGCCGCGCGCCAGGGCGGCCGCCATGATGAGGTTCTCGGTGCCGGTGTGCGAGGGCGTGTCCAGGTACAGGGTCGCCCCGGTGAATCCGGCGGCCTTGACGTGGATGACGGCGTCGCCCTCGTTGACCACGGCGCCCAGGCGCTTGTAGCCCAGGTAGTGGAAGTCGAGGTTGCGGCTGCCGAGGTTGCAGCCGCCGACGCCTTCGATGATCGCCTCGCCCAGGCGGTGCAGCAGGGCCGGGACGAACAGCACCGAGCCGCGGAAGCGACGGGCGATCTCCGCGGGCAGCACCGGGCTGTTCAGCCCGGAGGCGTCGATCACCAGGGTGCGCTCCTTCTCGTGGAGCTCGACCCTGGCGCCGATGGCCTCGGCCAGTTCCACCGCGCGACGGACGTCCTCGATGATGGGGACGTTGCGCAGTACCGTGCGGCCCTTGGCCGCCAGCAGCGCCGCGCCGATCATCGGCAGGACGGCGTTCTTCGCACCTTGGATGAAGGCGGTTCCGCGAAGTGCGTTGCCACCGCGCACGCGGTAACGGACCATACGTCAGGCTCCTTGAAGATGGAGAGATGTGACTCGTACGACGGCGACGGCAACGTGAGCGTCGGCCCAAACCTGAATGGGGCCAACAGTAGCCGTTACGCATCCCCGAACTTGGTACTTCGGGGACCAACTACCCCGCGAAGGACTGACCAGTCAGTTTCTCATATGCCTCTACGTATCGGTCCCGGGTGCGCTCGACGACCTCGTCGGGGAGCGGCGGCGGGGCCTCGCCGGAGGCGCGGTCCCACCCGGAGGCGGGGGAGGTGAGCCAGTCCCGGACGTACTGCTTGTCGAAGGAGGGCTGCTGGCGGCCGGGCTCCCACTGGTCCAGGGGCCAGAAGCGGGAGGAGTCGGGGGTCAGCACCTCGTCGCCCAGGGTCAGCACGCCGTCGGCGTCCCAGCCCAGCTCGATCTTCGTGTCGGCCAGGATGATGCCCCGCTCCAGCGCGATCTCCGCGCCGCGCCGGTAGACCGCCAGCGTGATCCGGCGCAGCTCCCCGGCCGTCTCGGCGCCGACCTCCTGCACGACCCGCTCGAAGCTGATCGGCTCGTCGTGCTCGCCGACGGGCGCCTTGGTGGAGGGGGTGAAGATCGGTTCGGCGAGCCGGGACCCGTCCACCAGGCCGGGCTCCAGCCGTACGCCGGAGACCTCGCCGTCACGGCGGTAGTCGGTCAGCCCCGAGCCGGTCAGATAGCCCCGCGCCACGCACTCCACCGGGACCATGCGCAGCGGCCTGCACAGCACGCTGCGTCCGTCGGGGCCCGCGCTCACCACGTGGTCGGGCACGATGTCGGCCAGCTGCTCGAACCACCACAGCGACAGCTTGGTGAGGATCGTGCCCTTGTCCGGGATGTCGGGGGTCAGGATGTGGTCGAAGGCCGAGATGCGGTCCGAGGCGACCATCAGCAGCAGGCCGTCGTCGGTCTGGTAGAGGTCCCGGACCTTGCCGGAGTGCACGTGCTTCACGGGCCAAGTGTGACAGGAGGGCCGCGGTCCTCCGCAGGACGGGGGCCCGCCGGAGTGGCGCCGGCGGGCCCGGTCGTGTCCTGTGTCGTGTCCTGTGCCGGGTCTACAGGGCCTGGAAGGCGATGTCGGTGCGGTGGTGGGAGCCGCGCAGCCGGATGCGGCCCACGGCCGCGTAGGCGGCGGCGCGGGCCGCGGCCACGTCGGGACCGGTGCCGACCACGCTGAGGACCCGGCCGCCGCCGGAGACGATCCGGTCGCCGTCGAAGGCGGTCCCGGCGTGCAGCACGTAGGCGCCCTCGACCTCGTCGGCCTCGTCCAGACCCTCGATCACGTCGCCCTTGACCGGGTCGGCCGGGTAGTTCTCGGCGGCGACCACCACGGTCACCGCCGCGCCGTCGCGGTAGGAGATCGGCCCGAACCCGCCGAGCGTCCCGGTGGCGCAGGCCAGCAGGAGCCCGGCGAGCGGGGTCTGGAGCCGGTCCAGCACGACCTGGGTCTCGGGGTCGCCGAAGCGGGCGTTGAACTCGATGACCTTCGGGCCCTTGGAGGTCAGGGCCAGGCCCACGTAGAGCACCCCGGTGTACGGCGTGCCGCGCCGGGCCAGCTCGGTCACCGTCGGGATGACGGTCTCGGCCATGACCTGATCGGTCAGGCCGTCGGGGGCCCAGGGCAGCGGCGTGTAGGCGCCCATGCCGCCGGTGTTGGGCCCCTGGTCGCCGTCGTAGGCGCGCTTGTGGTCCTGGGCGGGCTGGAGCGGCACGGCCGTGGTCCCGTCGCAGAGCGCGAACAGCGACACCTCGGGGCCGTCGAGGAACTCCTCGATGACGACCCGCTCACAGGCCGCGGCGTGCCGCAGCGCCTCGTCGCGGTCGTCGGTGACCACCACGCCCTTGCCGGCCGCCAGGCCGTCGTCCTTGACGACGTACGGCGTGCCGAACTCCTCCAGCGCGGCGGCGGCCTCCCCGGGGGTGGTGCAGGTGCGCGAGCGCGCGGTCGGCACGCCCGCGGCGACCATGACGTCCTTGGCGAACGCCTTGGAGCCCTCGACCTGCGCGGCCTGCGCCGACGGCCCGAAGCAGGGCACGCCGGCCTGCCTGACCGCGTCGGCGACCCCGGCCACCAGCGGCGCCTCGGGGCCGACCACGACGAGGTCCGCCTCCAGCTCCCGGGCCAGGCCGGCGACAGCCGCCGGATCGGTCGCGGTCACCGGGTGCAGGGTCGCCACCCGCGCGATCCCGGCGTTTCCGGGAGCACAGTGGACTTCGGTGACCTGGGGGTCCGCCGCCAGAGACCGGCACAGGGCATGCTCACGCCCGCCGGATCCAATCACAAGAACGCGCACGCGGAGAGCCTATCGGCCCCGGCCCGGCCGGACCGTCCACAGCCTGTGGACAGAACCCCGCGAAACGCCCCGTGGGCATCCGGGCCCGGGACACCCGGCGGCGGGATGCCCGATTACGCGAGTTCTCCTCCGGAGCCCGGAGTAGTCTGGGAGAGTCCCCCGACGTTCTGTGACCGAGCTCTGTGGTAGATTCGGACGGCTTTGCGTGCCTACAGCTGATTGGAGGTGGTTTGGGATGTCCTCTGGCGATCCCAGCAGTACGTGC
This sequence comes from Paraplanobispora siamensis, assembly GCF_016863175.1. Classification (GTDB taxonomy): domain Bacteria; phylum Actinomycetota; class Actinomycetes; order Streptosporangiales; family Streptosporangiaceae; genus Planobispora; species Planobispora siamensis. The sequence continues at coordinate 244,591 of NZ_BOOJ01000036.1, forward strand.
TCGCGCACGCTGCCTGTGCGCACTCTCAACCACTTCTCCATATCGGTGCCCGATCGGCCCCGCGCGCATTCATGTTCGAACTGAGGTGACATCACGTCGTGCGCGGGAAATGCCGGATCGGGCGGGAAGGCATGACATGCGCTCCTCGCTCCTGTTTCCCCGTATCAAGCACGCACGTGCTGTCCGCGCCCCGCACGGCCCCGCGACCCCGGTCCGTGACCGGCTGAACGGCACCTGCGTGCCGCCGAGCGACTCCCTCGTCGAGTACGCCGCCTACGTCGGCGGCAAGAAGATCAAGGCCCTGGGCATCCCCGACGCCCTGGAGCTCGTCCGCGCCCACAACGCCACCAAGGAGAAGGCCGACGGCTTCGTCTGGGTCGGCCTGCACGAGCCCGACGCCCCCGAGGTCGAGTGGCTGGCGGAGGTCTTCGACCTCCATCCGCTCGCCGTCGAGGACGCCGTCAAGGCTCACCAGCGCCCCAAGGTGGAGCGTTACGACGACTCGCTCTTCGTGGTCCTGAAGACCATCGCCTACCTGGAGCACCAGGAGCTGACCGCGACCAGCGAGATCATCGGCACGGGCGAGATCATGGCGTTCGTCGGCCCCGACTTCGTGGTGACCGTGCGGCACGGGCGCTACTGCCCGCTGTCGGAGGTGCGCGAGCGCCTGGAGGACAAGCCCAAGCTCCTCAACCGCGGCCCGACCGGCGTGCTGCACGCCATCGCCGACCACGTCGTCGACCGCTACCTGCACGTGGCCGACGAGATGCAGGCCGAGCTGGAGGAGGTGGAGGCCATGGTCTTCGCCGACGTCAGCGCCCGCGACATCAGCCGCATCTACAACCTCAAGCGCGAGATGATCGAGATGAAGCGGGCCGTCACCCCGCTGCAGTCGCCGCTGTCCTCGCTGAGCCAGCGCCGGATGATCCCCTCCGACATGCGCGAGTACTTCCGCGACGTCGTCGACCACCTCGCCCGCGTCTGCGAGCAGGTCGAGTCGTCCAACGAACTGTGCAACTCCGTGCTGCAGGCGGCGCTCGCCCGCTCCAACGCCCTCGCCAACGAGGACATGCGGAAGATCTCCTCCTGGGTCGCCATAATGGCCGTCCCCACGATGATCGCCGGGATCTACGGCATGAACTTTGAGCACATGCCGGAGCTGGACGCCGTCTACGGCTATCCGGTCGTGATCGCCGTCATGGTGCTCGTCTGCTCGCTGCTCTACCGGGGCTTCCGCCGCAACGGCTGGCTGTAGCCCCGCCGGGCGTCCTAGACCGCGGCGGTGCGCCGGGCGGTGACCGGGGCGGGCGGTGTGAGGCCGCGCTCGGTCCACAGGGTGCGCATCCGGTCGGGATAGTCGGTGACGATCCCGGCCACGCCCAGGTCGGCCAGCTCCGCGGCCCTGCCGGTCGCGTTGACCGTCCAGGGGACCACCGGGAGCCCGGCGGCCGCGGCCTGTCGCATGAAGTGCTCGTCCACCATCACGTGCTCGGGCGAGACCGTGGTGCCCCCGGCCGCCGCCGCGGCGGCCGGGACGTCGCCGCCGAAGTCGGCCAGCTCCAGGCCGTCCAGCCAGACGCTGTCGAGGGTGTCCAGCTCGATCAGCGCGTAGCGCTGCGTGGCGGGGACCAGCTCCCGCGCGATCCGCAGGATGCGCCAGTCGAAGCTGAGGATCGCCGCGCGGCCGAGCCGGTGGTGCCGGTCGAGCTCGGCGACCACCATCTCGGTGAGCTCGCGCGGGTCGGCGGACAGGTCGGGCCGCGTCGGGTCGGACTTCAGCTCCACGTGCAGCCGCACGCCGTCGGCGCCGTAGGCGTCCACCAGGCCGAGCACGGCGCCCAGCGTGGGCATCCGGGTGTCCGGGACCGGGACCTGGGTGGCGGCGAAGCGGTCCTCGGGATGCTGCGGCAGCCGTACGCCGCAGTCGAGGGTGCGCAGCTGCGCCAGGGTGAGCGAGCCGATCGGGCGGCCCACGTAGGGGAAGAGCGGGTCGCCGCGGAAGGCCGGGCGGACGTCGGCGCTGGTCACCGCGGACACGGTGAGGTCGTGGGTGAGCACCAGGCGCCGGTCGGCCGTCATGGCGACGTCGAACTCCAGCGCGTCGACGCCCACCTCGAGAGCGTGGGCCAGACCGGGCAGCGTGTTCTCCGGCCGGAGCCCGCGGGCTCCCCGGTGACCGTGAATCTCGACATGCACACAGGGACTTTACCGACCCTGCGTGCGAATCCCCCGGTACGGCTCGCGCCTGATCGATCGGGATATGAGCCGTACCGGGGTGGATCTCAGATCAGCGGGCGGAGCTGGAGGGTCTCGGTGCGGCCGGGACCGACGCCGATGGCGGAGATCGGGGCGCCGCTCATCTCCTCCAGGGCCTTGACGTAGGCCCGGGCGTTGGCGGGCAGGTCCTCGAAGGACTTGGCGCCGGAGATGTCCTCCTGCCAGCCGGGGAACTCCTCGTAGATCGGCGTGGCGTGGTGGAAGTCCGTCTGCGTCATCGGGATCTCGTCGTGGCGCACGCCGTCGACCTCGTAGGCGACGCAGACCGGGATCCTCTCCAGGCCGGACAGCACGTCCAGCTTGGTGAGGAAGAAGTCGGTGACGCCGTTGATCCGGGTGGCGTAGCGGGCGATGACCGCGTCGAACCAGCCGCAGCGGCGGTTGCGGCCGGTGGTCACGCCGTACTCGCCGCCGGTGGTGCGCAGCCACTCGCCCATCTCGTTGTCGAGCTCGGTCGGGAACGGGCCGGAGCCGACGCGCGTGGTGTAGGCCTTGAGGATGCCGATCACCCGGGTCAGCCGGGTCGGCGGGATGCCGGCGCCGGAGCAGGCGCCGCCCGAGGTGGGCGAGGAGGAGGTGACGAACGGGTAGGTGCCGTGGTCGATGTCGAGCAGGTTGCCCTGGCCGCCCTCCAGCAGCACGACCTTGCCCTCGTCCAGCGCCCGGCTCAGGATCAGCGAGGTGTCGGCGATGTGCGGCTTGAGGCGCTCGGCGTAGCCGAGGTACTCCTCCAGCACCTGGGCCGGGTCGAGCCCGCGCCGGTTGTAGATCTTGGTGAGGATCTGGTTCTTCTCGTTGAGGGCGACCTCGATCTTCTTCTGCAGGATGCCCGGGTCGAGCAGGTCCTGGACCCGCACGCCCATCCGGTAGATCTTGTCGCCGTAGGCCGGGCCGATGCCCCGGCCGGTCGTGCCGATCCGCGCCTTGCCGAGGTAGCGCTCGCTCACCTTGTCGATGGCCTTGTGGTGAGGCATGATCAGGTGCGCGTTGGCCGAGATCAGCAGTCGCTCGGAGGAGACCCCGCGGGCCTCCAGCCCCTCGATCTCGCTCAGCAGCACGCCGGGGTCGACGACGACGCCGTTGCCGATGACCGGGATGACGTTCGGCGACAGCACTCCCGTCGGCAGGAGGTGCAGGGCGTACTTCTGGTCGCCGATGACGACCGTGTGGCCCGCGTTGTTCCCGCCCTGGTATCTGACGACGTAGTCAACCTGGTCGCCGAGCAGGTCGGTGGCCTTACCCTTGCCCTCGTCGCCCCACTGGGCGCCGAAGAGAACGACAGCCGGCATCGTTGTTCTCCCACTGAAAAACGAAAACCCCTGACGCAATCGCGACAGGGGCTCTTGCGAGGAGAGAATACCCGACGAGGTCGGAAATGGGGATCTCCCACCTCGCGGAGGGAGATCCCGCGCGTCAGCGGCCGCTCAGCTCGTCGTACGCCTCGGGGCTGGAATCCTTCAGGAACTGCGTGCAGCGCTCGGCCTCGTCCTTCTCGCCGATGGCCTGGGCGGCACGCGCCAGCGCGTTCAGGCAGCGCAGGAACCCGCGGTTGGGCTCGTGCTCCCAGGGGATCGGGCCGTGGCCCTTCCACCCGGCGCGGCGCAGCTGGTCCAGGCCGCGGTGATAGCCGGTGCGGGCGAACGCGTACGACGTCACCGCGTGGCCCGCGGCGAAGTACTCGTCGGCGAGCGCGCCCCACGCGGCTGAGTAGGAGGGAAAGCGCGCGGCGACGTCGGAGGCCTGGGCGCCGCTCTCCATGGCCTCCCTGGCCTCGGCCATGTCCGGCAGGTGGGTGGGCGGAGGTCCGGCGAGGAGGTTCTCGTGCGATTCCATACTCATGTCCTATCTGGTGCACCTGGGTCGGCCAAGGCCGGCCCCCGGAGAGTGCCCGGGGACCGGCGCGTCGCGCGCGGACGCGGCTCGGGTGAGCCTGGTGCCCGCGGACGTGGATCAGGTGAGCTTGGTGCCCGCGGACTTCAGGTGCCGGCACGCCTCCACGATGCGGGCCGCCATGGACGTCTCGGCGGCCTTGCCGTACGAGCGCGGGTCGTAGGCCTTCTTGTTGCCCACTTCCCCGTCCACCTTGAGCACGCCGTCGTAGTTGCCGAACATGTGCGCGGCGATCGGGCGGGTGAAGGCGTACTGGGTGTCGGTGTCGATGTTCATCTTGACCACGCCGTAGGAGATCGCCTCGTGGATCTCCTCCAGCAGCGAGCCGGACCCGCCGTGGAAGACCAGGTCGAACGGCTTCTCCTTGCCGTACTTGGCGCCGACGGCGTCCTGGATCTCCTTGAGCACGCTCGGGCGGAGCTTGACGTGGCCGGGCTTGTAGACGCCGTGCACGTTGCCGAAGGTCGCGGCGAGCATGTAACGGCCCTTGTCGCCGACGCCCACGGCCTCGGCGGTCGCCAGGGCGTCCTCGGCGGTGGTGTAGAGCTTCTCGTTGATCTCGCCGACGACGCCGTCCTCCTCGCCGCCGACGACGCCGATCTCCATCTCCATGATGATCCTCGCGCGGGCGCACTTCTCGATGAGCTCCTGCGCGATCTGGAGGTTCTCCTCCAGCGGCACGGCGGAGCCGTCCCACATGTGCGACTGGAACAGCGGGTCCTGCCCCTTGGCCACCCGCTCCAGGGAGATGTCGATCAGCGGGCGCATGAAGCCGTCCAGCTTGTCCTTGGGACAGTGGTCGGTGTGCAACGCGACCGTCACGGGGTACTTCGCCGCGACGACACGGGCGTACTCCGCCAGCGCCGTCGCACCGATCACCATGTCCTTCACCGTGCTGCCCGACAGGTACTCGGCGCCACCGGTGGAAACCTGGATGATGCCGTCGCTTTCCGCCTCGGCGAAACCACGCAGCGCGGCGTTCAAGGTCTGGGACGAGGTCACGTTGATCGCCGGATAGGCGAAACCGCCCGCCTTGGCGCGGTCGAGCATCTCAGCGTAGATCTCTGGGGTAGCGATAGGCATCGGGTTCATCTCCCTGGAGACGGCGGGCTCGGATCGGAGGACCTGGCCGGGGCCCGGCCCTCCCGGGTCAGTATTCCTGTTTCCCCTTCCCGCGGGTAGGTTCGCCGCGGCTTCGCGCCAAGCGAACGCTCTTCGCCGCCGGGCCCCGTCCGGCCCGCATCCGGTCGGCGCTCCTACCACACGTGGCGGGTCAGTCGTGAGATTCCTTCACCTACCGCTAACCTCCACTGTGTGGGACGCCACAGGTCTGACCCGATGGGCATCGCCCGCCTGGCACTGGCCGTGTCAGGGGCGCTGGCGCTGCTGTCCATGATCGTGCTCGGAATCCTCTCCCTGGCCGGCGCGCTCGACGCGGACTCCGCACCGGCCTCCTCCTCGCCCGCCCCCGTGGCCGCGTCCTCCTCCATCGCCTCCGGCCAGGCGCCCACGGTGCTCGTCGAGTGCCTGCAGGAGCGCTGCCCCACGGTCTTCCTGAAGGTCGCGGGCGGAGACGTCCTGCTCAACAGGGAGATGGCCCGCGGCGAGCAGATCCAGTCCTTCGACGAGAAGGTGGACGTCGTGCTGACCGACTCGTCGTCCGTCCGCGTCCAGGTGAACGGGCAGGCCCGCATCCCCGGGGAGGCCGGGGAGCGCCAGGAGTTCACCGCCACCAGGCAGTAGCGGCCGTCGGGCGACGAGGCGCCCGCCCGGGACCGCGGCGGTCCCGGGCGTGTCGCGACGGTTCGAGACCCGGGACCGGGAGTTCGGGACCGGGACTTCGGGACCGGGACTTCGGGACCGGAGTCTCAGGCCAGGCCCAGGTCCTTCAGGTCGTAGGCGGTCCGGTACGGCAGGCCGGCCTCGGCGATGGCCGCGGCGGCCCCCCGGTCCACGATCGTGGCCACCGCCACGACCTCGGCGCCCGCCTCGCGCAGCGCCTGCACCGCGGTCAGCGGGGACCCGCCGGTGGTGGAGGTGTCCTCGACCGCCAGCACCCGGCGCCCGGCGACGTCCGGCCCCTCGATGCGGCGCTGCATGCCGTGCGCCTTCTGCGACTTGCGGACCACGAAGGCGTCCAGCGCGCGGCCCCGGGCCGCCGCGGCGTGCAGCATGGCCGTCGCGACCGGGTCGGCTCCCAGGGTCAGGCCGCCCACGGCGTCGTAGCCGAGGTCCTCGGTGAGATCCAGCATGACCCGGCCCACCAGCGGCGCCGCCGTCCCGTCAAGGGTGATCCGGCGCAGGTCGATGTAGAAGTCCGCCTCCTTGCCGGAGGACAGGACGACCTTCCCGTGCACCACGCCCTTGCTCTTGATCTCGGCCAGCAGGTTCTCACGATCACTCATGGCACCAAGCGTAGGGCCGCCCCGCCCGCGGCCTCCCGGTGGCCGGTGCCGGTCCGCGCCGGGTAAAGCGCAGTACCCGGTTTAGCAACGGAGGGAAGTGCGGAATGAACCGGGGCGGCAACGCTGAGTAATCGTGAGGTCACAATGAGTATGGATGCGTCCCAAAGCGACGCCGAGCTGCTCGCCGCCATCCGGGGCGGGAACGCGGCGGCCTACGTCGGCCTCTACGAGAGGCACGCGGCGGCGGCGCGGACGCTGGCCCGCCAGCTCGTTCTGAGCCCGGCCGTGTCGGAGGACGTCGTGGCGGAGACGTTCACCAGGATCCTCGACCTGATCAGGCGGGGCGGCGGGCCCGATGAGGCGTTCCGCCCCTACCTGCTGAGCGCGCTGCGCCGTACGGTCTACGAACGCGGCCGGACCGACACCGGGCACGGCGGCGGCACGGAGATCGAGCTGTTCGATCCCGGAGTGCCCTTCGTGGACCCCGCGCTGACCGGTCTGGAGCGCTCGCTGGTGGCCAGGGCCTTCCTGTCGCTGCCCGAGCGCTGGCAGCTCGTCCTGTGGCACACCGAGGTCGAGCGGGCCAGGGCCGCCGAGGTCGCCCTGCTGCTCGGCCTGCCGGTCGACAGCGTGGAGGCCCTCGCCTACCAGGCGCTCGAAGGGATGCGCCAGGCGTGCCTGCGCACCCACATGGCCGAGACGCCCCGGCAGGGCTGCCGTTCGGTGGTGGCCAAGATGGGCGCCTACGTGCGCGGCGGCCTGACCAAGCGGGAGAGCCGGACGGTCGACCGGCACGTCGAGGGGTGTGCCGACTGCCGCGTGATCTTCATGGAGCTGTCCGACGTCAGCCAGGGCCTGCGCGTCATCGTCGGCCCCCTCATCGCCGGTTCGGTCCTGGGCGGTTACCTGGCGGCGCTGGGCAAGGCCGACCACACGGGCGGCTTCCTCGGCGGGGTGATCGGCTGGGGACGGGAGCCCGGCAGGGGCCGGCAGGCCGCCGCGGTCTGCGGCGCCGTCGTCGCGCTCGCCATGGCGGTCGTACTCGTGCTGATCACGGTGGCCGACCCGGCGGTCCTCACCCGCTCCCGGTCGTCGACCCCGATACCGGCCCCGATCGTGGCGCAGCCCGAATCCGGCTCCGCCGAACCTCCCGCCCCTCCACAGAAGACCGGGGCACAGGAGACGAGACCCACGGAAGCAGCGCCATCGGGGACAGGGCCATCGGGGACAGGGCCATCGGGAGCAGAACCGTCGGGGACGCCGCCGCAGCCGACCGCGTCCGCGACCGCGTCCCCGCCGATCCGGTGGCGGTCCAGGGTCGGGCTCCCGCCGCTGCCGCCCTCCTCACCCGCACCGCTCCTGCCCGCCCCGCCCGCGCCGCTCCTGCTCGCCGGCCTCGACACGCTCGGCGCGCTGGTCAGGTCCGAGTCGGGCATGCTGGCGGTACGGCTGCGCAACGCGGGCACGGCGGGCAGCGCGCCGCTCGTGGCGTGGATCGGCCTGCCGTCCGGGGTGACGATGGCGCCGGTCGTCCGCCGTGCGCACGCCACCGTCTCCGGCGGGGCCGTCGGCACGGTCGACGGCTGGTCGTGCCGGGCCGTGCGGACGGGCGCCCGCTGCGCCCGCGGCCCGCTGGGCCCCGGCCGCTCCACCACGGTCTTCCTGCGGGTGCTGGTCTCCTCGCGGGCCAGGGAGGGCGCCGTCCCCTCGGTGCGGATCACCGGCGCGGGCAGGGTGATCACGGCCACCGCGGCGAGCGGCGTGCGCTCCGCCGGGGCCCCGGCGCGCTTCGCCGCCGACGGCCGGGTGACCACCGCCGCGATCGGCAACACCCTGGTGGCGCCCAGGTCCTCCTCCGTGATCCGGGCCCAGGCGCAGGCGACCGCCGACCTGACCTGCGGAGACGTTCCGGGGGAGGGCGGTGACGAGGCTCCCGGGGCTCCCAGGGCTCAGCGGCCCGCAGCCGGGCCGCAGCCCCTCGACCGGGACGGGGACCCGACGACGAGGAGTTCGAGCGCGGCGCGGCTGGCGCTGCCCCGGCGCAGCCGGATCGTCTGGGCGGGTCTGTACTGGTCGTCGGGCGCGCCCGCCGGGCCGGTCAAGTTCAAGGTCCCCGGGGCGCAGGAGTACACGCGGATCAGGGCCGCCCGGACGCTGGAGCAGGACCTGCCGGAGGGCCGGGCCTACCAGTCCTTCGCCGACGTGACCCGGCTGGTGCGCGGGCTGCGCGGGCGCTACTGGGTGGCCGACGTTCCGGCGGGCTCCGGTGCCGTCCGGCACGCGGGCTGGAGCCTGGTGGTCGTCGCGGCCGACCCGCGCCGGCCGTACGGCCGGGCCGTGGTGGTAGACACCTTCACCGCGGTCGGCCGGGGCAGGCCCGCGCGGATCCCGCTCGACGGGCTCGTCGCCTCCCCCGTGCCCGCGCGGGTGGACCTGGTGGCGTGGGGCGGCGAGGCCGGGGTGCGGGGAGACCGGGTGAGGGTGGGCCGCGGCGTCCCGCTCCGCCCCGAGAGCGGCGGCCGGGAGCCGGGTGACGTCTTCGACGGCTCCGCCACCGGGGCGCTCGGGACGGTCCTGACCTCGGGTGTGGACGTCGACGGTTTCCGGGTTGCACTGGGCCGCAGACCGGTGCTCAGAGTGAGCGGCGGACGCGACGCGATCCTGTTCGGAGTGGCCGTCGTCAACGTGCAGGCCCGTTCGTAATGAACGGTCTCAGGAACGGGACAAACTGGTACGGTCTGCGTAAACGCTCCGGCAGATGGTCGGGCGAGGGGCGAATCGTCGGGATTCACCTTCGGACGATCAGTTGCTTGATTACCCTGAGAAAGGGCCGCCTGTCCGGTCTCTCGGGGCGCTTTCAGGCTTGTCTGAGACGTACGGTCGGGCCACGTAGGAAGGGCGGTGTCGCGTGGATCGCTGCGCGCTGTTCGTGGACGCTGGCTACCTTCTGGCCGACGGCGCGATGGCTGCACACGGGACCCGCCACCGTGAGGCGGTCTCCTGGGACTATCCGGGCCTGATCCAGCTGCTCACCGACCTGTCCAGGGAGCGCACCGGCCTGCCGCTGCTGCGCTGCTACTGGTACGAGGCGACCGTCGAGGGCCGGCACACCGCCGAGCACGACACGCTGGCCGACATCCCCGGCCTCAAGCTCCGCCTGTCGCGCATCCGCCCGGGCCGCAGGGAGGGCGTGGACGCCCAGGTCCACCGCGACCTGATGACGCTGGCCCGCAACAACGCGATCTGCGACGCGGTCGTGGTCAGCGGTGACGAGGACCTGACCCAGGTCGTCTGCGATGCCCAGGACCTCGGCATCCGGATCACCGTGGTGCACATCGGCGCCGACGGCGGCTGGGCCGTCTCCCGCTCGCTCCGCCAGGAGTGCGACGACCTCATCGAGATCGGCGGCGGCCACCTGCGGCCGTACGTCACTCTGCGCACCGGCGTCGCAGAGCTCCCCGCCCTGTCCAACGGCACCTCCTCCAGCAACGGCCACCAGTCCACCGGCGCCACCCCCTCCCTCAACAGCGGCCAGTCGTCCCTCAACGGCCCCGCCCCGTTCGGCAACGGTCCCTCCCTCAGCGGCCCGGCCCCGCTCGGCAACAGTCCCTCCCTCGGCCCGAGCCGCGGCTCCACCGGCCCCACCCCCCTCGGCACCGGCACCGGCCTGCCGTCGGGCAACGGCGTCCCCGGCGGCGCCTCCACCCCACCGGACCAGCCCTCCCGCCCGTCCCAGCCCGCGCTGCCCGTCTACCCGAGCTACGCGCAGGAGTCCCCGACCACCTCGCCCTCACCCGCGGTCTCCACCTCCGCCTCTCCTCCCGCGGCCCCCGCGAGCCCGCAGTACGCCTCTGGCAACACCGGCAGCATGCCGGCCTACCAGGCCGTCGGCCCCTACACCGGCCCCCAGCCGGCCCCCGTCCCGGTCCAGAGCGCCTCCACGAGCAACACGACCACCCTGGCGGAGGCGGTGAAGGCCGCCCACACCGAAGGCCACGACTTCGGCGAGTCCGTCGCCAAGGACGCCCCCGCCCTGTGGCTCGAAGCCGTCCTGGCCCGCAAACCCCGCATGCCCTCCGACCTCGAAGCCCGCCTCCTCCAGGGCTCCTCCCTCCCCATCGACTTCCTCCTCCACGACGAAGTCCGCCACGCCCTCCGCCGCGGCTTCTGGGACGCCCTGGAACAGGCCCGCCGCTAGCGCCGGGTACGGCGCAGGTCCAGCTCCAAAAACACCGGCGCCGGTACGGCGAGACGGCGGACGGCGGTGCTCGGCGCCGTTCTGTACGGCGGGCAGGCCGGGGTGAGCGGTGACGGGGGTGGGTGTTCGGTAGCGGGGCGCGTGCTGGGGGCATGGTCGTGCACCGCCGTACCCACGCGGGCCGTATGGGGTGGATCTTTCCCGGACGACCGGAGTGCGGTGCCCCAACGTCCTGGCGGGCGGGACCGCACGGGATGGAAGATCCGGCGTGGGGAACCGGCGTGGGGGCGAACGCGTTGGGCGGACAGGAGGTGATCATCGTGCCTGTCGCTCGATCAGTCACCGAGGAGACCCGGAGATCCAGCGGGCTCTCCGTGATCGCTCTGCTCGGCAGTGGGGTCGTTCTCGTCCTCTGAGAGGAGCGGAGGTCACGCTCCCCGGACGCGGAAACGAGGATTCGCCGGTGGACGTCCTGGTGGTCACCCGCGATGACGGACGCTACCGGTTGAGCTTCCACCGCAGGCATGGGGAGGCGGCGGCCCTGGTGAGCTCGGCCGGTCAGGCGGATCCCGGCGCCCCCTCACCTTGCGGAGCACACGCATCGTCCCACCACAGGCGCAAGAGCGCTGCTACTCCTCGCCGACATCGTTTCCCGCGCTGAACGATCGCTGTCGCACCTGACCGACAAACGATGTCGTTACCCGCCTACGTAGCCAAGCTACGGTGATCAGCCCTGAGCTCCTTCCCGTCAGCATGGCCGCAAGGCAACGGCGAGCACCCCTGAACGGCCCCGCATTCCCGCTTCAGCCACCCGCAGAACACCGGTCGTCCGGTAAAGGTCCGCCCCATACGGCCCGCATGGGTACGGCGGTGCACGAGGAGTGCGGAGCGGGCGGGTGTGCAGGCCGGCGTAGGAGAAGGACCGCACCCCGCGCGCCCGGGCAGGCCGGAGGCCTGACGGACGAGACAGCAACTGAGACGGCCGGCCGGAACACCCGCCCGCACAGCACGACCATGCCCCCAGCACGCGCCCCGCTACCGAACACCCACCCCCGTCACCGCTCACCCCGGCCTGCCCGCCGTACAGAACGGCGCCGAGCACCGCCGTCCGGCGTCTCGCCGTACCGGCGCCGGTGTTTTGGAGCTGGACCGGCGCCGACCCCGGAGTCAGGCGTGTCAGCTCAGGGCGTCGAAGCCGGAGCGGAGGTGGCTGATGCGGTCGGTGAGGTCGGACAGGGGGCCGGTGAGGGCGGGGTCGTTGGTTTTGGCGGCTACTTCGCGGACGCGGGTGAGCTCGGTTTCGACGGCGCTCAGGCGGCGGGAGAGTTCGGGGAGCACGGCGGCCTGGTCGGCGGCCTTGCCGGGAGGGAGTTCGGTGGTGAGGCGTTCGCGGAGCATGGAGGCCTGTTCGGCCAGGCGGCGGTTCATGTTGTAGAGCTCGACGAACACCGAGACCTTGGCCCGCAGGACCCAGGGGTCGAACGGCTTGGTCAGGTAGTCGACGGCGCCGGCGGCGTAACTGCGGAAGGCGTAGTCGGGGGCGCTGTCGACCACGGTCAGGAAGATGATCGGGATGTTGCGCGTGCGTTCACGGCGCTTGATGTGGGACGCGGTCTCGAACCCGTCCATGCCGGGCATGCGCACGTCGAGCAGGATCAGCGCGAACTCGTTGCTGAGCAACGCCTTGAGCGCCTCCTCCCCCGACCGGGCGCGGACCGGCACCAGGTCGAGGGAGCTGAGGATGGCCTCAAGGGCGATCAGGTTCTCCTCCCGGTCGTCGACCAGGAGAATCTTGGCTCTGTCGGGCATCGATCACGCCCCTTCGTGCGAGTCGCTGGTGGCCCGCCCGCGAGCGAGCCAGCCGCGCAGCCGTTCCAGCAGGCGGTCGACGTCGACGGGCTTGGGCACATAGTCCGAAGCGCCGGAAGCGATGCTTTTCTCCCGGTCTCCCTGCATGACCTTAGCGGTAAGCGCGATGATCGGCAGGTCGGCGAACTGCGGCATCTGACGGATCGCGGACGTGGTGGCCCAGCCGTCCATCTCCGGCATCATGATGTCCATCAGGACCAGCGAGACGTCCTCGTTGCGTTCGAGCTGTTCGATGCCCTCGCGCCCGTTCTCGGCGAAGACCACCGTGGCCCCGTGCCGTTCCAGCACGCTGGTCAGCGCGAAGACGTTGCGGATGTCGTCGTCGACGATCAGGATCTTGGATCCGCCGAGCGGGTCGTCGCCGGTCCAGGTCTGGCTGCCGTTCTCCGGCAGGTGCGGGAGCGGCAGAGCGGCCAGCTCGGTCTCCGGCATCGGGATCTCCGGCAGGTCGGTCACGGTCTCCGGGCCGCCGACGATGATCTGGTCGGGGGACTCGCCGATGCTCGGTGTGGCGGCTCCGCCGTCGCGGGCGGCCAGCGGGCCTCCGTAGGACGGCGGGAGGTACAGGGTGAAGGTGCTGCCCCTGCCCACCTCGCTGATCACGTGGATCTCACCGCCGAGCAGGCGGGCGATCTCGCGGCAGATGGACAGGCCCAGGCCGGTCCCGCCGTACTTGCGGCTGGTCGTGCCGTCGGCCTGCCGGAACGCCTCGAAGATGACCTCCAGCTTGTCGGCCGCGATGCCGATGCCGGTGTCCACCACCTCGAAGGCCAGGATGCCGCTGGCCTCGCGCAGGGTCTCGTCCACGAACGCCACGTCGGGCTGGGCGTGGATCACGCGGAGCCGTACCTCGCCGTTGGGGGTGAACTTGATCGCGTTGGAGAGCAGGTTGCGCAGCACCTGCTGCAGGCGCTGCTCGTCGGTGCGCAGCTCCTGCGGGACCGACGGGTCCACCTGGACCGCGAACGACAGGCCCTTGTCCTGGGCCAGCGGGGCGAAGGTGGACTCGAGGTAGTCGACGAGCTTGGGCAGGGAGATCTGCTGCGGGTGGATGTCCATCCGCCCGGCCTCGACCTTGGACAGGTCGAGGATGTCGTTGATGAGCTGGAGCAGCGCGGAACCGGCGCCGTGGATGGTCCTGGCGAACTCGACCTGCTGGGCGGTGAGGTTGCCCTCGGTGTTCTCGGTCAGCAGTTTGGCCAGCACCAGCAGGCTGTTGAGCGGGGTGCGCAGCTCGTGCGACATGTTGGCGAGGAACTCGGACTTGTAGCGCGAGGAGATCGCGAGCTGCTCCGCGCGCTCCTCCAGGGTCCGGCGGGCCTGTTCGATCTGGAAGTTCTGGATCTCGATGGCCCGGTTCTGCTTGGCCAGCAGCGCGGCCTTGTCCTCCAGCTCGGCGTTGGAGCGGCGCAACTCCTCCTGCTGGCGCTGGAGCTCGTCGGAGCGTTCCCGCAGCTCGGTGGTCAGGCGCTGCGACTCGGTGAGCAGGTCCTCGGTCCGGGAGTTGGCGATGATCGTGTTCATCGTGACGCCGATGGTCTCGACGAGCTGGGTCAGCAGGTCGTGGTGGATCTCGCTGAACTCCTCGAACGAGGCCAGCTCCAGGACGCCGAGCACCTGGGACTCGAACAGGATCGGCATGACGACGATCTGCGCCGGGACCGAGCTGCTCAGGCCGCTGTCCACGGTGAGATAGCGGGCCGGGACGTTGCCCAGGAGGATCCGCCTGCCCTCCATGGCGGCCTGGCCGACGATGCCCTCGCCGGTGGCGAAGCGCTGGCGGGGGCCGATGCCGGGGCGGGTGCCGTACCCGGCGATGAGGTGGAGGTCGTGGTCGCCGGTGGGCTCGGCGAGGTAGAAGGCGCCGTAGTTCGCCGAGACCAGCGGGGTCAGCTCGCTCATGATGAGCTTGGCGACCTCCATCAGGTCGCGGTGGCCCTGCATGAGCCGGGAGATCCGGGCCAGGTTGGACTTCAGCCAGTCCTGCTCCTGGTTGGCCGTGGTGGTGGCGCGCAGTACGGACACCATCGTGTTGATGTTGTCCTTGAGCTCGCCGATCTCGCCCTCGGCGTCGACGCTGATCGAGCGGGTCAGGTCGCCCTGGGCGACGGCGGTGGTGACCTCGGCGATCGCGCGCACCTGGGTGGTGAGGCGGCCGGCGAGCTCGTTCACGCTCTCGGTGAGGCGCTTCCAGATGCCCTCGGCGCCCTCCACCCGGGCCTGGCCGCCGAGCTTGCCCTCGGAGCCCACCTCGCGGGCCACGCGGGTGACCTCCGCGGCGAAGCTGGACAGCTGGTCGACCATGGTGTTGATGGTGGTCTTCAGCTCCAGGATCTCGCCCTGCGCGTTCACGTCGATCTTGCGGGTGAGGTTTCCGCGCGCGACCGCGGTGGTGACCTCGGCGATGTTGCGGACCTGGGTGGTCAGGTTGTTGGCCATGACGTTGACGTTGTCGGTGAGGTCCTTCCAGACCCCGGAGACCCCGCG
>NZ_BOOJ01000037.1 GCF_016863175.1 Paraplanobispora siamensis
AAGGTGCGGGGACTCGCCCCGCACCAAGAACATTAGCAGCCTTTCCGACAGGCTTGAGCCATTCGCCGGTAACGAGTAAGTCTTCCCTCCCTTCTACAGCCCCAAACATGAGACCCCGGAGTCAACGGACTCCGGGGTCTCACTCAAGGACCGGCATGCAAGAACCCCAAACATCCGGGGCGTGCCGTGCCACGGCGTGTCAGCTCGCCGGCAGGGCCTCCAGCTGGGCCGTCAGGCGTGCGATGTCCTGCTCGGCCTGCTCCGCCCGGGCGCGCACCTTGGCCACCACGTTGTCCGGCGCCTTCGCCATGAACTGCTCGTTGCCGAGCTTGGCCGCGACCTGCTCGGCCTCCTTGCGCGCCGCGGCGAGGTCCTTCTCCAGCCGCTTGCGCTCGGCGGCCACGTCGATCGTGCCCGCGGTGTCGATCTCCACGAGGACACCGCCCACGTCGAGGCGGGCCGTCGCGTTGAACGACTCGGCCGGCTCGTCCAGGCGCAGCAGCGAGCGGATCGCGCTCTCGTGCGCGGCGAGAGCCGTACCGGCCAGGGACAGCCGGGCGGCGACGCGCTGGCCGGGCTTGAGCCCCTGGTCCGAGCGGAACCGTCGGACCTCGGTCACCAGCGTCTGCATCGCGAGGACCTCCTCCTCCGCGGCGCGGTCGCGCAGGGACTCCTGGACCGTGGGCCACGGCGCGACGGCGACGGACTCGCCACCGGTGACGGCCCGCCACAGTTCCTCGGTGACGAACGGCACCAGCGGGTGGAGCAGCCGCAGCAGCGCGTCGAAGACGTGCCCGAGGACCAGGCGGGTGTGCTCCTGGCCGGCGGCGAGCTGGACCTTGGCCAGCTCGACGTACCAGTCGCAGACCTCGTCCCAGGCGAAGTGGTAGAGCAGGTCGGAGACCTTGGCGAACTCGAACTCCTCGAAGGCCTCGTCGACCGAGGAGACGACCTCCTGGAGGCGGGAGAGGATCCACCTGTCGGCGGCGGTGAGCTCGGCCACCGGCAGCTCGCCGACCGCGGCGCCGTTCATCAGCGCGAAGCGGGTCGCGTTCCAGATCTTGTTGCAGAAGTTCCTGGAGCCTCCGGCCCACTCCTCGCTGATCGCGACGTCGGAGCCGGGGTTGGCCCCGCGCAGCAGCGTGAAGCGGGTGGCGTCGGCGCCGAAGCGCTCGATCCAGTCGAGCGGGTCGACGACGTTGCCGAACGACTTGGACATCTTCTTGCCGAACTGGTCGCGGACCATGCCGTGCAGCGCGACGGTCCGGAACGGCGGCTGGCCGTCCATGGCGTACAGGCCGAACATCATCATCCGGGCGACCCAGAAGAACAGGATGTCGTAGCCCGTCACCAGCACCGAGGTGGGATAGAACTTCTCCAGCTCGGGCGTGCGCTCCGGCCAGCCCAGCGTGGAGAAGGGCCACAGGCCGGAGGAGAACCAGGTGTCGAGGACGTCGGGGTCCTGGACGTAGCCCTCGGGCGCCTGCTCGTCCGGGCCCACGCAGACGACCTCGCCGTCCGGGCCGTACCACACCGGGATGCGGTGGCCCCACCACAGCTGGCGCGAGATGCACCAGTCGTGCATGTCGTCGACCCAGTCGAAGTAGCGCTTGGCCAGCTCCGGCGGGTGGATCCTCGTACGGCCGTCGCGGACGGCGTCGCCCGCGGCCTTGGACAGCGGCGAGACGTTGACGAACCACTGCAGCGACAGCCGCGGCTCGACCACGGTCTTGCAGCGCGAGCAGTGCCCGACCGAGTGCAGGTACGGGCGCTTCTCGGCGACGATCCTGCCCTGCTCGCGCAGGGCCGCGACCACGGCGGGCCGGGCCTCGAAGCGGTCGAGCCCCTCGAACGGGCCGTGGGCGGTGATCACACCGCGCTCGTCCATGACCGTCAGCGACGGCAGGGAGTGGCGGCGGCCGATCTCGAAGTCGTTCGGGTCGTGCGCGGGGGTGACCTTGACCGCGCCGGTGCCGAAGGACGGGTCGACGTGCTCGTCGGCGACGATCGGGATGCGCCGGCCGGTCAGCGGGAGTTCGACCTCCTGCCCGACCAGGTGGGCGTAACGCTCGTCGGAGGGGTGGACGGCCACCGCGGTGTCGCCGAGCATGGTCTCGGCCCGGGTGGTGGCGACCACGATGGAGTTCTCGCCGTCGCCGTAGCGGATCGAGACGAGCTCGCCCTCGTCCTCGCTGTGCTCGACCTCGATGTCGGACAGCGCGGTCAGGCAGCGCGGGCACCAGTTGATGATGCGCTCGGCGCGGTAGATGAGCCCGTCGTCGAAGAGCCGCTTGAAGATGGTCTGCACCGCGCGGGAGAGTCCGGGGTCCATGGTGAAGCGCTGGCGCGACCAGTCGACGCCGTCGCCGAGCTTCTTCATCTGGCCGAGGATCCGGCCGCCGGACTCCTCCTTCCACTGCCACACGCGCTCGACGAACGCCTCACGCCCGAGATCGTGGCGGGACAGCCCCTCCTTGGCGATCTCGCGCTCGACGACGTTCTGGGTCGCGATGCCCGCGTGGTCCATGCCCGGCAGCCAGAGCGTCTCGTAGCCGCGCATGCGGGCGCGCCGGGTCAGGGCGTCCTGGATGGAGTGGTCCAGGGCGTGGCCGATGTGCAGCACGCCGGTCACGTTCGGCGGAGGCAGGACGATGCTGTACGGCTCGCGGTCGCTGCCCGGATCCGCGCCGAAGTAGCCCTCGGCTACCCAGCGCTCGTAGCTACGGGTCTCCACATCGGCGGGTGTGTACTGGGTGGGCAGCTCTGACATCGTCACGGTGTCCAATTCTAGGGACGTTCGAATGGGTCGAGGTTCCGGTGGGTCGGTGTTCTACCTACGGCAGCGCCCCCGCGGAGTGTCTCCGCGGGGGCGCCGGCCGTACTGGTGTGTGAGGCCTATGCCGACTTCTCGCGCGGAGTGCGCTGCTTGGCCAGCTGGTCGCGAGGTACGAGCGTCGGGTTGACGTGCTCCAGGACGGACTCCCGGGTGATGACGACGCGCGCCACGTCCTCGCGGGAGGGTACCTCGTACATCACCGACAGGAGGACCTCCTCCAGGATGGCCCGCAGGCCGCGCGCGCCGGTGCCGCGCAGGATCGCCTGGTCCGCGATGGCCTCGAGGGCGTCGTCGGTGAACTCCAGCTCGACGTTGTCGAGTTCGAACAGCCGGCGGTACTGCTTGACGAGGGCGTTGCGCGGCTCGGTCAGGATCTGGATGAGCGCGTCGCGGTCGAGGTTGTGCACGCTCGTGATGACCGGCAGACGGCCGACGAACTCGGGGATCATGCCGAACTTCAGCAGGTCCTCGGGCATGACGTCACCGAAGATGTCGGAGGCGTCGATGTCTTCTTTGGAGCGGATGACGGCGTTGAAGCCGATGCCCTTCTTGCCGACCCGGGACTCGATGATCTTCTCGAGGCCGGCGAAGGCTCCGCCGCAGATGAACAGCACGTTGGTGGTGTCGATCTGGATGAACTCCTGGTGCGGGTGCTTGCGACCGCCCTGCGGCGGCACACTCGCCGTGGTGCCCTCCAGTATCTTCAGCAGGGCCTGCTGCACGCCCTCGCCGGAGACGTCGCGGGTGATCGACGGGTTCTCGCTCTTACGGGCGATCTTGTCGACCTCGTCGATGTAGATGATGCCGGTCTCGGCCTTCTTGACGTCGTAGTCGGCGGCCTGGATCAGCTTGAGAAGAATGTTCTCGACGTCCTCGCCGACGTAGCCCGCCTCCGTCAGGGCGGTGGCGTCGGCGATGGCGAACGGAACGTTCAGCATCTTCGCCAACGTCTGGGCGAGCAGTGTCTTGCCGGAACCGGTCGGGCCCAGGAGCAGGATGTTCGACTTGGCCAACTCCAGGCCGTCGTCACGCCCGCGCTCTCCGGACTGCACCCGCTTGTAGTGGTTGTAGACAGCGACCGACAGCGCCTTCTTCGCCTTGTCCTGACCGATGACGTAGGCGTCGAGGAATTCGTAGATCTCCCTCGGCTTGGGCAGGCTGTCCCACTTGAGTTCGGAGGACTCGCTGAGCTCCTCCTCGATGATCTCGTTGCAGAGATCGATGCACTCATCGCAGATGTATACGCCGGGTCCGGCGATGAGCTTCTTGACTTGCTTCTGGCTCTTCCCACAGAAAGAGCACTTCAGCAGGTCTCCCCCGTCGCCGATGCGTGCCACCCCAGATACTCCTTTGCGTGGGACCGCCCTGGCTGCCGCGGTCCGTTTCTTCTGACCGGCCCGATCCCGGTACGAAAAGCCATCCCGCTCAGGTTTCGACGTTACCGTCTTCTGAGCCCTCAGTGAGCCCCCTGGCGGCGAGTCGCACCGGAAGGTGCCCAATTGGGCACCGTTCCGATGCAATCTACCTCCCTCAGGAGGCGACAGCCTTGGCGAGCTTCTTGCGTGACGGGATGATGTCGTCGATCAACCCGTACGCCTTCGCTTCCTCGGCGTCAAGAATCTTGTCGCGTTCGATGTCCTTGCGGACCTCGTCGGGCGTCTTGCCCGAGTGCCGCGCGACGAGGGTCTCCAGAAGCGCGCGCATCCGCAGGATCTCACGCGCCTGGATCTCGATGTCGCTTCCCTGACCGCCGCCCTCGGTGGAGGGCTGGTGGATCAGGATGCGGGCGTTCGGCAGCGCGAACCGCTTGCCCGGCGTGCCGCCGCCCAGCAGGATCGCCGCGGCCGAGGCCGCCTGCCCGAGGCAGACCGTCTGGATCTCCGGCCGGACGAACTGCATCGTGTCGTAGATCGCCGTCATGGCGGTGAACGAGCCACCCGGCGAGTTGATGTAGATGCTGATGTCGCGGTCGGGGTCGAGCGACTCGAGCGTCAGCAGCTGCGCCATGACGTCGTTGGCCGAGGCGTCGTCGATCTGCACCCCGAGGAAGATGATGCGGTCCTCGAACAGCTTGTTGTACGGGTTCATCTCCTTGACGCCGTACGACGTGCGCTCGACGAAGGAGGGAAGAACATATCGGCCGTTGATGTCTCCCGGCCGGATCAACTCACTCACCTTGTGCCCCTTCAGGAGACGGCGCCCGCTGAGGGCACCTGCCGAGCGCTGCGCACGACGTGGTCGATGAAGCCGTAGTCCTTGGCCTCCTCGGCCGTGAACCAGCGGTCCCGGTCGGAGTCGGTCTCGATCTGCGCGAGTTCCTGTCCGGTGTGGAAGGCGATGCGCTCGGCGAGAGTCTTCTTCACGTAGAGCATCTGCTCGGCCTGGATGGCGATGTCGGCGGCGGTTCCTCCGATCCCGCCGGACGGCTGGTGCATCATGATGCGGGCGTGCGGCAGGGCGTAACGCTTGCCCCGCTCACCGGCGCACAGCAGGAACTGGCCCATGGAGGCGGCCAGGCCCATCGCGACGGTGCACACATCGTTCGGCACGTACTCCATCATGTCGTAAATCGCCATGCCGGCGGTCACCGATCCGCCCGGCGAGTTGATGTAGAGCCAGATGTCCCGTTCGGAGTCATCGGCCGCCAGCAGCAGCAGCTCGGCACAGATTCGGTTGGCGATCTCGTCGTTGACCTGGGTGCCCAGCACGATGATGCGCTCACGCAGCAGCCGCTGGTAGAGCTGGTCTTCGAGCCTGAACGAGCCGTTCGGCTGGCTCATCGACTCGGGCCCGGAGCCGGTCGGCTGGTAGAAGGTCGGCGGGCTGGTCACAGCGTCACCTTCCGATGCGTCGTTATCGATTGGCTTTGCTTGTGACCTTAACGCGCGTCGCCGACCGGACATGCCCCCTCCACGGGGTGTTCGCCGACAGCGCATGATGGCCGAGATCGTCTCCGGTCGTCCCGGGGGGCGGTTTTCCCGGCTCCGCCGGACCCCCGGAGGAGCCTGCGGGCCCCTGAGAGCCCCGCAGGCCTCCCGGGAGCCCGCGGGTCCCGGGACGGCGACGCCCCCGCCGTGCGGGGCACGGCGGGGGCGTTCGGCGCGTTCTCGGACGTCTCGGGCAGGCCTACCGCTTTCCGGTCTCCTCGCCCTCCGTCCGGGGCGGATCCGCTACTTGTCGGCCTCGGCGGTCTCGTCGCCCTCGTCCTCGTCGGCGGGGACCTCGATCGGCTCCTCACCGTTGATCTCGGTGTAGATGGCCTTGAGGTCGACCTCGTTGCCGGCCTCGTCGGTCACCTTGGCGGCGTCGCCGATGACGCTCTTGGCCTTGTCGCGGACGATCTCGACCATGGCGAGGGTGAGCTGGTCGTTGTCGGCCAGGTGCTTGGCGAGCACGTTCGGGGCGACGTTCATCTGCATGGCGCGGCGCACCACGAAGTTGGTCAGCTCCTGCTCGCTGACGCCCAGCTCCTCGGCCTTGACGATCTTGTCGAGGACGAAGCCGGTCTTGAGCGCCTTGGCGGCGGCGGCGTCGAACTCGGCGTGACGCTCCTCCTCGGTGGTCTGGTAGAGGCGGAAGTACGCCTCCTTGCTCAGGCCACTCTCGGCGATCTGGTGCTCGAGGTTGTGCTTGCGGCTGTCGACCTCGACCTTGAGCGCGCTCTCCGGCAGCGGGATGTCGATCTTCTCCAGCAGCGCGTCGAGGGCGTTCTCGCGGGCCTGCACGACCTGGTCGACCAGCTTGTTGCGGCGGGCCTGCTCGCGGATGCTGTCCTTGAGCTCGTCGAGGGTGTCGAACTCGCTCGCCAGCTGGGCGAACTCGTCGTCGAGCTCGGGGAGGACCTTCTCCTTGACGCTCTTGATGGTGATGGTCACCACGGCCTCCTCGCCGGCGTTCTCGCCGCCGACCAGGTTGGTGGTGAACTCCTTGACGTCACCGGCGGACATGCCGGCCAGCGCGTCGTCCAGGCCCTGCAGCACCGAGCCGGCGCCGACCTCGTAGGAGACGTCGTTGGCCTGCTGCTCCTCGATGTTCACGCCGTCGATCGCGGCGGCGAGGTCCATCACCACGAAGTCGCCGTTGGCGGCGGGGCGCTCGACGCCGGTCAGCGTCGCGAAGCGCTGGCGCAGGCCGTCGAGCTGCGTGTCGACGTCCTCGTCGGTCACCTCGGCGGTCGGGACGGTGACCTCGATGCCCTGGTAGTCGGGCACCTCGAAGTTCGGGCGGATGTCGACCTCGGCGGTGAACTCGACCTGCTCGCCGTCCTCGATCTTGGTGACCTCGATCTCCGGCTGGCTGACGGGGAAGATGTCGCTCTCGTCGACGGCCTGGCCGTACAGCTTCGGCACCGCGTCGTTGAGGGTCTCCTCCAGCACCACCGCGCGGCCGAAGCGCTGCTCGATGATGCGGGCCGGAACCTTGCCGGGGCGGAAACCGGGGACGCGCACCTGCTGCGCGACCTTCTTGTACGCCGCCTGCATGCTCTCGCCGAGCTCCTCGAACGGCACCTCGACAGTGAGCTTGACCCGGGTCGGGCTGAGCTCCTCGACAGCGGTCTTCACGGGGTGGTCTCCTTGATCAAGCTTCGAGTGATCGCGGGCGCGCCAATTTCGTACGGCTACCGCGGCAAGCTCGCGCGCCGCGCCCACATGAGCGGCACCGGGCACAGCCGTCGAGACATGCGAGCTAAGGGCATGCTCCACTGTGGCGGGTGTCCAGCGCCGCATGTCAGTCTAGGGCAGACGCGCACCTCGCAGCGACCGGCGCCCGCCTCAGATCTCTTTGATTATCCGGCGGAGGATGTCGACGGTCTCGTCGGGAGTTGTGCTCACCGCGCACAGCCGCTCCATGACCTCGCTGTATCTGTCGACATCCTCACGTTTGTCGAGATAAAGCGCGCTGGCCAGCTGCTCGACGTAGACCACGTCGGGCAGTTCCCTGTCCTGGAAGCGCAGGATGCTGAAGGCGCCGCCCTCCGCGCTGTGGCCGCCGAAGCTGAACGGCATCACCTGGATCGTGATGTTCGGCTGGCGCATGAGGTCCATCAGGTGCTCCAGCTGGGCCCGCATCACGTCCGCGCCGCCGATGGGACGCCGCAGCGCCGCCTCGTCGATGACGGCCCAGAAGAACGGCCCGTCGGGCCGCTCCAGGACGCGCTGGCGCTCGATGCGCAGGTCCACGCGGCGGGAGATCTCCTCGGGCGCGATGCCGGCGCCCCCGGCGGTGATGACGGCCCGGGCGTACTCCTTCGTCTGGAGCAGGCCGGGGACGAACTGCACCTCGTAGGTGCGGATGCGGGAGGCCGCCTCCTCCAGGCCGACGTAGGTCTGGAACCACCCGGGCAGCAGATCGTTGAAGCGGTGCCACCAGCCGGGCTCGTTCGCCCTGTTCAGCAGGTCCATCACGGCCGCCCGCGCATCCTGGTCCTCGACGCCGTACAGGGTGAGCAGGTCCGCGACGTCGCGTTCCCGCAGGCCGACCCGGCCGAGCTCCATCCGGCTGATCTTGGATTCGGAGCCTCGGATCCGTTCGCCGGCCTCCTCACGGGTGAGCCCGCGCTCCTCGCGAAGTCGACGCAGTTGGGAGCCCAGGAGGATACGCAGAGCAGTGGGACCCGAGCCCGGTTGAACCTGCGTCACTTCGCCTCCCTCTCCCATTGGGGCCAGCGCACACAGTGTCACCACTTCCGGCCTTCGTGACAAGGTCTCATACCGATGACCGAATCGCCGATTCCCCTACGCAGTCGCCCATGCGGCTGCACGTGGCACTTGCACGTGCATTTGGGTCTTGCAGAGGACGTTCCGGTGACCCATGATGGCCTAGTGCATATTGGGCTAATGGTGCACAAGCTCTAAAAACTCGCAACCAGCACGGAGACTCACCATGACAGCGGGAGGTACCGGCAGGATGGTGGAGGAGCCAAAATCGGCTGCCGACTGCCTGCAGGCGACCCGCGAGGTCGGCTTCGACGAGTTCCTGCGCGCCGACCGTTCTGACGCGACGGCGTGCCCGCTCCCCCGGCAGGCCGACTCGGTCAAGACCGCCAGAGACGTGACCCGCTCCACCTTGAAGTCGTGGGGCCTGTCCGAGCTCAGCGATGACGCGGCACTGGTGGTCTCGGAACTGGTGACGAACGCGGTCCGCTATGCGCTGTGCCCGCCCAGCAGGGTCGAGGCCAAGCCCATCACCCTGATGCTCCTGCGCCTGTCGCCCCACGTGCTCCTGGCCGTGGCCGACCCCAGCGACGAGGCGCCCACCCCCAAGGAACCCGACTTCATCTCCGAGAACGGCCGCGGGCTGTACATCGTGGAGACCTACAGTCAGTGCTGGGGCTGGGACCACCTCAACCGCGGCGGCAAGGCCGTCTGGGCCCTGTTCAGCGGAACCACCGCCTGAGGCGTCCGAGGCTTCCCCGTACGGCTGCGCGCACCGGCGCGGCCTCCGGCGTCCGCCCGGAACCGGGCGGGCCACCACCTATCGGGAGAACCAGCGCATGTCCTCTGCCCTGACGCCCCGTCCCTGGGTTCCCGCCGCCTCCGAGGAGCGCGTGCGCTCCGTCTCCGCCGCCGTGGCGGACCTGCCCGCCTCGGCGGCGCAGAAGGAGATCGAACGGCTGGCGGCCGACAACCACCGCATCCACGACGTGGAGTCGGTCAACCTCAACCCGGCCACCAACATCATGAACCCGCGGGCGGAGGCGCTGCTCTCGGCCGGTCTGGGCTCACGGCCGTCCCTGGGCTATCCCGGCGACAAGTACGAGACGGGCCTGGAGGCGATCGAGCAGATCGAGATCGTCGCCGCCGAACTGGCCGCGCAGGTCTTCGGGGCCGGCTACGCCGAGGTGCGCGTCGGCTCCGGGGCGCTGGCCAACCTCTACGCCTTCATGGCCGCCTGCCGGCCCGGTGACACGATCATCGCCCCGCCGCCGAGCGTCGGCGGCCACGTCACCCACCACGGCCAGGGCGCGGCGGGGCTGTACGGGCTCACCACCGTTCCCGCCCCGGTGGCCGCGGACGGCTACACCGTGGACGTCGATGCCCTGCGCTCGCTGGCCGAGGAGACGCGGCCCGCACTGATCACCGTCGGCGGCAGCCTCAACCTCTTCCCCCACCCCGTCGCGCGGATCCGGGAGATCGCCGACTCCGTGGGCGCCCGCGTGCTCTTCGACGCCGCGCACCTGTGCGGCATGATCGCCGGCCGTACCTGGCCGCAGCCGCTCGACGAGGGCGCCCACCTGATCACCATGAGCACCTACAAGAGCCTGGGAGGCCCTCCCGGCGGGCTCATCGTCACCGACGACGCCGAACTGGCCGAGCGCCTGGACGCGATCGCCTACCCGGGCCTGACCGCCAACTTCGACGCCGGCAAGACCGCGGCGCTGGCCATGACGCTGCTCGACTGGAAGGCCGCCGGTCAGGCGTACGCGCAGACGATGGCCGCGACGGCGCGACGCCTGGCGGAGGAACTGCTCGCCCTGGGCGTCCCGGTCTTCGCGGCCGAGCGCGGGTGCACCCGGTCGCACCAGTTCGCGATCGAGGCCCACCGCTACGGCGGCGGCCAGCGGGCCGCCCGCAGGCTGCGCCGGGCGAACATCCTGGCCTGCGGCATCGGCCTGCCGGCCGGCCCGGTCGAGGGCGACGCCAACGGGCTGCGCGTGGGCACCCCCGAGATCGTCCGGCTCGGGATGACCGAGGAGGACATGCCGGTCCTCGCCTCGTTCGTCGCCCGGGGCCTGGACGAGGACGTGGACCCGGCCACCGTGGCCGCGGAGGTCACCGCATGGCGGGGACGCTTCTCCGGCGTGCACTTCACCGCCGACCACCCGGCCTGAGACGGCTCAAGGCCACTCCCGATCTCGGGGAGTGGCCTTGCATTGTCCGGAGAGTCGGGGCGACAGGATTTGAACCTGCGACTTCTTGCTCCCAAAGCAAGCGCGCTACCAAGCTGCGCCACGCCCCGTCGCGCCGGGTACGCGCACGCTCCGGAACTCCGGTACGATTACGCCCTGACGACCGGAAGAAGTCTAGACCAGACCAACACCGGATCGCGCGGACGTAGCTCAATGGTAGAGCCCCAGTCTTCCAAACTGGCTACGCGGGTTCGATTCCCGTCGTCCGCTCTCACAGTGAAGGGCCAGGTCACCGGGCATCCGGGGACCTGGCCCTTCGGCATTCAGGAGATTTTTCCGATCTTCCGTACCCGTCGCGTCCCGCCGGCCCGGGCGAAGGAGAATTCCTTGCGCCGCCGAGGGGCGGGCTTGAGTCTCCAGCAAGGGGAGACGGGAGGGTGGGGGCATGGACGGCGACACGCTCTACTCGATCGGTGACCTGGCCCGTCGGACCGGGCTCACGGTCAAGACCATCCGGTTCTACTCCGACCGCGGGATCGTGCCGCCGGCCGAACGCGGCCCCACCGGTTACCGCCGCTACGGCGTCGACGCCGTAGCACGCCTGGACCTGGTGCGCACGCTGCGCGACCTGGGACTGAGCCTTCCCGCGATCCAGAAGATCCTGGAGCGGGAGGTCGCGCTGACCGAAGTCGCCGCGGCGCACGCCGCGGCCCTGTCGGTGCAGATCCGGACCCTGCGCCTGCGGCGTGCGGTGCTCATGGCCGTGGCGAAGCGCGGTTCCACCCCTGAGGAGATGAGTCTCATGCACAAACTGGCCAAGCTCTCCGAGGACGAGCGCCGACGTCTGATCGACGATTTCCTCGGCAGCGCCTTCGACGGACTGGACCCCGATCCGGGATTCGCCGGAATCAGGCGCTCGATGACCCCGGAACTGCCCGACGACCCCGATCCCGGGCAGGTCGAGGCGTGGGTGGAGCTGGCCGAGCTGTCCCAGGATCCGGATTTCCGCGTCCTCATGCGCCGTACGGCCGAGCAGTACGCCGCCGAGCGCGCCATGGGCGGAACGGCGGGCGTGCGGCCCGACAGCGTCGCGATCGTCCGTGACCGGGTGGGCCCGGCCCTGGCCGCCGGCGTCGACCCCGTCTCCTCCCGGGCCGATCCGATCGTCTCGGCCGTGACGACCCGATGCGCGGACATCGCCGGCCGGCCCGATGACGCCGATTTCCGGCGCCGGCTGCTGGCCCGGCTGGAGACCGCCGGCGACCCTCGCCGGGAGCGATACCTCCGCCTGCTCGCCGTGGTCAACGGCTGGCCCGCTCCGGAGAGCCCGGCACCGGCCTCCGACTGGTTCGCCCGGGCCCTGCGCGTCCGGCTGGGGGGCGAGGGCCCGGAGGCGGACGCCTCGACGACCGGCTGAGCCCGGCCGCCTCCACGTCCGCGACCAGCGGGAACCGGCATCCGCTCCCGCCGGTTCCCGATGATCGCAAGGGCCCCGCAAGGGGTCTGCGAGAAGGACAGCACAAACGGGCAAAAGGGCAAGCCTCTCAAGGGTGGACTACACGGGGTAATGCATCGGATACTGAGAGCACCGAGACACCGTGAGCGCTCGATCCCCCCGGAGGCGAACCGTGTCCGCTCAGACCCGCACGCCGACCCGCGGCCGGACGCCGCGCGCCGAACCCCGGCGCCCGCGTCACCGCCCGGACGCCCCCTTTCCGATCCGCCCCGATCCCCCCGGCGACCCACCCGCATCTGACAAGCGCGCGTACCCGGTAGTCAATCTCTCTGACGCTCGGGGAGCCCCGAAAAAATCAGGAAATATAGCGGCTTCTCCGGCGAACGGGACCCCTGACCGTAGATCGTTCTTTACGCTCTACTCAGAGCCGTAGTCAAGGCGAGCGGAGAAGACCGTGACCGAGTTCGACGGCATCGTCATCGGCGGAGGGCACAACGGACTCACCTGCGCCGCCTATCTCGCCCGGGCCGGGCTGTCCGTCGCGGTGGTCGAACGCAACGACGTGGCGGGCGGCGGCTGCACCACCCAGGAGCTCACCCTCCCGGGCTTCCGGCACAACACCCACAGCAACTACCACTTCCTTGAGGAGGGGCCGGTCCCCGCCGACCTCGAGCTGCACCGCCACGGCCTGCGCTACGTCTATCCCGAGGTCCAGCACGCCACCCTGTTCAGGGACGGCCGGGCGATCACCGTCTACACCGACCCCAAGCGCACCTCCGACTCCTTCGCCCGCTTCTCCGCCGCGGACGCCGAGCGCTGGCTGGAGCTGCACGAGCGCTACGCCGAGGCGGCCCGGGGGCTGATGAACGGCTTCCTGTACTCCAAGCCGCTGCCTCCCCCCGTCCTGGCCGAGCGGCTCAAGGGCAACCTCGGCCGC
This sequence comes from Paraplanobispora siamensis, assembly GCF_016863175.1. Classification (GTDB taxonomy): domain Bacteria; phylum Actinomycetota; class Actinomycetes; order Streptosporangiales; family Streptosporangiaceae; genus Planobispora; species Planobispora siamensis. Next base: position 13,079 of record NZ_BOOJ01000037.1, read on the forward strand.
GACCTGCTCAGCTACGTCCCGCTGTCCATCTACGAGGCCGTCGACAGGAACTTCGAGAGCGACCAGGTCCGGGTGCTGTTCAAGTCGTTCCTGCACGCGATCTCCATCGAGAACGTCCCGGGCACCGGAGGCTTCTTCCCCCGGCTCCTGTCGCGCATCGCCAGGCTCGGCCTGCCCGTGGGCGGCGCGGCGAACGTGGCGCTCGCGCTGCGCCGCGCGGTCGAGGAGCACGGCGGCACGGTGATCACCGGCCGGCACGTCGAGCGGATCCTGGTCGGCGACGGCCGGGCCACCGGGGTCGGGCTGGCCGGCGGCGGCGTGCTGACCGCCCGCCGTTTCGTGGTCAGCGCGGTCGACGCCCCCCAGACGGTACGGCTGGCGGGCCCCGACGTCTTCGGCGCCGAGATCGCCGCCAAGGTCGCCGCCTACCGGTGGGCCGGGCACAGCCTGGTATCCCTGCACCTGGCCCTGGACGAGGCGCCCCGCTACCGGGCCGCCGCGTTCGAGCCGGACGTGGACCGGGCCTTCCTGTTCGTGCTCGGCGCCGACGACAGCGAACAGCTGGGCCGTACCTTCGACCGGATCCACCAGGACCGGCTGCCGGACCGCCTGGCGGGCAACGGCGCCTGCCCCACGCTGTTCGACCCCTCCTACGCGCCGGCCGGCAAACACGTGGCGTTCTGGTGGCCGTGGGCCCCCTACGACCTCGACGGCGACGCGGCCGCCTGGGACGCGCGGCGCGAGGAGATCGGCGAGCGGCTGCTGGCCGAGTGGGCGGAGTACGCGCCGAACCTGACGGGCGCCGTACTGGGCAAGAGCGTCTTCTCCCCCCTCGACATCGAGCGGCACTGCATCAACATGGTGCGCGGCAGCCACCACGTCGGCGCCTACGAACCCGCCCAGCTGGGCGGCAACCGGCCCGTCCCCGAACTGGGCCGCTACCGCACCCCCGTCACCGGCCTCTATCTGTGCGGCGCCAGCAGCCATCCCGGCGGCTCGGTCTCCGCGGCCCCCGGTTACAACGGCGCGAACGCCATCGCCGAGGACCTCGGGATCACCCCGTGGTGGACGCCGGTGCCCGCCCCCCGGTGGGACGAATGAACCGTCGTTTCGTGACCGCGTCACCGGGGGCGGGCGAGCCGCGGGTCGGCAGCCCCGCCTCGCTGCACGAGCGGCTCTCCCTGCTGAACGCGGCGAGCACCCGGATCGGCAGCACCCTGGACCTGTTCGAGACGGGCCGGGAGCTGATGGAGGTGTGCGTACCGCGCTTCGCCGACGCGGCGGGCATCCTGGTGCAGGACCGGATCGTCACCGAGGGCGAGTTCCCGCACCGCACCACCGACGGCTCGGCCCTGGTGCGACGCATCGCGGTCGGCGTGGCGGCCCCCTCGGCGGGGCAGTACGCCGAGGCCTTCCCGGTGGACGAGGTCGTCGTCTACGAGGCCTGGACGCCCTACGCCACCTGCATGGCGACCGGCACCTCGATCCTGTACCCCCGGCTGGACTCCGGGACCGCCGCCAGGATCGGGCGGTTCTGGAAGCGCGACTCGGTGGCCCGCGTCCTGCAGGACAGCTCGTTCCTGGTGGTCCCGCTGAAGGCGCGCGGCCAGGTTCTGGGCTTCGTCGTCTTCACCCGCACCCCGCAGAGCGCCCCCTTCGACGAGCAGGACGTGACGCTCGGCGAGGACCTCGCCGCCAGGACCGCCGTCTGCCTGGACAACGCGCGGCTCTACGGCCGCGAGCGCCGTACCGCGCTGACCCTGCAGAGCAGCCTGCTGCCGTCCGACCTCTACCGGCCGCTGGGCCTGTCGATCGCCTCGCGTTACCTGCCGGCCAGCGATCTGGCGGGCGTCGGCGGCGACTGGTACGACGTGATCCCGCTGCCGGGCTGCCGGGTCGCCCTGGTCGTCGGCGACGTGATGGGGCACGGCATCAGGGCCGCCGCCACGATGGGCCAGCTCCGCACCGCCGCCCGCACGCTCGCCGGCCTGGATCTGGGCCCCGGGGAGGTGCTGTTCCGGCTCAACCGGATGAGCCAGGATCTGGACTCCGCCCAGATCGCCACGTGCGTCTACGCCACCTACGACCCGGTCACCCGGCTGTGCTCCCTCGCCAGGGCCGGGCACGTGCCGCCGATCATCGTGCGGTCCGACGGCGGGACCGAGGTGGTCGAGCTGCCCTCCGGCCTCCCCCTGGGCATCGGCGACGCCCCGGCCGAGACGGTCGAGACCGTCCTGCCGCCCGGCGCCGTGCTCGCGCTGTACACCGACGGGCTGGTGGAGAGCCGCGACCGCGACATCGACGAGGGCATCGGCGAGCTGCGCCGGCTGCTCGCCGAGAGCACCGCGGATCTGGAGGAGGTCTGCGACCGCACGATCGGCGCGCAGCGCCCGGGACACGAGCGCGACGACATCGCGCTCCTGCTGGCCCGGGTCAGCGAGCTGTCCTCCGAGGAGGTCGCCGAGATCACCCTCCGTCCGGAGAGCGGGTCGGCGGCCGGCGCCCGCCGCTTCGCCCGCGCCACGCTCTGCGGCTGGAACCTGCGCTCGCTCGCCGACACCACCGAACTCATGGTCAGTGAGCTGGTCACCAACGCGATCCGGCACGCCGGGGAGGGCCCGATCGGGGTGCGGCTGCTGCGCGGCCCGACGCTGGTGTGCGAGGTCACCGACGCCTCCCCCGTGGCGCCGGTCATCCGCCAGGTCTCCGGCGCCGAGGACGGCGGCCGGGGTCTGCGGCTCGTCAACCGGGTCGCCCGGCGCTGGGGCTTCCGGCCGGTCGCCGAAGGAAAGATCATCTGGGTTGAGCTGAACCTGCCGTGATCCCTCCCGCCGTGTCCGCGACGCCCCGGGCCGGTGGTGGGCATCCCGTACGGCGCGCGCCGTACGGTCATGCCCAACGAGTGCGCTGACTACTGGCCGCCCAGAGGTTACGGTCGGATTGACGACTCGGGAGGGCACGATGATCATCGACATCCGCGAGGCATACCGCCGCGCGCTGGACGATTTCGGCGCTCTCGTCCACCGGATCGCACCCGAACAGTGGGAGAACGCGACGCCGTGCGTGGACTGGAACGTCCGCGCCCTGGTCAACCACGTGGTGGGCGAGAGCCTCTGGGTCCCCGAACTCCTCGCCGGACGCACCGTCGCCGAGCTCGGCGACACCTACGACGGCGACCTGCTCGGCGACGACCCCGGCAAGGCCTTCGACGCCGCGGCCTCGGCCGCCGTGCACGCCGCCAGCGCCGACGGCTCCCTGACCTGCGTCACCCACCTGTCCTTCGGGGACGTGCCGGGCAGGGAGTACATCACCGAACTGTTCGCCGACGCCCTGATCCACACCTGGGACCTGGCCCGCGCGATCGGCGCGGACGACCGGCTCGACCCCGAGCTGGTAGAGACCTGCGCCGACTGGTTCGCCGGGGCCGAGGACGGCTACCGCCAGGCGGGGGTCATCGGGGAGCAGCAGCCGCTGCCCCCCGATCCCGACCCCCAGACCAGGCTCCTGGCCTCCTGGGGCCGCCGCACCTGAACCGCCGCACCTGAGCCTGAGCCTTCGCGCGGCCCGGGGCCCTCTCACACGCCCGCCTTCACGCGGTCACCGCCGCGCGGCGCCTCAGCGTGCCGCGGGGCGCTTGCCGTGGTTGGCCTTCCTCTTCTTGCGGGCCCGGGCCTTGCGTGCTCGTCTCGCCATTCTCGGCCGCCTCTCGTCCAGGGGGATCAGGTCTCCACCGTCCTCCCGGCGGGCATGCCGTACAAGGCCCAAACCGGCGGACACCCTAAGCTCCCGCCATGAGCTCACAGTTGCTGGAACGCTGGCGGGAGCTGGCCGGCCCGGAGGCCGACCATCTGGGACTGGATCTGATCGCCCGGTACGGCGAACCGCACCGCAGATACCACACGACCGCCCACCTGACGGCGGTGCTCGACCACGTCGACGCCCTGGCCGGGCACGCCGGCAACCCCGACCTCGTACGGCTCGCCGCCTGGTTCCACGACGCCGTCTACGACCCGCGGCGCAGCGACAACGAGGAGCGCAGCGCGCGGCTGGCCGAGCGGGCCCTGCCCGAGCTGGGCCTGGACCCGGAGGCGGTGGCCACGGTGGCCCGGCTGGTCAGGCTCACGGTCACCCACGACCCCGAACCGGGCGACGCCGACGGCGCCGTGCTGTCGGACGCGGACCTGGCGATCCTGGCCTCGCCGCCGGAGGTCTACGCCGCGTACGCGGCGGCCGTACGCGAGGAGTACGCCTTCGTGCCCGACGAGGCCTTCCGCACCGGCCGCGCCGCGGTACTGCGCTCGCTGCTCGACCTGCCCGCCATCTTCCGGGTGGCCGGTCTGGAGGAGGCGGCCCGGCGCAACCTTCACGCGGAGCTTGACCGGTTGTGAGGGATTATTCCGCACAATCAAACACGACTCTCGGGATCGTTTGTGGTAATTTGGAGGAAGATGTTTGATTAAGGAGTGGGTGGATGCTGGCCCAACAGCGGCAGCAGGCGATCCTCGAACGGGTGCGCAACCACGGGGGTGTGCGGGTCGCCGACCTCGTGCGCGACCTCGGCGTCTCCGACATGACGATCCGCCGGGACCTGGAGGTCCTGGCCGAGCGCGGCCTGCTGGAGAAGGTCCACGGCGGCGCCACGGCGGCCGGTCCCGGTTCGACCGAGGAGCCCGGCTTCGCCGCCAAGTCGGTGCGCCAGCAGGCGGAGAAGGAGGCGATCGCCCGGCAGGCCGCCACGCTCGTCCGGCCCGGCACCGCCATCGCCCTGTCGGCCGGGACCACCACCTGGACGCTGGCCCACCTCATCGTCGACGTGCCCGAGCTGACCGTCATCACCAACTCGATCCGCATCGCCGACGTCTTCCACCGCTCCCCCCGCCCGGACCGCACGGTCGTGCTGACCGGCGGCGTGCGCACCCCCTCCGACGCCCTGGTCGGCCCGGTCGCCGTGGCCGCGATCCGCGGGCTCCACGTGGACACGCTCTTCCTGGGCGTGCACGGGATGAGCGTCAGGGCCGGGTTCACCACCCCCAACCTGCTGGAGGCCGAGACCAACCGCGAGCTGGTCGCCTCGGCGCACCGCCTGGTGGTGCCCGCCGACCACAGCAAGTGGGGGACGGTCGGGATCAGCACCATCGCCGGACTGGACGAGGCCCACGTCGTCATCAGCGACTCCGGCCTGCCGGAGGAGGCTCGCGAGGAGCTCTCCGCCCGGGCCGGGGAGCTCATCATCGCCGAGAGCGCACCGGAGAGCCGGGTGGCGGAGCAGTGAAGCGGACCCTGACCCACCTGGCCGACGGCCGGGAGCTGATCTACTTCGACCGCGACGACGGCGCGGACCGCGGCGCGGTCGACACCCGGGAGCTGCCCGCCCGGCCGGTCGCCTCCGAGCTGCGCTACGACCCGCTCACCGAGGAGTGGATCGCGATCGCCGGGCACCGGCAGGGCCGCACCTTCCTGCCCCCCGCCGACGAGTGCCCTCTGTGCCCCTCCTCCCCCGGCCGCCTCACCGAGATCCCCGCGGCCTCCTACGACGTGGTCGTCTTCGAGAACCGCTTCCCCTCCTTCTCCGCCCAGATCGGCGACTACGAGCAGGCAGGCGGGCTGAGCGAGGTCCGCGCCGGCATCGGGCGCTGCGAGGTGGTCTGCTTCACCTCCGACCACGACTCCTCCTTCTCCCGGCTCTCCCCCGAGCAGGTCGAGCTGGTCATGGAGGCCTGGGCCGACCGTACGGCGGAGCTGTCGGCGATCCCCGGCGTGGAGCAGGTCTTCTGCTTCGAGAACCGGGGGGCGGAGATCGGCATCACGCTGGCCCACCCCCACGGCCAGATCTACGCCTACCCCTATGTGACGCCGCGCACCAAGCTCACCCTCGGGGCCGCCGAACGCCACCGCGACCGGACCGGGCGCAACCTGTTCGCCGACGTGCTGGCCGCCGAGCGGGAGGCGGAGGTGCGGGTGGTGGCCGCCAACGAGCACTGGACCGCGTTCGTCCCGGCCGCGGCCCGCTGGCCGTTCGAGGTGCACCTCTATCCGCACCGGCGGGTGCCCGACCTGGGCGGGCTGGAGCCGGAGGAGCGCCGCGCCTTCGGTCCCCTCTACACCGAGGTGCTGCGCCGCCTGGACGGGCTGTTCGGCGTGCCGATGCCGTACATCGCGGCCTGGCACCAGGCGCCGGTGAACACCGGCAGGGACCTGGCCTACACGCACCTGGAGCTGTTCAGCATCCGGCGGGCGCCGGAGAAGCTGAAGTACCTCGCCGGCTCGGAGTCGGCCATGGGGGCATTCGTGAACGATGTCCTGCCGGAGGAAGCAGCACGGCTTTTGCGCGTTGTTGTCACAAGCTGATCACTGCTTTGTATCGGCTTGAAGTCGCATGACCATCGGTTTACCACTACTATCCTTCAGCACGTCGGCTTTAACAGCCGATATGCCTAATCTTGGGCACCTTGCCCAAGAACCGGGGAACCACCGCAATTGGGGTGAACCACGCATGTGGAAGGACTTCCTCCAGTCCGAACCCGTCAGCTAACCCGGTCGGCTGAAGGAGAGGAGAGTTCGTGGCGGCTGCGTCCCCCGCGTCCCCCACGTTCCACCGGGTCGCCGTGGCCGTCTGCCTGCTCTCGGCACTCGGGTTCACCCTCGGGATTCCCACCGAGGGCAGCGCGGCGCCCAAGCCCACCGAGGCCGAGCTGCGGAAGGAACTGTCCAAGCTCAACAAGCGGGTGGACAGGCTCATCGAGGCCTACGCGGCCAAGCGCGAGTCCCTGCGCAAGGCGCAGAAGGCCGAGGGCGTGGCCAAGGCGAACCTGCGCAAGGCCGAGGAGACCTACGCCACCGCCAAGCAGGAGGTGGACTCCATCGTCCAGCTCCGCTACCAGAGCAGCTCCGGCGGCATACCGGCGCTGCCGTTCGGCGGCGGTGAGGGCGACATGAGCGCCGCCGCGGTGATGGAGCAGCTGACCGCCCAGCAGAGCGCCTACCTGGAGGGCTTCGCGCAGAGCCGCGACCGCAGGAAGCAGGCCGCCGAACGGGCCGCCGACCTCACCGAGGAGATCCGCCAGGAGGCCGACGAGGTCGAGGGCCAGCGCGAGGACGCCGAGGACCTGATCCAGGAGATCAAGCGCAAGCTCGACAAACTCGTCCCGCTGGGGTCGGGCCGCCGCTCCGACGGCAGCTGGCTCCCGCAGCTGCCCAACGGCGCCGACAACATCACCGACCGGACCAGGAACATGCGCGACGCGATCATGCGGCGCTTCAACCTGCCGTACGCGGTGGGCTGCTACCGGCCGGTCAACGACGGCGGCGAGCACCCGCTCGGCCGCGCCTGCGACTTCATGATGAGCACCGGCGGCACGATGCCCACGGCCGCCAACATGAAGCTCGGCGACGAGATCGCCGCCTGGGCGATCAAGAACAAGGGCAAGCTGGGCGTGAAGTACGTCATCTGGCGTCAGCGCATCAACCACGGATCAGGCTGGCGTTTCATGTCCGATCGCGGCGGCGTCACCGCCAACCACTACGACCACCCGCACATCTCCATGTACTGAGACGCGCCGAGATGCGGCGGCGAGCGCTCCGGGCCGCCGGGACCTTGATCGTTTCTTCTTGCCCGCCGGTGCTAGACTGGCCGGTGATTCCGACAAAATGCCATAAAAGGTCGCATAACAGTCGATCGGGATAGTCGGCCGGGCGGTGGACCCGCCCGGCCCGTGACGGGTCCCGGAGGAAGGAACGACCGAGCCGCCCGGCCTCTCCGCGAGAGGCGCCCGTACGCGACCCGGAAGACATGGATGGGTCTCCACCATGACCGAGTACCGCGATTCCAGCCAGCTCATGCTCCCCGCCTACCTGCTGCGCGCCGCCGCGGGCGTGGCCCTGGTCGCGGGAGTGGCCCCCGTGGGCATCCCCGCGCTGGGGCCGGACACCCTCGCCCGGACCTCGGCCGAGACCCGTCCAGCGGCCGCGGCCTCCGCCGCGACGCCGGCACCCGCCCCCGGGAAGCCGCGCCGTACGGGCGCGACGGCGGCGGACATGATCCGGGTGGCCGAGGGGAAGATCGGTGTCAAGGAGGACGCCGACGGCGGCGGCACCGAGTTCCACGCCTGGTACATGGACTCGTCCCGGGCCTGGGAGACCCTGGCCCGCGACGGCGGCGTCATGGAGAAGTACACCAACGCCCCCTGGTGCGCGATGTTCATCTCCTGGGCCGGCGCGCAGCTGGGCCTGCGGCGCACGGTCGGCGCGGACGCCTACGCCGTGGCCTGGGCCGGATGGTTCCAGGACCGCGACCGCTGGGGCGACACCCCCAGACCCGGCGCCCTCGTCTACTTCGACCTCGACGACGACGGCGGTTCGGGCATCTACCGCATCGACCACATGGGCCTGGTCAAGCACGACAACGGCGACGGCACCATCACCACGGTCGAGGGCAACACCGACCGCGGCCGGGTCGAACACCGCGTCCGGGACGCCTCCGAGGTCATCGGCTACGGCTACCCCGACTACCCGGGCAACCGCCCCCGCCCGACCACCGGCCCGCCGTCGCGATAGACCGCGGGCTCCCGCCGCCGGAGGGCGTGGCGGAGCGGGAACCGGCAGCGGCGGGAGCAGTGGAGCGAGAACCGGCAGCGGCGGGAACGGCGGAGCGGGCACGGTCAACGACGGCGGGCGCGGTAGGTCAGGGCCGCCAGGGCGACGGCGGCCAGGAGCACTACGGCCACCGTGTACGGCGGGCGCCACCAGGACTGCGCCGGTTCGACGACGGCGACCGTGGTCGTGTCACCGGTCACCCCGGCGGCGTCCGCGGTGTCGCCGGGCGGCTGCGCGGCGCCTCCGGCGGGGGTGGCGGACGCGGTGTCGGAGGCCGCGGGGGTGGCGGCCGGCTCCGGCGACACCGAGGCGCGCGGATACTTGCCCGGGGGGATGCCCGGCGGGCGGATCACGCCCCAGTAGTCCGCGCGGTGGCTCTCCTGGCCCTCGATCATCCGCTGGATGTCCGCCGGGAGCGGAGCGATCTTCAGATCACCCGGCACCGTGAGGGTGCCGATCTCGTGGGGCGCGAACCAGCCCTGGATGGCCTTCACCTGCCAGGTGCCCGCGGGCAGGGAGACAGCCGCCGCGTAATGGGCCGGCTCCGCGAGCTCCGTGCCCGCGAAGCGGACGGTCTTCTTCTCGCTGGTGAACTCCAGGGCGACCTCGCCCAGGTCGTCGCCGTAGTAGGGGTGCGTGCCGTGCTGGAGCAGCCAGAACCCCACCGTGTAGGTCGTGTCCGGGCGGACCCCCGTGGGGACGGGGTCCATGAGGGTCAGCGCCCATCCGCCCGCCTGCGCCGGCGCCCCCAGAGCCAGCACGGGGAAGACGATCGCCAGGATCAGCAGAATTCTTCTCATGCCCACAGGTACACCGCCCGCTCCCATCGGGTTCCCGTACCACCCGATCCCGTCGGAGGGATCTCACCGCCCGAACAAAAGAGACTCCTCCGCCAAACAGGGAGAAATGACATGACAGAGGACAGCTGCTGGGACAGGATGGGCCCCCATGACTGACAACCGCGTAGATCCGCCCTTCATCGCCGACGAGGCGTCCACCCTGCACTCCTTCCTGGACTGGCACCGCGAGACGCTGGCCGTCAAGTGCGAGGGCCTGTCGGAGGAGCAACTACGGCTCCGCCCCTCCACGCCCTCCACGCTCTCCCTGCTCGGCCTGGTCCGCCATCTGAGCGAGGTCGAGAGGCACTGGTTCCGCAACATCCTCAACGGCGAGGGCGTCCAGGCGCTCTACTGGACCGACGACAACCCCGACGGGGACTTCGACGACATCGCCGACGCGTCGGCCGATGAGGCCTTCGCCCGCTGGCGGGCCGAGATCGAGAACGCCCGCGAGCTCTCCGCCGGGCTCTCCCTGGACACGGTCGGCAAGTCCCTGCGCCGGGGCGAGGAGGTCTCGCTCCGCTGGATCCTCGTCCACATGATCGAGGAGTACGCCCGGCACAACGGCCACGCCGACATCATCCGCCAGCAGATCGACGGCGTCACCGGAGAGTAGGCGCCGGCCGGGGATCACCTCCCGCGAGCGCGCCCGTCGCCTTCCCGGGTCCCGCCGGCATTCACACCCTCGCCGGCCTCCGCGACCTCGCCGATCTCCGTGACTTCGCCGGTCTGCGCGGTCCCACCCGCCTGCGCGACCTCGCCGGCCTCCGCGGCCCCGCCGTTCCGCAGGGCTTCGGCGATCACGCGGTCGAGGCCGGTGAGGTCCGCCGGGCGGGCGATGGCCGCCTCGGCGAAGCGGGTGAGCAGGCGGGCGAAGTCCTCGCGGTCGGCCCGGTCCCATTCGGCCATGAGGCCGTCGAGGTAGGCCCGCCGATAGCGGACCACGGCCTCCAGCACCCGGCCGCCCGCGCCGGTCAGCACCAGCCGGGCCCGCCTGGCGTCGACGGAGGACTCCTCGCGCTCCACCAGGCCCGCCGCGATGGCGTCGTTGACCAGCCTGCTCGCGGTCGAGGGGTCCACGTCGAGCTGCTCGGCGACGGCCCCCACGGTCACCTCGGGGACGTCCAGGCTCAGCTTGTGCACGGCGTGCACGACCATCACGTTGGACATCTGGACCGGCCGCTGCGGTTCGGCGGCCTTGCGTGCACGCAGGGGACGCGCCCAGATCCGGCGTAACCGGAACAGTGCCACATCGATCGCCGCCCCCGGCGTGCCCTCTTCCACGGGGCAACCATATCGGCGGGTACGGCGTGCGCGCCGTACCCGCCGGAGGATCAGCCGGCCAGCCGGATCGGGTTGACCAGGTCGGCGTACATGAGCAGGCCGGCCATGATGATCATGGTGAAGGCCAGCGCGTAGGTCAGCGGGAGGACCTTGGCGATGTCCACGTGCGCCGGTTCGGGCCTGCGGGTGACGCGGGCGAAGCCGCGCTTGACGCCCTCCCAGAGGCCGCCGGCGATGTGCCCGCCGTCCAGCGGGAGCAGCGGGATCAGGTTGAACATGCCGATCGCCAGGTTGAAGCTCGCCAGCAGGCTGATGAAGATGCTGATCTTGTTCTCCAGCGGGGCGTCGGAGGCGGCGATCTCCCCGCCGATGCGGCTGACGCCGATGACGCCGATGGGGCCGTTCTTGTCGCGCTCCTCGCCGGAGAAGGCCGCGTGCCAGACCCCGACCATCTTCTCCGGGAAGCGCAGCAGCGCGGCGGCGGTCCGCGAGGTGAGGTCGCCCATGTGCGCGACGACGGCGCCGAAGCTCTGCCGCTCGATGACCTGCGTCGGGCTGACGCCGAGATAGCCGACCCGCTCCATCTTGCCGGGCTCGTCGAGCGACTCGCGGTCCTGGGCGATGAGCGTGGCGTTCAGGGTCATGTTCTGCCCGGCCCTGACGATCCCGATCTCGACCGGGCCCGCGCCGTTGCCGCGGATGGCCCGGGTGGCCGCCTCCCACGTGGTGACGGGCCTGCCCGCCACCGCCACGATGACGTCGCCGGGCCGCAGCCCGGCCGCGGCGGCGGGGCTGGCCTGGTCGGCGGAGGTGCAGTTGGGGTTCTTGGCGTACTCGGCGGCGGTCTTCACGCACTCCGGGACCGTGGAGATCTGCGGCTTCTGCACCGTGACCCCGAAGCCCATGAGCACGATCGCGAACAGGATGAAGGCCAGCACGAAGTTCATCGCCGGACCGCCGGCCATGATGATGACCTTCTGCCACCAGGGCTTGCGGTAGAAGACGCGGTTCTCGTCGCCCGGGCGGACCTCCTCGAGCGCGACCTCCCGGGCGCTCTCGATGAGTCCCTGCCAGGGACCGGTGGAGACCGAGCGGACCGTGCCGGGGGCGTCGGTGCGCCGGGGCGGCAGCATGCCGATCATCCGGATATAGCCGCCGAACGGGATCCACTTGATGCCGTACTCGGTCTCGCCCTTGCGCCGCGACCACATCGTCGGGCCGAAGCCGACCATGTACTGCGTGACCCTGACGCCGAACCTCTTGGCCGGAACCAGATGGCCGATCTCGTGCAGGCCGATCGAGACCATCAACCCCACGAGGAAGATGACCACTCCGATCAGGAAAGGCCAGTCCACAGGTCCCCCAGTAGCGGATTCATCAACAATGCCCCATAAGAGACTAGCCGACATACCGACCTCTCCACCGGCCTTCACTTCAAGCCTTCCAGCCGGGTGACTTGCGCACGCTTTGCCGAATGGAGACACTTTGTTAACGGTACGCAATCACACGGTCACCACGTGACACATCACCCGGGAGGGTGCCTTGATCGGGATCCTGGTCGCCCAGCAGCTTCCCCTGGTCCGCCTCGGTCTGGTGGCGTCACTGGACGGCGAGGCCGACCTGAAGGTGGTGGCCGACCTGGACACCGGTGACGACGTCGTCTCCGCCGTGCTGCGGCACGAGCCGGACGCGGCGATCATCGGACTGGATCTGCCCGGCGCCGACGGCTTCTCCACCGCGCTCCGGCTGCACGAGAGGGTCCCCTCCTGCCGGGTGCTGATCCTGTCCCGGCAGCCGACCCCGGGCCAGGTCCGCCGCGCCTTCGCCGTCCACGCCCTCGGGCTCATGAGCCTGGAGGTGGGGGCGCAGGAGGTCGCCGAGGGCGTGCGCCGGGTCGCTGCCGGGCGCCGGGCGGTGGACTCCGACCTCGCCGTGGCCGCCCTGGGCCCGGAGGAGACTCTCCTGACCCCGAGGGAACTGGACGTGCTCCGGCTGGCCGCGCGGGGCGCGCGGTCCGATGAGATCGCCGAGGAGCTCTTCCTGTCCGTGGGGACGGTCCGCAACCACCTGTCACGCATCATGTGCAAGACCCGGGCGCGCAACCGGCTCGACGCGGTGCGCATCGCCGGCGAGGCCGGCTGGCTGTGACGGCCGGCCATGCCGCGGCGGCCGGTCACACCGTCGGTCGTACCGTGACGACCGGTCACAGCGTCGGTCGTACCGTGACGACCGGTCACAGCGTCGGCCATTCTCCGAGAGGTGAGGATCGGTCACGCCGTGCCGTACCGGCCGGATATCCGCTGACGAGCGGTCGCGACAAGGGGTGTCCCGATCGGTCGTGAGCACGGATATCGGCGAACGCACCACCTGAAAGCTTCGCGCGTGAAAGAGTGTGAGCAAGGGCACACCGGCCGCGGCCGGTGCGACCACTGAAGATTCCGGACTCCGGAACAACCGCGCCGTTCCCCGGAGCCCGGAATCTTCAGTGCTCGCACCATCAGCGATGTGATCGTCGGCTATGCGGAGGCCGGCAGGTCGTGACGGGCGTCCTCACCGTCGAGATCGGCCACGAAAGCCCACCCGCTCCTCCGGTCGGTGGAGTCGATGCGCCGCTTCGCCTCTCCGGGGACGCGCTCGGGCAGCCCGTTCAGGCCTGGCACCCCGTGCCCCGCGACATCGTGAGATTCCACGAGACGACAGGGTCCGGATCGTCTGTCCACGGTATGCGGTTCCTTTTCACCCCGTTGCCGGAGAATCCCCCGGGTCTTCGGCATTCATCTGGATAACTGATACGAGAATCTCAGTCAGGTTCCGCACTCGCCAGTGACCAGCTGCACGATGACACCCATGTGGTTTGTCACGGTGCGCATTCATCCGAACACCGTTCGTGTCCGGGCTCAGGGCCGCCAGATGAGGATCAGGGCGCAGTCGTCGTTGTGCCCGGCCGACATGGAGTTCACCAGGGTGCGCGCCCCGGCGGAGAACCCGGAGGGCAGCAGGCGCTCGGCCTCGCCCAGCAGGCGGTCGAGACCGGCGTCGATGTCACGGCCGGGCTGCTCGATCAGCCCGTCGGTGTAGAGCATGAGCGCCTCGCCCTTGCGGAGCACCCCCTGGTCGGGCTCGCAGTGCAGGTCCGGGACGACGCCCAGGACCACGCCCTTGGCCGGGGAGACCCGCCAGGTGCCGGTGCCCGCCTCGAACTTGACCACCGGCGGGTGACCGGCCGAGGTGATGACGTACTCGCCCGTGGCGAGGTTGAGCCGGACGTGGACGGCGGTGACGAACCCCTCGGCCTCGCGCTGGCGGTGCAGGTAGGCGTTGCACACCGGCAGGAAGTCGCTCACCGAGCCGAGCAGCCCGCCGAATGCCCCCGAGAGCATCAGCGCCCGGGTGCCGGCGTCGACGCCCTTGCCGGAGACGTCGACCAGGGCCAGCTCCACCGTGTCGCCCTCGCGCGAGGAGACCAGGAAGTCACCGCCGAAGGAGGAGCCGCCGGCCTGCTTGAGCACCACCTTGGTGCCCCAGTCCTTGGGCAGCTGGGGCAGCTCGCTCTGCTTCTTGAGCCGCTCGCGCAGTTCGAGGAGCATCACGTCGCCGCGCAGCCCCTGCACGCCGAGCTTGCCCCGGGTGCGGGCCATCACCCCGGCCAGCACCGAGGTGAAGCCGAAGGCCGCCAGCAGACCCGGGCCGATGTAGCCGAAGCCGCCGGTGACGCCCACGTAGACCAGCGCGACCGCGATCGCGGCCAGCAGTACGGCGAGGCTGCGCAGCCGGAGCTGGAGGCCGCCGACGAGAATGATCGGGATCATGAGGGCGGGCGAGAACCACTCGACCGAGACCCGGGCGGCCAGGATCCCGAGGGCCAGGCTCAGCACGATCAGCGTGATCATGAGGTTGCGGTCGCGGGCCAGCGGTCCGCGCCGGAGGAACCGCACCGTGGGCACCAGGAAGGGGACCCGCACCAGGAACGCGCGGAGCCCTGGAGGGATCAACGGCACCGGACGGGAACTCATGATGCGCCTGACTGTAGCGCTCCACCCCCGCTTTGGGCAGCCCACTTGACCAACGCCTAGATCATCCGGCACGGATATTGAATGGCCGCCGTGGTACGGCTCACCTACCGTGGGGAAGATGACTTTCACCCTGCGCCCGATGACCGAGGCCGACTGGTCCGACTGGCTGGCGGTCGACGATGAGGCGTTCGGCAGCACCATCCCCCCGCACCGCGCGGAGCTGTTCAAGGGCAACACCGAGTTCGAGCGCTCCCTGGGCGCCTACGACGGTGACCAGCTGGTGGGCGTCACCGCGGTGTGCAGCTTCACCATGACGGTGCCCGGCGGGCCCATCCCGGTCGGCGGCGTCACCGCGGTCGGCGTGCTCCCCTCGCACCGCCGGCGGGGCGTACTGTCCGCGTTGATGAAGCGTCAGCTCACCGACCTGCACGAGCGGGGCGAGGCGGTCGCCGCGCTCTACGCCTCCGAGGCGGTGATCTACGGGCGGTTCGGCTACGGCAGGGCCGCCGACAGCCTGATCTTCGACATCCCCCGGCACGGTGGCGCCCTGGCTCCGCACGCCCCGGCCGACCCCTCGCTGCGGCTGCGGATCGTCAAGCCCGCCGAGGCCAGGGGGATCTTCGAGAAGGTCTTCGACGCCGTGCTCGGCAGCCGTCCCGGGCTCTACGCCCGCACGCCCGCGCGCTGGGACGCGGCGCTGTCCGACCAGGAGGCCGACCAGGGCGGCGCCGGGCCGCTGCGCGCCGTCGTGGTCGAGGACGGCGACGGCCCGCGGGGTTACGCGCTGTTCCGGATCAAGGCGAGCTGGAACGACCAGGGCCTGCCGGACGGCGAGCTGCGGCTGCGCGAGCTCTTCGGTCTCGACCCGGCCGCCTACGCGCTGCTCTGGCGGCACGTGCTCGACCGCGACCTGGTCTCCCGGATCAAGTCCTGGAACCGCCCCGCCGACGACCCGCTGATCCACCTGCTGGCCGACCCCCGCCGGCTCAACGCGACCTGGGTGGACGACCTGTGGATCCGGGTGGTGGACGTCGACCGGGCCCTGACCGCGCGCCGCTACGCGGCGCCCGTGGACGTGGTGATCGAGGTCGACGACCCGGTCTGCCCGTGGAACGCCCGCAGCTGGCGGCTGTCGGCCGACGCCTCCGGCGCCCGGTGCGTGCCGGTGGACGACCCGGCCGACGTCGCGCTCCCGGTGAGCGCCCTGGGCGCGGCCTATCTCGGCGGGCGACCGCTCACCCCGCTGCAGGAGGCGGGCGTGGTGCGCGAGGCGCGGGCCGGAGCCGTACGGGAGCTGTCTACCGCGCTGTCGTGGGAGCCGGCGCCCTGGGCGGGCCTGATGTTCTGACGGAGCCCGGGCTCGCCGGACCGGACCGCGGGAGGGAAACGTGCCCGCCGGCGCGGCGGGCAGGCCCGCAACCTTCGAAAGGGGTGTGCCCGCGGGTTATCGTGGCGGCATGGCACTGCAGAGCTTGCAGATCACCTCGCTCACCGCGATGCGGGCCCGGGACGTGTCCCGGCCCTCCCAGGAGCAGCAGGAGGCCGCGGACCGGCGCCCCCTGCGCGATGAGACCCCGCGCAGGGAGCAGTCGCGCCGCGGCCGCGACAACAACAAGTGAGCCCCGCCGGCCGGGCCCCTGCGTAGGAGCGGCCGGCCGGGACGGTCAGGGCGGCCGAAGGGTCAGGGCAGCGGCGGGAGCTCGCCCGTCGTCTCGTACGACGACAGCTGGTCGATGCGGCGGGTGTGCCGGTCGGCGCCGGAGTACGGCGTGGCGAGGAAGATCTCGACGAACCGGGTCGACTCCTCCTGCGGGTGCATCCGCGCGCCCACGCTGATCACGTTGGCGTCGTTGTGCTCCCTGGCGAGCTTGGCGGTGTCCTCGCTCCAGGCCAGCGCCGCGCGGATGCCGCGCACCTTGTTGGCCGCGATCTGCTCCCCGTTGCCCGAGCCGCCGATGACGACCCCCAGGCTGCCCGGGTCATTGGCGACGCCCTCGGCCGCGCGCAGCACGAACGGCGGATAGTCATCCTCGGCGTCGTAGACGAAGGGACCGCAGTCCGTCACCTCGTGACCGCGCTCCTTCAACCAGGAGACGAGGTGGTTCTTGAACTCATAGCCGGCATGGTCGGCACCGATGTAGACACGCACCCGCCCAGTTTCGCAGGTATGGGTGGCCCCCTCGACGCCCACCCCGGCTAAAGTAATAGCCGGTCCGCTATTGGAACCCTTACAAGAGAGAGCCCCACATGCGTGACATCCGAGTGATCGGGGATCCCGTCCTGCGCACGCCCGCCGAGCCGGTCACCGAATTCGACCGCGACCTGCGCCACCTGATCGACGAGATGTTCGCCGCGATGTACGCCGCCGACGGCGTGGGGCTGGCGGGTCCGCAGATCGGCGTGTCCAAGAGGTTGTTCGTCTACGACTGCAGCAACCGCAAGGGCCACGTGATCAACCCCGAGCTGACGATCGACGACGACACCGTGGTGGTCGACGAGGAGGGCTGCCTGTCGGTCCCCGGCCGCGACACCGGCAAGCCGATCTACGCCAAGACCCCCCGGGCCGCCGGGGTCACCGTCACCGGCGTGGACCGGCTGGGCCGCCCGGTCCGGGTCAAGGCCCGAGGCCTGCTGGCCCGCTGCTTCCAGCACGAGACCGACCACGTGAACGGCTCGCTCTACGTCGACCGGCTGGCCAAGGACGCCGCGCGGAAGGTCCTGCTGCAGACGCCCTGACCGGCGCCGCGGGCCCTCACATCTGCAGGGACTTGGTCTCCAGGTACTCCTCCAGGCCGAACTCGCCCAGCTCGCGCCCGATGCCCGACTGCTTGTACCCGCCGAAGGGCGCCAGCGGGTTGAACCGGCCACCGTTGATCGCCACCTGGCCCGTGCGCAGGCGCCGGGCCACGGAGACGGCGTTGCTCTCGTTGTCCGCCCACACCGCGCCCGCCAGGCCGTACGGCGTGCCGTTGGCGATGGAGACGGCCTCGTCCTCGCCCCGCGTGTAGGGGATGACCGCCAGGACGGGACCGAAGATCTCCTCCTGCTCGATCACCATGCCGGGCTCCACCCCGGCGAAGACCGTGGGCTCCACGTAGAACCCCCGGTCGAGCGGGCGGTCGGTGCCGCCGGCCACCAGCCGCGCGCCCTCCTCCTGGCCGCGGTTGATGTAGCGCACGACCCGGTCGCGCTGCACGGCCGAGACCAGCGGGCCGAGCCTGGTGCCCTCGTCGAAGGGGTCGCCCACGGTGTACTTGGCCGCGGCCTGGACGGCGAGGGCGACGGCCTCGTCGTACTGGTCGCGGTGGACGATCATGCGGGTCCAGGCGGAGCAGGTCTGGCCCGAGTTGATGAAGGCGTTGGCCACCGTCGCCTTGACCGCGGTCTGCAGGTCGGCGCTCGGCAGGATCACGCTGGCCGACTTGCCGCCGAGCTCCAGCGCCACCCGCTTGACCGTCTCGGCGGCGATCGCGGCGACCCGGCGGCCCGCGCGGGTGGAGCCGGTGAAGGAGACCATGTCCACGTCGGGGTGGGCGGCGATGGCCTCGCCGATCACCGGCCCGTGACCGCTCACCATGTTGAACACGCCGGGGGGCAGACCGGCCTCGTCGAAGATCCCGGCCAGCGCGAAGGCCACCAGCGGCGCCACCTCGCTGGGCTTGAGCACGACCGTGCAGCCCGCTGCGAGCGCCGGCGCGACCTTGCACACGATCTGGTGGAGCGGGTAGTTCCACGGCGTGATGGCGCCGACCACGCCGACCGGCTCCCGCAGCACCCAGGAGTTGCCGATCCGCTTGGTGTCGAAGTCGTAAGTTTCGGTCAGGCTCGCGTAGGAGGCCAGGACCCCGGCGGGCATCAGCGTCTGCACCTTCATCGCCAGGCCGTACGGGGCGCCCATGTCGGTGGAGATGATCCTGGCGATCTGGTCGGCGCGCTCGTGCAGCAGGTCGGCGGCGGCGGCCAGGAACTTGCCCCGCTCGGCGGGGGCCGTGGCGGACCACATGGGCAGGGCGGCCCTGGCGGCGGCCACCGCGGCCTCGACGTCCGCGGGCGATCCCGCCGGCACCCGATCGATCAGCTCCTCGGTGGCGGGGTTGACCACGTCGATGCTCTCGCCCGAGGCCGAGGCCTGCCAAGCTCCGTTCAGGTAAAGGTGACGCATGCCTTCATCCTTGCGCGCGGAACGTGAGAAGGCGAGAGCTCCATTGATTACTCAGCGTGTCGTCTGCATTACACACAGTAAGTACGCCCCTCGCCGAAGCGGACCCGTGGCCGCCTCCTGACAGGAGCGTACGACGAACTGTCCAGATCCGGAGGAAATGCCGAGGATCCTTAAAAAGTCGTAATGTCCAGACCTGCACCGTGGCGGGGCGGACGCCCCGCCACGGCCACGCGGCTCAGTCGAAGATCGGCGGCCGGGTGCGGGAGCGCTTGAGCTCGAAGAAGCCGTCGAAGCCGGCGACCGTGTGGACGCCGTCCCACAGGCGACCGGCCTCCTCGCCCTTGGGAGCGGGCGAGATGACGGGACCGAAGAAGGCGACGTCGCCGACCGCGATCACCGGGGTGCCGACCTCCTGGCCGACCCGGTTGATGCCGTCGTTGTGCGAGGCGCGCAGCGACTCGTCGTAGTCCTCGGAGTCCATGGCGTCGGCGAACGAGCGGTCCAGCCCGGCGGCCTCCAGGGCCTCCTCGACCGTCTCGCGCAGGGTGTCGAGCTGCTTGATCCTGCCCTGGTTGTGGAAGCGGACGCCGAGCTCGGTGTACAGGCGGCCGACGGTCTCGGAGTCGTACTTCTCCTGGACCGCGGCGACCACGCGGACCGGCCCGATCGCCTTGGCGATCATCTCGCGGTAGGCGTCGGGGACGTCCTTGTCCTCGTTGAGGATGTTCAGGCTCATGATGTGCCAGCGCGGCTCGACGGGCCGCACCTTCTCCACCTCGAGCAGCCAGCGCGAGGTCATCCAGGCGAAGGGACAGAACGGGTCGAACCAGAGGTCGACCGGCGTGCGCTCAGTCATGTGTCCAGCTTCCTCGTCAAGGAGACATTCCGCCTCGCAACAACCTGAGGGCCTCGGCCCGTATTCCGCGTCGGATTATTGCCACGTCCCTCCCCTTTATCCTCATATGTAGTGATCAATCGGTGGGTACGCCTCCGGGGCGGCGTTCTCCCGCCTCCCATGGCAGGATTCAGGCAGCCCTTCGCAAGGGAGCGGAGGACGTCGTGACGAGGGAGCGGTAGTGGCAGGCAATCTGACCCGTGACGAAGCCCGCGAGCGCGCACGGTTGCTCAGCGTGCAGTCGTATGCGGTGGAGCTCGACCTGACCGAGGGCGAGGAGCGCTTCGAGAGCATCACCACGGTCCGCTTCACCAGCAGCCGTGCGGGTGCGGAGACGTTCATCGACCTGGCCGGCGCCAAGCTGCGCAGCGCCGTGCTGAACGGCGTCGAGCTGGACGTCGCCACCTACGACCTGGAGACCGGGCGGCTCCCGCTGCCGAACCTGGCCGAGGAGAACGAGCTGCGCGTCGACGCCGACTGCTCCTACATGCGCACCGGCGAGGGCCTGCACCGGTTCGTCGACCCGGTCGACAAGAACGTCTATCTGCACAGCCAGTTCGAGACGGCCGACGCGCACCGGATGTACGCCTGCTTCGACCAGCCCGACCTGAAGGCGACCTTCGAGCTGACCGTGCTCGCGCCCTCCTACTGGGAGGTCGTCTCCAACGCCGCGGCCGACCGGATCGAGGATCTGGAGGGCCACCGCGGCAAGCACGGCGCGCTCCAGGACGCCAGGCGCTGGCACTTCCCGCCGACCCCGGTGATGTCGACCTACATCACCGCCCTGTGCGCGGGGCCGTACCACAAGGTGACCTCCGAGCACGACGGCATCCCGCTGGGCCTGTACTGCCGCGCCTCGCTCGCCGAGCACCTCGACGCCGACAACCTCTTCGAGATCACGCGGCAGGGCTTCGACTTCTTCCACCGGATCTTCGGCATCCGCTACCCGTTCGGCAAGTACGACCAGCTGTTCGTGCCGGAGTTCAACGCCGGCGCGATGGAGAACGCCGGGTGCGTGACGTTCCTGGAGGACTACGTCTTCCGCTCGCGTGTGACCGACGCCGTCGTCGAGCGCCGCGCCGAGACGATCCTGCACGAGATGGCGCACATGTGGTTCGGCGACCTGGTCACCATGCGCTGGTGGGACGACCTGTGGCTGAACGAGTCCTTCGCCACCTACGCCTCGGTGCTGTGCCAGGCCGAGGCCACCCGCTGGGGCCAGGGCGCCTGGACGACCTTCGCCAACGTGGAGAAGGCCTGGGCCTACCGCCAGGACCAGCTGCCCTCCACCCACCCAATCGCCGCCGACATCGTCGACATGCACGCGGTCGAGGTCAACTTCGACGGCATCACCTACGCCAAGGGCGCCTCGGTCCTCAAGCAGCTGGTCGCCTACGTGGGCCTGGACAACTTCCTGGCCGGCGTGCGCGACTACTTCAACGAGCACGCCTGGGGCAACACCGAGCTGTCGGACCTGCTGTCGGCGCTCGAGCGCACCAGCGGGCGCGACCTGTCGTCGTGGTCGAAGGAGTGGCTGGAGACCTCCTGGGTCAACACCCTGCGCCCGGCCTTCGAGGTCGACGACGAGGGCCGCTTCACCAGCTTCTCCGTGCTGCAGGAGGCCCCGGCCGACTACCCGACGCTGCGCTCGCACCGCGTCGCCATCGGCCTGTACTCCCTGCGGGACGACGCCCTGGTGCGGGTCAAGCGGGTGGAGCTCGACGTGGTCGGCGCCCGCACCGCCGTGGCCGAGCTGGTCGGCGAGGTCCAGCCCGACCTGGTCCTGCTCAACGACGACGACCTGACCTACGCCAAGATCCGGCTGGACGAGCGTTCGCTGCGCACCCTGGTCGAGGGCGGCATCGCCAGGTTCACCGAGTCCCTGCCCCGGGCGCTGTGCTGGTCGGCCGCCTGGGACATGACCCGGGACGCCGAGATGTCCACCCGCGACTACGTCGCGCTGGTGCTGTCGGGCATCGAGTCCATCAAGGACATCACCGTCGCCCAGACCGTGCTCCGCCAGGCCCGCCAGGCCACCCAGCAGTACGCCGACCCCGCCTGGCGCACCGAGGGCCTGGCCCTGCAGGCCTCCGCGCTGCGCTCCCTCGTCGAGAGGGCCGCGCCCGGCTCCGACCACCAGCTGGCCTTCCTCAACGCCCTCACCGCGGTGGCCTCCTCCCAGGAGGACCTGGCGTTCCTGAAGGGCCTGCTGGACGGCACGACGGTGCTGGAGGGGCTGACCGTGGACGCGGACCTGCGCTGGACGCTCACCCAGGCCCTGGTCTCCGGCGGCGTGTTCGGCGACGAGGAGATCGCCGCCGAGCTGCTGCGCGACGCCACCGCCACCGGCGAGCGCTCCGCCGTCCTGTCCCGGGCCGCGATCCCGACGGCCGAGGCCAAGGCCGCCGCCTGGCAGACCATGACCGAGGGCAAGCTGAGCGGCGCCCTGCTCCGCTCGACGATCCTCGGCTTCATGGACCCGCGCCACCCGGAGCTGCTGGAGCCGTACGCCGACCGCTACTTCGCCGAGATCGGCCGCATCTGGGAGGCCTGGACCTCCGACAGCGCCCAGAACTTCGCCAACGGCTGCTACCCGGCGCTGGCGATCTCCCAGGAGACGGTGGACAAGACCGAGCGGCTGATCGAGGAGAGCCGGCCGCCGCACGCGCTCAAGCGCCTGCTCGTGGAGGGCGCCGACGGCGTGCGCCGCGCCCTGCGCGCCCAGGCCAAGGACGCCGCCTCCTAGCGCAGGACAGGGAGGACAGGACAGTGTGACGCCCCCGCCGCCGACGGCGGGGGCGTCGCCGTTCCCGCATAGCATTCCCGGTGACGGGCGCGGGGAGGCGGGCCCGCTCTCCCCGTGAGGACCTCGGAGAACGTGAGATCGTGAACTCGGTACAGGACCTGCTGGTCACACTCGCCAGACGACACGCCTTCGCCGACCTGGAGGTCCTCACCGAGGACCTGGAGATCATGGCGGTCTGCGAGTTCGGGCAGCGGCTGCTGTCCCTCGACGCGGAGGACTTCGCGGTCGAGGCGCGTGAGGTGCCGCCCGCCCTGCGGCGCCGCGCGCGGGCCTGCACCATGCCGCAGACGCCCAGGGAGCAGCCGCGCGGCGCGCTGGAGTCCCTGCGCCCGGCCTACGGGCTGCTGCTGGAGGTGATCGCGGTCCGGTGGCACCGGCGCGAGCTCAGCCCCATGGTCGCCGCCCTGCACATCGCCAGCGAGTATCTTCCGCTGCTGGCCTTCGAGCCGGTGCTCGGCCACGCGGGCGACCCGGTCCGCTGGCCGGTGGGGCTCGGCGCGCCCGGCAGCCGGTTCGGCGTGATCGGCGACCGCGAGTGCGACCACACCAAGGCCGAGCAGTCGGCCGCCAACCGGAGCCTGCGGGTGGCCGGGGAGCCGGCCGAGGGCTGGCGGGCCTACTTCGACCGGCAGCACAGCCAGGTGGCCGGGGCGCTGGCGACCTGCGTCGCCTCCTGCCGCAACCCCTGCTCCGCGATGGAGTGGGTCGCGCCCGACCTCCGCGACGACCTGTCCCTGCGCGCGCGGGTGGCGCTGGCCTTCGCCGACACCCCTCTGGTACGGCTGCGCCACGCCGCCCCGGTGGGGCACGGTTTCGGCGTCCCCTCCCCCGAGGAGGTCCTGGAGGCCTGGGAGCGCAGCCGGCTCGCGCTGGCCAAGACCGAGGTGGGCAAGGCGGCCGCGGAGGAGGACGGCTTCCCCCTTCCGGGGCTGCCGAGCCTGTTCTCCGCCGTGGCAGGCGCCCCCGTCCCGGTCTCGACCCTGCTGGACGACATCGCCGCCCACCTGGTGACCCTGCTGCGGGCGCGGGTGCCCTGACCCGGTCCGCCCGCGGCGGGGGCCGGTTCACCAGGCCGGCGGCCTGCGCCCCTTCCAGAAGCCTCCCCTGGCCGCCTCGACCTGGGCCGACAGCGAGATCAGCGTACCCTCCTCACCGAAGCGCCCGGCCAGCATGACCCCGATCGGCAGGCCCTGCTCCGTCCAGTACAGCGGGAGGTTCACCGCGGGCTGGCCGCTGACGTTGTAGATGGCGGGGAAGGCGGCGAAGCGCTTCATCCGCTCGAAGGTCTCCTCCGGCCCGTCCACGTCCTCGAACCAGCCCACCGGCCGGGGCGGGGCGGTGACGGTCGGGGTGAGCACCGCGTCGTACTCGTTGGTCACCATCAGGCCGAACCGGGTGGCCAGCTGGAGCGCCGACTGGGCCTGGAGGAAGTCGGGCGCCGGGGTCGCGAAGCCGCGCTCGCGCAGCCAGGCGGTCAGCGGGCGCAGCCGGTCCTGCTTGGTGAGGTCCACCGGGTGCATGCACGCGAAGGCGTACCAGAGCGTGACGAACTGCGGCACCGTGTCGGTCGAGAACGGCGGCGCGATGTCGACCACCTCGTGCCCCAGGGCGGCCAGCTCCGCCGAGGCGTGCTCGTAGGCGGCGAGCACCTCGGGGTCCAGCTCCGCGCCGGGGACGACCGACTCGCAGTAGCGGGCGATCCGCAGCCGGCCCGGGTCCCTGCCGGCGTAGGCGGTGAAGGAGCCGAGCTCCGGCGGCGGCGCGTGGTAGAGGTCGCCGGGGTTGTTGTGCGTCATCACGTCGAGCAGCGCGGCGGCGTCGGCGACGTTCCTGGCCAGCGGGCCGTTGGTCGACAGTCCGGCCAGGTCGGGGATGATCGGGGCGAAGCTGATCCGGCCTCTGGTGGGCTTGATGCCGTACAGCCCGCAGACCGAGGCGGGGATCCTGATCGAGCCCGCGCCGTCGCTGCCCTGGGCCGCCGGCGCCAGGCCCGCCGCGACCGCGGCCGCGGCGCCGCCGCTGGAGCCTCCGGCCGAGCGGGACAGGTCCCACGGGTTGCGGGTCGGCGGCGAGACGGAGGTCTCGGTGTAGCACGGCATGCCGAACTCGGGTGTGGCCGTCTTGCCCAGCATGATCGTCCCGGCGTCCCTGAGCCGCTCGACCACGCTGTCGTCCACCGGGGCGACGAAGTCGTCGTAGGTCGCCGAGCCGAAGTGGATCGGCACGTCCTTGACCAGGTTGAGATCCTTGATCGGGATCGGCACCCCGAGGAGCGGCGAGGCGTCGTCCCCCGCCTGCGCCCTGGCCTCGGCCTTGTGCGCCTGCTCCAGCGCGAGCTCGGGGGTCACGGTCACGTAGGCGCCGACCTCGGGGTCCAGGCGCGCGATGCGGTCGAGGTAGTGCTCGGTGATCTCGACAGGCGAGATCTCCCTGTGCCGTACGGCCGCCGCCTGCTCGAGGGCGGTAAGATCATGTATGTCAGCCACGCTCCGCACAGTAGGCGCAGGCGGCGAGGTTATCTAGAGAGATATGTATAGATACCCGCTCCCGTGCACTGGCATGCGGGTGACAGTGGTCACAAAAGTGTGAGTTGCGGAGTACTAGGCACTCGGTTTAAGGGTCAGCTACCGTGAGTTACGTGGATTCCGGTCAGGTGCCAGAAGACGGTAACACTACGTCACCGATTTGGGCCGGTGACCGCTCGGCTGAAGCCAAGCCGACGGCTCGCCCCGCCGCGCCCGCGTCTACGTACGCGCCCGTCGAACGCGTCTCTCTGCTGAGTCTGCTCGGCCAGCCCCGATACCGCCCCCTGCTGCGCCGCGTCGTCATCGCGGTCGTCGCGGGGATCGTGGTCGGAGTGCTGCTGAAGATGTGGCAGGCCGGCGTCACCGCCGCCGTGGTGGCCGCCATCGCCGACACGGTGGTGCGCGCCCGCTCGCACTCGACGGTCCCCGCCTGGCGGCGGGCCTCGGTCGCGGAGCGGCGCACGGAGGCCCAGCTCAAGAGCCTGGAGCGCAAGGGTTACCGCACCCTGCACGCGCGTGCGATCCCCGACAGCGACGCCCAGATCGACCACCTGGTCATCGGGCCCACCGGGGTCTACGCCGTCGACTCCGAGAAGTGGGACAAGCGGCTGCCGGTGCGCGCCCAGTCGCACCGCAAGCTGTTCCTGGGCCCCTTCTCCCAGAAGGCCCGCCTCGACGAGGCCCGCTGGGAGGCGAGCCGGGCCGCCGAGCTGATCGGCGAGCTCCTCGGGCGCGAGGTCATGATCATTCCATCGCTGGCGATCTACGGCCCCTCCATCCCGTGGAAGGTCCTCAACGTGCGCGAGGTCGACGTCTTCGACGGCAGCCACGTCCGCAAGTGGATCACCAAGCGGGAGCGGTCGCTGACCGAGGAGGAGATCGAGAAGATCTACGAGATCGCCGACAAGGTCCTGCCCGCCCGCTATCCCGAGTCCCCGGCGCCTGACGCCCCGGTGCGGGCCCGGCGCGGCGCCGAGCAGGTCTCCTCCGACCGCTGACCCGACTTCCCCGACTTCCCCGAGAACGCCCGGCGGCCTGCCCGCCGGGCGTTCCGCGTGTCTCCGGGCGTCCGATGGATGGACTCCAGGTCTCAGCAGGCGGGCGGTGGCCGTACCATTTGAAGACTCAGCTGAAGACTCAGCGCCGATGATGGGAGAAGCGTCATGCCCGCCCTCAGGTCTCGTACGGTCACTCACGGCAGGAACATGGCCGGAGCCCGGGCCCTGCTCCGGGCGACCGGTGTAGCCGGCAGCGACTTCGGCAAACCCATCATCGCGGTGGCCAACAGCTTCACCCAGTTCGTCC
Source organism: Paraplanobispora siamensis (assembly GCF_016863175.1). GTDB lineage: Bacteria > Actinomycetota > Actinomycetes > Streptosporangiales > Streptosporangiaceae > Planobispora > Planobispora siamensis. The sequence goes on from NZ_BOOJ01000037.1 coordinate 39,500, forward strand.
CCGGGCACGTGCACCTGCGCGAGGTCGGCGACGTCGTCGCCGGGGCGATCCGCGAGGCGGGCGCGATCCCGCGCGAGTTCAACACCATCGCGGTGGACGACGGCATCGCGATGGGCCACGGCGGCATGCTCTACTCGCTGCCCAGCCGCGAGCTGATCGCCGACGCGGTCGAGTACATGGTCAACGCCCACTGCGCCGACGCGCTGATCTGCGTCTCCAACTGCGACAAGATCACCCCGGGCATGCTGCTGGCCGCCTTCCGGCTCAACATCCCCACGGTCTTCGTCTCCGGCGGGCCGATGGAGGCTGGCAAGACGCCGGGCAAGAAGCTCGACCTGATCGACCCGATGATCGCCTCCGCCGACGACAGCGTCTCCGACGAGAAGCTGCTGGAGATGGAGGAGAACGCCTGCCCGACCTGCGGCTCGTGCAGCGGCATGTTCACCGCCAACTCGATGAACTGCCTGGCCGAGGCCATCGGCCTGGCCCTGCCGGGCAACGGCACGATCCTGGCCACCCACAAGGCCCGCAAGAAGCTGTTCCAGGACGCCGGGCGGCAGCTGGTGGAGATCACCCGCCGTTACTACGAGCAGGACGACGAGAGCGTGCTGCCGCGCAGCATCGCCACCAAGGAGGCGTTCGAGAACGCCATGGCGCTGGACGTGGCGATGGGCGGCTCGACCAACACGATCCTGCACATCCTGGCCGCGGCCCGCGAGGCCCAGGTCGACTTCGGCCTCAAGGAGATCAACGAGATCTCGCTGCGGGTGCCGTGCCTGAGCAAGGTCGCCCCCGCCACCGACAAGTACCACGTCGAGGACGTCCACCGGGCCGGCGGCATCCCCGCCATCCTCGGCGAGCTCGCCCGGGGCGGCCTGCTCCACCTGGACGCGCGTACCGTCAACGGCGGCACGATGGGCGACTATCTCGACGCCTGGGACGTGCGTTCGCCCAACGCGCTGCCCGAGGCGCTGGAGCTGTGGCACGCCGCCCCCGGCAACGTCCGCACCGTCAAGCCCTACTCCCAGGACGCCCGCTGGGACTCCCTCGACCTCGACCGCGAGGGCGGCTGCGTGCGCGACATGGAGCACGCCTACACCCGCGACGGCGGCCTGGCCGTGCTGTACGGCAACATCGCCGTCGAGGGGTGCATCGTCAAGACGGCCGGCGTCGACGAGTCCATCTGGAGGTTCTCCGGGCCCGCCGTGGTCTTCGAGTCCCAGGAGGACGCCGTCGAGGGCATCCTGAACAACCGGGTCAAGGAGGGCGACGTCGTCGTCATCCGCTACGAGGGCCCCAAGGGCGGCCCCGGCATGCAGGAGATGCTCTACCCGACCTCGTTCCTGAAGGGCAAGGGCCTGGGCAAGGCCTGCGCCCTGATCACCGACGGCCGCTTCTCCGGCGGCACGAGCGGCCTGTCCATCGGCCACGCCTCCCCCGAGGCCGCCGAGGGCGGCACCATCGCCCTGGTCGAGGACGGTGACATCATCGAGATCGACATCCCGGGCCGCTCGATCAAGCTGAAGGTGGCCGAGCCCGACCTGGCCGCCCGCCGCGAGAAGCTCCTGGCCGACCTGGGCGGCTACCGCCCGCGCGACCGCCACCGCCCGGTGAGCGCCGCGCTGCAGGCCTACGCCGCCCTGACCACCTCCGCCTCCACCGGCGCCTCCCGGGACCTGTCCCAGCTGTCCCGCTGAACCAGCCGTCCCGCTGAGAACCGTCGGCTCCCGCCGTACCGGCCCGTCCAAGACGCCGGTACGGCGGGAGTCTTCACCCGTCCCCCCATCACCACGGGGACGGGAGACACCCCGTTCCTCTTATCGAACACGGGAACGAGAAACACCGCACCCGCCGACTTGCCGCGCCTTCCTCACGGCGCCGGCACGGAGAGCGGGTTCACCTGGGGTTCCGATGCCGTCGTACGGCGCGCGGCAGGCTCCGCCGGGCATGTTGCCGCGGAGCCACAATCCTGAGAACCCGTCATCTTTGTTCGAAAAATGTCGGTGCTCGTCCGTATTCTGTGGGTATGGCTAACGTCATGAAGCCCTCCGCCAGCCCGTTGACGACCGCCGAGATCGCCGCCCTCGCCCTGTCCCTGGCACACCTGGGCTCGGGCCCTCAGGCCAACGCCGCCCGGCACGGCCTGCGCCACGCCTTCGAGCACCTCGACCTGGACGACGACGTCGTCGCCGCCACCCTGACCACCCTGACCGCCCCGCTGCCCGACGAGGTCGCCGACCGGGCCAGGACGATCGCGAGCTGCATCACCTCACGGCTCGTGATCCGCCTGCACTATCGCGACGTCTCCGGCCGGGTCACCGTCCGCGACGTCGACCCGGTGACCTGCATGGTCCACCGTCAGCACTGGTATCTGGTCGGCATGTGCCGCATGCGCAGGGCGATCCGCGCCTTCCGCTTCGACCGGATCATCGCCGCGGAGCAGACCTTCCTGCCCGCCCGGCCGCATCGGCCCGAGGGGTTCCTGCCCTTCCAGGGCAAGCGGGCGGCATAACGCACGACGAGGGACGGCGGTCGCGCGCCCGCCCCTGAAAGGACGGGCGCCGCACCGATCAACCGCAGCAGCCGCCCCCGCAGCAGCCGCCGCCTCCGGCGGGCCTGGGCGCGGAGGCTCCCCCGGTCACGGCGATCGTGGACAGCAGGCGCACCGTGTCGTCGTGGCCGGCGGGGCAGGGGGCGGGGTCGTCCGACTGGGCCATCGGACGCGACAGCTCGAAAGTGGAACCGCAGGCACGGCAGCGGAAGTCATAGCGCGGCATGGCACCAGATTACCCAGCCGCACCGCCGGAGAACGACAGGTGCGGCGGTGCGTGCCACGGAGGAGGACGGGTGCCGCGGAGGACGACGGATGCCGTCCGGACTGGCAGGACCGAAGGAATCCTGCCGGGGCCGGGCGCCGGCCATCACCGGCGCCCGGCCCGCCGGGCTTCAGGCCTGACGGCCGGGGCCTCGGGACACGCTCCCGCCGAAGCGCCGGCCCCCGGAGCTCGGGCCCGTGGACTTCAGGCCGCGCTCTCCGCCAGGTAGGGCGCCCACTGGGGGTCGCCGACGACGTGCGCGCCGATCAACCGCCAGTGCACTCCCCTCGGCACGACCGGGGCGACGTTCAGCGTCCACCCCAGCTCCTCCAGCAGCCGGTCCGCCTTGCGGTGGTTGCACGTCGTGCAGGAGGCGACGCAGTTCTCCCACGTGTGGGTGCCACCGCGGGAACGGGGGATCACGTGGTCGATCGTCTCGGCCTTCTGACCGCAGTAGGCGCACCGGTAGTCGTCCCTGCGCATCAGGGCGGTGCGGGTCAGGGGGATGCGCGAACGGTAGGGGATACGGACATAACGGCGAAGCCTGATCACCGACGGCACGTCCAGGGTGCGGCTGGCCGAGCGGAGCACGGCGCCGCGCCCGTCACGGTGGACGACGTCTGCCTTCTCCCTGAGCACCAGCACGACGGCGCGGTGCAGGGAGAGGGTGGTCAAGGGCTCGTAAGTGGCGTTGAGTAGCAGGACTTGGCGCATCAGCGGGCCTTTCCCCGCACGCTGTGCGTCTGGGTCGGGGGCACGATGTCGCGTGCCCCGGTTGGCGGCCCCTCTTGGGGCCCGGGCGCTTCCGTCACGATGACCTCCGCCGGACGGCCCAGCGGATGGTCACCACGGCACCGTCCTGGACCAAGTTTGGCTTCTCCGTCGGCATGCCCGCCACCCATAAATGACTGGAGGGACTCCTGATGTGTTTTATGCCCGCATTACCTGTTCTTCACTCCTCCGAAGCACGCCTCACCTCGCCCTCTCGTGACAGGCGCCCCACCGTCGGCCGGAGGCCGTAGGGTTCGAGCCATGACGCGACAGCCGTACCCACCCGCCCGCCGTGACGACGTCGTCGACGAGTTGCACGGCACCTCCGTCCCCGACCCCTACCGCTGGCTTGAGGACTCCGACGATCCTGTGACCAAGGAGTGGCTGGAGGCGCAGGAGTCCCTCTTCGCCGCCGAGGTGAAAGCGCTTCCCGGCCGTGAGCGGTTCAGGGAGCGGATCGCCGAACTGCTGAAGTCGGGCTCGGTTGGGGCGCCGGTCTGGCGGGGCGGGCGGCACTTCTTCATGCGGCGCACCCCTGAGCAGGAGCACGCCGTGCTGTACACCGTCGATCCCGACGGCACCGAGCGGGCGCTGCTGGACCCGATGCGGCTCGACCCGACCGGCCTGACGACCCTCGACGCCTGGCAGCCCGACAAGGAGGGCCGCCTGCTGGCCTACCAGATCTCGGTGGGCGGTGACGAGGAGTCCAACCTCTATGTGATGGACGTGGCCACCGGCACCCGGGTCGAGGGGCCGATCGACCGGTGCCGCTACTCCCCCGTCGCCTGGCTGCCCGGCGGCGAGGCGTTCTACTACGTGCGCAGGCTGCCCGCCACGGAGGTGCCTCAGGGAGAGGAGCAGTTCCACCGCCGGGTCTACCTGCACCGCGTCGGCGTCTCCACCGAGGACGACGTCATGATCTTCGGACACGGCATGGAGAAGACCAACTACTACGGCGTCGCGGTCTCCCGCGACGGCCGGTGGCTGCAGATCTCCGCCTCCCGCGGGACGGCGCCGCGCAACGACCTGTGGGTCGCCGACCTGCACGCCTCCGCCCACGAGGCGCCGGAGCTGGTCGTGGTCCAGGAGGGCGTGGACGCGCAGACCGGCCTGCACTTCGGCCGCGACGGCCTGCTGTACGTCTTCACCGACCGCGACGCCCCGCGCTCCAGGATCTGCGTGACCGACCCCGCCACCCCGCAGGTCGAGCACTGGCGCGACCTGATCCCGCAGGATCCCGAGGCGGTGCTGTCGGACTTCGCGATCCTCGACGACCTCGACCGGCCGGTCATGCTCGTCGGCTGGACCCGCCACGCGATCAGCGAGATCTCCGTCCACGACCTGCGCAGCGGGGAGCGGATCGGCTCGGTGCCGACCCCGGGCCTGGGCACCATCGGCGGCATCAGCGAGCGCCCCGAGGGCGGCCACGAGGCGTGGTTCGGCTACACCGACAACACCACCCCGCCCACCATCCAGCGCTACGACGCCCGCACCGGCGAGACCACGCTCTGGGCGGCCTCCCCCGGCGCCGTCGAGGTGCCCCCCGTCACCGCCGAGCAGGTCGTCTACCGCTCGGCCGACGGCACCGACGTGCGCATGCTGATCATCTCCAAGCCCGGCACCGAGGGTCCCCGGCCGACGATCCTGTACGGCTACGGCGGCTTCGGCATCTCCATGACCCCCGGCTACTCGGCGTCGATCCTGACCTGGGTGGAGGCGGGCGGCGTCTACGCCATCGCCCAGCTGCGCGGCGGCGGCGAGCGGGGCGAGGACTGGCACCGGGCCGGGATGCTCGCCCACAAGCAGAACGTCTTCGACGACCTGCACGCCGCGGCCGAGCACCTGATCGCCACCGGCGTCACCGCCCCGGACCGGCTGGCCATCTCCGGCGGCTCCAACGGCGGCCTGCTGGTCGGCGCCGCCCTCACCCAGCGGCCCGACCTCTACGCCGCGGTGGTCTGCTCGGCCCCGCTGCTCGACATGGTCCGCTACGAGCAGTTCGGTCTCGGCGCGACCTGGAACGTCGAGTACGGCTCCGCCGAGAAGCCCGAGGAGTTCGCCTGGCTGTGGTCGTACTCCCCGTACCACCACGTCCGCGAGGGCGTGCCGTACCCGGCGACGATGTTCACCGTCTTCCAGTCCGACACGCGGGTCCACCCGCTGCACGCCTGGAAGATGTGCGCCGCCCTGCAGCACGCCCAGGCCGCCGACCGGCCGATCCTGCTGCGCAACGAGGCCGAGACCGGCCACGGCGCCCGCGCGGTCAGCAAGACCGTCGAGCTCGCCGCCGACCAGCTCGCCTTCCTCGCCCGCCACACCGGCCTGACCGGCTGACCCTCCGGACGGCCCGCCGCCCCCGGCGCCTTCGCGCGGCGGGAGGTTGTCGGTCGCGGTGGTTACCATCCCTTCCGTGGACGATGCCGCCGTGGCCGACGGCCTGACCTTCACCCCGGGCAGGCCGAGCGCCCTGCTGCGCCCCTACGTGACGGAGCTGACGGCCTACACCGAGCGCCACGAGGAGCCGCGGACACGGCGGCAGCCGCCGTTCTCCGGGGTGGTGGTGATTTTCGGGTTCGGTGAGCCGCTCGGGCTGAGCGGGCCGGGCACCCGGGAGCGGCTGGCCTCCTTCTGCGGAGGGCTGCACGACGTCTACGTCGACACCACCACGGCCGGGGTCGCCGAGGGGGTGCAGGTCAACCTCACCCCGCTCGGCGCGCGGCGGCTGTTCGGGATGCCGATGAGCGAGCTGGCCAACCGGGTGGCCTCCCTGGAGGACGTGCTCGGCCGGTGGGCGCGGGAGAGCGTCGAGCGGCTGGCCTCGACCCCCGCCAGGCACGACCGGCTCACGCTGCTGGACGACCTCCTCACCCGGCGGATCCGGGCCGCTCCCGATCCCGACCCGCGGGTCGGCCGGGCCTGGAGGCGGCTGCGCGTCTCCCGGGGCGCGCTCCCGATCGCGGAACTCGCCGGAGAGCTGGGGTGGAGCCACCGTCATCTGGTCTCCCGGTTCCACGACCAGATCGGGATGGCGCCCAAGGCCGTCGCCCGGGTGCTGCGCTTCGAGCACGCCGCCGGGCGCCTGCGGGCCGGGCTTCCCCCCGCCGACACCGCCGCCGTCTGCGGTTACTACGACCAGGCCCACATGAGCCGCGACTTCCGGGCGCTGGCCGGGGTCACGCCCCGCGAGCTGGCCTCGCCGCGGCACCCGATCGCCGTCGCCGGCTGAGGCCGGAGCCGCCGGTCGAGGTCAGATTTTTCGAGGTCAGATTTTTCCAAGCCTCCACCCCCTCCGCCGGGAGATCGTGGTCCCACCGGACAGTGCCACCAGGCGGTGGTCCACCAGACAGGGAGAGGCGAACATGCGAACGGTGTATCCACTGGTCCGCTATCGGGACCCCGATGCGGCGATCGAGTGGCTCGGCAAGGCGTTCGGGTTCGAGGAGCACGGGGTCTCCAGGGACGAGGCGGGCGTGGTCAAGCACGCCGAGCTCACCGTCGGCACCGGCATGGTCATGCTGGGGAAGGGCGACCCCGGCGGCCCGGGGATCTACGTCGCCGTGGACGACCCGGACGCCCACAACGACAGGGCGGTGGCCGCCGGAGCCCGCATCACCATGGAGCTGACCGACCAGTCCTACGGCTCACGCGAGTACGCCTGCGAGGATCCCGAGGGCAACATCTGGTACTTCGGGACCTACCGGCCCTGACGGCACCGCACCCGCCCGCCCGGACGGCCGGCACGGAGCCCGCACAGGCGGGCGGAATCCGCCGCGCGGGATCCGCCCTGACCGGACAGGGGCCGGACAGGAGCCTGGTAAGAGCCGGACAGGAGCCTGGTAAGGGCCGTTCAGGGGCCGGACAGGGCGGGGGCGGCGTGCAGCAGCTCGCGTGCCAGCCCGGCGTCCCCCTCCACCCCGGCCGCGAACCCGCCGGGATCTCCCCTGCCTCCCACCAGGAAGCAGAACTCGACCACGTCGCAGGTGACCGTCGCCTCGGCCGGGCCGTCGCCGCGCACGGCCCGGCCGCCGAGGTGCAGCGGCACGTGCCACAGCCCGCCGCCGGGACCGGTCAGCGCGAGCCGCACGGCCCGGCCCTCCGGAACCCGGTGCCCGCTCAGCCGCATGGCCAGGGGCATGAGCCGCGCGCACAGGTCGGCGGTGACCTCGACGTGGCCGGGGACGGGGTGGGGCAGCGAGACTCCCAGCACCCCCGCGGCGTCCGCGGTGTGGATCCAGGTCTCCAGACCTCTGGCCAGCAGGTGGTCGACCACCGGCATGGTGAACCCGCCGGTCTCCGAGGGGGTGTCGGGCGCGACGGAGGCGAGGTGCCGGCAGAGCGCGTCGGCCTGGGTCCGCCAGTCACGGCGGGTCTGGTCGGGCGCCCGGCGGCGTTCGTACTCCTGCAGCTCCGCCGTCCGGGCCAGCCCCTCGTTCACCGTGACCGGCGGGCCGAGGACGGGGGCGTCCACCGACAGCGAGACCAGCCCGTCCTTGGCCGCCAGGTGGGCCAGCAGCTCCTGGAGGGTCCAGCCCTCCACGACCTGCCGACCCCAGTCCTGATCGGTCGCCTCACCCAGGACGGCGTCCATGGCGGCGATCCGGCCGGCGAAGGGGGCCGTCCAGCCCGACGTCGCGGCGGCGGGCCGGCGCCGGGCACGGGCCGCGGTGAGCACCAGCGGACGCAGAGAGGTCTCCGGCGGCTCGGTCCCCTCCATCAGTGCGTCGAGATACAGACGCCGCGTCGGGTCGTCGTTCATGCTCCCTCCTCGGCCAGCGCGTCGGCGAGCCTGCGCAGTCCCATTCTGATCCTGGACTTGGCGGTGCCCTCCGGCAGCCCGAGGTCGTCGGCGACCTGACGGTAGGTGCGTCCCCGGTAGTAGGCCAGCTCGATGACCTCCCGCAGGTCGTCGGGCAGCTTGCCGACGGCCGTTCGCACTCCGTCGGCCTCGTACCGGGACAGCACGGCGTCCTCCAGCCGCTCGGGCTCGGGCTCCAGCAGGCGCGGGCCGATGACCGAGGCCTTGCGGCGCTCCTGGGTGCGGACGTGGTCCACCGCCCTGCGGTGGGCGATGGTGGCCAGCCAGCCGCGGAGCGACCCCCGTCCGGGGTCGAAGGCCAGCGGGCGCTCCCAGAAGGTGATGAACACCTCCTGGGTGATGTCCTCCGAGACCACGCGGTCCCGGGTGATCCGTACGGCGAGGCCGAAGACCAGTGGCGCGAACCGGTCGTAGATCTCGCCGAGCGCCGTCTCCTCCCCGCCCACGACCCGCTGGTGGAGCAGGCGGTCGTCCTCGACAGGTGCCTCCATGGCACCACACTCCCGACAGTCGGCTGGAAATCTGAGCCTCTCACCATCCGGACCGGATGTGGAGAGGACGGCCGTCATCGGGAAAGCCCGCGCCCGCCGCGTCGGGCAGCACCGCGCAGGTGAAGAGGTGGTGCTTTCGCATCGGGTTCCTCCGGTGCCGGATATTTGAGACTTGTCAGGCGGCTGTCTGTCATTCGCCCCCGGACCCGGCCCGGATGTCCCCGATGCGATCGGTTATCGGGGGAAGATGATCGTCTTGTGCCCGTCGAGCACGACGCGCTGCTCGGCGTGCCACTTCACGGCCCTGGCCAGGGCCACGCACTCCAGGTCACGGCCGATGGCGACCAGGTCCTCCGGGGAGTGGCTGTGGTTGACCCGGGCGACCTCCTGCTCGATGATCGGGCCCTCGTCCAGGTCGGACGTCACGTAGTGGGCGGTGGCGCCGATCAGCTTGACTCCGCGGGCGTGGGCCTGGTGGTACGGCTTGGCGCCCTTGAACGACGGCAGGAACGAGTGGTGGATGTTGATCGCCCGGCCGGCCAGCTTCTCGCACAGCTCCTCCGACAGGATCTGCATGTAGCGGGCCAGCACCACCATGTCGGCCTGGTAGTGCTCGACCAGCGTCATGATCTCCGCCTCCTGGCGGGCCTTGCCCTGCGGGGCGATCGGCAGGTGGTGGTAGTCGATGCCGTACGACTGCGTGAGCGGGCGCAGGTCGGGGTGGTTGGAGGCCACACCGACGATCTCGATGTCCAGCAGGCCGGAGCGGACCCGGTAGAGCAGGTCGTTCAGGCAGTGGTCGAACTTGCTGACCAGGATGAGCGCGCGCGGCTTGACCGCCGCGTCGCGCAGCCGGATCTCCATGCCGAACTCGGGGGCCAGGGCGGCCAGGCCCGCGCGCACCTCGTCCTCGGGGATCGGGGCGGAGAACTGCACGCGCATGAAGAAGCGCCCGGCGTCCCGGTCGCCGAACTGCTGGCTTTCGATGATGTTGCAGCCCTTGCCGGCGAGCAGCCCGGAGACGGCGGCGACCACGCCGGGGCGGTCCGGGCAGGACAGGGTCAGAACATACTCGGCAGAACTCATGTCTTCACCCTTGGGGAGATCGGGTCGTACGGCGCCGCGAGGCTGGTCTGGGCAGGGTACAGCGTCCTTCGCCCGAGGCGGGATTCACCTGCGGCGGAGGTCCATCATCCGTCCGATCGCGGGTAGGTACAACGACATCGACGCCTTACGGGGGTGATCGGCGCGACGACCGTCCGCCTGCGGCCTCCTCGGCCGGATTCGGTTCCGCCGTCCCCCCGGAGCCCGCTGAGATGGAGGATTGTGAGCTCGCTTGCCCTGACCGCGCTCGCCGGTCTGTTCGCGGTCGTCTGCGGGATGAACGACGGCGGGGCGCTGCTCGCGACCGGGCTGAAGATCCCCAGTGTCCGGCCGGTCACCGGCGTGCTCATGATGATGGCCGCGCTCACCCTGGTCCCCCCGGTGGCCCACCAGGTCGCCCTCACCTTCACCACCCGGCTGACGACCATGGACGGTCCGGAGGGCCGGCTCGTGATGGCCATCGCGGTGCTCTCCGCGCTGGCCGTCGTGATGTTCCTGAGCAGCCGGGGGCGGCCCACCAGCCTGACCCTCGCCATCGTCGGCGCCCTGACCGGCGCCGACCTGGGCTGGGGCCTGCCGGTCGCCTACGAGTACGTGCTGTTCGTGCTCGCGGTCGCGCTGGCCGCGCCGTTCGTGGGGGCGCTGCTGGCCGTCCCGGCGGGCATCCTGCTGGTACGCGTGGCGCGCGGCCGCCGGCTGCGGCACTGGCACCGTGCCGGTTTCACCCTGCAGTGCCTGGCCTACGCGGCCAACGACGGCCAGAAGATGCTGGCCGTCTTCATGCTCGCCCTCGGCATCTCGGGGGCGCCGCTGTCCACCTGTTTCGCGATGGCCGGCCTCTTCGGAGCCGGTGCCGTGTACGGCCTGCCGCGTGCCGGCCGCCTGCTCAGCCGGGAGATCATCGTCTCCCGTCCCCTGCACGGGGTGACGGCCGAGCTGTCCACCGGCACCGCGGTGATCGGCTGCGCCGCGCTCGGCGCGCCGGTGAGCATGACCCAGACCATCGCCGGGGCCCTGATCGGGGCGGGGATGACCGAGAGCACCGGCCGGGTGCGCTGGCACGCCGCGACGAAGATCGTCATGGCCTGGGCGCTGACGTTGCCGGTGAGCGGGCTGCTCGCCGCGGCGGCCGCGCTCATCGTCCGAGGGTTGATCGCTTGAAGACCGTCAGAGGAGTGATCTTTTGAAACGGCTCCGCCGGGTTCGGGACCTGATGACCGGCCAGATGGACAGCGCCCTCACCGAGGCACTGATCGGGCAGCTGGAGGCCACCAAGGAGGGCGCCTGGCTGGCCATCGCGATGATCGGCGGGGACACCCGCCGGGCCGACGCGCACGAGGAGATGCGGGAGATCGAGCACCGGGGCGACACCCAGCGCGCCCGCCTGGTGGAGGAGCTGTCCGGATCCCTGATCACTCCCATCGACCGGGAGGACATCTTCCGGCTGTCCCGCTCGATCGACGACATCCTCGACTCCCTGCGCGACTTCGTCCGCGAGTCGCACCTGTACAGGGTCAGCGAGCAGCACCGCTTCGCCCCCATGCTCGACCAGGTGATCATCGGCATCGAAGCACTGGAGACCGCCGTCCACGACCTGGCCTCCGGCCCCTCGGTGGTCGCCCACGACGCGCTGCAGATCAAGAAGGCCGGCAGCACCCTGCAGCGCATGTACCAGTACGAGATCGCCCGGATCTTCTCCGGGGAGATCACCTCCGAGTCGATGAAGGAGCGCGAGCTGGTCCGCCGCCTGGAGATCGTCGGCACCGCGATCAGCGAGGCCGCCGACGCCATCGCCGACGGCGCGATGAAACGCTGAGGCCCGGCGGTGGTAGCGTGCCCGGCATATGAGCGACTCCGAGGTGAGCGACCGGCCCGCGGCGCGGGTGGTGTGCGTGGACGGCCGGGGACGGATCCTGCTGATGCGCTGGCACGACCCGGTCGGCGGCCAGGAGTTCTGGGAGCCCCCGGGCGGGGGGATCGACCGGGGCGAGACGCCCGCCGAGGCCGCCCGGCGGGAGCTGGCCGAGGAGACCGGGCTGCCGGGCGAGGCGGTGCTGGACAGGTGGGTGCCGGTGCGCCGGGAGTTCACCTGGCTCGGCGTGCGCTACGCCAAGACCGAGCGGTTCTATCTCGCCCGCTTCACCGGCACCCCCGAGGTGGCGCCCGGCGCGCTGACCTCGGAGGAGGACGGCACCTACCGCGGGTTCGGCTGGTTCTCCCCGGAAGAGCTGGCCGGGCTCGCCGACCCGCTGGAACCCCCGGACCTGGTCGCGGTCGTCTCCCGGCTCACGCTGCTGGGATGACCCGGCCGTCCCCGGAGCGCCGCCGGGGTGACCGGACCCGGTCGCTCCCCTTTCACGCCGCCGGGACGATGCTCCCGCTCAGGCGCCTGAACGCGCGGCCGGTGATCGCGCCGGAGCCGGGCAGGTCCGCCAGGCGGAACAGCCCGTTGCGTACGGAGATCCGCCAGGCCCGGTGCGGGACCATCCAGCCCGCGGCGGCGCGGCCGCTCTCCTGCTTGCCCTCGACGAACGGGCGCATCCGCCGCTCGTAGCGCTCCAGCGCTTCGCCGACGTCCGCGCCGAGCAGTTCGACGGCCAGCGTGTAGGCGCCGCCCATCGCCGTCGAGGCGCCCTGGCCGGCCATGAGCGAGACCGCGTGGGCGGCGTCGCCGATCAGGATGGTCCGGCCCCTGCTCCAGCGGGGCATCCGGATCTGGGCGACGCAGTCGTAGTAGGGGTCCTGGGGACAGTGGGCCAGCACCCGGTCCACCAGCTCCCCCATGCCCCGGTAGCGGGCCGTGATCTCGGCGTGCGGATCGGCGGGCGGCGCCGTACCGCCGCGGGCGTGCACCAGGAAGGCCGCCAGGCGGCCGTCCCGCACCGGGTAGAGCCCGGCCTGCCGGTCGGGCACGTTGACCAGCATCGCCCGCCTGCCGACCCGCCCGGCCAGCTCGTCGTCACTGATCAGATAGGAGGCGGTGTGATAGCCCAGGGGGTGCAGATAGCGCTCCTCGGGCCCGAACACCAGCCGGCGGACCACCGAGTGGATGCCGTCGGCCCCCACCAGCAGGCCGGCCCGGCTCACCGTCCCGTCGGTCAGCTCGACCTCCACCCCCTCGGGGACGTCGCGCACCGCGCTGACGCTGGTGCCGTACCGGATCTCCACGCCGGGGTCCAGCGACGACCGCAGCACCGACTCCAGGCCGCCGCGCATGACGCTGAGCACCCGGCCGCCGACCGCCGCCGAGGCGGAGGCGTACCGCAGGCCCCCGGCCCGCCTGCCGTTCCCGTCGAGGTAGACGAGCTCCTCGATGCCGGCGGCGATCCCGCGCAGCTCACCGAGGACGCCCATCCGCTCGGCCACGTCATACCCCGACCCGAAGAAGTCCATCATGTAGCCGTCGCTGCGCGGCCCGGCCGCCTTCTCCACGACCGTTACCTCGGCGCCGCCGCGCCGCAGCCACCAGGCCAGCGTGAGGCCGGCGATGCCTGCGCCGCAGATCAGGACTCTCATGAGGGTTCCCCTTCCGTGCCGAACAGTCCGTTGCGGTAGATGTCCAGCACTTCCTCGGCCCAGCGGGCCGCGCCCTCGGCCCCGAGGGGATCGACGCCCAGGACGTCGGCGAGCTGGTCCCGCAGGAGCAGCAGCATCAGGTCGCCGACCATCACGAAGGCTGTGCGGACCGCGGGGTCGCGGCCGGGCGCCATCAGGCCCCGGGCGACCAGCGCCTCGGTCGCCGCCGCGCCGGCCGCGAACCAGCGCCGGAAGATCGTGGTCCCCGCGGCGTCACCGGCCAGCAGCAGGCGGCGCAGGTAGCCGGGGATCGACGAACCGGGCGGGAGGTTCTCCAGGAGCGTCTCGGCGAAGGACCCGCCGTCCGACATGTCGAGCCCACCGGCCTCCGCACGGGCGAACAGGCCGTCGAAGACCGCGGCCACGTGCTCGTCCACCGCGGACCGCAGCCCCTCCTTGGAACCGAAGTGGTGGATGACGAGCCCGGGTGAGACCCCGGCGGCCGAGGCGATCTGGCGGACCGTGACCGAGTCCGGCCCCTGGGCCGCGAACAGTTCCAGCGCCCGGTCCCGGATGACGGCCCGGGCGGTGCGATCGTCATGTGCTGAACGCATGTTCAGCATACTAAACACATGTTCAGTCGATGGTCAATCGCGGTCCCGCGAGCAGGGCGCGGGGGCATACGCCGTCACTCCAGGACAAGACACGCCCACCCGAGAGGGGAGTATTGACTCCTTGGGAGGAAAATCTTCATACCTCCTCACCTCCGGGAGAAAACAGCCGATTGGCGGTGGAGAAATTTCTACCTCCCACCCGGAAGTCGGAGGATCCTCCTCCCGCATATCAGTGTTTCCCTTCCGGAATGAAAGTCTTTCCACCCGATGCCGGAAATAAGGGATAAGGGGGTATTTTCCCATCTGTGAAGCAGGGACATTCCACCGGCGGACCACGCCGGCGATCGCGTGCGGTCTCCCTCAGAAGTCCAGGGCGGCCCGGATGTCCGGGTCTCCGGGGTCGAGGTCGAGGGCCCGCCGGATGTCCCGCCTGGCACCTGCCTCGTCACCCAGGTCCCGCAGGGCCATGGCCCGGTTGAAGTACAGCTCGGCGCTCTCGCCGAGTTCTATCGCCCGTCCCAGGTCGGCCGCGGCACCCGCGGGGTCGCCGAGCCGATAGCGCAGGATCCCCCGGTTGGCCCAGGCCGCACCGAGCCCGGGCTCCCGGGCCAGGGCGGCGTCGAAGGCCGCCGCGGCCTCCTCGAACCGTCCCGCCTCGACATCGAGCTGTCCCCGGACGGTCAGCAGGTGGGGGTGGCCGGGGGCGAGCCCCAGCCCCGCCGCCACGTCGTCGCGCGCCCGGGCCTCGTGGCCCAGCATCGCCAGCACGCCGGCCCGGTTGACGTAGGCGTCCAGGTAGCCGGGGTCCAGCTCCAGGACGCGGTCCAGGTCCGCCCGGCCGCTCTCCAGGTCCCCCGTGACGAGGTGGAGCTCGGCCCGGTTGTAGTACGCCTCGGGCAGGGGCGGGCTCACATTGATCGCGGCCTCGTAGTCGGCCAGGGCGTCCTCGATGCGGCCGAGCGACAGCAGGAGGTTGCCCCGGTCCAGGTAGTAGTCGGCGAACAGGGGGTCGACGGCGATCGCGGCGCCGTACTCCTCCAGGGCCTCCTTCGTACGGCCCAGCACCGCCAGGAGCTGGCCCCGGTTGGCGTGCAGCACCATGCGGTGCACCGGATGCCTGTCCCCCAGCTCCGCCTCGGCCAGCGCGATGGCCGACTCGACCAGCGCGAGCGCCCGCGCCGGCCTCTTCTGGCGCATCTCGATCAGCGCCTGGCCGTTGCGGTCGAAGCCCAGCTTGAAGGCGCGCTCCCGGGGATCGGGCAGCAGCGAGGAGATGGCGATGGCCTGGTTGATCCATCCGGTGGCCCGGCCCAGGTCCCGGGCGGCCGGGTCGGGGTGGCGGGCGTCGAGCATGGCCGTGCCGTACGCGCAGGCCGCGTGCACGGCCGGGTCCTGGCTGACCCTGCGGACGTACTCGTAGAGGTCGCGGGCCTCCTCCTGCCGCCCCAGAGCGCCCAGGGCCGTGGCCGTGCGCTGGGCGAAGCGCCACCACTGCTCCGAGCCCCGCTCGGCCAGGCGCAGCCCGCGCACGCCGAGCTCGATCACCGCGGCGAGGAACCCCTCGTGGACGCAGTGGTCGACCGCGGTCCACAGCGCCGCGGCCCCCAGACCGGCGGGGTCGGAGCCTCGCTCGCGATGGAAGGGGACGGCCCCCAGCCGCAGGGAGAACTCACCCGCGGCCTCCAGCTCCCCGGCCCGCAGGTCGTGCAGCCGCGCGCGCTCGGCCGGGGAGGCGGCCTCATAGGCGGCGCGCGAGCGCTCGTCGGTGCACTCGGAGGCCACATGGGCCGCCGCGTCCCCCGGGGCGAGCCCGTCCCGGCCGGGAACCGCACCGGCGGCTCCGTCCCGCTCCGAGATCGTGACGCCGGAGAGCCACCCGGGCAGCGGGGCCCCGGGAGCGGGCACCAGGCCGCGGAACCAGGTCGGCGGCGCTCCGGCGCCCAGGACCACCACGGTCAGGACCGCCGGATCCAGCCGTCTGACCAGGATCTCGACCAGCTCGCGATCGGTCGGATCGGCCCGGTGGAGGTTGCGCACCACCAGCGTGAACGGCGCGGCGACAGGCGGGCGGCACGCGGGAAGGCACTCCGCGAGGAACTCCGCCACCCCGTTGGCGAGCCTGAGCGTGCGCCGGGGGGCGGGCACGAGGATGCGCTCGTCCTCCTCCAGCCGCGCCTCCATGCCCTCCCATCGCGCGATCACCCGATCCCGCAGGTCGGGAGCCACGCTCCGGATCTCTATGTCATGAGAAGCGACATGTCCGGGAATGCTCTCCAGCGCCTCGGGGACGACCCTGCGGAGCAGGGCGCCACCTACGGTGTAAGGGCCACGAAGACGCCGGTGCCCGTCCACGACGAGGCGGGACGGGGCCGGACGATCACCGAGAATCTCTCCACCGGTCAGCCAAAGATGCTCTCTCACCCCTTGTGGATGACGCTCGAAGCACCACTCAGCCTGGTGGTTCCGGGCTTACGGACAATGATCTTCTTCATCGTGTCCCCTGAGAATGAGCTATGGGTACGAAGAACAAGTATTGTGCTATTTCACCGAATCGCAATGCCCGATAATGGAATAGTTTTGAATTTGCGACTATTTGGGCAGGGGGGACATGACCCCAAGTAGATCTTTTTCCCCGTATACCACGACACATCCGCCGCGTTCTTCGCGACGGACCTCGTGCCAGCCGTACTTGCGGTAAAGCTCGATCGCGGCCGGCTGGTTCAGTGTGGTATCCCCCCGCAGACGCGAGTAGCCCAGCGCGATCGCGCGGATCTCGAGCGCCGAGACCATCCGCGCGCCGTACCCGCGCCGCTGGAACTCCGGATGCACCCGCATCCTGCACATCTCCGCGGTCGTGTCGTCGACCCGCCTGAGGCCGCCCATCGCCACCACGCGGCCGCCGGGGATCTCCCCCACGAGGAACTCCCCACGATCGGCGAGGTAGATCTCGTTGATCCGGGGGAAGTCGTCGTCGTACCAGACACCGTCGCCCGGCTGGAGCCCGACCTGGGCGAGGCAGATCTGATGCAACGCCCAGACGGCTTCGAGGTCAGACCAGCGGTATCGCCTGATCCCCAGATGGCTCATACATCGACACCCCTCGGCATGGCCGCCTCGGTCGCCGGGGCCGCGTGCAGCGCGTCCAGATAGGCCCTGAGCTCAGGATGGTTGGGATCCTTGCTCTCGACCGCCTTGGCCACCTCGTATGCGCGCTGCATGAGAATGTCGGGCCTGCATCCCTCGCCCAGTCCCTCGACCGTGACCCGGGCGATCCTCAGGGCCTCCTGGAGGTCGCCCTCGATCACCTTGCACTTGGCCCGGTCGAGCTTGATGAGCGTGGGGTCGAGCCAGTCGGACGGGCCGTACTTGGTCAGCGCCTGCTCCAGGATGAGATCGGCCTCCATCGCCTGTCCCAGCCTGACCAGGGCGTCGCCCTGGTGGAAGTAGAGCTGGCGCTCGGTGTAACCGAAGGCCGCGTCGTCCTGGTCGACGGCGGGCATCTGGGAGAAGGCCGCCCGCGCCCGGGACAGCGCCCGTTTGGCCTGGTCGACGACGTCCTTCTTGCCCGCGCCCGAGAGCATCGCAAGCGCCCGGGCCTCGACGACCGGCGCCATCGCCTGGGCCGCGCAGGGGGTCTGGCCCGCCATGTCGCGGCTCTTCTTGGCCAGGTTGAGCGCCTCGCGCGGATCGCCGTAGTAGAGCGGGACCAGGGCCTCCCTGGCCGTGACCCAGGCGCGCAGGGCGCGGTCGCCCGTCTCGTCGGCCGCCGTCCTGCCGGTCCTGAAGAAGGACCTGGCCATGCGGTGGTCACCGAGGTTGATCATGATCATGCCGCTGAGGCCGGCCAGCTGGGCCGCCATCCTGCACAGCCGTTCCTGCAGGTCGACGGGCTGACGCCGTTCCATCGCCTTGCGCACGGCGCTGAACTCCAGCAGAACGTCGCACAGCAGCCGGAGCGGCGGGGTGTTCATGTATTGGCGGCCGAATCCGACCGTGGCCTCCTCCCACTGGTCGAGCATGGCGGGGGAGACCGTCGCCGACACCAGCGTGTCGTCCATCCTCCTCCTTATGCTCTCCACAGAGCCGAGCACCTGTCCGTCCAACGCGACGGTGCTACCGGCCAGGAGCCCCAAAAGCGTTCTCCGTAGCACGTTCTCGTCCTCCTCGCCCCCGGCCGCAGAGGAGTTGCTGTCGATCTGCTGAATCCACAGCTCACGCGGTCCGGGGGAAGTGTCGGGTCTTCCCTCCTGGAGATCGCCTCGGACGACACCGGGCATCTTGTGGCCGTGGCCGCAGATGCACGGACCCTCGTATCCAAGGGCGACCGGTTCAACCCGGTAGACGGTGCACAGATAGTGGAGGTATTCGGGGCCGGGTCGCTTCAGCCCGCTCTCGTACGCGGACAGAAGGGTCTCCCCGATGCCCGGCGCCGGCTTCGCGTCGCGTTCGAACAGCGCCCTGACCTGCTCGATCACGTCCGCGAGAGCGATGCCGTGCGCGAGACGGTGTCCTTTGATCCGTGTGGTCCCGAACTGAGCCCCGCACTTCTCGTAGATCTCCTCGGCGATCTGAGCCGAAGAGCGTCCCGCAGCCAGGCCTCGCGCCCGGATCTGCCGCGCCAACTCTGTCTCTCTGTGCTGCCTGCCGGACATACCGGCCCCTCTCTCGTGGCCAGCTGGGCGGGCTGGCACACTATGTCCCGACCGGTCCTCTCCCGCTGACTCAGTGTGATTCAGGTGTCGCACTGCGCCTACCCAGAATGATGGACCACCTTTGACTCATCCGGAACCAGCCAATAGAGCCCTTGGCTAAGGATCGTCTCCCCCCGGACTGTTTCTTTCAACCTACTTGGGACAAGGCCCACCCTGACCTCGTTATCCGTGACGTTGACCCCTGAGCCCAGGTGAGTCATCTTGGGCCCACCAGCATCGAATTGACGCGGTCACCAGAACCGAATTCGGTGCGATAGGGGACCTAAAAAGGAGGCGAACGAGGTGCAGGGAGACGACTTCGGGCACCTGGAGCGGTTGGTGTCAGAACTGGACGCTCGCGGGTTGCACGCCCGGGTAGTGCGGACCCACTCGGGCCGCGTGTTCGTCCGTGTGATCAACCCGAACGCGACCAGTCTGGCGGAGAACGTCACCTGCCGAGCCCAGGCCTCCGCCCCCAGCCACCCGGATTGGTACTACTGGTGGTCCTGGGGCGAGAAGATGCACACGGCGGAGGACCCCGCCGGTGCCGCGACCAAGGTCGCACGCGTACTCGCCGCGGTGGGCGAATGATGACGGCGACGATCCCGGACGGAGCGCAGCCGTCCCGGCTCGTCGCCACCACCGCGGCTCGACGGAGCCGGCGGGGTGGCCGGTGCGGAGCGTCCCCGGACGCTGGACACCCCGCCGGCTTCGAAACCTTCGAAGCCGAAGCCGCCGCCCGGACTCGTCCGGGCACCGAAGCCACCGCCCGGGCTCGTCCGGGCGGTGATCGGGGGGATCCCCCCACGGAAACGGCACGGGACACGCTTCCGGGTGCGTGCCCCGTCCGAGCCGTACGTCACCGGAGCGTCAGGACTCGCCCCCCGCGGCCCCGGGTCCCGATGTCCCCGTCTTCCCCGGCGTGATGTGACGGCGGCCGGTTCGGTCGGCAATATGGGTACGGTCGATGACTTGACCCCATATTTGCCGACCGACCCGATCCGGGAGGGATCCTCTCCGTGTTCTTGCTGTCTCCCACTCCCACTCCCAAGCCGAACCCAAGCTTTCCTGATCTAAGCCAGATGGAGGCGGGTTTGACCAGCGAGTGCAGCGGCAGCGGCAGCGTAATCTGCGACGTCATGGAAGTAGTCCTTCCCGCCAGGTGGGCACCCCTGGTCTCGGGCGTCCTCGCCATCCTGCTCATCGTGCTCGTCGCGCTGATCCTGCGGAAAGTGGCCCACCGCCTGATCACCCGGGTGGTACGGCGGGCCTCCTCGGGCGTCGGCGGCGGGCTGGCCGGGCGCCTCCGCGGCCGGCAGACGGTGCAGCCCGAAGGACTCGACGCCGTCGCCGCCGAACGGCGCAGGCAGCGCGCCGAGACCATCGGCTCGGTGCTGCGCCCCCTGGCCTCGATCATCGTCCTCGGCACCGCGGGCCTGACCGTCCTGGACCGCCTGTCCGTCCCGATCGCCCCGCTGCTGACCAGCGTCGGAATCGTGGGCGTGGCCATCGGCTTCGGCGCCCAGGAACTCGTCAAGGACTTCATCGCCGGCATGTTCATGCTCCTGGAGGACCAGTACGGCGTGGGCGACGTGATCGACGTGGGCTCCGCCGTCGGCGCCCCCACCAGCGGCACCGTCGAGGCCGTCACCCTGCGGATCACCCGCGTGCGCGACGCCGACGGCCGGGTCTGGTACGTGCGCAACGGCACCATCACCCGCGTGGGCAACGAGTCGCAGGGCTGGTCCCGCGCCACCGTGGACGTCCCGGTCGCCTACACCGCCGACGTCCCCGCGGTCCGCGAGATCCTGCAGCGGGTCACCGAGGACATCTGGGAGGACCCGGACTTCCGCGACACCGTCATCGTCGAGGAGCCGCAGGTCTGGGGGATCGAGCAGATCTCCGACACGGCCGTGGTCTTCCGGATCAGCGCCAAGACCATCCCGTCCCGCCAGGCCGAGGTCGCCCGCGAGCTCCGTCTCCGGGTGAAGGCCGCCCTCGACCGCGAGGCCATCACGATCGCCGGCTGACGCCCTCGTCTCCCCCGGCGGCGGACGGCTTGTCCCGGACACCCCTTAGGCTGGAAATGTGTCAGGTAGCACCGAGGAAACCCAGTCCTTCTACGACGCCGTCGGCGGGGAGGAGACCTTCCGCCGTCTCGTCCACCGTTTCTACGAGGGCGTCGTCGAAGACCCGCTGCTGTGGCCGCTCTACCCCCAGGAGGACCTGGCCGGGGCCGAGGAACGGCTGCGCCTGTTCCTGATCCAGTACTGGGGCGGGCCCGGCACCTACAGCCAGCAGCGCGGCCACCCGCGGCTGCGGATGCGGCACAACCCGTTCGTCATCGGCGGCGCCGAACGCGACGCCTGGCTCAAGCACATGCGCGACGCGGTGGACTCGCTGGGGCTGCCCGCCGAGCTGGACAAGCGGCTGTGGGACTATCTCGTCTACGCCGCGCACAGCATGGTGAACGCCCCCGACGCATAAATCTCACCGCGCGGGGGCAACTCATCACACATGGAAGCCCCCTGGTGGCGTGAGGCCGTCGTCTATGAGATCTACGTCCGCAGCTTCGCCGACGCCTCGGGAGACGGCGTCGGCGACCTGGCCGGCGTCCGGCAGCGCCTGCCGTACCTCGCCGAGCTCGGAGTCGACGCGATCTGGCTGGCGCCCTTCTACCGCTCGCCCATGACGGACGGCGGCTACGACGTGGCCGACTACCGGGACGTCGACCCGCTCTTCGGCACCCTGGCCGACTTCGACGCGATGGTGGCCGACGCGCACGAGCTCGGGCTGCGGGTGATCGTGGACATCGTGCCCAACCACAGCTCCGCCGAGCACCCGTGGTTCCAGGCCGCCCTGCGCGGCGAGGGGCGCGAGCGCTATCTGTTCCGGGAGGGCGGGACCCGGCCGCCGAACAACTGGCAGTCGGTCTTCGGCGGCCCGGCCTGGACCCGGCTGCCCGACGGGCAGTGGTACCTGCACCTGTTCGACCCGTCCCAGCCCGACTTCAACTGGCGCAACCCCGAGGTGCACGCCGAGTTCCTCGACGTGCTCAGGTTCTGGCTGGACCGGGGGGTGGACGGGTTCAGGATCGACGTGGCGATGGGCCTGTACAAGGCCGAAGGGCTGCCCGACACCCCGCCGGGCAAGCAGGCGTTCAAGGCCGAGTCGCCCATCTGGGGGCGCCCTGAGGTCCACGAGGTCTACCGGCAGTGGCGCAAGGTGCTCGACTCCTACCCCGGCGAGCGCATGGCCGTCGGCGAGGTGTGGACCGACTCCGCCGAGGATCTGGCCCTCTATCTGCGCCCCGACGAGCTGCACCAGAGCTTCAACTTCGCCTGGCTGGAGGCACCCTGGTCGGCCACCGCCTTCAGGACCGTCATCGACGACACCATGGTCACCGGGACCGCCCCCACGTGGGTGCTGTCCAACCACGACGTGGTGCGCCCCGTGACCCGCTACGGCGAGGGGCTGGTCAACTCCACCACCGGCCTGGCCCGGGCCAGGGCGGCGCTGCTGACCATGCTCGCCCTGCCGGGGTCGGCCTATCTCTACCAGGGTGAGGAACTCGGCCTCCCCGAGGTGAAGGATCTTCCCCCGGAGGTCCGCCAGGATCCCGTCTTCGCCCGCTCGGGCGGGAAGATCCCCGGACGGGACGGCTGCCGGGTCCCCCTGCCCTGGTCGGGGATCGCCGAGCCGTACGGCTTCTCCCCCGAGGCTGTCGACCCCTGGCTCCCGCAGCCGCCCGAATGGGCCGCGCTGACCGCCGAGCGCCAGTCCTCCGACCCCGGCTCGACGCTGGCCTTCTGCCGGCAGGCCCTGCGGATCCGCCGCGAGCTGCGCGCCTCGCTCCCCGACCGCATCACCTGGCTGGACTCCCCCGAGGACGCCCTCTTCTTCACCCGGGACTCGCTGACCTGCGCCGTCAACTGCGGCACAGATCCGGTACGGCTCCCGCCGCACGAGGAGCTCCTGATCTCCAGCGCCCCGGTGAACGACGGCATCCTGCCCCCGGACACCGCCGCCTGGCTGCGCACGCCGTAGCGGACCGCCTATCCGGCCTCGGCGGCGAACCTGCGCAGATAGGCGAGCTCGTCCTCGTTCAGCCGCCGGGGAGCGGACTTCTGCACGTCGTAGGCGACGAGGACCGAGCGGGCGTGGACGAAGACCTCGTGATCGTCACGGATCTCGTAGTCGAGCGTGAAGCGCACCGGGCGGATCTCACTCACCCAGGTCTCCACCCTGACCGGGTCCGGCCGGAAGGTGAGGGGCCTGCGGTAGTCGATCTCGTGCCGGGCGATGACGAGCCCGCGGAAGGGGTCCAGTCCCTCCCGGTGCGGGTCGATGTGGAACATCGCCAGGCGGGCGTCCTCGAGGTAGTCGAAGTAGCGCACGTTGTTGACGTGGCCCAGTGAGTCGATGTCCGCGAACCTGACGGCCCTGGGGAAGACATGCCGATGACCGCGGCTCACGCCGTCCAGGCTGGTTTGTCCGAGCACACCGGAAACCGTAGCGGCCCCCGGATCCTCGCCGGACGGCGGGGTTCCGGGGGCCGCGTAGGCCGGTGCCGGTCACGGGCGGACCTGTGGCGGATCGCCCGCTCCGGCTGACACCGGTCACGGGCGGGCCCGTGGCGGGCCGTCCGTCGTGGCCGGTGTCAGTCGCGGGTGAGCTTGCGGTAGGTCACGCGGTGCGGGCGGGCCGCCTCGGCGCCCATGCGCTCGATCTTGTTCTTCTCGTAGTCGGCGAAGTTGCCCTCGAACCAGAACCAGTTCGAGCCCTCCTCCCACGCCAGGATGTGGGTCGCGATGCGGTCGAGGAACCACCGGTCGTGCGAGGTGATGACCGCGCAGCCGGGGAAGTCGAGCAGCGCGTTCTCCAGGCTGGAGAGCGTCTCGGTGTCGAGGTCGTTGGTGGGCTCGTCGAGCAGGAGCACGTTGCCGCCCTGCTTGAGGGTCAGCGCCAGGTTGAGGCGGTTGCGCTCGCCACCGGACAGGACCCCGGCCTTCTTCTGCTGGTCCGGGCCCTTGAACCCGAAGGCGGCGATGTAGGCGCGAGACGGCATCTCGACGTTGCCCACCTTGATGTGGTCGAGCCCGTCGGAGACGACCTCCCAGACGTTCTTGTTCGGGTCGATGCCGCCGCGGCTCTGGTCGGCGTAGGAGATCTTGACGGTGTCGCCGATGATGATCGAACCGCTGTCCGGGGTCTCACCGCCGGTGATCATGCGGAAGAGCGTGGTCTTGCCGACGCCGTTGGGGCCGATGATGCCGACGATGCCGTTGCGCGGCAGGTCGAAGGTGAGCCCGTCCATCAGGAGGCGGTCGCCGAAGCCCTTGGTGAGGTTCTCGGCCCGGATGACCGTGGTGCCCAGGCGCGGGCCCGGCGGGATCTGGATCTCCTCGAAGTCCAGCTTGCGGTACTTGTCGGCCTCGGCGGCCATCTCCTCGTAGCGCTGGAGACGGGCCTTGCTCTTGGCCTGGCGGGCCTTGGGGTTGGAGCGCACCCACTGCAGCTCCTCCTCCAGGCGCTTCCTGCGCTTGGCGTCCTTCTGCCCCTCGACCTTCAGACGGGAGGCCTTGGACTCCAGGTAGGTGGAGTAGTTGCCCTCGTAGGGGTAGCAGCGGCCGCGGTCGAGCTCGAGGATCCAGGTGGCGACGTTGTCCAGGAAGTAACGGTCGTGGGTGACGGCCAGGACGGTCCCGGGGTACTTCTCCAGGTGGGACTCCAGCCACTGCACGCTCTCGGCGTCGAGGTGGTTGGTGGGCTCGTCGAGCAGGAGCAGGTCGGGCTGCTCCAGCAGCAGCTTGCACAGGGCGACCCGGCGGCGCTCACCACCGGAGAGCTTGGTGACCTCGGCGTCCGGCGGCGGGCAGCGCAGGGCGTCCATCGCCTGCTCCAGCTGGCTGTCGAGGTCCCACCCGTTGCGGTGGTCGAGGGCGTCCTGGAGCTTGCCCATCTCCTCCAGCAGCTCGTCGCTGTAGTCGGTGGCCATCAGCTCGGCGATCTCGTTGAACCGGTCGAGCATGGCCTTGGTCTCGGCCACACCCTCCTCGACGTTGCCGAGCACGGTCTTGGACTCGTTGAGCGGGGGCTCCTGCTGGAGCATGCCGACGGTGAAGCCGGGCATGAGCCGGGCGTCGCCGTTGGACGGCTGCTCCAGGCCCGCCATCATCCTCAGCAGCGTCGACTTCCCGGTGCCGTTGGGGCCCAGGACACCGATCTTGGCGCCCGGCAGGAACGACAGCGTCACATCGTCGAGAACAACCTTGTCGCCGTGCGCCTTGCGCACGCGCTGCATCGTGTAGATGTACTCCGGCATGCCCCCTAGCTTAGGGCCTGTCACCAAACCCTCGCTCGCTCACGACCACCCGGCCCGGCCTGCCCGTCTTCCCCCTGCGCCTGCCGTACGGCTTCGCCCCCGCTGTCCGGTATTTCCCCGCGCAATCCAGGAGCCTGACCCACTCGTGGAGTCGGGCCGCGAGATCAGCCGGGCGCCACCTCGGGATCGGGCGGGCAGACCGGAGGGGCGGGGAGCACGGGGAGGCAGACGCGGTTGCGGCCGAGCTCCTTGGCCCGGTAGAGGGCCAGGTCGGCCGCGGCCAGCAGTTCGATGAGGTCGTTTCCGTGCACCTTCATGATCGCGATTCCGGTCGAGACCGTCACGGTGATCTCGGTGCCGTCGGTGGGGATCCTCATCCGGGCGATGCGGACCCGCAAGCGCTCGGCGACCCGCTGAGCCTCGCTCGCGTCGGCCCGGGGAAGCAGGACCACGAACTCCTCCCCGCCGAACCGGCCCACCACGTCGTAGTCACGCAGCTGGTTGCGCAACGTGCCCGCCACTCCGATGAGGACCTGGTCTCCGAGGAGGTGCCCGTAGGCGTCGTTGACCCGTTTGAAGTGGTCGATGTCGATGATCAGCATGGCGAGGCACTCACCGTTGCGCCTGGCCCTGCTGATCTCGGTGTCCGCCTCCCGCTGCCAGGCCGCGGCGTTGAGCAGGCCGGTCTTGGAGTCGGTGCGGGCCGCGGCCTGGAGCTGGGCGTGTAGGAGACTCCGCTGGAGCAGGACCACCGGCGGCAGCGCCAGCACCAGCAGCACCAGGTTGATCCCGCACGTGATGGCCACGATGACGCCGAGACAGAGCTCGACCACGTCGAGCAGGAGGGTCTCGCGGTCCCACAGCACCTCACGCCAGTGGCTCTCGGGATCCGCGGCGTGCGCGGCGACGGCGATCAGCCCGGTGTTGACCAGGGCGAACAACACCGCGCACCCGATCGCCAGGAGGATCGGCCACCCCGTCCCGCCGCTCAGCGCGGATTGCGGGCCCCCGGCCGCGTGGAACAGCACGGAGGCGGCGCACCCGGCCAGCCCGATGGCCGCGCAGGTGAAGATCCTCCGGTGGACGAACGTCTCACGGACGCGTTTCTGCAGCAGGATCTGGAGAGGGATGGGGGCCAGCAATGCGTAAACCGGCGGCAGGAGCAGCGCGATCGGCAGCCACCACGCCGACAGCATGTCCCGCGAGACGCCGGCCGGTATGCCGAGCCTCCGGGTCGCCTCGATGCAGACCGCGCCGCACAGCAGCAGCGCCGTGAAGGTCAGCAGGTCGTTCCAGCGGAACTCGGTCGCCCCGGCGAACAGGACGATCGCGACCAGTGCCAGCGCTATGACCCCGCACAGGTAGACGACGAGCGGGCGACGCTGCCCGAGCAGAGGCCACCGGCCGGCCAAGGTCGCCACGCCTTCGCGCGACTTGACCGAGGTGTGACTGGGCACCGCCATCCCGCCCCCCTCTTTGACTAACGATGTGTAACACAATAGTTGCGGAGTGTGCGGTGCGCGATGGGAACCGCTACCTTTGCTCACTGAGCTGTCCTCTCGGCGGCTCGTCACCGGAACCGCTCTCTCCGCGAGCGGTCCTGCGGGAAAGGAGCAGCCATGCTGCGGGGCGTGACCTGGATCTGACAGGTGCCTCGGCGTCTGACATGGGCAAGACCCATCGGCGGATCTCCTCGGTGTCACCGAACCTCACCAGTGGGGCACCGGCCGTTCAGCCGATGCCCCCTCCTTCCCAGATCCGCACGGCTTGACCCCGGGGACACCCGGAACCTCCGAGCCGACCGGCGTCAGACCACCGGCATCAGCCGGACATGTCGTCCGGTGCCAGACCACCATCCGCGCGTCAACGACCACGGCGCCCGGCCACGGCCGCCGCTTCCCCATTGGCCGGACACGCCACCCGGCTCAGGACATCGTCACTCCATCCGCCGACACGGCATCCGATCCAGAGCACCATTACCCCACCGGCCGGACACGGCACGCGGCGCAGAGCGCCATCACCCATCCGCCGGACACGGCATCCGGCTTTTGCGTGGCCCACTTCCCGTCGGCCGCGCCCGACCTCAGGCCGCCGCCTCCGCGCCGCCCGGCCACGGCGTCTCGTCCTTCGCCGTCCATGCGAGCACCTCGCCGCCCTCACCCTCGCTCTCGGCGTCGGCCTGGTCGTCTCTCTCCGTGACCTCCGCCACGACCTCTCCTTCGTGGATCCCCATGACGTCCTGCCGCTCCGCCTCGCCCGGTGAGCGGAGCGCCGCGGGGTCGGATCCGCCCAGAGCCCAGTCGTGGGTCTCCCGGTCGAGCTCGTCGCGCTCCTCGCTGCCCAGCGCCGGAGCGGCTCCGCCGCGCTGCGGTCTGCTGAAGCTGCCCAGCCCCCAGCGCAGATCGTGTCCGAGCGAGCTGGCCTCCACCTCCGCCATGAACCGGCGCTCCCCCTCGTGGACGAACTCCCGGATGCGCAGCCGTCCCTGGACGACGACCGGCTGGCCGGTCTGAACGGACTGGGCGACGTTGTCGGCGAGCCCTCGGAAGCAGCGGATCCCGAAGTAGGTCGTCTCCCCGTTGCGCCACTCCTGGATGCGCCGGTCGAAGTAACGGCTCGTCGAGGCCACCCTCAGCGAGGTGACCCGTGACCCGTCGGGAAAGGTGTGCTGACGCGGCGGGGCTGCGACGTTACCGGTCAGCGTGACGTAGATGTCGTTCATCGTGCCTCCCATGAGAGCGGGCGGGCTGCCCGCGCTGTGAAGACACAGTGGCCCGTGCCGCATCCGGCACGGGCCACCGAACCACGCTCTGTGGATGACCTCCCGCGGACGCCCGGGGGCTGTGGACGACCACGCCCCGGCAGGTCCGATCGGGGAGTCAGCCCCGCACGCTCCTCATCGCTCCGTAGAACTCGTTGTAACGGGCCAGCTCGCGCTCGACGGGTTCGATCACCATGCCCTCGGCGACCGAGCCGATCCTGCGGCGCATCTCGCGCTCGAGACGCTCGCGCTCGTTCGCGGCCCCGAGGACCACGACGTTCCTGGCGGCCACGGCAGTGAGCACTCCCAGGCCCAGCACGGAGGCCATCATCAGCCCGACCCACGGCAGGGAGGCCGCGTCGCCGAACATCTCCAGGCTCTCCGGCAGGGTGCCGATCTCGAACACCCCGTAGGCCAGGGCCGTACCGACCCAGACGAGACCGGCGACGAACAGCAGGACCAGCAGGTACTGCCAGACCAGCAGCAGACGCCACCATGCGGGGACCCGGTCCAGAGAGGGGGCCACCTCGGTCAGCTCCTCCGAGAGCACCTGCGGCAGCTGGGCCGAGCGGGAGCGCGCGGCGTCCCGGACACCGTTCTGCCAGGCCTCGTGCATGCCGGTGGTGAGCCCGTCGGCCAGGGCCTGGATCGCGTTGTCCACCTCGGCGGGCTGCGCGCTGACCGAGCCGCCGGTCAGGCCGCGGATCTCGTCCTTGAGGTCGCCCAGGCGCAGGCTGCTGAGCGGGTCGGGGCGGAGCTTCTTCGCCCAG
This sequence comes from Paraplanobispora siamensis, assembly GCF_016863175.1. Classification (GTDB taxonomy): domain Bacteria; phylum Actinomycetota; class Actinomycetes; order Streptosporangiales; family Streptosporangiaceae; genus Planobispora; species Planobispora siamensis. The sequence continues at coordinate 68,175 of NZ_BOOJ01000037.1, forward strand.
CGGGCGTACGGCCAGCCGACCCACTCCACGGACCGCACGCCGTACACGTTCTCCATCGCCTCGCCGACGGCGGGCACGCCGACGGCGTCGCACAGCGCGTCGGTCAGGCCGATCCTGCGGGCGTCGTCGATGGCGGCCGGCGGAGGCGGGGCGTCGTCGTCGGGCATGATCTTGCCCAGGCGCCGGGTCAGCCGGTCGAGGTCGGCCTCAAGACGCTGGATCGCGGCCCGGCGCCTGGCCACGGTGTCGGCCAGGACGACCTTGAGGTTGTCCACGCCCTTGCCCGTGACCGCGGAGGTGGTCACGATGACGGGGTTCTCGACGCCCTCGCGGCGCAGCAGGTCGTCCAGGTCCGTGACGCACTCGGCCAGTTCCTCCGGGGCCAGCCGGTCGGCCTGGTTGAGCACGAAGACCGTCACCGTGTCGTGCCCGGCCAGTTCGGTCACGTAGCGCCGGTGGGTGGAGGCGTCGGCGTACTTCTGCGGGTCGAGCACCCACACCACCAGGTCGGCGACCTGGATCAGCCGGTCGGCCTCGGTGTCGGTGAGGGCCCGGATCGAGTCGTGGTCGGGCAGGTCGAGCAGGATCAGCCCGTGCAGCCGGCTCTCTCCCTTGTCCAGCGCGCTGGCCCTGGCGAACCGGTGCCGCCACTGGATCTGCAGCCAGTCGAGCAGCGGCCCGGCGCCCTCCAGGCCCCACACGCAGGCGTGGGTGCGGGCGGTGGTCGGGCGGCGCACGCCGGTCGGCGACAGGTCGAGACCGGAGATGGAGTTGAACAGCGACGACTTGCCGCTGCCCGTCCCCCCGGCGAGGGCGACGACCGTGTGGTCGGAGGAGAGCTTCAGGCGGTCGCCGGCGCGCAGCAGCAACTGGCCGGACTCGGTGAGGAGTTTGGGGTCGACCCTGCCCGGTCCGAGTTCCACGATCCGGGTCAGCGCCGCGAGCCTGCTGCCGAGGCCCTGGCGCGTCTGGGGGGTGCCTATGCCTACGGTGGTCATCGGTCGCCTGCCACTCCTTGTTCCTCGCACACCGCCGTACCGGGGGCACGTACGGCGCGCACCGCGCTCGCCGCGTCGGGCTCGCTCCTCATCGGGCAACCTCGAGGTTGTACGTCGCCTGGTAGAGACGGGTGGCGGCGGCCTCGTCGGGGATGCCCGCGCTGTCGAGAGCGTGGATGTAACGCGACGTCTCGTCGTCGAACAGCATGCCGATCCGGGCCCGCAGGTCGCTGCGCGCCTTGGCGGCGATGTTCCGCAGGGACTCGGCGCCGAGCAGCGCGTGCAGCAGCCGCTGGGGCAGCGCGCCCTTGCCCGCGGCCTCGACCTCCGTGGTGCCGTACCCCAGCAGCCCGATCGCGAAGATCAGGGCCAGGGACTCGACGTCGAAGGAGACCAGGCGGGCCACCGTCCGCTTCGTGACGCCCTCGGTGCGGATGAGCTGGACGATGTGCTCCTGCCAGGCGGCGACCGTACGGCCGGCGCGGCGCACGAAGTCCTCGGACGGACGGCCCAGGCCCGGCGTGGCGGCCAGCGTCTCGCCCGCCCCCGGGCGGTTGAGCCAGCGCGCCACCACTTCCTCCGAGGCCCGCTGCGCGGCCGAGACGATGACCGACTCCAGGGCGGTCCGCAGGGCGGTCTTCAGCGCGCTGAGCCGTTCGGGGCCCTGGTGGCTGGCCTTGCCCGCGAACCGGCCGGGCCGGCGCAGGTGCAGGGTGCGCATGAGGTCGCCCGACCCGGTGAAGTCCTGCCACCTGGCGAGCACCTCGCCGCGCAGCAGCGAGCCGTTGCCGGCGGCCTCCTCGATCTCGACCATCGCGGCGGCGTAGGCGGTGTCGACGTCGCGGCGCAGCTCGGCCCTGAAGGCCACCTGGGCCTCCAGGTGCCTGGCCAGGGCCGGGACCCGCGTCCTGAAGCTGTCGAGCACACCGGTCAGCGTCGACTGCACGGCCTGCGTCCGGCGCTGGTCGTCCACCGACAGCTCGGCCAGCCAGAGCCGCAGCTCGGTGACCTCGTGGTCGGGCAGCATGCCGTCGGTGACCTTGCTCTCGTTGATCACGAACCGCTCGACCTCGCCGAGGCCGTACTCGGTGAGCATCCGGACGAAGTGCTTGGTGACCACCTCGCGCGACTTGGGCGGGACGCGGGACAGCACGATCGCCAGCCGGGCGCCGCGCTCCTTGGCCAGCCGCAGCAGCCTCCAGGCCGGGGCGTCGGCGTAGCGGGCGGCGGTGGTGACGAAGATCCACAGATCGGCGGCGTCGAGCATGCGGTGCGCGATCTCGTGGTGGGTCTCGACGACCGAGTCGATGTCGGGGGTGTCGAGCAGCGCCACGCTCTGCGGCAGGCGCTCGGTGGAGACCAGGACGAGCCCGTCCGTCCCGGTCTTGTGGCTGGGCGCCTCCAGCCGCTCCAGGCCGCCGAGCAGGTCGCCCTTGGCGAACCACTCGTAGTCGTCGGGGTGGCAGGCGAGCACCGGGGTGGCGGTGGTCGGGCGGCGCACGCCGGTGGCGCTGACCCGCGCGTTGGCCAGTGTGTTGAGAAGCGTGGACTTGCCCGCCCCGGTGGAGCCCGCGACGACGATGAGCGCCGGCGCGGTGCTCATGTGGATCCGCGGGATCACGTAGTCGTCGAGCTGCGTCAGGATCTCGGCCTGGGCCCGCCTGGCCTCCTCCACCCCCGGGAGGTCCAGCCCGAAGCTCAGTCCGGTGACGCTCGCCCGCAGGGCCGCCAGGGCGTTGGTCAGCGCCTCGGAGACCTCGTCGGGCACCGGGGTCTCACGGACCCGCGTCCCGTCGGAGGCCGCCGCGGTAGGCCAGAAGCCGTCCTCGTCCTCGTCGTCCTCCGCCGGATCGGCGTCCTCGCCGGAGGAGGCGTCGTCATCGGCGGCGCCGGAGCCGTCCTCGCCGGAGTCGGCGGGCCGGATCGACAGCTCGGGGTTGGCGTCCCCGTCCGCCGGGGCGTCGTCGTCCGAGAGCTCGGCCTCGCCGGAACCGGAGCTCTCGCCGGCGCCGGAGTCCTCCTCGCCGGGCTCGCCGGATTCGACGGGCCGGATCGACAGCTCGGGAGCCTCGTCGTCCCGGCCCGGAGACCCGGCGTCACCGTCACCGTCATCGGAATCCCCGTCGTCCGCGGCGGCCGGCCGGATCGACAGCTCGGGAGCCGCGTCGTCATCCGAGGGCTCCTCGTCCGAGGACTCCGCCTCGTCGCCCTCATCCCCCGGATTTCCTGCGTGGGCGGCGACATCGTCACCACCGCCGGGGGCGGCGGCGTCACCGTCCTCCCCGGGAGCGGCGGGGGACGCCTCGTCGTCCTGCACGGACTCGTCCTGCTCGTCATCCTGCACGGACTCGTCCCGCTCGTCATCCTGCACGGACTCGTCGTCCTCGACCGAGACCACGTCGTCGTCGCGGATGGCGCGGAAGGCCACGGTCTGCTCACCCAGGGACTCCGGGTGCTCTTCGGGCGCGCCGCCGGACGCCTGCGGGGAGGCGTCGCCGAGCCGGGGGTCGCCATCGCCCGGATGTGCGGGCCTGTTGGCAGCCGATTTCACGGAACCCGCTCCGCTCGAACCATCTCGACCTCCTGGCCGACCTTCACGACGTCGCCGACGATCACGATCGCCGGTGGCCGAATCCCAGCCGCGGTCACGCGCTCCGCCACATCGGTAAGCGTGGCGTAAAGAGCTCGCTGCGTGGGAAGAGTACCGTCCTGTACCACCATTACGGGAGTTTCCGGCGAACGTCCTTCGCGGATCAGCGTCTCGGCGATCACCGCGATCCGCTCGACCGCCATCATGAGGACCAGGGTTCCGGCGGAATGCGCCAGATTCGACCAATTCACGGTGGATGCTGGGTCGCCCGGCGGGACGTGCACCGAGATCACGTGGAACTCCTGGCTGACGCCCCGATGCGTCACCGGCACCCCCGCCGCGCCGGGCACCGCGACCGGGCTGGTGATCCCGGGCACCACGACGACCGGGATGCCCTCGCGGGCGCAGGCGAGCATCTCCTCGCCGCCCCGGCCGAAGACGAACGGGTCGCCGCCCTTGAGCCGGACCACGAACTTGCCCTGCTTGGCGTGCTCGACCAGCAGCTCGTTGATCCGCTCCTGGGCCATGTAACGGCCGTAGGGGATCTTCGCCGCGTCGATCAGCTCGACGTCCGGGGGCAGTTCGTCGAGCAGGGCCTGCGGGGCCAGGCGATCGGCGATGACCACGTCGGCCTGGGCGAGCAGCTGCCGCCCGCGGACCGTGATCAGGCCGGGGTCGCCGGGGCCGCCGCCGACCAGGGCGACGCCGACCGGCTTGGTACGGCTGCGGCGGGCGTCGACCGTGCCGTCGCGCAACGCCTCCACCACGGCGTCCCGGATCCCGGCGGCCCGCTGCGGGTCGCCGCCGGCGGTGATCGCCACCCCGATCTCGCCGACCCGCCCGCTGGCCGGGGTCCACGCGGCCGAGGCGTCCTTGTCGTCGGCGCGCACGCACCAGATCCGCTTGGCCTCCGCCTCGGCGGCGATCGCGGTGTTCACGGCTCTGTCGTCGGTGCAGGCCTGCACCAGCCAGGCGCCGTCCACGTCTCCCACCTGGTACGGCCGGGCCTCCCAGGTGACGCGGCCGCTCGCGATGAGGTCGTCGAGCGCGTGCGTGACGCTGGTCGAGACGATGGTGACCAGGGCTCCGGCGTCCAGCAGGGCCGGCACACGCCGCTGGGCGACGCGGCCTCCCCCGACGACGAGCACCCGCCGCCCGGAGAGGCGCAGACCGAGCAGGTAGGGCGACATAGCGACAGATCTCCTGTTCGCGACGAACGGTGAAGCAGGGCGTGTTCGGAGGTAAACCTACCGGCTTGCAGGACGCCGTTTGATGTCACTGTGTTAACAAGCTTGACATCATCACCACCCTGAAGAGGCGAAATCATGTCAAGCCGTATCCACCTGGTGAGATCGCGGGCCGGCCGTCTTCCGCGCACGGGAGCCGGCCCGCGACCCGGCCGGGTCAGACCTCCTTCTCGCTGACCCCCGCCGAGTCGAACGTCGCCACCTCGTGCATGACCCGGACCGCCGCGCACACCAGGGGGTGGGCGAGCAGCCCGCCGGTGCCCTCGCCGAGCCGGAGCTCCAGCTCGACCAGGGGACGCAGGCCCAGGTGCGCCAGCGCGAGGGCGTGCCCCGGCTCGGCCGAGCGGTGCCCCGCCACGCAGTGGTCGACTACGTCGGGTGCCAGCGCCGCCGCGGCGAGAGCCGCCGAACCGGAGATCACGCCGTCGAGGATGACCGGCACCCGCAGCGCGGCCCCGCCCAGGATGAACCCGGCGATGGCCGCGTGCTCCAGCCCGCCGACCGCCGCCAGCGCCCGCAGCGCGGGCGAGGCCTCCGGCCCGCCCGTCCCCGGGGCGGCCACGGCCTCAGACCCGCCATCCGGTCCGTCCGCCGCCGGGGCGGCTACGACCCCCTCGCGGTCCGGCCCGTCCGCCCCTGCGGCGGGTACGGCCGGCCCGCCTTCCAGGCCGTTCACCCGCAGGGCCCGGCGGACGACCTCCACCTTGCGGGCCAGGGTGTCGTCGTCGACGCCGGTCCCCCGCCCGGTCGCCCCGGCGGCGTCCTGTCCGGTGAAGGCGCAGATCAGAGCGGCCGAGGCGGTGGTGTTGGCGATGCCCATGTCACCGGTGATCAGGCAGCGGGCGCCCCGCTCGACGAGTTCGCGGGCCACCTCGATCCCGGCCTCCAGCGCCGCCACGGCCTGCTCGACGGTCATCGCGGGCCCCAGGGAGAGGTCCGCGGTGCCGTGGGCGACCTTCCTGATCGTCAGGCCCGGGGCAGCGGGGAGGTCGGCCGCGACGCCGACGTCCACGACGGTCACGGTGGCCCCGATCTGGGTCGCGAAGGCGTTGGCCACGGCGCCGCCGGCCAGGAAGTTGCCCACCATCTGCTGGGTGACCTCCTGCGGCCAGGGGCTCACGCCCTGGGCGTGCACGCCGTGGTCGGCGGCGAAGATCGCCAGTGCGGCCGGTGCGGGGACGGGCGCGGGGCTGACGCCCGCGGCCCCGGCCAGCCGTACCGCCACCTCCTCCAGGACTCCCAGCGCGCCCCGGGGTTTGGTCAGCCGGTCCTGGTGGGCTCGGGCCTCCGCGACGGCTCCGGGGTCCCGGGGCCGGATCTCGGCGATGGTCCGCTCAAGAGTGATCATGCCACCAGTGTCCACGAAGGGCCGGGCGGATCACCAGGCGGCGGCCCTGAGCGCCTCCTCGTAGCGCTCGATGACCACGTCGGCCAGGGCCTCGCAGTCCCCGATGGCCTCGGCGCAGCGCACGTCGAGGTCCGGGTGACCGGCGGCGTAGGACATGGCCTGGGCCCAGACCCTGTCCAGCAGGCCCCCGGCGAACAGCAGGTAGGGCACGACGATGACGCGCTTGGCGCCCAGGCGGCGGCAGCGCTCGATGCCGCCGGGCACGCCGGGCGGGGTGAGGGAGGCGAAGGCCGTCTCGACCGTCATGTAGTCGTGGGCGTGGGTCTCCCAGAACAGGCGGGAGACCCGGTGCACGTCGGCGTTGGAGGTCGGGCAGGTGGAGCCGTCGCCGACCAGCACCACGGCGGTCTCCCCGGGCTCGACCCCCTCGGGCTCCTCCTCCAGCGGGCCCCCGGACGCGGCCACCAGGCGGAGCCTGGGGACCTCGGTGGCGGCGTCGGCCAGCCGCTCGGCGAGCAGGGCGAGGACCCGGGGGTCGGATCCCAGCGGGCGGCCGTAGTCGCAGGTGAGCATGGGGTGGCGCTCCTGCTCGCGGGCCATCGCGGCGGGGATGTCGGCGCCGAGGCGGGTGTCGCCGGTGAGCATCAGCGGCAGCGCCACCATGCGGTGGTGGCCGCGTGCGACCAGCGAGGCGATCGAGTCACTGAGACGCGGCCTGGCCCGGGCGATGTATCCGCCGGAGACGTCGGCGGCGGTCCGGTCCAGGCGGCATCGGAGCCTGTGGACGAACCTGCCGAACTCGGCCGATCCGTTGTCATCATGCGAGCCCTGCCCGATGAGCAGCAGCGGCGGCTTCATAGAAAAGGACTCCAATGACCTTGACCTGGTGTTACTCAGCGGCGCCTCGCGAGAATAGCCGATGACGGTGGCTTGGCGACAGGTTACGGATCCACAACATTCATCCGCTCATGGTTTGGACTCACCCGAACGCGATCGGGAAGAGTGCACGACGAAGACCGGATCGGCGGCGGCCAGACCGTGGGTTCCGTCGGGATGCAGGACCAGCCGGGATGACTGGATCTGCACGCCTTCGGCCTGATAGCCGTGCCGGCGCAGGATCTCCAGCACCGTGACGACCTGCTCGACGGTCCGCAGCGCGCACACCAGGACCCTGGGGTTGCGGGCCGCGCAGACCTCGACCACGTCGGCCCCTCCCCCGCCGACGAAGACCGCGTCCGGGTCGGCCAGCGGCTCCAGGGCCGGCGGCGCCTGCCCGCGGGTCAGGGCGACCTTCACGCCGTGGGCGATGACGTTGCGGCGCAGCCGGGCGCAGGACTCCTCCTCGCGCTCCACCGCCACCACGGCCGCGCCGAGCCTGGCGCACTCCACCGCGATCTCTCCCGAGCCCGCGCCGACGTCCCAGACGAGGTCGCCCAGCCGGGGGCCGATCTTGGCCAGCACGAAGGCCCGGACCTCGGGGCTCAGCCCGCCGCCGTCGAAGTCCAGCGCCCACTCCGGGGGTCCCGGCCGGGCCCCGGCGACCCAGCCCGGCTCGTACGGCCGGTGCAGCGGGTCCAGCACGAGCACCACGTCGGGGTCCTTCCACGGCCGCGTGGTGGCCTCGCCCATCCGGCTGTGCGTGATCCGCTCGTCGGGCCCGCCGAGGTCCTCGCAGACGATCAGCGCGCGGGGCGTGGTGGGGGCCAGCTCTCTGGCGATCTCGGCCGGGCCGATCCCGGGGCCGACGAGCACGGCGACCTTGTGGTGGGCGCGGCAGGCGTTCACCACCCGGTCGAGCCGTTCACCGGTGACGACGAGGGCGTCCTCCCAGGCCAGCCCGGCCTTGGCGAAGGCACGCGAGGCGAGCGGGAGCGCGGGCAGCACTTCGGGCATGACGCCGTGCCCGCGTAGCTCCTTGACCACGTCGAAGAAGCCGGGATCCCCCTCGGCGAGCACGACCAGCCGGCCCTCGCCCTCCTCCAGGTGGGCGTCGACGACCTCCAGCAGCGGCCCGTCCAGCCGCCTGGCCCTGACGGGCGCCGGGCCCAGCCGGCGGAAGGCCCGCTCCGGTCCGGTGACCGCGACGGCCTCGTCCAGTCTGGCCCGCGCGACCGCGGACAGTTCCGATCCGTCCACCCCGACCACTGTGATCATCGTGCTCACCGCCCTCGTCTCCAGAGTGACGGCTCAGCGCGGATCAGACCAGGTGCGTGCCCTGCTTCCCTGGGGATTACGGCTGGTGCCGTAATCGATCTCGTAATGCGCCGGTCAAGGCTGACCGTGCGGAGGCAAGCCCGCGTAACCACGATGTTTGTCACCGATCGGCCGGGTATGGGGGCAATCACCTGTGTGAAAGGGGTGACGACCATGGAACGCGGAAGCGCCAAGCACGGCTCGCGTCTGGACGATCAGCAGAAGCACGAGACCGAGGGGATGACCCGAGGCGGAGGCACCACCCACGCGGAGGAGTGGAAAGAGCCCGAGCCCATGCCCGCGGTGGCGGAGGACAGCATGACGCGATCCCCGTCCCGGCCGGCCGACCGCGAGCCGGGCACGCCGATCGGCATGACCCCTTATGACGTGGAGCGCCGCGGCAACCTCGCCAAGTGGATCAGCGGGACCAGCGTGTTCCCCGCCGACCGCGACGCCCTCCTGTCCCGTGCCGAGATGGAGGGCGCGCCCGATCCGGTCATCGAGGAGCTCCGGTCGCTGCCGAACGCCACCTACACGAACATGGCGGAGGTGGCCGAGGCGCTCGGGTACGGCAAGGAGGAGAGGAGGCAGTAATGAAACTTGACGCCTTTCAGTACCTGTATGAGCGTCAGGGGCCCTTCGCATCGGTCTACCTCGACACCAACCGCGCCATCCCACAGGGCGAGCAGGAGGTCGAACTCCACTGGAAGGCGGCGGCCGAGCGTCTGGAGGGCGCCGACAAGGCCACGCTCCAGGCGCTCGAGGCTCTGATCACCTCCGTCGGCGCCGCGGCGCCCGGCCGAGCGGTCTTCGCCGCCGACGGCGAGGTCCTCTACACCGAGGCCCTGCCCGACAAGCCCCGCAGGGAGACCACCCGCTGGTCCCCGCTGCCGCACCTCATGCCGTTGCTGGCCCAGCGGGGCGAAAACGTGCCCCATGTGCAGGTGCTCATCGACCGCGCGGGCGCGGACGTGATCGTGGTCGGCGCGGGGGCGCCCCGCCGTACGGAGGTGCAGCCGGCCGAGGACTGGCCGCTGCAGAAGACGGGCAAGGGCGGCTGGTCCCAGCGGCGTTACGAGAACAGCGTGGAGAAGGCCTGGGAGCACAACGCCAAGATGGTGGCCGAGGAGGTGGACCGGGAGGTCCGCCGCACGGGCGCCGAACTGGTGATCGTGGCGGGGGACCCGAAGGCGGTGCCCCTGCTCAAGTCGCATCTGGGCCATGAAGCCGCCGAACGCACCGTGGTGGTGGAGCACGGCAACCGGGCCGAGGGCAGCGATCCCACGATGTTCGGCAAGGAGGTCGAGGCGACCGTCGACGAATGGCTCGACCGCCGCCGTGCCCAGCTGCTGGAGCGCTTCGGGGAGGCTCTCCCCCGGGACCTGGCGGTCACCGGCCTGGACGCCGTCGCCAAGGCCTTCCGGGAGAGGAGGGTGGACACTCTGCTGATGGTCGACGACTCGACCGCCGACGGCATGATGTGGATCGGGCCCGGAGGGGACCAGCTGGGGCCCGACCCGGAAGAACTGCGCACGTGGGGCGTGAGCGAACCCGTGGAGGAGCGCGCGGACGCCGCTCTGGCCCGGGCGGCCGTCATGACGGACGCCCAGCTGATCTTCGTGCCCAAGCTCGACACCCGGGACGAGGTCGCCGCACTGCTCCGCTTCTGACCGGGGCCCGCGCCCGGGCGCCCCGCGATCGGCCGCGACGCCGGTCAGAACGCTCCTGGCCGGGCTCCGCTCCCGGCCGGGTCCGTTCTCGTGCGGGTCCGTTCTCGTACGGAATCGTTCTCGTACGGAATCGTTCCTGTGCGGCCCCGCTCCCGTACGGCTCAGCGGATGACGATCACCTCCAGCGTGCGCGGGCCGTGCACGCCCTCGACCCGGTCGAGTTCGATGTCGCTCGTCGCGGACGGGCCGCTGATCCAGGTCAGCGGCCTGGCCGGGTCGAGCGCGGCGACCGCCTGCGGCACGCCCGCCACGATCTGCCCGGCCCTCACCAGGCAGAGGTGGTAGTCGGGCATCAGGGTCAGGGCCCTGCGTCCCTGGCCCGGCCCGGCGTCCAGCACGATCGTGCCGGTCTCGGCGACGCCGGCCGCGCATCCGGTGACGACCCCGTCGACGGCGTCCAGCTCCGCTGCCGACAGCGGCGGGTCGTCCGTCACGACCTCGCACCCCGGGTGGTCCCGCACCGCCCGCTCCCACTCCTGCGGCAGCCCGCCGGGCACGACGACGCGGCGGGCCCCGCGCCGGGCCAGCGCCTCGGTGATCACGGCGTCCTCCTTGCCCGGGTCGACCACGTGCACCACGGCCCGGTAGTCGGCCACCCGCTCGGCGAACAGCCCGATCTCCCGTCCGGTCGCGGCCGCGGCCGGGCGGGAGGGGACGAGCGGGACCTGCGGCGCCCCGGCGACGGCCGTACGGATCCTCGCCAGGATGCGTTCGCGGGAGTTCACCGGGTGCTTCCTTCGGTGCGGTCCCACCAGTCGCGGAAGGACTCGGCGGGGATGTCGGGGATGTCGCGGGTGTCGGTCCAGGCGGCTCCGGGGCCGGGCAGGCGGCCCGGCACGAACCTGCGCAGCCGGCCGCCGAAGCGCTGGGTGCGCGCCAGCCGTACCGGGCGGTCGAAGATCCATCCGGCGGCGCGCATGGCCAGGCGTTCGGAGCGCGGGTGAGGGGCCTTGGCCCGCAGGTGGACCAGGACCTCGGGGATGTCGATGGCCACCGGGCAGGCCTCGAAGCAGGCGCCGCACAGGGACGAGGCATAGGGCAGGGAGGCGTCCAGCTCCGAGATCCCGCGTCCGTGCGAGGCGGGGGTCGCGCGGGTCATGCCGTGCAGCTGCGGCGTGAGGATGGCCCCGATCGGTCCGGGATAGACCGATCCGTAGGCGTGGCCGCCCACGCGCTCGTAGACCGGGCAGACGTTCAGGCAGGCCGAGCAGCGGATGCAGCGCAGGGCCTGCCGCCCGACCTCGTCGGCCAGGACGTCGGTGCGGCCGTTGTCGAGCAGGACGAGGTGGAACTCCTGGCCCTCGGCCGCGCCGGTCCAGGTGGAGGTGTAGGGGTTCATCCGCTCGCCGGTGGAGGAGCGCGGCAGCAACTGGAGGAAGACCTCCAGGTCCTGCCACCTCGGCAGGAGCTTCTCGATGCCGACCACGCTGATCAGCGTCTCCGGCAGGGTCAGGCACATCCGCCCGTTGCCCTCGGACTCCAGCACCACCAGGGTGCCGGTCTCCGCGATCATGAAGTTGGCGCCGGAGATCGCGACCTTGCTGGACAGGAAGCGCTCGCGCAGGTGGAGCCGGGCGGCCTCGGCCAGGGCGCGGGGCTCGTCGGTCAGGTCCTCGGGCGCGGCCCGGCCCCACTCCGCCATCTTCTCGCGGAAGATCTCACGGATCTCCGAGCGGTTGCGGTGGATCGCCGGGACGAGGATGTGCGAGGGCCAGTCGTCACCGAGCTGCACGATCAGCTCGGCCAGGTCGGTCTCGTAGGCGGTGACCCCCCGCTCGGCGAGGGCCTCGTTGAGGCCGATCTCCTGGGTGGCCATCGACTTGACCTTGACCACCTTCGTCTCGCCGGTCGCCTCGACCAGCTCCGCGACGATCCGGTTGGCCTCCGCGGCGTCGGCCGCCCAGTGCACGCGGCCGCCGGCCCTGGTCACCGCCTCCTCCAGCTGGAGGAGATAGCGGTCCAGGTTGCGCAGGGTGTGGTCCTTGATCTCCTTGCCCGCGGCGCGCAGCTCCCCCCAGTCCGGCAGCTCGCCGACCACGGCGGCCCGCTTGCCGCGGATCGTGCGGGTGGCCTTATGGAGGTTGAACCTGAGCTGCGAGTCGCGCACGGCCGCCGCGGCGTTGCCGGGGAAGGCGGGCATGCCCAGGAAGGTGCCGCTCATCGCGCGCCCCCCGCCCGGCCGCCGGTCGCCTCCCCGGCGGGGAACGGCGCGTCCTGCTCGGTGGCGGCGAGGATCTCGGCCAGGTGCATGACCCCGACCCCGGAACGCTGGCGGCCCAGGGTCCCGCCGATGTGCATCAGGCAGGAGTTGTCGGCGGCGCAGAGCACCTCGGCGCCGGTGGCCATGACGTTGTGCACCTTGTCGGCGCACATGGCGGCCGAGACCGCCGGGTTCTTGACCGCGAAGGTGCCGCCGAAGCCGCAGCACTCCTCCGCGCCGGGCAGCGGCACCAGCTCCAGGCCCCTGACCTCGCGCAGCAGCCGGGCGGGACGGTCGCCCAGGTGCAGCCCGCGCAGCGAGTGGCAGGTCGGGTGGTAGGTCACCCGGTGCGGGAAGTAGGCGCCGACGTCGGTCACCCCGAGGACGTCGACCAGGAACTCCGACAGGTCGTGGACCTTCGGCGCCACCTCGGCCACCTCCCGCTCGAAGGCCGTCTCCCGCTCGGAGGCCGCTGCGGCGGCGCGGGCCAGGCGGGGGTACTGCTCGCGGACCATGGCGGCGCAGGAGCCCGAGGGCGCGACCACCGCGTCGTATCCGGCGAAGACGTCCACGAAGCGGCGGGCCAGCCGGGTCCCCTCCTCGGGGTATCCGGTGTTGACGTGCATCTGGCCGCAGCAGGTCTGCTCGCGCGGGAAGTCGACCTCGCATCCCAGGCGGCGCAGCAGCCTCACGACCGCCCGTCCGGTTCCGGGGAACAGCGTGTCGTTGACGCACGTGATGAACAGGGCGACGCGCACGGCGCTCCTTCCGCTCAATGGTCAGACCACAGTATGGTCAGACCATACGTCGCCACAAGCCACCGGAGGAGACCTCATGGGATGGGAGCCGGTCCGGCGCACCCGCGCGTTCGAGGACGTGATCGCCCAGATCGAGCGGCGCATCGCGGACGACGGGCTCACGGTCGGCGACCGGCTGCCGGGCGAGCGGCAGCTCGCCGAGCAGCTCCAGGTCAGCCGGGCCTCGGTGCGCGAGGCGATGCGGGTGCTGGAGACGCTGGGCGTGATCTCCTCGCAGGCCGGGCGGGGCCCGGACGCGGGGGCCGTGCTCACCTCCCGCCCGGCGGGGGCGCTGGCCGACCTGCTTCGCCTGCACGTGGGCCTGTCCAGCCTCTCCATGCGCGAGGTGGCGGAGACCCGGATGATGATCGAGCAGTGGGCGGTACGGCACGCCGCCGGGCGCGCCTCCCCCGAGCAGCTGGAACGGCTGCGCGAGGCGATCGGCCGCATGGAGCGCGCCGCGACGCCGGAGGAGTTCGTCCTGCACGACGCCGAGTTCCACCTCACCGTCGCCGGGCTGTCCGGCAACCGCCTGCTCGCCGCGACGATGCAGGCCCTGCGCGTGACGGTGCGGACCTACGCGGTCCAGGCGGTGCACCGGCTCGGGACCACCGACCTGCTCATGGACGACCACCGGAAGATCTACGAGGCGATCGCGGCCGGCGACCCGGAGGCCGCGGCCACGGCGATCGCCGGCCACCTGGCCCGCGCCTATCCCGGGGACGGGCCGTCCTGACGGCCCCCGCCGGCCGGACCGGGCCTCATCCCAGGTCGGGCCCCCAGCCGGGCGGCGGGACGGGGAAGGAGGGCGGCGGCGCCGCGTCGGCCGCCCGGCAGGAGGCGCCCGAGCAGGAGACCAGGGCGTCGAGCTGACGGTCGAACTCCTCGATCACGGACGGTGCCACCCGCCCGGCGAGGTTGTGCAGCTGGTAGGGGTCCGTGCCGAGGTCGTAGAGCTGGTACTCGCCGGTCTCGTAGCGCACGAAGGTGTGCCAGGCGGTGCGCATCGCCCGGTAGGGCGGGACCGGGGTCTGGCGGGCCGAGTCCTCGTCCTGGGGGCGGTTGAACTCGATCAGCACGTTCTGCCGCCATCCGGCCGGGACCCAGCCGCGCAGCAGGGGCAGCAGCGAGCGCCCCTCCACGAAGTCCGGCACATCGGCCCCGGCCAGATGGGCGAAGGTCGGGGCCAGGTCCACGGTGGAGGCGACCTCGCCGATCACCCCGCCGGGCTCGATCCCGGGCCCCCGCACGGCCATCGGGACCCTGACGGCCTCGTCGAAGGGCGTGGTCTTGCCCTGGGCCAGCCGGTGCTCGCCCAGGTGGAAGCCGTTGTCGGAGCCGAAGAACAGGTAGGTGTCCTCCAGCTTGCCCGTCGCCCGCAGGGTCTCCACCAGGGAGCCGACCAGGTCGTCCACGCCGAGCATCGCGCGCAGCCGGTCGCGGTACATCTCGTCGATCTTCGCCTTCGTCCCCTCGCCGAACCTCTCGCGCGAGCGCAGCCACTCGGGCTCGGCGGAGAGGTCCTCCTGGTCGAAGGAGGGGCCGCGGGGCGCGGTGAGCCAGGAGAAGGCCCCGGCGTGGCGGGGGGCGTGGTTGGCAGGCAGGTGCGGGGCGACAGGCGTCAGATAGAGGAAGAACGGCTCGCTCCCCTGGGAGACGAAGGCGTTGGCCTTGGCGCTCAGCACGTCGGTCAGATAGTCGCCGGCCGCGGAGCCGTACTCCTTGAGCGTGCCGTTCTCGTTGAGCGTGTAGTCGTACTCCTCGTACAGGCGGCGCACCGGCACGTCCCACTCGTCCCAGCCCGGGGGCACGTAGGTGGGCGGAGCGGCCCCGCCCGGATAGTGGTTGAGGTATTTGCCCATCAGGGCCGTGCGGTAGCCGGCCTCCTGCATCCACACCCCGATCGTGGAACGTTCCAGATCGGAAGTGTGGAAACTGGTGAAACCACCCTCGGGCGCCGTGTTGGTCAGAACGCCGTGACTGTGGACGTACTGGGAGCGCAGGATGGAGGCCCGGGAGGGGCAGCACCAGGAGTTGGGGACGAAGAACCGCTCGAACGTGCTCCCGGCGCTGATGAACTCGTTCCAGATATTCGGAAATTTCTCCAGATCTCCGGTTCCCAGGTCATCGGCGAGGATCAGGATGATGTTCGGCCGCTCCCTCATCTGCGCCACCGCGGGAAGGGCTCCCTGGGCCCCGAGCAGGAGAAGGAGTGACACGCACAGCACCTTGCGGACAGCGTTCAGCACACGTTGACGTTTCCCCAAAGGCGGATCGGCAACACACCATCCTCGACCAAATAGATAGAACGTGTTCTAATTGCAGGGCCGTACCCGTACGAAGGGGCCCATATGAGCACCGACCTGAGGCTTGGCCTGAACCTCGGCTACTGGCAGCGCGACGCCGTCGACGCCACCGAACTCGTCCAGGCGGCCGAGCGGCTGGGATACGACTCCGTCTGGACGGCGGAGGCCTACGGCAGCGACGCCTTCACCCCCCTGGCGTGGTACGGCGCGCGGACCTCCCGCATCAAGCTGGGCACCTCGGTGGTGCAGCTGTCCGCCAGGACCCCGACGGCGACCGCGATGACCGCGATGACGCTGGACCACCTGACCGGCGGCCGGCTGATGCTCGGCGTCGGCGCCTCCGGGCCGCAGGTGGTCGAGGGCTGGTACGGCAGGCCGTTCGGCAGGCCGCTGGCCCGCACCCGCGAGTACGTCGAGATCATGCGCAAGGTCTGGCGCCGCGAGGAGCCGGTGACCAGCGACGGCGAGCACTATCCGCTCCCCCTGCCGCCGGGGTCCGGCGACGGCGTCACCGGCCTCGGCAAGCCGCTGAAGCTCATCACCCACCCTCTGCGCCCGGAGATCCCGCTCTACCTGGGCGCGGAGGGGCCGAAGAACGTCGCGCTGGCCACCGAGATCGCCGACGGCTGGCTGCCGCTGTTCGTGTTCCCGGAGAAGATCGAGCGGATGTACGGGCCGTCGCTGGCGGGGGCCGGCCCGGACTTCGACATCGCGGCCATGGTGATGACCGTGATCACAGACGACGTCCGGGCCGCGCTGGACGGGGTGAAGATGATGCTCACCCTCTACATCGGCGGCATGGGGGCCAAGAGCCGCAACTTCCACGCCGACATCATCGGCAGGATGGGCTACGCCGAGGCCGCCGAGGAGATCCAGGCGCTCTATCTGTCCGGGCGCAGGGACGAGGCGTTCAAGGCCGTCCCCGACGAGCTGGCCGACGGCATCTCCCTGCTCGGCCCGCCCGGCCGCATCCGCGAGCGCCTGGAGCTGTGGCGCGCGAGCCCGGTGCGCACCCTGCTCGTCATGGGCCCCCACGACGAGCCCTCCCTGAAGGTCATCCGCGACCTCGTCCTGGGCTGAGGCCGGTCACCCCGCCCCGGGGCGGTCGCCGGGGGCGCCGACCCAGCCGGAGGACTCGTAGGCGACCTTGAACCCCTTGCGGAAGGGGATGTGCACGCTGCGGTCCGCGCTCCGGGCCTCCTCGTCCGGGCCGTGGTACTCGAAGGCCAGCAGGCGCGCCCCCGACTCGTCGACGACCAGCCGGACGTCACCGCTGCCCGTGGTGATCGCCGAGCCGGTACGGCCGAGCGGATCGGTGGCGCCCCGCTCCAGGACGAGTCCCGGCTGGGCGGCGAGGATCCGCAGCGTCGCGGCGCGCGTGGCCGGGGAGGCCGGGGACGACAGCAGGTAACGGACGGCGCCGAACACGAAGTCCGGGAAGGGGCCGTCCCGGTGGACCGAGCGCAGCCACCGCTCCAGCCCCTCGGCGTCGCCGGGCAGCCGCCGGACCTCCTCCATCGTCAGCGACGCGGAGCCGACCCCCCACCTCAGGGACATCCGGGAGAAGTCCCGCCTGCCGGGCGCGGGCCACAGGGCCGGGGAGCCCTTCCTGCGCCACGCGGCCTCGTCGCCCTCGTCGGCGAAGGTGACCTCGACGTCCTGGTTGAACAGCCCGCGGCCGTCGCGGCCGTCGTACCAGACCTCGTCGGAGTGGGCGACGACCGCGCCGGAGGCCACCGGCTCGAAGGTCCGGGTCCGCTCGAACCAGTAGCGGCCCCGCGCCCCGGTCTCGGCGGCCACCCGCTCGGCCCCCGCCAGCAGGAGCGAGCGGGCGTCGAGCACCACGGCGGGCTCGGCGGACGAGCCGGGCGAGCCGGGCGCGTCGGAGGAACCGGGAGAGGCGTGCGCGACCTGCCCCGAGGGTCCGGTGGACCGGCCCTCGCCGGGCCCGCCGGGCATCGCCGTACCGGTCAGGGCCGCCGGGACGGTCACGGCAGCGACCAGCCCCGCGGTGACCGTGCCCGCCAGGGCCAGCCGCGCCCCCACCGGCAGGCGTGCTCCCACCGGCAGGCGTGCTCCCATCGGCGGGCGCGTCCCCGGCAGCAGAGCGCGGAGCCGCAGCGCGGTACGGCCCGGCCGGGGTGTGGCGAAGGCGCGGGCGAGGTCGGCCTCGCGCCGGCGCCGGTAGCTCTCCTCCAGGACATGATCGGGGCGCAGGCCCGCGATCAGCTCGTCGTTCGTCATCTCTGCTCCTGCAGGGTCGTCCGGGTGAGGCTCAGCGCGTCGGCCAGGCGCCGCCGCGCGCGGTGCAGGCGCACCGTGAACGCGCGGGCCGAGCAGCCCGCGACCTGGGCGGCCTCGGCCGGGCCCAGGCCGTACCAGCTGGCCAGGATCACCGCCTCGGCCTCGTGTTCGGGGAGCGTGGCGAGCGCCTCCAGGGCCGCCCGCCGTTCGGAGACCTGGTCGGCCACGTCGCCCTCCTGGGCCAGCACCGCCAGCCGCTCGGCGGAGGTCGCCCACTGCCGCCGGCGGTCGTGGTGCTTGCGCAGCAGGTTGCGGGCCACGCCCAGCAGCCAGGGCAGCGGCCGCTCCGGTAATACCGGTCGTACAGCGCGGTGAACCGCGCTTCGGGATCGTCCACGCCCAGTAGTCCCTCGACGGAGCCCTCGATCACCGGTCCGGACGAGAAAATTCTTCCGGACCGGATCCTCAGTCCGGGCGCGGGGCCGGGTTGGCGGTGACCGACCGCAGCAGCGGGGCGCTCGCGGCGCCCGCGCCGGCCACCCCGGCGAAGCCGAGGACCACGCAGGCCAGCAGGACGGTCAGCCCGCTGACGTTCATCGCCGAGAAGGAGAACGGCACCGCGCAGAACATCCCGACCACGATGGAGCCGCCGCCCATGACCGCCAGCGGGACGAGCGTCTCGGCGCGGCGGGCCCGGTTGAGGACCTCCAGCGGGGTGCCCGCCAGGCGGAGCAGGGCGTAGGTCTGCCTGCGGTCGAGGACCGAGGAGGCCGCGGTGATGCCGGCGCTGACGATCGCGACCAGGAACGAGACGGTGAGCACGACGACGGTGCCGGTGCCGACGTCCTCCAGCAGCAGGACGCCGAAGAGCTCCTCGTCGGCCTCGGAGGTGGCCCCGCGGCCGGGGACCATCCCGTCGAGCGCGGTCCTGGCCCGGTCGATCACCGCCTCGTCCACCCGCGCCGCCTCGGTGACGGTGACGGCGAGCGTCCTGTCCCCGCCCTTGCCCGTGACCTCCACCCGGGCCGGGACGCCCGCCGCCGACAGGCGTTCCCGCGCCTCTCCGGTCAGCTGCGACACCTGGGCCGCGGGGACGGTGAGGCGCAGGGTGGTGGCGTCGGCGTCGCCGAGCAGGCCGCTCCCCGGGCTCAGGAGCCCGATGAACCCGGCCACGAACCCGGTCATGGCCACGCCGCTCACGGTCCGCCAGGCCGCCCTGGGGTCGTCGATCAGGCGGCGCCCGGCCAGCAGGCGGGCGGGCCGTCGGGCCGTGCGGGCGGTGATCCTGCCGATCAGCCCGACCACCCAGGGGCCGGTCAGGTTGATGGCCAGGAAGGCCAGGCCGAGCACGACCGCGACCACTCCGGCCGCGGTGCCGGCGCCGAGCGTGGGCACCACGGCCAGGACGGCCAGCAGCGCGAGGACCCGCACGACCCGCATGGCCGGCGGGGTCTCCCGCCTGGCCACGCCCAGCGGGCTGACCACCACCCGGCGCAGGCCGACCACGGCGGACAGGCCCACCAGCAGCGGCACGGCCACCAGGACGGCCATGGTGTACGGCACGCCCGGCCACAGGTCGGCGGCGAACCAGGAACCGCCCGCGATCTCGATCCCGCCCAGCAGCGGAGTGAGCAGGCCGTACAGCGCCACGCCCGCGACCGCGCCGGCCGCAGCGGTGATCACCGCCTCGGCGACGGTCATCAGGACCACCTGGCCGGGTGTGGCGCCGACCAGCCGGAGCGCGGCCAGCCGCTGGTCGCGCCGGGCCACGGTGAGCCGGGCCGCCGCGCCCCCGAACACCAGCAGCGGCACGGCCATGAGCACGGTCGCGATCAGCGCGAGCGCCTGGTAGGCCTGCGCGTCACCGGTGGGCTCGCCGGTGAAGCCGGCCACCCGCGTCGGCGCGGTCCCGGTCAGCGGGTCCTGCGCGGCCTTGACGGTCATGACCGGGGAGCCCGGCTCCTGACCGCGGACCGCGACCAGCTCGCCGGGGTGGACCAGCGCCTCGTCCCCGACGGTCCCCCCGATCTTCTCCGGGAACCGGTCGGCGAGCTCCCCGGCCGGCAACTCCCGGACGAGCTCCGCCAGCGCCGGGGAGAACCAGACCTCCCCCGGCGCCGGGAAGCGCTCCAGGCCGGGCGGCGGGGCCGCCGCGGGCTTCAGCGCGGCGACGTCCACGACGGTGACGCCCCGATCGCGCACGTAATCCCTGCGCACGGCCTGGACGGCCACGGCGTCCGCGTCCGCCGCGACCGGGTTGCGCCACGCCTCCCGCTCGGCCCGCCCCTGGAAGGCCAGGTTGGCCGAGACGGCGAAGAGCAGCAGCGCGGTGGAGACGGCCACCGCCACCGCGGTCAGCCCCGCGCCCAGCAGGCCGCCGCGGCCCCCGCCGCGCAGCAGCCGCCAGCTCAGTCCCAGCAGGCCGGTCATCCGTTCACCCCGGGCAGGATCCGGGTGGCGGTCCCGTCGGCCCCGGAGACCCCGGAGACCCCGGAGTCGCCGAAGTCGCCGAAGTCGCCGAAGTCGCCGAAGTCGCCGGAGTCGCCGTACCCGCCGGCCCCGTGCCCACCGGGCGGCAGGGGAGCGCCGTACCCGGCGGATGCGAGCACCTGCCCGTCGCGGACCTCGACCGTGCGGTCGCACCAGCGGGCCACCTGCGGGTCGTGGGTCACCACCACCAGCGAGGCGTCGTTGCCCCGGGTCGCCTCCACCAGCAGCCGCATCGTGTCGTGGCCGGTGGCCTGGTCGAGCGCGCCGGTCGGCTCGTCGGCGAAGACCACCGCGGGCCGGGTGGCCAGCGCGCGGGCGATCGCCACCCGCTGGGCCTGGCCGCCGGACAGCTCCCCGGGCCGCCGCCCCTCCATCCCGCCCAGGCCGAGCGGGCCGAACCACTCGCGGGCGCGCCGTACGGCGTCCCCCCGTGACACCCCGCCGAGCATGAGCGGCAGCGCGACGTTCTCCTCGGCCGGGAGCTCGGGCAGGAGCTGGCCGAACTGGAACACGAACCCGAAGCGGGTACGGCGCAGCGCACTGCGCTCCCGCTCCCGCATCGTGTCGATGCGCTGCCCGAGCAGGTGGACCTCGCCACCGTCGGGCTTCATGATCCCCGCCAGGCAGTGCAGCAGGGTCGACTTCCCCGACCCGCTCGGCCCCATGATGGCCACGGCCTCGCCGCGGCCGACCCGCAGCGCCACGCCTCCCAGTGCCACGGTCGCGCCGAACCGCTTCACCAGATCGAATCCCTCAAGGACAGCAGTCATGGTGACGACCATCTCTCGCCGGGACATATCGGTGGATCGGCCGCGCGTCCCATCTGCGCGCGGGAGCATCGGCCGAACGGCCGATGGCCTGGTACGACCCGGTTGCTGGCAGAATCGATCACGTGACGATTCGGGTGCTCATCGCCGACGACCAGGAACTCGTGCGGACAGGATTCAAGATGATCCTGGACGCCCAGCCGGACATGGAGGTCGTGGCGACGGCCGCCGACGGCGCCGAGGCGGTCGAACACGCACGGCGGCTACGGCCCGACGTGTGCCTGCTCGACATCCGGATGCCCCGCCTCGACGGGCTGGAGGCCACCAGGATCCTGGCCGGGCCGGGGACCGCCGACCCGCTGCGGGTGGTCATCGTCACGACCTTCGACCTGGACGAGTACGTCTACGGGGCGCTGCGCGCCGGGGCCACCGGCTTCCTGCTCAAGGACAGCGGGCCGACGCTGCTGATCGAGGCCATCCGCGCCGCGGCGGCCGGGGACGCACTGGTGTCGCCGTCGGTGACCGTGCGGCTGCTCGAACACCTGGCCCGCCCCGCCCCCGGGGCCGGGGCCCGCCCGCCCGCCGAGCCGCTGACGGAGCGGGAGCTCGACGTGGTCCGGCTGGTGGCCAGGGGGAGGACGAACCAGGAGGTCGCCGCGGAGCTGTTCGTGTCGCTCTCCACGGTCAAGACCCACCTGGGAAGCGTCCAGGCAAAGCTCGGGGCAAGGAACCGTGTGGAGATCGCCGCATGGGCGTGGGAGTCCGGCGTGGTGAGTTGATTGGCGGAGGTCCCGGCGGGATAGAAGAAGGTCAGGTCCTTCAGCGCATGCCGGGGGGAGCTTCACATGCGCCACGCGTCGTCCCCGCGCAAACAGCCGGTCACGGCCGTCTACGCGACTCTCGCCGCCCAGGTGGCCGCGACCGCGGCACTCGTCGTGTTCGAGCACGCCCGCGGATCACGCCTCGCGCGTGAGGTGTCGGCCTTCAGCGGCGACACCCACGCTCCCGGCGCGCAGGCCCTGATCGGCGCGGCCACCGTCTTCGCCATCCTGATCATCGCGGTGACCGTGACCACGGCCGCCGCGGTCGCCGTCTATCTGGTCTGGCTGACCCGGACCTGGCGGACCGCCGGCCCCCCGGGCCTGCCCGTGCGACGGCTCCTGGCGGGCTGGCTGGTGCCGCCGCTGAACCTCGTCGCCCCGCCGATATTGCTGGACCGTCTCTGGCGGGCCTCGCACCCGCCCGCCGGACGCCGCGGCCCGTGGCTGGCGCTGCTGACGGCCTGGTGGCTGAGCTGCCTGGCGCTGCTCGTCATGATCGCGCGCCGGGCGCTGCCCGGCTCGCCGGCGGAGGCGGGCCTGACCGGTCTCGGCCCGGCCGAGCTGGCCGCGGTGGCCATGGCGTGCCTGCTGTGCGCGACGACGGTCAGGCAGATCAGCGGGGCCCAGGCCGAGGCCCGCCACCGGCGCCGGGCGTCGTCCCGGGCCACCCGCCCCACCACGCCCCAGGCCGCCACGAACTGATCGGCGCCCCTGTCCGACCGACGTCCCCGAATCGATCGGCGCTCCCGGACCCGTACCGCCACGCGTCGTTCAGCGCTCCCAGGCCCGCACCAGCAGCCAGCCGGAGCCCGCGGTGTCGAAGCGCAGCTCGTAGGTGCCGAGCTTGCGGCCGGGGCTGGCCTCGACGCGCCAGAAGCGGCGCTCACCGGGGTCGTCGTCGCTCGTCTTCCACCACTCGCGGGCCACCACCCAGTGATCGACCACCCGGCGCACGGCGTAGAGCCGGTCGTGCCAGACGAACTGGATCGGCACCCCGTCACGGGTCCAGACCTCGATCGGGTCGCCGTAGAGTCTGCTCAAGACGGTTCTTCCCCCCGCGGCTGTCGGATGAGCACCCGGGGGAAGACGGGTCTGTGCAGAGTCGAACATACGTTCTTACGATGACGGGCGCAAGTCCCCCACCTGCCGGACGAGCGGGTTGGCGTCCACCGAGTTGCGGATGCTGAACGTCACGCTGCCCGCGCGGTAGCGGTCGTCGGACCACTCGACCGGACGGCCCTCGGGGGTGGTGGTGACCCGGCGCTGGCGCAGCAGCGGGCTGCCCCGCCGCACCGACAGCAGCCGCGCGTCCTCGGTGCCCGCCGCGACCGCGTCGATGAGGTGCTCGCCGTAGGCGAAGACCAGGCCGACGCTCTCGTAGAGCGCCTGCGTGACGGACTCGCAGTCGGCGGGCAGGCTCTCCACGGCCGGGGCGATCCACCCGGCGTAGACCGTGCGCTCCAGCAGCACCGGCTCGCCTTCGAGCGAGCGCACCCGCAGCACCCGCAGCACGGCGTCCCCCGGCTGCAGCGCCAGCCGGGTCGCCTCGGTCACGTCCGCCGCCCGGCGGCGCTGCTCCAGCACCAGGCCGGTGACCCGGTGGCCCGTCGACCGCGCCCACTGGGCGAAGCTGTGCAGCTCGGCGAAGCTCTGGCTGCGCTCACGCCCCAGCACGATGCGCCGGGCGCCCTGCCGGGAGCCGACCAGTCCCTCGGCGGCGAGCACGGCGACCGCCTGGCGGACGGTCCCGCGGGAGGCGGCGAACCGGACGGCGAGCTCGGCCTCGGAGGGCAGCTGCGCGCCCACGTCGTAGTCCCCTCGCATGATCGCCTCGCGCAGCTCTCCGGCGATCCCCGCATACCGGGCAGTCATGGCTCCCTCGCTGTGCACACCGGCCGGCCGGTCCCGCCTCCACAGTAGGCAATGATCGATCACCCACAAAGCGCGGGTTCTCGCATTCCGCCGGCGTACTCCGAGCGTTCATCCGGCGGAAACCGCACAACGGTGCACTGGGCCTAGCTTGTTTGAACAAGTTCGCCTACTTTCATGACATATCGCGCGACACCCCCGCTGGGAGACACCGTGATCGCATCCCGAATCCGTTCCGCAGGCCTGGCCGCGTTCCTCCTGGCAGGGGTCGCGGCGTGCGGGGCCGCACCGACCGCCACCTCCTCCCCCGCCGCCTCCGGCAGTGGCTCCGCAGCCGGCGTCGACGCCAGGGCCGCCACCTCCGCCGCCGACTTCGGCGGGATGGAGCAGCTCGTCGCGGCGGCGAAGAAGGAGGGCAAGCTCCACGTCATCGCCCTGCCGCACGACTGGGCCAACTACGGCAAGATCATCGAAGCCTTCAAGGCGAAGTACGGCATCGAGATCGAGGAGGAGACCCCCGACGCCTCCAGCGCCGACGAGATCAACGCGGTCAAGACCCGCAAGGGCCAGGACCGCGCCCCCGACGTGCTCGACATCGGCCAGTCCTTCGCGATCAGCGGCGCGGCCGAGGGCCTGTTCGCGCCCTACAAGGTGCAGACCTGGGACAAGATCCCGGAGAACCAGAAGGAGCCGGGCGGCCTCTGGTACAACGACTACGGCGGCTACGTCTCGATCGGCTGCGACGCCAAGAAGATCGCCAAGTGCCCGGAGACCTTCAAGGACCTGCTCAAGCCCGAGTACAAGGGCAAGGTCGCGCTGAACGGCAACCCGACGCAGTCCGGCTCGGCCTTCGGCGGCGTCTACGCGGCGGCCCTGGCCAACGGCGGCTCCTTCGACGACATCCAGCCCGGCCTGGACTTCTTCAAGAAGCTGAAGGAGGTGGGCAACTTCAACCCGGTGGAGACCACCCCGGCCACCATCGAGAAGGGCGAGACCCAGATCAGCATCGACTGGGACTACAACAACGCCGCCTACGGGCCCGTGATGGCCGGCAAGGGCATCGACTGGAAGACCGTCGTCCCGACCGACGGCAAGTACTTCCAGCTCTACGCCCAGGCGATCAACAAGGACGCCCCGCACCCGGCCGCCGCCCGCCTGTGGCAGGAGTTCCTCTACAGCCCCGAGGGCCAGAACCTCTATCTCGGCGGGTTCGCCCGCCCGGTGCTGCTGCCGGCCATGCTGGCCGACGGCACGGTGGACAAGGCCGCCGCGGCCAACCTGCCCCCGGTCGAGGGTGAGCCCACCTTCCCGACCGAGGAGCAGATCAACAAGGCCAAGGAGGTCCTGGCCACCGGCTGGGGCGCCGCGGTCGGCGGATGATGGTCTCGATCACCGGAGACGCGGGTGAGCCGGCCGCCGCACCCCGCGGCGGCCGCGCCCGGACCGGCAGCTGGCCGGCGGCCGTGCCCCTGCTCGCCTTCACGGCCCTGGCCTTCGGGATCCCGGCGGTCGCGCTGGTGCTCGGCGCCTTCACCGTCCGGGACCCGCAGACCAGGACCTCCGCCTTCAGCACCTCGAACCTGGTCGAGAGCCTGCAGGGCAACTATCTGGCCACCCTGGTCAGCAGCGTGCAGCTGTCGGCCGTGGTGGCCCTGCTCGGCGCGGTGCTGGGGGCCTTCCTCGCCCAGGCGGTGGTCACCTCCCGGTTCCGGTCGCTGCGCGAGTCGGTGCTGACCGCCTCCGGCGTGCTGGCCAACTTCGGCGGCGTGCCGCTGGCGTTCACCTGGGTCGCCACGCTGGGCAACTCGGGCGTGCTGACCCAGGCGCTCGGGCTGGGCGAGTACGGCTGGAGCCTGTACACCTTCTGGGGCCTGGTCGTGGTCTACATGTACTTCTCCATCCCGCTGATGGTGCTGGTCATGGTGCCCGCGATGGACGGGCTGAAGCCGCAGTGGCGGGAGGCGGCCGGCAACAGCGGCGCCACCGCCTGGCAGTACTGGCGGCACGTCGGCATCCCGGTGCTGGCGCCCGCGCTGCTGGGCGGCACGGTCCTGCTGTTCGGCAGCGCGTTCGCCGCCTACGCCACCGCCAGGGCGATGGTGGGCAGCACGGTCCCGCTGGTCACCCTGCAGATCGCCGACGCGCTCACCGGCGACGTGCTGATCGGCCACGAGAACATCGCGCTCGCGCTGAGCCTCGACATGATCGTGGTCGCGGCTCTGGTGATGGCGGTCTACCTGCCGCTGCAGAGGAGGAGCAGCCGATGGCTGCGGTGACCCCGATCCTGCCCACCGGGACGGCCGATCCCGCGGCCCCCGCCCCGGCCTCGTCCCCGTCCTCGCGCCCGCGCAGGATGCGCCTGTGGCGCGGCGTGGTGCTGGGCGCCGCGGCGGTCTACTTCCTGGTCCCGATGGCCGCCTCGTTCTGGTTCACCGTCCACAGCGAGCAGCGGGGCTTCTCCCTGGCCACCTACGGGGAGATCCTCACCGCCGAGGGCTTCGCGACGAGCATGCTGCTGTCCCTGGCCCTGGCCGCGGCCACGATCGTGGTGGTGCTGGCGCTCACCCTGCCCGCGCTGCTGGCCGTACGGCTCGGCGCGTCCGGGCTGCGACCGGTGCTGGAGGTGATCTGCACGATCCCGCTGGTCGTGCCTCCGATCACCTTCGTGACCGGGATCAGCACCGTGCTGCGCTGGGGGCCGGACTATCTGGCCACCACGCCGTTCTGGGCGACGCTGATCGCGATCCAGGACGAGACGTTCCCCGTGGTGCTCGTGCTGGCCTACGTGGTGCTGGCCCTGCCGTTCGTCTACCGGTCGCTGGACGCGGGGCTGCGCGCGATCGACGTGCGCACGCTCGTGGAGGCGGCCCGCAACCTGGGCGCCTCGTGGCCGCACGTGATGTTCCGGGTGATCATCCCCAACCTGCGCTCCGCCATCGCCAGCGCCTCGTTCCTCGCTCTCGCTCTGGTGCTCGGCGAGTACACCGTCGCCGCGCTCCTGGGCTATCAGACCTTCCCGGTCTGGATCGTCACGATCTCCGGAGCGAACGGCCGGCTGTCGGTGGCCGTCTCCATCCTCAGCCTGCTGATCACCTGGTTGCTGCTGCTGATCCTGTCCGGCGCGGGCGCCAAGCGAAAGGACTCACAATGAAGACCTCCGGCGTCGAGTTCCGGGGACTGCGCCGGGTGTTCGGCCGTACGGTCGCCCTGGACGGGCTGGACCTCGCCATCGAGCCCGGCGAGTTCATGGCGCTGCTCGGCCCGTCCGGATGCGGCAAGACCACGGCGCTGCGTTGCGTGGCTGGCTTCGAGCACCCCGACGCGGGGGCCGTGCTGATCGACGGCAAGGACATCACCCGCCTGCCGGCCAACCGCAGGGACGCGGGCATGGTCTTCCAGTCCTACTCGCTGTTCCCCAACCTGAACGCCCGCGACAACGTGGCCTTCGGCCTGCGGGTGCGCAAGGTGCCCGCCGCCCGGCGGCACGCCCGCGCGGCCGAGCTGCTGGAGCTGGTCGGCCTGCCCGAGCACGGCGGGCGCTACCCGCACGAGCTGTCCGGCGGCCAGCAGCAGCGCGTCGCCCTGGCCAGGGCGCTGGCGCTGGAGCCGCGCGTGCTGCTGCTCGACGAGCCGCTGTCGGCGCTGGACGCCAAGGTCCGCGTCACGCTGCGGGAGGAGATCCGGCGGCTCCAGCTCGACCTCGGCATCACCACGATCTTCGTGACGCACGACCAGGAGGAGGCGCTGTCCATCGCCGACCGGGTCGCGGTGCTCCGTGACGGGCGGCTGGAGCAGGTCGGCCCGCCCGCCGAGGTGTACGACCGGCCCGCGACGCCGTTCGTGGCGGAGTTCGTCGGCACGATGAACCACATCCCCGGCCGGCTGTCCACCGGTTCCGGCACGTCCGGCGTCTCTGAAGGCTCGGGAACCTCGGCAACCTCGGGAACCTCTGGAGCCGAGGTCACGGTCCTGGGCCGGCCCATGCCCGTGGACGGCCCGGTGCCGGGCAGCCCCGAGGTGGACGTGCTGGTCCGCCCCGAGGCGGTGATCGTCACCCCCGAGCCCGACGGCCGGGCCCTCGTGGTGGCCTCCTCCTTCCGCGGCTCCTCCGCCCGCCTCCGCGTCCGCCTCGGCGACGCCCCGGACGACCTGGAGATCCTCGCCGACGTCCCGGGCCACGACGCGGTACGGCTCGCCCCCGGCACCCAGGTGACCGTCACCCTCGTCCAGCGCCCCGTCCTCGTCTCCCCCCGCTCCACCCCCGCTGTCCACCCCGCTTCCCCCGACCCGGCCGCCACCCCTCCCACCTCCCCGGACTCCACCGCCTCCCCGGCCGTTCCGTCCACTTCCCAGGACCCGGCCGCCACTCCGCCTGCTCCCTCTCCGGAGGCCGCTCCCACCCTCACCGCCACCCCGGCCACCTCCTCCGACGGTGCCGGTACGGCGGGCACCACCGCGGAGGCGACCGGCGCCGCCGTACGGCGAGACGGGCGGTGAGCCTCCGGGCCGTCCTGTTCGACATGGATGGAACGCTCGTGGACACCGAGGGCCTGTGGTGGGAGGCGTGTGTGACGGTCGCCGCGGAACTGGGCCTGGAGCTGGACGACTCGGACAGCGCCGACGTGTTCGGCCGGCTGGTCGAGCACGTCGCCGCCCATCTCGTCCGGCGCTCCCGGACCGGGACGGGTAGACCCGCTCAGGAGGCGGTCGCCGTACGTCTCGCCGACGAGTTCGCCGGGCGCGTCGCGGGCGGGGTGACCCCTCTTCCGGGCGCGCTGCGGCTGCTGGACGATCTCGGCGCCGCCGGTGTGCCGATCGCCCTGGTCAGCGCCTCCCCCCGGCGGGTCGTGGACATCGTGCTGCGCACCGTCGGAGCCGACCGCTTCCGTCTCGTGGTCGCCGCGGAGGACACCGAGCGCGGCAAGCCCCGGCCCGATCCCTACCTGAAGGCCGCCGCCGGGCTGGGCGCCGAACCGTTCCGCTGCGTGGCCGTGGAGGACAGCCCGACCGGCATCGCGGCGGCCGGGGCCGCCGGGTGCCGCGTGATCGCGGTCCCCCCGGGCGGGACCGCGTCCACGACGTCTCCTGACGGGGCGGCGCCGTACGGCGTGCTGACCGTGGACAGCCTGGAACAGGTGGATCTGCCGATGCTGAGGATGCTGGCCACCGGTCAGATCTCGGTAGGCTGAGCCACCACCCAGGCGACGGTAAATGCGGTTAGGTAATACGGTGAACAACCTCAGTCCAGGCGAACCCCTCCAGATCGGGCATTACCGTGTGCTCAGCCGGCTGGGCCGGGGCGGCATGGGCACCGTCTACCTCGGCCAGGCGCCCGACGGGCAGCGGGTCGCCATCAAGGTGATCAATCCCGAGTACACCCAGCACGAGCAGTTCCGCATGCGCTTCCGCCGGGAGGCCGACGCCGCGCGGCGGGTCCGGCGGTTCTGCACCGCGGCCGTGCTGGACGCCGCCCTGGACGGCGAGCAGCTCTACGTGGTCACCGAGTTCGTGCCCGGTCCCAACCTGGAGGAGGCCGTACGCTCCGACGGGCCGCTGCGCGGATCCAGCCTCGACGCGCTCGCGGTCGGCGTGGCCACCGCGCTGACCGCGATCCACGGCGCCGGGATCGTCCACCGCGACCTCAAGCCGTCCAACGTGCTGCTCTCCCCGGTCGGCCCGCGGGTGATCGACTTCGGCATCGCCCGCGCCCTCGACACGCTCAGCGGGGTGACCGGGACCGGCGAGGTCATCGGCACCCCGCGCTACATGGCGCCGGAGGTGCTGCGCGGAGAGCCGGTCTCCCCCGCCTGCGACGTGTTCTCCTGGGGCTGCCTGGTGGCCTTCGCCGCGAGCGGCCGGGCGCCGTTCGGCGGGGAGGCCCTGCACGCGGTGCTCTACCAGGTGCTCAACACCGAGCCCGTCCTGGAGGGCCTGGAGCCGGGCCTGCGCGAGCTGGTCGGCTACGCCATGTCCAAGGACCCCGGCCAGCGTCCCACCGCCCAGCAGCTCCTGGACCACCTGGTCGGCCGCTCGGCCGCCCCGGAGCAGGCCGCCCACTCGGTGCAGACGGTGTGGCAGCAGAGCCCGCCCACCCTGCACTCGACCGCGCAGTGGACGGCGGGCGCGCCCGCCGGATCCCCGGGACACACCGTCCCCGCCGGACCCGCCGCGCACCCCGGCCACACCGTCCCCGGCGCACCGCCCACCCAGCCCGGGTACGCCCCACCGGCCGGGCCGCCCGCCCACACCGTCCCCGCCGCCCACCTCGGTCAGAGCGGCCAGACCGGCCCGTTCGGGCAGCCCGACCCGCACGGGCGGACCGGGCCCGCCTCCGCCTGGCCCCAGGGCGACACGCGGGCCTCCGGCCCCGGGCCCCGCGACGGAGCCCCGGCCGCGTCCGTCAGGCGCAAGAAGCTGATCGCCGGGGCGGTCGCCGCCGCCGTGGTAGCGGTGGCCGGCGGCGTCGGCGGCTACGTCGCGCTCAGGTCCGGCGGGCCGCCGGACGACCTCGCCCTGCTCTACCAGGACGACTTCATCCAGAGCGGCACCGGCTGGGGCGGCGGCGGATACGACCCGGCGACCAGCAAGTACGGCTACGCGCCCCAGGGCTACTACGCCGTCGACGTCACCGGCGACGACCCCGTCCGCCGGGAGACCGCGCCGATCCCCTTCGTGGTCGCCCCTCCCGCCACCCCGGACCCCTCGGCCACGCCGACCCCGGTCATCCCCGACCGGCTGCTGCTGGGGGTCTCCCTCGGGGTCCGCAACGGCAGCAGCGGCGTCGGCGAGTCCGGACTGTTCTGCCGCGGCGACGACGACTACAAGGCCACCCGTTACGAGTTCCTGGTCGACACCACCGGCAAGGCCCGCATCCGCAGGACCGTCAAGAGCGCCGGCGGCGACCTCGGCGAGCCCGTCCAGCTCGATCTGCCCAAGGGCGAGCCCGTCCGGCTGCAGGCCGAGTGCAGCGGCAACGGCGACGGCGTGCGGCTCACCATGTGGGTCAACGGGGAGCAGACGCACTCCCTGCTGGACTCCAACCCGCTGCCCGCCGGCGAGGTCGGCATGATCGCCCGGGTCGGCGAGAACAGCGGGGCCGTGCTCAAGGCCTCGTTCGACAATTTCACGATGCACGGCCCCGCCTCAGCCAAGAAGCCGTAGGAGGAACAAGGATGATCGGCTTCGGGTTGGGGAGGATCGAAGCACCCGTCCGAGCGAAGGAGTCAGCGCGATGCACGCCATAGTCGTCTCCGCCACCGGTGGTCCCGAGGTCCTCACCTACCAGGAGTGCCCGGAGCCGGAGCTGAACCCGGGCGACGTGCTGGTCGACGTCGCCGCCAGCGGCGTGAACTTCATCGACGTCTACCACCGGATGGGCCGATATCCGCTCTCGCTGCCGTTCACCCCCGGCAACGAGGGAGCGGGGACGGTCGCCGCCGTCGGCGAGGACGTGCAGGGGCTGTCCGTCGGCGACAAGGTGGCCTGGGCGAACGTGACGGGCAGCTACGCGGAGAAGGTCGTCGTACCGGCCTCCCACCTGCTCGCCGTGCCCGACGGGGTCGCGCCCGAGGTCGCCGCGGCCGTCACCCTGCAGGGACTCACCGCGCACTACCTGACCCACTCGGTGCACGAGGTGAAGGCGGGCGACGACGTGCTGGTGCACGCCGCCGCCGGCGGCATGGGCCTGCTGCTCACCCAGATCGCCAAGCTCAGGGGCGCCCGGGTGATCGGCACGGTCTCCACCGAGGAGAAGGAGGAGCTGGCCCGCCAGGCGGGCGCCGACGAGGTCCTGCGCTACAAGGGCTTCGCCGACGCGGTGCGCGACCTGACCGGCTCCGGCGTGCACGTCGTCTACGACGGCGTGGGCGCGAGCACCTTCGACGAGAGCCTCGCCTCCCTGCGCCCGCGCGGCATGATGGCCCTGTACGGCCAGGCCAGCGGTCCCGTCCCGCCGGTCGACCCGCAGGTCCTGGCCAGGGGCGGCTCGCTGTTCCTGACCCGTCCCTCCCTCGGCGCCTACATCGCCACCCGCGAGGAGCTGGCCTGGCGCGCCTCCGACATCTACGGCTGGCTGGCCGACGGCAGGCTCAGGGTGCACATCTCCCGCCGCTATCCCCTGGCCGAGGCCTCCCGGGCCCACGAGGACCTCGAGGCCCGCCGTACCACCGGAAAACTCCTGCTCGTCCCCTGACCTCCCATCTCAGGCTCCGTACGGCCGCCGCCCCCGCCCGGGGCTGCGGCCGTACGTCATTCCGAGGGGTCCGGGGCGCCGAGACCGACCGGGAAGGCGTCGAAGGCGACGATGACCCGTGCGGTGCCCGGCGTGCTCTCCTCCCGGTCCTTCACCCGGTCGCGGTGGGCCTCGATCACCCGGGAGACCTCCCGGACGAGATCGGCGAGCTCGTCCCGGGTGAGGCGCATGACGGTGTGCGAGTTGAGGGTGGCCGTGACCCATTCGCGCGGGGCGTGCCGCGACTCCTCAAGCCAGCGGCCGAGTTCGGCGCTCCGCTGCCGGAGCAGGTCGGCGAGCAGGAGCTCCGCCGCCTGCGCCGTGTCGGGGTCGCGGCGGAAGCGGTCCCCGTCGAATCCGAACGAGGAGGCGCGCCACCAGCGCTCCTTCCCCTTCCCCCGGCCGGGAGCGTCCTCGATGAGGCCGTGGCGGGCCAGCTGGCGCAGATGGTAGCTGGTCGAACCGGTGCTCTCCCCGCTCTTGGCGGCGAGCTGGGTCGCGGTCGAGGGGCCGTCCAGCTCCAGCAGTTCCAGCAGGCGGAGCCGGATCGGGTGGGCGAGCCCCTTGAGCGCGGAGGCGTCGAGCTCGCGGGTCGAGTGCCGGACGACCGGTGAGTCACCCGGCTCGGGGGTCTTGTCATCCATGGTTTGCAGCCATATCTTTGCAAAGAGAGTTTTGCACACTTTCCTTTACACGCTACCGGAGGTACCTGTGCCCGGGCGATCCTTCCGCTGGTTGTGGGCCTCCTCGGGCCTGTCCAACACCGCCGACGGCGTCGTGCTCATGGGAGTGCCCCTGATCGCGGTGACGCTGACCCGCTCGCCGCTCCTGGTCTCCCTGGTCACCGCGGCGGTGACGCTCCCCTGGCTGCTGTTCTCCCTGCACGCGGGGGTCTTCGCCGACCGGTGCGACCGGCGCCGGATGATGGTCGCGGCCGTCTGGGCCCGGGCGGGCGTGCTGGCCGTACTGGCTCTGACGGCCTGGCTGGGGATGCTGAACCTGCCCGTGCTGCTGGCCGGGGTCCTGCTGCTCGGCGCGGGCGAGGTCTTCGCCGACAGCGCGGCGCAGGCGGTGGTGCCGATGACCATGCCGCGCGAGCGGCTCACCGACGCCAACGGCAGGCTCGTCGCCACGGAGACGGTCGGCAACAACTTCCTCGGCGCCCCGCTCGCCGGGATCCTGATCGGGCTCGGCGCCACGCTCGGGATCACCGCCACACTCGGGGCTCCCGCCCTGCTGTACGCGGCGGCGGGCCTCGCCCTGCTCGGCATGCGCGGGCGTTTCCGCCTCCAGACTCCCTCCTCGGGCCCGCTCCGCGCCGACATCGCCCGGGGGTTGCGCTTCCTGTGGGGGCACCGCGTCCTGCGGAGCCTGACCGTGTTCGGAGGGGTGTTCAACTTCGCGAACGACGCCTATTTCGCGGTCTTCGTCCTGTGGGTGGTCGGCGAGGAGTCGCGGGTGAGGCTCACCCCCAGCGGGTACGGCCTCCTGGCGGTGGCGCTCGCCCTCGGTGCGATCGCTGGCTCGCTGGCCGCCGGACGGCTGGCCCGGCGCGCGGGCCAGGCCGGGACGCTGGTCGCGGTCAACCTGGTCAACGCCCTGCTGCTGCTCGTCCCGGTCCTCGTCCCCACCGTCGCCGCCATCGGCGTGACGGCCGTGCTCCTCGGCGCGACCAACGCCGTCTCCAACGTCCTGCTGGTCTCGCTGCGCCAGCGGCTCGTGCCCGAGCGGCTGATGGGCCGGGTCCACGCGACCGTCCGCCTGATCGGCATGGGGGCCAGGCCTCTGGGCGCGGCGGCCGGCGGGGTCCTCGCCGCGGTCGCCGGGCTGCCCGCCGTGTTCTGCGCCGCCGCGGGCCTGTGCGTCCTGACCATCCTCCTGGTCTCAAGGACCGTCACGGCCCGCGCGGTGGCCGCCGCCGAGGCGGAGGCCGAGTCCGGGAGCGGGGCGGTGTCAGATGCGGGGGTGGGAGGCGAGGGGCTGGGCGGGCCAGTCGAGGAGACGCGCGCCCAGCACGGCGGTCTCCAGGGTGAAGCGCTGGGTGGGGTCGTCGGGGGAGAATCCGGTGAGCCGGCGGATGCGCTCCAGCCGATAGGTCACCGCCCGGGTGCTGACGCCTAACTTGCGTGCGGCCGCCGTCTGGTTCCCCTGCGCGGCGAAGACGGCCTCCAGCGTGGCGAGCAGCGGCTCCGGACCGCCCCGCGCCTCCAGCAGCGGGCTCAGCACGGTCGTGACCAGGTCGTCGATGGCCTCCCGGTCGCGTAACAGCACCGGGAAGACCAGCAGGTCGGCGGCCTTGAGCACGGGTGCGCGCAGGCCCAGCCGGTCGCCCAGCTCGATCGCGTTGCCGGCCTCACGATAGGAGCTGACCACCCCGCCGGGCCCCCGGTGCGGGCGCCCCACCCCGACCCGCCAGCCCGGCTCCATGGCCTGCCGCACGTGATGTGTGAACTCCCCGGTCGCCGCGCCGAGGCCGCCCGGCGCCACGCAGACCATCATCCCGTCCCGGACGGCGACCAGCACGTTGTGCGACCCGAACCGGGTGATCATCGCCTGCTCGATCCGCCGCACCGTCGGGTCCCCGTCCCCTCGCAGGGCCGTACCGGCCGGGCGGGCGACCGCGACCACGTAGGACTCGGCGAGCCGGAGCCCGAAGTGCGCGGCGCGTTCGGCCAGCCGGTCCGAGCGGCCCTGGAGAAGGTCGTCCACGAACTCCCTGCGGGCCGCCTCCTCCTGGCGGACGGCCAGCCGCTGGGCGTTCTCGTAGCCCTCCATGAGGGCGGAGACCGCGCGCCGCAGTATCGGCAGCAGCGCCGTACCGGCGGCCCGGCCCGGCCCGTTCCGCTCCGCCGGCTCGGCCATCGCCAGTGCGGCGTCGATGAGGTCCCGCAGCGGCACACCCAGCTCGGCGGCCCGCGCCCCCGCCGTCCGGTAGGCGTCGAGCGCCTCGCGGCCGGGCAGCCGCCCGGTGGCGGCCGCCTCGTCCAGCACGCGAAGGTGCCCGCCGAGCAGGTCGGCGGGCACCTTCATCACCGCTGTCCCTTCGCCCGATCGCATGCCGGCTCCTGCGATCTCGTCCATCAGACTCCCACGTCGCGCCGATCGAAGGCGAGGACCGCGGTGATCAGCAGCACGACGGTCGCGCCGGCCAGCACGAGGTAGTCCCCCACGGGGAACCCCTGGTAGAGCGGCTTGCCGTCCAGGTAGTAGTGGAAGGGCGAGAGCCAGCGAAGCCAGGAGATCCAGTCCACGTTCCTGCCCATGGTCTCCACGATGTAGCCGCCGACCGCGACCACGCCGACGACCGCCATCGCCGTCCCCTTACGCCCGGTGGCCGCGCCGACCGCCAGCGCCAGCACGCCGAAGAACAGCCCGAGCAGGAAGACCCCGGTGTGCGCGGCGAGGATCCGGTCGGCGGGGACGTCCATGTCGGAGACGATCGACAGCACCCAGACGAGCAGGAACGTGGCCGCCGCGACGGCGAGCAGGCCGAGTGCGAGGGCGACGAAGCGCTCGAAGACCAGCCGCCTGCGGTCGATCGGGAGCGTGACGGTCAGCTCCAGCGTGCCCGCCTCCTCCGGCTGGGCGATCGCCCGGTTGCCCAGGAGCATCGCGCACACCACGAACAGCATCGGCCCGAACAGCTGGTAGACCACGCTGCTCAGGTAGCCGGCCCCGGAGGTGAAGTCCTGCAGACCGCCCAGCAGGTCGCGCAGCGCGCCCGGATACTTCTCCAGCGCCTGCTTGCCGTAGATGTCCTTGTTCTGGGAGATGTTCGGATAGATCGACAGGTAGAGCGTGAAGAACGCCCCGATGCCGATCGTCCAGCGGATCAGCGACCTGCGGTAGTCACGCAGGCTCTTGGACACCAGCGCGGGCATGACGTCCCTCCTCCTCGCTCTCGCTGTAGTAGGTCAGGAAGATCTCTTCCAGGTCGGGTTCGGCGCTGACCAGGTGCACCACGGTGAACCGCGCCGCCGCCTTGATCAGCGCGTCCGGGCGGCCGTCGATCGTGCAGCGCACGCCGGCCCCCTCCACCCTCAGGTCCCGCACGCCGGGCAGGTCCTCGAAGGCCTCGCGCGGCACGGGCGCGTCGAAGTGGAGCTCCACCCGGCGCACCGCCTTCTCCCGCAGGGCCGCGATGTCCTCGACCGCGACCAGCCGGCCGCTCCGGACGATGCCGACCCGGTCGGAGACGTGCTCCACCTCGGCCAGCACGTGGGAGGACATCAGCACGGTCCGCCCGCTGCTGCGCACCTCGCGGACCATGGCGAGGAACTCCTGCTGGACCAGCGGGTCCAGTCCGCTCGTCGGCTCGTCCAGGATCAGGAACTCCGGCTCGTGCATGAACGCCTGGATCAGCCCGACCTTCTGCTTGTTGCCCTTGGAGAGCTTGCCCATCGGCACCGACAGGTCGGCCTCCAGCCGCTCGGCGAGCGCCGTGATCCGCTCCCCGGGTACGCCGCCGCGGGCGCGTCCCAGGAAGCCGAGGTATTCGCTCGCCTTCTCCCGGCCCTCCAGGGCCAGCTCTCCGGGCAGGTAACCGATCCGGCCGCGCACGGCCGGATCGCGGGGGTCCATGCCCAGCACGCTCATCCGGCCCCGGGTGGGGCGGATCACGTCGAGCAGGAGCCTGATGGTCGTCGTCTTGCCCGCGCCGTTCGGGCCCAGATACCCGAACACCTCTCCCGGCCGGATCTCCAGATCGAGGTCCTCGAGCCCCCGGCGCTTACCGTAGAACTTGGTCAGTCCCTCGGTCTCCACTACCGCTGTCATGCTCCCGATCGTGCCCCCGCACCGATCACCGGGACCATGACCCGATCACAACACTTCCCCGCTTCTTCGTTTCCCGCTTCCGGAAACGACCCGGGATGACCGGAACAGCCGGGGTATCCGGGGCGTCCGGGACTCAGTGGAGTTTGCGGCGCTCGATCCAGGCGACGATCGCCGCGGCGATCTCTTCGGGCCGGTCCTCCGGCGCGTGGTGGCCGGCCGGGCCGCAGTGCTCGATCTCCAGGGCGGCGATGTTCGCCGCGCACCAGGCGGCCATCTCCTCCCCGATGAGCAGGGTCGGCGCGGAGTCGAAGGTGAGCAGCAGCTTGGGGACGTCGTCGCTGCCCGCCAGCCACGCGCCGTAGCCCTCGATCCGGCGGGCCACGTCGGCGGGCTCCCCGTCGAGCGGCAACGATCGCGCCCACTGCAGCAGGGGGCGGCGGCTGTCTCGGGTGGGGTACGGCGCCAGATAGGGGGCCATCTCCTGCGGGTTCAGCGCCGTCAGCACACCGCCGGTGAACGCGGTCTCCACCAGGAAGTTCCGGTCGAGCACCAGCGCCTCCCCCTCCGGTCCGCGGATCCTCTCACCCCGGGAGCGCGGCCCCTCGCCCAGTTCACTCCAGCTCATCGGCCGGACGAAGGTCTCCATGAAGGCCACGCCGCGAACCCGCCCGGGATGCCGGGCCGCCCAGTCGAAGGCCAGCGCCCCGCCCCAGTCGTGGCCGACCAGGATCACCTCCTCCAGGCCGAGCGCGTCGAACCAGGCGTCGAGATAGCGGGCGTGGTCGTCGAAGCGGTAGCCGAGGGCGGGCTTGCCCGAGCGGCCCATGCCGATCAGGTCGGGGGCCAGCACCCGGCCGGGCCCGCCGACGCGGGGCAGCACGTTCCGCCACAGGTACGAGGAGGCGGGGTTGCCGTGCAGGAAGACCACCGGAGTCCCGTGCTCCTGCCTGCTCCTCTCTATCTCCTCGTAGTACATCGTCGAATCGAGCACATCGATGGTCGGCATCGGGTCGCCCGTCCAATCCGTTTGTCCAACTAACGTTTGTGGCACTAACGAATCTAAATCGTTAGGACGGCTAACGCAAGGGATAAGATCGACGGCATGGACGACAGTGCCACCGACATGCCGCACACCGGCGACGACCAGGCCACCCCCGCCCGGCTGCGGACCCTGCCGAGCAGACTGCTGGGAATGGCGGCGGCGCACGCCGAACGGCTGGTGAGCAGGAAGCTGGCCGAGGAGGACGCGCGCAGGTGGCACTACGCCGTGCTCGTCACACTCCGGGAGTCCGGCCCGGCCAGCCAGGCGACGCTGAGCCGCCGCACCGGCATCTACCGCAGCGACCTGGTCGCCGTGATCAACGAACTGGCCGACCGCGGCCTCATCGAGCGGGCACCCGACCCCGCCGACCGCCGCCGCAACGTCATCACCGTGACCCCCGAGGGCCGCAGCATGCTGACCCGGCTCGACGCCCTCCTGGACTCCCTCCACGAGGACCTGCTCGCCCCGCTGACCGGCCCCGAACGCGAGCAGCTGGTCGACCTCCTGACCCGCCTGGTCGACCACCACTCACACCAGGCACCCCCCGGTGACCGGCACGCCTGAGGCGTGCCTCTCCCTGGTCGTGCCCGCTCCTACCAGTCCTGGGAGAGACCGGACATGCGGCGGAGGTATTCGTCCTCGTCGATCTCGCCTGCGGCGTAGCGACGCCGGAGGATCTCGCGGGGGTCGTCGGGCGCGGGCAGGGCGGAGGAGCGCCTCCTGGCGGTGTGGACCATGAGGGCGACGCCGAGCACCACCGCGGCGATCACGGCGATGACGAAGAGGACCAGAACCATCCGGGTGATCATCGTTCACCGTCCATATCACCATTGTGCGAGAAATTCGGCGCTCCGGGGAGGGAACCGCCCGGCGGCAGCATCGGAAGACCCCGCGGGGCTCCGCCGTCCAGGAGGCGGAGCAGGGCGTCGGTGTCCACGTGCTGCTCGATCAGGTCGCCGAGGGCGTCCAGGCGCTCCTCGCGCAGCGCGGCGAAGCCGGTCCCCGGCGCGGGGGTGAAGTCCCGGCCGGAGGCGGCGGCCACCTCGGTCAGGAAGGCCCGCCGGAAGTCGTCGTTCTCCAGGGCCCCGTGCCAGGTCGTCCCCCATACGGTGCCCGACCGGCAGCCGTCCAGGAAGGGAGTGCCTCCCTCGACGGTCACCACCCCGTGGTGGATCTCATAAGCGGCCACGTGACAGCCGTACGCGCTGCCGGCCGGGCGGCCCAGCGTCTTCTCCCTGGCGAACTCCACCGTGGCGGGCAGCAGCCCGAGTCCTTCGACCCGCCCGGCGCCCGACTCGACCTCGTCGTGGATGGTCCGGGCGAGCATCTGGTAGCCGCCGCAGATGCCCAGCACGACCCGGCCTGGCAGCGCGTCGGCCAGGCCGGTGGCGCGCAGCCAGGCCAGGTCCGAGACCGTGGCGCGGGAGCCGGGCAGGACCACCAGGTCGGCGTCGTCGAGCTCGGCCGGGGAGGTCACGAAACGCACGACCACGCCGGGCTCGGAGGCCAGGGCGTCGACGTCGGTGAAGTTGGAGATGCGCGGCAGCCGGACCACCGCCACCCTCAGGGTCTGCCTGCCGTACGGCGTGCGCGCGGCGGACGCGGGCCGGTTGTCGAGGGCCAGGGAGTCCTCGACGTCGAGCCAGATGCCCTCCAGCCAGGGCAGCACGCCGTACACCTCGCGACCGCTCAGCTTCCTGATCATGTCGAGGCCGGGTTCGAGGAGCTCGCGCGCGCCCCGGAACTTGTTGATCACGAACCCGGCGATGAGCGCCTGGTCGGCCGGCTCCAGCAGGGCCACCGTCCCGTACAGCGAGGCGAAGACCCCGCCCCGGTCGATGTCGCCGACCACGATGACCGGCAGGTCTGCCGCCCGGGCCAGGCCCATGTTCGCGATGTCGCCCCGGCGCAGGTTGATCTCCGCCGGGCTGCCCGCGCCCTCGCAGACCACCACGTCGTAGCGGGACCGCAGCCGCTCCAGCGCCTCGACGGCGATGTCCCGGAGGCGGTCCTTGACCTGCCAGTACTCCATCGCGTCGACGTCGGCCAGCGGCCTTCCCATGACCACCACCTGGCTGCGCCGGTCGCTGCCCGGCTTGAGCAGGATGGGGTTCATGTCGGCGCTGGGCTCCAGCCAGCACGCGGCGGCCTGCATCGCCTGGGCCCGGCCGATCTCGGCGCCGTCGGCGGTGACGAAGGAGTTCAGCGACATGTTCTGCGCCTTGTACGGCGCGACCTTCACGCCCTGGCGGGCCAGCCACCGGCAGATGCCGGCGGTGACGATGCTCTTGCCCGCGTCGGAGGTGGTCCCGGCGACAAGGAGAGAACCGGTCACCCCCGCCGCGCCGCCCGTTGTGCCTGCCATGACCGCCTTCCCCGCCGATGCCGGGCCCGTACGCCACGGGGGTTCCCGGGCGTCGCGGCACCGCCGTCGGTCCGCACCGCGCGAAGGTCGGCCTCGCAGGGCGGAGGTCGGCTTCGCGGAGCGGAGGGATCACCCGCGGAGCGCGGCGAGGACGGCGAGTCCCGCAGCGGCGAACCCTACCGCGCGCGCCAGCCGTACCGAACGCCGGATGTCCCTCGCCGACGGTTTCGGCCCGTCGCCCAGCTCCGGCCGGTGCTCCACCCGGTTGCCGTAGACGTTCGTCCCGCCGAGGGTGACATCCAGCGCCCCGGCGAAGGCCGCCTCGCACCGGCCCGCGTTGGGGCTGGGGTGACGGTGGCCATCCCGGAGGAGTACGGCCGCCGCCCGCCGTACCGAGCCCCCGGCGACCGGGGCGGCCAGGACCGCCAGCACCCCGGTGAGCCGGGCCGGGACGGCGTTGGCGACGTCGTCGAGCCGCGCCGCGGCCCAGCCGAAGCGCTCGTAGCGGGCGTTGCGGTGGCCGATCATGGCGTCCAGCGTGTTGACCGCCCGGTAGGCCAGCAGCCCCGGCACCCCGGCGACCGCGCCCCACAGCAGCGGCGCCACCACGGCGTCGGAGGTGTTCTCGGCGATCGACTCGACCGTCGCCCTGGCCAGCTCCGGCTCGTGCAGGTTCGAGGGGTCCCGGCCGCACAGGTGCGACAGCCGCCCGCGCGCCCCGGCCAGGTCGCCGTCCTCCAGGAAGGCCGCCATGGCCGCGCCCTCGCGCCCGAGCGTCGTCCCGCCGAGCACCGCCCAGGTCGCCACGGCGCTCACCGCGCCCCGGGCCAGCGGATCGCGCACCCGGCCGGCGGCCGCGCCGAGCAGCGCCACGGACCCGACGCAGACGGCGACGTGGACGACCCCGTCGGCCCGGGCGTCGCCGTACAGCCGCCTCTCCAGCGCGGCGGCGGCCCGGCCGAACAGCGCGACCGGATGTCCGCGTCGCGGGTCGGCGAGTACCGCGTCGAGGACGACCCCGGCGAGCATCCCGAGGGCATGGGCCCCGGCGGAGGTCTTCGCCGCTCGTGACACGTCTGTGAGGCTCCACGCTCCAAAGGCCCGCGCCGGGGCACCGCCGTCAGACGAGATGGGCATGGAGCTCGTCCTGGTGGGCGTCGAGCCAGGCCCCGGCCCGGCGGATGCGGCTGCCGGCCCCCTCGGCCCACATGCGGGCCCAGCCGCCGCCGGAGGCCGCCCTGGCGCGCATGGCGATGTAGGAACGGCTGAATCGCAGGCGGGCCAGGTCGAGCAGGCGACGGCGGTCACGGGGCGCCAGGCCGTACGCGTCACAGAACAGGCGCAGGCGCGGACCCGCCTCCAGCTCGCGCTGGAGCGGGTCGAGGTCCACCGGATCGGCGAGGGGCGCCCAGTGGCGCAGGGTGGTCACGATGTCGAACAGCCGGGTCGTCGGCCGGGCCAGGTCGAAGTCGATCAGGCCGTACGGCAGGCCGTCACGGAAGATCACGTTGTCGAGGTTGACGTCGCAGTGACCCACCAGCTCGGGGGCCTGGTCGTCGTTGGAGCCGTTCTCCCAGATCGCCTGCCGGGGCGGCCGGAAGGAGACGGCGGCGTCGTGGAAGCGCCGCAGCAGCCCGGCGAGGGCGGTCAGGGCCTCGTCGGTCACCGCGTACGGCGGAAGCGGCCGGGCGCCCGACTCGCCCTCGAGATAGGTCAGGATCTCGCGGCCCTGCTCGTCGAACCCCACCACCCGGGGAGCCCCGTCGAACCCCGCCGCCTCCAGATGGCGCAGCAGCGCGTGCACGGACGGCGTGGACGGCCGGGTGGGCCTGCGGACGGTGTCACCGACCCGCACCACCCCATCCGTCACGTCACCCCCTGTCAGGGGGATCTCCTCGTGAACCGTGGTGACGAACATGCCAATTGAGCCTAGACCGACCGGCCTCGTGACTGTGACCGTTTGCAGCAGACCGTTATGCCCTTTATGTGAATTCATGGCTCACGCGTACGTACGGCAGGAGCGCCGGGGAGGGCTGAGGGCGGGAACGGCGGCGACCCCGGTGACCCCGTATCGGTGACCCCGTATCGTGGAACCGCCTTGTAGCGAGGCCGGGTTTCGCCTCCGCGCGAGACCGTCAGGTCCCCGGCGCGGTGTTGCCGCACCCGCCGGGGACCGCCTGTCAGGTGGCCGGCGCCTCAGGGTCGTCGCCACCCGTGGAACCGGCGGAGTTCGCCGCGCCGTAACCGGCCGCCTCCAGACCTGGTGGCTCAAGACCGGCGGAGCACCGTTCGTGCCAGATCCGCCAGTAGTCCAGGCCCTCGAACGCGCCCTCCCGAAGCTCGTCGACCAGCCCCCTCACCCAGTCGAGCTCGGCCCGGCGGAGCATCCTCTTGTACTCCCACTCGATGAGGAGCAACCGGGGCAGCCCCTGCTTCGCCGTGACCTCCCAGAGCGCCTCATCCATGTGCAGCTGCTGCTCCAGCCGGAGCACGCGTTCCTCCAGCAGACGCACCGCCTCCTCTGGCAGCAGCACCGGCAGCAACGACAACCCGGCCTCGAAGGAGGTGTACTCCCTGGCCGGAGTGCTGACCAGCTCACTGAGCCAGTCGAACAGCTCCAGCCTCCCCGGCTCGGTGAGCTCGTAGACCGTCCGCTCCGGCCGCCTGCCCTCCCGGAGCACCCCCACCGCCTCGATCAGCCCGTGCTTCGTCAACCCGTCCACGACCGAGTACAGCGAGCCGTAGTTGAGCTTGATGCTCTCCTCCTTGCGCCGGGCACGCATGGTCGAGGCCATCTCATACGGATGCATCGGCCGCTC
Source organism: Paraplanobispora siamensis (assembly GCF_016863175.1). Taxonomy (GTDB): domain Bacteria; phylum Actinomycetota; class Actinomycetes; order Streptosporangiales; family Streptosporangiaceae; genus Planobispora; species Planobispora siamensis. Next base: position 111,007 of record NZ_BOOJ01000037.1, read on the forward strand.
GAACAGCAACGCCAGCACCGCCAACGCCAGCGGATTCCCACGCCTGCGCGCCACACGCCACCTCCAGCGATCACCCGTCCCCGAGTATTCGCCGTCATCACGACCTATCGCAATCCTCCCCCGAGACCCCCTACCGCCGAACCGCCCTCACCCGACCCTCGCAAACCCCCCGAACAGTGATCCTCCCGACCCAGAAGGAGAACCCATGCATGAGCACTCCCCGGATCATGCACAATTAGGCAAGAGCGCCCTTAGCTCAGCTGGATAGAGCACCGGACTTCTAATCCGACGGTCGCAGGTTCGAATCCTGCAGGGCGCGCCGCCGAGACCAGGTCATTTGCTCTGTGACCTGGTCTTTTTTCATGCCACCGTTCCATCCCTCCCGTTCAGCCACAGACAGGCGGATGCAGCCGTTCGCGGGACATACGTGGGATGCTCTTGGTCGCGTCCGCCCAGGTCGTCCCGGGAGCTTCGGAGGTCCGCTCGACGATTCGGGGACCGGGAACGCCAGAGGGACCCAGCGACGAACCGGAGCCCTTCATGCCAACCCGGATTACTGCGCTACGCCTACCATCGGCCCTCATGCCGAGACGTCTGTTCGCGGCTTCGACGATCTTCGCGGCTTGTCCCCGAAGCTCGTCGTCGGTTGGCGGCTCTGTACGACACCGCGCTTGCCAGTCCTCTATGAGAATCATGAACTCCGTGACCTCACTCGGATGCCCGCATTCACTCATGGACTCCCAGATCAGAAAGCTCGTACCCTGCGAGATGGGCAATGAGCCCTCTACGATGCCCTGCGCCACGTCACGGGCGACGGCCCAGGGATCACGCTGGACATCGATGGGCGGGAAACCGGCGTCAGTCAGTACTTGGCGAACCAGCGTTTCCACTTCGGACATCGGCCCGATGGAAAGCGTCTGCTCGATCAGGGCCTGAACCGCAGGAGTATCGAGGCCCGCCTCCAGCAGATCGCAAGCCAGCCAGCCGGCCTCCGGTACGGTCCCCTGCAAGCGTCGTTCCAAGAGGAGATCACCCCTCAGCGCAGCCAGACGTTTCCTCAGGTCAGCGGAGAGTTCCACTCCAGCAGTATCCCTGGCCTGGCCATTCACGCTACGAGCGCTCCTTCTGTCCGCACCGCCGCATCGCGCAGGTCGTACGGCCGGGCCGCCGGTGGTGAGGTGACCTGCTCAGGGGCGAAGGCATAGTTTCGAGCCTCCTTACCTGTGGCATCATCGCGATGAGGTCGCCCGCACAGTAAAGGACGGGACCCGGGGTACGGACATGGCCGACAGTATCAACGAGCTTGGTCGTACGTTGATCTACCGGTGTTCAGCCGCCTCGTTCACCCCCCTGACGCCATGGGCCGCTCCGCAGCGGGGTCGGGGACGGCCTGCACGATGCGGCCGATCGCGGTATGAGAGCGGCGGGCCTGCAGGTCGGCTTTTTGCAGGAGATCGGCCATCCGTTCCCGAGAACTTGAACGCAGAGGCGAAGAAAGAGATCATCCGCCGCCCAGGTCAGCATTTCTCCAGCTCAGGTGGCTCGATCTTGAAAGAGTTCCCAAGCTGATGGCTTCAGCCCGCCGAGCGTGACAGCTTCGGGTAGTGCAGGACCTCCACGAACATGATCCGCTCCTCGACGACGTCCAGGATCAGATCACCCTTCCGCGGGGTCAGCGCCACGCATCTGTGCCCCGGACCGTACCCCCCGTCCGGGGGCTCGGCCGTGTAGAAGCTCTGGCAGAAGTCGTCGTCGCATCCGCACTCCTCATAGAACCGGATGTCCCAGGCGGAGACGGCGAGGCCTTCCTCTTCTTCCTCTCTCAGGCACGCGATGAGCTCCGTGATGAGATCGGGAAACAACTCGCGTACGAGCGGCCGCTCGGTCTGGCTCATGCCGCACAGTCTTCCAGTCTTCCTCGGAAGCGTCGGCGAGATCCGGACCATGCACGGAACGCCCTCCCTGGTCAAGGACGAAACGATCCCCGGAGCCCCGGCTCAGAGGACTGAACGAGCCGCATGAAGTCCTCCTCTTTCAATCCGCATGTTGTTGTCCGCCGTCAGGTGGAAGCACGCTGCAAGTGCTGTCGATCTCTCCTGTCGCGATCATGTCCCGCACGGCGTCGATCATCGAGGTGAAGCCCGGCTCACGGATGACGATCAGGTCGGAGCACCGGAAGTACCGGCCGCCGAGGTTCTCGCCCGTGCTCTTCCAGCGGTCCATGACCCTACCGACGACATCGAGGGTCATGAAGGTGGCGTAACGACGAGTGCCGTCCGGAAGGGTGACGGTCGCGTCGGCCTCCTCGGCACTCTCGGGTTCCTGCCCCTCCCATCGAGGGATCAGCATCTCGAAGCCGGGCTCGCTGACCCGATAGAAAGGGCCGTCGATCTCGATCATGCGGCTCACTCTGCCTACGGTGCCGAGGTACTGCAACAGAGGCACGCAACCGCCCACCTCCACACCCATCCAGCACGATTCAGAGCCGGCATGCGGCGGATTGTCGGTGCCCGTTGGTAGCTATGGCCCGTCACGTTGACCGACCGACGACGATGGAGCCCCCCATGGCCACGGCCACCTTCAGAGACGAGAGCGCCACCGCCAGGTGCTCAGTTGAGACCGCCCTTCCCGCTCGGCCCGACGCCGGCCCGGCGCGCAAACTCGTCCGCCTCGTGTCGCGGGCCGGAGACTGACATGGGCGTCCTCGACGACTTTCCCAAGTCCCAGAGCTACATACTCAACTACCGCATGACGGGGCTGCCGCGCGAGCTGTTCGCCCTGTACGACGCGGGCAGGCGGCCTGGCGCCGACGAGGCCGGGCGCAGGGCGTTCGGCATATGGGCGCAACTGCGGCTCAGCCTGGGCGACGAGGGCGGCCATGAGTACCCCGAAGAGGTGCTCCGGTTGGCACGTGAGGTGGCCGATGGCGACATCCCCTGGACGTTCGAGGACACGCGTGTCCTGTGGGAGATCGCCGACGCGCTGTCGAGTTGCGGTCACACCGGGCACGCCGAGCTGTACCGGATTCCGCTGGCCGCCATCGCGGTGCTCGGATACTCCGAGCGCCGTCAGATCCTTGGTGACGCGCCGCCGTGGCACCCGGCCCACCGCAGCCCGGGCCGGGCCGCGTTACGCAAGGACTTGGAGCGCGTCCTGACCGAGCCCCCGGAGCACGGGGCGGCCGGGGTCGTGCGCAGCCTGGTCTGGGACGGCGACCCCATCGCTCGTGCCATGGCAGGGCGATACGCCGCCCGGCTGACTCACCCCGCCGTTCTGCCCCTGCTGAAACACTGGTGCAAGACCAAGGCCAACAGCCCCAGCGAAGCCTGGCTCGCCAAGGTCCGCACGCTGCTCACCGACGACGGCGTGACGGTGCTTCGCGAGCTCCTCTCCCGTGTGGCCACCCACCGCGAGAACCGCGAGCCCGGCGGCAGGATCTTCCTCGCCCGCCGCACCGCCCTCCCGCTGCGCGGCATGGTGTGGACCTGCGAGGTGATCGACGCGCCCTGGGTGTCCACGCTGCTCGGTGACGTCGCCATCAACTGCGGCATCGGGCGCAACGGCACCGGCGGCGCCGCCGTCTGCCGCGACGAGAGACTGGCCAACGCCGCACTGAATGTGCTGGCCAAGCGGGGTGGCCTCGACACGGTGGGCGTGCTCGCGCGCGTGCGAGCCAGGCTGCGCAGACCGGCCCTGCTGGCGAAGGCGTCCGATGCCCTCGACGCGGTGGCCGTACAAGAGGGGCTGAGCCACGAACAGCTCGTCGACCGGACGGTCCCGGCCTTCGGACTCGGCCCCGACGGGGCCCGGGAGGAGCGAGTCGGCGACTGCGTCGTCCGGCTCGACGTCGACGGGCCGGTGCTGCGGTTCGTCAACGCGGCCGGGCGCGTCGTCAGGTCCGCACCCCAGTCCATCCGCAAGGATCCGGTGCTCGCCGATCTCAAGGCCACGCTGAAAGACCTCAAACGCACGCAGGCCGCCGAGCGGCTGCGCCTGGAGCAGATGCTCATCGTCGAACGCGAGCTGTCCTGGCAGGAGGCCGGACAGTACTTCTTCGACCATCCGGTCACCGGCCCATGCACCCGCGCCCTCATCTGGCGGCTCCCCGACGGGTTCGCCGGGCTGCCGGTCAGGGACGGCGGCGGATGGGCACTGGCCGACGCGGGCGGCAGATCCGTGCGTCCAGGTGCCGACACGCCTGTCCGGTTGTGGCACCCGATCCTGGAGAGCGCCGAGGGGGTGCGCGGCTGGCGCGACCACCTGCTGGAGCGGGGGATCAGACAGCCGTTCAAGCAGGCGTTCCGCGAGGTCTACCTGCTCACCCCGGCCGAGGAGCGCACCCGCACCCACTCCGACCGTTTCAAGGGCCACTTCGTACGCTACGGGCAGGCCAAGGCGCTGCTGGAGCAGCGCGGCTGGAGCGGGCTGTCGATCGGCCACTGGGACTACGAGGGCGGCGGCGACGTGGGCGCGGCCGCCAAGACGCTCGCCGGCTGGCAGGCGAGCTGGGGCATGCAGGTCGCCTCCGATCTCCACGAGGACGACTACGGTACGGCTTCCCGCGCCGTCACCGACGCGATCCGGTTCCGCCACGCGGATGTCCCCGGCGACGCGCCGCTCACCGAAGTGCCGCCGCTGGTGTTCTCGGAACTGCTGCGCGACGCCGACCTCGCCGTCGGGGTCGGGTCCCTGGGGCTCGACCAGCAGGCGGCGGCCGGGCATGACGGTTACTGGCGGTCGTACGGGTTCGGCGAGCTGAGCGAGACCGCTCGCACGCGGCGTGACGTGCTGGCCCGGCTGCTGCCCCGACTGAAGATCGCCGACCGGGTGGAGCTGACCGACCGGTTCCTGCGCGTGCGCGGGCGACTGCGCGCCTACCGGATCCATCTGGGGTCGGGCAACATCCTGATGGAGCCGAACGACGCCTACCTGTGCATCGTCCCCGCCCGCGACCACTCCGCCTCATCGGTGTTCCTGCCGTTCGAGGAGGACGGCGGAATGCTGTCGGTCATCTTGTCGAAGGCGTTCCTGCTGGCGGACGACACCAGGATCAGCGATCCCAGCATCACCCGCCAGCTTGCCGCCATCTAGGGTCTGTACGGAGTCAACGTCAGAGGGAACTGCCTGCGCTTCGCTCTGCGAGCCTGGTAGGCCCGCGCCATGGCACGTGGTGACCTCACTGACGAGGAATGGCCGTTGATCGGGCCGCGCTTGCCGTTGGGTGAGCGTGGCCCGATTCCGGATCTGCGGCCCCGCCGCCGGAACGGTTGTGGACGGCGAGCCGGCCGCCGCGTTGGAGAAAGCCGTCGGACAGGAAAAGGGCTGCGCATGTGCCGGGATGACGGGGGACCGAGCGCAAGCCGTACCCCAGCGAACTGCTGGACGAGATATCCGCCCACTGGTGCACGGCGCGAGTGGCGGCCCGGACTCCCGCCGCCGTCATGGCCAGTACGGCAGGGCCTGCTCCGCCGCGTGGACGATGGCGCTTCCGTCGAGTGCGGTGGCGGTGGTGTCGATGCCCAGGCTCTGCCACTCGACGACGAACTCGAAGGGGCCGGGCGGCGGGAGGGGCCAGAGCCACAGCCGCCGATCGCCCTCGTAGAAGCGGTCGTCATAGGAGGATCCACCGCTGGCTTCGACGAGCATCGGCGGCTGCGGCCGGTCGGTGGGATGCCCCCAGCCGTGAAAGGCGTTGTCGACCGTCGTGGCCGTGGAGCCGTCAGGAAAGCGGACGCCGAACTTCAGGCCGGTGTCGGTCGCGGTGAGGTCGGGACCTGCACCGTAGCCTCCGTAGCTTTCGCACACGCCTCGCCAGGCCGCCGTATCCAGGGAACCCCGCCGCACGGCCAGATGCAGGAAGAGGCTGCAGCCCTCGGGGAAGGCGATGACGTGCTGCAGCGCCAGGACCGCGTGATCACTCCTGGCGACGAACTGCTGGATCGGCGCTGAATGGCCCAGGATGTCGCTGGGCGGTCCCTGCCAGGCAGCGGCGTTCATGCACCCCACGATAGCCAAGGGAGAACGGATGTGCGGGCGGGCAGGCCAAGCGGTCACAGGAGACCATCCGCTCTCTCCCGGCTCGTCCGGCGGATGGCCCACAGCCTGATCACGAAGCTCTCGCCGCGCTGTCTCGCGGCTCTATACCTGCTCAGGCCCGGGAGCCGGATGAAGTCTCATGTGCCTTCAAGTAGCGGCGAAGCGCCTCCTGACCGTCCGGAACGAATCGGCGCCGCTGCATGGCTTCGTCCAGCTCCGCTCTCGTCATCCAGCCCACCCAGCTCATCGCCCGGGGGTCGGGTACGACATCACCGGTGATGACCGCTTCGTGGACTCCCAGCCAGTACGAGCCGATCTGGCCATGGCACAGGAACTTGACCATCTCGTGCACCGGGACGGAGACACCCAGCTCCTCTTCGAGTTCTCGCCTGGCCGCCGCCTGGTAGGACTCCCCGACGGTCACCGCCCCGCCGAAGCTCACTTCGTGGTAGCCGGGAAACCTGGAGAGCCCTGCAGCGCGCCGGGACACCAGGAACCTTCCCCGCTCATCACGGCAGACGGTGGCCGCGACACGGTGCAGCCAGCCATGACGGATCGCGTCGTCCCGGCTGACGACGCCCAGCACCCGGTCCTGATCATCAACGCGTTCCACGAGTTCGATCACGGGTGACACGATCCCAGCCTCCGGAGCCGAACTCGAACTCTGGGTGCCTTCTCCACAGCGCGACCGCGGCGAGGCCCGGCACGCCAAGAGGGCGGCGATCACGGTGAGGCCCGTTCCGGCGTGCATCATCGCCGGCGGCAGCCTTCGCTCCGTCGCCGTCATGGCATGGGTCCTTCCGTCTGTTCAGTCGGTGATGAGGGTTTCGCGCAGGAACTCGAGGACCTCCGCACGCGCGGCCTTCGCCTGCGGCACCACGCCCGGCGTGCTGAGGAACGCGTGCGTCGCCCCCGGGTACTCGGTCAGCCGCGCGGACGTCCCGGCCGCCCGCAGCCGTTCGGCGTAGCAGCGGCCGTGATCGGCCACCGGGTCGAGAGTCGGCACCACCACGAGCGCCGGGGCCAGCCCGTCCAGGTCGTCGGCGTACAGCGGCGACATGACGCGCGCGTCCGCTCCCGGCGGGACGGCGAGCCGCCGGAACAGGCGCATCTGCGCCATGGTGAGGGTCGGGCTGTCGGCGTACCGGCGCATCGAAGGGTGCTCGAACCCCGCCGCGGTCAGGTCGACGGCCGGATTGACCAGCACCTGCGCCCGCAGGGGCGGGCCGGAGCGCCTGGCCCGGATCGCGGCCAGGGCGGCTACCACGGAACCGGTGCTTTCTCCGAAGACGGCGATCCGTTCCGGGTCCACGCCCCACTGCGCGGCATGCCGTTCCACGTGCAGGAGCACGTCCCAGCCGTCGGCGACGGCGGCGGAGAGCGGGGTGTCCGGGTCGAGGAGGCGATGCTCGACCGAGACGACGACCGCGGGCAGCCGCGCGGCGACATGGCTGTTCACCCAGTCGCTCTGCACCGCCGTACCCACGAACCCGCCGCCGTGTACGTGGATCACCAGCGGCAGCCCGGCGCTCCCGTTGCGCGGCCGGTACACGCGGACCTTCAGCCTTCGACCGGGCAGCGCCACCTCCCGCCACTCGATGACGGCGCCCCGATCCGGGAACCCGGTGATCAGTCGTGCCATCGGGGACGACCGCTTGCGGTTCACCGCCTCGCGAAGGGTGACCAGTTCCCCGGCCGTCATCGCCTCCCAGTCCGGCTCCTTCTGTACGGCACGCATCAAGCGGATGCCCAGCGGCGGCCGCTGCACGCGGGCGACGTCACTCATGTCCCTCTCCTCGGTCATAGGTAGTCAGCGGGCGGCCCGGCCTGCAGTCCGCCAGGTCAGCAGGTCAGCAGGTCAGGGCACGGCGCAGCACGTGGGCGAGTTCGGCCACCTGCCGCTGCGACACCTCGGCGGACTGGATCGCGTGCGACCCGTGAAAGGTCCCGGCCCACTGACGCAGTTCCACCGACACCCCCGCCCGCAGCAGGCGCAGGGCGTACTCGACGTCCTCGTCACGGTTGGGGTCGAACTCCGCGGTGGCGACGTAGGCCGCCGGCAGGCCGGACAGGTCCTCCGCCCGTGCCGGCGCGGCATACGGCGTGGCGGGCGCGGAGCCCAGGTAGTACCGCCAGGCCGTGGCGACGCGGTCCCGGGTCGACCAGGGCGTACCGGTGAAGTTCCGCTGCGACCAGGTCCGCTGCCGGTCGTCGAGCGCGGCCTCGCTCAGCAGCTGGAAGCGGATCGGCGGCCCCTGCTCGTCCCGCGCCCGCAACGCGACCGCGGCTGCGAGGTTCCCGCCGCTGCTGTGCCCGCCGACGGCGATCCGCCCGGGATCGATGCCGAGTTCGGCCGCGTGCCCGGCCGTCCAGGCAAGCACGGCGTAGACGTCGTCCAGGGCGGCCGGGTACCGGTGCTCGGGCGCACGGCGGTAGTCCACCGAGATCACCAGCACGCCGGAGCCGGCTGCCAGCCGGGCGGCCCACACGTGCTCGGTGTCCAGGTCCCCGAAGATCCATCCCCCGCCGTGCATCCAGACGACCGCTCCCCGGGCCTGCCGCGGGCGGTAGATCCGCACCGGAACGTCCGGGTCGGCCGGCACCACGCGGTCCTCGATCTCCAGGCCCGTGGTGTCCGGCGCCGGTCTCGCCTTCGCCCGCTCGGTGAAATCCGCACGTGACGCCGCCGGGTCGCTCAGGTCGATCTGCGGGAGAAAGGGGACGAACGCTTCCAACTCGGGATCCATGCCGGCCATCCTCCCCGTCGTACTCCTCCAAGCTCGACCGCCATCCGTCGCGTACCCGCGGCGGATCACGCACCGACCGGTGCGGCCTCCGTCCCGGCCTTAACCTGGGGCCATGGAAGCCTTGGCCGACCGGCTGTCAGAGCTGGACTCGCACGTACAGGGCATCGCCCGCGTCGTCGCGTTCTACGACACGCTGATGCGCCGCCGGGTGGACCTGCCGGCACTCGCCCGTGCCTCGGCCGGTCTGGCCGAGTGCGTGGCCGGGATCCGGCTCCACGACACGGGACGGGCCATCCGCATGGCCCCCGACGGCAGGCAGGCCGCCGCCTCGCCGTCACCGGCGTCCAGTACGGCCTCCATCGTCCTCGACGAGGAGGAGATCGGCACAGTCTGGCTGGAACGCCCCGGCCCGCCCGGGCCTTTCGACGAGGTGCTGCTGGACCGCCTCGCCATCGCCGCCGCGGCGGTCTCCGAACGGTACGGCCCGGCCCGCACCACCATGGCCGACCCCGCCCTCGTCGAACTCGCGATCAGCACCGACACCGACCAGGCAGCCCGCGCCCGTGCCCTGCGGCTCCTGGGCTTCCCCGCGGGCCGACCCGTCACCGTGGTCGCCGTCCACGCGAACCCCTCACCCGACAGCCCTTCACCCGCCACTCCCTCACCCGACCGGGTCACCGGCCGCCCGGAGCTCCCACCCGGCCCTGCGAGGCTGCCGCTCGACAGGATCGCCCATCTGATCTGCCCGGACCGCCCGGTGAAGGCCGCCTCGCTCGCCGGCGCGGGCGTGATCCTGGCCACCGCCACGGACGGGACCCGCTTCCCGGCAGGCGTACGCGCGGGCATCGCCACAGCCGACAGCCCGGACCACTCCTGGCACCAGGCCCGCACCGCGCTCCGCTTCACCACCCCGCGCCGGCCGGTGATCCACTACGGCGACCTGGGCGCCCTGGCCCTCCTGGCCGACGTCCCCCAGGAGGTCGCCCGCGGCAACCGCGACGTGGCCGCCGTCGCCCGGCTGGCCGACGCCCCGGAAGACCTGGACACCCTGGACGCCTACTGCTCCACCGGTTCGCTCCGCCAGGCCGCCGACCTCCTCCACCTGCACCACAGCAGCATCTCCCGCCGCGTCACCCAGATCGGCAGAACGCTGGGCATCGACCTCACCGACCCCGTCGGCCTGACCCGGGCCCGGCTCGCCCTCGCCACCTGGCGCCTGCTCAAGCAGACCTGAGGTCACCCTCTCTGATCAGGACTTACGAGCGACGCGAACAAACCCGGGCAGCCCCTTCCTAGGCTTTGCGGGTGAGCAGGTGGACCTCCTTGAACTGCCGCCGGTCGGTGGGCTGGGGCTCGCGGACCACCCGGGCCACCTCGGGCAACCCGGACCGGCGCAGCATCGCGGCGAGGTGGTCGGGCCACCACCGATAGGCCGGCGCGACCGCGTGATCGAAGATCTGCGTCGGGTGGGACGGGTCCTCACTCGCCGAGAAGCCGATCAGAAGGTGGCCGCCGGGTGCCAGCACACGATGGAACTCCGCCAGGATGACGGGGAGCTCCTGCGGCGGAGTGTGGATGATGGACCAACGTGAGAGTACGCCGCCCAGCACGCCGTCGGCGATGTCCAACGCGGTCATCGAGCCCACCTCGAACCGCAGGCCCGGATAGGCCTGCCGAGCCAGCTCGATCATCACAGGAGAGGCGTCGACCCCGAACGCCGCCAGCCCCAGCTCGTCCAGATAGGCGGTGACATGGCCGGGCCCACATCCCAGGTCCGCTACCTGACCGTTCCCACTCGCGCTCACGGCCTCGGCGAAGACGCCCATGATCGCGCGATCCAGGGGACTGTCACGCAGTACGTCGCGGAAGAGCTGCGTGTAGGCGTGGGCGGCGGCATCGTAAGCCTCGATGGTGGCACTGAGGACATCCTGTTCGACCATGCTCGCGACAGTAGTACCGGGCCCCGGGGCGAACCCAGAGAATCGCGATCTTCCTTCCCGTCCGTTCACCCGTGCCGGCGCCGGTGCGGAGAACTCACCGGGATGCACTCAGACGGCCTCACCCAGCTGTTCGGCCAGCCGCTCCAGGCCACCCTTGATGAGCCGCCCGTACTCGTCGTCGCCGAGTGCGCCGATCCGGGCCCGCGCCTGCCGGAAGTGCTCACGGGCGCGGTCGAGATCACCCAGCTTGCGATAGCACTCGCTCACGTTGAGGTGCAACGACGGATACAGGCCGGCCACCGAAAGCGGCACCCCGGCCTGCGCCACCCGCTCGTCGGTGACCAGATCGGCGGCGGCGAGCGCCCGCAGGTCCCACATCAGTTCCTGGTGCACGTCGTCCTGCACATCGGCCATCGAATGGGCGAGGACGCAGACGTGCAACGGGTCGCCTTGCTCGCCTCCGATGTCGTCCCAGATCTGCGCGAACAAGTCGCGGGCCGCTCCGCGCTGACCTTGCTGGTGGTGCAACTCCACCCCCTGGCCGATCCGGGTCATCGTCGGGTCGGTGATCATTGGTGATGTACTCCGATCGTGGTGAAGCCGGTTGGACGTTCGGACAGAGCGTTTCGTATTCGGCGGGGCCGGGCGATTTCAACAGGGTCGGGGATTTCAACGAGGTCAGGCGATGAGCAGGCGAAGGCCGAGCTCGGCTGCTTCCAGAGCGATGAGGTCGCGGTTGCGTTCGGTCCACCGGCCTGATTCGAGGTCATCACGCAGGCTGCGCACTGCCCGCTGCTCGGCCTGCGGCCCGACTCTGGCCCACACCGACAATCCGCGACGTACCCGATCATCCAGATACGCCTCGGGCCGGCGCCAGTAGGCCTCGAAGAAGCCGTCGGCGCAGTCCCACGGAATGAGGACCGGCTCCGCTCGGGCTCCGATCGCGCCGGCCAGCTCACCCAGCGAGGGCCGGCCGACCAGGAGACCGGCGACCTCGGGCAGGTAGTCGCGGGTGAGCCAGAACCGATGACGCCAGCCGGTGTCGCTGCCGTCGAAGGTGAACACCACCACACGGCGGGCCACCCGCCGCATCTCGCGCAGTCCGGCGATCGGGTCCTGCCAGTGATGAACGGTGCTGACAGCCATCGCGGCGTCGAAGGACCGGTCCTCGAACGGGAGGCTCTCCGCGGTGGCGGCCACGCACGGCGCCGCGTCCGCGGGACGCTGCGCCCGCATGAGCGCCGACGGCTCCACCGCGGTGACGTCGCGGTCGGGGGGCTCGTAGGAGCCGGTGCCGGCGCCGACGTTCAACACTGTCCGCGCGTCGCCGAGCGCGGCCCAGATCCGGGCGGCGATCCGCGGCTCGGTGCGCCGCGTCACGGTGTACGTGGCTCCGATGGTGTCGTACAGCTGCGCGCCGGACATGTCGCCGCCTTTCTGACCGGGCCGTTGCCGTACCACGCACGCCGTTGCCGTACCACGCACCTGGGCCGGGTCGCTGCGCTTGATCCTCGGTGCTCCCGCCTCGACGCTGTGATGATCGTCGCTGCCCGCCCCGGGGTCAAGATCGTTGCCCCTCGGCTCCGCCTGCGGCGCGGACATAATCGATGAGGGAAACTCCGGCACGGCATCGAACCGATGGCCGTCCGGCGGCGTCCAACGAGATCACGGCGTCGAAGGGATTCTTGTGATCATCCGGTTGAACGGCATCTTCGCGGCAGGTGACCGTGTCACCCCAGACGGGCCCTTCGCCGGGCGACCGGGACCGCGCATGACGCAGGCTGTCCCGGCAGCCGTGAGCGTGCCCGTGGCGTGGTGATCCGCAGACGCGCCTCACGCTCCGCGCAGCGGATCGACGTGGCCCGCCTTCCCGAAGACGTCGTGGCGCTCATCGACGCCCTCGGGCCCGGGGAGAACCTGGTCATCACGCGTGACGGCGCGTCGATCGCGACGGTCTCCAGCACCGTCGACGTGGTCCGGGGTGCCGTCGTCGACCGCGACGCGTCAGACGAGACGAACGATCAAAAGCCGGCCGACTACGACGGTGTGACGGTCGTGGCCACCGCGATGAAGCTGTCGACCGCGGCCCGGGTGGCGCTGTCGAACCAGCTCGGGACGGACTACGTGGTGCTCGATATGCACGCGGCTCCCACGACGGCCGATGTGCTGCTGGTGCCTCCATGCAGCCCGCAGCTGATTGCAGCGCTCCGGTCGACGTTTCCGAAGGCTCGCGTCGTCGTCACCGAAATCGAGGACCACGAGCTGGGAGTCCAGTACTCCGGCCCGGTCCGCCGGCTGCTCGACGCCGGAGCCGAGGCGTACCTGCCTCCGGCGAGCCTCCCGCTCCTGGCCAGGCAGCTTGACTACACGCTGACCCACGGGCGCGAGATCACCGGCGGGGCCGCTGCACGATTGCCGATCGCACCGGCCGTGGAGCCGCCAGATCCAGACGGCGAATGACCCCGCGTCTCTTCACTCGACAAGCGCTCGGCAGGCGCTCGACAAGCGCTCGGCAGGCGCTCAGCGACTCCGGATGCACCGCATGTGCCGTGAGCGGGCGCGTCCACCGCTAACCGGCCTCGGAAGACAGTTCACCCACCGGCGCGACCGTGTGCGTCCCGCCACCGGTACAGCGCCACACGGCGATCTCGTCTTCCAGCCCGGCGCTCAGGCCTCGGTTGTGCACCGGACAGACGGGCCACGCCTTCCAGATCACTTCCATGACCACTTCCTGGGCGGCGTCGGCCACGGACCAGAGCACCTCCTGGACGTCGCCCCCGGGCCCGAGGCCGTTGCCCTGGCAGATGCCCTCGAACTCCACCCGCGCCAGGCCCATGGTGTCCCAGTCGGGCAGGACCATCCGGAGCGTCCCGGTGATCCCGGTGGCGCGGACGTCGCGCTCCACGATCTTCAGTGCCTCCTCCAGCGGCGCCAGCAGACCCGGTTCCAGAGCGAAGCCCGGTTTGAAGCCGATCTCACCGAGAAGGGCCTCGCCCAGCCGGGCCAGGTCGGCGGCCGTCAGCTCGGCGGCGGGGCGTTCGAGGAGTTCCCGCGTGACAGCGGTGGACACATTCCGCTCCTCCATCAGGCAGGCCAGCTCGACGAGGGGTCCGGCGTCGAGGCCACCGTCGCGCAACGCCTTGTAGATGCGGACGCTCAACTCCTCGACGGCCCGGTTGAGCTCATCGACCTGCCTGTAGGGACGCATGCCGCAGTGTCCCCCGCCTCCCGGATCCCGGCAAACTCGCCGCTCCTGCACCACACCGCCCGAGGCCCGGAGCGTCCGCTTCGGAGGTGCGGGAACAAATGCCTCGCGGCGGGAGCCGTCCGGGTGTCACGATGCGGATCATGAGTACCCGGCTGCGCGCGATCGCACAGGACACGGTCGCCATCGTCGAACGCGGTGGTTACACCTCGCCGGACGGCGGGTGGGTGGGTTTCGCGGACGACGTGGCGCATGCCGTGGCGAACACCCGGCTCCACCTTCCCGGGGAGGATCTCGGCACGGCCCGGGACGATGCGGAGGCCGGGCCTGCGATGCCGGGCCTCATCGAGGTCACGAATGAGTCCACCCTGCAGGCGGCCCGGGCCATGGCCGGTGACGGTACCGATCTGGCCTGTCTGGTCTTCGCCTCGGCGAAGAATCCCGGCGGCGGGTTCCTCAACGGCGCCCAGGCACAGGAGGAGAGCCTGGCCAGGGCATCGGCGTTGTACGCCTGTCTCACCGCTGTCCCGCAGTTCTACGACTACCACCGCGCGCAGGGCGACCTGCGGTACAGCGATCGGGTCGTCTACTCGCCCGGGGTGCCGGTCTTCCGCGACGACAGGGGCCGCATGCTGGACGAGCCGTACCGCGTGGCCTTCCTGACCGCGGCCGCGCCCAACGCGGGGGCCATCGCGCGCAACCAGCCGCAGCTGGCGGGCGCCGTACCGGCCGCGCTGTGGGAGAGGACCGTCCGCGTGCTCGACGTCGCCGAGGCCCACGGCCATCGCCGGCTGGTGCTCGGGGCGTGGGGGTGCGGGGTGTTCGGCAACGATCCCGGCCTGGTCGCCGAGACGTTCGCCCGGGCGCTGGCCACACGGACCCGTTTCGACCACGTCCGCTTCGCCGTACTGGACCGGCAGCCCGATACGCCGACCTACAGCGCGTTCGCCCGCGTCTTCTCCGGCTGAGCGAACGGCAGAGGGGAACCGCTATGCCCTGCCGGGGAGAGCGTCCTTCCTCACGGGTCTCCGTACGGCGATCAGCCCGATGACCATGACCAGCCCATACGCCAGGAAGGGCCAGCCGTACAGCCTGCGGGGCGCCCACCCGTCAGAGATCGTCGCCACTCCCACCAGGAGAACGGCCGCGGTCGACCCCCAGCCCACGACCCGACCCGGCGGACGAGTCCGCCTGTGCGCCAGCAGAAGCGTCAGGATCACAGCCGTGACGATCCCAGGCCAGCTCATCAGGATGTACGCCCAGCCGTAGGCGAGCTCGCCGTGACTCTGTCCGATGATCGCGTCCTTCGCAGCTCAGGAGCCTGCTTTCAGCGGTATCCCGGATGGACGGGGGGCGATCGCCGGTCAGGGACGCACCACAGTGCAGCAGCCCGTTGGTTCCGGGCTTTGAGTTGCCGTACGCGGCCGACCCTCTATTTCGAAAAGGCGGCGGCTGTCACCCGTATTCGTCCACGTCCGACTCGGCGCCGACGGAGAGCAGCCACCAGCCGGACGATCATCTCATCCACCGTCAGTCCCCGCTCACGGCACGCGATCCTCCAAGCGTGCGCAACGGGACGTGGCGGATCCGCCATCCGGCTGCCTCGCACCGTGACCTCATCCGGCTCCAGCCCGCCCGCGGACGCGGAAGCCTCGGTCAGAGACTTCGGCCACACCGGGACGGGGATCACTTCACCCCGGCGGGGACCCGTTCGGCGCCCAGGGACTCCTCGGAGTCCTTGTTCCGGGTCAGATAGACATAGGCCAACGCGCCCAGGAACAGGACGATCGACGTCCACTGGTTCAGCCGCATCCCGAGGATCTCGTTGGCCGGGTCGACGCGCAGGCCCTCGATCCAGAAGCGGCCCGCCGTATAGCCCGCCACGTACAGGGCGAAGAGCCGGCCGTGCCGCAGCGTGAAACGCCGACCGGCCCAGATCAGCAACAGCCCCAGAGCCAGGCTCCACAGCGACTCGTACAGGAACGTGGGGTGGTAGGTGGAAACGCCCGGTACGGTGCCCGGACGGCCGGCCTCGATCTCCAGTCCCCACGGCAGGTCGGTCGGGCCGCCGAACAGCTCCTGGTTGAAGTAGTTGCACCACCGGCCGATGGCCTGACCGATGGCGATGGCCGGAGCCACGGCGTCGGCGACCGCGCTCACGGCGATGCCCCGGCGGCGGCAGGCGATCCACACGCCCACCCCGCCCAGGGCGACTGCGCCCCAGACGCCCAGACCGCGCCAGCCGGGTCCGGAGTCGCTCCAGATCAGGATCGTGTCGATCGGCCGGTAGGGGGCGTCAGGCCCGAAGTACAGCTGCCAGTCGGTGATGACGTGGTACAGCCGCGCGCCCACGATGCCGAACGGGATTCCCCACACCGCCAGGTCCATCATGGTTCCCGGCGCCCCGCCGCGGGCCCGCCAGCGGCGCTCGGCGATGATGACGGCCGCCACGATACCGAGCATGATGCAGACCGTGTAACCGCGGATGGGCAGCGGTCCCAGATACCAGACCCCCTCGGAGGGGCTGGGAATGCTGGCAAGCGACATGGCAGGCAATCTAGTGCCGCCTTCCGGGCGTGCACATCCCACCAAAGTCCATATTTTTCAGGCTTTCACCGCCCTGACGGCAGCGAACCCCGGCGGCGGACGGCGGCACGTGCTCCTCCTTCGGCCAGTTCGGTGAACGGCAGTGGGCAGCAGGGGCTGGTCGCGCAGGCCGCCAGATCGTCGCATCCGGCCGCCACCGCCTGGAGCAACGTCTCCCGGATCGTCCGGAGATCGGTGATCTTCTGCTCCACCTCGGCCAGCTTGGCGGCGGCGCGTGCCTGCAGTCCGCCGTCGGACCGGCCGCGACGGTGCCCGCCCGCCTCGACCAGGTCGGCCACCTCGTCGAGGGTGAAGCCCAGGCGTTGCGCCGCCTTGATCATGCGCAGGGCGGCCACGGTCTCCGGCGGGTACAGCCGGTGCCCGCCGTTGCTGCGCTGCGGTTCCCGCAACAGGCCGCGCCGGTGGTAGTAACGCAGCGTCTGCGCGTTGACGCCCGCGGCCTCGGCGACCTCTCCGGTCCGCAGCCACCCGCCGGTCATGACGCCGCTCCGGGCGCCGTCCCGGACACCGCCCCGGGCGCCGCCGCGCCCGCCCGGGCGGCCAGCCCGTCGAGCACCCTCACGTGAACCTCCGGCACCTCGACGTCCACGGCCAGGCTCTCACCGCCGGGAGTGAGGGTGAAGGTGAAGAACGAGCAACAACCGCTCTCCCGGGCCGTCAGATCCCGAGTGGTCTCCTCCACCCGGCTGCCGCCGTCGAGGATCAGCCGCAGGTGCGTCGGGGCCACCCGTTCCAGCCTGCGCAGCGACGAGGCGAACAGCGTGTCGAACTCCGCCAGCCGCAACGGCCGGTCCTCGGTCGGCAGGGTGCATTCCGCCGGTGCCCACTCCATGGGCCCTCCCTGGTGCCACGGCCACCCGTCCCTGATGCGAGCGGCCCCACTCCTCGACGGTAAGCCTGTACCCGGGTACAGAATGCAAGCCCCGAGCCGGCTCCGCGCTATCCGATTCTTGAATCGGGCGTATCACCGAAAAGGGCTCGAAGTGTGTGAACTCGGGGGCAGAGGGGAGAGTGGCCGGACGGGAAGAACCTCGGGGGTCTGACGATGATTCATCCAGCCGCTTCGCCGGTACGCGCGTTTCTCGACGACCACAGCGACCGTTTTCTCGACGAGCTCGCGGCCTGGGTTCGCATCCCGTCGGTCTCGGCCGTGGCCGAGCATGAGGCCGACCTGGTCCGTTCGGCCCGCTGGCTTGCGGCGTGCCTGAGCGAGAGCGGTTTCCCCCGGGTGGAGGAGCTGGACGCCGGAGGGCCGCCGGCGGTCTTCGCCCACTGGCCGTGTGAGGATCCCGGGGCGCCGACCGTGCTGGTCTACTCCCATCACGATGTGCGCGCCGTCAAGGACGAGGAGTGGGAGGAGACCTCCCCCTTCGAGCCCGTCCGGCGCCTGGGGCACGTCTACGGACGGGGCACCTCCGACGCCAAGGGGCAGTTGTTGTGCCATGTCTGGGCGCTGCGCGCCCATCTGGCGGTCACCGGCCGCCGCTGCCCGGCGGTCGACCTCAAGCTGCTCGTCGAAGGTGAGGAGGAGATCGGCTCGCCCCACCTGGCCGACCTGCTCAAGCAGCACGCCGAACTGCTGGCCGCCGACGTGGTCATCCTCACCGACACGATGACGTGGTCGGTGCAGGAGGCGGCGGTCTGTACGGCGGTGCGGGGCATGGTCAGCGCCCACCTGGAGGTCCGCGGGCCGCTCCGCGACGTGCACAGCGGGTTGGTCTCCGGCGCCGCGCCCAACCCGTTGACCGAACTGTGCCGCCTGATCGGCCGGCTGCACGACGAACACGGCCGGATCACTCTTCCCGGCTTCTACGACACGGTGACCCGGCCCACCGACGAGCAGCGGGCGCGACTCGCCGAGATCCCCTTCGACCCCGACGACTGGATCCGGCGCACCCAGACCCGCGCGATCTGCGGCGAGGAAGGGTACAGCGTGCTGGAACGCGTCTGGATGCGTCCCAGTGTCGAGGTGGACGCGCTGATCGGCGGTGACCCCGAGGGCACCTCACGGGGCGTCATCCCCGCGGTGGCCTCGGCCGACCTGATCTTCCACACCGTCCCCGGCCAGCGCGTCGAGCAGGTCGAGCAGCAGCTGCGGCAGTGGGTCACCGACCACATCGGCGACCATGTCGACTACGAGCTCACCTTCTCTCCCACCAACAGCGAGCCGTACGCGACCCCGCCGGACCATCCCGCGCTGGCCGTACTGGAACAGGCCCTGGCCCGTACGGTGAACCGGCCCGCCCACCGGATGCGCAACGGCGGCAACGCCCCGGCCGAACTGCTGTCGCAGACCCTGGACGCGCCGGTGCTGTTCTTCGGCACCGGCCTGCCCGAGGACCACTGGCACGACTCCGATGAGAAGGCCGACGTGCAAGCGCTGCTCAACGGGGCGGAGACCCTCGCCCACCTGCTGGCCGACCTGCCGCGGGCGATGGAAGACGACGGCGGGGATCCGCCCGGGTGAGGTTCCCGGGCGGATCCCCGCCTGGAAGCGGCCGGTCGGGCCACGTCCGGGAGCAATCGGTCAGGCCGCGCCGCCGCCCTTGATCTTCTTGATCTTCTTGAGGTTCTTCTTCTGCTTGACCGTCAGCTTCACCTTCGCCTTGGGCTTCACGGTCGGCTCGGGCTTCGGCTTCACGGCGGGCTTGACGGCCGGCTTCGGCGCGGCCGGGGTGGTCGGCGCAGAAGCGGCGGTGCAGGTGTTCAGCAGCACCGAGATCGTGTCGGTCTCGTAGCTCGTCGTCACGATGTCGATCTTGCCGTCGCGGTTGAAGTCGCCGGTCATGGGCGCGGACGGGGCGCTGCCCACGGTGTGCTCGACGCCCGCGGCGAAGGTGCCGTCACCCTTGCCGGCCATCACGATGACGCTGCCGCCCCAGTCGGCGACCAGCAGGTCGAGCTTGCCGTCACCGGTGACATCCCTCAGGCTGCTGGCGCCGACGGGCGCGGCCTGCTGGAGGGCCGGCCGGAAACCGCCGCCGGGGGCGCCGAGCAGGACCCCGATGTCCGAGCCGGAGAAGAGTCCCGCGACCAGGTCGCTGCGGTTGTCGGCGTTGAGGTCGCCCGAGGTGACCAGGAAGGGACTGGTTCCCGCATCGAGCGGACCGGCCGGGGTGAGGGCGCCGGTGCCGTTGCCGGTCAGCAGCTGAAGGCTGGAGACGCCGCTGATGTCGTAGTTGGCGTAGGCCACGTCCACATGACCGTCCCCGGTGAAGTCTCCGGTCGTGATGTGCAGATTGGTCGCGGAGGGCCTGACGGAGGGGAGGCGGGTGAAGGCGCCGTCACCGTGGCCCCGCAGTACCCCGACGAGACCTGTGGTGACCTCGTTGCCGGAGTAGATCAGATCGAGGTGACCGTCGGCGTCGATGTCGTCGGCGACCACTTCGCCGGCGCCGTAACCCACCAGGTAGCTCACGGGGGCCTGGAAGGTGCCGTCACCGTTGCCGTGCAGCACCGCGATCGTGCCGGGGAGATTGTTGGCCACGGCCAGATCCGTGTCGCCGTCGTGGTCGAAGTCGGCCGAGACGACCTTGGAAGGAGACGATCCCCCGGAGAGAAGTGTGCTGTCCGGGGTGAAGGTGCCGTCACCGTTGCCGAGCAGCACCGTCAGCGTATTGGCCTGGGAGTTGCCCGCGACCACGTCGAGGTTGCCGTCGCCGTCGAAGTCGGCCACGGTGACCGTCTGAGGCTGATCGCCGACGGGATAGCCGGTGTAGGGGGCGAAGCTCGCCGTGGCGCAGGCGGCGACGGGGGCGGCCTGGGCCGGAGCGGCCACGGTGGCCAGGCCGCCGCAGGCGAGAGCGGCCGCGGCGAGCAGGGAGACGGTACGACGACGGGTGGCCGAACCGGTCCGAACACGATGGGAGTTCAAAACAGCTCCTCCATGAGCGCAACCACCTGCCGCGGGGCCCTTCCTGGGCGCGATGAGCACGGCAGGCGCAGATGCTCCCTCATCGGAGGAGAAAAATGATTTATGAGTGTTTGGTGTGAAAGGTGGGACTTAGGTCCCATCAAGCCGGTCACCGGACCCAGGCCCGAGTCGTACCGCCGACACCGGAGGCCCGGGCCGTACCGGCCGACGCCGAGCGCCCGAGCAGGCCCGGACACCGTGGACACGGCCTCGCCGGGTGGGGGGTGTGCCCGGCGGGGCCGTGTCGGGGGTTCCTCAGCCGGCGTCCTCGACGATCGTGCACGGTTGCACGGGGGTGTCCGCCTGGGCCAGCCAGCCGCCCAGGCGCCAGGGGATCTGCGCGTTCCCGTTGTCGCGGAACTCCAGGACGAGCGTCTCGCCCGGCTTGATGTACTCAGGGGAGATCCGGATCGTCCGTACGGAGGTCACCTGGGCGGCCTTGGAGGAACGCGACCCGTTCACGAGTTCGCGCAGCCCCTCCGATCCTGCGACGGGCGATCCGCCGTAGGTCGCGTCCACGCCGGCGAACCGCGGGGCCGCGCACCCCTGGCCCGCGGTCAGGAACGTCACGTCGGACTTGACGCCGGACGCGCTCAGCTTGGCCTCCAGCCCGTCGGGGTCACGCAGTTCGTTGACGGTCACCGTGAGCGTTCCGTCCGAGCCCTTGGCCACCGCGTAGGCAGGGGTGTCGTTCCCGATGACCAGCGGTGCGACGGCGACCGCCGCCGCGGCGCCGGCCGCGGCCAGCAGCCGGGGGACGGTGACCAAGCGCCGCCGGGGACGCGTCCCGTCGAGCAGCCGCCGCCGTGCCCCGGCGAGCTCCTGCGGGGTGGCCGGGGGCACGGCCGCCCACATGGTCTTCAGAGAATCCATCCCCTTCAGGGAGTCCATCGTCATTCTCCTCGTTCTTCCTGGCTCAGGGCTTGGCGGATCTGGAGGCGGGCCCGGTTGAGTCGCGAGGCGACGGTGCCCGGTGGGATGGCGAGCGCGTCGGCGACCTCCTGGTAGCTCAGCTCGGCCCAGGCGACGAGCAGCAGCACGTCGCGATCGGCCCGGGCGAGTCCCAGCAGGGCTCGTGCCAGCGGCCGGTTGACGGCCAGGGTGTTGACTCCGTCCTCCAGCTGGCGACCCGGTATCTCCGCCGGGTGCACACCGCTGCGGATGTAGGCGCGGTAGAGGTTCGTCTCGGTACGCCGCCGTTTGCCGATCAGGTTGGAGGCGATGCCGTACAGCCACGGGCGGGCGTCGGAACGGCCCCTGTCGTAATCGCCCCGACGCTGGAAGGCGGCCAGAAATGTGTCGGCCACAACGTCCTCCGCCTCGCTCGGCCCCAGGCGCCTGGTGACGTAGCGGTGCAGAAGCGGCGCATGCCGGTCGAACAGAACGGCGAAGATCTCGGGCTCGTTCAGCGACCTCTCGATGAGAGTCGCGTCATCGACCTCGATGACTTCGCGGGAAATCGTCATGCATGTCGGCCTTTCTTGGCGTCTGCGGTCACCTGTACTTACCGCGACGGGCCGAAATCCTTCACCGGACGATCAACACACCAGTAGCATCGTGACGCTCTTTCCGCCGACGGTGAGTGTGGTCCGAATCGCCGGCGTCAGGATCGAACACGGAGGGGTGCATGACCGTGTTCGCGTGCGCGGGATGCGGCACCGCGCTGACCGTGCCGGTGGCACAGGTCGCGCTCCCCGACCACGCTCATCAGAAGTACGGTCACGACCTGCTTCCCGCCCTCATGGAGCCCGGGACCTACGCGGTGGACCCGGAGCCGTCCGGGCCTCCGTGGCGGACATGGGACGAGGTCGGCGCGGAGGCGGCCCGGGCCCGCGGCATCCGCAGACCGGCCGGGTCCGGCCTTCCGACGACCGGGCGGCGGTGCCGCCGGCCGCCGAGGTCTGGACGCACCTCGCCTTCCACCGCGGCCGCAGGCCCGTCCCCGGCGGCGCGGCGCCTCCGCAGGCCCGCCGCGACGATCCGCCGCCGCCGCTCCCGCGTCAGCCCTTCCGGCCTGACCTGGAGGTGTTCCTCCACACGCTGGCCCGGCTGCCGCAGGTCCGGCAGCCGTGGCTGCGCGCGGTCTACGACCGCGTGAGGGCCGATCGCCACGCTCCCCCGTTCTGACCCCTCGGCCCACCGTGCACGGAGCTGAGCGGCCTAAAGCCCCGCCTCGACCTGGAGTCCCGTGGCGCCGGCCGTCTGCGCCGCCACCAGTTTCGCGTACCGTCCGCCCCGGGCGAGCAGGCCCTCGTGGGTGCCGCGCTCCACGATCTCTCCGTCGTCCACCACCAGGATGAGGTCGGCGTCCTTGACGGTGCTCAGCCGGTGGGCGATCACGATGCGGGTCTGGGTGAGCCAGCCGAGGTTGGACTCGATCTGCGCCTCGGTGGTGCTGTCGAGGTGGCTGGTGGCCTCGTCGAGCAGCAGGATCTTGGGGCGGGCCAGGAGCGCGCGGGCCAGTGCGAGCCGCTGCCGCTGGCCGCCGGACAGGCCGCCGCCCTCCACGAGCATGGTCTCGTACCCCATCGGCATCGCGCAGATCTCCTCGTGCAGGCAGGCCAGCTCGGCCGCCTCGACGATCCGCTCCATCGGGGCGCCGGGGTCGTTGAGCGCGATATTCTCCCGGATCGAGCCGGTGAACAGCGACGGGTCCTGGTTGACCACGCCGAACTGGTTGCGCAGGGACCGGAGGTTGAGCTGCGGCAGCGGTACGCCGTCGTAGCTGACCTGTCCCTCGGTGGGGGTGTACAGCGCCAGCAGGAGCCGGGCCAGCGTGCTCTTGCCCGCCCCGGAGGGGCCGACCAGAGCGACCTTCTGCCCGGCGCGGATCTTCACCGAGATGCCGCGCAGCGTCCACGGTCCGCGGGGGTCGTGCCGGAAACCGACGCCGTGCAACTCGATCGAGCCGCGCAGCCTGACCACCTCGATCCCGGCGGCCGGCTCGGGCTCGGAGGCGAGGATGTCGGAGAGCCGGTCGAAGTGCGCCCCGGCCTGCTGCAGGCCCTGCAGGCTGCTCATCAGCGCGGCGATCGGCGTCAACGCGGCCACGGCGAGGGCGTTCAGGGCCAGAAGCGCGCCCAGGGTCAGCTCCCCGTCCAGCACCCGCCACGCGCCGACCCACAGCAGCGCGAGCGGGGCGAGCAGGCGCAGGGCGCCGAGCGCCGCGTCCAGCAGGCCCTGGGTCAGGCCGCCGCGGACATCGGCGTTCAGCTGGTCGGTGAAGTGCGCGGACCACTGCTCGACCGCGCGGTGCTCCGCCCCCGAGGCCTTCAGCGTCTCGATGCCGCCGATGGCCTGGACGAGCTGGCTCTGGGTGGCGGAGAAGGCGCTGAGCTCCTCCTGGGTGAGCCGGTTGACCCGGCGGGCGGTGAGCAGGAGCAGCAGCACCTGCAGCGCCGCGAACCCGAGCAGGCAGGCGCCGACCACGGGGTCCCAGACGAACACCAGGACCAGATAGCCCAGCGCGAGCGGGCCGTCGAGCAGCGCCGACAGCACCTGCCCGGTGAGCATCTCCCGCAGGACCGCCACGCTCCCGGCCCGCGCCACCAGGTCGCCCTTGCCGCGCTGGGTGAAGTAGCGGTACGGCAGGGCGACCAGATGGGAGACCACTCCCTCGGTCAGCTCGGCGTCGGCGCCCGCTCGGACGGAGACCAGCAGGACCGAGCGGAGACAGCCGACGGCGAACTGGGTCACCGCCGCCAGGGCCAGTCCCAGGCCGATCATGGTCAGCAGGCCGCCGTCACCGGCGGGCAGCACCCGGTCCACCAGCGCCTCGGAGAACAGCGGCAGCGCCAGGCCGAGCAGTTGCAGCAGCAGCGAGGCCAGCACCACCTGGGCGAGCAGGCCCTTCCTGCGCACCAGCAGCGTGCGCAGGAACTGCCGCCGCCAGGCCGTGCCGGCGCTGGAGCGTCCCGGCTGGAAACCGGGTCCGGGCTCGAAGGCGAGCAGCACGCCGGTGAAGCCCTCGTCGAACTCCTCGGCGGTGAGCCGGCGCCGGCCCCGGGCGGGGTCGACGACGTCGACGCGGTCCGGCGACCAGCGCTCGACGACCACGAAGTGGTTGAACTCCCAGTGGACCACCGCGGGCATCGGCACGCGGGCGAGGTCGGCGGGGCTCAGGGAGAAGGCGCGGGCCTTCAGCCCGCACTCCCGGGCGCCCTCCAGCAGCGCCTTCGCGCTGAGGCCGTCCCGGCCGATCCGCAACCGGTCGGTGATCTCCTGCAGGGAGGCCCGGTGGCCGTGGTGGGACAGGACCATCGCCAGGCACGCCGCCCCGCACTCGGTGGCGGTGTTCTGGAGTACGACGGGGACGCGCTTCACCCCACGCCCCCGATCCGCGCGTGCAGCGCCGCGACGAACACTGCGCCCGCCGCCACCAGCAGCACGACCGCCGTCCACAGCGCCACCAGGGTGCCGGTGCCGATCGTCAGGCGGGTACGGCCCCGCCGCGCCGAGTTCTGGTGACGGCGCAGCGGCTCCTCCCGGAAGATGCCCTCGCTCATGACCAGTGCCATTCGACCGTGGCCTCGCGGCGGCGCCCGGCCAGCCACTCGGTGAACGCCGCTCGCCCGGCGGCGGCCAGCGTGCGCTCGTCCTGCCGCGCGGCCGTACGGTCCAGGACCACTCCGGCCAGGAAGCCCCCGCCGTGGGGCACCGGTCCGGCGACGGCCCCGGGTGCGGCGTCGGCCAGTACGGCGGGCAGGTCGACGGCGAAGCGCTCGGCGATCACCGTCTCGATCTCGCCGTCCAGCTCCGCGAGAGCGGCGGTCCCCTTGTCGCCGAGCACCGCCAGCTCGGCGACGGCGCCGGTGACGGCCCGTTCCGGACCGGTGATCCAGACGGCGCGGACCCGGTCGAAGTCGCCGGGACGCGCGGCCAGCCGGGCCGGGCCGAGCTCGGCCTCCTTGCGGCGGCGGAAGCTCCGGCGGCGGGCGATGCCGCCGATGTAGTCCTCGAACTGCTCGGGGGTCATGCCCATCTCGGCCAGCCAGGCCAGCGTGCTCGCCCGGTCGTGCAGGCCCCGGCCCCGGCGGAACTCGTCCGCGGCGGCCTGGAGCTCCTCGCCGGGGACCGGCCCGTCGTCGGCCGCGATCTCGTTGAGGATCAGGCACTGGTCGACGATCTCGTCGTGCGGCGTCGTGTCGCGGCGCGACAGCGATCGGATCATGGTGAGCGCCTGGGCCACCGACAGGTGGACCTCGTCCACGGTGACCAGCTGGCCGGCCGCCCAGTGCGTGGAGTGGTCGATCAGCCAGGGCACGCCGTCGTCGGCCTGCGCGGTGAGCGCGACGGTGCCGCCCTCGGGGTGCTCCAGCAGCAGGTCGAAGTCGACCACCGGGGTGCCGGGCCGCTCGTCGACGACGAGCTGGGCCTGGACACCGGGGTGCCCTGCCGCCCACGCGGCGGCCTCCCGCCTGGCCTGCGCCACGTGCGCCCGTCGCCGGGGCAGGCCGCGCAGCAGCCGTGTCCCGGATTCGAGCACGGTTCCGAAGTCACTCATGATCTTCCGTCTTTCTCGTCCGCGAGATCGCCCGCCGCATGGTCCGCCGTACGGTCCAGCGCGTCGCCTGCCGTACGGTCCACCGCGTTGTCCGCCGCACGGTCCACCGCACGGTCCGCCGCCACGAGCCAGTCGGCGATCGCCTCGCTGACCGGCAGCCCGGCGCGCTGCTCCACGAAGCCCCAGGCCCCGTTGGGGTTGATCTCCAGGAAGGTGTACTCCCCGTCCGGGGTGAGGATGAGGTCGATGGCGCCGTAGGTAAGACCCAGCGAGGCGGTCAGCTCCACGCACGCGCGCTCCAGCGCGTCCGGGAGGCGGTGCGCGGCGTAGCGCACCCGGTCGTCGTCGTAGTGCCGCCAGTCGTCCCTGGCCGTGCGCGAGGCCCGGGCGTCGATCTCGGCGGCGAAGACGCGCTCGCCCACCACGATCACGCGCAGCTCCACGGCCTTGGGGACGTAGGGCTGCAGGATGACCGGCTCGTGCTGGAGACGGTGGCGCGAGGTGAGGTGGCGGCGGTTCAGGACGGTGGTGTACGCGCGGTGGTCGGCGCCGTCCACGGTGAACTCGTCGGAGTTGATCTGCTTGGCGATCAGGTCGCCGCCCGCGCGCTCGTAGGCGGGCACCAGCTCGGCGGGGTCGTTGGTGTAGACGGTCTCCGGCACCCGGAAGCCGAGCGCCGCCGCCTGCGCCATATGAATGATCTTGTTGTGCGCCCGGCGCTCGACGTCCCTGCGCGAGGGCAGCCACCGCGCGGGGGCGAGCTCCCACACCCCGTCGAGCAGGAACTCCGCCTGCCAGATCGCGTGGCGGCGGTGGGAGGGCTCGGTCACGGACTCCCCGGGGGCGGGCGCGTTCGGGCGTCGCCGCCACACCGCGCGCACCTCGGACAGGTCCAGCCGCTCGGCGCCGGTGTCGAGCACGATCCGGTGACCGCCGCCGGCGAAGGCGGCCGTGAGCCTGCCGCGGGCGGGGAAGTCGCCCGGGTCCCACCAGGTCACCCGCGCGCCGCGGCGCTCCAGCTTCGGCAGGACCAGCTCGACGGCGTCGTCCCGCCGGTCGCTCAGTATCAGGATCATGCTCTTTCCCGTCGCAGAGGAAACGGCGGAGCGGGAGGACCCGCTCCGCCGCATATCACCCCGTGGTGTCAGTTCGAGGTCAGCTGATGACCCACTCGGCCGGCTTGCCGCCGATCTTCCAGGACACGCTCATCCGGCCGCCGGAGACCTCGCCCAGCTCGGCCTCGGTGAGCTCCGCGCCCTCGAACGGGATGTCATCGATGCTGATCTTCGACATGTTGTTTCCCCCTTTGCCGCTATAAACGGCGTTTGGCGTGTTTATCCGGGTCTCCGTATCTGTGACCCGCTTACGAGGAATGACATTAGATGGTGCTACTTGCCGTTTTCTTAAACGCACCTTTCATCACACTTGTCACTCCTGAACCACCAGCTCAGAGAAGGTGCGGCCGGAGGAGGACGGGCCGCTCCACCGTTTCCGGCAGGCCAGATGCAAGCATCCTGTAAGGGATATAAACCTGGAAGTCTGTTTTGTAGTGATTAATCCTGGCGAATCGGAGCCGCCACCCGGGCTATCGGATGACCTTGTCCAGGAAGGCGGTCAGATTGCCCCGGATGCGGGCGATCTTCTCGTCCCGGGAGAGGCTCTCCTCGAAGTCCCCCTCGGCGGCCGACCGCTTGCGCCCGCGGACGTAGAGGGAGCAGGCCAGGTCGGCGCAGAGGTACTCCCCCACCGAGTTGCCCTGGCGCCCGGCCTCCCCCGTGCGCGGAGCGGTCATCAGCGCCACCCCGCCGCCGGTGCGCACGGTCAGGCACAGCGAGCACATGCTGCGCGCGGTGAAGGCGCGTCCGCCTCCCGACACCGCGCGCAGCGCGACGCCGACCGCGCGGTCCCCGCGTTCGGCGACCAGATAGGCGCGCCCGGGGGCGCCGGGATCTCGCCAGCCCAGGAAGTCCAGGTCCTCCCAGGGCAGCTCGGCGAAGTCCCCGGGCAGTCGAGGACCTGCGGCTCAGAGTGGTGGCCCATGTGCTGGACGAACTGGCCGACCGGGTCGCCGCCGCGCTGGCCGGACGGGCGGGCAAGGACGCCCTGGTGGCCTTCGCCACCGCTTACCGCGAGTTCGCCAAGGCCCATCCGGGCCGCTACGCCGCCACCCAGCCGCGGCTCGACCCGCAGAAGGCGACGCCCGAGGTGGTCGCGGCGGGCCGCCGGCACGCCGAGTTGACCCGCGCGATCCTGCGCGGCTACGGGGTGCCGGAGTCCGAGCAGACACCGGCGGTGCGCCTGCTGAGCAGCACCTTCCACGGCTACGTGACCCTGGAGATCGCCGGGGGGTTCGCCCACACCGGCGACGTGGACGCCTCCTGGTCCAGGATCCTGGACGCGCTGGACGTCACCCTCAGGAACTGGCCGACGGACTGACGGCACGGAAGCGGGAGGCGCTCACGGTACGCCGAGGGCCGCTCCGGCTTCCCGGAGCGCCAGAAGGCCCCGGCCGGATCGTGATCCGGCCGGGGCCTTTCTGCCGCACGTCCGCCTTTCACGGCGAGCCGTCTCCGCCTGATGCGGGTTCCCTGACGCCGAGCCCTTCTACGAAATCGGGGTGTAAACGCAGGGAAGCCCTCTGCGCGTGTACGAGCCGTCGGAATTCTTCTGGTACGCCTCGACGCAGAACTTGCTGCCGTTGGCGTAGCTGCGACCTATATTCCTGTAGTGAATAAGCGTGTGGGAATTGTTCCTGTCCGGAGTGTTGTAGGCGAAGTCGGGGCCGAAGATGCGGAAATGGCCGTAGAAGCTGAGCACCGCCCAGAAGTTCGTATAGGCCTGGATCTGGTCCACACGGCCACCGCTGCCTACGATCTTCACGCAGGCCCAGCCGTTGCAGCCGCTGTTCTCTGCGGCGTAGGCCGTCGCGGCGGCGTTCTTCCGGGGCGCCCTCTCCTCGGCGGCCGCCGCCGGGGTTCCGGCGAGCACGAGGCCCCCGGCCAGTGTGGCCGCGGCCGCGAGCGTGGACAGTTTCCGCCAGGTGCGCATGTAAATTCCCTTTCTATCTGGCGATTCCCACCGCATCGATGAACAGTGCTCACGGAATCGCGCCCGGTGCGATAACCATTCCTCCGGTCCGGAATCCGGCCCCGCGCATCACGGTTCCTTTCCTGACCTGGAAAACGGCTGTTGCGAGAAAAATATCCATTCGCCCGCATGGCGACCAGGGCGGCAACCGGGCATTCCGCGGACTTCCGAGCCTTCTCATGCCGCGCACGTTGTTCGAATGCGCGGAGCCTCAGGATCGTGACGGAACGGCTTCCGGTGCGGCACGCCGCGGTATGCGGTACGAGGAGAACCCCGGTATCACCGGCCGTCCCGTACGGCCGCGGCGGTGAGCTCCGCCCGCTCACGCGCGTCCAGGTCCAGTGCCTCGATCAGCAACCGGATCGACGCGTTCCGGGGGCGCCCCACGGCGTCGCCTTCGAGTCTGCGGATGGTGCGTACGTTGACACCCGCCCGGTCGGCGAGCTGCTCCTGGGTCAGCAGTGCCCGGTCACGCCAGGCCCGGATGAGCGTCCCCAGGCTCTGGTACTCCTCCTCGGGATCGTCCCGGTCGTCCTGTCGTCTCCTGGTAGGCATGAAACTCCCCTCGTCACTCCCCCTCGTCCGAGTTCGTGGTCCGACTGTCCCGGCGGCCCGGCGGACGCGCCAAGGACGGCACCGGGACCCGTCCAGAAACTTGGACTCCAGGTCCTTGTGACATACGGTCGCGTCATGATCCAACGGCGTGTGGTCATGGTCGGGTACCACGCCGCGGAGCTGCTGGACATCGCGTGCGTGACGTCAAGCCTCGTGATGGCGAACCTCCACGGCGGCGCTCCGCCCTACGGCGTCTTCCTGGCCACTCCGTCGGGCCTGCCCGTCACCTGCGCCAGCGGGCTGACGCTCCAGGGACAGCTGGCCCTCGAACGCGTCACCGGCCCCCTGGACACACTCGTGGTCTCGGGGGGAATCGGGCACGAGGCGGCAGCCGCCAACCGGTTGATCGTCGGCCACATCCGCCGCCTGGCACGCGAGAGCCGCCGCGTCGCGTCAGTGTGCACGGGGGCGACCCTGCTGGCCGCCACCGGCCTGCTCGACGGCCGGCGCGTCACCACTCACTGGCGGTACGCGCACGTGCTCGCCGCCCGCCATCCGGAGGTCGTCGTCGACCCCGGGCCGATCTTCATCCGCGACGGCGAGGTCGTCACGGCCGCCGGCGTCACCAGCGCCCTGGACCTGGCTCTCGCCTTCATCGAGGAAGACCACGGCGTCGCCCTCGCCCGGGAGGTGGCCCGCTACGCGGTGACCTATCTGCAACGGCCCGGTGACCAGGCGCAGATGAGCATCTTCACCCAGGGTCCGCCGCCCTCGGACGACCTGATCAAACGGGTCGTCGATCACATCACCGGCCATCTGGACACCGACCTGACCCTGGCCGCACTGGCCGATGGCGCGGGAGTGAGCCAGCGCCATCTGACCCGGCTGTTCCTCAAACACCTGGGCCAGTCCCCGGGCCGGTTCATCCGCCGGGCCCGCGCCGAGGCCGCCGCCCACCTCCTGATCTCCACCCCGCTGCCCATGACCGCCATCGCGGCCCGTTGCGGCTTCGGCACCGTGGAGGCGCTGCGCCAGGCGTTCGTCGACCGGTACGGCATCCCGCCGTCGCGCTACCGCTCGGTCCGGACCGCCACATAGTCCTGCCCGGGGGTCAGGCGGTGAAGAAGCGGTCGGCGAAGGACTGCCACTGGGCGAGATAGTCGATGTCGGGGTCGCGGAGCCAGTTCAGCTGCAGGCCGTCGAGGAAGGCGAGCAGCTCCACGGCGGCCAGGCCTGGGTGAGGGTGCCAGGACAGCAGGGAGTGTTCGAGCATGGCGCGGCCCTCGCGCAGGCGCGTGCGGAAGTAGTCGTGGGCGGGGTGGGCGGGGTCGATGGCCTCGGCGGCGAGCACGGTGTACAGCTGCACGAGCGAGCGCTGGCCGAGGTTGCGCCGGACGAACCGGGTCATCACGGCCCGGGAGGCGGCGGGGCCGGACACCGGTTCCAGGGTGTCGACGACGGTGGTCAGGTCGAGTTCGTCGCGGCGTTCCAGCACCGCGATGAGCAGGTCGTCCCGGGAGCGGAAGTGGTGCAGCAGCCCGGCCTTGGTCATGCCGCAGGCCTCCGCGAACGCCTCCAGCGTCACGCCCTTGAATCCGGAGGCGGCGATCAGCTCGGTGGCCGCCTTCAAGATCTCCTCACGGCGTTCGGCGAGCGGCAGCCGTCGCCGGCCGGTGGCGGGAGGCATGTGGGAACGCTCCTCGGAGGACGGGGTTGATCTCGATCACGCTACCAGCCTACGCTATCTACCGTTTGGTAGATAAGAACGTTGTGCCTGCTCGGAAACCGCTCGGATACTGCTCGGAAAGTGGTGCGCCATGTCGACGACCTCACCGGCGACCGCCTTCTCCACCGCCCTGGCCGCCGTGCGCGACGGCCGCTCCGTGGACGAGGCGGCCGGGGAACTACTGGACCTGCTCACCCCGCAGGAGCGCCTGTGGCTGCTGGACGGGGACATGCCGTTCTGGCGGGGCATGGCCGACACGATGACCAACGGCTACAACCGCGCCCCCATCCCGATGGGCCGGATCGACCGGCTGGGCATCCCCGGCCTGCTGTTCGCCGACGGCCCGCGCGGCGCGGTGCTGGGGAACTCCACCGCCTTCCCGGTCTCCATGGCCCGCGGCGCCACCTGGGACGTGCGCCTGGAGGAGCGCGTCGGCACGGCGATCGGCCTGGAGGTACGCGCCCAGGGCGGCAACTTCTTCGGCGGCGTGTGCGTCAACCTGCCCCGCCACCCCGCCTGGGGACGCGCCCAGGAGACCTACGGCGAGGACCCGCTGCTGCTGGGCGAGTTCGGCGCGGCGCTGACCCGCGGCGTGCAGCGCAACGCCATGGCCGTGGTCAAGCACTACGCGCTCAACTCCATGGAGAACGCGCGCTTCAAGGTCGACGTCACCGCCGACGACGCGGCCCTGCACGAGGTCTATCTGGCGCACTTCCGCCGGGTCGTGGAGGAGGGCGTGTCGGGCGTCATGACCTCCTACAACTCCGTCAACGGGGAATGGGCCGGGCAGAACGAGCACCTGCTGGAGGGCGTGCTGCGCGGGATGTGGGGTTTCGCGGGCGTGACCGTCTCCGACTTCATCTTCGGCCTGCGCGACGCGGCCGCCTCGCTGCGCGCCGGGCTGGACGTCGAGGAGCCCTTCCGCCAGCAGCGTGCCCAGTATCTGCCCGCCGATCTGGAGGAGGGCCGCGCCTCCTGGGAGGACGTCGACCGGGCGGCCCGCCGCGTCCTGCGCACCCAGCTGCTCCACTACGCCACCCGCGCCGAGGCCGAGCCGCCGGTCGAGGTGGTGTTCGGCGCCGGGCACCGCGCACTGGCCCGCGAGGTCGCCGCGCGCAGCATGGTGCTGCTCAAGAACGACGTCGTCGGACAGGCGCCCATGCTGCCGCTGCGCCGTGACTCCCTCGGCTCCCTGGCGGTGATCGGCCGCCTGGCCGACATGGCCAACACCGGCGACCACGGGTCCTCCGACGTGCGCGCCCCCGAGGTGGTCACCCCGCTGCGGGGTCTGATCGAGGCGCTCCCCCGCACCCGGATCGTCCACGCGGCGGGCGACGACCCGGTCGCGGCCGCCGCGGCGGCGGCCGACGCCGACGCCGCCGTCCTCGTCGTCGGCTACACCGCCGAGGACGAGGGCGAGTACGTCGGCAGCGACATGTTCTCCGATCCCGCCCTGCTGGCGCTGTTCCCCCCGGTCGGCGACGACCCCGACGGGCAGCGGTTCGCCTCCACCCTGGCCGACCCCGACGCCCTCCAGGTGAACGCCGCCGGCGGGCTGAGCGCCGGCGGCGACCGCGCCGGCCTGCGGCTGCGACCGGTCGACGCCGAGATCATCCGGGCCGTCGCCGCGGCCAACCCCCGCACCGTCGTGGCGATCGTGACCGCCGGCGCCGTCATCACCGAGGAATGGCGCGACGCCGTGCCCGCCGTACTCGTGGCCTGGTACTCCGGCAGCGAGGGCGGCCGGGCCCTGGCCGACGTGCTGCTCGGCGACGTCGACGCCGCCGGCCGCCTGCCGTACTCCATCCCGGCCTCCGAGGAGCACCTGCCGGCCTTCGACCGCGACGCCACCGCGATCACCTACGACAAGTGGTACGGCCAGCGGCTGCTGGACCGCGACGGGCACGCCCCCGCCTTCCCCCTCGGGTTCGGGCTGTCCTACACGAGCTTCGCCCTCGCCGACCTGACCCTCGGCACCCCCGACGGCGACGCCTTCCAGGCGAGTGTGACCGTCACCAACACCGGCCCGCGCGCGGGCCGCCACGTCGTGCAGCTGTACGGCAGGCCCGAGGGCGTCGACCCGGTCGCCGACGACTTCCCCGCCCGGGTCCTGCTCGGCTTCGCCGCCGTCGGCCTCGCGGCCGGCGAGTCGGCCCGGGTCACCGTACCGGCCTCGACCAGGCCGCTGCTGCGGTGGACGGACGCCGGGTTCGTCCCCGCCTCGCCGACGGCCGTGGTCGAGGCCGCCGCCTACGCCGGGGATCCGGACGCCGTCGTCGCCCCCGCCGAGCTCAAGCTCACCTGAGCCGCGACGAAGGGGGCGTCACAGGAAGGCGGCGACCATCTCGGCGAACTCCTCCGGGGTGACGATCTTCACGCCCAGGTCCTCGGCCTTGGTGCGCTTGGAGCCGGCCTTCTCCCCGGCCACCAGCAGCGCGGTCTTGGCCGAGACGCTGGAGGAGGCCTTGCCGCCGGCGCGCTCGATGAGCTCGTTGACCTGGTTGCGGGAGAGATCCGCCAGCGGGCCGGTCATCGCCCCCGTCGCCACCACCGACATGCCCGCCAGCGGCAGCTCGGCGGCCTCGGTGCCGTCATCGGCACCATCGGCACCGTCGGCCGCCGTGGTCGCGGCTCCGCCCGGGGTGGCGCCGGGCTCGGTCATGTTCACCCCGGCGGCGATCAGCTTGTCGATCAGCGGGCGCAGCTCGGCCAGCTCGGCCACCACCACCGGCGCCTTCTCCGGGCCGATGCCCTCCACGGCCTGCAGGTCCTCGGCACCGGCGGCGAGGATGGCCTCCATGGTGGCGAAGTGCCGGGCGATGCGCCGCGACATCGAGCGCCCGGTGCCGCGCACGCCCAGCGCGCAGAACACCCGGCTGAGCGGGCGGGTCCTGGCGACCTCGATGGCGGCCAGCAGCTTGTCGGTGCTGGTGGCGCCCATCCGCTCCAGGCCGAGGACCTGCTCGCGCTTCAGGGAGAACAGATCGGCGAAGTCGGCGATGAAACCCGCCTCCAGCAGCTGCACGATGCGCGACTCGGCCAGGGTCTCGATGTCGAGCTGGTCGCGTCCGGCGGCGTAGACGATGGAGGCCAGCGCCCGGCACTCGCGCCCGCGCACGCACCGCCAGCGCTCCTGGCTGGTGTCGATGCCGTCGCCGCAGTTGGGGCAGACCCGCGGCACGCTGATCGGCTGCTCGTCCCCGGTGCGCAGGTGCACCACGGGCGCCTCCACCCGGGGGATGATGTCGCCGGCCTTGTAGACGGTCACGCTGTCGCCCAGCATCAGCCCGCGGCGGGCGATGTCGGCCGCGTTGTGCAAGGTGGCGTAGGTGACGACGCTGCCGTCCAGCTCGACCGGCTCCAGGATGGCGCGCGGGGCGATGATGCCGGTGCGCCCGACGTTCCACTCCACCCCGATCAGCTTGGTGATCTTCTCGGTGGCCGGCAGCTTGTAGGCGATCGCCCAGCGCGGCGCCCGGCTGCCGAACCCGGCCGCGGCCTGGTCGTCGGCCAGGTCGGCCTTGATGACGATGCCGTCGATGCCGAACGGCAGGCCGGCCCGGGCGGCGGCGATCGCCTCGATGCGGGCCTGGATCTCCTCCACGCTCGCCGCGACGATCCCGGCGACCGGGGTGGCGGCGGTGGTCTGCACGCCCCAGGCGGCGACCAGGTCCATGATCTGGCTGTGCGGCAGGGTGCGCAGCCGCTCCGCCAGCTCGGAACCGTCGGTGGGCGGCAGCGGCAGCGCGCCGTACCCGAAGAAGGTCAGCTCACAGACATACGGCCGGTCCTGGGCGCGCAGGGTGCCGGCGGCGGCGCTGCGCGGGTTGGCGAAGGTGGTGCCGTCGTGCGCGGTGCGCTTTTCGCAGGCCGCCTCGAACTGCTCGGTGGTCATCATGACCTCGCCGCGGATCTCTGCCGTGATCGGCTCGGCGAGCCGGCCGGGCAGGCCGACGATGGTGCCGATCGCGTGCGAGACGTCCTCACCGGCGGTGCCGTCGCCGCGGGTGACCAGCTGGGTCAGCCGGCCGTGGTGGTAGCGGGCCGAGATCGCCAGCCCGTCGAGCTTGGGCTCCACGCTCCAGACGGTGACCTGTCGGCCCAGGCGGCGCTCCAGCCCGGCCACCCAGCGCGTCAGCCCGTCGGGCGAGAAGACGTTGTCCAGGCTGAGCATGGGCACGGTGTGCGGGACGTCGCCCTCCACGGCGCCGCCGGCGACCTTGCCGGTGGGCGAGCCGGGCAGCACCTGCTCGGGGTGCTCGGCCTCGTAGGCCTCGATGCCGCGCACCAGCCGGTCGTAGGCGTCGTCGTCCAGCGGGGAGGTGCCGTCGCCGTAGTAGGCGGCCGCGGCGTCCACGGCGAGCTGCACGGCCGCGGCGTAGGCGGCCTGGTCGGCCAGGACGGTGAGGGAAGGCGCGTCGTTCATGGAGGTCATCCTGGCGGGCACCGCCGACATTCTCCCCTCCGCCCTTCCCTCTGGCCTCCTCCCCGCCGGCTCTCCGCCGACAGGAACAGAGACAGAGGCAGTGACGGGGACGGGGAGGGGGACACCGGCGTAGCTGCGCACGCCGGCGAGCTCGACCAGCGGGTTGCCCGCGTAGCGGGGGTCGGCCAGCGCGTCGGTCACCACGTACGGCCGGCCGGTGCGCACCGACTGCAGGCAGAACGCCCACTCGGCCGGAGTGCCGCCGGCCTGCGTCATCCAGTCGTCGGCCGGCAGGCCGTGGGCGCCGACGTAGACCTGAGCGCTGTCGAGCAGGATGGTGACCAGAGGCGGGACGGGCTGAGGCTTCACTCCGAAGAGAGGACTTTGGTCCCGACGCGGCGACGCCGTCAGGCGCCCGCGGGGCCTCGGCGCGTCAGGCGCTACCGGGCCGGTCCGGGAAGCGGAGGTCGGCCTCGGCGGCGAGCTGGCCCTCCACCGCCGCGCACGACCGGTGCCAGTCCTCCAGCCGGAGATACTCGGCCACGTCCCCCGCCCCCTCCACGGCCAGCATGCGGTAGGCGTCGGCGGCGCGGACATGGGCCGCCGCCAGTTCGTGATGGTTCTGCCTGGCCAGAGCCTCGGTCATCGCCGCGCCTATGGCCAGTTCACTCAGGACCTGGTAGCAACGCCGGTCGGCCGGGGAGAGACCGGGGGTGTCGGCGGGAAAACGCTCCGAGGACTGGTCCATGCTCCGGCATCTGCCCCGTGACGACGAAAAGTAGCGTGCTGTGATGGTTTGTCACCCAAGCGACAGCACCGGGCCGGGTGGTCGGCCGCGGGCACGACGTCGTGCTTCAGCGTGAGGTGTGCTTCGGCGCGACGGCCATGCCGCCCGTTTTCCGGAGTGAGCACTCGCTCCGGAGACGCCCCGTTCTGACTCATCCGGATTACCCGTTCTGACCTTGACTTTCCCCGTACAGATACGAAAGATCCCCTATCCGTCGTTATTAGGGCCTCCTCGTCTGACATAACACGGGTTACATTCACGATAATTTGCCCCCTCTTACCCCCCGAGTAGACCGAAGGGAGAGGCATGAGAACGAGAACCGCGATCGCGGCCCTGACTGCTGCGGCGATCCTCATGCCGGCCGCCGCGCACGCCACCACCGGCAACGGCGCTGCGGCCCCGCCACCCGACAGCGACTTCCAGAAGGTGACCCTCAACGACAACCCGGGCGAGCCGATGGACCTGGCGGTGTTACCGGACTCGAGGGTCCTGCACACCACCCGCAAGGGCGAGGTCTGGCTGCACGATCCGAAGACGGGTCTCAACACGCTGGCCGCCCGGCTCGACGTCTACCAGCACGACGAGGAGGGACTGCAGAGCATCGCCCTCAGCCCCGGCTTCGGCAAGGGGTCCAAGAAGGACGACTGGGTCTACCTCTACTACTCTCCACCGCTCGACACACCCGTCGACGACCCGGCGACCCCGGACGTCAACGAGGGCGACGCCCCGTTCACCGGCACGGCGGAGGACTTCGCGCCCTTCAAGGGACTGATCAGGCTGTCCCGGTTCCGCTTCACCGGAAGCACCGTCGACCTGCGCACCGAGCAGCGCGTCATCGACGTGCCGGTGGACCGCGGCATCTGCTGCCACGTCGGCGGGGACATCGTCTTCGACGCCGACGGCAACCTCTACCTGTCGACCGGCGACGACACCAACCCGTTCTTCTCCGACGGCTACACCCCCATCGACGAGCGCGCCGACCGCAACCCGGCCTTCGACGCCCAGCGCAGCTCGGGCAACACCGACGACCTGCGCGGCAAGATCCTGCGCATCAAGGTCCGCGACAACGGCTCCTACGCGATCCCCCGCGGCAACCTCTTCCCGCAGGGTGCTCAGGGCACCCGGCCGGAGATCTACGCGATGGGCCTGCGCAACCCGTTCCGCATCGAGATCAACCGGTCCACCGGCGAGCTCTACGTCGCCGACTACTCCCCCGACGCGCAGCAGGCCGATCCGCAGCGCGGCCCGGCGGGGACCGGCAAGTGGACGGCCATCCGCAGGCCGGGCAACTACGGCTGGCCGTACTGCGCGACGGCGCGGCTGCCGTACGTGGACTACGACTTCGCGACCGGCGCCTCGGGATCGCCGTTCAACTGCGCCGCGCCCGTCAACGAGTCGCCGCACAACACCGGACGACGCGAGCTGCCGCCGGTGGTCCAGCCCGACGTGTGGTACTCGTACGGGCCCTCGCAGGAGTTCCCGCAGCTGGGCACCGGCGGCATCGGCCCGATGGCCGGTCCGGCCTACCGGTTCGATCCGCGCAACACGCGCGGCCGCGCCCCCGTGGCCTGGCCGAAGTACTACGACAACGTCCCGCTCTTCTACGAGTGGACCCGCGACTACGTCAAGGCGTTCCACGGCAACGGACGGCGGATCGAGGACGTGCTGCCCTCGATCGTCTTCGACAACCCGATGGACATCGAGTTCGGGCCGGAGGGCGCGCTCTACGTGCTGGAGTACGGCGACGGCTTCTTCCAGGAGAACCCCGACGCCCAGCTCGCGCGCATCGACTACATCGGCCACACCGGCAACCACACGCCCATCCCGGCCGCCGCGGCGTCGGTGACCTCCGGGCACGTCCCGCTCACCGTCGCCTTCACCAGCGCGGGCACGACCGACCCCGACGGCGACAGGCTCCGCTACGCGTGGGACTTCGACGCCGACGGCCGGGTCGACTCCCGCAGTCCCGAGGCCACCCACACCTACCGGCAGAACGGCCTCTACAACGCCACACTCCGGGTCACCGACCCCGCCGGCATGTCCGCGGCGACCTCGGTGCGGATCGTGGTCGGCAACGCCGCGCCGGTCGTGGAGCTGGTCCGGCCCGTCGAGGGCCAGCCGTTCTCCTTCGGCGACGTCGTGGAGTTCGAGGTGCGGGTCACCGACGACCAGCCGGTGGACTGCGCCAACGTGACCGTGGACTACGTCCTCGGCCATGACGACCACGGCCATCCGCAGACCACGGCCCGCGGCTGCACGGGCTCCATCCAGACCACCGAGCCCGGCGGGCACGACCCCGACGACGACCTCACCGGTGTCTTCGTCGCCGGCTACACCGACCCCGGCGGCGCCGACCTGCCCCCGCTGACCGGCAGCGACGAAGTCGTCCTCCAGCCCACGAACTAGGAGACATCCATGTGCTACGGCTACGGTCCCGACAGCTACCGCCCCAGCAGGAGGTCCGTGCTCGCCGCGGGCCTCGGGCTGGGCGCCGGCGCCCTCGCCGCCGCCTCTCCCGCCGCCGCGGCCACACCGCCCCACCACCACGGCAGGGACCGCGTCCCGCCGGGCCAGATCAGCATCCAGCTGTGGACCGTGCGCGACGACCTCGCCCAGGACTACGACGCCACCCTCGCCTACCTGGCCGGGATCGGCTACCCGAAGGTCGAGCTCGCGCTCGGCTACTTCGGCCGTACGGCGCAGCAGCTGCGCGCGTTCCTCGACGGGCTGGGCATCCGCGCGAGCTCCAGCCACGACGGTCTCAGCCCCGACGACGCCGCGCTGGAAACGAAGATCGCCAACGCGGTCACCCTCGGCCAGACCTACATGGTCGTGCCGTACCTGGCCTCCGACAGCCTGGACCAGTGGAAGGCCTGGGCCGAGCGGATGAACGTCGAGGCGGCGGCCGCCCGCAGGGCGGGGCTGCGCTACGGCTATCACAACCACGCCCACGAGTTCACGACCGACCTCGGGGGCGGCAGGACGCCGTGGGACGTGCTCACCTCCGAGCTCGACCCGCGCCTGGTCCACCTGGAGATCGACATCTACTGGGCGGTCACCGGCGGGGTGGGGCGCGGCGTGGCCGATCCGGTCCGCTTCGCGATCGACGTCATCCGCAAGGCGCCGCAGCGGGTGCTGCAGTATCACGTCAAGGACCGCCACCTCGACGGTGACATGGCCGACCTCGGCACCGGGACCATCGACTTCCGGCGGGTCTTCGACGCGCACCGGGTGAGGGAGTACATCGTCGAGAACGACACCCCCGACGTGACCCCCCGGCGGACGGCGGAGGTCGGGTACCGCTATCTGCGCAAGCTGAGGTTCTAGGTCCCGGTGCGGCGCGACCGGTCGCTCCGGCCGTCCACGGCCCGGGCGGGGCGGCCGGTCACGGCCCGGGCGGGGCGGCCGGTCGCGCCGAGGCCCTGAACAGGAAGGAGGCCCAGGAGCGGTAGGGCCGCCACGCCTCGGCCAGCTTCCGGTACGCGGACGGCGGCGCGTCCTCCGGCAGGCCGTACGCCTCACGCAGGATCGCGAACAGGCGCGGCTCGTCGCCGGGGAACGCGTCCGGCGCGCCCGCGCCGCGGATCAGGATCAGGCCCGCGGAGAACGGTCCCACACCGGGCAGGGCGCGCAGCTCGGCCAGGGCCTTGTCCGGGTCGAGGGCGCGCAGGTGCTCGGCGGTGAGCACGCCGTCGAGCGCCGCGCGCGCCAGGCCGCGCAGCCACTCCTCCTTCTGCGCGGGCAGGCCGAGACCGCCGGCCTCCAGCAGGCTCACGGGCGGAGGGAAGGCCGTGCAGGCCGTCCCGTCGACGTCGACCTTCGCGCCGTACCGCTCCGCGATGCGCTGCTTGATCCGGGAGGCGATCAGCATGGACGAGCGCTGCACGATCACCGCCCAGCACGCCGCCTCCCACGGGCTCCAGAAGCCCACCGGCCGCAGACCGGGGCTGCGCCGCCGCAACTCGCCGAGGACCGGATCGGCCGCCCCGAGCCCGGCGAAACCGGTGCCGTCCACGTCGAGGGAGAGGATCCGCGCCACCTCTCCCCGGATCCCCGGCCCCGCGGCCCGCGTCGTGGTGACGGCGACCCCGCCCGGCGCGGCGGTCACGGTCACCCCGATCGGCAGCCAGTCGGCCTCGGCGCAGTAGGCGAAGCGCAGCGCCCGCCCGTCGGAGGGCAGCGCGCTGGTGGGCGGCCAGTCCTCAACGAAGCGCAGCTGGGCGCCGAGATCGTACGGCCCCTCGGCGGCGAGTGAGAATCCGTGCGTGGTCATGTGCGCATGCTAGGAGGTCACCCCGACAAGGGGAGCCGTACGGGATCACGTGGATCGGACGCGGGCCGGTCGCTACGCTCGGGAGCTCCGGCCCGCCACTGCCGTACCGAGAGGACCCCGGTGACCGATCCCTCCCGCTCCTGGCCACGCCTGCTCGCAACGCTCCTGCGGGGGCGGGACCTCACCGCGGACGACACCCGATGGGCCATGCGGCAGGTCATGGACGACGCGGCCGGGCCCGCCCAGCTGGCCGGGTTCCTGGTCGCCCTGCGCGCCAAGGGTGAGAGCACCGCGGAGCTGCGCGGGATGCTCGACGCGCTCATGGAGCGGGCCGTTCCCCTGCCGGTCGACGGCTCGGACGTCGTCGACATCGTCGGCACCGGCGGCGACGGCGCCCACACCGTCAACGTGAGCACCATGGCGGCGATCGTCGTCGCGGCCGCCGGAGCCCCGGTCGTCAAGCACGGCGGCCGGTCGGCCTCCAGCAAGGCCGGTTCCGCCGACGTCCTGGAGGCCCTGGGCCTGTCGCTCGACCTCACGCCCGACGACGTCGCACGGTGCCTGCGCGAGGCCGGCATCGGTTTCACCTTCGCCCCGCGCTTCCATCACGGGCTGCGCCATGCCGGTCCGGTGCGCAAGGCGCTGGGCGTCCCCACCGCGATCAACTATCTGGCGCCGCTGACCAACCCCGCCGCTCCCCGCACCGCCCTCGTCGGCTGTTCCGACCACGGCCTCGCCCCGGTCCTGGCGGACGTGCTCGCCGAGCGGGGCACCGTCGCCCTGGTCGTGTGCGGGCAGGACGGCCTCGACGAGATAACCACCGCCGCGCCGACCGACGTCTGGCTCACCGACGGCGACGGCGTCCGGCGGGAGACGCTGGACACCGCCGACTTCGGGCTGGCGCGCAGCGCGCCGGACGCGCTCCGGGGCGGCGACGTCGCCTACAACGCCGCGGTCGTGCACCGGGTCCTGTCCGGCGAGCCGGGCGCCGCCCGCGACGCCGTCCTCGCCAACGCGGCCGGAGCACTCGCCGCCCACCGCGGTCTCGGCGCGGGCCTCCGCGACGCCTTCGCGACCGCTCTCGAGGATGCCCGCCACGCCGTCGACAGCGGCGCCGCCACCGCCACCCTGGAGAACTGGCTGAAGCTCGCGGCGACCCTGGCCGCCGAACGGCGCTGAGGCTCGCGGGGCCGCCGGAGCTCGCGGAGCTCGCGGAGCTCGCGGAGCTCGCGGAGCTCGCGGAGCTCGGGAAAGGCTGTCGGGAAAAAGTCCGGGTTCTGTCGCCCCGTCACTTCTTTCACATTAGACTTCAGCCCTCTCTTGAATCGCATCTGGGGAGAAAAGGGGCCGCCGGAAGGCCAGTTCCGGCGGTCCCGCCTTTCTCAGCCCACCGGGGCCGGTCGCCACGGATCGACGACCCTGTCCCCGTAGGCGATCTCTCCGGCGCCGGCGAAGGCGGCCAGCTCGGCCACCGCCAGGCCGACCGCCCCGGTGGTCACCTCGTCCGCGGGCGTGTCCGGCTCGGGGAACACCCCTTCGATCTCCAGCAGTCTCCGGCGGCGGTCCAGGCGCGGCACGAGCCTGCCGGCCAGCCGCTCGCCGTGCAGGATCGGCATGATGTAGTGGCCGTACCGCCGCTTGTGCTTGGGCACGTACATCTCCGTGCGGAACGTGAAACCCCACAGGCGCACGGTCCGCTCCCGGTCGCAGATGAGGTTGTCGAACGGCGACAGCAGCGTGGTGCGCGGCTGCCAGGGGCGCTCCAGCAGGTCCAGGACGTCACGGTGGACGTACCACCGCTCGGCGCCGCCCTCGACCTCGGCGGGCAGGACCCGGCCCGCCGCCTCCAGCTCGGCCAGCACCCCGGCCAGGCCGGGATAGCGGTCGCGGACGAAGTGCCGCTCGATGTCGGCGGCGCGGGCCACGCCGAGTGCCCGGAGAGCGTGCTCGGCGGCCCGGGTGACCGCCTCCTCCTGCGTCAGCGGCTCGGTGGCCACCCACTCCGGCAGCCGGCGCCCGGTCAGGTCCCACAGCCGTCTGCGCCCCTCGCGCCCCGCCACCATGATCTGGCCCTGGAACCACAGGAAGTCCAGCATCCGCTCGACGTTGCGCCCGTTGGTCCACCCGCTCGACTGCCACGGCACGGCCGCGAGGTCCTCGAAGCCGCCGACCGGCAGCGGCCCCTCCTGGCGCAACCGGTCGAGCACGTGCCGCCGCAGCACGTCGTTGGCCTCCATCCAGGCGTGGACCTGCCCGCCGGGCCGCGCGTAGCCGCGCATCATGACCTGGTGGATCGGATAGTCCTCGGCCAGCACGATCGAGGCGGCGTGGGCCCAGTACTCGAACAGCCACCGCTCCCGCCACAGCAGCGCGTCGAGATCGGCCGGATCGTAGCCGCCCACCCTGCTCCAGAGCACCAGCAGGTGGCTGCGCGCCACCACGTTGACCGGGTCGAGCTGCAGGCAGCGCAGCGTCCGCAGCACCTGCCGCAACCCCTCGGGGTCACCGCCGGGCCGGGGACCGGCCAGATGCTGACAGCTCACGGCCAGACGCCGCGCGGACTCCAGGCTGAGGGACAGGGGGTGCGCCATGGCCGACGAGTTTAATCGAAAGGGCGTTCGATGTGCGGCCGATCCGCCGATGCGGGTGATCGCGCTCCCGGCCGCGTGTCATTCGTACGGCGTGTCATCCGTGCGGTGCGTCATCCGTAGCACGCGGTCGCCGTCCCGTGCGGCTCCGCCATGTGCATCGCCAGCAGGTACAGCCCGAGGACGAGAGCCGGTGACAACCACGCGGTCACCCGTGAACGGCGGCCGACGGAGAGCAGCACCAGCAGGACGACCGTGGCCGAGACGGCGAGCACGGTCGAGAGCGACTCCAGTCCCGGAGCGGGCGCGTTCAGCGCGTCGAAGGAGCAGGCCGTACCGGTGCCGCGGCGCGCGTCGTTGCGGGCGATGGAGTGGACCAGAGCGGCCATTCCCCCCAGCAGCCATGCGGCCACCGCGAGGATCATGCCCGGCAGGCCGCCTCTGACCGGCGTGCCCGCACCGCCGCGTCGCGCCAGGGTGTTGTGGACGACCATCAGCACGACCAGGATCACGACCGCCGCCGTGACGACCACCGCCACCGCGCTCCAGTACGGCGTGCGCGACTCCTGGTCCTGGGCGAACCAGGACCAGGCCGCCCCCGCAACCACCAGCGCGGTCCATCCCCCGGCGATCGCCGCCACCTCGCCGCGGAGCCGCGGCTCGCGGTCCTCTCCCGTGAACGTCATGCCGACGACGCTAGACAGATCCCGCGGGGAGACAACGATCTCCGGCGGAAAGTGAAGCACATCACGATCGCCGCAGCGCCCGCCGT
Organism: Paraplanobispora siamensis; assembly: GCF_016863175.1. Lineage (GTDB taxonomy): Bacteria > Actinomycetota > Actinomycetes > Streptosporangiales > Streptosporangiaceae > Planobispora > Planobispora siamensis. The sequence goes on from NZ_BOOJ01000037.1 coordinate 155,172, forward strand.
ACCTCCATCAGGGCGAACCCGAGCAGGTTGAGCCCCCGCCACAGCTCCGGACGCCCGGCCCGCTCGTCGTCGGCGGCCAGGCCGATCCCCCAGATCCGGTCCAGCGGGCTCGCCTCGACCAGCACCCGCTCGCCGGTGCCCAGCAGGAACTCCCCCAGCTCGGGGTTCTGGCCGAACTTGGCCAGGTTGCCGCGGACCACGAGGTCGAAGCGGGCCGCCCTCCAGATCTCGTCGTCGAAGCCGCGCACCCGCCGCCCCAGGTCCTTGGCCTCCTTGGGGTGCCCGGCCGCCACGATCTGCGCCGCGGTCTCCTCGTCGCCGAACAGCCGGGCCTTGCCGGCCATCATGAAGTGCTCGGCGGTGCGGTAGACGGTCCCGTCCACGGTGAAGTCGGCCGGCCACCACTGCGACAGGCATCCGGCGCCGGCCCCGCCGGACCGCGGCGGCCGATGCCCCCAGAACATCAGATATCTGACCCGCTCGCCCCGCTCCACCGCCGCGACCAGATCCGCCACGTCACGCACGTCCGTCACCTCCGTCATGTGCGCCACCATCCCAGATCGCCACCGGTCCCGGCCAGCCGGTTTTCCGGCCCCGGGACCGGATGGAAGAGGGCGGACGTGGGTAGAGTTCGCTGTCATGACGGCCACCGCGAGGACGAGCCGGCGGGCCGGCGGGCTCGCCCGGGGGTGGACTCGGGCGCGGGACCGGTACGGCTGGCTCGACCACCTCGTCCGGGCCGGTGTCCACTACGACCGCGTCGACGGGGGCCGCCTGTCGGCCGGGATGACCTACTACGCGTTCTACGCCGTCTTCGCCCTGGCCCTGCTCGGTTTCGTGATCCTGGGGCACGTGTTCGACACCCCCGCCGCGCTGCGCGAGGTGGAGCGCTATCTGAGCGACACCTTCCCCCGGCTGGACGTCTCGGCGCTGCTGGCCGCCAGGGACACGGCGGGAGTGATCGTCACCGTCGGCCTCCCGCTGACCGGCCTGTTCTGGATCGACTCCATGCGCTCGTCCATCCGGGCCGTCTGGGGCCTGGAGCAGTACCCGGGCAACTTCTTCCTGCGCTGGCTGATCGACCTGGGCGTGCTGCTCACGCTCGGGCTGCTGCTGTCGATCTCGCTGACCCTGTCCTTCGGCGCCCAGGCGGCGCTGACCTGGCTGGCCGGTGAGACGGTCGGGGCCGAGGCGCAGTCGGCGCAGCTGACGCTGTCGGTGGTCGCCTTCGTGCTCGGCATCGGCGTCAACTTCCTGCTGTCGACGGCGTTGCTGACGCTGACCCCCCGCCTGCGCCTGTCGCCGCGCCGGGTCGCCGGTCCGGCCCTGATCATCACGATCGGGCTGGAGCTGCTCAAGACGATCGGGCAGGCCTACTTCAACCTCAGCGCGGCGAACCCGGCCTATCACGTCGTGGCGGGCGCGGTGGGCATGCTGCTGTTCCTGAAGCTGCTCAACGTGCTCATCCTGTTCGCCGCCTCGCACGCCGCGACCGGCCACCGCGGCACGGTCGTCGACCTGACCACCCGGCGGCCGATCGGCGAGCCGCGCACGGAGGTCGTCACCGCGCCGGCGATCCCCACGGTCAAGGAGGATCCCCCGGCGCAGGACGGACCGCCGGAGCCCGGATCGGCGCAGGACGGACCGGCGCAGGACGGACCGGCGCAGGACGGACCGGCGCAGGACGGACCATCGGAGTCCGGGCCGTCGGAGTCCGGGCCGTCGCCGGACGGGCCAGCGGAGGACGCACCGCCGCCGGAGCCGCGGCGGCCCGCCCCGCGCCGGTACGACTTCAGGTCGCGGCCGGGGCGTGGCGGCGCGGGGTCACGGCGGCCTTAAGGTCGGTCGTATGCGCTTCGGAGTGCTGGGGCCGGTGACGGTCTGGACCGACCGGGGGGAGGCCGTGGCCGTCCCCGGGCTGAAGGTGCGCGCGCTGCTCGCCGACCTGCTCGCCCACGAGGGACGGGTGGTCTCCGTCGACCGGCTGGTCGACGACCTGTGGGAGGACGAGCCGCCCGCCAACCCGGCCGCCGCCCTGCAGGTGCGGGTCTCGCAGCTGCGCCGCGCGCTGGAGGACGCCGAGCCGGGCGGGAAGAACCTGGTCGTCTCACGGGCGCCCGGCTACGCGCTGCAGGCCGGTCCGGACGCGGTGGACGCCGCCCGCTTCGCGAAGCTGGTCCAGGAGGGCAGGCCCGCCGAGGCGCTGGAGCTGTGGCGGGGCGCCGCGTTCGCCGACTTCGCCGACGCCGCGTTCCTCCAGCCGGTGATCACTCGTCTGGAGGAGGCGCGGCTGGCCGCCGTGGAGGACCTCGCCGAGGCGCGGCTGGCCGCGGGCGAGCCGGTCGAGGTGTCCGAGCTGTCGGAGCTCGTGGCCCGGCACCCGCTCAGGGAGCGGCTGCGCGCCGTGCACATGAAGGCGCTCTACCGGGCCGGGCGGCAGAGCGAGGCACTGGCCGGCTACGGCGAGCTGCGCGACCGGCTCACCGAGGAGCTGGGGCTGGACCCCTCGCCCGAGCTGGCCCGGCTGTACGAGCGGATCCTGCGCCAGGACCCCGCGCTGAGCGCCGGGGGCGAGCGGCCGGCGACGAACCTGCCCGCCGCGGTCGGCGGCCTGATCGGGCGCGACGAGGCGATGGCCGAGATCGGCGCCCTGCTGGGGACCGAGCGGCTGGTCACGCTCGTCGGCTCGGGAGGCGTGGGCAAGACGAGCCTGGCGCTGGAGGTCGCGCGGCGGGCGGGCGACGGCTATCCCGGCGGCGCCTGGCTGGTCGAGCTGGCCTCCTACGACCGGCACACGCCGTCGCTGGCCGGCGCCGTGCTCGCCGCGCTCGGCGTCCGCGAGGACTCCGCGGCCACCCTGGACCGGCTCGTCGAGGCGCTGCGCGACCGGCGGCTGCTGCTGGTGCTCGACAACTGCGAACACGTGGTCGACCAGGCCGCCAAGCTGGCCGACGCGCTGCTGCGCGCCGTACCCGGGCTGCGGATCCTGGCGACCAGCCGCGAGCCGCTGAACGTGGCCGGCGAGGTGCTGTGGAGCGTGCCCGCGCTGGAGCTGCCGGAGGGCTCCGAGCTGATCACGGTGGCCAGGTCCGACGCCGTGCGGCTGTTCGTGGCCCGCGCGACCGCCTCGGCTCGCGGGTTCACCCTCGACGCCGGCAACGCCGAGGCGGTCGCACAGCTGTGCCGCCGGCTCGACGGCATCCCGCTGGCGCTGGAGCTGGCCGCGACCCGGGTCAGGGCGCTGGGGATCCGGGAGCTCGTGGCCCGGCTGGACGACAGGTTCAAGCTGCTGGCGGGCTTCCAGCGCGGCGCCCCGGCGCGCCAGCAGACGCTGACGGCGATGATCGACTGGAGCTGGACGCTGCTCACCGCCCCCGAACGGGCGGTGCTGCGCCGCCTGGCCGTGCACGTCGACGGCTGCACGCTGGAGGCGGCCGAGGAGGTGTGCGCCGAGGACGGGATCGACGTGCTCGACCAGCTGGCCCGGCTGGTCGACCGGTCGCTGGTGGTGGTCGTGGACGGGCCGTCGGGCGTGCGCTACCGGCTGCTGGAGTCGGTGGCGGCCTACTGCCTGCGCCGGCTGGAGGACGCCGGGGAGACGGAGCGGGTACGGCGGGCGCACGTCGGCTACTACCTCTCGCTCGCCGTACGGGCCGAGTCGCACCTGCGCGGCGGTGAGCAGGCGCACTGGATGCGGCGCCTGGACGCCGAGGCCGCGAACCTGCGGGCCGCCCTCGACGCGGCTTCGGCGGCCGAGGCCCTGCGGCTGGTCGACGCGCTGGCGTGGTACTGGTTCCTGCGCGGCAGGCTCGGCGAGGGCAGGCGCGCGCTGGAGACCGCCCTGGCCGCCGCCGGAACGCCGCCCTCCGGGGGATCCATCGCGCACGGGCCCGCGTGGGAGCCCGCCGGGGGATCCGGGCCCGCCGGAGAGCGCGCTGCGGATCCGGCGACGGCGGAGCTCGCCGCCGGCCTGGCCGAGGCGGAGTTCGCCGCCGACCTGACCAGGGCGGAGTTCGCCGCCGGCCTGGCCAGGGCGCGTGCCTGGCACGCTGGATTCGGCTTGCTGCTCGGCGAGGAGGTCGACTGGGAGCCGGTCCTGGAGGGCATCGCCGATCCCGCCGACCGCGCCAGGGCGCAGTGGTTCCTGGGTCTGGCCGTGCCCGACACCCCGGCCTCGCAGGCACTGGTCGACCGCGCGCTGGTGACCTTCCGGGAGATCGGCGACCGGTGGGGCGTGGCGGCCGCGCTGAGCAGGCGCGCGCGTGACGCCTTCACCCTGCGCGACCTGGAGTCCCTGGAGCGCGACGGCGGCCGCAGCGCCGAGATGTTCCGGGAGCTGGGCGACCGCTGGGGCCTGCTGCAGGCCACCGAGTGGCTCGGCGGGCTGGCCGAGACCCGCGGCGACTACGCGGAGGCCACCCGCCTGTTCACCGAGGACCTGCGGATGGCCGAGGAGCTCGGGCTGTGGCCGGACGCCGTGCGGCGGCTGGCGTGGCTGGGCTGGATGGCCGCGCACATCGGCGACTACGAGCCCGCCCTGGACTACTGCGAGCGGGCCCTGCGCCTGGCCACCGAGCAGGGCTACCGGGAGGGGCGGATCTTCGCGGAGATGGGGTACGGCCTGGCCGCCCGCCGGTCGGGCCGGCTGGAGCTGGCGCAGAAGCATCTCGACCGCCTCCTCGACGGCGTCCCGCGCGACGGCGAGCCCCAGCTCTTCCTGCCCACGGTCCTGGTCGAGCTGGGTTTCGTCCACAAGCTCCGGGGCGACCGCGAGGGCGCGCGCGAGCTGTTCCTGGAGGCGTTCGCCGCCGCCAGGAAGATCGGCGACCCCCGCACGACGGCGTTCACCGTCGAGTCCCTGGCCGCCGTGTCTCCCCCGGCCGAGGGCGCCCGGCTGCTCGGCCTGGCCGAGGCGGTCAGGCGGGAGCACGGCACGCCGGTCACCCCGCTGGAGGAGGACGAGGTGCGGCGCATCACCGACGAGGTCCGGGGTGCTCTCGACGAGGAGGCGTTCGCCGCCGCCTACGCCCTCGGCCGCGAGTCGACCTTCGACGACGTGGCCTGAGGCCTGACCTGGGACCCGGCCTATGGCCTGGCCTGGGACATGGCCTGAACCGCCAGGTGCTCGGCCAGCCGGTCGAAGAACTCCAGCCAGCCGGCCCTGGCCTGCTCGGCGTGTTCCTGATCGGTGTTGACCCCGAACTGGTGGAAGCGCATCGCCGTGCCGCCCGCGTGCTCCTCCAGCGTGACCGTCACCACCGAGGCGGGCGCGTCGCCCGGCTCGTCCGGGTCACCGGTGGTGAAGACCAGCCGTCCCGGCCCGGCGACCTCGCGGTAGACGCCTCCCAGCGTGACCTCGAAGCCCTCCTCACCGACCAGCGTGGCCTGCCAGGCGCCGCCCGGGCGGGCGTCCAGGACGACCCGGTCGGCCGGGGTGAGGAAGATGCGCGGGCCGAACCAGCGGGCGAAGCGCTCGGGCCGGGTCCAGGCGGCGTAGACCTCCTCGCGCGGTGCGGCGAAGTCAAGGACGATGGCGTATTCGGCCGTCTTCATCAGGGTCGCTCCTCGGTCTCTCGGACGGTTTCCGACAGGACCCACGGTGCCGGGCGGGCCTTACGGTTGCCTTCCGGCCTCCTTAAGGTCCGTCCCCGGCCCGTCTCGTGCCGCCCGTCCGCAGGTGGAAAACCCATCGAGATCCGGGCGGACCGGGACTTACCGTGCCCGTATGACATCGTGGACATCCGAGATCGACGAGCTCGCCCGGACGGGCGACTTCTCCGGCGTCGTTCTCGTGGAGCGCGAGGGCAAGACCGAGTTCGCCGCGGCGTACGGCCTGGCCTGCCGAACGCACGAGGTCCCCAACACCGTCGACACGCGGTTCGGCATCGCCAGCGGCACCAAGGGACTGACCGCCCTGACGGTCATGAGCCTGGTCGAGGAGGGCGCGCTCGCCCTGTCCACGACCGCGCGGTCCGTGCTGGGCGAGGACCTGCCGCTGATCGACGACGCCGTCACGGTCGAGCACCTCCTGGAGCACCGGTCGGGCATCGGCGACTACTTCGACGAGAACGAGGCGTACGACATCACCGACCACGTGCTGACAGTCCCGGCGCACACGCTCGTGACCACCGAGGACTATCTGCCCGCGCTCGCCGGCCGGCCCGCCAAGTTCCCGCCCGGTCAGCAGTTCTCCTACTGCAACAGCGGATACGTCGTCCTGGCCCTGATCGCCGGTCGGGTGAGCGGCGTGCCCTTCCACGACCTGGTACGGCGGCGCGTCTGCGAGCCCGCGGGCATGGCCGACACCGCGTTCCTGCGCTCCGACGAGCTTCCCGGGCGCACCGCGACGGGCTACCTGCCCGTCGACGGCGTCTCCAGGAGCAACGTCTTCCACCTGCCGATCCGGGGCAGCGGCGACGGCGGCCTCTACTCCACCGCGGCCGACATCGGCGCCATGTGGCGGGCGCTGTTCGACGGGCGGATCGTCTCCCCTGCCACGGTGGCCGAGATGGTACGGCCGCGCAGCGACGTGCCGTCGGAGTCGATGCGGTACGGCAGGGGCTTCTGGCTCCACGCCTCCCGGGAGATCGTGATGCTGGAGGGTTACGACGCCGGCGTCTCCTTCCGCAGCGTGCACGACCCCGGGCTCGGCCTGACCCATACCGTGATCTCCAACACCTCCCCCGGCGCCTGGCCCGTCACGCGGCGCCTGGACGCGGTGCTGGGGCTGGAGGGTTCCGCCGCGACCGGTCCCGGATGACCCTCAGGGGGTTACCGTCGAAGGCGGACGACGAGCTGGTCGTACTGGTCACGCCGGAGCCGGCTCCCGGGACGGAGGAGGCGGTGCGCAAGGCGGTCCGGAACTGCCCCTGCGGGGCGCTCTCCCCGGTCGAGGGCTGAGACCTCGGCCCGCACGGGCTGCGCCCGGCGGCAGCCGGACGAGTGAGAACCGCACGGACAGGTGATGGCTGCTTACGTGGGCGTGGAGGTCCGGCGCAACACCTGCTGCGGGGACCGGTCGCCCCCGTTGTCCTCGAACAACTCCCGGGTGCGGCGCAGCAGAGCCTCCCGGACGTCGTCCGGGGACAGGACCCGTAGCGGGGTGCCCAGGCCGAGGAGATAGTCGGCGAGCTGGTCGGCGTCGTTGGCGCCGATTTCGACGATGGTGGCATCGGGCCCGTCCGGGTGATGGGTGCCGATCGTCGGCGGGACCAGCCGCAGGGCCCGGTCCATGGGATGCGGGAGCCGGATTCTCCCGTACAGGGGGTACACGACGCTCGCGATGCCCCGGGAGACGAGGAGGGCCGGGTCGGGCGGGTCGAGGAGTTCGACCGGCTGCCCGGTCGGCCGCAGGTGCACCACCCGGTCGGCCCGGAACGTCCGCCACTGGTCCCTGCCCACGTCCCGGGCGACGAAATACCAGCGCAGGCCCGTGTGCACCAGGCGGTAGGGGTCGACGTCCCGGACACTGTCCTTGCCCGCATGGTCGCGGTAGGACAGACGGGCGCGCTCACCCCGGCGGCAGGCGGCGGCCAGTTCCAGCAGCATGCCGGACGAGATCTGAGGCCCTTCGGACCTGGGAGTGTGGACGACGGTGGCGTCCATCTCACCCAGCCGGTCCGCGATCCGGGGCGGCAGGACCGCCCGCAGCTTCAGCAGCGCCGACAGCACAGCCTGGTCTCCGCCCAGGACGCCGCTGAGCGCGGCCTCTCGCAGCGCGACGGCCACGGCGAACGCCTCCTCGTCGTCGAGGACCAGCGGCGGGACCCGGCTACCGCCGCCGAGGCGGTAGCCGCCCCACGGCCCGGGGTCGGACTCGATGCAGTAACCGAGTTCCCGCAGCCTGGCGACGTCCCGCCGCACCGTGCGGTCGGTGACCGCCATCCGCTCGGCCAGTTCGCGGCAGGTCCAGGTCGGCCGGGCGGACAGCAGCGAGACCAGTCGCAGCAGGCGGGCGGAAGTGCTGATCACATCCCGTAGTGTTCCTCATGACCAGGACTGAACCTGTCCTGGTCCGGTCCTAGTGTCCCTGCCATGAGCACTGCAACCACGACCGCACCGACGATCCGTCTGCTGTCGGTCGACTTCGACTGCCCGGACCCCGCCGAACTGGCCCGTTTCTACGGCGAGGCTCTCGGCCTGCCCGTCGTCTACTCCAGCGACGACTTCGTCCTGCTCGGCCGGGAGGGTTCGCCGGGACTGGGTTTCATCCGGGTTGCCGACTACCGGCCTCCGACCTGGCCGGATCCTTCCCAGGGCAAGCAGGCGCACATGGAACTGGGCGTCGAGGACCTGGAGGCGGCCCAGGCACGGATGCTGGCCCTGGGAGCCACCGAGCCCCCGGTCCAACCGCATCCCGAGGAGCGGAGGGTCTTGCTGGACCCCGCCGGCCACCCGTTCTGCATCTCCACACAGAGCTGAGCGTCATCGACGCAGGGTTGAGCGTCAGCGGCGCAGGGCTGAGCGTCAGCGGCCAATGATGACCACGACCACGACCACGCACCCCCGCGGGACGGTGGACCCACCGTTGTCCTGGTGGGGGTGCGATGGACCGTGGGACTTCCCGAGCTGTGAGATCTGTCTGATCAGCCAGGACGGAGCCGAGCGGATCCCGTATCCCCGGTGCCGCAAGCAGATGGGCAGGTCCTGAAGCGGCAGGCGGGGTACGGCGGTGCGCGCCGAGGGCGGCCCCGTCCGTGAGGCGCGTCCCTGGTGGGCCGGGTGTTGCCCGCCCGGGCTGCGCCCAGAGCCGAGCGTGTCTATGACATCAGAGCACTGGCCACGTCGAGGCGTGACGAACGCCGGGTGTTGCCCACCCGAGCTGCGTCCAGAGCCGAGCCTGTCTATGACATCAGAGCACTGGCCACGTTGAAACGCGACGAACGCCGGACGCTGAAGGCCATCCTGACCACGACCCGCAGCTGATCACTGAGCGCATCGGTCTGCTGATCGTCACCGAGACCCCGGCCTGCCGGTCATCACCGGCACGGAAGACGTGAACGGGCATGAGCGGCATCGGTGATGTGTCGACCACCGACCACCGACCACCGACCACCGACCACCGACCACCGACCACCGACCACCGACCACCGACCACCGACCACCGACCACCGACCACC
>NZ_BOOJ01000038.1 GCF_016863175.1 Paraplanobispora siamensis
GGCCAGCGCTCTGACGTCACAGACACGCTCGGCTCTGGGCACAGCCCGGGCGGGCAACACCCGGCCCACCGGGGACACGTCCCACGGATGGGCAACACCCGGCGTTCGTCACGCCTTGACGTGGCCAGCGCTCTGACGTCACAGACACGCTCGGCTCTGGGCACAGCCCGGGCGGGCAACACCCGGCCCACCGGGGACGCGCCTCACGGGTGGGCAAGACTCGCCCCACCACGGACATACCTACGGACGAATCCATCACCACGGACACGCCCCACGGCCCGCACCGCCGTACCCGCCCGCCGCTCCAGAACGCCCCCTCTAGCCGAAGGCGGCGTGTGCCGTCCCGGGGTCGGCGTCGATCCGGCCGTCCTTGACCGCCTCGACGAAGGCGGTGTAGTCGCGCTCCGTCTGGTCGGCGTACGCCACGGCGAAGTCCCCCACCGCCTCGGCGAAAGTGTCGCCCGAACCGAGGTAGGCGGCGATCGCGATCGCGTCGCCGGAGCGGGCGTGGCCGTGCGCCAGCGTCCAGCCGCACAGGGTGGCGTAACGTCCCAGCTGACCCGGATTCATCTCCGTGACCTCGGCCGCGCCTTTCATGTCGTGGAGCTGACGCCAGTAGTAGTCCCTCTGCGGGCCCGTGGACCACCCCAGGAAGATGTCGCTGCTGGCCTGCATCAGCCGCTGGCCCTCCACCACCCGCTGCCCGCGGTGGGGGAACTCGCTGGGCGGCAGATGCGCCTCGAGCACCGACGGGCCCGCCTCCTTGACCTGCAGGAAGAGCGGCTCGTCGTGATCGTGGCCCTGCATCAGGGCGATGAAGCAGCGCGTTCCGACGCTGCCCACCCCCACCACCTTCAACGCCATGTCGATCATCCGGAAATGCGACAGCACGTGCCGGCGGTCGCGCGGCAACGACGCCAGGTATCCGGTGAAGCTCTCCTCCACGTAGCGCCGGAACGTCTCGCGCGTCTCCCCGTCGCGGACCTCCCGCAGCGGCACGAGCAGCGGCGGGTCGCTGCGGATCTGCAGGCTCCCTTCGACCTGCTCGGTGAGCCTGGTCAGCGCGCGGGCGCTGGTGCGCTGCCTGGCCTTCTTCTCGGCCCGGGCGAACTGCTTGCGGTACCTGTCGACCACCAGCATGCTCTTGATCAGATCCAGCGAGGCCTGGGCGTACCACACGTCCAGGACGGACGAGGAGGCGAAGGTGGACATGGCCGTACGGTAGGCGGTCACCCCCTGCACGGCCGCGGCACGGCTCTCGGCGTCCTTGAAGCCGTTGTCGCGCCCCGCCACCACGAAACTGGCCGCCAGCCGCTTGACGTCCCACTCCCACGGGCCGGGCAGTGTCTCGTCGAAGTCGTTGAGGTCGAAGACCTGGCGGCGCTCGGGGGAGGCGAACGTGCCGAAGTTGGCCAGGTGCGCGTCCCCGCAGAGCTGGACGGTGATCCCGGTGACGGGCGTACCGGCCAGGTCCGCGGCCATCGGCGCCGCCGCCCCCCGGAAGAAGGCGAACGGCGACTCCGCCATCCGCATGTGCCGTACCGGCAGCAGCCAGGGCACCCGATCGGCCTCCTGCGCCGCCAGGTGCGTGATGGGGTCGACGCGGTCGCCCGGAGGCTCCCACCGGGCGTGTTCCCGCCGCGGGATCTCCTTGCGCGCGGCCCGTGCCGCCGCCGCCCGTTCCGCCGGGGCCTTCACGGCTTCGGGTACGGGCCGGGGACGTTCCCTCCCTCCGTTCCCGGCCGCGTTACGCGTCTCCTCCTGCTGCCGCTGACCGGACATGCGCGGCCTCCCATCGATGTGACGGCGGGTGCGGCGATCCTCACCCCCGGACACCGCCGCGGCATCACCCGCGGCGGATGAGGCGGCCCCGGACCGGCCGCCGCCTTGCGCGGACGCGGGATCGGTGCTTCCCCGCGGGGCCGGAGGGGAGGTTCTGCAAGCGGCCGGCAACCGGTGTGCATGGGGCGTGCCGTACACCTGAGGCGTCGGTTCCGATACAGAGGACCGGCGCAGAACGGCCCGTACAGAGGGACCGGCACAGAGGGAAAGGGGCACCCGGCTCATGTGGACGACCGGTCCTGCGGACTCCTTCGACGCTGAGAGGAGCTACCTGGTGTGGGGCCTGGCGGGCCTTCCCCTGCTGATCGCGATCGTGGTGATCGTCAGCCTCTCCGCCGGAGGTGGGGGGAGCCTGGAGGAGCCGGAGCGTTTCCCGGGCATCGACAGCCTCCACGTCACCGCCGACCACGGGGACGTGGAGATCGTCGGGATCGACGGCGGCGAGGTCCTGGTGACGCGCCGCCCGCAGGGGGACGCCCCGCGCGGAGTCGTGGGGCGGCGGGTCCCTCACGATCGGCCAGATCTGCGACGAGTCCCTGGTGTGCACCTCACTGCGGGACACGCCGCAGGACCACACCGACTACGTCCTGCACGTCCCCCGCGGCCTCGACGTCACGGTCCACAGCCGCAACGGGGACATCACGCTGCGGGGACTGCGCGGCCGGGTCGACGCGCACGCGTCCAACGGTACGGTGCACCGCGACCCGTCCGCCCAGACCCAGATCCAGACCCCGCTCCCGACCTCGACCTCGACCCCCACCCCGGCCCAGACCCCGCCCCCCACCCCGGCCCAGACCCAGACCCCGCCCCCGGCCTCAGCCCCGGTCCCGGCCTCGTCAGGCTCCGGAACCCTCTAGGGCCGCCCGGTACACCGTGAGGGTCTCCTCGGCGGTGCGGGCCCAGCTCAGCTCCTCCCGGACATGGCGTTCCCCGCGCGCGGCGAGGGCCCGGCGCAGCGCCGGGTTCGTCATGACCTCGATCACGGTGTCGGCGATGTCGTCGGGGTCGGTGCTGCGTACGAACCGGACGGCGGGCCTGGCCGGATCGTCGCCGATGAAGATCCGGGAGAACCCGTCTCCGAGGATCACCGGCCGGGCCAGCGCCATGGCCTCGGTCGCCACCAGCCCGAACGGCTCGAACAGTGAGGGGAAGACGCAGGCGTCGGCCATCTCGTAGTACTCCAGCAGCTCCCGGCCCTCGACCCAGCCGCCGGAGGTCATGACGCGCCCGTCCAGGCCGGCGCTCCCGACGATGCGCCGGACACCGGCCTCGTCGCCCTCGCCGACGATGACCAGCCGCAGCCCGGGGACGGCGGCGGCGATCCGCGGCATCGCATCGAGCAGCTGGTAGACGCCCTTCTGCCGTTCGATGCGGCCGACGAACAGCAGGATCTTGTCCTCGGCCGGGATCCCCAGCCTGTCCCGCAGGGCGGCCGCGCCGGAGCGCAGCTCCTCGCGGTCGAAGGCGGGGTCGGCCAGTACCCGCTCGAACGTCCCGCCCAGGGGGACGACCTCGATCGTCTTGCGGTTCCAGCCCGCGGCGATCAGCTGCTCGCGCACCTCGGGCGTGGCGACCACGACGCGGCGGGCGATCCGCCCCAGCCAGCGCTCGGCGGCGGCGACCAGGCCGAACGGGTCGACAGTGCCGCGCCGCGGGGCGATGCCGTACTCGGTGGTGTGCACGTGGAAGACGATCGGCAGGCGCAGCGCGTAGTGGCACAGCAGACCGGACAGGATGTTCGTCGAGTCGTGCACGGTGACCAGGTCGGGGCGCTCGGCGGCCCGGCGCAGCCGCAGGAAGTAGCGCCAGTTGCTCACCATGACGTTCAGCGCCAGCAGCGCGAACTCGGTCCGGCGGGTGCGGTTGAGCCGCCGGCGGCGGCCGATCGCGCCCAGCAGGCGGCCGAGCGGCCGGTACACCGTGACGGAGTCGCGCCGCTCGTGCACCGGCTGGTGGCCGTCGTTGAGGGTGAAGACGCTCAGCCGGTGGCCTTCGGTGAGGTGCGGGGTGATCTCCTCGGCGTAGCGGCCCAGCCCGGCGGTGATGTTGGGCGGGAACTGGTTAATGATGTAGGCGATCTTCATGATGCGGTCTCCGGTGCGGATGGCGCGCCGGCCGGCCGGTACACCCGGGCGGCGACGGCGACCACGGCGACGATGAGGACGAGATTGACGAGCGTGAAGGCCACCAGCGCCCCGGTCAGGCCCTGCCAGGCGGTCAGCGCCGCCTGGCAGGCGAGCCCGGCGGGCATCCCGGCGGCCAGGGAGGTGATGAGGACCTTCGCACCCCGCACCCCGTCCATCAGGAGGGCGACGGAGTAGAGGTTGAAGACCGTGTGCGCGCCGATCCCCGCGGCCGACAGCGCCATCAGGCCGGGCTCGTACGGGTACTCCGCGCGCAGCAGGAGGAAGAACACCGCGCTGGCCGCGAACGCGAAGACGGCGGTGGCCGCGCCCACCGCGGGCGCGATGCGGCGGATGCGGCGCAGCAGGGCGGGCTTGTCCATCGTGGCCATCGCCGGCAGCAGCGCCAGGCCGATCCCCTCGGTGAAGACCACGCCGAGCAGCCGTTTGGGGAAGCCGTTGTACACCGAGTACACCCCGACGTCGGCCCGGCCGGCCCAGTGGTTGAGGAAGATCACATCGATCCCGAACAGCACGGTGGTCAGGGCGGTGACGGCGGTCACGTAGGCGCCGTGCCGGTACAGGGAACGCGCCAGCGCCGGTGACCAGGACTTCGGGACGACCTCGAAGCCGGTCACGGCCACGGCGGCGAAGACGAAGTTGGTGGCGATCAGCGCGACGAGGTAGAGCTCGGCGTCCCTGATCTCCAGGACCAGCAGGCAGTACGCCGAGACCCCCAGGTACGCCACGGCGACGGCGAGCTTGAGCCCGGCCGTCAGCGCGTAGCGCTTCAGGCCCCGCAGGAAGCTCTCGGTCAGCTGGTTCGCCGTCAGGGCCAGGGCCAGGGCCAGGGAGAAGCACAGCGTGCGGAAGTCGACGCCGAGCAGGGCCGTCAGCGGCGGGGCCGCCAGCACGCCGGCGACGGTCAGGACCGTTCCCAGCGCCGCCGTGGAAAGCAACGCCGTCGTGGTCAGCGCCGGGCGGTCCGGGGCGTCCGCGCGGGGCAGCTCCTGGTACATGACGTAGTTGAGGCTCATCAGCATGCCGACGGCCACGATCAGCGCGATCGACAGGACCAGGGTGAAGTGGCCGAACGCCGCCGCGCCCGCCCCGCGGGCGATGAGGAGCGTGGTCGCGGCGGCCGTCCCGCTGGCGACGGCGCTCACCAGCGTGGGCCCGGCCGCCCACCGGCGGTCGCGCAGGAGCCGCGCCGCGGTCAGCTCCCGCATCGCGCGAACGCCCGGCGGGCGAACTCCAGATCGGCCCTGGTGTTGATGCCGCGCGCCTCGTCGGGGTCGGTGACCGGCACCGCCGTCATCCGCCATCCGCGCTCCTGCGACAGGAAGGGCAGGAACGGCAGGAAGTTCACCTCGCCGGTGACGGCCCCCGGGACGGCACCGGCGAGGTAGCGTTCCCACTCCGCCGGCAGCCCGTCCGCACCGAGGCAGAACATCCCCACGTCGCTGAGCCCGCCGGGCCGGCACGCGTCGCCCTCACGGGACATCCGTACCTCCACCAGGCCCGAGTCCGTCACCTCGTACTCGACGTACGGCTCGGCCATCGGCACCAGCGGCACGGTGAGCCCCGGCCTGCCTCCGGCGGTCGCGCTCCGGTGGGCCCGCACGACCCTGCCGACGGTCTCCGCGGACAGGTTCACCTGGTCGCCCCAGACCACCAGGATCGAGTCGTAGGTCTCCCAGTGCCCGGCGGCCCCGAAGACGGCGTCCCCCATGCCGCGGGGCTCGTCCTGGACGCTCACCGAGACGGCGCCGCTCTCGATCTCCCCGGCCGCCAGGCGCAGGAACGGGGCATGGCCCTCGGGGGAGACGACGACGTGGATGTGCTCGGTCCACGGCCTCAGCCGGCGGCTGAGCAGATGCCACACGGTGACGCCGTCGGCGACCTCCACCATGATCTTCGGGATGTCCGCGCCGAGCCGGGTCCCGCGCCCGGCCGCCGGGATCACCGCGCACACGCGCCCGTCACCCATCGTCGTCTCTCCCACCGCCGTCTCTCCCACCGCCGTCTCCCCCACCGCCGTCTCCCCCATCGCTGCCCCGCTCATCACCGATCCGCGCACCGCCGATCTCCTGCGGTCCACCGCCACGTCCCTGCGGCCGCAGGAGGGCCAGGACCCCGTCCAGGTCCCGGACCGGGATCGCTCCGGGGACGGGTACGGCCCGGCCGACCTGGAACGTCACCAGCCCGGCGCCGAGGGCGGAGGCCACCCCGTGCCCGGAGTCCTCCACCGCGACGGCCTCGGCCGGACCGACGCCCCAGCGCAGGCAGGCGTGCAGGTAGAACCCGGGGTCCGGCTTGCTCACCGGGGCGTCGTCGCCGGTGAGCACGTCGCGGAAGTACTCGTCCAGCGAGCACGCCGCCAGGACCCGCTCGACCGACCCGCGGCTGCCCGCGGTGACCAGGTACGCGGTGTGGCCTCGGTCGGCCAGGTGGCGCAGGAACCGGTGCGCCCCGGGCAGGACGGGCACCGCCCCCGCCGCGACGCGCTCGCGGTACAGCCGTTGCTTGCAGCGGATCAGCCGCTCGGCGAGCGCGCCGTCGGCGCCCAGGCCCGTCACGACCTCGCGGGTGCTCGCGCCCGCGTGGGCGTCGTACCGGAAGGAGGCCAGCAGCTCGGGCGCGAGCTGCGCGATCGCCTCGCGGAACGCGACCTCGTGGACCGGGCCGGAGTCCACCAGCGTCCCGTCGAGATCACAGAACCAGACCCGCCGCCCGCCGATCACCCCGGCCGGCCGGATCGGCCCGGCCGCTCCGGCCGCCCTGACCGTCTCGATCGGCCCGACCGGCCCGACCTGCTCAATCCGTTCGACGGCCCCGGCCGGTTCGGCCCTCTCCGTGGCCGGGGTCCGTGCCGCGCTCATCCGGCGCTCAGCACGGTGGCCTCACCGGCGACGCCGGCCAGGGCGGTGAGGGCGGTGAAGGTACGGCGGCCGCAGTGCGCGCCGGGCCGTTCGGGGTCCTCCAGGTCGGCGACGACCCATCGCACTCCCGCCCGGACGCCTCCGGCGGCCACCTCCGGCGGTGGTTGCGGGGTCCCGGCCGCAGGCGTCGCGGGCCGGTGGCACAGGACGTGGGTGACCGTACGCCGCTCGTTGCGCGGGTCCCCGAGGTAGGACAGGGTGAGGTCCACCAGGTCGGCCGCGCTCAGCCCCCGGACGTCGTGGTCGTCGCGGATGTTGACGACGAACACCTTCGCCCGGGCCCGGCTCGCCGCGATCGCGTCCGCGATCCCCGGGGTCAGATAGCTGGGCAGCAGCGACGAGTGCGGGGTGCCGGGGCCGTACACGATGAGGTCGGCGTGCACGACGGCGTCCCGGGCCTCCTGGCTCAGCGAGACCCTGGCGCCGCCGCGGGCCAGGGCCCGCCGCCGCCGTTCGGCGGCCATGGCCTCCAGCTCGGCCCGGCGCCGCGAGGAGATCGGCTCGCGCATCAGGAACAGCTCGGCGATGGCGGCGCCGTCCTGTGGGGCGACGATGTCGGCCTCGTCGGCCAGGATCCGGCCGTCGCGTCTGAGCGCGACCAGGAAGGCGTTCTCGCCGCCGGTCACGTTCACCAGGCGGGCCGGTGACTCGAAGGTCTCGGCGCAGGAACGGATCGTGGCGTTGAAGTCGCCGCCCAGGCGGAGGTAGGCCCCGGCGAACACGAGGTTGCCGAGCGCGCAGTCGGCCAGGTCGAGCCCGTCCGGACGGCTGTCGAGCCGGTGCCGGAAGACGGTCAGATCACGGACGATCGCCGCCCGCACCCGCGGCGGCAGGGCCGCGAACCTCCGGTGGGCCGTGAGCGTCCGGCAGGCCGCGGCCTCCCGGTGCCCGCCCTCGGCGGGGAAGGCGAGGGAGTCGATGAGGTCGCTCAGGTCCCGCCGGGTGGCGCCGGGCGGCAGGCGGTGTTCGAGGATCGCGGTCATCGCGGCCTGCCGGGGGTCGCCGCCGTCGAGGTGCAGCAGGAGGTTCTTGCGGAAGTCCGAAGGGCCGAGCATCCCGGGCAGGTATCGCCGCAGCGCCCCGGTGGACAGCCCGTTGTCGTACCCGTTGATCACCACGGACAGGTCGATCCCCGGCGCCCGCAGCAGCTCTCGCGCGATCCCGGCCCCGCCGCGCCCGCCCCCGAACAGGGTCACGGCCGCCCGGCCGGACCGCCGCGGGCTCATCGGGCCTTCTCCACGGCCGCGGGAGCCGCGCCGGAGGCGACCCCGGCGGAGACCGCTCCCCGGCCGGATGCGGCCGAAGCCACTCCCCGGCCGGGTTCGGGCAGAGCCGTTCCCTGGGCCGGTTCTGCGAAGGCCGCTCCCCGGACGGACTCGGCGGAGGCCGCTTCCTGGGCCGGTTCGGCGGCGGAGACGCGCAGCACGCCCCGGCGCTGCAGCCACCGGCGGTAGCCGAGGTAGCCCACGAACAGCGCCCGGTCGCGCGCCCCGCGCCAGAAGCGCCATCCCCGGCTGCCGCCGCCGCGCTCCCGATGCTCGATCGGCACCTCGATCCAGTCATGGCCGAGCTCGACGACCCGGGCGGTGATCTCGGTGGAGCAGTTCATCCCGCCCGACTCCAGCCGCAGGGAGCGGAACAGCGGGCCGTACACCACCTTGAAGATCGAGTTGAAGTCGCGGTAACGGGTGCGGTGCAGGGCGTTGCTGACCGCGCCGCTGGCCGCCGAGCCCCACCGGTACGGCAGGCCGTCGGCCTTCCTGATCCTCGCCCCGGAGAAGGCCGGCCCCTCATCGGCCAGGATGCCCGCCAGGAACAGCTCCAGGTTGGCGATGGGGAACTGGCCGTCGGAGTCCAGCAGCACGACCCAGTCCATCCGGGTATGGGCGATGGCCGCGGCGATCGCGGCGCCCGCCCCGCGGTTGCGGCCGAAGGAGACGACGACGAGCTGCGGGCACTCTTCCTGCAGGTCCGCCAGGATGTCGCCGGTCCCGTCGGTGCTCCCGTCGTCGCACACGACGATCTCCCACGCGCCGACCGCGGGGTGCCCCTCCAGATACCGCCGCCATTCCGTCACCGACGCGGCGATGTTCGCCGCCTCGTTGTAGGCGGGCGCCGCCACCGAGACCTCGACGGTGCGGGGCGGGTCGTGGGCGTCCGGCCGTTCCTCCCAACCGGGTCCGGGTACGGGGTCTCGTGGTGGGCGGGCGGAGGTCATGGGCCTCACCTCGCCCGATCCGCGGTCAACCGCTCCGCCCCGGGCAGGCGGCCGATCCAGCGGTCCAGCGGGAGCAGGTTGATCACGATGACGATCGGGATGTGCGCCAGGGCGAACAGGATCGTCGCGCCGAAGGAGATCGGTCCCCCGGTGAACACCGTGATGTGCGGCGCGTCGATGGTCGCCGGGATCTCCACCGGGTTGACCAGCTGCCACATGATGTCGAGGAGGCCGGAGAACACGATGACGATGCCGCTGAAGGCGATCTTCAGGCAGCGCCCCGGAGGTCCTCCGCCGACCCGGTAGGCGGCCGCGGCGGTGAGCACGATCCCGGGATAGAGCAGCAGGTACAGGTGCGTGTAGAAGCTGTCGTCCTGCACGCGCCCGACGTCGCCGTAGTAGAAGTAGCTGATCCGCGGGATCACGTAGCCGGTGAAGAAGACGAACGGCACGTACAGCAGCCAGTGCTGCCGCCACGACACCCACGGGAAGAACGCGACGGCGCAGCACAGGAGGGCGAAGGCCAGCAGCTTGGCCGCGAACTCCCACACCGTCTCGGCCTCCCGGCCGTGCGGCATGACCAGCCAGACGAAGGCGAAGCCCGCCACCCCGGCGAGCAGGGAGATCCACCACAGGTGGGAGGCCCAGCCGCGGGCGGCGGCCGGCGCGCCGTCGCGGTCCGGACGCTCTCCTGGGACGTCCCGGCCGTCGAGGGGCGGGGAGGACGGCGGGACGCCACCGCGCGCCGTCATGAGGTCCGGAACCTTTCATCCGATGTCAGAGCGGGTTTTCCGGCGGGGCGGGACAGGTCGAGCGGCGCCTTCGCAGCGGAGACCAGGGGGAGCATTCGCATTCACAGCCTTATGACGTGCGGCGCCCGGGAAGGCCGTTCACCGGGCCATTATTTTCCCGAGGGATCAGTTTCCTTTCCCGATCGGGTTATTTCGCTTTTCAACCATCTGGGCGGCCGGTCATCCGGCCCCGGATTTCTCGTACGCCTCCGGCCCGACCCTTCTCGTCCGGTCCAGGAGCACCGCGGGCACGCGCAGGCAACCGGCGGCCAGCCCCGCGACGAGCGCCACGTGCACGGCGAGGTGGACGGCCATGAAGTAGGCGGTGAAGGCCGCCCCGCGCTCCCGGTGGACGAACCTCAGCAGCGGCGGATCGGCCAGGACGAACCACAGGACCATCGCGGCGGGTACGGCGAGCAGCGCGGGGTGCGCCAGGCCGAGCGGCAGCCCGGCCAGCGCGAGCGCGCAGGCGAGGATCCCCGCCGGGCGGTTGGCGTGCTCCGGCTTCCCGCCGTCCCGGGAGGCGGCGACCACGAGCAGCGGGATCAGCGGAAGGGCCCGCCGCCACTGCTCGGCGAGGATCGGCAGCAGCCGGCTCCCGTCGTCGTGGCGGCCCATCACCTTGTCGGTGAGCACGATGCGGCAGCGGGCCGAGAGCCTGCTGCCGTACTCGACGTCCTCGGAGTCGCGCAGGCTCTCGTCGAGCCGTCCGGCCGCCAGCAGCGCCTCGCGCCGGATGGCGGCCAGGGCGAACACCACGCCGTTGACCTCGCCCAGGTGGCGGCGGCGCCAGTGGACGGCGTGCAGGATCCGGTAGCGCTCGACCGGCCCGTCGTCGATGAGCGGCTCGGTGTCGTAGACGCCGTGCACGCAGCCGCATCCGGGGTCGCGGTCGAGGATCTCCAGCGCGTTCGCGACCGCGTCGGGCCGCAGCGCCACGTCGGAGTCGAGGAAGAAGACGACGTCCCCGTCCGTGCCGTCGACGCCGGCGTTGCGGGCGGCCGAGACGCCGCGGTTGTCGGGAAGGCTCACCACGCGGCAGCCGAGCTCCCGGGCGATCCGCGCGGAGTCGTCGGTGCTCGCGTCGTCCACCACGACGATCTCGTCGGGCGGCCGGGTCTGGGCCAGCGCCGACTCCAGGCACAAGCGCAGCGTCCTGGCGGCGTTGTAGCACGGGATGATCAGGGAAACCGTCGTCATGAGTCCGGGCGTCCTGGCTGTCGGGGGCGAGGAGGACGCCCCCGACAGCGGCTCGGGCGCGCCCGCCGGGCGGGCCACGGGCCGGTCGGCGGGCCCGCGTAGGCGTGCCGGGACCCGGGTCGCGGGGCCGGCCGCGCGCACGGTCTGCGGAGGACGCGACCGGCCCGGTTGCCGGTCAATGCGGTGCGTCGGGCAGCATGAATTACCGTGCGGAAATAACTGCTGTTTTCGCCGTCATTGTTGCAACGATTCTCGTCGCGTCTCAGGAGTTGCGTTCGCGCGGGGATCCCCGGGCCGCGACATTCCATCCTTGAATTCTCATTTGTGGCTACCGTAGCGGCGCCCGGGGCCGGATACAACAGATTCGGCTCAAAATTTGGGAGCGCTCCCACGGCAACATCCCGTAAACTTCCCGGTCAAGATCCGAGCGCGCCGGTGGCCTGGGGCTTAACGGAAAGGTCCGATGTCAGTCTGAGGATCGACACCTCATCCGATAGGTCTGCGGATCGGCCCCTCCCCCCGCGACCCCGCCGCCCCCGTCACCGGCCGGTGCCGTCCCCGGTCCTTCGTCCCCGCCCCGGCCGTAGTGCCCGGTGAGCTCCGCGCCGATCCTGGCGAGCTCGGCGCGGACCCCGTCCGGGGCCACGACCTCGACGAGGGCTCCCCAGCCCGCCAGGTGCCGGGCGATGTCCAGGGCCGTGGGCGCCGCCAGGCGGACGCGGACGCGCCCGTCGTCGAAGGTCTCGCCGGTCTCGCAGTGACGTCCGAACTGGTCGCGGAGGATCCACAGGTGGGCGGCGCCGACGAGCACCGTCGCCGAGACGAGCGAGCGCCGCCGCTCCACCTCGTCCACGACCCGCCTCCACGCCTGCGGCAGTTCGAAGTCGCCGGGCCGTTCGAACGGCTCATCGGTCATCACGGCCTCGGCGATCCGGTCGATCCGGAAGGTCCGCTGTCCCTTCTCCGTCCCGGCCAGGAGGTACCAGACGTCGTCCTTGTCGATCAGGCCCCAGGGGTCCACGAGCCGTTGCGTGCGCTCGCGCATCCGGCCGTCGTAGGTCAGGCGGACCTTGAGCCGGCGCACGACGGCGGTCTGCAGCAGTTCCACGACCTCGGGGCGCTCCTGGTCGCGCTCTCCCCAGCGCACCGGGCCCACCATGACGGCGGCCGCCGCGGCCTCGGCCTCGGCCCGGAACGTGCCGGGCAGTGCCCGCACGAGCTTGCGCAGCGCCGACTTGACCGCCGGGGAGGCCGACGCCGCCGGGCCGACGAGCAGGAACAGCGCCCGGGCCTCGGTCTCGGTGAGGCCGCTGAGGTCGGTCCTGGCCCCGCCCACCAGCGACCATCCGCCGCCCCGGCCCGGTTGCGGATACACCGGGACCCCGGCGGCCGAAAGCGCCTCCAGGTCCCGGCGGGCGGTGGCCACCGACACCTCCAGCTCCCCGGCCAGTTCGGCGGCGGTGACCCGGCCGCGGGACTGCATCAGCAACAGGGTGGCCACGAGGCGGTCGGCGCGCATGGATCGATTCTCGCCATAAAAGTGCTCATTCGATGAGCACTTTGAGGCGAAGAATGGTTCTCATCAGCCGAACGGGGCCTGTGACCCCACGACGGAGGGACCTCAGATGTTGCGAGGATTCGCCACCATCTCGTTCTACGCCACCGACCTGGAGGCGGCGACGCGGTGGTACACCGAGGTGCTGGGCATCGAGCCGTACTTCAACCGGAAGAACCCGGACGGCAGCCTGGGATACGTCGAGTTCCGCGTCGGCGACTACCAGCACGAGCTGGGCATCATCGACAGCCGGTACGCACCGGCCGGCCGGCCGGACGTCCCGTCGGGGGCCGTCACGTTCTGGCACGTCGACGACCTGCAGGGGGCCTTCGACCGGCTGCTGTCGCTGGGGGCGGAGGAGTACGAGCCGCCCGTGGAGCGCGGTGCGGGGTTCGTCACCGCCTCGGTGGTCGACCCCTTCGGCAACATCCTCGGCGTCATGTACAACCCGCACTACGTGGAGATGCTGAAGATGGCCCCGGCGACGTGACCGCCGGGGCCGGGCCGCTCAGGCGGCGGCGGGGACCTTGTCGAGGAAGCCGTGCACGGCGCCGATCCGGCCGTCCGTCACGACCACGACGTCGAACCCGACCACGATCTCCTCGCCGTCCCGGGGACCGAGGTGCCAGGTGAAGCGGGCCAGGTCGTGGTGGCCGTCCACCGGTCCCCCGAGCCGGAAGACCATGCCGGGGAACTGCTCCTGCACGGCCCCGATCAGGCCGTCGAGGGCGTCGCGGCCCCGCACCGCCGCCAGCGGGTCGGTGTAGGCGACGTCCTCCTCGCACAGGGCGTCGATCAGCTTGCGGCGGGCCGGGCCGGTCTCGTTCCAGAGGGCGATGTACTGCTCGGCCAGCGCGGTGAAGTCCGTCATCTTCCTGCTCCCGTCACCGTGGGACGTTCTTCCTTACGGGTCACGACGCTACGGAGATCCGCAGGAGACCGAATCCGTCACGCATACCTGATCCGACCGGTCCCCGGCGGCCCGGATTAGGTATGCGCCCGGCGCGGGTCAGCGCCAGAACCGGACCTCGGGATGGCGCCGGGACGGGCCGTCGAGCAGCCGCTGGGGCCGCTCGCGCAGGTGCAGGTCGAGGAAGGCCGCGACGTACCTGCGGGTGATCTCCATCGAGCGGTCTCCGGGCAGCGTGCCGAAGCCCTCGAAGTCGATCCGGCCGGCCATCAGCGGCGCGTAGTCGGTGAAGGAGAGATGACCCATGCCGTCGACCGTGAGCCAGCGCTTCCAGCCGGTCATCCGCTGCCAGTCGCGCTTCCAGCTGGGGTCCGTACCGCCCGGCTCGTGGCTTTCACTGGCCCCCAGCAGCATGAACGGCCGGGAGAGCCCCTTGCCGGGGACCGGGATCCAGAAGCTGCCGTCCATGTTGATCCCGGCGCGCACCCGGGGGTCGTTGAGCATGGTCCACGTGGCGCTGTTGCCGCCGATGGAGTGACCGGCCATCGCGATCCGGGACGGGTCGATCAGCCCGCTGTGCTTCCAGGCCGGGTCCTCCCCGGTCAGCCGGTCGAGCACGAAGGACACGTCGGCCGCCCGGCCCCTGGTCGTCTTCGAGCCGAAATCCTCTGCCCTGCAGGCGACGCAGGTGGTGGTGCGGCCGTCGGGGAAGGTCGTGCCGGCGGCCTCGTAGGTGTGGTCGATCCCCGCCACGACGTACCCCCGGCTCGCCAGGTCCTCGGCCAGCCCCGTCAGCGAGGTGCGGGGGGCGCCGAACCCCGGGGACAGCACGACCAGGGGCAGGCCGCGCCGGCGCCCGAGCGGCGCGGCGCCGGTGACCGCGTTGGTCCGCGTCCCGCTGAGCAGCCGGGCGGGCATGCCGTCGACGCCGTTCTCCTTCAGCAGCAGCTCCGCCTCCTTCTCGGTCATGTACGGCGCCCTGCGTCCGCGGGACTCCCGGGAGGGGTACCACAGCGAGACCATGAGCTCGCGCGACTTCACCGTGGGCACCCACGGATCCGGGCGGGAGTCGTCCACGAGGTGCAGGGTCGTCGTGCCGACCGGGTGCGGCCCGGTCGGCTCGGGCAGCGCGAGGGCGGAGGCGCCGCCCCCGGCGGGCCCGGCGGCGGTGGGCGCGGCGGCCGCGGGGGCGGCGACGGCGGGGGTGGCGAGCGCGAGCACGGCGACGGCGACGGCCAGGGCGCCGCGGATGGGTGAAATGGACATGTGGATCACCCTGCCGGGGCCCGGTCCGCGGCCGCCTCGGCTGAGCGGTCAGTGCCGGGGTGCGACTTCCGCCGGCGGAGTACGACCGTCGTCGGAGGCTCTCTCCGCCGGGAGGAGCGCGCCGTCCGCCCGGGGTCGTACCCCTGAGGTCGTACCCCCGACGCCGTATCCCCGGGCCGTGCCCCGGCGTGCGGGAGGGGCGGGGAGAGGAGAATTGTCGGCGGGAACGGATACGGTCGAAATGCCATGCCTACCGCGTCAGAGACGGCGATCTCGATATGACATCTGCGCTCATCGGACGAGATCATCCCGCCGGGGTCCTGCGCGCCGAGATCGGACGCGTGACCGACAGCCACGGCGGCCTGGTGCTGGTCACCGGAGAGGCGGGCATCGGCAAGACCGCGCTGGTGACCGAGGCGGCCGAGGAGGCGCGGCGGCGCGGGGCGCTGGTCCTCGGCGGCTCGTGCTGGGACTCCGACAGCGCGCCGGGCTACTGGCCCTGGGTCCAGGTCGTGCGCGCCCTGCGGCGCGGGGCCGGCCCCGGAGAGTGGTCCGCGGCCCAGGAGGCGGCCGGCGCCGGTCTGTCGATCCTGCTGGGCGAGTCGCGCCGTGGCGAGGAGACCGAGGCCTTCCAGCTCTACGACGCGGTGACCGCCGCGCTGGTGTCGGTCTCGCAGAACCGGCCGGTGGTCGTCGTCCTCGACGACCTGCACTGGGCCGACGTGGCCTCGCTCAAGCTGCTGGAGTTCGCGGCCCAGCACACCTGGTTCGAGCGGCTGCTGCTGGTGGGCACCTACCGCGACGCCGAGACCGAGGCGACGGACCACCCGCTGCGGCCGATGCTGACCTCGCTGACGGCGAAGGCGACGACGGTGACGCTGACCGGGCTGGGTCACGAGGAGGTCGGGGCGCTGATGGCCCGTACGGCGGGCCGCGAGCCGGAGGCCGAACTGGTCGCCGAGGTGCACCGCCGCACCGGCGGCAACCCGTTCTTCGTGGAGCAGACGGCGCGGCTGTGGCACGGCGGCGGCCCGGTCACCGCGACGGCGCCGGGCGTGCACGACGCCCTGCGGCGCAGGCTGTCGCTGCTGCCCCCGGCGATCACCGGGCTGCTCACCACCGCGGCCGTGCTCGGCCGGGAGTTCCACCGCGAGGTCCTGGCGGCCGCCGGGTCCGTCCCGCTGTCCGAGGTGGACCGGCTGCTCGGCCAGGCGGTGGCCGCCCGGCTCGTCGTCGCGCGGAAGGACGGCCGCTTCGCCTTCGCGCACGACCTGGTCCGCGAGTCGCTCTACGACGAGCTGGGCGAGCAGGAGGCGCGCCGCCGGCACGCCGGGGTGGTGGGCGCGCTCGAGGATACGCCCGAGCTGGCCCGGCGGGTCTTCCCCAGCGACCTGGCCCGGCACGCCTACCTCGCGGGGGACGCCCTCGAACCGGCCCGCGCGGTGACCCACCTGCTCGCCGCGGCGCGCGACGCGAGCACCCGGATGGCCGTCGAGGAGGCCATCGGGCACTGCCGCCGCGCGCTGGAGGTGGCCGACGACCCGGTCCGCCGCGCCCTGATCGCGCTCGACCTGGGCCGGCACCTGCGTCACGAGGGTGACCGGGAGGGCGCCTGGCAGGCCTTCGAACAGGGCGTCGCCATCGCCCGCGACCTCGACGACGGCAAGCTGCTGGCGCGCGCGGCGCTCACCCTCCACCAGACCGGCGACCACGACGAGCGGGCCGGCCGGCTGCGGGACGGGACGCTCAGGCAGGCCTACGCCAAGCTGGTCGGCGACGACCCCGGCACGTCGAGGTCGCCCGACGACCTCGCCCAGGAGCTGACCGTCCACGTCCTCATGCTCGCCCGGCGCGACGACGACGATGACGAGCTGATGTTCGGCCTGTGGGCGCGGCACGACACGATCTGGGGGCTGGGCACCGCCGCTGAGCGGGTCAAGCTCGTCGACGAGCTGATGGACGTGGCGCGCCGCACCGGAGACCGCGACACCGAGCTCCTGGCGTCCTCGCTGCGCTGGGTGGCCCTGCTGGAGCTGGGCGACCCCGCCTATCTCGACCAGTACGGCGCGTTCGTCTCCCTGGCCGAGCGCCACGGCACGCCCCGTTTCGCCGAGGCCCTGTTCATCGACAAGAACATCGTCTGCACCCTGCAGGGCCGTTTCGAGGAGGCGCACGAGCACCTCGACCGCGGCCTGCCCGGCTTCTGCGAGGGCGCGCACCCCGGCCTGCTGGCCATGGCGGACCAGCTGCTCTGGTCGACCCTGATCCCCCAGGGCCGCTTCGAGGAGATGCGGCGGCTGCGCCGCGGCCTGCTGGAGCACGGCCACTCCCACCCCGACCTGCTGGAGGGCGTGGCCGCGTTGCAGCGGGGCGACGTCGGAACCGCGCTCCAGCTCCTGCCGGAGGAGAGGCCGGGGCAGGAGCCCTATCCGCGCAACCTCGCGCCGCTGGGCCTGCGCTTCCTGGCCCAGGCGGCGGCCGCGTCCCGCGACGCGGAGCTGTGCGACCGGGCCCGCGCCGCGCTGGAGCCGTACAGCGGGCAGTGGATGGTGTCGATGTACGGCTGCGACATCAGCGGGCCCGTCGACCTCTGGCTGGGCCTGCTCGACGCGGCGCAGGAGCACTGGGCGGAGGCGGTCGCCCGGCTCACCGCCGCCGGCCGGTCCGCCGACCGGCTCCGGTCGCGCACCTGGTCGGTCGAGGCCCGCTGCCACCTCGCCGAGACGCTTCTCGCCCGGGGAGAGCCCGGCGACGCACGCACGGCGGCGGCGATGCTCGACGAGGTCGGACGCGAGGCGGCCGACCTCGGCATGCGGCACGTCTCCGGGCGGGTACGGCACGCCCGCGACCTGACGGCGCAGACGGCCACGGCGGGACACCGCGTCCCCGCGGCCGGAACCCTCCGGGAGGGCGCCGACGGCCACCGCGTCCTCGCCGCCGGTTCCCGATGGGAGGGCGTCAACGGGTCCGTCCCGGACGGGTTCGCCGCGGACGGGTTCCATCGGGAGAGCGCCGGTGGGGACGAGGCCGTCGCGGAGGCCGTCACGAACGAGTTCCGCAGGGACGGCGCCGTGTGGTCGCTGGCCTTCGGGGGGCGCCGGGTGCACGTGCCCGACGCCAAGGGCCTGCGTGACCTGCACGCGCTGCTGAGCATGCCGGGCGTCGACGTGCCCGCCGTACGGCTGCTCGATCCGGAGGGCGGCGAGGTCGTGGTCGCCGCGCGGCGGATGGGCGGCGACCTCGTCCTCGACGACGAGGCCAGGGCCCGCTACCGGCGGCGCCTGGCCCTGCTGGACGAGGAGATCGACCGGGCGGCGGAGCTGGGCGACGACCGCCGCGCGGTGGAGTACGACCGGGAGCGCGAGGCCCTGCTGAACGAGCTGCGCGCCGCCACCGGACTCGGCGGGCGCGGGCGGCGGCTGGGCGACGAGGCCGAGCGCGCCCGCAAGGCCGTCACCGCCCGCATCCGCGACACCCTGCGCAAACTCGGTCCGCTCCATCCCGAACTCGCCGCCCATCTCCGCGCCGCCGTCTCCACCGGATCCAGCTGCCGTTACCAGCCCGGCCACGAGATCCGGTGGAGCCTGTGAGGGGTGATCACTTGCGGTTGTACAGCCGCATGGTGAGCGTGCCGAAGACCGCCATGATCACCGCACCGGCCACCAGGACCCAGGCGACCTCTCCCGTGGCCGGGGCGCCGGCCATCAGCCCGCGCACCGCGGAGACGAGGTGGGTGACGGGACTGGCGTCGACGAACACCTGCAGCCAGCCGGGCATCGTGGCGGGGTCGACGAAGACGTTGCTGAGGAAGGTGAGCGGGAACAGCACCATCATGCTGACGCCCATCACCGACTTCTCACTGCGCAGCAGCAGGCCGAACATGGTCCAGATCCAGGAGAAGGCGAACGAGAAGGCCACCAGCAGGCCCGCTCCGGCCACCACGCCCACCACGCCCCCTGCCGGGCGGAAGCCCATGATCAGCCCCACGACGATCATCGTGATCGAGGCGAGCACATACCTGAGCACGTCGCCCAGGAGATAGCCGACCATCGCGGCCGGCCGCCAGACGGGCAGCGTGCGGAACCGGTCGAAGATCCCCTTGGCGATGTCGGTGTTGACCGCCACCCCGGTGTACATCGTGGTCATGATCACGCTCGTCACCAGGATGCCCGGCAGCAGGAACTGCAGATACTCCTCCGTCGAACCCGCCAGCGCACCGCCGAACAGGTAGGTGAACATCAGCACCATCATGATCGGGAAGGCGGTCACGTCGAAGAGCTGCTCGGGGACGTGCTTGATCTTCAGCATCGCCCGCCACCCGAACGCCGTCGACGCCGCCACCGGGCTGGGCCGCTTCGGACGGTCCCCGCGGGTCAGGACGGCGCCGATGTTCTCGGCCACGGGCGCGTACGTCACCGCCGCGCTCTGCCCGGCCTCGGGCTCGACACGGGTCTGAGTGGTCGTCTGGGCGGTCGTCTGGGTGCTCATGCTGCGGCCTCCTCGGTGGCGGGCTCGGCGGGGCGGTCGGTGAGGGCCAGGAAGACCTCGTCGAGGCTGGGCTGGCCGAGGGAGAAGTCGTCGACGACGATGCCTGCGGCGGTCAGCTCGGCGAGCACGCGGGAGGCGTCCTCCGCGGCGCCGTACTCACTGCCGGTGCCGGAGACGCGGGCGGTCACCGCCAACGGGTCGGCCTCCGCGTGCGCCGGCACGCCCAGCGCGTGGGTGAGCACCCGTTGCGCCTCGGGACGCTGCGCGGGATCGCGCAGCCGTACGTGGACCGTCCCGCTGCCGATCGAGGACTTCAGCTCGCCCGGCGTGCCCTCGGCGATGACCCGGCCGTGGTCGATGACCGCGATGCGGCCGGCGAGCCGGTCGGCCTCGTCGAGATACTGGGTGGTCAGCAGCACCGTGGTGCCGTGGGCGACGACGGCCCGCACGATGTCCCAGACCTGGCTGCGGCTGCGCGGATCCAGGCCGGTGGTCGGCTCGTCGAGGAAGAGCAGGTCGGGGGTGCTGAGGATGCTGGCGGCGATGTCCAGCCTGCGGCGCATGCCGCCCGAGTAGGTCTTCACCTGGCGCTCCGCGGCCTCGCTCAGCCCGAACGCCTCCAGCAGCAGCCCGGCCCGGTCCCTCGCCGCGGGCTTGCGGTGTCCCAGCAGCCGGGCCAGCAGGACGAGGTTCTCCGTCCCGGTCAGGTCCTCGTCGACCGAGGCGTACTGCCCGGTCAGGCTCACCCGGCTGCGCACGGCGTCCGCCTCGCGCACCACGTCGTGGCCGAAGACCCGGGCCTGCCCTCCGTCGGGGCGCAGCAGGGTGGCCAGCATCCGCACCGCGGTGGTCTTGCCCGCCCCGTTGGGGCCGAGCACGCCGTACACGGTCCCGGCGGGCACCGTGAGGTCGAGGCCGTCGACCGCCCGGGTATCGCCGAACACCTTGACCAGCCCCGACGTCTCCACCGCCAGGTCGGTCACTCGTCCGTCCATGATCTGTCCTTCGTCCGTCTCGGCATTCACCTTCCAGGCGCGAGACGGCCCCCGGCCCGCCGCCAGATCAGATCTAGCGACCGGCCCGCACGGACCCCACCATGGTCATCTTCTCCCCCGTCCCCTAGTCTCCTTGTCTCATGCGGACCCGCCCCGGCTCCCAGCAGGCCTGCGCCGAGCTGCCCCACCGGAGCACCGAGGAGCGCTACGAGCAGACCCGCCGGTACGACCTGTGCAGGCGGAGTGCCTGGCCGCCGGCTTCGACGAGGCCTCTCCCGGTGACTGCAACACCTGGACCGCCGGGCCCTCTCGGGTGGCGTAGCCGTACGGGCGTCGGTCCCGGACTGAATCACACGTTGACCATTCCGAGTCGCGGCTGCATGCCGTGAAGATGGGGTGACGACCCCATCCGACGTCGATTGGATAAGTATGCGAGTCGTCGTTATCGGCGGGAGTGGGCACATCGGCACATTCCTCGTCCCCCGGCTGGTGCGGGCCGGCCACGAAGTGATCAACATCAGCCGGGGCACCCGCGCCCCCTATGCCGACGCTCCCGAATGGGAGCAGGTGCGCCGGGTCCCCGCCGACCGGCAGCGGGAGGACGGTGAGGGCGTCTTCGCTTCCAGGGTGGCCGGGCTGAGCCCGGACGTCGTGGTCGACCTGATCTGTTTCACCGCGGAGGCGGCCACCGCGCTGGTCGAACGGCTCCGCGGCGGGACCGGGCACCTGCTGCACTGCGGTTCCGTCTGGCGCTACGGCCCCAGTCACAAGCTGCCGATCTCCGAGACCACGGGCACCGCCCCCTTCGGGGAGTACGGAATCCAGAAGGATCGGATCGCGCGGATGCTTAAGGAGGAGACCGCCTCCGGGGGCCTGGTGACCACGTCCCTGCACCCCGGGCACATCGTCGGTCCCGGCTGGCACCCGATCGGCCCGCTGGGGAACCTCGACCCCGCGGTCTGGTCCGCGCTTTCGGCCGGGAAGCCGCTGCGGATCCCGGGCGGCGGTGCCGAGCTGATGCACCACGTGCACGCCGACGACGTCGCCCAGGCCTTCGAGCGGGCGATCGAGCACCGGGACGCGGCGGCGGGAGAGGACTTCAACGTCGTCGCCCCCACTGCGCTGAACGTCCGCGGGTACGCCCACACGGCAGCCGGCTGGTTCGGGCAGAGCGCGTCGCTGGAACCGGTGACCTGGGAACAGTTCCGCCGGACCACGACCCCGGAGCACGCCGAGACGAGCTGGGAGCACCTCCACCGCAGCCACTGCCTCACCATCGGGAAAGCCGAGACCCTCCTCGGTTACGCACCGCGCTACGAACCGGAGGCCGCCGTGCTCGAATCGGTCCGCTGGCTGATCGAGCACGACGAGCTGGAGGTGGCCCGCCCGCTCGTCGCCTGACGGGACCCCGCCGCCCGGTCAGGCGCGGTCCTCCTGCAGGGCGCGGAGCAGATCGAACGCGGGGCGGTCCATCGAGCGGTTCATGTTGGACAGCAGGACGACGGCCACACCCTTCTCCGGGTCGAACCCGGTGAAGGAGGAGAACCCTCCCGTCATCCCGTTGTGCCAGAGCTGCAGATGGCCGCCCTGCCGTTCGTGCAGGCGCTGCCCCATCCAGCCCAGGTGCGTCCAGGAGAAGGGGCTGATCCGGTGCTCGGTCGCGCGGGTGAGCCGTACGGCCTCCGCGAGCGCTCCGGCGTCGTCCAGCTGGGCGCGGACGAAGGCGACCATGTCGGCCGCCGTCGAGCGCAGCCCGCCCGCCCCGGCCAGGTCGGCCAGGTGCCACGCCCGGACGGGACGGCGGCGCCGGTCGTGCCCCTGGGCCAGACGCACCGACCTGCCGCCCTCCACGGTGATGCCGGTCTCGGCCATGCCCAGCGGCGAGCAGATCTCCTTGGCGACCAGTTCCTCGTAGGAGGCGCCGGTACGGTGGGCCAGCGCCAGCCCCAGCAGCCCGGCGCCGAGGTTGGAGTAGCGGAACCGGCGTCCCGGCGTGGCGCCCAGCCGGGTCCTGGCCAGGCCCTCCAGCAGGAACTCGGCGGTGCAGCCTGCGTACGGGTCCGGCGCCGAGGGCCGCAGCAGCGCCTTCAGCAGCATGCCCCTGGGCAGCCGCGGCAGCCCGGAGGTGTGCGTGGCCAGGCGCCGCGGCGTGATCTCCTCGCCGTCCCGCGACGGCACGCGCGACCCCTCGGGCAGCAGTCCGGCCAGCGGCTCGTCGAGGTCGACCTTGCCCGCCACGGCCAGCCGGGCGAGCGCCAGCGCCGTGAACGTCTTGCTCACCGAGCCGATCTCGAAGATCGTGTCCGCGCCGGGCACGCCGTCCCGCTCGCCGCCCGTCCGGCCGGCGCCGTGGATCTCCACGGCCTCCCCGGAGACCGCGGCGACCACCACACCCACGTGCTGAACCGCCAGGCGGTCAGCGGTTTCCCGGACAAGCCCGGCAAAATCCGTCATGACCGAAATTATGGTGCATTCCACGCCGCCCAGCGCGGTACGGCGGAGCGTCCCCGGACCGCGCGACGGGCGGCGGAAAGACCGGGCGGCCGGGCCTCAGGCGGGGTCCGGCCCGTCCGCGGGCAGGGAGAAGCGGGCGCGCTGGTCGGCGGGGACCAGGTCCAGGTACTCGGGGTGCCGCTCGATGTAACCGCGGATGAACGGGCAGAACGGCAGCACCCCCAGTCCCTGCGCCCGTGCCCCGTCCAGCGCGCCGCGGGCCAGGATGGAGCCGAGCCCCCTGCCCTCGAAGCTCGGGTCGATCTCCGTGTGGGTGAGCGAGATCTTCGAACCCGCCCGGGTGTACTCGGCGAAGCCGGCCACCGTCCCGTCCACCGTGATCTCGAACCGCCCGGCCCCGGGGTTGTCCGCGACCTTCGGCTCCGTCTGCTCCGTCACTGCCCGACTCCTCCGATCGTCATGCCTTCAGCGGCACAGTACCGGGCCCCGGCCGATCACCCGGCGGCCCGGCCGGCCTCCGGGAGCCAGGTGTCCTTCGAGCCGCCCTCCGGGGAGGAGTCGGCGATCAGGCTCCCGGCCGGGGCGACGCGGGTCAGCGCCGCCGGGGGGACCGCGACCGTCTCACCCGACAGGACGAAGGCCCGCAGGTCGACGACGCGCGGGCTCAGCCGCTCGCCGTCGAAGGACGGGTGGGTCGCCAGCGGGATCGTCTCCTGGGCGACCCACCGGCCGGGCGAGGCGGCGATCCTGTCGCGGAGCCCGGCGAGCTCCGCGGCCGACGCCTCGGGCCCGACGACCACGTCCTGCCCGCCGCGCCCGTCGACCGGCTTGACCACCAGCTCCTCCAGCCGGTCCAGCACCTGCTCCAGGTCGCCGGCCTCGCGGCACAGATAGGTGGTGATGTTGCCGATGAGCGGCTCCTCGCCCAGGTAGTACTCGATGAGGCGGGGCACGTACCGGTACAGGCGCTTGTCCTCGGCGACGCCGTTGCCCGGCGCGTTGGCCAGGGTGAGCGCGGAGCTCCCGGCGGCCCGCAGGAGCTCCTCGCCCAGGGCCCCGGCGAACAGCGCGTCCTCGTCGATCCGGCGGTAGATCACGTCGATCGGGCGCCCGGCCGCCTCCACCCGCCCGTCCCTGACGCTCAGGTCGGCGGGACCGGCCAGGACCGCTCCCAGCTCCTCGGCGAGCATCCGGTGCTCGGAGTAGGCGGGCACGTCCGGCCCGCCGGAGACCACGGCGATGTTGCGGCGCCCGCCCGCCAGCAGCGTCTCCCGCAGCATCCGCAGGCCCTCCCGCGGGTCGGCGACGCCCTCGGCGGGGACGAGCTCGGGCATGACCTCGGCCATCAGGCGCCTGCCGGCCGCGGCGTACCCGAGGCCCGAGGGCACCCGCAGGTTGTCCTCCAGCACCGTCCAGCGGCCGACGCCGTCGCGCACCAGGTCCAGTCCGGCGACCGCGCAGCGCACGGCGCCCGGCGGCATCAGCCGCCCGGCCTCGCGGTATCCGGGGGACTCCTCCACCACCCAGGCGGGGATCACGCCGTCGCGCAGGATGCGGCGCTCGCCGTACACGTCGCGCAGGAAGGCCTCCAGCGCGCGCACCCGCTGCGGCAGGGCCCGGCCGATCTGCGCCCACTCGTCGGCCGGGACGAGCCGCGGGACCAGGTCGAACGGGAGGGCACGGTGCCCGTCGCCGTCCTGCGCCCTGAAGGTCATGCCGTTGCCGCGCTGGTACTGCTCGCCCCGGCGCTCCCGCTCGCGCAGGCCGTCGGCGCCCAGCCGGTCCAGGACCCGCAGGATCGGCTGGTACGGCTCCCGCACGGTGCCCTCGATCAGCACCTCGTCGCCGGGGGCGTCGTAGCCGTCGAGCAGGCGCGTGCGGATCCGCGGCGCCGGTCCGCCGAAGGAGGCCTCCCACTCCTGGGAGCGCGTCTCGGCCAGGACGAGGTCGACCACGTCGGCGAGCCTGCCCTCCCGGGCGAACGCCCGGCGCTGGCGGGCCGAGGAGCTGCCCCGCGCCAGCGCCTCCCGGGCCAGCTCGGAGACCAGGTCCCAGTCGCCGAACTCCTCCAGCTGCGGCCGCAGGCCGTCCACCATCCGCCCGATCACCTCGGCGGCCGGGGCGGGCGTCCCCTCGACCGGGTCCACGAGCCGGCCCTCCAGTCCCGACCGGGCCGCCCGCCAGCTCGCCGCCCGCACCATCTCCAGCCGGACCTGACGGTCGGCCCCGTTGCGGACCTCCTCCAGCTCCCTGGCCACCAGCGCCCGGAACAGCCCGGCGATCAGCACGATGTCGCCCACCCGCGGGCAGGCGTCGCACACCCGCAGCTCGACGGTGGGCACGTGGGCCGAGGGCCGGATGTCGAAGTAGATCATGCCCGGGTCGGTGATCACCTCGGACCGCACCAGGTCCTCGATCAGCCGGTCGTACTCGGCGGCCGAGGAGAACCTCGCCACCGGCCCGGCCGTGGGCCAGCGCTGCCACACCAGCGGCCGGTAGGCGGCGTACCCGGTGTCGGCCCCCAGCCAGTACGGCGAGCTGACGCTCAGGGCGAGCAGCGACGGCACCCACGGCGCCAGGCGGTGGGCGATGACGACGGCCAGGTCGCGGTCCTCGACCTCGGCGTGCACCTGGGTGCCGCAGATCACCTGCTCGCGGGTGAGCAGCTGGTAGTCGGCGAGCATCTGCTCGTAACGCGGGTCCGGGGAGATCTTCAGTGCCTCCACGTCGACCAGCGGCACGCTGCCGGCCGCCGCGATCCCCAGGCCCAGCCCGTCCGCCGCCTTGATCACCGTACGGCGCAGCGCGGTCAGGTCGTGCCCGAGGTCCTCCAGCCGGACGAAGGGCCTGCTGTTGCCCTCCACCACCGAGCGGTGCAGCTCGTGGGTGAAGCGTTCCTCCGGCAGCCGCTCCAGCAGGGCCCCCGCCCGCGGCACCAGGTGCCGGGTCTCGACGTCGACGACGTGGAACTCCTCCTCGACCCCGACCGCGATCGGTTCCGCGAGACCCGCCATATGTGACCACCCCTGAAGCGCGCCGGTTGATTTTCCGCACCCTTTGCCCAGAAAAAGGGTTCACGCACCTCAGGAGGCGGATGGGTCTCAGTTACAGGGCGGCTGCAGCCGGGCGGGAGTGCGGTGGTTGTGCGGTCCGGCCGTGTCGCCGTCCTGCAGCCCGCCGTCCTTCGGCCCGGCGGCGTCCCGGCGGGCGCCCAGCAGCGCCCGGGTCAGCGCCTGCCCGTCGCTCTCCATGGCGCGCAGCACGGTGTCGAAGTGGTCGTCGGTGAGCTCGTCCCGGCCGGCGCGGATGGCGGTCAGGACGACCCGGCGCAGCAGTTCCTTGACGAAGGAGGCGGTGACCCCCTCGGTGGCGGCGACGACCTTGCCGACGTCCGCCAGGACCGGGTACGAGCGCGCGTAGAGCCGGATCAGCCGCTCCCGGGCCCGGGCGTCGGGCAGCGGGATCTCCAGCGCGAGGTCGACCCGCCCGGGACGCTGGACGAGCGCCTTCTCCAGGGCCTCCACCCGGTTGGTGGTCAGGACGAAGGTGACGTCGGCGTCCCCCGAGACCCCGTCCATGGCGTCCAGCAGCGAGAACAGCAGCGGGCTGGCCTCGTACTGGCTGCGGTCCTCGGCGATCAGGTCGACGTCCTCGATGACGACCATGGACGGCTGGAGCGTGCGGGCCATCGACACCGCGTAGTCGATCTTCCGCATGGCCGGACCGGTCATCACGATCACGGTGCACTCGCGCAGCCGCCCGATGAGATAGCGGGTGGTGTGGGTCTTGCCGGTGCCCGGCGGCCCGTACAGCAGCAGCCCCCGCCGCAGGTGCTGCCCGGCGGCGGTGAGCCGCTCGGCCACCTCCGCGATGCCCACGATGTGCTCCTCGACCGTCTCCAGCCGGCCCTCGGGCAGGATCACCTCGTTCGGGGCCAGCTCCGGCCGGGGCAGGAAGCTCACCAGCACGTTGTCCCGGTGCTCGGTGAAGCCGAAGCTGAGCACCTGGCCGCGGAACGGGTCGTGCTCCCTCTTGAGCCGGTACACCTCGTCGCGCACGGCCGTGGCCGCCTCCCGGTCGGCGGCCAGGACGGTCAGCAGGCAGTGCGCGTCGAAGTCCTCCCTGCTGTTGAGCCCGATGACGACGTCCACCATGCCTTCCATGGTGGTCGACGGAACTCCGTGGCGGCCGAGAAAGCCCGGGATTTCAGGACTTGTCGCCTTTCCCCTTCTACAGGCCGGATACCTCCGCGGAGCGTGTGAACGGTTCGGATGGGTAGGGACGTGGTGCAGTGGCCACACATCGCCGATTCGGGATGGGCCCACCACGATCACCGATGCCGGAGGGGCGGCCGCATGCCGGGCGCCGGGGGGAGAGAGACGACAGGTGGCGCACGGATTCCGGGTATGGGCCCCTGACCGCGAACGGGTTGACCTGGTGCTGGGCGAGCGCAGGCTGCCCATGCGGCGGACCGGGGGCGGATGGTGGGAGCTGACGGTCGAGGACGCCGGTCCCGGCACCGACTACGCCTACTCGCTCGACGGCGGACCGCCCCGGCCCGACCCGCGCTCGCCGTACCAGCCGCGGGGGCCGCACGCGTCCTCCCGCGTGGTCGACCACGGCTCCTTCGCCTGGAGCGACGACCGCTGGCGGGGCGTGCCGCTGCCCGGCGCGGTCCTGTACGAGCTGCACGTGGGCACCTTCTCCCCCGCCGGGACCTTCGAGGGGGCGATCGAGTACCTGCCGCACCTGGTCGAGCTGGGCGTGGACGCGATCGAGCTGATGCCGGTGGCGGAGTTCTCCGGCCGCCGGGGCTGGGGCTACGACGGCGTCAGCCTGTACGCGCCGCACCACGCCTACGGCGGGCCGGAGGGTCTCAAGCGCCTGGTGGACGCCTGTCACGCGCACGGCCTGGGCGTGGTGATGGACGTGGTCTACAACCACCTGGGGCCCTCGGGGAACTACCTGCCGGAGTTCGGTCCCTACTTCACCGACCGGCACAGCACGAACTGGGGCGACGCGGTCAACTTCGACGGCCCGGGCAGCGACGAGGTGCGTGACTTCGTCGTCGGCAACGCCCTCATGTGGCTGCGGGACTACCACTGCGACGGGCTCCGCCTGGACGCGGTGCACGCCATCGCCGACGACTCGGCGGTGCACATCCTGGACCGGCTGGCCGAGGAGGTGGAGCAGCTGGCCGCCCACGTGCGCCGCCCGCTGTTCCTCATCGCCGAGAGCGACCTGAACGACCCCCGGTTCGTGCGCCCGCGCGAGGCCGGGGGGTACGGCGTGCACGCGGCCTGGGCCGACGAGTGGCACCACGCCCTGCACGCCGCGCTGACCGGGGAGACCGACGGCTACTACGAGGACTTCGGCTCCCTGGACCTGCTGGCCAAGGCGCTGCGGCAGGCCTGGGTCTACGACGGCACGTGGTCGCCGCACCGCGGGCGGGTGCACGGCAGGTCCCCGGCGGGGCTGCCGGGGCACCGGTTCGTGGTGTGCACGCAGAACCACGACCAGGTGGGCAACAGGGCGCGGGGAGAGCGCAGCTCCGCGCTGATGAGCGAGGGCCGCCTGCGGGTGGCCGCCGCCCTGCTGTTCACCTCGCCGTTCGTCCCCATGCTCTTCCAGGGGGAGGAGTGGGGCGCCACCACCCCCTTCCTGTACTTCACCGACCACGAGGACC
This sequence comes from Paraplanobispora siamensis, assembly GCF_016863175.1. Classification (GTDB taxonomy): domain Bacteria; phylum Actinomycetota; class Actinomycetes; order Streptosporangiales; family Streptosporangiaceae; genus Planobispora; species Planobispora siamensis. The sequence goes on from NZ_BOOJ01000038.1 coordinate 28,471, forward strand.
CGGAGCTGGGGCAGGCGGTCAGCGAGGGCCGCCGCCGGGAGTTCGCCGTGTTCGGCTGGGAGCCCGAGCAGGTGCCCGACCCCCAGGACCCCGCCACCTTCGAGCAGTCCCGGCTGGACTGGACGGAGCTCGGCAAGGAGTCCCAGGCGCGGCTGCTGGCGTGGTACCGGGAGCTGATCGCGCTGCGGCGGCGGATCCCGGCCCTCACCGACGGCCGGATCGAGCGGGTCGAGGCCGGGCACGACGGCGCCGGCCTGCTCACCGTCGAGCGGGGACCGGTCCTGGTGGCGGCCAACCTCGGCGCGGCCTCCCGGACGCTGGTCGTCTGCGGCCGCCGGGTCCTGGCCGCCTCCGGCCCGGACGTCCGGCTCTCCGGCGACGAGCTGACCCTGCCGCCGGACACCGTGGCGGTCCTGGAGGGCTGAGCGCCTGCGCAGCCGTCGTCCCCGGGCCGCGCCGGGCGGCCCGGGGATCACTTCACGCGGGTGTCCCGGCGGTCACGCGGTCCCGGGCTCGGCGCAGTACACCGACCCGCCCACGCGCACGGCGACGGCGGGCTGGGAGGCCGGCACGAAGGCCGACTCGCCCTGGCCCAGCTCGAGGGAGCCCACCCCGGCCGTGCCCTCGGCGCACAGCAGGATCCTGGGCACGCCGCCCTCCAGGCGGTGCTCGCCCCCGGCCAGCCGGCGCAGGCGGAACTCCGGCGACGGCGTGGCGTACAGGCCCTCGGGGGTGGCCTCCACCTCCAGCGGCGCGGCCGACGGGTCGGTCACGCGCAGCAGCTCCTCCACGTCGACGGGCTTGCCGGTGAGACCGGCGCGCACGACGTTGTCGGAGCTGCCCATGATCTCCACGCCGAACCCGCGGATGTAGCAGTGCAGCACCCCCGCGCCCAGGAAGAGCGCCTGGCCGGGCAGCAGCTCATGCCGCCGCAGCAGCAGCGGCGCCAGGCAGGCGGGGTCGCCGGGGTAGCAGCGCGCCAGCCGTACCACCAGCTGGTAGTCGGGGTGGTGCACCGCGGAGGCCGCCCACACCACCTGCTCTACCACCTGGCGGTCGCGCAGCAGCGCCCGCAGGGCCTCGCGGATGTCACCGGCCTCCAGCAGGGACACCGCCGGCTGCAGCCCCGGCACGCCGAGCCGCTTGATGAGCATCGCCGCCTGCTCGGGAGCGCGGAAGCCGGCCAGCGCGGTGAACGGGGTCAGCGCGCACACCAGCTCGGGCTTGGGCCACGGGTCGGCGTAGACGCCCCGCGCGTGCCCGTCGGCCGCCTGCTCGGCGGTCGGGTGCACCTGCAGGGAGAGCGGCCGGGCGACCGCGATGAGCTTCATCAGGTACGGCAGGCGCGCGCCGAAGCGGTCGACGACCGCCTGCCCCAGCTGCCCGGCCGGGTCGGCGCCGATGGCCTCGCCCAGCGAACGGCCGTCACCGGCCAGCAGCGACGGCCCGGCCGGGTGGGCGCCGAACCACATCTCGGCCTCGGGCCGGGGGGCGGGCACAGGCCTGCCGGTGAACGCCGCGATATCGGTCTGCGATCCCCAGGCGTAGTCCTTGACCGTGTTGTTCAGCAGATACATGTGCTCTCCGTGGGGGTAGGGGAGCCGGGGCGCGGAGAACGCCTCAGCACGGGCTGTCCTGGGGGAGGACGAGCGCGGCGGCGCCGAGCAGCCCGGCGTCGCGTCCGAGCGAGGTGGGATCCACACGCACGCGACGCAGGAAGCCTAACCCGGCCGAACCGGTGACGGCCCGCCGGAGCGGGTCGAACAGCACCGCCCCGGCGGCGGCCACCCCGCCGCCGATCACCACGTGGTCCAGGTCGAACAGGGCCGCCGCGGTCAGAATCGCGGTCGCCAGCGCGTCGGCCGCGCGCTGGAAGGCGCACAGCGCCACGGGGTGGCCGAGGCGGGCGTCGGCGGCCAGCGCCTTGGCGTCGTCGCCTTCCCAGCCGTTGGCGCGGGCCCAACGGACCATGTTCGGGCCGCTGGCCACGACCTCGACGCAGCCGGCCGCCCCGCACGGGCAGGGCTCGCCGCCCGGGTCGACGGCGATGTGGCCGATGTGCCCGGCGTTGCCGGTCGGGCCGAGGTAGGGCGTGCCGTCCAGGACCAGGCCGCCGCCGACCCCGGTGGAGACGACCATCCCGAGCATCGCGCGGGAGGGGGTGTGCTCGGCCAGGCCTCGCCACCACTCCCCCAGCGCCATGCACTGGCCGTCGCCGGCCAGCCGCACGGGCCGGCCGGGCAGCATCCGGCTCACCGCGTCGACCAGCGGGAAGTCGCGCCAGCCGGGGATGTTGACCGGGCTGACGCTGCCCTTGACGGAGTCGACGGGGCCCGCGGACCCGATGCCCGCGCCCTCGATCCCGTCCTCGCCCACCTGGGCCGTGACGCGCCCGACGACCTCGGCCAGCGCCGCGTCCGGCGAGGCGAAGGCGCTCAGCGGCACCTCGGCGCGGACCGGCATGCCGCCGTCGGCGGTGACCGCGGCCGCGGCGAACTTGGTGCCGCCGATGTCCACCGCGAGGACGGTCCGGGTTCCCCCGGCTCCGTTCGGGGAGCTCACCGCCGGGCCTCGTTCACGCAGCGCAGGACCGGGAAGGCGGTCAGCTCGGCCGGGTCCAGCCGCCGGCCGGTGGCGACGTGGAAGACGGCGCTCTCTCCGGGCAGCAGGGTCACCAGCATGTCGTCCACCGAGGCGGCCGGGTCGAGCCGGTCGGGGAACAGCGCCAGCTCGCGCAGCAGGGTGCGCGCGGTGACGGTCACCCGGTAGCCGCCCTCGACCGGCTCGGCCTGCGCGTCGTAGGCGGCCTCCGGGAGGGCCACCCGCGGGTCCTCGGCGAAGAAGGCGACCGTACGGCTCTCGCCCAGGCGGGCGACCAGCAGCTCGCCTCCGGGGTCGTCGGGCGTGCCGACCGCCGCGGGAAGCGCCACCGCGGCCACCGAGCGCGGTGCCGCCTCCACGGCGACGACCTCCTTGGCCAGCGCCTCCCCGGCCAGGTTGTGCCGTACCAGCTCCAGCTCGCCCCACCACGGCTCGTCGCCGTCGTTGACCACCGCGACCGCGCCGTCGCCGACGATGAGCAGGCGGTCGGCGTAGACGCGGCGCAGGGCGTACCACAGGGGCTTGCGCCGGCCGTCGCCGTCCACGGCCGACCAGGAGGTCACCGGCCAGCAGTCGTTGAGCTGCCAGACGATCGTGCCCATGCAGTGCGGCGCCAGCGACCGGAAGCGCCCGATGCCGAACTCGATCGCGCGGGCCTGGTTGAGCTGGGTCAGATAGTGCCAGTCGTCGAAGGTCTCCGGCTGCGGCAGGTGCTCTCCGAGGCCGCGCAGGAGCTTGCCGTTGCCGTCGATCGCCTTCTGGTGGTGCAGCACCAGCGGCGCGTCGGCGGCCAGCTCGCCGCTGATCGCGCGGCGCATGGTGGCGTAGGCGGCCGGCCCCTGGAAGCCGAACTCGGCCACGAAGCGCGGCGTGTAGGCGCCGTAGCGGGAGTAGTCCTCGCGGTTCCACACGTCCCAGATGTGGATGGTGCCGCGGGCCGGGTCGTTGGGCGGCAGGTCGGGCGCGCCGGAGTACGGGCTGCCCGGCCAGTAGGGGCGGGTGGGGTCGAGCTCGGCGACGATCGAGGGCAGCAGGTCGTAGTAGTAGCCAGCGCCCCAGCTCCGCCCGGCCAGCTCCTCCTGCCAGCCCCAGTCGGCGCGTCCCTCGATGTTCTCGTTGTTGCCGCACCACAGCACCAGGCTGGGGCGGTGCGCGAGCCTGGCCACGTTCTCGCGCGCCTCGGCCTCGACCTCCGAGCGCAGCGGCTCCTCCTCGGGGTAGGCGGCGCAGGCGAAGGGGAAGTCCTGCCAGACCAGCAGGCCCATCTCGTCGGCCAGGTCGTAGAAGTCCTCGCTCTCGTACAGGCCGCCGCCCCACACCCGCAGCAGGTTGACGCCCGCGTCGGCGGCCTGCCCGAAGCGCGCGGCCAGGCGCTCGCGGGTGATCCGGCTGGGGAAGCAGTCGTCCGGGATCCAGTTGACGCCGCGCACGAACGCCGGGACGTCGTTGACGTGCAGGGTGAAGGCCCCGTCGGCCGTGTCGAGCCGTACGGAGCGGAACCCGACCCTGCGGGTCACGGTCTCCTCGCCGAGCCGCACGGTCAGGTCGTACAGGGGCTGCGCGCCGTACCCGCGCGGCCACCAGAGCTCGGGCTCCGGCACGGTCAGCTCCAGCACCGCCTCGCGCTCGCCCGGCGCCAGGCGCGCCTCGGCCGAGACGCCCGCGATCTCGGCGGTGACCGTCTGCGGGTCCTCGGTGGCGCGCTCGACCCTGACGCGCACCTCGACGCGGCCGTCCCCGTCCCGCACGGTCACCAGCGGGCGCACCGAGGCCAGGCGGGCGCCGCTCCAGCTCTCCAGGCCGATCGGCCGCCAGATGCCGGCGGTGACCACGGTCGGGCCCCAGTCCCAGCCGAAGTTGCAGGCCATCTTGCGGATGAACGGGTACGGCTCGGTGTAGGGGCTGGGCCGCTCGCCCAGCGCGGCCCGCCGCGCCTCGGCGTAGGCGTAGGCCGAGGCGAAGCGCACGGTCAGCGTGTTGGTCCCCTCGCGCAGCAGGTGCCGCACCGGGAAGCGGTAGGAGCGGTGCTGGTTGGCCGTGTCCGCGATCCGCACGCCGTTGAGCGTGACCGTCGCGACCGTGTCCAGCCCGTCGCAGACCAGGTCGGTCCGCTCGTGCTCGTCGGGGACCCACTCGAAGGCGGTCTCGTAGATCCAGTCGGTGCGGCCGATCCAGGACAACCGGGTCTCGTTGTCGTCCAGATAGGGATCCTCGATCATCCCGGCGGCGAGCAGGTCGGTGTGCACGCAGCCGGGAACGGTCGCGGCCACGCCCGCCACTCCGGCGTCCGGCGAGGCGGCCATGAGGATCCAGCCGTCGTGCAGCGGACGGTACGAACTCAAGTGAAGCTCCTTCTGACGGTCGCTCGCGCCGGTCACTTCGGGCAGGCGTCGAGCTGGGCGCAGGCCACGAGGTGTCCGGGCTCCGCCTCGAACATCGCGCCGGAGGCCGCGTTCTCGTGGTAGTGGCAGGTCTGCGTGGGGGCGGCGTCCTCCCACGGGGCGTGCAGCCGGGGCACCGCCGCCAGCAGCTGCCGGGTGTAGGGGTGCAGGGGGTCGCCGAAGACCTTGCCGGTCGCCCCCATCTCGACCACGGTGCCGCGCCGCAGCACGACCGTGCGCTCGGCCAGGTAGTTGCCCAGCGACAGGTCGTGCGTGACGTACAGCACTCCGAGGCCGCGCTCCTTCAGCTCGGCCAGCAGGTTGAGCACGTCGATGCGGGTCGAGGCGTCGAGCATGCTGGTGATCTCGTCGGCGACCAGCAGCTTGAGGTCCAGCAGCAGCGCCCGGGCGATGAGCAGACGCTGGAGCTGGCCGCCGCTGAGCTGGTGCGGGTACCGGCCGAGCACCTGGTCGGGGTCGAGCCGCACGTCCCTGATCGTGGAGCGGACCCGCTCGTCCCACTCCTTGTCGCCGAGCTTCGGGTAGTAGGCGTCCTTGATCATCTGGAACACCCGGTCGGCCTTGAACACCGGGTTGTAGCAGCTGAAGGGATCCTGGAAGACGCCCTGCACGTGCCGGTAGTAGTCCTTGCCCGGCTTGACCGGGACGCCGTCGACGGTGATCGAGCCGCCGGTGATCGAGGCCAGGCCGAGGATCATCTTGCCGATCGTGCTCTTGCCGCTGCCGCTCTCGCCGATGAGGGAGACGACCTCCCCCGCCTGGACGTCGAAGCTCACGCCGTCCACGGCGGCGAAGACCTTCCCCCCGAAGGCGCCGACCTTGTAGACCTTCGTGACGTTGTCGAGTTTCAGCATCAGGCCTTCCAGCACGCGACGAAGTGGTTGGGCTCGATCTCGGCCATGGGCGGCTCCTGCACGCACTCCTCGCCGGCGATCGGGCAGCGGGACCGGAAGCGGCAGCCCGCGGGCGGGTCGAGCAGCGAGGGCGGGCTGCCGGCGATGCCGGCCAGCCGCTTCTCCGTGTACCGCACGCCGACCTCGGGCAGCGAGTCGAGCAGGAGCTTGGTGTACGGATGACGCGGCTTCTTGACGATCGCGGTGGCGGGCGCCTTCTCCGCGAGCTTCCCGGCGTACATGACCATGATCGTGTCGGCGATGTGGGAGGTGAGCGCGAGGTCGTGGGTGACGAAGATCATGCTCTTGACGAACCCGGCATCGCGGAAGCCGATCAGTGCCCGGGCCACCGCCTTCTGCGTGGACACGTCCAGGGCGGAGGTGACCTCGTCGGCGATGAGCAGCGACGGGTCGAGCAGCGTGGAGATGACCATGACCATCCGCTGCTTCATGCCGCCGGACAGCTCGATCGGATAGCGGTCCAGCACCGCGTGGGGCAGCTCGACCAGGCTCAGGCGCGACTCCAGCTCGTCGAGGTCCAGGGTGGCGCCCCGGGACCTGAGCAGCTCGCGCACCATCCTGCCGATCTTGCGGGTCGGGTTCATGGCGCTCATGGAGTACTGCGGGATGAGGGAGACCTCGCGGAAGCGGAAGTCGTTCATCCGCCGGTCGTCGCCGATGGGCAGCTCCCGGCCGTCGAGCTCGACCGTGCCGCCCATGTGGCGCATGCGGCCGTCCATCCGGATCAGGCTCTTGCCCAGGGTGGTCTTGCCGCAGCCCGACTCCCCGGCCAGGCCGAGGATCTCCCCGTCCTCCATGGAGAAGGAGACCCCGTCGAGCGCCTTCACATCCCCCTTGAGGGTCCTGTAGTAGACCCTCAGATCGTTGACCTGCAGACTCATGTCTCCCTCAGCTTCGGGTTGAAGACCTCGTCGAGCCCGACGTTGGCCACGTACAGGGAACCGACGATCGCGGTGATCCCGGCGCCCGGAGGGATGAACCACCACCACATGCCCAGCTGCATCGCGCTCCACTGGTTGGCGTTCTGCAGCATCAGCCCGAGCGAGATGCCCTCGGTGGGCCCCAGGCCGATGAAGTCCAGCGAGGAGGCGATGAGGACCGAGCCGCCGAACAGCAGGATGAAGGTCATGAACAGGTAGGAGCTCATGTTCGGCGCGATCTCCCTGGTGATGACCTTCCAGGTGTTCGCGCCGCTGAGCCTGGCCAGGTCCACGAAGTCCCTGGTGCGCAGCGAGAAGGTCTGCGCCCTGATCGCCCGCGCCGCCCACGGCCAGGAGGTCAGGCCGATGAACAGCGCCTGCGCGCCCACGCTGCGCACGCCCAGGTAGGCGTTGATGATCAGCAGGACGGCCAGCGTCGGGATGACCAGGACGATGTTGGTGAACATGTTGAGGGCCTCGTCCACCAGCCCGCCCCGGTAGCCGGCCACGAAGCCGACCAGCATCGCGATGACCGCCGCGATGCCGCCGCCCATGGCGCCGACCACGAAGGTGGTGCGCAGGCCGTACACGAACTGGGTGAAGACGTCCTGGCCGAAGGTGGTGGTGCCGAACCAGTGCTCGGCCGAGGGCGGCTGCATGGGCTGGGTGCCGTACTCGCTGCCCGTCCCGCTGAGGAACAGGGGGCCGAGCAGGCCCAGCAGGAACAGCGTCAGGACGATGCCGAAGCCGGTCAGCAGCTTGCCGTTGCGCAGCGCGAAGTACAGGGCCTCGCGCCGCACGCCCGCGGGGGCCGCCGCGTCCTGCGCGGGAACCTCCTGAAGTGCCGTCATGCCGCAGCACCCGCCATTCCCGCCCGCGTGCGCGGATCGACCACGACGTAGACGATGTCGATGATGAAGTTGGCGATCAGGACGCCGAGCACGATGAACAGGAAGGTGCCCTGCAGCAGGAAGAAGTCCTGGTTCTGGATCGCCTTGAGGATGAGGCTGCCGAGACCCGGATAGGAGAAGACGATCTCGGTCACCAGCGCCCCGGCCACCAGCACGCCCAGTTGCAGCGCCAGGCCGGTGATCTGCGGCAGGACCGCGTTCCTGAAGGCGTAGCGGCGGATCAGCCGCTGCGGCGCCCCGAGCGCGGCCAGGTAGTTCGAGTAGTCCGACTCCAGCTCATAGATGATCATGTTGCGCATGCCGATCGCCCAGCCGCCCAGCGCCACCAGGAACAGCGAGGCGAACGGCAGCACCCAGTGGTGCAGCAGGTCGAGGATGAACTCCCAGGACCAGCTGGGCTGCATGGAGAAGCTGTAGCCGCCGGCGACCGGGAACCACCCGGCCACCACGCCCAGCCCCCAGGCCAGGAGCACCGCCAGCCACATGTACGGCATCGCCGTCAGGACGTAGCCGACCGGCAGGAGGGTGTTGTCCAGCACCTTGCGCCGGGCGGCGTAGGCCCCGAACCAGTTGCCCACGACCCAGCTGAGCAGCACCGACGGGATCATCAGCCCCAGCGTGTACGGCACGGCGCCCAGGATGACCTCGGTGACCGGGGTGGGGAAGACCCAGATGCTGATGCCGAAGTCGCCCTGGAACAGGGCTCCCCAGAAGTTGACGTACTGCTTCCACAGCGGCTGGTCGAAGCCGAAGAGGTTGGTGTAGTAGACCCGCATGGTCTCCGCGGCGGCGGGGTTGCTCGCCCCCGTCCTCGCCACCATGCTCGAGACGGGATCGCCCGGCATGAACCGCGGGATCATCCAGTTGATCGTGACGGCGACGAAGAACGTCAGCCCGTAGACCAGAAGTTTCCGGCCGAAGTAACGACGCACGAGAAGTCTCTCCAGGAAGGCCCCCCTCCTCCCCGGTGGGGGGAGGGAGGAGGGGGGCGCGGTGTCAGCCGGTCAGGAAGCGGCCGGCTGCAGCTGCGTCAGCGTCTCGAAGCCGCCGAGCTCCAGCCAGTTGCGCCACATGGTGGGCGCGGTCTTGGGGGTGCCCTCGGCCGAGGACGGCCAGTTCTTCCAGGCCGCGCTGCTGACCTGCGACCACAGGCCGTTGTACCAGAGCGGGATGATCGGCAGCTCGTCCAGGTGGATCTCCTGGATCTCGGACATGACCTTCTTCATGCCCTCGACGTCGTCGGTCTTGACCTGGTCGAGCTGCTGGACCAGCTCCCAGACCTTCTTGTTCTCGTAGCGGCCGAAGTTGACGGTGTTCTGCGTCTTCTGGATCGGCAGCTGGAACATGTAGTCGTAGTAGGTCCACGGGGTGTTCGACAGCTGGCGCTCGTTGTTGATCAGCATGTCGAAGTCGCCCTTGCTGCGCTTGTCGACCAGGGCGTTGAAGTCGGGGAAGTCGGTGGTGACGTTGATCCCGGCCTCCTTCGCGCTGGCGGCGATGACGCGGATCGACTCCATCCAGTCGGTCCAGCCGGAGGGCACGATGAGGTTCAGGCTGATCTTCGAGCCGTCCTTGTTCTCCACGAGCCCGTCGCCGTCGCGGTCGCGGTAGCCCGCGTCGGCCAGCATCTTCTTGGCCTTGGCGATGTCGAAGGAGAAGCCCTTCTCGCTCACGACGGACTGGTCGACGAACTGCTCCCACTGGGGCAGCAGGCCGGTCGGGCTGGCGGGCTTGACGAGGTTGCCGTAGACGCCCTCGACGATCTTCTTGGTGTCGATCGAGCTGGCCAGCGCCTTGCGGAAGGCCGGGTCGTCCATCGGCTTCTTCGTGGTGTTCAGCACCAGGAAGGCGGTGTTGGCCGAGAGCATGTACGGCGCCTCGGGATAGTAGGTCGAGATGCCGAAGTTGCCCTTGACCAGGTTCGCCGCACCGGGCAGGAAGTTGTTGCTGAGGTCCATGCCCTTCTGCAGCAGCAGGCCCATCGCGACCTCGTTGCTGGAGTTGACGATGTCGACGATGTAGCGGGGCTTGGGCTCCATCTTGAGCGCGGTCTTGCCCCACCAGTCGTCGCGGCGCTGCCAGACGGTGCGGTCCTGGTCGTGGCTCATGTACTTGTAGGCGCCGGTGCCGATCGGGTTCTCGTTCTTGCCGTCCAGCACCTCCTGCTCGGAGCGGCCCTCCCACACGTGCTGGGGCACGATGGCCCGGCCGTACAGCTGGAAGTCCCACTCCTGGTAGTTGCTCTTGGAGAAGGTGACCTTCACCGTCTGGTCGTCGACCGCCTCGGCCTTCTCGATCCACTCCCAGATGTTGTGGTACGGCACCGTCTCCATCTTGCCGAGTTCGAGGGTGAAGACGACGTCCTTGGCCGTGAACGGCTTGCCGTCCGACCAGGTGACGCCCTGTCGGAGCTTGATCTCGTAGGTCTTGTCGTCGGTCCAGCTCCCGCTCTCGGCCAGCCAGGGGACGAGCTTGGAGGTGTTCGGATCGAAGTGGAACAGCGACTCGTAGACCAGCCCCTCCGTCCCGGTCGCGTAGTCCCACTCGCGGAGCGGGTTGAAGTTGGCCGGCGGGCCCCACTGCGTGCCGCTGGTGTAGAGCGTCTCGTTACGGGGCAGCGAGTTGGGGTTGGCCGGGTTGGCGGCGGGTGCGCTGCCCGCCGGCGAGGCCTGGCCGGCGGGCGTCTGCCCGCCGGAGGTACAGGCTGCGGCGAGCAGGCCCGCAGCCAGGAGCGGGATCATGATCCGCACCCGGTTTCGCATCGCGTCTCTCCTTCCTCCGCGCTGTGCGGAGGTCCGAACGTCTTCACAGACCCCGATGGCGGAGGGTTACGGCCCCGCCTGGCTGGGAGCGCTCCCATACGTGTCGGACGGGGCCGCCCCTGCCCTCATCCGATCCGCGCCGCCGCCGACCACCTCCGGAGCGGACGGTCCGGCATCCACCCCGGTCGCCTGCGCCTGCGCTGAACCGGATAAGCACCGTGAACGTAAATTCCGGGTAACCACGGCGTCAATAGCCGTGACCCGTTTGAGACGTACCGCCCGGCCCCTGAACAGCCCTGCGGAAGGCCTGTCTTTCCCGCCTGACCGCGTCTCGGTCACTGTCGGTGAAAACCCGCCGGGCCCAGGCGGGAGCACTTCTCAAAACCGCCATGGCGACCGGACGGCGACCAGGTAGTAAGGTCGGTTCGATATGAAGGCTAACCGGTTCAATCAGGGGGTTCGGTGAAGCGACCGACGATCGCCGACATCGCCCGGCGTGCGGGCGTCTCCAAGGTCGCGGTCTCATACGCGCTGAACGACCGCCCCGGGGTGTCGGAGGCCAAAAGGGCCGCGATCAAGGCCATCGCCGAGGAGATCGGCTGGCGGCCCAACAGCGCGGCGCGGGCACTCAACGGCGCCCAGGCGCACACCGTCGGCCTGACCGTGTGCCGCCCGGCGCGGATCCTGGGCGTCGAGCCGTTCTTCATGGAGCTGATCAGCGGGATAGAGACCGAGCTGTCGGCGCACTCCTACGCGCTGATGCTGCAGGTGGTGGCCGACCCCGGCCAGGAGATGGAGGTCTACCGCCGCTGGTGGGGCGAGGGGCGGGTCGACGGCGCGATCCTGGTGGACCTGCGCTTCTCCGACCCGCGCATCACCGAGCTGGAGGAGCTGGGCCTGCCGGCCGTCGTGGTGGGCCACCCCTCGGAGGCGGGCTCGCTGGTGCCGGTCTGGTCCGACGACACCCTGGCCGTGCGCGAGACCGTCCAGTATCTGGCGGCGCTCGGGCACCGCAGGATCGCCAGGGTCGCCGGGCTGCCCGAGCTGGTCCACACCGTCCTGCGCGACCAGGCGTTCACCGCCGTGTGCGGGGAGCTGGGGCTGGCCGCGCACACCATCATGCACACCGACTACACCGGCGAGGAGGGCGCGCGGGCCACCCGGCGGCTGCTCAGCTCCCTCGAACGGCCGACCGCGATCGTCTACGACAACGACATCATGGCCGTGGCCGGCCTGTCGGTGGCCCAGGAGATGCGCCTGGAGGTGCCGGCCGACCTGTCCGTCGTGGCCTGGGACGACTCCCCGCTCTCCCAGGTCGTGCGGCCCGCGCTGACCGCGCTGACCCGCGACATCCCCGCCTACGGGGCCCACGCCGCGCGGACGCTGCTCTCGCTCATCACCGGCGAGGAGGAACGGATCCCCGGCTTCGAGGACCAGGCCGCCCGGCTCGTGCCGCGCGGCAGCACCGCCCCTCCCCCGGCGGCGGGCTGACGGACCGGCGGGGCTCAGGCGGCGGGGCTCAGGCGGCGGGGCTCAGGCGGCGGGGCTCAGGCGGCGGGGCTCAGGCGGCGGTGAGCTTGCCGGCGATGCGGACCACGCGGCCGGCCATGTGGTCCAGGGCGGCGTACTGCGCGTCGGTGAGCGGGTCGGTGTTGCTGCCGCCGGTGACGTGGGAGACGCCGTAGGGGTTGCCGTCGGCGAACTTCAGCGGGTCGGTGTAGCCGGGGGCCACGATGACGCCGCCGAAGTGGTGGATGGTGTTGTAGAGCGCCAGCAGGGTCGACTCCTGCCCGCCGTGGGAGGTCATCGACGCGGTGAACCCGGCGTAGACCTTGTCGGCCAGCAGCCCCTGGGCCCACTGCGGGCCGAGGGTGTCGAGGAACTGCTTGAGCTGGCTGGAGACGTTGCCGTAGCGGGTGGGCGTGCCGAACAGGACGGCGTCGGCCCAGACGACGTCGTCGGCGGCGGCCTTCGGCTCGTCCTTGGTGCGGTCGAAGTGCTGGCTCCAGGCCGCGTTGGAGGCGATGGCCTCGGCCGGGGCGAGCTCGGGCACCTGGCGCAGGCGCACCTCCGCGCCCGCCTTCTGGCCGGCCGCCTCCAGGCGTTCGGCCATGGCGTGGACCGTGCCGGTGGCCGAGTAGTAGATCACGGCGAGTTTGACGCTGCTCATGAAGGACGGCTCCTCAGATATGGGCCGGCGGGATGGTCTGTTCCGTTCCCGATCGTTCGTCCCGGACGTTGTTCCTGCTGGAGGAGGGGGCAAACGGCCGCCACGGGGCGCGGCGGGTAAACAGTGGGGGAAGAGCGGGCCAAGGAGACCGGGACCCGGCACCGGGCGCGGGCCCCGGCGGCGGGCGGGATCCCCGCCGGGCCGCGGGGCGTAGGGTCGGACCATGAGTGATCTCGACCGCGAATCCGGCCAGGCGGTGTACGGCTGCACGGTCGCCCAGGAGGCGGAGCCGGAGAGCGTGCTGCTTCCCGGCCACGACGTGCCGCTCGGCCGTTACACCACGGTGCGCCGGCTGCTGCCGCAACGGCCGCGCCGGATGGTCGGCGCCTGGTGCTTCGTCGACCACTTCGGCCCGGACGACGTGAGCGGCCGCCCCGGCATGCAGGTGCCGCCGCACCCGCACACCGGCCTGCAGACCGTCACCTGGCTGGCCGAGGGTGAGATCATGCACCGCGACAGCCTGGGCAGCGCCCAGACGATCGTCCCCGGGCAGCTCAACCTGATGACCTCCGGCCACGGCATCTCCCACTCCGAGCAGTCCCCGCCGGACCACCCCCCGGGCATGCACGGGGTGCAGCTGTGGATCGCCCTGCCGGAGGAGGCCCGCCACGGCCCGGCGCGCTTCGAGCACCACCCGGTCATGCCGGTGCTGCGGGAGGGGGACGCGACCGTCACCGTCGCGGTGGGCGAGCTCGGCGCGGTGCGCTCACCCGCGCTCGCGCACACTCCCCTGGTGGCCGCCGAGATCCTCCTGGCCGGTCCCGGGCGCTGCCTGCTGCCGGTCGATCGCGACTTCGAGACCGCCGTCCTGGTCATGTCCGGCGCCGCGACGGTCGCCGGGACGGCTCTGGAGCCGGGCGCGCTGCTCTACCTCGGGCGGGGCCGGTCGGAGATGTCCGTCGAGACCGCCGGTCCGGCCCGGCTGTTCTTGATCGGCGGGGAGCCGTTCGAGGACCCCCTGGTGATGTGGTGGAACTTCGTCGGCCGCTCGCACGAGGAGATCGTGCGGGCGCGCGAGGACTGGATGGGGGGCGACCGCTTCGGCACGGTCTCCGGCTGCGACGCCGCGCCGCTGCCCGCCCCCGAGCTGCCCACCGTCCGGCTGAAGGCACGCGACCGGCACGGCCGGATCATCGGCTGAGCGCCGTGTCCGGCCGTGCCGGTCGTCTTCCCCGGGACTCTCCTGCGAAGGGTCAGCCGAGCCAGACGGCGGTGTCGGAGGGCAGGTCGGCGCCGTCGAGCGGGCCGCTGGACAGCAGGACCCGCTCGTGCGGCGGCAGCCGTACGGGATCGGCGCCGAGGTTGACCACGCAGGTCAGCCCCGACTCGCGGGTGAAGGCCAGCACCTCGGGGCCGAGGTCCAGCCAGGTGAGCGCGCCGTCGCCGAGCCGCTCCCGGCGGATGCGCAGTGCGGCGCGGTAGAGGTTGAGCGTCGAGCCGAGGTCCGCGGTCTGGGCCTCGACGGTGAGCTTGCGCCAGTCCTCCGGCTGCGGCAGCCACGGCTCGCCCGCGCCGAAGCCGAACGGCGGCTCCTCCCCCGACCAGGGCAGCGGCACCCGGCAGCCGTCGCGGCCCGGCACGGTGTGCCCCGAGCGGGTCCACATCGGGTCCTCGCGCAGCTCGTCGGGGATGTCGTCGACCTCGGGCAGGCCGAGCTCCTCGCCCTGGTAGACGTAGACGCTGCCGGGCAGGGCCATGGCCAGCAGCGCGGCGGCCCGGGCCCGGCGGTGGCCGAGTTCCAGGTCGGAGGGGGCGCCGTCCCGGCGGTCGCCGTGGTCCCAGGAGGTCTCGGCCCTGCCGTAGCGGGTCACCACCCGCGCGACGTCGTGGTTGGACAGCACCCAGGTGGGCGGGGCGCCGAGCGGGATGTGCGTGTCGAGGGTCTGCTCGATCGAGCGGCGCAGCGCGGCGGGCTCCCAGGGGCAGGCCAGGAAGTCGAAGTTGAAGGCGGTGTGCAGCTCGTCCGGGCGCAGGTAGCGGGCGAAGCGCTCCTGGTCGGGGAACCACACCTCGCCGACGAGGACGCGCTCGTCGTACTCGTCGGACAGCCGGCGCCAGCTCCGGTAGATCTCGTGGACCTCGTCCAGGTCGGTGTAGCCGTCGGGATCGCCGCCGTCGAAGTCCTTGACCAGCACCGCGGCCGAGTCGATGCGGATGCCGTCCACGCCCCGGTCGAACCAGAAGCGCAGCACGTCGTGGAACTCGGCGTGCACCTCGGGATTGGTCCAGTTGAAGTCGGGCTGCCCGGGGTCGAACAGGTGCAGGTACCACTGCCCGTCGGGCACCTGGGTCCAGGCGGGCCCGCCGAAGATGGACTTCCAGTCGCCCGGCTCGTCCCGGAACCAGAAGCGCTCCCGGGCCGGCGACCCCGGCCCGGCGGCCAGCGCCTCCTGGAACCACGCGCTCGCGGTGGAGCTGTGGTTGGGCACCACATCGATGATCACCCTGATGCCCAGGTCGTGGGCCTCCCGGATGAACTCCTCCGCCTCGGCGAGCGTGCCGAAGACCGGCGCGATGTCCCGGTAGTCGGCCACGTCGTACCCGCCGTCGGCCATCGGCGAGGGGTACCACGGGTTGAGCCAGACGGCGTTCACTCCGAGGTCCGCCAGGTACGGCAGGCGTGTGCGCAGGCCGGCCAGGTCCCCGATCCCGTCACCGTTTCCGTCGGCGAAGCTACGCAGGTAGACCTGGTAGATCGCGGCCCCCCGCCACCACGTTTCCGGCATGCTGAACACAACTCCTTGCTGTAAGTACGGGCTGATCTTTAGCGATCGGCTGGAAATGTCAGCCCTTGAGGCTTCCGGCGGTCAGGCCGGCCATGATGTGACGCTGGAACAGGAAGAACACGGCGATGGTCGGCAGGCTCGCGATCACGAGCGAGGCGATGAGCACGTTCTGCGGCATCTGCGACGACAGGCTCGCGATGCCGATGCTCACCGACATCTTCTCGCTGTCGGTCAGCACCAGCAGCGGCCAGACGAAGTCCCGCCACACCGCGACCACGGTCAGGATGGAGACCACGCCCAGGATCGGGCGGGAGACCGGGATCACGATCGACCACAGGATGCGGACGGGACCCGCGCCGTCGATCTCGGCGGCCTCCAGCAGCTCGCGCGGGATCGAGTCGAAGAAGCGCTTGAGCAGGAAGATGTTGAACCCGTTGGCCGCCGCCGGCAGCCAGATCGCCCACGGCGTGTTGAGCAGGTCCCAGCCCAGCAGCGGCAGGTCCTTGACGGTCAGGTAGGCGGGCAGCATGATCACCATCGGCGGGATCATGAGCGTGGCCAGCATCAGCGCCAGGACCAGCTTGCCCAGGACCGGCCGGAGCTTGGACAGGGCGTAGGCGGCGGTGACGTCGATCGCCAGCGTGAACAGCCACGCCCCGCCGGCGTACAGGGCGGTGTTGCCCAGCAGCAGGCTCAGGTCCATCAGCTCCCACGCCTCGGCGTAGGCGTCGAGCGTGAACTGCGGCGGCAGGAACGTCGGCGGGATCTGCACCAGGTCCTCGGTGGTCTTCATCGCCCCGGTGACCATCCAGTACAGCGGGAAGACGAAGGCCGCGGTGAAGCTCACCACCACCGCGACCAGGACGATCCAGTAGATCACCCGGCCGTGGCGGGAGTTGAGCTGGTGCGGGGAGACGACGGTGCGGAACTCCTGGTGGATCTTCCGCGGCGTCCGCCGCGCCCGCGCCGGACGGGCCGCCGCGGGAGCGGGCGCCCCGCTCCCGCCGGGCTGCCTGGGCGACTCGGGGATGACGGTGAGGTTCGACATCAGCTCTTGTCCTCCCGCGAGACGCGCAGGTAGATGGCGGAGAAGACCATCAGAACGATCATCAGCATGACGCCGAGCGCGTTGCCGCCGTTGATGTTGCCGAAGTTGAAGGCGTACTGGTACATGAGGTAGACGACGCTGACCGTGGAGTTCTCCGGACCTCCGCCGGTGAGCAGGTAGGGCTCGATGAAGACCTGCATGGTCGCCACGATCTGCAGCAGCAGCATGACCAGCAGGATCAGTTTGGTCTGCGGGATCGTGACGTGCCAGATCCGCTTGAAGATCCCGGCGCCGTCCAGCTCCGCGGCCTCGTACAGCTCACCGGGGATCGTCTGCAGCGCGGCGAGATAGATCAGCGTGCCGGTGCCGAGGTTCATCCAGGTGGAGACGATGACCAGGGAGACGAGGGCGGTGTCGGTGGAGTTCAGCCAGTCCAGGGCGGGCAGCCGGAAGAAGCCGAGGATCTGGTTGAACAGCCCGTACTCCGGCTCGTAGAACCACTGGAACAGCAGCACGCCGACGGCCGGGGGCAGCATGACCGGCAGGTAGACGACGAAGCGCAGGTAGGCCCGCGCGTGGCGCAGCTCGTTCAGGACGAGGGCGATGACGAACGGCACGCCGTACCCGAAGATCAGCGCGAGCACGGTGAACATCACCGTGTTCTTCCAGGCGGGGCCGAACGCCGCGTCCTGGAAGACCGTGACGAAGTTCTCCAGTCCCACCCAGATCGGCGGGTCGACGAAGTTGGTCTGCTGGAAGCTGAGCACGACCTCCCAGACCATGGGGTACCAGGAGAAGAACGCGAAGCAGATCA
The DNA here is from genome assembly GCF_016863175.1 of Paraplanobispora siamensis. Lineage (GTDB taxonomy): Bacteria > Actinomycetota > Actinomycetes > Streptosporangiales > Streptosporangiaceae > Planobispora > Planobispora siamensis. The sequence goes on from NZ_BOOJ01000038.1 coordinate 45,799, forward strand.
GCGCTCCGCAGAGGAATCCGTAGGCGGTGATGTTCCGCCGCACCTCGCGCCGCCTCTTGGTCGCGGGCCTCCCCCGTGACCCGCGCGGGCTCCGCGAGACGCGCATGCTGGTTGCAGTCATCCGTTTTCCGATCTCGACATGATGGCCGGGGGCGGCGGTCCGGCCGCCGCCCCCGGCCCCTGCGGGGTCAGCCCTTCTTCTCCAGCAGGGCGTTGACCTTCGCCTCGGCGTCGGAGAGCAGCTTGGCGACGTCGGCGTCCTGCCGGGTCAGCACCGCCGACATCGGGGTGTCGAGGATCGCGTAGATCTCCTGGGCGTACGGTCCCGGCTCGGCCTTCGGCGGGATGCCCTTGGAGCCCTCGACCCAGAGCGCGAACTGTGCGGGGTCGACGTTGGCGTTCTCGCTGCGCAGCTTCAGGACCTCCTGGCCGGAGGGCGTGTCGGCGCCGTACAGGTCGGGATAGGGCTGGCCGACGGTGAGGTCGGCGCCCTTGGCCCGCACGTAGTCGAGCTGGCCCTTACCGGGGGTGAGGAACTCGTACTCGATCCACTTCAGGCCGGCCCTGATCTGCTCGGGCGTGGCCTTGGGGTTGATCATGTAGCCGGCGCCGCCGTTGAACAGCGCCTTGGCCTCGGGCAGCGCGGTGATCTGGTAGTTCTCGAACTTCGCCTGGAAGTCGTTGCGCAGTCCGATCAGCACGTCGGGGGCGCCGAGCATCATGCCCATCTTGCCGCCGGCCATGGCCTTCATCAGCGAGGGCCAGTCGATGTAGAGCTTGGACCCCATGCTGTTGTCGGTCCAGCGCATCTGCTTGAGGTTCTCCAGCACCGCCTGGCCCTCGGGGGTGTTGAAGGCGGCCTTCTTGCCGTCGGGGGTGAGCACGTCGCCGCCGCGGCCGTAGAGGGAGGCGGTGAAGTGCCAGCCGCCGACGTTGTTGCCGCTGTACTCGCCGAAGCCGACGTAGCCGGGGCCGAGGGCGGCGATCTTCTTGGCCGCGGCCTGCACCTCCGCCCAGGTCTTGGGCGGGTTGCTGGGGTCGAGCCCGGCCTTGGTGAAGACGTCGCGGTTGTAGACCAGGCCCATGCCGTACCCGTCGGTGGGCAGGCCGTAGATCTTGCCGTCCTTCTTGAAGATGTCGATGGAGGCGTTGTAGTCCTTGAACGTCTTCAGCTCGTCGACGTACGGGGTGAGGTCGGCGGCCTGGCCGCTCTCCATGAGGCGGCCGACGTTGGGGAAGTTGACGTAGAAGACGGTCTCCAGCTGGCCGCCGGCCAGCTTGGCCTCGAACGTGCGCGGCTCGTAGCACGGGAAGGCGTCGGTGGCCTTCTCGATCTTGATGTTCGGGTTGAGCTTCTGGAACGCGTCGAGGTCTTCCTGGAAGGTCGCGCGCTGCGCCTTGTTCGTCTTCGGCGGCATGCAGTTGACGGTGATCGACACCGGCCCGGCGGCGGCGGAGCCCCCGGCCGTGGGCCGGGCGTTGTTCTGCGCGGGCTCGTCGCCCGAGCCGCACGCCGACGCCGTCAGACCGAGAGCGGTCGCGAGCAACAGTCCCGCGGTTCTGCGATAGCCGGATCTCGTCATGGAGCTGACCCTTCTGATGCGGATGGAGACGCCGGCGGAGTGCGACAGACGATCTACTCCGGCGTGGCCCTCACGATAGGCTCCACGACACATCTCTGCAATGTTTCGACAGGAGAATGCAATATAACGACTAAGTTACGTGACACGCCGATACGGCGCGGGCCTGACACATGTCCCACAACACGAAGAGGGGGTGACACGGTCACCGTGTCACCCCCCCGGGGCGGCGATCCCAGCGATCCCTCAGGGCGAGGGCCGCGCCGTGGAGGCCCGCACCACCAGCTCAGGCTCGAAGAGCAGCTCGTCGGCCGGGACCACCGCCTTGTCGATCAGTGCCGTCAGCAGGTCCACCGCCGCCCGCCCCATCGCGTCGATCGGCTGGCGCACCGTGGTCAGCGGCGGCTCGGTGCAGTTCATCAGGGCCGAGTCGTCGTAGCCGATGACCGAGACGTCGGCGGGGACCGACAGTCCCGACCGGCGGGCCGCCCGCACCGCGCCGAGCGCGAGCAGGTCGCTGGCGCACACCACGCCGGTGACCCCCTTGCGCAGCAGCCTGGTCGCCGTCGCGTGCCCTCCTTCGAGGGAGAACATCGTGTGCTCGACGAGCGCCGGGTCGCCGCCCGAGGCCAGGAACGTCTCCAGCTTGCGGCGCGAGGGCATGTGGTCCCTGGGGCCGAGCACCATGCCGATGCGCTCGTGGCCCAGCGCCCTCAGGTGCCCGACCGCCATCTCCGCGGCCACCACGTCGTCGCAGGAGACCTGGGGGAAACCCAGGTGCTCGACGGCCGCGTTGACCAGCACCGTGGGGAGTTTGCGCTCCCGGAGCAGCTCGTAGTGCTCGTGGGAGGCGTCGCCCTGGGCGTACAGGCCGCCGGCGAAGACCACGCCCGAGACCTGCTGCTGCAGGAGCAGGTCCACGTAGTCGGCCTCGGAGACCCCGCCCACGGTCCGGGTGCACAGCACCGAGGTGAAGCCCTGCTGGGCCAGCGCGCCGCCGACGACCTCGGCGAAGGCCGGGAAGATCGGGTTCTGCAGCTCGGGCAGGACCAGGCCGACCAGCCGGGCCCGGTCGCCGCGCAGCTGGGTGGGGCGCTCGTAGCCGAGCACGTCGAGAGCTGTCAGCACGGCCTCGCGGGTCGCCTCGGACACGCCGGGCTTCCCGTTGAGCACGCGGCTGACCGTCGCCTCGCTCACCCCGACCTTCTTGGCCACCTCTGCAAGTCGTCGTGTCATGCCGCAAACTATACGACAATCAGCGCAACCATTTGCACACGCTTGCGCTCGCCGGACGTCAACCCGTTGCGCAGCGCGAAACAGGTTTTCCGCTCGGTCTCGACCCGTCAGCCAGCGATGACGCAGCTTCACCTCATATCGCATCGCGGTGTGCGTCTTGCGAAATTCAGTCGAAATATTGCCGATATCTATTTGGCATCTTACGGTTCGGCCAGCTGCCCTTACCGGGAGCAGTTGGGATCACCCGAGTGCCGAGTCATGCCCCCGTCGTTCCACGAACGAGACAGAGGAACGGATGAGAACCCCCCACACAGCGCTCTTACGACTGGTCGCGACCCTGACCGTGATCGTCCTGGCCGTCACCGCCGGGCCGGTCTCCCCCGCCTCCGCCGCAGGCGGACCCAACCTGGCCGCGGGCAGGCCCGCCGCCGCCAGCGCCTCCAACGGCCCCTACACACCCGGCAACGTCAACGACGGCAACCAGTCCACCTACTGGGAGGGCCCGAACAACGCCTTCCCGCAGTGGGTCCGGGTCGACCTGGGCGCCTCCACGAGCGTCGACCAGGTCGTGGTGAAGCTCCCGCCGAGCTGGGAGGCCCGCACCCAGACCTTCGCCGTGCAGGGCAGCGCCGACGGCACGTCCTACACGACGCTCGCCGGCTCGGCCGCCCACGCCTTCAGCCCCGGCGCGGGCAACACCGTCACGGTGAACTTCCCGGCCGCCGAGGCCCGCTACGTCCGGCTGAACGTTACGGCCAACACCGGCTGGCCGGCGGCGCAGGTCGCCGAGCTGGAGGTGTACGGCGCGACGGGCTCCTCGGGCAACCTCGCCCAGGGCAGGCCGATGACCGCCAGCGGCTCCACGCAGACCTACGCGGCGGCCAACGCCGGTGACGGCAACCAGTCCACCTACTGGGAGAGCGCCAACAACGCCTTCCCGCAGTGGCTCCAGGTGGACCTCGGCTCCGCCGTACGGGTCAACCGGCTCGTGCTGAAGATCCCGGCGGGCTGGGAGGCCCGCACGCAGACCCTGGAGGTCCAGGGCAGCACGGACGGCTCGTCCTTCTCCACCGTCGTCGCCCCGGCCGCGCACCGTTTCGAACCGGCGGCCACGATCACCTTCAACGCCGTCACCACCCGCCATCTGCGGCTGCGCTTCACCGCCAACACCGCCTGGCCCGCCGCCCAGATCGCGGAGTTCGAGGTGTACGGCGCCGCCACCGGCGACACCCAGGCGCCCACCGCGCCGGGCGACCTCGCCTACACCGAGCCCTCCCCCGGGCAGATCCGGCTGACCTGGAACGCCTCCACCGACAACACCGGCGTCACCGCCTATGACGTCTACGCCAACGACGTCCTGCGCACGAGCGTGGCGGGCAACGTCCTGACCTACACCGACACCCAGCCCGCCAACGCCACCGTCACCTACCACGTCAAGGCCAGGGACGCCGCGGGCAACCAGTCCGCCGCCGGCAACGCGGTGACCAGGAGGGGCGACACGGGCGACACCCAGGCGCCCACCGCGCCGGGCGACCTCGCCTACACCGAGCCCTCCCCCGGGCAGATCCGGCTGACCTGGAACGCCTCCACCGACAACACCGGCGTCACCGGCTATGACGTCTACGCCAACGACGTCCTGCGCACGAGCGTGGCGGGCAACGTCCTGACCTACACCGACACCCAGCCCGCCAACGCCACCGTCACCTACCGGGTCAGGGCGAAGGACGCCGCGGGCAACCAGTCCGCCGCCAGCAACGCCGTCACCCGCACCGGCAGCGGCGGCGGCTCGAACCTGGCCGTCGGCAAGCCGATCAGCGCCTCCTCGCACGTCCACACGTTCGTGGCGGCCAACGCCAACGACAACAGCACGGCCACCTACTGGGAGGCCGCGCCCGGCGCCTACCCGAACACGCTGACGGTGAGGCTGGGCGCGAACGCGAGCATCACCTCAGTCGTGGTCAAGCTCAACCCGGACGCCGTCTGGGGCGCCCGTACCCAGACCATCGAGGTCCTGGGCCGCGAGCAGAGCGCCTCGGCGTTCACCACGCTGAAGGCGGCGGCGCCGTACGCCTTCGACCCGGCCGGCGGGAACACGGTGACGATCCCCGTCACCGCCGACGCCGCCGACGTCCAGCTCAAGATCACCTCCAACACCGGGTCGAGCGGCGGACAGGTCGCCGAGCTCCAGGTGATCGGCACCCCGGCGCCCAACCCCGACCTCCAGGTCACCGCCCTGACCTGGACGCCCTCCTCCCCGGTGGAGACCGACACGATCAGGCTCCAGGCCACGGTGCGCAACTCCGGCACCCGGGCCTCGGGCGCCACCGATGTGAACTTCTACCTCGGCGGGACAAAGGTCGGCACCGCCCCGGTGGCGTCGCTGTCGGCGGGTGCCTCCGCGAACGTCTCGGCGGACGTCGGCGCGCGGAACGCGGGCTCCTATCCGGTCACCGCCGAGGTGGACGAGGCCAACGCGGTCATCGAGCAGAACGACCTGAACAACGAGCTCACCGCGTCCTCGCCGATGACCGTCCGGCCGGTCGACAGCTCCGACCTGGTCGCCTCGCCGGTGAGCTGGACGCCGGGCAACCCGGCCAACGGCACCGCCGTCACCTTCTCTGTGGCGATCAAGAACCAGGGCAATGTCGCCTCGGCGAGCGGCGCGCACGGCATCACGCTGACCGTGCTCGACGACGCCGGGACCGTCGTGCGCACGCTGACCGGCTCCCACAACGGCGTGATCGCCGCGGGCGCCACCACCGCGCCGGTGAACCTCGGCACGTGGACCGCCGCCAACGGCAGGTACACCGTCCGGACGGAGCTGGCCGCCGACGCAGCCGAGCTGCCGGTCAAGCGGGGCGACAACGTCAGCACGGTCCCGCTGTTCGTCGGCCGGGGCGCGAACATGCCCTACGACATGTACGAGGCCGAGGACGGCTCCCTCGGCGGCGGCGCGCAGGTCGTCGGCCCGAACCGGACCGTCGGCGACCTGGCGGGCGAGGCGTCCGGGCGCAAGGCGGTGACGCTGAACACCACCGGCTCCTACGTCGAGTTCACCACCAAGGCGCCGACCAACACCCTGGTCACCCGCTTCTCCATCCCGGACGCGCCGGGCGGCGGCGGGACCAACTCCACGCTCAACGTCTACGTCAACGGTTCCTTCCACAAGGCGATCAGCCTGACCTCCCGGTACGCCTGGCTGTACGGCAACGAGACCAATCCCGGCAACTCCCCCGGTTCGGGCGGGCCGCGTCACATCTACGACGAGGCCAACATGATGCTCAACACGACCGTCCCGGCCGGGAGCAGGATCAGGCTGCAGAAGGACGCGGCCAACACCACCACCTACGCGATCGACTTCGTCAACACCGAGCAGGTCGCGCCGGTCGCCAACCCGGACCCGGCCCGCTACGTCACGCCCACCGGCTTCGCCCACCAGGACGTGCAGAACGCGCTGGACCGGGCCCGGATGGAGTCCGGCTGGCTCGGCGTCTACCTGCCGCCCGGCGACTACCAGACCTCGAACAAGTTCCAGGTGTACGGCAAGCCGGTGAAGATCGTCGGCGCCGGGCCCTGGTACACGAGGTTCCACGCGCCCGCCACGCAGGACAACACCGACGTCGGCTTCCGCGCCGAGGCCTCGGCCAACGGCTCGACGTTCGCGGGCTTCGCCTACTTCGGCAACTACACCTCCCGCATCGACGGCCCCGGCAAGGTCTTCGACTTCGGCAACGTCGCCGACATCACGATCGACGACATCTGGGCCGAGCACATGGTCTGCCTCTACTGGGGCGCCAACACCGACCGGATGACGATCAAGAACTCGCGCATCCGGAACACCTTCGCCGACGCGATCAACATGACCAACGGCAGCACCGACAACCTGGTCAGCAACAACGAGTCGCGGGCCAGCGGCGACGACAGCTTCGCGCTGTTCTCCGCCATCGACGCGGGCGGCGGGGACGTCAAGGGCAACGTCTACGAGAACCTGACCTCGATCCTGACCTGGCGGGCGGCCGGCGTCGCGGTCTACGGCGGGTACGACAACGTCTTCCGCAACATCCACATCGCCGACACGCTGGTGTACTCCGGCATCACGATCAGCTCGCTCGACTTCGGCTACCCGATGAACGGCTTCGGCGCCGACCCGCCCACCCGGTTCGACAACATCTCGATCGTCCGGGCCGGCGGCCACTTCTGGGGCTCCCAGACCTTCCCCGGGATCTGGGTCTTCTCCGCCTCAAAGGTGTTCCAGGGCATCCGGGTGAGCAATGTGGACATCGTCGACCCGACGTACCACGGCATCATGTTCCAGACCAACTACGTGGGAGGCCAGCCGCAGAACCCGGTCAAGGACACCGTGTTCACCAACGTCTCGATCACCGGCGCCCGCAAGAGCGGTGACGCCTACGACGCCAAGTCCGGGTTCGGGATCTGGGCCAACGAGATGCCCGAGGCCGGCCAGGGCCCGGCGGTGGGCTCGGCCGTCTTCAACAACCTGCGGATGAGCGGCAACGCCCAGGACGTCAGGAACACGACGTCCACCTTCACCATCACCGTCAACGACTAGCCGGGCGCGTCCTCGGGCCAGGAGTCGGTACGGCGGGCGCACCGTGCGCCC
>NZ_BOOJ01000039.1 GCF_016863175.1 Paraplanobispora siamensis
GGGCGCACCGTGCGCCCGCCGTACCGCGCGTCCGTGGAGATCGGAGTCGCGTCGGTGGAGCCCGGAGCCCGGAGTCCGGGGCCGGAAGCCAGGAGCGGCTGTAGCCTTTGCCGGCATGAGGGATCCCGGAAGTCAGGTCGCGTACTGGGACACCGTCGGCGCCGCGAAGACGTTCACCCACCCGGTGGACTTCACATGGCTGTCCGGGGTGAGCCGCGACGTCCGGGTGCTGGACTACGGCTGCGGGTACGGGCGGGTCATGGCCGAGCTGAGCGACCGCGGCTTCTCCGACCTGTCCGGCGTGGACCCGTCCCCGGCCCTGATCGCGCGGGGCCGCCGCTCGAGGCCGGACCTGCGCTTCGCCGTACTCGAGTCTCCGCCGGCACCGGCCTGCGCGCCGGCGAGCTTCGACCTCGTCATCCTGTTCGCGGTGCTGACCTGCGTCCCCGACGATGCCGCCCAGCGGAGCCTGGTCGCGGAGCTGATCCGGGTCCTGGCGCCCGGCGGTCTGCTCTACGTCAGTGACATGGTCCTGCAGGACGACAGGCGGAGCCGGGATCGCTACGCGGCCCACGCCCGGCGGTCCGGCACTCCGTACGGGGTGTTCGCCACCGACGACGGCGCCGTGTGCCGCCATCACGACATCGCCGACCTCCGCGCGCTCCTGTCGGACCTCGACCTGGTGGACGAGCGCCGGATCGACGTCGTCACGATGAACGGGAACCGGTCGCGGGCGGTGCAGATGCTGGCCCGAAAGCAGTGAGGCCCGCAACTCGGAGAACCGTGGGCCTTATGGTTTGTACCGGTTCGTCTTGTCCCGAGGAAGGCCCGTAGTGACCGGTCACAAGCTTCCCGCGGTGAGCGCGCTGGGAACCGCCTCCCTGCGGGGGCGCCCCATCGCGGTGGCCGGTTACACCGACGACGCGTTGCGCCGGTGGGATCCGGACACGGGCCGCCCGCTCGGCCCCCGGGTGGCCGGCCACTCCCACTGGGTGAGGGATGTGGTGGCCACCGAGCCCGGCGGCCGGATGGTGCTGGTATCCGGCGCCGGAGCCGAGGGGGCGGTGCGGATCTGGGACGTGGCCGCCGGCACGCTGGTCCACGATCCGCTCACCGGTCACACCGACCAGGTGACCTCGGTGGCCGTCATCGGGCTTCAGGACGGACGGCAGGCCGTCGTCAGCGCCGGGCACGACGCGACCGTGCGCGTGTGGGATCCGGTCGCGGGAACGGCGGTCGGCACGCCGTTGACCGGCCACCGGGGGACGGTGACGACATTGGCCACGGCCGAACTCGATGGGCGCGCGGTGGTGGTCAGCGGCGGCAGAGACGGTGACCTACGTGTCTGGGATCCGTCCGCGGGCACACTGCACGCCGTCACCCAGGACGGACCGACGGGCGAATGACGGAACCCGGCCTTCGGCGCTCTCGGTCGAGGGCGGCCAGCATGGCGTCATCGAGCATCTCGGCATGCCCGCCGACGAGATGGTGCTCCACGATCTCGCTCCGGGCCACCGTTTCCGCGACATGCTCCGGCCCTGATGTGGTGGGCGCGTCGCTGCGCAGGTAGGTGACGTCGGCGAAGTACGGCAGTACCCACGGCAGCGAGTTGCGGGTGAAGGAGTCGCCGAGATCCGCTGCTCCAGCGGGGACTCGCCGTGGGCGTCCCGGAGGGACAGGCTCACCTGCACCGGTCTATCCGGCAGTTCCGGTGTTGTGTTCTTTTTCTGGTGTTGACGGCATTCCTCACCGTTGACGGCATATCCGGTGGGACGGCACCGTGGAGAAGTGGATCATTGGCGCCGCGCCGCCGGAGTGCCGGGCAGGCGATCGACGAGGGAGTGCGCGTGACGACATACGGACTGCTGATCTTCGAAGGCGTCGAGGAGCTCGACTTCACCGGCCCGTGGGAGGTGTTCACCGTCTCCTCGGCGCTGCGGGGCGGCGCCGACACCTCGGTCCTGATCGCCGAGCAGGACGGCCCCGTACGCTGCAACAAGGGCATGCGGGTCCTGCCCGACCACACCCTTGAGAACCATCCGCCGCTGGACGTGCTCCTGGTGCCGGGCGGCACCGGGACCCGCCGGGAGGTGAACAACCCGGCCGTGGTCGAGTGGATCACCAAGACCTCCGCCGAGGTCTCGTGGGTCACCAGCGTGTGCACCGGCGCCCTGCTGCTGCACGAGGCGGGCCCGGCGCGCGGCCGCCGGGTGGCCACCCACCGCTCGTTCGAGGACGGGTTGCAGGCGCGCGGTGAGATCACGGTGGTCCGCGACGCCCGGTACGTCGTGGACGGGAACCTGGTCACCAGCCAGGGCGTGTCGGCCGGGATCGACATGGCCCTGTGGCTGATCGGCCGGCTCCACGGGCGCGACCACGCCCGCGCCGTCCGCCGCCTCATCCAGTACGACCCCGCGCCGCCCTACCTGGCCGACGAGCCGCTCCCGGACTGAGGAGGGACCGGACGCGGCTTCGCCGTACGACCACTGGAAGCCCGGGAACCCGGCCCTCACGAACCGCCCGAGGGAGCGGTTGAGTCCCGTACCGCCAGCCTGCACGGCATCGCGTGCACACCGGGCGTCGCCCGGCCGCGTTCCCTGGCCGTCTCCACGAACCCCGCGGCGATCTGGTCGCTGCCGCAGAACACCGCGTCCACCTCGGGCTCCGCCGTCAGCAGCAGCTCCGCCGCGTGCCGCCCCCAGCGCTGCGACCACGCGCCGTAGAGCGTCTCGCCCGCCTGCGCGAAACCGTGGTCGCGCGCATCGACCTGGCCGACAACAAGTACTCCGCCGAGGACCCGCGCGTGGTGCTGATCAACTCGCTGGTGGCCAATCGACTACGGCATGTCGCAGGCGGGCGTCATGACCACGGCCGTCCCCTGCCTGATCCTCTTCCTCGTCCTGCAGCGCCGCTACGTGCGCGGATTCATGTCTGGAGCCCTGCGTGGTCAGTCCCGTCCCGCCCTCCTCCGGCGTGCCGTCCCCCCTGGGCCTGGAGGCCGTACGGCTCTCGCCGGGCTTCTGGGGCGACCGCGTCCGGCTCGGCCGCGAGGTCGTCATCGCCCACTGCCGGGACTGGATGGAGCGGGAGGACTGGATCGGCAACTTCCGCTCCCCCCGCGGCCCGCACCGCGGCAGGGAGTTCAGCGACTCGGAGATCTACAAGCTGCTGGAGGCCATGGCCCGGGCCGGGGATCCCGGCCTGCCCGAGCTGGCGGACCTCGGAGTGAACGCCGTCTGGCTCAACCCGTGGCACTCCTCGCCGATGGCCGACGGCGGGTACGACGTGGCCGCCGCGCAGGAGCCCGACGGCTACCTCAACACGCGCTGGGGCGGCGCCCGGGTACGCGGTGGCCGACCGGGACTGGCGGCCGGGGGACGTGGTCAGGCTCGATCTGCCGGTGCGGCCCCGGTGGACCGGGCCCGGCCGCGGGATCGACGCGCTGCGCGGCTGCGCCGCCGTGGAGCGCGGCCCGATCGTCTACTGCGCCGAGTCGCCCGGGGACGAGCCGCCGCCGGCCGAGGTGGAGGTCCTGCCCGGTCCCCTCACCGAGCTGGAGGCCGACGGGGTGGTCGAGCTGGAGACGGAGGCCCTGCTCCACTCCCCCGGCCAGGACGCCTGGCCGTACGCCGCCATGCCCGCCCTGTCCGGCCTGTCCGGTCTGCCGGACCACGGGCGGAAGATCACCCTGCGGCTGGTGCCGTACCACCGCTGGGGCAACCGCGGTCCCGCGACGATGCGCGTCTGGCTGCCCGTGGCGGAATGACACCCTGCCCCCTCCTCCGGCGGACCTCCGCGTCCCCACGACAGAAAAGATCATGAAAGCCCGGTGAGCGGGCCCGCTCACCGGGCTTTCGCCTGCCCGGCCGGTCGTGACCCACCTCACATCCCCGCCCGTTCCTCCTTCCTCATGCCGTCCGCGTGACGGCCGATCGGAGGGAGAAACGCCGGCGCTGCAGAGCGCCCTGTGAGGGATGGGGCACCAGTGAAACGTCTGTCCGGAACTGTCCTCGGCGGGCTGGTGCTCGCCTCCGCCGCGTGCGTGGCGATTCCCGGACCCGCGCTGGCCGCCTCCGTCCCGTCGGGTATCCAGGGGCTGGACGTCAGCTCCCACCAGCCGAGCGTGTCGTGGCCGTCGGTGTACGGCGCGGGCGGGCGGTTCGCCTACGTCAAGGCCACCGAGTCGGTGACCTACCGCAACCCCTACTTCGCCGCGCAGTACCAGGGCGCCCGCCAGGCCGGCATGATCCGGGGCGCCTACCACTTCGCGCTGCCCCACAAGTCCGGCGGCGCCGCCCAGGCCGACTACTTCGTGAAGAACGGCGGCGGCTGGACGGCCGACGGCTGGACCCTGCCCGGCGCGCTCGACATCGAGTTCAACCCGTACCAGTCCTCCAACGGCCTGGACACCTGCTACGGCCTGTCGCCCGCCCAGATGGTGAGCTGGATCCGCTCCTTCAGCGACCGTTATCTCGCGCTGACCGGCAGGCGGCCCACCATCTACACCAACACCTACTGGTGGCAGACCTGCACCGGCGGCAGCGCCGCCTTCGGCGACCACCCGCTCTGGATCGCCCGCTACGCCTCCTCCGTCGGCACCCTGCCCTCGGGCTGGACCCGGCACGCCATCTGGCAGTACGCCAGCTCCGGGACCTTCCCCGGCGACCAGAACGTCTTCAACGGCACCGCCGCGCAGCTCAAGCAGCTGGCCACCGGCCAGAGCACCGGGGCGGTCATCCCCGCTGCGGGCTCCGCCCCCGCGACCAGGGCCAGGACCCGCGTCTCCCTGGTGAACACCGGGCCCGACCGGATCAAGCGCGGCCGGAAGATGACGCTCGTCGGCACCCTCAGCCAGTACACCGCCGCCGGCACCCGTACGGCCGCCGCCAAGCAGCGCGTCACCATCAAGTTCAGGCCCCGCGGATCGGCGACCTGGCGTACGGCGGGCACCGCCACGACCGGCGCCACCGGCACCTTCCGCAAGACGTTCACGGCGAGCGGGGACGGCTCCTGGCAGGCGGTCTACGCCGGGGACTCCCGGCGCCTGGCCGCCAAGAGCGCCACCGGCTACGTCGACGTCCGGTAGGGCCCGCCCGATCGGCGTCCGGCAGGGCCCTCCCGCGCCAAGACGTCCTCCGGGGACGGCAAGGGGACCGTCCCGGCCGCCGTCGTGATCCTCCCGCCGTCGCCAACTCCGTTCCCCGGATCGCCGTTCACGGGGTTCGGTCCGTGTATCGCCGAGAAGTTCCGGGTGCCATGAGGGCGCGGACGCGCCGGCGGGCGGCGGGCCGTGGCCGCCGCCGGGTCGGCGGTCGTGTTCGCGGGGCTCACCGTGGTCATCGCGCTGCTGGGACTCGCCGTCGCGCGGATCCCCTTCCTGACCACGATGGGCCTGGGTGCCGCCGGTGCGGTGCTCGTCGCCGTCCTCGTCGCGCTGACCCTGCTGCCGGCCCTGTTCGGCGTCTCGGGAGACCGGCTCCGGCCGCGCCGGGCCCCCTCCCGCCTGCCCTGGCGCGGGGAGCGCACCGGCGGCACGCGCCCGGCGGAGCGCTGGGTCCGTGCCGTCACCCGCCGGCCGGTCGTCACCGTCGTGCTGGTGGTGCTCGCCCTGGGCGTGCTGGCCCTGCCGGCGCGCGACCTGCGGCTGGCCCTGCCCGGCAACGGCACCGCGCCGCCGGGCAGCACCCAGCGCCAGGCCTACGACCTGGTCGCCGAGCATTTCGGCCCGGGGTTCAACGGCCCGCTGCTCGTCACCGCCGACATCATCAGGACCACCGATCCCGTCGGGGTCGTGCGCCGGATCGCCGACGAGCTGCGGGACCTGCCCGGGGTCGCCGCCGTCACCACCGCCACCCCGAACCCGACCGCCGACACCGGGATCATCGCCCTGGTTCCCGAGGGCGATCCGCAGTCGCGGGCCACCGAGGACCTCGTGACCCGCGTCCGCGGCCTGAGCGGGCACTTCACCGACGAGTACGGCGTCGAGGTGGCCGTGACGGGTCACACGGCGGTCGCCATCGACGTCTCTGCCCGGCTGGCCGGGGCGCTGCCGCCCTTCACCGCCCGGCGTCAGCGCACCTGGACCGTGTCCCGCCTGCACGCGACCCAGGTGGTCTGAGCGCCGGGACGGCCGGGCGGATCGCCGGGCGGGCCGTCTACTTGTACTCGGGCTTGGCGTTGGAGTCCAGCCTCTTGCGGACGCCCTCCTGCTTGCCGCGGTGGACCGAGGACAGGCGCTCCTCGTGGTGGTGCGGCTCGCTCTTCGGACGGGAGTGGCGCTGCTTGGAGCCCCCCTTCGTGGCGTTCACCTCGCTCGGGGTCTTGCCCGCCCTGCGTGCCTCACGGGCCGCCTGGCGACGCTGGTCCTCGTTCCCTTCCATCTTCTTGGCTACCATTTCTCCCCCTTTGTAGATATAAATGCCTGCATACCCCTTTTGGTAGGAATGACGCACGTACCGCAGCGATCGCCCGGACGGGTGAGCCACGGTCCCCCGCATGACGGATGTGACCAGCGAAGACGCGGGATAGCGTTCCCCCACGGCGGCCGGAGGCGGCCCGCCGCCCGCGTCCGGCACGCACACGGCCGCGGTCAGCACTGACGGAAGGTGATGTTCGGTGGCGCACATTCGGTGGGTCGGAATCGCGGCGATAGTGATCGGCCTGCTCGTCGCCGGCGCGAGCGTGATCCCGCTCTCCCGGGCGAGCGAGACGGGCGCGCGGGTCGAGAGCCATCTGGCCAAGGCGGAGGAGCTGAGCCGCGAGGCCGAGACGGTCAAGGAGAGCGACCCGGCCCGCTACGAGCAGCTCACCCAGGAGATCGAGAAGTGGAACGGCTTCGCCTCCACCGACCTGGATGAGGAGTCCACCCAGCGGACCGCCGGCCTGGCCATGGCCGCCGGCGGCGGCGGTTTCCTCATCGGCGGCGTCATCGTCGTCATCCTCCTGCGCCGCAGGCCCGCCTTCGCGCAGGGCGGCCTCCACCAGCATGGCGGCGACTCCCCCAAGAAGCCGCAGTACCGCTAGCCGTACCCCGCCGCCCCCGGAGGACCGCGTCAGTCCGGCGCCGCCCCCGGACGACCGCGTCAGTCCGGGGGCCAGGCCGCCAGCTGGAACCACACGGACTTGCCGTGGGGGTTGGGGGTCCACCCCCAGGCGTGGGCGAGGGTGTCGACGATGGCCAGCCCCCGGCCGGAGGCGTCGGCGTCCCCGGCCCGCCTCATCCGGGGGATCGTGACACAGGAGTCGTAGACCTCCACGACCAGCAGTTCCCTCTCCCTGCCGACCACGACGCGCACGGAGGTCGCGTACGGCACGCCCCCCGCGCCGTACGCGACGGCGTTGGTGACCAGCTCGGACACCAGGAGCTCGGCGACCTCGGGAACGCCGTCGGCCGCACCCCAGTCGGCGGCCACGTCGCGCACGAAGCGCCGGACGGAGGCGATGACCCGCCCCTCGCGCGGCACCCGCTTCTCCCCCAGGGTGCGGATCGCGGGATCCAGCGTGTAATGGTGCTCGGCGAGGATCGAGCACGCCTTGAGGACCTGTTCCATGTCCTGCCTCCCCGCCGTGGATCTCATAATGTCAGCGTGACGAAGATCCGCTACTTTTGGTAGTCGAATGGTTACCAGAATGGAGTGCTGGAGTCCATACCCCTGGTTTTGAACTCCGACAAGGAGGATGCCATGGTCGACATCTGCGCGCCTCAGGCGATATGGGGCAGGGGGCTACGCCATTACCGCCAGGCGGCGGGCCTCACCCAGGCCGAGCTCGCCCAGCGGATCCACTTCAGCGAGTCCCTGATCAGCGGCATCGAGGCCGGCCGGCTGCCGGCCAGCCCCGAGCTCGCCCACGTCCGCGACGAGACCCTCGGCACCGGCGGAGCCCTCCAGCGGCTGCTCGACTGGCGCAAGGGCCGGCAGATCCCCTCCTGGTTCGGCAGATGGCGCGACAAGGAGCAGGTCGCGACCAGCCTGCGCGCCTACGAGCCGCTGGTGTTCCCCGGACTGCTGCAGACCGAGGCGTACGCCCGCGTGCTGCTGCGCGGCGACGAGGCCGCGGAGCTCACAGGCGTCACCGCCGGCCCCCGCCACAAGGCCGGGCACGCGAGCTGATCGCCGCGCGCGACTCCAAGGACCCCGACGGCCCGGCGCTGTCCTTCATCCCCGCCGAGTGGGACGCGTTCATCGGCGGAGTGAAGGCCCACGAGTTCGACCGGAGCCGCTGACCCGGCGGAGGGCGCCGTGATCCGCGGCGCCCCACGGCACCTCACAGCGGGATGCCTCACAGCGGGATGCCTCACAGCGGGATGCCTCACAGCGGGATGCCTCACAGCGGGATGAGCGTGTCCCTGGCGTGGTCGGCGACGGCGGCGGCGACCACGGTCGCCTCGATCGGCAGCACGTCCATGCACAGCCGGATCCCGTCCAGCAGCCTGGGGAACGGCACGCGCATCGACAGCGTGCAGTGCGGCACCCACGCCCCCGGCCGGTAGACGTCGAACCCGGTGATCCCCGCCGCGGCCAGCCGCTCGTGCACCGCCGCGTGGTGGGCCAGCAGCTGCGGCGTGGGGACCGGGCCGAGCCAGAGCACCCGGCCGAGGAACTGCCCGACGAAGTCGAAGCGGAGACTGAGCGGGACGGCCACCTCCATGCCCCGCAGCGCCGCGGCCACCGCGGGACCGTCCAGCCGCGAGGCGCTGATCAGCGAGACGTGCGGACGGTGACGGCCCTTGAGCAGGTCGCGCATCGACGGGACGCCCTCCCGGGCCAGCGCGTCCCACAGCGTCCTGATCCGCTTCTCGGCGACCGGATCGAGATAGAGCTCCAGGGCGGCGACCATGGCTGAAGGGTAGCCAGGGCGCCTCCGCCCCCTGGGAGGGGCCCACCCCTGGGGACCCGGCCCGGGGTTTTCCCTAGGACGTTCCCTGATTCGCATCCCGGGTGGGGCACTGAGGATGGACGGGTTCCCATGGCCTCACCGGGGAGACAGCCATGACACCTGTCACACGCCACATTCCCCTGTTCACCCTTGAGGGCGTTCCGGACGCCGAGGTCTCCACCCACCCGTTCACCACCGCCGACGGCCTGGGCCTCGACATGCTGCGGTTCAGGCGAGGCGAGAGCGACGACATCGTCCTGGTGATCCACGGGCTGACCACCTCCAGCGACATGTTCATCATGCCCGAGCACGAGAACCTCGTCCGCTACCTGCTGGACAACGGGTTCCCCGAGGTGTGGACGCTGGACTACCGGATGAGCAACCGGCATCCGTACAACCGGTCGATGCACCGCTTCACGCTCGACGACATCGCGCTGTACGACCACCCGGCCGCCCTGGAGACGCTCCGCCACGTGGTCGGCGAGCGCCGGGTGCACGTCATCTGCCACTGCCTCGGCGCGGTCTCGTTCACGATGAGCCTGTTCGGCGGGGCCGTGTCCGGCGTGCGCAGCGTCATCGCCAACAGCGCGGCGCTCACGCCCAGGGTGCCGGCCTGGTCGCGGGCGAAGCTGACGTTCGCCCCCACCCTCGTCGAGTACGTGCTGGGCTTCCCCTACCTGGACCCGTCCTGGCACAACGAGCCGCTCCTGTCCCGCGGGCGGATCTTCTCCCAGGTCGTGTCGCTGTTCCACCCCGAGTGCGACGAGCCCGCCTGCCACATGCTCAGCCTCATGTGGGGCACGGGCTGGCCGGCGCTCTACGCCCACGACAAGCTCCACCCGGTCACCCACCGGCGCAGCGGCGACCTGTACGGTCCCACGGGCCTGAACTACTACCGGCACGTCCTGAAGATGGTGCGGGCGGGCAGGGCCGTGAAGTACGACACCCGCAACCCCCGCTACGACGCCCTGCCCCGCGACTACCTGGCCGACGCGGCCTCGATCGACACGCCGATGCTGCTGACCACGGGCGACAGGAACCACGTCTTCGCCGACTCCAACGTGGTGTGCCACGAGCGGCTGCAGGCGGTGGTGCCGGGCCGGCACGAGCTGGCCGTCTTCCCGGGCTACGGCCACCAGGACATCTTCATGGGGCAGCACGCCCACCAGGACGTCTTCCCCTACATGATCGACTTCCTCAAGCGGCACATGGGGTGAGCCCGCCATGACTGGACTTGTCTTCCACGAGACGATGAGCGGACCGTTCGCCATGGGAGTGGACACCCCGCAGGAGGGCGAGCGGGTCGGCCGGCGCACCGGGTGGCGGCTGCGCCTGCACTCCACCGTGACGATCGGGAACGTGGACCGGTTCGTCGCCGACCCGCAGCACACCGCCGCGCTCTCCGGCGAGATCGAGCTTCCCGGCATCACCCGCCGCATCCCCTTCCGCAACGGCACCTTCCAGCTCTTCGTGCCGTCCCGCGGCGGGGGGCTGCGGCTGATGACCTACGAGGCGGAGTTCGAGCACGCCGGCGCGCGGCACCGCTTCGCCGGGGAGAAGAGGGTGCGCGACGACTTCGGGTTCGACCTCATGCCCGACACCACGACCCTCCACTCGCGGCTGTACCGCAACGGGGACGCGGTCGCGGGCGGCGGCGTCCTGCGGATCGGCCTGGCCGGCCTGGCCAGGATGATCGCGTCCATGCGGGCGCGGGAGGCCGTCTCGCCGGACGAGGCCGCGCGCGCCATGGCCGCATTCGGGCTGCTGTTCGGCAGGAATGTGCGCGAGGCCTACCTGAGCCGTCCCCAGGCCTGGGCCGAGGCCGCCCGCAGGCGCGCCGTACCATCCGAGGCGGGGTGGGAGCGATGAGCGGCAAGCTGGCCCTGGTGCTGTCGGGCGGCGGGGCGCCGGCCGCCTATTTCGGCGCGGGGGTGATCGCCCATCTGGAGGAGCGGGGCCTGCTCGACCGGGTGCAGGTGGTCTCCGGGACGTCGGCGGGCGCGTTCAACGCCGCGGCGGTGGCCGTCGGCCTCAAGGCCGAGGAACTGGCGAGGATGTGGCGCTCGGTCCGGCCGCTCGACTTCGCCGGCCCCCGCCTCGACTTCGGGCTGATCAACTGGGGCGCGCTGCTGCGCGGGCCGACCACGGGCCTGACGGACTATCTGCTCAACACGATCGCCTGGACCTGGTTCGCCGAGACCCGCCAGGCCCGGCGGTGGGTGCTGGACAACCTCGGCCGGCCCAACGACCCCAAGGGCCGCATCCCCGTCCGCGAGGGGATGACCCTGATCGTCTCGGCGGTGAACCTGTCGACGGGGCGGGTCATCCGCTTCACCAACAGGAAGCCGGAGCGCGACCGGGCGCCGGCGGCGGCCGAACGGCCCTACAGCCTGTCGTACGAGTACCTGCAGGAGGAGCTCACCGTCGACCACCTGTTCTCCAGCGCCGCCGTACCGCTGCTGTTCCGGCCCGGGATGCACGGCGGCCAGGAGCACGTGGACGCCGGTCTGGTGGCCAACACCCCGCTGTCCCCGGTCTTCGACTACCGGCCCGACGCGGTCGTCGTGGTCTCGGCCTCCGGGGTCAGCTCGGTGCTCGGCTCGCCGGCCTCACTCGGCGCGGCCATCAGCCGGATCGCCGACAACATCGCGCGCTACTCCGTCTACAGCAGCTACGAGCACGCCAAGACGATCAACACGCTCATCGAGCAGGCCCCGCAGGCGGAGCTCGCGGGCGACAAGAAGCAGGTGGACCTGCGGCTCATCGAACCGGAGGGCAGGGAGCTGACGCTCAGCGGTTTCCTCGGCTTCCGGGAGAAGACGGCCGAGCAGCTCATCGAGTTCGGCCACGCCCAGGCCGAGCGCGCGCTGAAGGGCTGGCCGGAGGAGCCGTCCAGGACCGGGAGGGGCTGACCCATGGCGGCCCATCGGGATGGCAGGGGTACCGAGCACGTCGACGCCGTGGTCGTCGGCTCCGGCTTCGGCGGGTCCGTCGCCGCCTACCGGCTGGCGCAGGCCGGCCTGTCGGTGGTCGTCCTGGAGCGGGGGCGGGCCTACCCTCCGGGCAGCTTCCCCCGCTCGCCCGCCGAGATGAAGCGGGCCTTCTGGGATCCGCACCAGGGGCTCCAGGGCCTGTTCGACGTCTGGCGCTTCAACGGCTTCAGCTCGGTGGTCTCCAGCGGGCTGGGCGGCGGGTCGCTCATCTACGCGAACGTCCTGCTGCGCAAGGACGAGCGCTGGTTCGTGCGCGACGACCCGCTGCCCGGCGGCGGCTACGAGACCTGGCCGATCACCCGGGCCGACCTCGACCCGCACTACGACGCGGTGGAGGCGATGCTCACCCCCGCGCCCTATCCGTTCCGGGAGCCCGCCTACAGCGTCACCCCCAAGACGGCCGAGCTGCGCGAGGCGGCGGCCAAACTGCACCTCAAATTCGAGCTGCCGCCGCTGGCCGTCAGCTTCGCGCCCGCCCCCGGCGCCCCGCCCGGCCTGGGCCTGCCGATCGCCCCGGCGGAGTACGGCAACGTGCACGGCCTGCCGCGCCAGACCTGCCGGCTGTGCGGGGAGTGCGACATCGGCTGCAACGACGGGGCCAAGAACACCCTCGACCACACCTACCTGTCGGCGGCCGCGCACCACGACGCCGACATCCGCACGCGGTGCGAGGTGCGCGCGATCCGCCGCGGGCTCTCCGGCGGGTACGAGGTGAGCTACGTCCACCACGATCCCTCCTACGAGGGGCACAAGGTCGCCCCCGGCACGCTGCCCCAGCGCCACATCACCTGCGACCGGCTCATCCTCGCCGCCGGGACGTACGGCACGACGTTGCTGCTGCTGCGCAGCAGGGCCGAGCTTCCCGGCCTGAGCGACGCGCTCGGGACGCGGTTCTGCGGCAACGGGGATCTGCTCACCTTCCTGCTGCCCGGCCGGGGCGCGGCCCCCGCCCTGCTGCGGGCGAGCCGGGGACCGGTCATCACCGCGGCGGTCCGCGTCTCCGACGGCGCCGACGGCGGCGAGGGACGCGGCTACTACGTGCAGGACGGCGGGTACCCGGCCTTCGTGGACTGGCTGGCGGAGTACAGCGGCGGCGGCCGGGTCCGCCTCCTGCTGCGCGCGGCCGACTTCGCGATCAGGTGGCTCTACGCCCAGACCACCCGCTCGGCCGACACCGGGCTGAGCTCGGCGATCTCCGGGCTGCTGTCCGACGGGACGCTGTCGTCGGGTTCGCTGCCCCTGCTCGGCATGGGGCGCGACATCCCCGACGGCGTGATGCGGCTGCGCGACGGCCGCCTCGACGTACGGTGGAGCACCCGCACGAGCATGGAGTACTTCCAGCGGGTCCGCGCCACCATGCGGGCGATCGCCGACGAGCTGGGCGCGTCGTACATCGACAACCCCGTGTGGTTCTCCTGGTTCGTCCGCCGGATCATCACCGTCCACCCGCTGGGCGGCGCCCCCATGGGCGACGGCCCGCACGAGGGCGTGTGCGACGCGAACGGGGAGGTCTTCGACCATCCCGACCTCTACGTCCTGGACGGCGCGGCCATGCCCGGTCCCGTGGGGCCCAACCCCTCCCTGACCATCGCGGCCTTCGCCGACCGGGCGTGCACCCGGATGCTGGAGAGGGTGCCCGCCTGAAAGATCTCCCGGAGGACGCCGGAAAGACCCCGGACATG
>NZ_BOOJ01000040.1 GCF_016863175.1 Paraplanobispora siamensis
GCCGGTCTTCGCGTCAACCTCTGCGCACGGGCACGTACGCGTGGTCGTCGAGCACATGCGGCCCTCACATCCGGGATCGCAGTACGTCGATCTCGCAGCCCGGCGACGACGGGCCGAAGCCGTGCTCGATCAGTCAGCGGATCGCCGCAGGCTTCGCGCGACTACCACGTGCGGGTCACCGTAATGGGCGGACATGCCATGACGACTCCCGGTAGACCGAGCGGCTTAGGCGCCGCGATCCCACCTGGTCACCGCGTGCCCGGTCACCGCGTCCCGTCTGCCGGGGACGACCGCCCTAGCCACCGGACGAAGCGCCACCGCCGGACGCCCCGTCACCCGGGGCGGCCTGTCCGCGGGCGACGTAGAGGTTCATGTCGGTGAAGTCGAGGGTGATGGTGTTGGGCTTGTGGAAGCTGTGGAAGAAGGCGGCCGGCACGTCGAACCCGTGGGGGCTGAGCGGCGAGTTCGCGTTCGGGTTCGTGAAGCAGTAGACGCCGTTGGCGGTGACGTCGCCGAGGCGCATCTCCTTCGGGTAGCAGGGGTAGGTGACGGTCGGGTGGCTGCCGACGAAGGTCTCGACCGGGCGGTCGCGGTCGATGCGGATCTGCAACTGCTTGGCCGTCGCCCCGTTCACGATCCCGGCGACCTCGCTGTGTCCGCCGAAGAGCACGCCCACCACGCCTGTGTCGGAGCCGGCGGCACCGGTGAGGCTGCCCCGGCTGTGGAGCGCGTGCTCGCGGGCGATCCACATCGGCAGGGGCCCGGCGCCCGCCCGCCGGGCGGCGGCGCGTGCCTTGGCGGCCGTTCCGGGGGTCCGGCGCCGCAGGATCAGCCGACGGCCGGCGTAGTCGAAGGTGGTCAACAGGTGGTAGAAGATCCACATGCCGATCATGCCGTCGCTGTCGGTGTCGACGTCTTCACCCGACTCCGTCGTCGACCAGCTCACGGGGACGTTGCGCAGCTCGATGCCGCCCAGCTTGAGGGAGTTCAGCGCCCCGTAGTGCACCCATACGGTGCCGTTCAAGTAGTCGATCTTCTCGCTGGCGACGGGGCTCAGCCCGGCCTCCTTGGCCACCGTCGCCGACACCTGCAGCGACGGGGCGCCGGTGTAGAACGTGAAGCGCTTCGTCGGCCCGCCGTTGACCGAGGCCTCCACCAGCGGCTCCGGGTCCATCTGCTTCCAGGGCAGCTGCGCGGTGTCGCCGTGGACCTGATACGGCTCGCCGGAGAACGCCGCGAACCATTTGGCGTAGCTGACCTCGCCGGCGGCTCGCCAGTGCGGTGCCGACAGGGAGAGCTTGTCCTGCCGGATGTAGCAGTCGGCCAGGAGCCGGTTGGTGTCCTTGTCGTCGGGCGCCAGCGCGAGGGCCAGCTTGAGGTGTCTCTCGGCATCGGGGAACCGGTTGGCCAGCAGCCCGACGTAGCCGCGTCGGCGGGCCGCGTGCAGGTTCTTGGGATCCTTTCTCAGGATCTCCTCGTACGCGCGGCCGGCCTGCTCGAACTTCCCGGCCTTGAACAGCGCGTCCGCGTCACCGCCGCCGGCCAGCGCCGTGGCCGTCTTGCCGAGCAGCGGCGCCGTCGCGGCCGCACCGGCCACCACGGCGGCGCCCCGCAACAGCGAACGCCGGTCCCATTGTCTGTCATCAGCCATGTCTTCTCCCATTCGTGATCGTCTTTGCCGCGACTTTCCGCCCGACGGACGGTCGCAGCGGCCCGGCCGGTTCACCTCGCCCCGTTTGACCGCACCGACCCGATCCGGGTGGCCCGGATCGGTGGCCGCACGCCGGGCCGAGGCCATCTGGACGGCCGACCCGTCCGGCTCCGACCAGCCGACCGGTACGGTCGCCGTGCCGCAGTCCGCCTCCGGCTTGTCCGGACACGGCGTCCCGTCCGCGTTCCCGTCCGGCGGTGGACGGTTCGGGTCAAGGCCGGCTCAAGGCCGGCTCAAGGCCCTCCCGCACGGCCGGTCATCCCGATCGGCGTCACTCACGACACGCCGCCGGGTTTCGCCGCACGCTCGGTGATTCGCACGCGACCTGCCCGTCGACGCGCCCACTATCTCGGGGCCATGTCCCCGCCTCGTCCGCGCCGTGTCATGACCGGGTCACGGCCGCAGCCGACGGTGGCGATCGTCAAGAAACCGGGGCACGTGGCAGACAACGCGCACCTCGGCGGCCTCGACAGGTAGCGCTCCCGCCACCGGCTCCGCTTCACCGGTCATCGCGTTCACGTCGCACCGCTGCATCTCACGCAAGCAGTTTCAGCGACGGGGGAGGCGACCACGGGCCTGCTGCGTGCCGAATGGATCCCCTAACCGTTGTCGTCGGACAAGGCCGGCTGTTCCGCCGCCTCGA
Source organism: Paraplanobispora siamensis (assembly GCF_016863175.1). Lineage (GTDB taxonomy): Bacteria > Actinomycetota > Actinomycetes > Streptosporangiales > Streptosporangiaceae > Planobispora > Planobispora siamensis. Next base: position 2,355 of record NZ_BOOJ01000040.1, read on the forward strand.
CGACGCCGTCAGACGGCAGTGCTCCTCGATGACGGACGGTGCGGCGGTGATCGGCTCACCCGGCAGAATCCAGCAGACGCGCGCCCAAGGTGGCCGACCGGGCTGCTGGTCGCGGCCATGGAGGAAGACCGGCTCAGCGCTCCGTCCGGTGCGCTCTGAGAGGCCATATCCGGCACCGCTCGCCGAGCGGGGACCGGATGCTGCGCGGCCGTCCTCCCGGGCCGGCATGCGGCCGAAAACAGCCTCGATCTCGGATCCGCCTGCCGGTCAGGGCTTGAAGCGCCGCACGAAATCGGTGGCCGCCTGCTGGGTCGCCCCCCCGACTGATAGCTGGACGGCTCCGCCGGTGATCGCGTCTGTGACCGTCGGAGCAGCCTCGACCACCCCGTCCACGACCATGGCCAGCTGGTTGCGGGGATAGGGCTGGCCCGCCGCCCGGCCGCTCAGCTGGCCGAACGCCGCGCCGTCGGCGGAGACGAAGGTGATCACCACCACCCACTGACTGCTGTCGGGCAGTTTCTCCGCCCGCATCTGCCGGGCTTGCCTGACCGTCATCCCCTCACCCAGCCGGTAGCAGAAGGATCCGTCCTCACTGCGTAGATCCGGGCTTGTACAGGAGGAGCCGTCCTTGGCCTCCAGCACCGGCCGGAAGCTCAAGGGAGTGACAAGCCCGAACGGGGGCCCATCGGCCGCGCCGGAACGGTTCAGCGCGACGATCGCCACCCCCGCCCCCACCATGGCCGCGATGACCAGGATCGCGATGATCCATCGGGTTCGGCGCCGGGACGGGACACGTGTTTCCTTCATCATCGCTCCATGGACGAGGCAGCCGGCGATCACCTGAGGACCATGAACGCTAGCCCCGCGCCGCGGTGCCGGGCGTCCCTCACAAGGGTGATCGCGGCTCAGCTCGCCGGATGATGGACGCACCGGCGAACCGGGAACGAGCATCGATCAGCACCGCTGCCGCGGTGACGACGCCGACCGGTAGGTGCCCTCGGCGCAGCATGCTGCCCGTGGCTGCCAGAGCCGATAGGCGGCCCGATCAGCTCACCGGGCCGCCGCCCTGCACCGGCAGCGGACCGGCCGGCAGGTCCGGCGGGCTGCTGTCGGCGCTCACCGCCGGATGAACCGACCAGGCAGCTGGCGGAGTGGGGGAGCGCGCATACAGCCGCGCGCTGGCGCTGATGATCTCCCATCGGTCACTCCTGCGATTGCGCTACCAGGGCACGCGGTGGTGCTCACTCGGCAGGCGGCGATGGCCTGATGTCCGACTTCCGGTGCGCCCTGGACGAGCCCGACGAGCAGGACGTCGCCTTGGGCTGGGACACCCACTGCGCGGTCACCGCCGACCAGGGCACCGCCCACGGCGCGGTCAACGAAGTCGCCCTGCACGGCAACGTGCTGTAAGGCGTGTTTCATGACAATGGTCAGCACGGCTTGGAACCTGCAGGTGCCCGTCCCGGCGGCCACCTGCGGCGCAGAGGTTTCGATCCCAGGTGCTGTCGCGCTGCCGGCGACGGAACGGAGCTGCGGAACCGCGCCTCAGGGCAGCCGGGCGAGGACGGGGCGGACGAACAGGGGGGTCACCTCGGCATTCCAGACACGGGTGGCAGCCCAGCCATTGGTGGCGTCTTCCTCGCTCTGACCGGCCAGGCGGCTGCCCCCGGCCAGGCTCGGATCGCGCGAGCCGATCTCAACGATCACGCCCTTCTTCCGCACGGTGAAATACTTCGTCACCGTCTCCCGCAAGCAGGCATCGGCGCCCAGGCCGGGAAAGTCAACGGTGCACTGCAGGTTGTTCGGGCCGGCGACGAATTTGTCCCAGTTCTGCCGGGCCAGCTCGGGGCTGCCGGCGAAGAGGACCTCGATGGAGACGGACGCGCTGCGGGAAGGATCGTAGGTGCCGGGAAAGAACACCTCGTATGCGCACCTGGCGCCCGGCACGACGAAGTTGTACGGGGCCTCGCCGCCGGTGCTGATGAACTTGCCATCCTCCGACGTGCTGCTGACACGAGTGGTGGACGGCAGGATCGCTCGGATGTCGGCCTCGGTCAACAGGTCACAGGCGCGCGGCCACTCCCGCGCTCGCAGCCTGCCGCTGTCGGGCGCGGGCAGAGCCAGGGCCAGCGGGCCGCTCGGGGTGGGTGCCGGTCCGTAGGGCACGACCACGTCCTCGGCGCAGCCGCTCAGCAGCGCGGCCGCCAGGATCGCCGTAAGGAACGCCCGTTTCCGCACACCCCGAATCTAGAAGGTGATCGAATCCCGCGCCACCGCCCGTTGGAGGGGTAAGGCTGCCGGTGCACCTCGGCACTCCGCGACCGGCTGCGCCGCGGCGTCCCCAGGACCAGTCACCGCTCCATGGTGACCAGTGCGGGCGGGGCAAGCTCGCACAGGGCATTGGAGCTCGGGGAGAGCATCGGAGCGAGGACGTACGGCACGGCGGATCCGGGTACGGCGCAGAAAGAGAGCAGAAGGAGAGCAGAAGGAGAAGAGCCCTGCCATACGGCCCGGTAACGGGTCGGAGCGCCGATGCCCGGCAGCCGGGGGTCCGCCTGTGATCAAAGCCCTGACCTGCCGTCGAGTATGTTTCCGTTGCGGTGCTCCTGGCGGGCCGTGATGCCCTCACCCGGTCCTGCCAGGTCAGCGCAGCCACCGCAGAGCTGCATCGGCGCAATCCTCGGGGCTGTCGTTGAAGGCGATGGCTGCACCGGGAGCGTGCCGGTGCACCAGGTTGATGACCTTCTCGAACAGCTCGAGCAACGGTTCGTGCTTGCGGATGCCGCCTCCGATCACCACACAGCCATAGTCTGTGCGGGTCAGCGCCCGTGCGATCGTTCCTTCAGGGTCGTCGTCGAGCGTCACCAGGCACCAGTCGGCCTCGAGGTTGTGATCGTCGAAGCGGGCCCGGCCGCGTGCCATCGCCGCCTGGATCGGCTCCGGATCCCAGCCTTGGATCTTGGCGGGATCCAGGCCGATCACCAGCACGCGTGTCTGTGTCATCCGCTCTCCTCCGTGGAATGCCGTTGTGGGATGCCTTTGCGGGCTGTCCGCAGTCGGCCGTGGTGGCCTGCTGATTCAAACATGGGCGCCGCCGGCGTGTCTGCCGGTGGACTGCGCAGCCGCATGACGCCTCGTTCGTCAGGGCGAATTTCGCTTGACCGGGACGGTGCTCTCACCGTCAATCACGCGGACTCGCAGATGCACAGCTGAAGCGGCGTATCCACGGCAAAGGGCCGGCCAGACCAGTCGCCGAAGCGCTCGACGAGCCGAAGGCCGCCCAGCGAGACGAGCAGCGGCAGCTCCTGTGGGAAGACGCTCCTGATTTCGAGCGGTGCGACGACGAAGTCGGGCTCGGAGTCGGTCGAGAGGTACCACGTCCCGCGTGTGACTTGCGCAGGCGCATCGTAGATCTCAGCGACATCGACGCTGACGTTGCCACGGTCAGGATCCATGAACGACAACGACTGCCGGGTGCGCCGTACGCCATCGGCCTCGGCGAGCAGGCGCACGCTCGGGTTGAATACATCGAAGACGAACCGTGCTCCAGGCGCCAGGTGTCTTCGGACCGACCGGAAGCAGCTCACCAGATCCTCAGCCTCATGCAGATGCAGCAGGGAATTGGCTGTGATGAACACGAAGTCGAATGTGCGGCCCAGATCGAAGGCCCGCATGTCGCCCTGCACCCATTCCACCGCCGCCCCGCGCTCGTTCGCCTTGCGCTGAGCCTCAGCCAGCATCTCTGACGAGAAGTCCAGACCGACGCACCGATGCCCGTCGGAGGCGATGGGGATCAGCTTGTGCCCGGTGCCGCACCCGAGTTCCAACACGCGCCCGCCCTGCCGATTGGCCTCGGCCCGGTAGAAGTCGACTGCGGGTCCGCCGCCCGGGAACATCAGGTCGTACAGCCGCGCGTGCGAGTAGAACGCTTCACTCATCGAGCGCCTCCTCCCTTTCCGAGGTTGCTGTGGTCGACATCTACGGAGAGTGACTCAGCGGCCTGCGCCGACTTCCACCGACCTGGCGCGGCGCGCGCTTCGCGGGTGCTGCGGGCCTGGGCGCGGGCGGCCCGGTGAGCTGCCCGCTGCGATCGCCGGCGATGGAGCTAGGTGCTGTCGCGGCGCAGGTTGGGCACCGTGGCCGGAAGGTCGAGCAGATCGATGATTTCGGCCAGGCCGGCGGGCATGTTCGTGAGCCGCAGCTGTCCGGGGCCGATCATCTGTGCGGCGCGCACCAGGCCGGTGATTCCGGCCGCGTCGATGAAGTCCAGACGGGTGCAGTCGATGATGAGGTCGCGGCCTGGGAGGGCCGCCTGGCCGATGGCGGCCGCCAGGAGATCGCAGGTGGTCCGGTCCAGCTCGCCGATGAGGTGCACGGTGTGCGGGTGACGGTGATCGGGACGCGCCTCAAACGGCGTTGAAGGGCGCGGTGATGTTGATGCCATCGTGGGTGATGTCGAATTGGTGGGGCTGCGGGATGTGATGGCTCGCGCGGGTCTTCAAGACGGTCAGCGCTCGCCCGACGTGCGCCTGGTTGCGCAGGTACTGCAGCAGGATCACGTTGTCGGACAGGTGCGACACGCCGCGCTCCGACAGCCGGGTGTGGCCGTACAGCTCAGCCGATTCGTAGGTGAGCAGCACGCTGATGCCCGCCCGGGAGCAATGGTTGAGCAGCGCGTAGACGAACTCCCGGAACCGCTTCTCATCGGGGCAGGCGGCCGCCAGATCGCCGAGGCTGTCGATCACCAGCCGGTAGGCGCCGGTCGATTGGATGGTCTCGAGCAGGTCGTAGTACCACTGGTCGATGTAGATGTCGTTGGGGGAGTCGCAGCGCAGCACGGCGGCCCGGTCCTTGACGTCCCAGCCGAATCCGTTGATCATCCGTTCCAGCTGGACGCGGTTTTCCTGCATCGAGGCGAAGACGCCAGGCTCGCCCAGGCGCGCCCCGCCGTAGATGAACTGCAGTCCCATCACGGTCTTGCCGGAGCCCGAGGGGCCGATCACCAAGGTGGCCGAGCCGGGCCAGTAGCCGTCGCCGACCAGCTCATCCAGCGCGGGGATGCCCGAGGTCGCCCGCCGTTCGCCCAGCTCATACGCTCCGGCGTCGATGTCGCTGAGCCGGGGGAAGACTTTGATGCCGGAGGCTTCGATGCGATAGGCGTGCGCGCCGGAGCGGAAATCGCTGCCGCGCAGCTTCAGCACCCGCAGGGCACGGCTGTCGCGCTGGCCGGTGCCTTCGGTGGCCAGCAGCACGGCGGCGTCGGCGACCGCCAGCTCCGGGCAGCCCTCCAGCTCATCGCGCCGGTATTCGCCCAGCCACAGCGCCATCGTGCCGGTGGCGGCCAATTGGCCTGCCAGCTGGTGGATGAAGCCTTCGAACTCCCGCTCGCCGACCACCCGGTGGCGCAGCGCCCGGAAGCTGTCGATGATCAGAAGCGAGCACGGCTGCCGTGCGATCCGGTTGCCGATGTGGCTGAGCACGCCGGTCAGGCCGTGCTCGTCGAGCTCGCCGCCGAGGTCCTCGAACAGCACTGAGCGGCCGACGCGGTCGGGGTCGAAAAACGACAGGGCTTCGCCGAAGTACAAGATCTTGCTCAGGGGTTCGGCGACGGTGCTGAGGTAGAGGGCGGGCAGCTGCTCGGTGCCGTTGGCGAAGGCGTACTGCTGGGCCAGGACGGTCTTGCCGCTGCCCGGCAGACCCGCGATGAGGGCGATGGAGGGGTTGATCAGACCGCCGTTGAGGATCGCATCAAGCGGGGCCTGCCCGCTGACCAGTCGTCGCTCAGGCATGGGGCACATCCGGGGCGGCGCCGGCGGCGGAGGGCTCGGTCAGCAGCCGCACCGCGGTCAACACCTCCAGCGGATGCACCGGCTTGCGCAGGAACCGGCCGGCTTGCAGGTTCACCGGCGGCGCAAGGATCGACATGGCCAGGACCGGAACGCCCGCCCGGGTGAGCTCCTCGCACAGCTGCACGCCCAGCCCGTTGGAGGTCATCAGGTCGACGATGGCCAGCCGCGGCAGGCTCGCCGATGCGGCGCGGCCGGCTTGGGCCGATCCCGCCACCACCGTCGGGTAGCCTTCGGCCTCCAGGAACGCCGACAGCGATCGGCCGGCGAACCGGTCGCCGTCGACGAGGAGCAGCCCGGGCGGGGCCGGGGCAGCCGTTGCCGCACTGATGCGCCCGGCGCGCACGGGCATCCGCAGATGGACCATGGTGCCCTGCTCGTCGCGCCGGCCCGGCCGGATGGTGACCTCATCGGCCAGGGCCAAGACGATCCGCAGACCGAGCCCGCGCTCGCCGATCGCCCCACCGACTTCGAAGACGCCCTGGTCGGACACGGTGATCCACACACCCTGGTCGGTGTCCTCCCACCGCACATAGATCATGTCGGTGGCACCGTGCTCGACCGCGTTGGCCGACAGCTCGTGCGTGACCAGCACGATCCGTTCCCGCTCCCCGTCGGCGACCCCCGCCTCCTCGGCCAGGCGGGTGACGAAGGCCCGGATGTCGCCCAGCACCTCAGGGCTTACCGGAAACAGATACTCGACCGGCTCACCCGGCCCCGAGCCAGGCAGTAACGCCATCATTGGGCCTCCCTTCGGCCCTCGCCTCCACGATAGCCCGGGTGTCATCACCGCACCAGGGCGCTACACGGCCGGGCAAGGGCTCCTTCGGCGGAACGGAGGGGCGTCGGCGGCCTGGCCCTGGCGGCGCTGCACCACCTCCGGGCAGCGCCGGCTGCGCCCCAGGGCGAGCACGCCCTCGGTGCCGGATGGACCGGCCGACTGCCGGCGCCGGTGTACCGGGTCGAGCACTTGCCGGTAGCACGTCGCTCAGGCAGTCGGCGCGCCCCGCGATCGGCATGTGGCACCCGGGCCAGGCCGGTCATTCCTTCGCGGCGGTAGCGGACTAGCCGGCGCTGGGGTGAAAACCGCACACATCGCCAACCGGCGTCGGCCGTTTCCCGACCGGTGGACAAGGGCCTTCTGGGCGGCCGACGAGATCGGCCATGCGTGCGTCACCGTCGAGGTCTACCGCCGGCAACCGCCGCTGGAGACCAAGGGACGGGACGAGGTGGTGCAGGTCGGCTACGACAGTCCCCGCGGTGCCCTGATGTCGTCCGACGGCGCCGTGGAGCTGCTGATCATGGTGTTCCCCGGCAAGCGGAACAAGCCGGTGGTCTACCGATAGAAGGACGCCGCCGCGGGCCTGAGGACGGGCTCATCTCCCGCTACGCATCGCCGTACCCGCTGTCAGCCGTGGACTTTCTCCTCTAACCCCGGGGGCAGCGGTGCGGATGGTTGTCGCAGTCGGCGTCGAAGTCCTCATACGGATAAATCGCCACAACACCCCCGCCGTCAGGCACCGCTGCTGCGGGACCGGCCCCGATGAGCGGCGCGGTGCCGATGGCGAAGAACGCAGCCATGATCATTACGGCCGTGCGCTTTCTGTTCACGCGATCATCTCCTGTCGTCGCCGGACACGAACGATGATCTTCAGTCGGCCTTGTGGATCAGTTGCGGATCACTGCAGGAGTCCTCCATCCTCCGGCGGTGATCTCCTGCAGCCCTTGGCATCCCGGACTGCGTGCGCGGGAAGCGATCATTCGCCTTCCGGCGCGGGGCGGTCAGTCCCGGGCCGCCGCGATCCGGGCGCCGATGGAGTCGAGGACGAGGTCGAGCCCGAAGGCGAAGCGGTCCAGCGCCCGCTGCAGCGTATAGGGGAGAGTGAGGTCCGACACGGCGAACGCCCCGGCCTGCTCCAGCGCGGTGAGCCGCGGGAAGCGGCCGGCCATGCGCTCGCTCAGGAGCGGAGCGCGCTGCGCCCACCACTCGTCGTCGCTGCTCTCGGTGAGCACGGGCGCCTGCTCGGCCTCGACGACCGCCGAGGCCGCGCCGCGCGTGTACGACTCGACCGCCGTGACGCACCCCACGACGTCGATCGCGGCCAGGCCGTACCCGTCGAGCAGGGCCAGTGCGGCGTCGTGGCGGGTCAGGACGTTCGGGCCGAAGACGGTGCGTGAGGTCGCCACCTGCAGCAACCAGGGATGGGCGCGGAAGGTGGCGAGGTCGGACGCGGCCAGGCCGTGCAGCCCGGCCCGCCATCCGGCGTCCGCGGCGGGGAGGGGCTGGGCGCCCGCGATGCGGTCGACCATCAGCTCCAGCAGCTCCGCCTTGCCCGGCACGTAGGTGTACAGCGACGCCGGGCCGATGCCGAGTGCCTGGGCCAGCGCCCGCATCGACAGGGCGGCCGGCCCGGAACGGTCGGCCTCGGCGATCGCGGCGTCGATGATCCGGGCCAGGTCGAGCCGCTGCCGCGGGCCGCGCCGGGGGACGGGCGCCCCGTCCCAGAGCAGCGCCATCGTGCGCGCGGCATCGCCGCGACCTGGATACTCCATCTCTCACCCTTCCGCCACGAATACACCGAACGGTGTACGGTGTTTCTTATGCGAACCGAGTCCACCATCCCCGGCCTGCCCTGCCGTGACCTCGACGACGTCCTGCCTTTCTACACTGCCCTGGGGTTCGACGTGACCTACCGCCAGGAGCGTCCCAACCCGTACGCAGCCGTCCGCCGCGGCGGGATAGAGCTGCACTTCTTCGCCGTCCCCACGTTCGATCCCGCCGACTCCATGGGGAGCGTGGTCGTGCTCGTCCCGGACACGGAGGCGCTGCACGCCGCCTTCGCCGCGGGACTGCGCGGCGCGTTCGGGAGGGTGCCGGCGTCCGGGATCCCGCGGATGACCCGGCCGCGGCGCAAGCAGGGAACCACCGGCGGTTTCACGGTCGTCGACCCCGGCGGGAACTGGCTGCGGATCAGCGGGTACGGCGACGCGGGCGACGAGCCCGCGGCGTCGGAGGGCAGGCTGGCCCGGGTGATGGCCGCCGCCGCACGCCAGGCCGACGCCCGCGGTGACGCGGCGGCCGGGATCCGCATCCTGGAGACCGGGCTCGCCCGGCACACCGACGCGCCACCCGCTCAGCGCCTGCCCGCGCTGGTCTATCTCGCCGAACTGCGATGGCGTACGGGTGCACGCGACGCCGCGGCCGCGGCGCTCACCGAGGCCGGCGCGATGGAGCTGTCCGCGGCCGACCGCGAGGCACTGGCCGCCGACCTTGCGAGCGCCGCCGAACTGGCCGCCGACCTTGCGAGCGCCGCCGAACTGGCCGCCGACCTGGGCACCGCTCTGCCGCGCTCGTGAACACCCCTTGAAGATCAGCGCGCTGTGCTCAGGGCACGTTCGATTTCCGCACCCGGATACGGCGTCGTCCTGCTGGTGCCGTACAGCTCCCAGTAGAAGTCGTTCATGGCCGCTGCCACGGGTGCGTACCGGCGGATCACAGCGGCCGCGGCCGGTGGGGCACCGGCGGGGTCCGCGCCGTCGGCGCACGCGCGGATGTAGTCATTGCGTCGTGCCGGTCCGCCGCTCTGCGGCGCCCCCACTCCGCAGAGGTTGGTGACGAGCCAGTTGACCAGCCGCATCAGGGCGTAGCCGAGGTCGTGGCTGCGGTTGCGCTCCAGGAATTCGATCTCCTGCCTGGACAGGTCGAACCGGGAGGAGGTCGCCAACCCGAGGTCGGCGATGTACAGGCGCCGTCCGTCGGTGAGGATGTTGCCGAAGTGGCCGTCGAAGTGCATCAACTCCTGATCATTCATGAAGGCCACGTCGGTGAGCAGGCATGACTCGACCATGGCACTTGCCGCCATGGCCGCGTCCTGGCCGGCGGCACGCTGAGCGATGAGCCAGTCATCGAGGGTGTGGGGGATGAACTCCTGAAACAGCACGACGGCGGCCGAGGCGCGGGCAAGGGCGTGAAGACGATCCCGTACCGCCGGTGATCCATCCCAGTACCGCACGACCGCCTCGATGTCGGCGTGCTCCTCGGTGGGCGGCGGCGCTCCCGGCAGCACCCGCCAGTGATACAGCAGCGGGAAGGCCGCACTGCGCCCGGCCAGGACCCAGTTGGTCGTCATGACGCCGGCCGCGAGCTCCCGCCAGGCGCCGAAACCCGGCCCGGCGACGGCGGTGAGGCCGTACTGGCAGAACGCGGGCACCCCGAACAGGTTCGCGGTGGACATCGCGTTGCCCGGCCGGCGCTCCAGGTCGGTCAGCGGGATGCGCTTGGCGAAGACCGGCAGGCCGTCGACCTCCAGCAGCACCGAGGTGCCGCCGATCCCCGCGCCCAGGGTCTGCGCCTGCTCCAGCGATGCGGCGAGCTGCCGGTCGCTGTGCAACGCCAGCGCGCTCGCCACCTCGCCGTATCTGCTGACACGCTCGGCATGGGACATGTCCGACTGTGCGTCCGGCAGCTTCAACCCGGCACCCTTCATGATCGGATCATCGGGTGAGACGCTACACGGGACCGGCCGACCACTGGACAGACCCCGCTACACGCACAAAGGCGGCGGTATCCGCTCAGCCGGGCGATGGTGCGCTCGATCACCCACCGGTGCCGGCCCAGGCGCTGGCTGGATTCCACCCCGCGGCGCGCGATGCGCGGAATGATGCCGCGCTGGCGCAGGATGTGCCGCACGCCCGGGTAGTGGTAGGGATGCGCCGGGAGCGGCCCTGTTCGACCGAGCGCAGGCGGCCGGTGCGGATCTGCTCGAGAGATCCACGCGGTGCTGGGCTGTGCGGCCGATCCTGGGGACTCCAGGATCAGGCCCGGTGCGATGGATCTCGAAGCGGTACGGGAGCTGCCGCCTGCCTTCCCGTCCGGTCCTCACCGAGGCGGGTTCTGAGCGCCGCCGCCGCGCAGACGATCATCATGATCACCTGGATCGCGAAGTAGGCGGGATAGATGCGGAAGGGGGTGATGTCCCACAGCAGATCGACGCTCTGGACCAGCACGAAGAACCCGGTCACCGTCGCGTAGCACCACAGCGAGAGCCGCGCCACCGCAGGAGGCAGGAACGCCGTCAGGGCCAGCGCCGCGCCCACCGAGACGATCTCGACGATCACGAACTGATGGCCGCCCGGATGCCAAAAGAGGAGGAAGGCCAGCAGGGAGAGCACGCCGACCAGCGCGGGGACCAGCGAAGCCGCTCCCCGAAACGGCCGCCGGAAGGCGATCAGCCGCGCCGCGGCGGCCGTCGCCCCGAGAGCGGCCAGTTGGTCGGGCAGGTAATAGGGCTCGAGATGGGAGATCGCTTCGAAGTTTAAAGCGGGACCGGTCAACCAGGGCCAGAGGGCGAGGGCGAGCGCCGCCGTCACGAGGCGTCGCCGGCCGAGCAGCATCAGGCCGAGCAGAGTCAGTCCGAGGGGCGGCAACAACGCGATGGCCAGTGAGATGCTCTCTCCCGGACTCACGCCATCCGACTCGAGGTCGAACCGGTTCGGAAGGTAGAAGCCGAATCCGCCGAGCGGATGGACCTGGTCGGCCGTCAGCAGCCACTGCCCGAGCCTGAGGTTCCACGGGAACAGCCAGAGCGTCACCCACAAGACCGCCGACAGGATCAGCAGCATCCCGGCGGTGCGCTCCAGCGCGCCGCGCCGGGGAGGCGGAACGGCGGGCACGGTGCCGTCCGAGCCGGAGTCCCGCGGTGGCGTCCGGCGGGGAACAGGCACGGCCGGGGCAGGCCGGGGGATGGCCGGGCGGGTGAGGGCCGGGCGGACGGCGGGGGCCACATCGGCGAGCGCCTGCACGTCCGGCGGCTCCCAGTCCAGCAGGACGCGGAGTTCCTCGGCCGTGAGCCTGCGATCGGGGTCGCGCTCCAGCAGGCCCATGATGGGCAGGCTCAGCTCGCGCGGTGGCGCGGGGGACGCGGTGAGGATCGCGGCCAGGCACGCGACGACGTTGTCCCGGGCGAACGGCGCGCGGCCCTCGGCGGCGAAGTAGAGGGTGACACCGAGCGACCACAGGTCGCTCGCGGGGGTGGCCCGCTCGCCCCGTGCCTGCTCGGGGGAGACGTACGCGGGAGAACCCATGAAGGCGCCGTCGCCGGTGAGGGTGACGTCGCCTTCCAGGCGGGCGATGCCGAAGTCGGTGAGCTTCGGGCCGCGTGCCGGCATCAGCACGTTTGCGGGCTTCACATCGCGGTGGACGATCCCGAGGGCGTGCGCCTCCTCCAGCACGTCGAGCAGGGCCAGTCCGAGCCGGAGGAGCTCCGGCTCGGCGAGAGGGCCGTCCCGGTCGACGAGTTCCTGGAGGGACGGCGCGGGCACGTACTCCATGACGATGAACAGGTCGTCGTCGGTGCGGATCACGTCGTGGACGGTGACGGCCCCCGGATGGTTGAGCTGTGCCGCGGCCCGTGCCTCCCGGAGCATCCGGTCGCGCCGCTCCTGCGCGGCCTGCTGCGACAGATATCCGGGTGTCAGGATCTGCTTGAGCGCGACCTCACGCCCGAGTTCCTCGTCGCGAGCCTGCCAGACCACGCCCATTCCGCCCCGGCCCAGCTCCCGCAGGAGAGTGAACCGTCCCACCAGCCGTGTCTCCATGGCCTCCCCAGGGTTCGGGTCAACGATCGCCCAGTGTGCACGGCGTCGCAAGCGGTTCGGAGTCCCAAGTCGATCGCCGTCCGTATCGGCCGACGGATGCAGCCGTCCGTATCGGCCGCCGGATGCAGCCGTCCGTCAGAACACCGCCGGGGCTGACCCGAATCCCCGGATCAGTCCCGGCCCGCCCCCGTGTCAGCAACCGGAATCGATCGGCGGAACGCACGACCGCCACACCCGCGCGAACACGTCGAAGCCGTCGTTATTGTCGCCGACGTTGTCGTCGTTGATCTTGAACTCGAAGCGGGGCGTCACATCGTCCCTGGAGGACGTCCGTACGATTCGCATGCACTCACTGTCCTCGCCCGCGACGTACCACGCTCCGGGCCGGAGTACCAAACCCCGGTCCGGCCCGTCGAGTATCACCACCCTGGCGGCCACGGGGCGCACGAGCAGGGCGTACTTCGGCTCTCCCGGCGCAGGCCAGCGGCCGTTGTCCGGAGCCAGGTCATCCCAGCCGTTCCCCCACGGGCCCTTGTGATCACCCCATGTGGCGATCTGCACCGACCCTCGCGCCGTGAATCGCACCACGTCGTGGATGCGAAGCCTACGGGGATGGCGCCGGTTCTCCCGGTGGTCCTCGGGCCAGTCCTGCTTGGCGTTCCCCGGTACCACGACGTCCCGCCCGATGAACGCCTCATCGGTCAGGGCGCCCCTGCAGTTCTCGATGGGGTCGGCGGCGTGGGCCGCGGGCGACAGCGCGATCTGGGTGGTCACGGACAAGGCGGCGACGGTCACCAGCGAACCCAGGACGCGCATCGTTCCGGACATCTGCATCTCCTCGTGTGCCGGAGGCGGGGTGGTCGCTTCGAGCATGGGATCCGGGACGGCCGGCGGGCATCACCGGTTACAGTGATCGGCCTCACCGGAAACCGTGATTTCGGCCGGTGGATCTCCCCGCGCCGCCGGCGCGGTGCCATGCTTTCCCCGTGAGCGCCTCTGCCGGGACCGAGCCCTCCCCGCGGGTGCTCGCCGTACACGGCGCGCTGATCGTGGTGATCGCCACGGCGTGCTTCTGGCTGGGGTCGGCCCACAGCCCGCTCCCGGCGCCCGCCCTGCTGTCGGAGATCGCCGTCGGAGTGTGCTTCGCGGCGGCCGGGCTGGCGGCCTGGCGGCTGCGGCCGAGAAGCCGGACCGGCGTGTGGATGCTGGCTCTGGGCTACGTGGTCTCGATCCACAACCCGTACGGCTTCCGCCTCCCCGACGACCTGCCCGGCCACCCGCTGCTCGTGGTCGCCGGAGGGGTCACCCTGTGGCTGCAGTACGCGATGGCCGGGCACGTCCTGATGGCCTACCCGTCGGGCCGGCTCACCGACCGGGCCGGCCGCGCCCTCGTCGCCTGCGGCTACCTCCTGGCCGTGGCGGGAAGCGTGCTCCTGCTCACCACGCGCGTCCCGGACCGCCCGGCCTGCATGCCGGCCTGCTACGAGAGCCCGGTGCGGCTCGTCGGCGACCGCCAGCTGTACCTCCACCTCAAGGCGGTGATCACGGTCGCGTGGGTTCTCCTCGCGATCGTCGCTCTGGCTGTGCTGGTACGGCGGGCCGCGCGCTCAGGACCGAGACAGCGGCGGGTACTCGGCTTCGCCACCGGCGTGTCGGGCGTCTCTGTAGCGCTCTTCACCGTCTTCGGGCTCATTGTGACGACCGGATCGCCCCGATCCCCGCTGGGAGCGTTCTTCCACTACGGACACCACTGGGGAGCAGTCATCGCGCTCCCCGTACCGTTCTTCTTCGGGCTGCTGCGCGAACGGCTGGCGTTCGCCTCGGTCGGCGCGCTGGTCGGCCGGCTCGAACACGCTTCGGCCGACACGGTGGAGAGCGCGTTGCGGGAGACCCTGCGCGATCCCACCCTGCGGGTGGCGTTCCCGCTCGCGGACGGACTGGTCGACGGGAACGGCAGGCCGTACGACCCGGGGAGCGACGGCGGGCGGTCCCTCACTCCGCTGGGGGATCCACCGGTCGCGGTGCTGGTGCACGATCCCGACCTGGAGGAGCACCGGGAACTGCTGGACGCCGCAGCGGTGGCCGCCCGGCTGGCCCTCGACAACGCGCGGCTGCACGCACAGGTGCGGGCCCAGCTCGCCGAGGTCCAGGCCTCCCGGCAGCGGATCACGACCGCCGCCGACGCCGAACGGCAGCGGCTGGAGCGCGACCTCCACGACGGCGCCCAGCAACGACTCCTGGGCGTCGGGCTCACACTCGGTGTCCTGCGCGGCCGGTTGACGAGCCCGGCCGAGCGCGAACTCGTCGGCGAGCTGGAACGGGAACTCCGCTCGGCCATCTGGGAACTGCGCGAGCTGGCCCAGGGAATCCGCCCCGCCGTACTGACCGACCAGGGGCTCGCTCCCGCGCTGGCCGCGCTCGCCCGCCGCTCCGGCACCCGGGTCGGCGTGGATGTCCGCGTCGGCCGGCGCCTCGACCCGGTGATCGAGGCCACCGCCTACTATCTGGTCAGCGAGGCTCTGCAGAACGTCACCAAGCACGCCCGCGGAGCCGGTGCCCGGGTCTCCGCCTCCCTCGATGGGGAACGGCTGACGGTCGAGGTCGCTGACGACGGCCCCGGCGGGGCCTCGGTGCGAGCCGGGGCGGGGCTGCGGGGCCTGCTCGACCGCGTCGAGGCCGTCGGCGGGCAGCTGGAGATCTCGTCTCCTCCGGGCCGGGGGACGACCCTGAGGGCGGAGCTGCCATGCGCGTGATCGTCGTCGACGACTCAGTCATCATCCGTGAAGGCCTGCGCCGTCTGCTCGAGGCGGAAGGCCACCACGTCGTCGACGTGGTCGGCCGCCCGGAGCGCGTCGCGGCAGCGGTCGCCGCCGGGACCCCCGACGCCGTCATCCTGGACATCCGCATGCCGCCGACGTTCACCGACGAGGGCATACAGCTTGCGGCGGCGCTCCGTGCAGCCCGGCCGCAACTGGCCGTTCTCGTGCTGTCGCAGTATGCCATGCCCGAGTACGCCTCCCGGCTCCTGAGCGACGGCACGGGCGGGATCGGCTACCTGCTCAAGGAGCGCGTCCTGGAGCCGCTGCACCTGAGCCAGGCACTGCGGCGCCTGGCCGACGGCGGTGTCCTGGTCGATCCGGAGGTCGTGGGCGAACTGCTCGCCGCGGGTCAGCGTGACGATCCGATCGACCGCCTGAGCACCCGGGAACGCGAGGTTCTCCAGCTCATGGCCGAAGGACTCTCGGACCGAGGCATCGCCGAACGGCTCTACGTGTCTGCCAACACCGTCGGCACGCACATCCGGCACGTCTTCCACAAGCTCGGCCTGCCGGACGGAGCGGCCGACAACCGCCGGGTGCTCGCGGTGCTGACGTTCCTGCAACACCGCTGACCGGCCGAGCCCTCCGCCGTGCCCGGGCCGCGCATGACCTCGGCAAGTCGTTCCTCGTCCTGCCGTGCGAACCGTACGGCAGGCGTACCGGCCGTAATGTGCTCGCCGGCCGATTAAGCGTCCAAGTACGCTCGCATTTCATGGAGCCGGCATTGAAGGACGTAGCGGTTCGTCAGGCGACCATGGCGGACATCGACGGCCTGGTGGCGTCGGGCAGCGCACTGTTCATCGAGGACGGTGCGGCCCGTGATCGGTTGCGCAACCCCGGCTGGCCGCGGGAACACGCCCTGGAGTACGAGAAGGGGAATCTGGCCGACCCGAACGTACTGGCACCATGGCGTGGGCGGAAGGTGGGAGCGCAGCTCGTCGAGCGGTTCAGAACGTGGGCCGAAGACAGAGGCGCAGTCCAGCTGCGGGTGACGGCCTAGCCGCGAATGAGGGTGCGATCCGTTTCTACCGGCGGCATGGATTCGTCCCGTTGGAGAGCACGTTCGTCGCCGACCTATGAGAAGCCGAGCGGGGAGCCCGTGGCCTGCAGGGCCCTGGCTTCGGATCCTCTCCAAGCCGCACAGGGCGGCTGATGCGCAAAAGTCCACCCGGCGAGCTCCGGTACCAGCTGCTCGCACCGGTGCTCGCGGTCGCCGTGATCGACCGTATCGACTGTCCCCATCTGCCCCACCCCCCAAAGAGGACTCCTACCCTTTGGGAGGTTTTGTCTGCTTCTTGTGTAGGGATCGAACCCGCACGTAAGCGTGATCGCCGCGCCTGCCGCTGTCGATCAGCCGCGTGGGCAATGTCGGCCGTTGCCCAATCTCATCCGAAACGAGAGGTGAGATGGCTGTGTGGTCGCATAGCGTGTAACGGCTGGGTTACTGCAGGGTCATCCGATGTTGCCGGTCGTCTGGTACCGCGGTCAGAGGTAGGCGGGGCAGACGGCCCTGACCGCTGGGGCGGGGCGCACCCGGTCCGCCGACTCCCCCGCGGAAAGCCGGTGACCGGCGATGACGTCAGAAACCGCAGACCACGACCACAGCGAGACCGCGCGGCTGCGCGAGCTGGACGACCTGGACGCTCTGGACGTGCTGGTCGAGCCGATCTTTCAGGCCATCGCGGAGCTGGCCGCGCACATCTGCCGCGCTCCGATCGCGCTGGTCAACCTGATCGGCGCCGATCGGCAGTACTTCAAAGGCCACGTCGGCACCACTGCCGCGTACATGAGCCGGCGGGTGGCGTTCTGCCCGCACACCGTCGAGGCCCGCCAGGTGGTGGAGGTCGTCGACTCACTGGCCGAGCCGCGTTTTCGCGACGACCCGGTGGTGGTCGGCGAGCCGTACGTGCGGTCCTACCTGGGCGCCCCGATGATCACCAGCCATGATGTCGCGGTCGGCGTGGTGTGCGTCTTCGACCACCGGCCGCGCCGCTGGGAGGGCGCCTGCCACCGGCAGATGGTCACCTTGGCTGCTTGCGCTTCCGGCCTGCTGGAACTGCGCCACCACCACCGCCAGTCCGAAGAGGTCATCGCCCGCCTGCGCGAGGCCGAGGAGCTGAAGAACGCTTTTTTGCGCACCGTCAACCACGAGCTGCGCACTCCGCTGACCTCCATCACCAGCTACCTGCAGCTGATGCACGACGGCGATCTGCCGCCCGCCACCGAACAGCAGTTCATGCAGGTCATCACGCGCAACAGCCAACGGCTGCGTGTCCTGCTCGATGAGCTGCTACTGCTGGCCAGCCTCAACGCCCAGACCGCTGCCTTCACCCCGGAAGGGGAGGACCTGGTGGCCATCGCCCGCGCCGCGGTCGACGACATCGCCGGGACCGCCCACGCCGCCGGCCAGCACCTGACCCTGCACGCCCCGTCCCGCGTCCCGGTTCACGCCGACGCCGGACGGCTGCAGCACGCGCTGTGGCAGGTACTCGACAACGCGATCAAGTTCACCCCGCCCGGCGGGAGCGTCGACGTCACCGTCACCACCGACCCGGTCCCGGCGGTGGAGGTGCGCGATGACGGCATCGGGATCGGCGCCGACGATCTGCAGCGGGTCTTCGACGACTTCTACCGCGCCCAGGCGGCCGAGGACCGGGCGATCGGCGGCACCGGCGTGGGCCTGCCCATCGTCGACAAGATCGTGCGCATGCACGGCGGCAGCGCGCACATCGACAGCCGCCCAGGAGAGGGCACCCGGGTCCGGCTGAGCTTCCCCAGCCCGGAATCGGCCGGCAAACCGGGACACTGACATCGCCGAGCGATGCGCCCGCGCCCTCTCGTTCCAGTCGGCCGCACGTCTGAGTCGTACGACGCGTTCCCCTGGGGCAGACCAAGTATTCCGGAATGGGTCGCAGCACCGCCGTGCTGGTGGCCGACCTCGGCGGGTTCAAGCAGGTCGGCGACTCTCTCGGCCACCAGGCCGGCGACCAGCTGCCGGTGGCCTTCGGCCAGATGCCGCGCCGGGCCCGCATGTAATCGCGCGAGGGGATGCCCGTCGTGGCCGTCATACCCGGCCCGACGATCAGATCGGGCGCGGGCCGGCATCTGCAGTACGCTCCTGTGCGCGACTACGGCTCAGGCGGCCCTGGGCTGCCAGTCAGGACCGTGCTCAAGCAAGGCATCGATGTGCGCCGCCTCAACGGGCGGGGAGAACAGATAACCCTGGACCAGCCGGCAGCCCATCTGCCGCAGCGCCTGGGCCTGCTGCGCGGATTCCACCCCTTCGGCGATGGCGCTCAGCCTCAACCGGGCCGCAAGTTCCACGATCGACTGAGTGAAGGCATGAGCCTGCTCGTCGTGGTCGGTGCCGGTCAGCGGGGTGATGAACGAACGGTCGATCTTGAGGATGTCGACCGGCAGCGTGCGCAGGTAGGCCAGGGAGGAATAGCCGGTGCCGAAGTCGTCCAGCGCGATGCGGATGCCGAGCTCGCGCAGGTCGCTCAAGACCCCCACGATGCGGGCGGTCTCGGTCGCGCCGGTGGCCAGCAGCATGGACTCGGTGATCTCCAGGGTCAGCGCGTGCCGGGGCAGGCCGTGGCGGGTCAGCGCGGCCAAGACGGTGTCGCTGAAGGTCGTCTCCCGCAGTTGACGGCCGGAGACGTTGACGGTGACGGTCAGGCCGTAGCGCTCATACCAGCCGGCCGCATCGGCGCAGGCGTGCTCCAGCACCCAGCGGCCGATGTCGACGATCAGGCCGCTTTCTTCGGCCAGGGGGATGAACACCGCCGGAGACACCGGGCGGCCGGCGGATGGCCGCCAGCGCAGCAGCGCCTCGACCTTGCTGAGCTTTCCGGTGGTCACATCGACGATGGGCTGGTAGGCGAGGGTGAATTCGTTGCGCTCCAGCGCCCGGCGCAGACCGGTGATGATCTCGGTGTGCCGCAGGCGCGCCGCGCGCAGCTCATGGTCGAAGACGACGATCCGGTTCTTGCCGCCGGACTTGGCGGTGTTCAGGGCCAGGTCGCTGTCGCGCAGCGCGTCGGACGGCTCGGCCACCGGTTGCCCGGCCAGCACGCCGATGCTGGCCGTCACGTGCAGTTCGCGCTCGCTCAGCCGGTAAGGGCTGCGCACCAGGTCGAGCATCTGCTGAGCGGCGGCGTGCGCCTGCTCGACGGTGGCGGCGGGCAGCAGCAGGGCGAACTCGTCGCCGCCGAGGCGGGCCAGGATCCGGCCCTCGGCGGTCAGGGCGCCCAGGCGGCGGGCGGCCACCGTGAGCAGCTCATCGCCGAGCGCATGGCCGTAGGTGTCGTTGATGTCTTTGAAGCCGTCCAGGTTGAGCAGCAGCAGTGCGGGCGGTGGCGTGCCGGGCTCGGTGGCGTGCGCAGTGACGGCATCCTGCAACCTCTTGCGCAGCAGGCTGCGGTTGGCCAGACCGGTGAGCGGGTCGTGGTAGGCACGGTGGGTCAGACTGTGTTGCAGTGCCTGCTGGCGGTGCAGCGCGGTGCGTAGCTGGGCACTCTGCCGCTCGGCGATGCGGGCGATGGTGCTCAGCCGCAGCACCAGCAGCACGGCCAACAGCACGGTCAGCACGGTGAAGACAACGTCGTCAACGGGGTCGCGCGCGGTGTCGGCGTGCACCAGCACCCGCCCCAGTCCGGAGATCAGCGGACTGAGCAGGGCCAGGACCAGGAAGATCGTGATCCGTGTCCGGCTGGAGACCACCGGCGTGTGGATGTTGCGGACGGCAGCCATGCTGGGATGCAGGGCCGCGGCTCCGACCAGGGCGGAGAACGCCAGCCAGCCGATCGTCGACAGCGGGCCTGCGGTGCGGCCCATCACGGTGTCGAACAGATGAAGGCTGTCGGCGGCGAACAGGGCGAAGGTGGAGGCACTCAGCAGCGCCAGGCACGCCATGCCTGCGCTGTCGAGCGTCATCCGCATGACGATGCCCATGATGAACAGGTCGATGAGAGGGATGATCAGCAGGAAGGCGAAGCCGGTGGCGGCGTTGCCGCGGTGGTCGAGAGCCGGGTCGATCAGGAACACCCACAGCGGCATGGCCACGCCGATGCTGATGATGCCGCCGTCCAGCATCCCGGCCCAGGGAGAGCCGCCGGCCTGCAGTCCCAGCAGCACCAGCCCGGCCAGTAATAGGACATACCCAGTCACAATGGCAACCTGGTAGAGGTCGGCGGCGGCCGGTAGGCGTAGCCAGACCTCGCCCAAGCCCCGCACCAGGGCGATGGCGACCCAGGAGGTGACGGCCGCCGCGCGGATCAGCCGCCAGGGCCGCAGATCGGCCAGGCCGTAGCGGTCGATTCCGACGATCACCGACACCGCGCAGAGGCCCTGCAGCAACGCGCGGGCGCAGGTGTCCAGCAGCGGGGACAACAAGCCCAGCCCCGGGGAGGCCGCAGCCAGCACGCCACCGAGCGCCAGGCTGGCCACCCACAGCCGGGGATGGCCCGTCAGCCGGGCGAGGGTGGTGCGTGCTGCGCACACGGTTGCGTTCATAGTCTTTCTCCTGGCCACGCAGACGATCTCCGCATGTGATCCGATGCGGGAAAGACAGCCGAAAAGTTCACTCCCTGGTCGAGGTGCCTGGCCTTCCATCGGCTGGCCGGTGGAGTAGTTGACCCAAAAGCAGGAGAAGTTGAGATTCGTTCTCAACATCACGATCGTGACCCGCGGCCCGATCGGCGCGATCCCCACCATGCGGTCGCTGTGGGAACGCGCCGAGGCGGCGGCAGTGGTGCTGGATGCCGCCGGTCGCAGGGACCGGTACGGGCGCCGAGGATGCGCGCAACGCCTCATCTGCAGTCGAACAACACGATGGTGCCGGCGGCAACGGGCGAACACATCCCGGCATCCGGTCATCAAAGAGCATGAGGGTGGTCGGCGATCGCACAGCACGCCCGCTTTGCCGGGGCGCCAGGTGCCGGGTGCGGGCCGGTGGGGTAGTAGGGCCGGGGCAGGCGCAGGAGGGAGGCCGGCATGCACGAGCGTGCAGTAGGCCGCACCGGCACCGGTGAGCGGCCGGCCTCTCGTGATGTGAGCGTGGACGGATCCGATATCGGGGACAGGGGAGGGCATGGCCGGTCCGGCGGAGCAGTGGCCCATCACCGGTGATCTCGCCGGGATGCGCCAGCGGGTGCATCAGTGCGCGATCAGTGCCGGCATGGACGGCCGACGTGCGGCTGACCTGGTGGTGGCGGTGCACGAGGCCGTGGTCAACGTACTGGAGCACGGCGGCGCCAGCGGCACGGTGAGCATCGGCTGCCAGGACGGGCATCTGATCGTTGAGGTGGACGACGCCGCAGGCGTGCTCGACCCCACCCATCTACCGGCCGGCCCACCCGCCCCGGGCCGCGCCCGGGGCGCCGGACTGTGGTTGATCCGCCGGGTATGCGACACGGTAGTCATCGATCGACAGCCGAGAACATCACGCCTGCGCATGGTCATGAAACTGGCGTCGGTCTGAGAGGGCCCGGCACCTGGTAACCGTGGATGCGGGTGGGGTTTCGCTCGGCTTGGTACGTGGCCGAGCAGCGAGATGGTCACCGAACGAGCAGCTGCTCCGACTGCGGATCACGCGGAAACAGGCCGGTGAGCTGGGTCAGCTCCAGCAGCCGCTGCAGATAACCGTGGGCGTGGACCAGGCGCAGCGACCCACCGGCAGAGGCGGCTCGGCGCTGGCCGGCGATCAGGGTGTGCAGGCCGAGCGAGTCGCAAAAGCCCAGGCCTGCGGTGTCGACGACCAGGTGGGTGCGGCCGCGGGCCAGGGCCTGGTCGATCGCTTGGCGCAGGTGATCGGCGGTCAGGGCGTCGATCTCGCCGTTCAGGGCGATCACCGTAACCGCCGGGTGATCGGTGATGGTGAGCGACAGCACGGTCATGCGGGGGATTCCCCCATCCCAGCGGCCATCGGCAACGTCGACCGGCACAGGCACCGGTCGGCGGTAACCGCTTCATTCTCCACCGTAGGCCTGCGGTGGGGGGTGCTGACAACCCGTCCTGACAATCACTTCATAAATACGGCCTCAGAATCGGGAGCGGCAGTAGCCGTAGCCGGCCCAACCGGCCAACCGCGAGCGGCCGTAAGCGACTTTCCGAGCCGATGCCCGGCAGGGCCTGGGCGACACCCGGCCGGCCACGGACGCGCCTCACGGGTGGGCCCACCCGCCGGTACGCATCGCCGTACTGCTCTCCGCTTCAGGACTCACCCGTCCAAGTGACCATCGGGCTCCCCACTGTCCGGAGTTGCGGGAACCCCGGCCGAGGCGAGGGTTACGCCCGGATGCGGGCTCGGCTCACCGGCGCCTCGGCCCGCACGTTCAGCTCGCGCAGGCGGTGGCAGATCTCCGGCCCGGTCAGCCCGGGCAGCATCCAATCGCTCCGCCGCCAAGGTTCCGTCCTTGGCGGCGGCCCGGGCATGGCGCCGGGCGATGGTGGCTGTGGGGGCGCCGCTCTCCGGTGGTCTGCCGTATCGAACCACCAGGACGGTCGTCCTCGGTGACTGTCAGCCGAAGACGGGTAACTCTTGAGTGATTGCTATTGACGGCCTGACATGGGTGGCCGTAACCGGATCGGGACAGCGACGGGGGCGGGGATGTGAACGACGAGCCGCTGCTGCCGCGGATGCGCACCAACGAGCTGCTGACGGAGTTGCAGGAGCGCCTGCAGGCGCTGGCTACGACTCAAGATCGTATCCATACCCTGCTGGAGGCGGTGATCGCGATCGGCAGTGAGCTGGACCTGGAAAGCGCGCTGCGGCGCGTCATCACCGCGGCCACCCGGCTGGCCGATGCCCGCTACGGGGCCCTGGGGGTGATCGGTGAGGGCGGCACGCTCAAACGGTTCATCCCGGTGGGCATGAGCGAACAGCAGATCGCAGCCGTCGACCACTGGCCGTACGGGGAAGGACTGCTCGGCCTGCTGGTGCGCAAACCGCAGATCCTGCGCCTGGCGGATCTGGCCGACCATCCTGCCTCCTACGGCTTTCCCGAGGGGCATCCGCCGATGCGCAGCTTTCTGGGAGTGCCGATCCGGGTGCGCGAGAAGGTGTTCGGCAACCTGTATCTGACCGAGAAGGCCGACGGCGGGCCGTTCGAGGAAGAAGACGAGGCCATCGTCACCGCGCTGGCCACCGCCGCGGGCGTGGCCATCGCCAACGCGCGGCTGTATGAGCAAAGCCGGCGGCGCGAGGCCGAGCTGCATGTGTTCGCCGGCGTCGTCGCCCACGACCTCAAGCGCCCGCTCAGCGTGATCGGCGGCTTCACCGAACTCGCCCTGCAAAGCCTCGCCGACCAGCACGTCCCTCAAGAGGACCTGGGCCATCTGCAGCGGGTGCTGACCGTCACCGAGCAGATGAACCAGCTGATCGACGACCTGCTCACCTACGCCAGCGCCCGCGACGCCGCATTGAGTCTGCTCGATGTCGACACCGCTGATTTGGTACGCCAGATCATCGACGACCATCTGGCCGGGGTCGAGGAGGCCGACGCGGTGCCGCAGATCTACACCGGCACGCTGCCGCCGGTACGCGGCAACCCTCCCCTGCTGCGTCAGCTGTTCAACAACCTGATCGGCAATGCGATCAAGTACACGGCGGCCGGTCAGGTCGCCCGTGTCGATATCACCGGCGAGCCGACCGGTGACGGCTGGGTGCGCATCACGGTCGCCGACCGCGGCATCGGTATCCCGGCCGGTGAACATGAGGCCATCTTCACCGGGTTCCACCGCGCCGCCGAGGCCGCCGACACCTACAGCGGCACCGGCCTGGGGCTGGCCATCTGCCAGCGGGTCGTCGAGCGCCATGGCGGCACCATCAGCGCCTGCGACAATCCCGGCGGCGGCGCCCGCCTCGTCTTCACCCTGCCCGCCGCAGCAGACGACCCACGCACCTGAGCGCCGCGCCTTGCTCTCGCTGCTCGCCGGATGCGGCCTACCCCGTCACCGGCCTGTAGCGTCCGGGCGGTCGACTCGACCGGGGCGATGGCGCCTGCGCGAGCACGGCCGCATCGCCTCAGCCGCCGAAGGGCCCCTGGCTCGTCGATCGCAACAGGGCCAGAGCGGGGGAGAGGCCGCCGACACGGCGGGTACGGCAGCCGTTCCGAGGGGGCAGGCTTATGGCCCCGGCCGAGGCAGCTGTGTGATCCCTCTCCAGCCGGACACCGCAAGTGATGGACGCAACGCTTTCCGTAGCGGCTTGTTCCGGGCGGGTGATCCGCCGCCCGCTCCCCGCGCCCGCCCGCCCGCCGGCCTGCCAGCCGGGCGAGGGCGCCCGCTGTCGCGGCAACCGGGCCGCTGCGGCCGTCACCGGTCGTGCGCCGGTGACGGGCCGCCACCCGGGAGGCGCACGGTGGAGGTCGAGCCCCGTCCTGGAGTGCTGGCGGCGGTGGCGGTGCCGCCGTGCGCCTCGGCGATCGTCGTCCCGCCGGACCACGAGCTCACCCGGGATGGGAAATCTCCAGGGTGCGAGCGGGCGAGTGCGTCGCAGGAGGCGTATGGATCCCGTCAACAATCCGTCCGGGGGCGTAGGGAAAGCGTCAAGATACGGGGAAGGTGCCAGCTGTCACTATTTCATGGGCTTTGTCCCTCGCAGAGGGGCCTCGGTGTGTTCTCGGGATTGGAAAATGGTGATCGGCATGCCACGGGGGCGGCTGCGGATCTACCTGGGCGCGGCGCCGGGGGTCGGCAAGACCTTCGCCATGCTGGGCGAGGGACGGCGGGGGCGGGAACGGGGCCGGGATGTGGTCGTGGGCCTGGTGGAGACCCACGGCCGTGCCCGCACCGCCGCGCTGTTGGACGGCATGGAGATCCTCCCCCGCCAGGACCTGGTCCATCGGGGTGAGAGCTTCACCGAAATGGACACCGAGGCGGTCATCGCCCGCCGGCCGCAAGTCGTCCTGGTCGACGAGCTCGCCCACACCAACGCCCCGGGGGCGGGCAACGCCAAGCGCTGGCAGGACGTGGAGGAGATCCTGGAGGCCGGCATCGATGTGGTCTCCACGGTCAACATCCAGCACCTGGAGTCGCTCACCGACGTGGTACAGCAGATCACCGGGGTGGCCCAGCACGAGACCGTGCCGGATGAGGTCGTGCGGCGGGCCGAGCAGGTCGAGCTGGTCGACATGGCGCCCCAGGCGCTGCGCCGCCGCCTGGCGCACGGCGACATCTACGCCCCGCAGGAGATCGACGCGGCGCTGTCGAGCTACTTCCGCGAGGGGAACCTGACCGCGCTGCGGCAGCTGGCGCTGCTGTGGCTGGCGGGAAGGGTCGACGAGCAGTTGGAGCGCTACCGCGCCGAGCACGGCATCGCCGCACCCTGGAGGGTGCGCGAGCGGGTGGTGGTCGCGCTGACCGGCGGCCCGGAGGGCGAGACGCTGATCCGGCGGGCGGCCCGCATCGCCGGCCGCAGCAGGGGCGCCGACCTGCTGGCGGTGCACGTCACCCGGGCGGGCGGCGGCCTGAGCGGCGCCAGCCCGGCGCACCTGGCCCGCCAGCGCACTCTGGTCGAAGCCCTGGGCGGCTCCTACCACCAGGTGGTAGGCGACGACGTAGCGCGGGCGCTGCTGGACTTCGCCCGCGGTGTCAACGCCACCCAGCTCGTGCTGGGAGCCTCCCGCCGCGGCCGGTTGGCCCGCCTGCGCTCTCGCGGCGTCGGCGTGGAGACCATCGCGATGTCCGGTTCCATCGATGTGCACATGGTCACTCACGGGGAGACCGCCACCGGCCGGCGACGCCCGTGGCGTTCGCATGCGGGGCTGTCCCGGATCCGGCGGAGGGCCGGGTGGGCTCTGACCGCGCTCGGTCTGCCCGCCCTGGTCGCGCTCCTGGTCCTGCTGGGCGGGGCGGTGAGCATGTCCAGCCGGATCCTGCTGTTCTTGATGATGGTCGTCGGCGTGGCGCTGGTGGGCGGCAGGTGGCCGGCGATCGCCGCAGCCGTGGGCGGCGTCGCCCTGCTCAACTGGTTCTTCACCCCGCCCCTGCACACCCTGTTCGTGGCCGGTGCCGACAACCTGCTCGCGCTCGTCGTGTTCGTGCTGGTCGCGATCACCGTCAGCGCCGTCGTCGATCTGGCCGCCCGCCGGACCGCGGAGGCCGCCGGCGCCGGCGCCGAGGCCGAGGTGCTGTCCACCCTGGCCGGGCACGTACTGCGCGGCCAGGCCGCGCTGGCCTCCCTGCTGGCCCGGTTGCGCGAGACCTTCGCCCTGACCTCGGTCACCCTCCTGGAGCGCGTCGGCGAGCCCGGTCTGGAGGATCGCGGCGACCCCGAGGCCTGGCGCATCCTGGCGACCTCCGGCGGCCCGCCCTGCACTCATCCGGCCGCCGCCGACACCGATGTGGTCATCGAGGACTCCCTGGTGCTGGCGATCCGCGGGCGGCTGCTGGCCGCCTCCGACCGCCGGGTGCTGGAGGCCTTCGCCACCGAGGCCGCCGTCGCCCTGCGCCAGGAGCGTCTCCAGCACGAGGCCGCACAGGCGAGGCCGCTGGCCGAGGCCGACAGGATGCGCACCGCCCTGCTGGCCGCCGTCAGCCACGACCTGCGCACCCCGCTCGCCTCGGCCAAGGCCGCCATCGACAGCCTGCGCAGCACCGACATCGACTGGTCTGAGCACGACCGTGCCGAGCTGCTGGCCACCGCCGCCGAATCCCTGACCATGCTGGACCGGCTGGTGGCCAATCTGCTCGACATGAGCCGCCTGCAGGCCGGCGTGCTCGGCCTGGCCTCGCACCCGGTGGCGCTGGAGGAGATCGTGCCGCGCTCCATCGACGCCCTGGGCCCGCTGCGTGAGCGTGTCGAGGGCGACATCCCGCTGGAACTGCCCGAGATCGTCGCCGATGCGGCCCTGCTGGAACGCGTGCTGGTCAACGTGATGTCGAACGCGGCCCGCCACAGCCCGCCCGATCAGGTGGTCGTGGTCACCGCCAGCCGGCACGGCGATCGTGTGGAGATCCGCGTGATCGACCGCGGTCCCGGCATCCCGCACGCCGCGCGCGAGCAGGTCTTCCTGCCCTTCCAGCGGCTGGGCGACCGTGACAACCACACCGGCGTCGGCCTGGGGCTGGCGCTGGCGCGCGGCCTCACCGAGGCCATGGGCGGCACCCTGGTTCCCGAGGAGACCCCGGGCGGCGGACTCACCATGATCGTCTCCATGCCGGTCTTCTCCCCCGACGGGGACACGCCCACCGAGGAGGGGACGTGACCCGGATCCTGATCGTCGATGACGAGCCGCAGCTGCTGCGGGCGCTGCGCATCAACCTGGTCGCCCGCCACTACGAGGTCGCCCTGGCCGACGACGGCGGCTCCGCGCTGCGTCAGGCCGCGCAGTTCCATCCTGACCTGGTCGTGCTGGATCTGGGCCTGCCCGACATCGACGGGGTGGAGGTGGTCTGCGGCCTGCGCGGCTGGACGTCGGTGCCGATCATCGTGTTGTCGGGCCGGGTGGGCAGCCAGGACAAGATCGACGCCCTGGACGCCGGCGCCGACGACTACGTCACCAAGCCGTTCGACATCGAAGAACTCCTGGCCCGCATCCGGGCCGTCACCCGGCGCGCCGTACCGCACGGGACCCAGCCGGCGCAGATCCGCATCGGCGAGCGCACGGTCGACCTGGCCGCCAAGACGGTCTCCGGTGATGTACGGCTGACGCCCACCGAATGGCGTCTGCTGGAGCTGCTGCTGCGCAACCCCGGCAGGCTGATCAGCCAGCGCCAGATGCTCACCGAGGTGTGGGGGGCCGGCTATGCCAAGGAGACCCACTATCTGCGCCAGTACATGGCCCAGCTCCGCCGGAAGCTGGAGCCCGACCCCGCCCGGCCGGCCCATCTGATCACCGAGCCCGGCATGGGCTATCGCTTCGCGCCCTGAGGCCGGTCGTCGGTCGCCTCATGACCGCCGCCGGTCCCGGAAGAAGGAAACGCGCCATGCGCACCACACGCACCACGGCAACACACCGGCAATCGACACCGACCACGGGGGGTGGGCAGGGGTGAACACGTCGACCCCGCCGAGGACCGTATCCGCGCACGAGGAGTCCACGCTGCGCCGGTGGCTGCTGCACGGCCTGTCGCGCTCGGACGCCAAGACCACCGGCCCGCACCACGAGGAGACGCCGGGACACCAGCACCCCTGGTGGCAGGTGATGTGCCTGACCGGCGTGGACTACTTCTCCACCCTGGGCTACCAGCCCGGCATCGCCGCGCTGGCCGCCGGGGCGCTCAGCCCGATCGCCACGCTGCTGCTGGTGGCGCTGACGCTGTTCGGGGCGCTGCCCACCTACCGGGCGGTGGCCAAGCAGAGCCCGCACGGGCTGGGCTCGCTGTCGATGCTGGAGAGCCTCCTGCCCGGATGGCGCGGCAAGCTGCTGGTTTTGTTCCTGCTCGGGTTCGTGGCCACCGCGTTCATCGTGACGATCACGTTGTC
The DNA here is from genome assembly GCF_016863175.1 of Paraplanobispora siamensis. GTDB lineage: Bacteria > Actinomycetota > Actinomycetes > Streptosporangiales > Streptosporangiaceae > Planobispora > Planobispora siamensis. Next base: position 31,046 of record NZ_BOOJ01000040.1, read on the forward strand.
GGCCGCCGACGCCACCGCTCACGTGCTGCACAACCCGTTCGTACCGGAGTCCTTCTCCGGCTGGCAGGTGCCGGTGACGCTGATGCTGATCGCCGCCCTGGGCGCGGTGTTCCTGATCGGCTTCAGCGAGGCCATCTCCATCGCGGTGGTGCTGGTCGCCGTCTATCTGGCCTTGAACGTCGTGGTCGTGGCGGTGGCCGTCCAGCACGTGCTCATCGAGCCGGCCCTGGTCGCCGACTGGGGCGCCGCGCTGACGGCCGAGCACTCCAGCCCGATCGCGATGATCGCCGTCTCGCTGTACGTCATGCCGAAACTCGCTCTGGGACTGTCCGGCTTCGAGACCGGGGTGGCGGTGATGCCGCTGGTCAAGGGGGACCTGGCTCGGCGGATCGCGGGCACCAGGAAGCTGCTGACCACCGCGGCGCTGATCATGAGCGGCTTCCTGATCACCTCCAGCTTCGCCACCACGGTGCTGATCCCGGCCGCCGAATTCGCCGAGGGCGGCAAGGCCAACGGCCGGGCCCTGGCCTATCTGGCGCACGAGTTCCTGGGCGACTGGTTCGGCACCGCCTACGACATCTCCACGATCGCCATCCTGTGGTTCGCCGGCGCCTCCGCGCTGGCCGGACTGCTCAACATCGTCCCGCGGTATCTGCCCCGCTACGGCATGGCCCCGGACTGGTCGCGCGCCACCCGGCCGATGGTGCTGGTCTTCACCGCGATCTCTTTCGCCATCACGCTGGTCTTCGACGCCGATGTGGAGTCCCAGGGCGGGGCCTACGCCACCGGCGTGCTGGCGCTGATCCTGTCGGCGGCCATCGCGGTCACCCTGTCGGCCTGGAGTGCGGGTCGCCGCCGGGCCGCGCTTCCCTTCGGCGTCATCACCCTGATCTTCGCCTACGCCACCGTGGCCAACATCATCGAGCGGCCCGACGGCCTGGTGATCGCGCTGCTGTTCGTGCTGGCGATCGTGGTAACCTCGCTGATCTCCCGGGCCACCCGTTCCACCGAGCTGCGCGTCACCCGCATCAGCCTGGACGATGCCGCCCGGCGCTACATCAACGAAGCCGGTGAGATCCACCTGATCGCCAACGAGCCGCACGCCCGAGACTGCAAGGAGTACGTCGACAAGGCCCGCGAGGCCTGGGAACTGCACCGGCTGCGCACCGGCGAAGGCCTGATCTTTCTTGAGGTGACCGTCCCGGACGCTTCGGAGTTCGAAAGCGAGCTGCGCGTCATCGGCGAGGAGCGCCACGGTTTCCGCATCCTGCGCATGGAGAGCCCGACCGTCGCCAACTCCATCGCCGCGCTGCTGCTGTACCTGCGCGACGAGACCGGCAAGACGCCGCATGTGTACTTCCACTGGGCCGCCGAGGGCAATCCGATCGGCGCGCTGCTGCGCTATCTGGTCTTCGGCGGCGGCGACATCCCGCCGCTGACCCGCGAGGTACTGCGCCAGGCCGAGCCCGACCCCGCCCGCCGCCCACTGGTCCACGTCGGTTGAGCGGCCGCCGACACCATGAACGCCGTGGCCGGCGCCGCCCGGCAGAGCGCCGGGGGCGTGGCCACCTCCAGGCGGGCCGCCGAACGCCGGGCCGCGGCAGGTGGCTGCGGCCCGGCGGCGGAAGCTGCACCGGGGGTTACAGGGAGGCCAGGACGCGGACGCGGTCGGCGATGACGCGGCGGGCGACGTCGGAGGCGTGGGCGATGCCCTCGAACTCGTGCGGGACGCCGGGGTGCAGGTGGAACTCGACGGGTACGCCGGCCTGGGACAGGCGCAGGGCGTAGGTGAGGTCCTCGTCGCGGAAGATGTCGAGCTGGCCGACCTCGATGTAGGCCGGCGGCAGCCCCGCGGGGTCGGCGACGCGGGCGGGAGCGGCGTAGGCGGGTGTGCCGGGGCCGCCGGCGCTGTGGCCCAGCAGCGCCTGCCAGCCGGTGCGGTTGTCATCCCACGACCACAGCACGAACGGCGCGAGGTGCGGGTCGGGGGTGAGGGTGCGGTCATCAAGCATCGGCATCAGGAGGATCTGCCGGGCGATGGCCGGGCCGCTGCGGTCGCGGGCCAGGATCGCCACGGCGGCGGCCAGCCCGCCGCCGGCGCTGTCACCGAACACGCCGATGCGGGCCGGGTCGACCCCCAAGGAGGCGGCGTGCTCGTGCAGCCACAGCAGTGCTGCGTAGGCGTCCTCCACCGGGACCGGGTGGGGGTGTTCGGGGGCGCGCCGGTAGTCCACCGACAGGATCGGGGTGCCGCTGGCCGCCACATACCGCGACACCGACCCGTCGAACAGGCCGACATGACCCAGGATCATGCCGCCGCCGTGCAGGTAGAGGGCGGCCGGACCGGGCCGGGCGGGGGTGTCACGGCGGGTGTACCAGCGCAGCAGGATCGACGCGCCGTCGGCGGTGGCCATCTCGAAGTCGGTGATCGTGACATCGTCCGGGGTCGGCTGCGCGGCGTCGGTGTGGGCGATCAGGGCCTCCAGGGCGGTGCGGCGGGCGGCGACGTCGCCGGCCGGCGGCGGGGTGGCGCCGGCCATCGCGGCGGCGATCGGGGCGAGGGCCTGGGCGACCTGCGGGTCGAGGGTGAAGGACATGACGGTTCTCCTTGTGCCGGACCGGGCCGGAGGCCCGGTCCCGAAGGGGGCGGAAAGTGAGCAGGCGGCGACAGCGCGGCCCGCGGACGGGAGTCGGCGCGGATCGGCCCGGGGGCGGCCGGGTCAGGGGATGAGGATCGTCTTGCCGGGCAGGCGCCCGGCGGCGGCCGCGTCGTGGACGGCGGCCAGGTCGGCCAGCGGCCGCCGTCCGGCCACGTCGATCCGCAGGTCTCCGGCGTCGATGCGGGTGACGAGGCCGGCGAGCTGGGCGGCGTCGCTGCGGGCGGACATCCGCACCGCCCGCACCCCGCGCGCCAGATCCTCGACGCCGGCAGCGGTGGTGCTGACGAAGATCCCTCCATCGGCGACCAGACCGGCCAGCTCGGCGCTTTCCTGCGCGGAGGCGGACGCCAGGTTGAGCACGACGTCGAATCGCCTCCCCGCCACTGCCCGCGCCGGCGGCGCGGCGGTGTAGTCGACGATCCGGCCCGCCCCGTAGGCGCGGATCCGCTCGGCGCTGCGTGCGCTCGCCGTCGCCGTGACCGGCGCTCCGGCCTGTACGGCGAGCTGGACGGCGTATCCGCCGACCGCACCGCCCGCGCCGTTGACCAGGACGCTTTGCCCGGCGGTCAGGCCGGCGTGCTCGAACAGCGCCTGCCAGGCCGTCAGGCCCACCGCGGGCAGCGCCGCCGCGTCCGCCAGGTCGACCGTTCGCGGGGCCGCGGCCAGAAGCCGGGCCGGGGCGGCGACGTACTCGGCGGCCGCGCCGTCGGCGTCCATCGGCAGGAACGCCACCACCGCGTCCCCGGCCTTCCAGCCGGTGACGCCCGCGCCGACCTCGTCGATGATGCCGGCCACGTCGATCCCCGGGATGTGCGGGAGCGTCAGGGGGAAGGCCTGCTGCAGGAAACCGGCGCGGATTGCGGCGTCCACCGGGTTGAAGGAGGTGGCGGCCACCTTCACCACCACCTGTCCCGCACCTGCGGCCGGCCGCTCGGCGGTTTCGTAGGTCAAGACATCGCTGTCGCCGTAGGAGTGGTAGCGCATCGCTTTCATGATCTCTCCTCGCTTTTTGCTTCGAATTTGAAGCATGTGAGGACATTAACTGCTCCGAGTTCGAAGCAATACCCCTTCTCGTTGTGATGGTCGTCACAGTGTTTCGAGTTCGAAGCATGTAGGGTGCGAGCATGACCGACCACGCTTCCGCCGCCGACACCGGCCACGTCCAGCCGCTCGAACCCCGGCAGCTGGAGGCCTACTTCGTGCTCCTGGAAGCCGTCAGCCTGCTCCAGCACGCCGTCGAGCAGCACCTGCGCGCCGAAGGCGACATCAGCTATGTGCAGTTCCAGCTCCTGGCGCGCCTCTTTCACGCCCCTGGCCCGCTGACCATGACCCAGCTCGCCGACGGCGTCGTCTACAGCCGCAGCGGCCTGACCTACCAGGCCGGCCTGCTGGAGAAGGCCGGCCTCATCACCCGTGGCCCCTGCCCCGACGACGAGCGCGCCACCCGGGTCACCCTCACCGACGCCGGCCGCGACCTGTTCCACCACGTCCTGCCCGGCCACGTCCGGCTCTCCCGCCGCCTGCTGTTCGACCCGCTCAGCGACGACGACGTCGACCACCTCGGCGACATCATGACCCGCGTCCGCGACCACATGCGTGCTCAGCCGCCCCGCTCCGCCGCACCTCGCAAACGCCGCACCGCAACGCCCGCTCTCCCGGCCGAAGCTGCGACCTAGGGTGAGCGGATCCCCGCCGACGGCGGATCGAACGGCGGGCTGCGGAGAGATTCCTCCCCGCCGCCGCGCCGTCCGGTTGACGGGCACGGGAACGGACCCGGACCGGGTCGCCATGATTGAAAACCGGCACCATGAGCGGAAACCGGCAGGGCAACCTGTCGTCGTCATGGCAAGGTCCTGGCAAGCGGCGCCGCGACGTAGTCCGCGGCTGCCGAGGAAGGCACGCAGATGCCCCACGACATTTGTGCTCTCGTCATCGCCGGACAGGTCGACACCGAGCGGGCCCGCTCGGTGGGACTGCGTGCCGAACTCGTGTACGACCGCATCGGGGTGTTTCCGATCGATCATTACTTCTCCGCCTACTGGGCCGCGGTGCGGGGCAACAGGGCGTCGCTCGACGTGCCGGAGCGCTGTCTTGGAGCGCTGCTCCCGAACGAGGCGGTGCTGTGCGACCTCGTCCGGGAGGTGACCGGCGCGGACGAGCCGCGGTTCGCGATCATCCGGACGGAGTACCACGCCGGCATGGGCTCGCAGTGGGGTGTGGCATTCGCCGGTGAGCGGCGGCTGACAGGCGATGAGGCGTCGATCAACGAGGCGCTCGCCGCACTCGGTGTGCGGGCGTCCGATTCGATGGACGAGTTCGACACGATCGGTCTGGGCGGGTTCCGGAGCAACCCGGACTATCTCGACCGCTACGCAGACCTGTGCGACGAACTCGGCGTCTGACCGCCCGTTCCGATCCGGATGGACCCTCGCCCTACCGCACTCCGCCGACGGAGTCGTCGATCAACCGGAGGCCGGCCGGCCGGTCGGACGCGGCCGGGCGGTGTGTCAGCCGGTCGGATTGTGCTCCAGCAGCCGTCGCAGTTCGGCGACGGGCTGGACGCCGGGGACCGGCGGGCGGCCGTCGATCACCAGGCTGGGCACGCCGGTGATGCCGTGCTCCGCCGCGCGGCGCCGGTCGGCGCGTACCTCGTCGGCGTAGTCGCCTCCCTCCAAGGCGGCGCGCACCTCTCCGGTGTCCAGCCCGGCCTCGCCGCCCAGGCGTTGCAGGACCTGCGGGTCGGCCACGTTGCGCCCCTCGGTGTGGTAGGCGTGCAGCAGCAGCTCCATCATCCGGTCGGCCCGGCCGCGGCCGGCGGCGAGCTTGACCAGCCGGTGCGCGTCGAAGGTGTTCACCGGGCGGGCCAGGTGCAGGTTCAGCTCCAGGCCTTCGGCCGCGCCCAGCGACCGGATCCGGGCGATGCGGGCGGGCGCCTGCTCGCCCCACCAGCCGGCCATGGCCTCGGCGGCGGTCGGGCCGGGGGTCCGGCCCGCCTCCGGCGCGAGTTCGTAGCCGCGCCAGACGGTCTCGACGGCGGTACGGCCGGTCTGCCGGGCCAAGGCGGCCGTCAGGCGTCTTCTGCCGATGTAGCACCAGGGGCACAGCACATCGGCGTATATCTCAAGCTTCATGAACGTCCTGCACAGTGATCGTGATTGATGGGGAGATCAGGCATCCAGGCGCCGGGGCCCGGGACCGACCTCGCGGACGACGGTGTAGGTGGGCGCTCCGGTCATGCGTGGTTCGGCCTTGCCGGACAGGCTCTCCAGCGCCCTGCCGATGGCGGCCATCCGGCCGTCGGTGTCGGAGGTCTCCACGAAGCGGCGGTAGTCCGCCTCGCCGGCCCAGTGCACGATGTTGTACACGCGGGTGCCGTCGGTGCTCACGTGGAAGCGGGCCGAGCGGTAGCCGGGATGGAAACGCACCCACCGCTCCTGGATCTCCGCGAACGCCTCCACCAGCTCACGCTGCGTGTCATGGCCGTCAACGGTGTAGTCGATGATCGAATAGAAACCGGGACTCGTGCTCACGGGCACACTCCTCAAGGTCGGATGCGGGGCAGGCCCCGGGCGCCATCGTGCAATCTCAACCTCGGTTGAGGTCAAAGACGCCCCGGGCGCAGGTGGGTGAGCTCCGGCGATCGCCGGAGCAGATCTCTCCCGGCGGGACCTCGGAGCGCTACCCGACCGCCTCGCGGTCCTTCGGGCTGATCTCCGAGCCGGTCTCCGGGCTGGTCTCCGGATCGGCGGACGTGGAGACGTTCCGGAACAGGACCGCGCACAGGACCGCCGCGGCCGCCACGACGATCGCCCCGGCGCCGGACGCCGCCTGCATGCCGGCGGTGAACGCCGTGCGGGCGCCGCCCAGCAGAGCCGTGGCGAGCCCGCCGGGGAGATCGGCCGCCGCCGTCACCGCCCCGCCGAGGGTGTCGCGCACCGCCTGTGCGGTCTGCGGGGGCGTACCCTCGGGCACCGCCACCCGGGCCCGGTAGACGGCGGTGGCGATGCTCCCGAAAACCGCCGTCCCCAGTGCGCCGCCGAACTCCTGGGCGGTCTCCGACAGCGCCGAGGCGGCCCCGGCCCGCTCGGGCGGCGCGGCACCGACGATCATGTCGGTGCCCAGAACCACGAGAGGGGAGCATCCGAGGAAGAACAGCACCTGCCCGGCCACGATGAAGGCCGGCGCGGAGGAATCCCCGACCTGGGTGAGCAGCGCGACCCCCACCGCGCCCAGTGCGAGTCCGCCGGACATGACCACGTGCGGGCGGATCCGGCGGACCAGCGCCGGGGCCAGCGTGAAACCGGCGATCACCGCCACGGCCTGCGGCAGCGTCCACAGACCCGCCTCGAAGGGCGTCATGCCGAGCACGAGCTGCAGATATTGCGCGGTGAGCAGGCCCAGCCCGGGTCCGATGAGGATGACGAGCACCAACGTGCCCAGCGACGCGCTGAACCTGCGCTCGGCGAAGAGACGCAGGTCGAGCAGGGGATCGGTGAGCGTGCGCTGCCTGCGCACGAATGCGGTGGCGAGCGCCAGGCCCGCCAGGAGGGTCAGGACGGGCACCGCGCCGAAGCCGTAGGCGGCGATCTCCTTCAGCCCGTAGACCACCGCGATGACGGCGGTGAGCGAGAGCACCACGCTGGCCGGGTCGATCCGGCCCGGGGCGGGGTCGCGGTACTCGGGCAGCAGCATCGGCCCGGCCAGGAGCAGTATCGCCATCACCGGTACACCGAGCAGGAAGACCGATCCCCACGAGAAGTGCTCCAGCAGCATCCCGCCCACCAGGGGGCCGATCACCATGCCGCCGGTGAAGCCGGTCATCCACAGGCTGATGGCCGCCGTGCGCTGCACCGGGTCGTGGAACATCACGCGGATGAGCGAGAGCGTGGAGGGCATCAGCGTCGCCCCCGCCACACCGAGCAGCGCCCGGGCGGCGATCAGCAGCTCGGCGCTGGAGGCGAAGGCGGCCAGGGCCGAGGCCGCGCCGAACGCCGCCCCGCCGATCAGCAGCAGCCGCCTGCGGCCGATCCGGTCGCCGAGCACTCCCATCGGGATCAGGAAACCGGCGATCATGAAGCCGTAGACGTCATTGATCCACAGCAGCTGGGAGCTGCTCGGCCGCAAGTCCGCGCTGAGCGCCGGTACGGCCAGGTGCAACACCGTCACGTCGATGGACAGCAGCAGCGTCGGAAGGACGAGCACGGTGAGGCCGGCCCACTGCCGCCGCCCCGCACGGAGGGGAATGTCGTGGTTCATGCCCCGACGGTAAGATCTCAACTTTGGTTGAGGTCAACTGGGGGACAGGCCGGGCGCGGGGGCGGATCACGTGCGGTACGCGGTCGGGCGGATCTCTGTTGTCAACCTTGGTTGACGTGCGTCGACTGTCAACCTAAGATGACGGCATGGAGCCCGACCGTATCGCAGTGCTCGCCCAGGCGGTGAACGCCGACGACCCGATCAGCTCCCTCGCTGTCATCGCCGAACTCCGCCGTGAGGCGGAGCGAGTGGAGGCGGTGGCGGTCCGCCGGGCACGGGTCCGGGGCGACAGCTGGGCGGAGATCGCCGCCGCTCTGGGCGTCAGCAGGCAGGCGGTGCACAGGAAGTACGGCGGCCGAGGCCTGTTCCGAAACCGGGAATAGCCGACAGAGACCACACGGACGCCGGCCGCACGGCCCGGCGTTCCGATGCCTGCTGCCCGGAGACGATCCGGGCGGCCGACGGGGAGGACGATAGACGATGGCGGCGCCATCAGTGACACGGGAGGCTCTCGCGGTCGCGGTGACGGCCAACCTGCCGGTCATCGTGTGGGGCGCACCGGGTACCGGTAAGACGTCCGCGGTGACCGCGCTCGGTACGGCCGCCGGGCTGCCGGTCGAGGTGGTGGTCGGCTCGATCCGGGAGCCCAGTGACTTCTCCGGGCTGCCGGTGCTGCGTGAGGGCGGCACCTGGTTCGCGCCGCCGCGATGGGCCGAGCGGCTCGCCGCCGAGGGCGGCGGTCTGCTGTTCCTCGACGAGCTGACCACCGCGCCGCCGGCCGTACAGGCCGCCATGCTGCGGGTGGTGCTGGAGCGCGCGGTCGGCGACCTGACGCTGCCGGAGGAGGTGCGGATCGTGGCCGCCGCCAACCCCCCGGACCAGGCCGCCGACGGCTGGGACCTGTCCGCCCCGCTGGCCAACCGGCTCATCCACCTGGACTGGACGGTCTCGGCCGAGGACATCGCCGAGGGCTTCGCGGGCGGCTTCCCCGTACCGGAGTTCGACCTGAAGGACACGGCCGGGCCCGCCGAGGTGGCTAGCGCGCGGGCGCTGGTCGGGGCGTTCCTGCGGGTACGGCCTGAGCTCGTGCTGGCGGTGCCCGACAGCCCTGACCGGGCGGGCCGCGGCTGGCCGAGCCCGCGTAGCTGGGAGACGGCCGCGCGGGCCGTCGCCGCGTGCGAGCACATGGGCGTCGGTGAGCCGGTCCTGGCCGAGCTGGTGCTCGGCGCGGTCGGTGAGGCCGCCGGATTCGAACTGCTCTCCTGGCGGCGCGACCTTGACCTGCCCGACCCGGAGACCCTGCTGAACGACCCCGGGGCCCGCCTGCCCGAACGCCTCGACCGGCTGCACGCCCTGCTCGGCGCGGTGGTGGCGTACGCGCACTCGGACGGTACGGCCGGCACCTGGGAGCGGGCGTGGACGGTGGTGGCCAGGGTCGCGCGCACCGCGCCGGACGTGGCGGCGACCGCGGCCCGGTCGCTGGCCCGGTCCCGGCCCGAGGGCGCGGCCCTGCCCAGGGCGATGCTCGAACTCGCGCCGGTGCTGCGCTCGGCGGGGCTCATGCGATGAGTGCCGACGGCTCCCGCACCCCCGCCTGCGATGAGGCTGTGCGGGCCCGGATCGCCGCCGCGCGGCTGTGGGCGGCGCACCGGGCGCCGTACCTCGCCTCGGCCGTCTTCGCCCTCAACCCGGTCATCCTGGAACCGGCCCTGGACGGGGACTCCGGCGAGCCCGTCGCCGATCCGGGCTTCCGTGCCTTTCCCGCCGACACCCGGTGGAACCTGTACGTGGAACCGGGCACTGCGCTGGCCACCCCGGTCGAGGAGGTCGGCTGGTGGATGCTGCACCAGGTGGGTCACCTGGTACGCGGTCACGCGGCCCGCTCGCCGGTGCGGCCGGAACCGGGCCACGAGGTGGGCCACGCCGCCGGAGCGGTCCGCGACGAGGAGGCCCACCGCTGGAACCAGGCCGCCGATGCGGAGATCAACGACGACCTGGAGGCCGAGGACCTGCGTGGCCCGGCGGGCGTGGTCTCGCCCGCCGAGCTGGCCCTTCCGGCCAACCGCACCGCTGAGGAGTACGTGCCGATGCTCGATGTGCTGGTCCAGGCGATGGGCCGCGGCGGGCGGGCGCTGACCGAGGCGATCGACTGCGGCAGCGCCGTGGACGGGCAGGAGCGCGCGTACGAGGAAAGCGGCTCCGGCGAGGGGCTCACCCGGCTCGACCGGGAACTGCTCGAACGCTCCATCGCGGCCGGCATCCAGGACCGGATCAGCGCGCGCAGCGAGGTGCCGTCGGGATGGCGCCGCTGGGCCGGGGAGCGCCTGCGCCCCTCGGTGGACTGGCGGGCCCGTCTGGGCGCGACGATCCGGCGCGGGGTGAGTACGGTGGCCGGGCAGGTCGACTTCAGCTATCGCCGCCCGTCGCGCCGCGCCGCCGCCTACACCGGCATCGTGCCGCCGTCGATGGCGCGCGCGGTCCCGGACACCGTGCTGGTGATCGACACCTCCGGCAGCGTCACCGACGACGTGCTGAACCGGCTGCTGGCCGAGGTGACCGGGATCATCGAGGGCGTGGCCGGGCCGGACCGGCGGCTGCGGGCGTTCTGCTGCGACGTCCGGCCCCACCCCGTCCAGGCGGTGCGCCGGGCGGGCGACATCGAGCTCACCGGTGGCGGCGGCACCGACATGCGGGCCGGCATCACCGCGGCGACGGCCCTGCGGCCCCGGCCCGACCTGGTCATCGTGCTGACCGACGGCGAGACGCCGTGGCCCGGGCAGCGCCCTGCGGCGCATGTGGTGGTCTGCCTGATCGGCGACGCCGGGCACGCGCCCGGCTGGGCGTCCGCGGTCCGTGTCCCGGCGGACCCGCCGCGGCGGGTACCGGTGAAAGGAGAGTCATGACGACGGGCTACGCCGACGAGCCGAGCCCCGAACCGCTGTACGAGTGGCGGCGACGCGGTTTCACCGTCGCCGACGCCCGGCAGTGGATCGAGGACGGCTTCTCGATCGACGACGCCGAGCGGTGGCGCGGTTCCGGGGTCTACACCGCCGCCGACGTGCGGCCCTGGCGCACCGCCGGGGCCACCCCGTACACCGTGGACCTGTGGCTACGGGCCGGCATGACCCCGCGGGACGCGGTGCGGTGGCGCGAGCTGGGCTACTCCCCTCAGGAGGCCGCCGACCGGCACCTCGCCGGGGAACGCCCGCACCCGCGGGGCCGGCTGTGGCGGCTGCTGCACCGGAGCGAGAAGCCGGGCGAGGCGTTCGCCGACGAGGAGCGCTCCGGCGGCATGCGCCGGCTGCTGCGGGCCGGCGTCCCGGCCGGTCGGGCGCGTGCTTACGTGGAGGCGGGCTGGACCGGCGCCGCCGCGGTGGAGTGGGCGAAACGCGGCATCGAGGCGGGACAGGCACGGGTCTTCGACGCACTCGGCCTGTCCGCCCGCGAGGCCGGACGGGTGCTCGCCTCGGGGCAGGACGCCATTTCCCTGATGACCGGGTTCTGGCGCGCCGGGGTGCCGCTCGACGAGGTGGCGGCCTGGCGCGCGGCCGGTTTCACCGCCGAGGAGGCGGCCCGGATGCGGGCCGGGGGCACCGACGTCGAGCACGCCCAGGTGTTGCGGGCGCTGACCGAGGGCGACGATTCCTGACCCGGAGGAGCGAGAAGCATGAGCTGATCCGTCATGCCGCCGCCGGCTCTTCCGCTTGCCTGCTGCCGGTATCAGCCGGCGGGCCTGCCGAACCAGCGGGACAGGTGGTCGTCCAGGTCCTGCTGATCGTCGCCGATCCAGGCGACGTGGCCGTCGGGGCGTAGCAGGACGCAAGGGACATCCAGTTCCGCAACGGGATCTGCGAGGTAGTCGACCCGGTCCGACCAGCCGCCGGCGGTCAGGCGTCCGGTGCGGTCCAGCAGCAGGCCGCGGCCGCGATGCAGCAGATCGTAGAGGCGGCCCTGCTCCACCTCGATGTCGCGCAGGCGGCGGCCGAGCAGGTCGGGACCCTCGCCGAAGTCGTAGCGGATGCCGATCGCGGTGATCTTCTCGATCAGATGGCGGTTCACCTCGTCGAAGTCCATCAGTTCGGTGAGCAGTCTGCGTACGGCCTGCGGGCCCGGTTCGGCGGACAGCAGTTCCTTCTGGGCGCGGGTGTTGTCCAGCACGTCCGCGGCGACCGGACGACGTTCGGCCTGGTAGGTGTCCAGCAGCGGTTCCGGCGCCCAGCCGCGGATCTGCGCGGCCAGTTTCCAGCCGAGGTTGAAGGCGTCCTGAACGCCCAGATTGAGGCCCTGCCCGCCGATGGGCGGATGGATGTGCGCCGCATCGCCGGCCAGCAGCACCCGCCCGACCCGATAACGTTCGGCCAGCCGGGTGGCATCCCCGAAGCGGGACAGCCAGCGCGGGGAGTGCACGCCGAAGTCGGTTCCGGCGATGGTGCGCAGCCGTTGCTTGAAATCCTCGAGGGTGGGCGGTTGCGCGCGGTCGGCGACTCCCGCCGCGGGGACCACGACGCTGTAGATTCCTTCGCCGAAGGGCCGCAGCCAGAACGGCTGATGGGCCCCGGGGACTCCGGCCACCCTGGCGGCGATCTCCTCCTGCGGCACGCCCACCTCCATCTCGCCCATCAGCGTCTCGGTCCGCGAGGGCTCGCCGGGGAAGCCGACGCCGAGCAGTTTGCGCACCGTACTGCGCGCGCCGTCACAGCCGACGAGATAGCGCGAACGCAGCCGCTCCCCGTCGGCCAGCTCGACGGTCACACCCTCGTCGTCCTGCTCGAAACCGGTCACCGTACAGCCGCGCCGGACCTGCGCACCCAGTCCGATCGCATGCTCTTCGAGCAGGTGCTCGACGACCGGCTGCGGGATGCCCAGCAGATAGGAGTGCGCGGAGTCCAGGTCCTTGGGCGCGGGCTTGGGGATGGCGGCGAAGAAACCGCCGGCCGGACGCTGTCTCCCATGCGGGAGGATGCGCTCCAGCAGTCCGCGCATCGCCATCAGCTCGAGACTGCGGATATGCAGACCGACTATGCGGACGAGGGACTTGGGCTCGGTCTCCTTCTCCAGAAGGAGTACCCGTACGTCGTGCAGCCGCAGTTCGGCGGCCAGCACCGCACCGGTCGGCCCGCATCCTGCGATGATCACATCGAATCCGACAGGCGCGCGATCGACGCCGGTGACCTGCGAAGAGTGCATAGGTGTTGCCTTTCGGGAGTGCCCTGTCATCGAGGCGCTCCCGGCGACACCTACGTCAATCGCCCGACCGCGACGGGAAGGGGGAGCACCCACATCGATACAGCGTTCATGGGTCTCACCTCCTCGGGCGGTGTCACGATCGACTGCAAGCTACAAGCCCGGGCATCATCCCGTCCAATCCTTTTCCGGCCCCTCCTCCGGCCACGTGATCATGACTCCGAACGGGCCCGTGCTACCGCGGAGGGGCGGGGCTTCCAGGTCGCCCCGCCCCTCCGCGTCACCACCGTCAGTAGCGGAAGCGGGAGACCAGCTCGCGCAGCTGCTGCGACAGGTCGGCCAGGTCGGCCGCGGCGCGCCGGCTGTGGCCCACGCCCTCGGCGGTGACGTGCGCGGCGCCGGCCAGCACCGAGATGTTGGCCGCGATGTCGGAGCTGCCGGAGGCGGCCTCGACCACGCTGCGGTTCATCTCGTTCGTCGTGGCGGTCTGCTCCTCCACCGCGCTGCTGATGGTGGTCTGGTAGTCGTTGATCTTCTCGATGATGGAGGAGATCTCGGCGATCGCCGTGATCGCGCTGTCGGTGTCTGCCTGGATGGCCTCCACCCGCTTGGCGATGTCCTCGGTGGCCTTGGCGGTCTCCTGGGCCAGGTCCTTGACCTCGCCCGCCACCACGGCGAAGCCCTTGCCGGCGTCGCCGGCCCGCGCGGCCTCGATGGTGGCGTTCAGCGCCAGCAGGTTGGTCTGCTCGGCGATGGAGGTGATGGTCTTGACCACCTGGCCGATCTCGGCCGACGAGGCGCCCAGCTTGGCCACGGTGTCGTTGGTGGTGGTGGCCACCGCCACGGCCTGGGAGGCGACCTTGGCGCCCTCGTTGGCGTTGTGCGCGATCTCCCGGATGGAGGCGCCCATCTCCTCGGTGCCGGCCGAGACGGTCTGGACGTTGCCCGAGACCTGGTCGGCCGCCGAGGCGACGTTGCCGGCCTGCGCCGAGGCCTCGTCGGCGGAGGCCGCGATCCGGTCGCTGACGCCCGCCAGCTCGGTGGAGCTGGTGGCCAGGGTGTCGGCGCTGGCGGCCAGCGCCTGCATGGCCTGCTGCATCGAGCCGGTGGCCTGGTTGACCGCCACCGCCATCTGGCCGACCTCGTCACGGGAGGTCACCTGTGCGCGCTGGGTCAGGTCGCCGCGCGCCATCGCCGCCAGGGCCGCCGAGAGCACGGTGAGCGTGCCGACCATCCTGCGGGAGATCAGCAGGGCCACGGCCACCGACAGCACCAGGCCGACCGTCAGGAGCACGATGACCGAGACGCGGGCGTCGTCGTAACCGGCGTCGGCGTCGGCGGCCATCGTCGCACTGACGTTGCGCTCGTGCTCGGCCAGGTCGTCCATCACGGCGTTGAGCTTGATGGAGTCCTCGCCGAGCCGGGTGGCGGCCGCCGCGAGGTCCATGTTCAGCTCGGCGGGCAGGGGCGCGCCGAACATCACCGCGTCGCGCAGGACCTCGAACTCCTGCCAGGTCTCCTCGAAGGCGGCCAGGTCCTCCTGCAGGGGCGCATAGCCGGCCACGCCCGCCTTGTAGGCCTCGAACGCGGTGCCCACCTGCTCGGTGAAGTCGCGCACCTGCCGGGTGCGCTCGGCCTTCCTCACGGGGTCGGTCTCGACGACGGCTCCGATCGAGGTGTTGTACATGTCGGTCATCCGGGCGCGGACCTGGCTGAGCAGGGCCTGGTTGCCGCTGGCCTGCTCCATCGCCTGCATGTTGTCGTTCATCGTCGACATCCGGCCCAGCGCGGTGACGCCGATCACGCCCGCCATGGCGGCCACCAGGGCCACGGCGATGAGGATTTTGGTGCTGATACGCAGGTCGGAGAACCTGCCCAGCAAGGGGTTGCGGTCGACGGTCACCGTCGGCCGTACGATTTCATCAGAGGGGGCCACGATCAGGTCCTTTCCAGCGTGCCACCGGCGACCTGCTCATATGCGGCCGCGAAGATATGTCGCCGCACCATCGGTGCCGGTCGGCGCCGCCCGAGGAAAACCGAACGTGGCTCGCCTGAGTGTGGCGAATCTCTCCGGCATCGGCACGGGCCCCCCGCATGCCCGGCCTCGCCGGAGAGACGTCACCGGCCGTTGCCCATGATCTTCTCTGTCTCGGCGAGCAGCCTCCCGACGTAGTCGCGGGCCCCGCCCGCCTCGGTCAGCGGTGCGGCCTGGCCCGCCCACAGGTTCACCAGATCGGCCAGGCCGCGGCGGCCGGCCTCCCGGCGAAGGCCCAGCATCAGCGCGTTCTGCACCGGGTAGGGCGGTACCTCCGCCTCGAAGGCGGCCATCTCCCGGACGAACCGGTTGGGGATCGCCCTGGCCAGGCGTCCGGAGAACAACCTCGTGAGCACGGTGACCCGGGCCGCGGGGGTGTGCAGGGCGGCCTTGTGCAGCGTGCTCGCCCCGGACTCCCGGGTGGCCAGGAAACCGGTGCCGATCTGCACGCCGTGCGCGCCGAGGGTGATCGCCGCGGCGACGCCGCGCCCGTCGGCGATCCCGCCCGCGGCGATGACCGGGACGGAGACGGCGTCGGCGATCTGCGGGACGAGGGAGAAGGTGCCGACCAGCGATTCGCCCACGGGCCGCAGAAAGGCGCCCCGGTGCCCTCCCGCGTCGCTGCCGGAGGCGACGATCGCATCCAGCCCCGCCTGCTCCAGGGCGACCGCCTCGTCCACGGTCGTGGCGGTGCCGATCGTCGGGATGCCCTTGCGCCGGGCCTCGGCGATCACCCGCGCGGGCGGGATGCCCATGACGAAGCTGAGTACCGGGGGGCCGGCCGCCAGCAGCGCGTCCGCCTGGTCGTCGAAGTCCTGTCCGGCCGGGTGGCCGGCCTCGGGCACCGGCAGGCCGAGTTCCTCGAAGTAGGGGCGGAGCCGGTCGACGTCGGCCGGCGTCGCCCGCAGTTCCGCCTCGCCGGGATGGGGCACCCAGAGATTGACCGCGAACGGCCGGCCGGTGGCCGCCTTGAGCGTGGCCACCAGGCCGGTGAGCTCGTCGGGAGCGAGGATGTGCCCGCCGTATGACCCCAGGCCGCCTGCCTCGGACACGGCCGCGGCCAGCGCGACGGACGACAGGCCGCCGCCGAACGGCCCCTGCACGATCGGGTGGTCCAGGCCGAGCAGCCGCTCCAGTCTGCCGCTGGACCATGCGGGAGTGCGCGCGCTCATCGGGCGGCCGCCTCGTCCAGGGTGCGGCGGCCGGACGCGAGCCGCAGGGCGGTCTGGGCGACCCGGCGGCCCAGGTGCTCGGCCGTGCGCAGGTCGGCGGGGGAGGGGGCGGCCTCAGGGCCCGCGTCGGAAGGCGACTGCGCCATCGCGCCCAGGAAGCCGCCGAGCCGGTTGAGGTCGTCGTCACGACCGTCGGTGCTGTACAGCCAGCCCGGCGGCAGGCCCAGGGTCACCCAGGTCATGCCGTGCTGGGCGGCGAGAAGCGCCATGGAGGTGAGCGTGTTGAGCTTGTCGCCGTTGACCCCGGCCGAGTTGGTGAAACCGGCGGCGATCTTGTCGCGCCAGCCCATGTCCACCCAGACCTTGGCGCTGGCCTCGGCGAAGGCCTGGAAGGCGGCCGACTGGCTGCCCATGTAGGTCGGCGAGCCGAAGACGATGGCCTCGGCCCCGCTCAGCGCCTCCCACAGCCCGTCGGTCAGGGAGGTGACGTCGTGCAGTTCCGCCCGCACGCCGGGTACGGAGCGCGCGCCCTCGGCGGCGGCCCGTGCCTGGCGCGCGGTGTGGCCGTAGCCGCTGTGGTAGGCGATGGCGACAGTGATCAAGTCAGGCATGATGCCCCTTCCGGTTCACAGGTACGGATCGAGCTTATAGACGACCGGTCAACTATGTCCAGTGATAGTTGACCGGTCGTATACTTCGGTCATGGGACGATCGAGCACCGCCCGTGAACGGCTTCTCGACGCTGCCTGCGAACTCATGCTGAGCAGGGGATACGGCAGCATCGGGGTCGCGGAGATCTGCACGCGCGCCGAGGTGCGCAAAGGCAGCTTCTACTACTTCTTCGAGTCCAAGCAGGCCCTGACCATCGCGGTCGTCGACGCCCACTGGCAGGCGCAGCGATCGGCCTGGACCGCCGTCCTCAACGAGCCGGCGCCCGCGCTCGACCGGCTGGAGCGGCTCTTCCGCGAGCAGGCGGAGGGACAGCGCCGGACCAAGCTGACCGCGGGGGCGGTGCACGGCTGCCTGCTGGCCAATCTGGCGCTCGAACTGAGCCGGCATGACAGCCCGGTCCAGGAACGCCTGCAGGAGATCTTCGCCGAGCAGATCGCCCTGGTCCAGGCCGCCCTCGACGACGCGGCGGAGGAGGGGGCGATCCCGCCGCCGCGGCCGGGCACGGCCCGCTCACTGGTGGCGCAGTTGGAAGGGCTGGTCCTGTTCGCGAAGCTGGGCAACGATCCGGAGGTCCTGGACGATCTCTGGGAGCAGGCCAGGCTCCTGCTGGGTACGGCCGGCAGCCTCTCCTCCACCGTATAGATCAGGCCGGGCGCGGCGGGTGGGTGGCACGCTCGCTGAGCACGTAGGCGATGCCCGTATCGGGGTCGATGTCGCAGCCGGCGCGGAAGGCCTGCCGGTAGGCCGGCTCGCCCAGGGCGGCGCGCGCCTGTTCCTCGCACGCCTGGCGGGCGGTGACCCATTCGTGCACGCCGACCTGCGGCTGGCCCAGGGTCTCCCACAGCTGCTGGGCCAGGCCGAGCAGCCAGGCCGCCTGCTCGGCCCGGCCGGTGCCGGCCGCGGCACAGGCCAGCACGTCCACGGCCGTCGCGACGCCGACACGATCGCCCAGCCGGTGTTTGGCCGTCAACGCCGCCCGGGCGTGGGCGGCTGCGACGCCGAGCCGGCTGCGGGCCAGTTCCGCCCGGGCGAGCAGGATCTCGCTGTAGGCGCGGGCCCAGTGCTCGCCGTGGCGCTCACAGACCGTGCGCACCTGCTGCAATACGGCGATGGCCTCCTCGGTGCGGCCGACGGCGGTCAGCATCATGGCGCGGGCCTCCCAGGTCGAGACCAGCGGGAAGCTCAGCGCGTCCTCCCGCCAGGCGATCTCGGAGACGCGATGGCCGTAGACGGCCAGGGCCCGGATCGCATCGTCCAGCGCCGCCGCCGACAGGACCGTCATCAGGCCGTGCTCCCGCAGATCGGCATCGCCGAGTCGCTCGGCCGCGGTGACGGCCTCGGCGGCTCTGGCGTGGGCGCCCCGGCCGTCGCCCAGCACCACCAGGACCATGCCGCAGGCCCACAGGGCCTGGGTGCGCTGCGGGCTGAGCACGGTGTCGGCGGCCAGCGCCCGCTGCAGATAGTGCTGCCCCTCCTTGGGGAACCCGCAGCAGACCCACACGAACCACAGGTTGCCGGCCAGCTCCACCGCGCAGTGATCCTCAGGGTGGGTCAGAGCGAACTCCAGGGCGGCGCGCAGGTTGTCCAGCTCGGCGCCGACCCGGTCGTACCAGGAGTACTGGTCGGGGCCCATCCAGGCGGCGGAGCCCCGGCGGGCCAGGGCGCGGTAGTGGTCGCGGTGCCGGCACCGCAGCTCGTGCTCCTGGCCCAGGTGCCGCAGCCAGGAGGCGCCGTACTCGCGGATGGTGTCCAGCATCCGGTAGCGATCCGCCCCGCCGCCCGGCATCCGGGTCAGCAGGGACTTGTCGGCCAGGGCGTCCAGCAGCGCCGGGATCTGCCCGGCGGGCAGGTGGCCGTCGGCGCACACCCGCATCGCCGCGGACGCGTCGAAGGAACCGGCGAACACCGAGGCCCGGGCCCAGAGCAGGCGTTCGGCCGGGCTGCACCACTGGTGGCTCCAGCCGATCGCGGTGCGCAGGGCCTGGTGCCAGGGCGGGTCGGCGGCATAGACGTCCGGCTGGGTCTGCAGCGCGGCCAGGCGGTCCTTCAGCCGCACCGCCAGCTCCGGCACAGACCACTCACCCAGCCGGGCGGCGGCCAGCTCGATCGCCAGCGGCAGGCCCTCCAGCCTGCGGCAGATGTCCAGCACGGTGGAGCGGTTGTCCGCGGTGAGGGCGAAGCCGGGCACGACGGCGGCGGCCCGTTCGACCAGCAGCGCCACCGCGTCCCCGTCCCCGATCCCGTTCCCGCGCCCGGGCTCCGCTCTCAACCGGGCGGCTCCGGCCGGCGACAGGGCTCCGCCCGGCGACAGGGCTCCGCCCGCGTCTTCGCCGCCTGCGGGCACCGGCAGCGGCCCCACAGGCAGCACGTGCTCGCTCGGGGCACCCAGCGTCCGGCGGCTGGTGGCCAGGATGCGCAGGTTCGGCGCGGCCGCAAGCAACTGCTCGGCCACCGGTGCGCACGCCTCGATCAGGTGCTCGCAGGTGTCCCACACCAGCAGCAACTCCCGCTCGGCCAGATAGCCGGCCAGTGTCTCAAGGATCGGATCGGTGCTGGAGCTGACCAGGTACAGGGCCTCGGCGATGGCGTACGGCAGCGAAGAGCCCCTTCCCAGCGGCGACAGCGTCACCCACCACGCCCCGTCGGTCAGGCGCGGCGCCAGATCGACGGCGGCGCGCAAGGCCAGCCGGCTCTTGCCCACCCCGCCCGGCCCGGTCACCGTCACCAGACGCGAGCGTTCCCACAACCGCCCGAGCTCGGCCAGTTCGGCCTCCCGGCCGATCAGGCGGGTGGTCTCGGCAGGCAGGTTGCCGATCCCTTTCCGGTTCAGGGCCACGGCCATCACCTGCCCGGGTCGGATAGACCGCCCGGGCCGCGTCGCTCATCGCCGGGCACCGGGATGGTGATCTCCCCGCAGATGAGGGCGCGGCTGAAAGCGGTCAGCTTCAGATTGCGCGCGCGAGCGTGCTGGCGCAATAGCGTGAACGCCTCATCGGTGGACAGCTGCAGGCGCCCGGCCAGCACGCCCTTGGCCTGCTCGATCAGCACACGGCTGTCCAGCGCGAGCTGCAGTTGCTGGGTGAGGGTCTCCTGGTGGTGCAGTATGCGCCGGTGGATCAACCCGATCGCGGCCGCGTCGGCCAGGGTCTCGGCCCAGTCGACGGCCACGGCGCCCAGCGGGCCCGGGGCGGTGCTCAGCAGGCCGAGCGCGCCGATGGTCTGCCCGCGCCGGCCCAGCGGCAGCGCGTGCACCGCGGCGAAACCGGCCGCCACGGCGGCCGGGGCGAACAGCGGCCAGCAGCCGGCGGCGACCGTCAGATCCTCACTCCACGCCGGTCCTCGGCTCAGGTAGGCCTCCACGGCGGGTCCCTGCTGGTCGCGCAGCTGGACCACCCCCACCGCACGGGCCGACTCGCTGGAGGCGGCCACCATGCTGAGTGGGCCGACCGGGTCGGCCAGCAGTACCAGGCAGGCGCTCACCCCGGTCACCTCGGCTGCGTCGCAGGCGAGAGCGTCGAGGTAGTCGATGAGATCGAAGTCATCGGCCAAAGTGTCGACCAGCTCGATGAGAATCCGCCCTATCCGTGGCGTGGGCCACATCATCTCTCGTTCCCGACACGACCGGGGTCCGCCGACGCGCTGTCGGCTCTCGCGTCGGCGGACATGGGGTGGAAAAGGCTGCTACCCGTTTGGCGCGCGGGCAATCCTGGCAGAGCAGCACTACCAGGTCGTGCCCACTTCCATGTCGGCGTCGACGCCGTGGTCCATCCACTTCCTGATGGTGGCGGCCGTATCCGTGACCAGGGGCTCGTACAAGATGACTACGCGTTCCTCGGGGATCGGCACGACCCCCAGCGGGCCCTCGACGATCGCCCGCCAGCCCAGGTCGGACCCCGAGGGGCCGAACAGCGCCACAGGCCCGTCGTAGGGCTCGTGCCTGAACCGCCCGATCGCGTGGGCGTTGGCCCGGAACACCTCCAGATAGCGACGCGCCTGCTCCACATCGGCCGTGTCCGGCGGCAGCCGGTCGGCGGCCGCCGCCGCGCCCATCACAGCCAGCAGCCGCTGCTCCGGCTCCATCGCGCCGAGCTCCTCCCAGTCCACCTCCAGCGGCCCGCCGGCCAGCGCGTGGAACAGCAGCGCCCGCTCGTCGTCCAGGGTGGCGGCGATGACCGGCTCGTCGGCGTCGGAGTACATGAGCACGACCAGCGGCACCTGCTCACCGTCGGCGCGCAGGCGGCGGGCGACCTCGATCGCGATGTTGCCGCCGATGCAGAACCCGCCCAGCACGTAAGGCCCGTGCGGCCGTACCGCGCGCAGGTGGCTCAGGTAGTCCTCGATCATCTCGGCGAAGGAGCGGTGCGGCTGCTCGCCGGGCGCCAGCCCCTGTGCCTCCACGCCGTACACCGGCTGGTCGGCGCCGAGCCGGCGGGCCAGCGGGTGGTAGCGGAAGACCTGCCCGCCCAGCGCGTGGAAGAAGAAGATCGGCGTACGGTCCCCGCCGGGCTGCAGCGGCACGATCCGGCTCGCGCTGCCCATGTCGGCCGGCTGCCGCAGCACGTCGGCCAGCCTGGCCACGGTCGGCGCCGACAGGAACGCGGCCACCGGCAGCTCCCGGTCGAACTCCTTGCGTATCCGGATCGCCAGCCGCAACGCGATCAGCGAATGCCCGCCGAGCTCGAAGAAGTCGTCGTGCACGCCGACCGCCGTCAGCTCCAGCGCCTCCTCCCACAGCCGGGCCAGGTGCGCCTCGACCGGGTCGCGCGGCGGCACGTAGGAGGCGGCCCGGGAGGAGGCGGGCTCGGGGAGCGCGGCGCGATCCAGCTTGCCGTTGCGCGAGACCGGCAGGGCCTCCAGCCGGACGAAGTCCGAGGGCACCATGTAGCCGGGCAGCACCGCGGTCAGCCGCGCCCGCCAGTCGATCTCTTCACCGCTCACCACGTAGGCGACCAGCCGCGGCCCGTCCGCGCCCGGCCTGGCCACCACCACGGCGGCCTTGACCTCATCGAAGGCCAGCAGGGCCGACTCGATCTCGCCGAGCTCCACCCGCATGCCGCGGATCTTGACCTGGAAGTCGCTGCGCCCCAGGTACTCCACCTCGCCGTCCGGGCGCCAGCGGGCCAGGTCGCCGGTCCGGTACAGGCGGCCGCCGGAGCCGTAGGGGTCGGGGACGAACCGGTCGGCCGTCAGCCCCGGCTGCCCGAGGTACCCGCGGGCGAGCTGGACGCCTGCGATGTACAGCTCGCCCACCACGCCGATCGGGACCCGCTGCAGGGAGGCGTCCAGCACCTCCAGACGGCTGTTGGCGATCGGCACCCCGATCGGGACCGTGGGCTCGCCCGGCACGCACCGGTGCCAGGACACCTCCACCGTCGCCTCGGTCGGCCCGTACAGGTTGAGCAGCTCACCGCCGCGGAACCGGGCGGCCACGTCCGGCGGCAGCGCCTCGCCGCCGTTGACGACGCGCGGCAGCGGCGGCAGCCGGTCGCCCAGCTCCAGGAAGGCCGCCAGCATCGAGGCGACGAAGTGCACGTAGGTGACCTGCTCGGTGGTGATGAGCTCGGCCAGGTACTCCGGCTCCAGATGGCCGCCCGGCCGCGCCATCACCAGCCCGGCCCCGGCGATCAGCGGCGGGAACAACTCCGACACCGAGATGTCGAAGCCGTACGGCGTCTTCTGCAGGACGCGGTCCCGCGGGCCGAAGGCGAAGGTCTCCTGCCCCCACAGCAGCCGGTTGACCACCGCGCGATGCGAGACCCCCACGCCCTTCGGGCGTCCGGTGGTCCCGGAGGTGAAGAAGACATAGGCCAGCGCATCAGGCGAGATGTCCGGCAGGTCACTCAAAGCGGGCCCGTCCTGGTCGACCAGGATCGTCACCAGGCCGTCCGGCAGCCGGTCGGCCAGGTCGGCCGAGGTGACCACGTGCGTGGCGCCGGCGTCCTGCATCATCAGCCGCAACCGCTCGGTCGGATGGTCGACCTCGAGCGGGAGATAGGCGCCCCCGGCGGCCAGCACACCCAGCAGGCCGGTGGGCAGGTCGTGGCCGCGTTCCAGGAACACGCCCACCACCCGGTCCTGGCCGATGCCCGCCTCGCGCAGGACCCGCGCCAGCCGCAGCACCCGTGACGCGAGCTCGCCGTAGGTGCGCCACCGTCCCTCGAAGACGACCGCGGGCGCCTCGGGCGTGCGCCGCGCCTGGGCCAGCACCAGCTCGTGCACGGTCACCGGTGCGTAGTCGCGCGCGGTGGCGTTCCAGCTGTCGATCAGCGCCGCGTCGCCGCCGAGGAAGTCGTCGGCCGGTCGCGGATCGGCGCCCGGATCGGCGGCCAGGTGCGCCAGCGCGCGCAGGTAGTACCCGGCGATGCCGTCGGCCTGGACGTCGGAGAACTGGGCGCGGTCATACGACAGGACCAGCACCAGCGCACCCGACGGCTCCCGCGAGAAGCCCACGGTCATCGGGATGTCGGTCTGCTCGAAGTGGTCCTGTCCCTCCAGCGCCACCTGATCGGCGTCCGGAGCGCCCGCGTGATCGTCGGCCCGCTCGTCCGCGCCACGGAGCCTGCCGTACACGTGGAAGTCGCGGTAGTCGAAGGTGACGTCCAGCAGGGGCGTACGGCCGGCCAGCCGCTGGATCTCGAACAGCGGGAAGCGCCGGTGCGGAAGGAGCGCCACCTCGGCGGCGAACACCTCCTTGATCAGCTCACGCCAGGTGGGAGCGGTGAGGCTGTGCCGTACCGGAACGGTGTTGAGGAACAGGCCGAGCGCCTCCTCCGCGCCCTCGCTCTCCGGTCGGCCGTGCACGAGCATCCCGCTCAGGACGTCGGCGCGGCCGGTGAGCAGCGACACCACCCGCAGGTGTACGGCCAGCAGCACGGTGCGCACGGGCACCTGCTCCTCGCGGGCCACCTGCTCCAGCCGCGTCGTGAGCTCCCGGTCGAGCGGGGTGGCGTGGCTCCGCACGTCGGTCACGCCGTCGCGCGGGTAGCCGGGCAGGCGCGGCAGGCGGCTGTCCGGAGCGTCGGCGACCTGCCGCTCCCAGAAGGCGCGCGCCTCCTCCGAGGCCAGGACGGCCCGCTCGAGCGCGATCAGATCGCGGAAGGCGGCCGAGGGCGGCGGCATGGGCACGGCGAGGCCGCGCAGGCGGGCGGAGTAGCGTTCGAGCAGCTCGGTGACGAGGGAGGCCAGGCTCCAGCCGTCCAGGATCGCGTGGTGGAAGCTCACGCTCAGCGCGAACCTGGCCGGTTCCAGCAGGTGCACGCAGACCCGCAGCAGCGGCGGCCGGCTCCAGTCGAAGGGGCGGCGCTTCTCGGCCTCGCGCCAGGTGGCCAGGTCCTCGCCTGACTCGACGACCTCCAGCGGGATCGTGGCGGCGTCGTGCACGAGCTGCAGCGGTTCGCTGAAACCGGTGAGGTCGAAGCCGGTGCGCAGGATCGGATGACGCGCGACGAGGTCGGACAGCGTCGCCTCCATGGCCTCCCGGTCGAAGCGGCCGCGCACGGTCAGCGTGGTCAGGTCGTGGTAGGTGGAGGCGTCGAGCTCGCTGTGGAACAGCATCCCCGCCTGCAGCGTGGCCAGCGGGTAGGCGTCTTCGATCATGGGCGGGCACCTCGTAGCTTGGCGACGTCGGCAGGATCGAGCAAGGCGAACGGTTGCGGCACCGGGCCCACAGCCGGCCCTGAACATCGTCACCGTACTTTGCGATCTTCATAGCCCGCCAGATGTTTGCACCCTTTCGTCCGCAACTATCCGCTCGCCCGCCTGATGTCGTCGGCGCCTACCGGGCAGGGAGCCTGGGGTTCGGGCGGCGGCCAGGGCACGGTGTGGGCGGTGATCGCCGCGGCGATCAGCGCCACCACCGTGAACGGCACAGCGAAGTCATCGGCGGCGGTGGGGGCCCAGGAGCGCGCCGCCGGGGATCGGGCCGGGGGCGTCGTCGCCCGGACCGGTCATACCGTCACTCAACCACACCGGCACCCGCGGGTGTATCCGCCGGCCGGGGCTCATCCGGCATCCGCCCGGAGTCGCTACGTTCTGTTTTCTTTCCGTGTCATAGAGTAACCGAGGGGGTGGTTGTCTCCCCCGAGTGCGTGACGGCCGGGAAGCAGGGGGGCGACCGTGCCGGACCGGGAACGGGAGGCGACGCTGCTGGCGCTGCTGGACGGCGTCAGCGCGGCGCTCGGCGCCGGTGACGACCTGGAGTCGGCGGCCCGGGCGACGCTGCGTGCGATCCGCACGGCGACCGGCTGGACGCTGGGCCACATCTGGGTGCCGGAGGGCGGCAGCGGCTACTTCGTCTCCTCGGGGGCCTGGACGGGCGCGGTCAAGGAGTTCCCGCTGCTGTATCGGGCCACGGCCGTCACCCGGCTGGCGCCGGGTACCGACATCGTGGGCCGGGCCGCGGCCACCGGCAAGCCGGTGTGGTCGCGCGACATCACCCGTGACCCGTCGTTCGTGCGTGCCCGCCAGGGCGTGGATGCGGGGATCCGGACGGCGTTCGCGTTCCCCGTGATGACCGCCGACGGCGTGGCCTCGGTGTGGGAGTTCTTCTGCCGGCAGGAGACCGAACCGGACGAGATCCTGCTGCGGGTGATGGCGGGCCTGGGCCACCAGATGGGCCGGGTGATCGAGCGCCACCGCGCCCGTCAGGAGGCCGAAGCCGCCCGGACCCGGCTGGAGCAGATCATCGAGACGTTGGTGGAGGCCTTCGTGTCGGTCGACGCCGACGGGCGCGTCATCGGCTGGAACGCCGCGGCCGAGCGCGTGTTCGGGTTCGAGCGCGGTCAGGCCATCGGCATGGTCATGCACGAGACGATCATGCCGGTCCGCTACCGGGAGGCCTATCTGGCCGACCGGGCCCGCTTCCTGGCCAGCGGCCGATCCCGGCTGATGGGGCAGCGGCTGGAGTTGGCCGCGCTGCGTTCAGATGGCAGCGAGTTCCCGGCCGAGATGGTGTTCTGGGCCACCCGCCAGGCCGATGTCTGGATCTTCAACGCCTTCGTCCATGACATCACCGACCGCCGCCGCGCCGAGCAGGCGCTGCGCGAGGCCTACAGCCAGCAGCAGGCCGTGCTGGCGCGTCTTGAGGAGCTGGATCGGGCCAAGGATGAGTTCATCGACAGCGTCGGCCACGAGCTGCGCACCCCGCTGGCGGGCATCCTCGGCTATCTGGAGATCCTCACCATCGACAACGACGACCTGCCGGCCGGCCGGCGCCTGCAGATGCTGGGCGTCATGACCCGCAACGCGCTGCGGCTGCAGCACCTGGTCGAGGACCTGCTGGCGGTCACCGCCGACGGCGAGCTGGACATCACCCCGGCCCCGGTGGTGGTGGGCGAGGTCATCGCCGAGGCGGTGCAGGCGATGTCCGCCCGGGCGCGCTCCGGTGATCACCCCGTCCGGGTGCAGCTGGATGCCGAGCTGCCGGCCGTCCGGGCCGATCGGGCCCTGCTGGTGCGGGCGCTGGGCGCGCTGCTGTCCAACGCGGCCAAGTTCTCCGCCGCGGGCAGCCCGATCACGGTGTCGGCCTCGGCCGCCGATGCCGCCGTATCGATCTCCGTGCGCGATGTCGGCATCGGCATCGCCGCCGAGGATCTGCCGCAGGTGTTCGACCGCTTCTACCGC
Source organism: Paraplanobispora siamensis (assembly GCF_016863175.1). Taxonomy (GTDB): domain Bacteria; phylum Actinomycetota; class Actinomycetes; order Streptosporangiales; family Streptosporangiaceae; genus Planobispora; species Planobispora siamensis. The sequence continues at coordinate 57,646 of NZ_BOOJ01000040.1, forward strand.
ACCCGCTCCAGCGTCGAGGCCGCCGTGCAGGGCATCGGGCTGGGGCTGACCGTCGTCAAAGCCGTCGCCGAGGCCCACGACGGCACCGTAACCGCCACCAGTACTGCGGGTGAGGGCTCGACCTTCACCCTCACCCTTCCCTGCCCGCAGCCGGGATCCCGAGAAGGCCCGGCGTCCCGGGAAGGCTCGGGGCACTCCGAAAAATCTTGAAAAGATCTGCGGGCGTCTGTCGAAAACGCCCCGCCTCGTTCGCCGGGTATGCACGGGGCCGGATGAGCCGGCCCCGCCGACACGAGGTTGAACGACCATGACCCAGCAGCTCGCCCGCCCTCCTGCTCCTGGACCAGGACCGCAGCCGCTGGGACCGGCCGCTCATCCGGCGCGGCCTGGCCGCGCTGCGCCGTGCCGAGGAACTGGGCAGGCTGGGGCCGTACGGCCCGCAGGCCGCCATCGCCGCCTGCCACGCCCGCGCGCTCACCGCGCGTGAGACCGACTGGGAGGGCATCGCCGCGCCGTACCGCCTGCTGGCCCATCTGACGCCCTCGCCGATCGTCGAGCTGAACCGGGCGGTCGCGGTCGGCGTGGCCTACGGCCCCGAACGCGGGCGGGAGATCGCCGACGCGCTCAGGGACGATCGCGCCCTGCGCGACTACGTGCATCCGCCGACTGTCCGCGGGGAGCTGCTGGCCAAACTCGGCCGGGCCCGGGGAGGCCGCCGCCGAGTTCCGGCGCGCCGCCGAGCCGACCAGGAACGGGCGCGAGCGCGATCTGTTCCTGGAGCGCGCCGCCGCGCTGTCGGCGTGATGCCCGGTGAAGCCCGGGCCGCCGCAGGTCACGGCCTTGCGCAAGCGGGTGCGGGATACGGCGGAGCCGGGCCCTGCCCACTCGTGATCGATCTTGCGGGCGCACCGGGAGAGCGCTCAGCCGCCGGGCGCCGGGCACCGGCTCGCACCGGAGCTCCGCGGCCGGGACCGCCACCGCGAGGCGGGGGAAGCGGCCGAACAGCGCGCGAAGGGCCACCTCGCCCTCCAGCCTGGCCAGAGCGGCGCCTGGGCAGCAGTGCATGCCGTGGACGACGATTCCGAGATCGCGATCCGGGTGCGGGACGGGCGGATCGCCGCCATGGCCGACGGGCCCGGCGCGGGGTACGCGCTCGCGGCTCAGCGCGCCCTTCCGTGACCGGTCCACGGGACCGGGCGGGGCGGCCGGAAAAATTTGAGAAATCGGGCCGGCGGATGTCGAGAATGCTCCGGCGGCTCCGTCCCCGGGGCGGATCACGACAACGGACCCGGAGGGACGGCCATGCGAGCGAACGAGATCACCGAGATTCTGGACCGGCCGATCAGCCGGGAGCCGCTGGCACGTGACGTGGCCCGGCTGGCGTACGTGGGCAAGGACGGCACGCCCCGGAACGTCCCGATCGCGTTCACCTGGAACGGCTCGGAGGTCGTCATGTGCACCACGAAGAACGCCCTGAAGCTCCCGGCGCTGCGCGAGAATCCGATGGTCGCCCTGACGATCGACACCGAGGTGCACCCGCCCAAGATCCTGCTGATCCGCGGCCGGGCCGAGCGCGAGCGCGTCTGAACACGGTCCCGACCACACTGAACCGAGGAGAACATGATGGCCAAGTATCTGCTGCTCAAGCACTACCGGGGCGCCCCGGCAGCGGCCAACGACGTGCCGATGGACCAGTGGACGCCGGAGGAGATCTCGGCGCACGTGAAGTACATGGAGGACTTCGCGAGCCGCCTGGAGGAGACGGGCGAGTTCGTCGACGCCAGGGCGCTCTCCCCGGAGGGCACGTTCGTCCGCTACGACGGCGAGGGGCGGCCGCCGGTCACCGACGGCCCGTTCGCGGAGACCAAGGACCTGATCGCCGGCTGGATGGTGATCGACGTCGACAGCTACGAGCGGGCGCTCGATCTGGCCGCCGAGCTGTCCGCGGCCCCGGGCGCGGGTGGGAAGCCGATCCACGAGTGGCTGGAGGTACGCCGGTTTTTGACCGAGCCCCCGACCATCACGGAGTGACGCACGGTGGACGAGGCCCTGCTACGGACTCTCACGCCCACGGTGATCGGTGTTCTCGTCCGCCGCGGAGCCGACTTCGCGGCGGCCGAGGACGCCGTACAGGAAGCCCTGGTCGAGGCCCTGCGCGTGTGGGCGGACGATCCGCCGCGGGACGCCAAGGGCTGGCTGGTCACGGTGGCCTGGCGCAAGTTCCTCGACGCCGCCCGCGCCGACAGCTCCCGGCGGCACCGCGAGGAGCTCGTCGAGGCCGAGCCCGCCCCCGGCCCCGGCGAGGCGGCGGACGACACGCTCCGGCTGTACTTCCTGTGCGCCCACCCGTCCCTGACGCCGGCCTCGGCCGTCGCGCTCACACTGCGCGCGGTCGGCGGCCTGACCACGCGCCAGATCGCGCAGGCCCACCTCGTGCCGGAGGCGACCATGGCCCAGCGCATCAGCAGGGCCAGGCGGACCGTCTCGTCCGTCAGGTTCAACCAGCCCGGTGACGTGGCCACCGTGCTGCGCGTGCTCTACCTGGTGTTCAACGAGGGGCACGGCGGGGACGTCGACCTGGCGGGTGAGGCGATCCGCCTCACCCGCCAGCTCTTCGCCCTGACCGACGAGCCCGAGGTCGCGGGGCTGCTCGCGCTCATGCTGCTGCACCACGCGCGCCGCGCTTCCCGCACCGGCCCCGGAGGCCGCCTGGTTCCGCTCGCCGATCAGGACCGGTCGCGCTGGGACACCCGCCTGATCGCCGAGGGGGTGACGATCCTGCAGGCGGCGCTGGCCCGCGACCGGCTGGGCGAGTACCAGGCGCAGGCCGCGATCGCCGCCCTGCACGCCGACGCCCCGAGCACCTGCGAGACCGACTGGGTGCAGATCGTGGAGTGGTATGACGAGCTGCTGCTCCTCACCGGCAGTCCGGTCGTACGGCTCAACCGCGCGGTGGCGGTCGGCGAGGCCGACGGGCCGCAGGCGGGCCTGGCGGCACTGGCCGGGGTGAGCCCCGGCCTGCCCCGTTACGCCGCGGTACAGGCCTACCTGCTCGAACGCGCCGGCGACCTCGGGCAGGCCGCCGAGCTGTACGCCGAGGCCGCCCGCGCGGCGACCAGCCTGCCGGAGCGCGACCATCTCACCCGCCAGGCCGCCCGGGTGCGGCAACTGCTGCAGGAGTGAGTACGGCCCGCCCCGGCGACTGCATACAGAAAGTAAATGATCGTTTATGGGGAAATGTGTAGGCAGAGCGGCCCGTAGGTAGATCTCGCGAGGAGCCCGCCCCGGCGTGAACCGCGGTCAGAACGTGGCGATCGGGTTGACCGGGCTGCCGGACGTACCGGCGAAGCGGACCGGCGCGACCGCGAGGTGGAAGTCCCACTGGCCGAGCTCGGCAGCCGTCGTCGCGCACGCCTCCAGGTCGCAGTTGTCGAGCATCCACAGACCCATCGCGACGAGGCTCACGGCGTGCACCGGCATCAGCACGTCGTCGTACCCCGACGGCTGAACGTCCTGGGGGGTGTCGGCGCCGATCAGCGCGACCTGCCGTTCGTGCAACCACGGCAGGCAGGACGCGTGCCAGCCGGCCTGCGTGAAACCGCCGGCCGGACCGGTCTCGTGCCGGGCTCGGCCATAGCCGGTGCGCAGGAGCACCGCGTCGCCGGGTCGCACCCGCACCCCCTGGCGGCGCTCGGCCTCCTCCAGATCGTCGGGGAACACCCCCTGCCCCGCCTCCAGCCACGGCACATCCCGAACCCTCGCGACATCCAGCAGGACGCCACGCGTGACGATCCCGTTGGCCGCCGCCGTGACGGCCGCCCACGCCGATCCCGTCGCGGCGCCGACCAGCGAGTGCGAGCGCCCGTTGTAGGTCTTGCCGTCCCAGAAGATGTGGCACGGCGAGTCGAGGTGGGTGACGGTGTTGCCGTGGAAGGTGATGCCGAGCCGTTCGGTCGAGAAACCCCAGCGCCGGTCGTTGCGGAACCCGGGCGCCGGCATGTTCTCGGCCCCCGGCATGTCGGCGGCGCACGGGCACGTCGTCGTCGACCGCTCCATGTCCTCGGGTGCGGCGACCTCCCAGGCGCACGACACGCTCCTGCCGTGGCGTACGGCCCGCGCCGCCGCCAGCCGGACGTCGTCGGTGATGTGGTTCAGAGTGCCGAGCTCGTCGTCGTCGCCCCACCGTCCCCAGTTCGACAGCGTGTCGAAGTACCCGAGCACGTCGTCCTGTGTGGGCGTCGGTCGCTCCGCCGTCATCCCAGCATCGACTCCTCCGGTCACGCGGTTCGAGGCACCGAAGGCAAGGTATCCCACCCTCTCCTCTGACACGGCCTCCCGAGTCGTCATCTTGTGTCTACCGGGTGTGGGTCGTCGGCAGGGGGCGAGGCGGTGAGGCGGGCCGTCAGCGCCGCCTTGACGGCCGGCCATTCGGCGGCGATCACGGAGAACATGGCCGAGTCGCGCAGCCGGCCGGTCTCGCCGGGCGCCCACGAGGGGGACGCATTGCGCAGCACGCCCTCGAAACGCGCCCCGAGACGCTCGATCGCCCGGAGGGACCTCTGGTTTCGGGCGTCGGTCTTGAGGTCGACGCGGGCCACGCCCAGTGTCTCGAAGGCGTGGGTGAACAGAAGCAGCTTGGCCTCGGCGTTGATTCCGGTGCCTTGCGCGGTGGCCGCCAGCCAGGTCCAGCCGATCTCGATGGCGTACAGCTCGGCCCGGCCCGGCCACGGGCGCGGGTTCCAGAACGCGGTGCATCCCACCGCCATGTCGTCCCGGACCCGGATCTGGGCGAACGGGGTCAGCCCGTCGAGGCCGAGCTGGACGCGCAGATGCTCCTCCATCCCGGCTGCGCGGGGGACCGTCGTGAAGCCGTAGGAGGAGCGTTCCTCCTCGGCCGCCCGCGCCAGGTCCGGAGCGTGCCGCATCGCCAGCGGCTCCAGCCGGACGCGCGATCCGTGCAGCACGGGAACATCGAGCCGGGGGGTCATGGCACCGTCCTCGTCGGTCTTCGGTGTCGGCGCCTTCCCGCAGGGAGGCCACCGGGTCGTCATCGGGCCGGGTCGCCCGGATCCTCCGGCCGAGGGTCCGTGCCCGATCGGAGGCTACTCGCGCTCGACCCTGCGCAGCCCCTGCGCGGGCGTCCACCACTCCACGACGAGCATCGTGGCCTTCTCGTCGAGGTGGGTGTGCACGACCTCGGTGATGTCGGCCTGGAACCGGTCGCCTTCCGATCCCTCGGTGGTCGCTCCGGCGAAGACCGCCCGGCCGGAGATCTTCGCCTCGCCCGGCCACTGCGCCTCGGAGCCCTCGACCGGGTCGACCGTGGCGCTGTGCAGGGCGAAACGCGGATCGCGGCGGAGATCCGCGCCCTTGCGCGAGTTCGGCATCGAGCCGAAGACCAGTTCGCCGTCCTCGAAGGCCGCCTCGATCCCGGAGATCCGCGGCGACCCGTCGGCTCGCACGGTGGCGATCGTCTTGTGCCTGCGGGCGTCGAACAACGCCCGCACGCGCTGCGCGAACTCCGGCTCCGTCTGTTCGATCTCATGCCACGCCGTCATACGCCCATGATGCACCGGCGGATCCGACGCGTCCCGCCTCTGCCCGGAACACGAGTCACCTCCTGCTCGGCGTCGAGCCGGACTCCGCCGGAGTGACCGCCGCCCGCGGGGCGCTCCACGCCAGCAGCACGCGCAGGGCGTCGTGGGACGGGGTGCCCGGCCGGGCGGCGCGCGGCGGCCGGGCCAGGCGGTGCAGATGCAGGGTCTCGTCCGCGTCCAGCAGCGGCAGGGCCTTCTGGATCGTGAAGAACACCCCCTTGAGGTTGACGTCGACGGTGTGGTCGAAGTCCTTCTCGGTGACCTCGTCGCCGCGCTGGAACACTCCGACGCCGGCGTTGGCGAACACCCCGTCCAGACGCCCGTGACGTTCCCGGATCAGGAGGGTCAGCCTGTCGAGATCCGGGAGACTGGCGGCGTCCGCCCGGACCGCGAGCAGACGGGAACCGTCCCCGCCGGAGGCGCGCAGCTGCTCGGCGGCGCGGCCGAGACGGGCGTCGTCCCGGCCGGTGATGATCACGTGGGCGTCGCCGCCGGGGAGCAGACGCGCGGTGGCCAGGCCGATTCCGCCGGTCCCGCCGGTGATCAGCACAACTCGGCCGTGGAAGGCGGCCGCATCGATGTGGTCGTCGGTCATGTCGACAGCCTCGCCACCGGGCCCGCGACCGGCCAGGTCCGGACCAACCCGGGTCCCCCGGGGCCGCCCGCCGCGGTCAGGCGGCGCCGCTGTGGGCCGGCCAGGCTGTGTCGTCGACGGCCAGCCATGGTTCGTCGACCGAGGCCGTGGGGGGCGCCGCGGTGAACGCGCGGACGTCGCGGTGGAGGTGGGACTGGTCGGCGTAGCCGCCGTCGGCGGCCACCCGGGCGGGGGCGTGTCCGCCGGCCAGGCGGTGGATGGCGTGGTCGAAGCGGACCAGCATGGCGGCGCCCTTGGGCGTCGGGCCGATCTGCGCGGCGAAGCGTGACCACAGACGCTGGCGGCTCCAGCCGGTGCGGGCGGCGAGGTCGCCGACGCGGACCCGGCCCCGGGTGGCGACGATGCGGCGCCAGGCGAAGGCGACCTCGGGGTCGATCACGCGATCCGCCCGGAGCCGGCGGGACAGCGTCGTGTGGATGAGCGCGAAACGTTCCGGCCAGGTCCGCGCGTGGTGAAGCCGCTCCCGGATGCGCTCCGCGTCGCGGCCCCACAGATCGTCGAGGGCGACCACGGTCCCGGTCAGCTCCGCCGACGGGACGCCCAGTACGGCGGGCACGACGAGGGGGGACAGGCGGATCTGCACGCACTCGGCGGACTGGACGTGCACGTCGACCGCGCCCGGCAGGAGCCCGACGGCCATGCTGCCCGACCATCTCCGGCCCGCCGCGTGGACGTCGAACGCGCGCCCCCCGGACTCGACGGCCACGGCGACGGCCGGGTGGGGGATGGCCCGCATGGCGAGCGGGCCGTCACCGCGATAGGAGAATCCGGCCATGTCGACGCCGGGCAACGCGCTCGTCCGTGCCGGCCGCGAGATCTCCCACGGAAGGGCCGGAGCCGTCTGTGCCAAGTCCGGTCGCACGTACGGACCATACGAACCCTCCGGCGGCCCGATCAACCACGAGCGGGGGCTGACATTTCTCCAAGACGCGTCACGCCCGCGGCCGTGAGGATGGCGCCGGCATCGCGGATCGACCGACGGAGGCGTCATGGACGAGATCACCACCTCGAATCACCCGCACGCGGAGCCGCGAGAAGGCGGCACGAGCGCCGGGTCCGGAGAGAACCTTCACGTCGTGCGCAGCGGGCCGCCCGGCGCGCCCACCGTGGTGCTCCTGCACGGCCTGGCCGGCTCGACGGCGTGGTGGGACCCGGTGCTGCCGGCGCTGCGGGACCTGCATGTGGTGCGCGTGGACCTGCTCGGGCACGGCAGATCGGCCAGACCGCCGGGTGGGTACGGCATCGCCGAGCACGCGCGCAGGGTCGGGGCCGTGCTAGACCGGCTCGGGGTGCGCCGCGCGACCCTCGTCGGGCACTCCACCGGCGGCATGGTCGCCACGTCACTGGCCGAGCAGCGGCGCGACCTGGTGAAGGCGATCGTGCTGATCGGCACCGGCCCGCGGGCGGACGCGTACATCGGCGACAGCCTGATCAGCCGCCTGCTCCCCGTGTCGTGGGTGGGCCGGCTGATCTGGGGGCTTCGTAACGACAACACGATCCGCGGCGCCCTCGGCACCGCGTTCACCCGCGAGGTGGCGATCCCCGACCAGATCGTCACCGACGTCCGGGACATGCCGTACCACAGCGTCATCGCGACCTCCCAGGCGTCGGACGCGTTCCTCGCGGAACGGCCCGTGCCCGACCGGCTCGCCGGCCTCGGCCTCCCCGTCCTGGTGATCTTCGGCTCCCGGGACCGGCGATGGCAGCCGTCCTCCGCCCAGGACTACCGCCGGGTCCCGCAGGCACGCATCGAGATCCTCGACGAAGTCGGCCACACGCCCATGTTCGAAGATCCCGGCACCACCGCGGCGCTCATACACGGCTTCGCCGCCACCGCATCACACTGACCGCGCGGTTCAAGGGCGGCGCAGGGGTGGGCGGGTGGTCCAGGTGGCCCAGCGCCAGAGCCATTCGAGGGGGCCCTGGCGATAGCGGCGCAGCCAGAGGGTGGACAGCAGCCACTGGGGGAGGAGGACGGCTCCGGCGATCAGGAGAACCGTCGACGAGGACCAGCCGTCCGGTGAGCCGCCGATGAGGCGGGCGGTCACCAGGACGAGGACGGTGGCGGACAGATAGTTGGTCAGCGCCATCCGGCCCAGCGGGGCGAAAACTCCCTGGAGCAGCGACCGGAGCGGTGTTCTGAGCAGGAGCAGTACGGCGCACACGTAGGCGCCGGCCATCAGCAGTCCGGCGAGGGCGAACCAGGAGCCGAAAGCGCCCGTCCCGCCGTCCCCGGACTCGATCTGCAGCCACAGGGCCGGTACCGCCCCCGCCGTGAAGGCCAGGCCGAGCACGGCCGGGACGCGGGTGGAGCGCTCGATCCGGTCGGTCACGCCGTACCGGGTCAGCGCCGAGCCGAGCAGGAACAGTCCGGGTACCAGGGGGATGCCGTTGCTGCCGAGGATCGGCGGCAACGCGATGAGGACCGCGGCGAGTCCCGCGACGGCCCACCGCGGCAGCCAGGTCGAGGGCAGCAGCACCAGCAGGCCGACGACGGCGTAGACGGTCAGGATGTCGCCCCGCCACAGCAGGAACATGTGCGCCAGGCCCAGGGCGAGCAGCGCCAGGAGCCGGCGCAGCAGGAGCAGCCGGGGGTTGGGGACGCGATCCGCGGCGGAGGCCAGCAGCAGCGAGAAACCGATGCCGAACAGCAGGGAGAAGATCGGGAAGAACCGCTGGTCGACGAACATCCCCAGCCAGGCGTCGCCCTGACCCGTCGTCACCACGGGCTGCACGGCCGGCGCGGCGCCGCCCATGTGGGCGATCGGTTTGATGTTGGCCAGCAGGATTCCGCACAGGGCGAACCCGCGGATGACGTCGAGTGCGGCGATGCGGGGGCGGGAGGCAGAACGCGGCCGCTCTTGAGCGGTGGCGCGCCGGACCCGCTGCGCCGCGGGGAACTCTTCACGTGACATGAGGACACATCCTGCGAGCCCGGGCCCGCGGCGGCACGGGTCGAAAGCAGGGTTCGCAGCGGGCCGGATCATACTTTCGGCCGGTTCGGGAGAAAGGACCGGCGGCCTAGCCTGAAGCGCGTGAACGGCCGGGATCGACTGGACGGGCGCCCGGCGGGGGCCGGGTTCCGCGGTGTGCGCATGGTGTCCGAGGCCGGGCTCGGGGTCGTGTCCGCCGGGCTGCTGGCCTTCTGGGCCTACCGGGTCGCCGGCAGCTGGGGCGGCGGTTACTGGTGGTTCGGGTGCGCGGCCGGGGCGGTCGTGTGCGGGCTCGCGCTGGTACGGCGGCGCGGCCGGGCGTGGGCGGCGCTCGCGGGGCTGGCCGTCGCGGTGGTCGCCGTCCTGGCCTCCCGGGCCGCCGGGCTGCCGGCCGAGCCGGGCCCGGCCATGGCGCTGGCCCTGTCCGTACTGGTCGGATCGGCGGTCAGAGCCCTCCCGGCCCTTACGGCCTGCGCCGTCGCGGCAGGCGGGCTCGCGGTGACCGCCTGCACCCTGCTGACCGCCCACCCGTCCGCCTCCTCCCCGCCGCCCGTGACGGCGCTGAACGCCGGTACGTGGCTCGCCGGGGTCGTGATCGGGCTGGGCGTACGGCTGCGGACCGCCCGCCGCCGGGCCGTGGCCGAGGACGTACGGCGCCGCGAGCGTCTCCGGCTCGCCAGGGAACTGCACGACGTCGTCGCCCACCATGTCACCGGCATCGTGCTCCAGGCCCAGGCCGCCCAGGTCCTCGTCCGCAGGCAGCCGGACCGGGTGGGCGGCTCCCTGTCGGGCATCGAGAGCGCAGGTTCCGACGCGCTGGCCGCCACCCGCCGCCTCGTCGGCCTGCTGCGCGAGGCCGACCCGCCCGCGCCGCCCCGCGAGAGCCTCGCCGACCTGGTCGAGCGCTTCAACCGGCCCGAAGCCGGCCTCGGAGACGGGCCTGAAGACGAGTGTGAAGACGGACGTGAAGCCAGACGTGAAGCCGGACGTGGAGCCGGACCCGAAGTGCGGCTGAGCCTGCCCGGTGACGGCGAGGACGAGTTCTCCTGGCCGCCCGAGGTGAGCAGCACCGTCTACCGGGTGGTCCAGGAGTCGCTGACGAACGTCGCCCGCCACGCCCCGCACGCCCGCCGGGTCGAGGTCACCGTCACCCGGCGGCACGACACGATCACCGTGGAGGTCTGCGACGACGCCCCGCCCGCCCAGGCACGGTTCCACCGTCGAGGCGGGTACGGCCTGCTCGGCATGCGCGAACGCCTGGAGGCCCTGGACGGCACGCTCCGCGCCGGTCCGCGCCCGGGGCCGGAGCCGGGCGGATGGTCGGTGCTCGCCACCCTGCCGCTGCCCGCCCGATCACCTGCCCGCCGGCCTGCCCGGACCGCCGGTGACCGTACCGGAGAGCGGCCGTGACCATCCCGGAACGCCGATGGCCGCCCCGGAGACCGGCCGTGATCTTCGCAGGACGCCGGCGGCCGTCCCGGGAATCGGCCGCGACCATCCCGGAAGGGCCGGTGACGACCCGGCGGAGGCGCCCATGACGATCAGCGTCCTGCTGGCCGACGACCAGGCGATGGTGCGTGCCAGCCTGCGCGTCATCCTCGAGGACCACCCCGGCATCACCGTCGTCGCCGAGGCCGCCGACGGCCACGAGGCGGTCGCCCTGGCCCGGCGGCTGCGCCCGGACGTGTGCCTGGTCGACGTCCAGATGCCCCGCCTCGACGGCATCGAGGTCACCCGCGCCCTGGCCGGGCCAGGCGTGCCCGACCCGCTCCGGGTGGTCGTGGTCACCACGTTCGACCTCGACGAGTACGTCTACGGCGCGCTCCGCGGCGGCGCCGTCGGCTTCGTGCTCAAGGACGCCGGACCGGACCTGCTGGTGGAGGCCGTACGGGCGGCGCACGCCGGGGACGCGCTCATCTCCCCGGCGGTCACCCTGCGGCTGCTGCGCCACGTGACCTCCCGCGGCGTCCCGGCTGCCCGCCCGCCGGGGCAGCCGCTGTCGGAGCGGGAGACCGAGGTCGTGCGGGCGATCGCCAGAGGCCGTACCAACCAGGAGATCGCCGCCGAGCTGTTCATCTCGCTCAGTACGGTCAAAGGCCACGTCTCCGCCGTCCTGACCAAGCTCGGCGCCCGCAACCGGGCCGAGATCGTCGCCTGGGCCTGGGAGAGCGGCCTGATGACCGCCTGAGGCGTCCGGAGACCGTACGCGCCGGACCCCCGATTCCCGTTGACTTTGTCGCAAGCTATGGCGCAACATATTGGTACAAAGCTTGCGACAAAAGGAGGGGGCATGGCTGACACATCCATATCCGACGGCGCGCCGCAACCGGCGGACATCCGATGGGCCGGGACCTGGCTGCAGCGGCACGGCCTGGGCGACGGTCCGCCGACGCCGCTGCTGACCGCGCGCCTGGCGGTGCGGGGGCGGGTGCGGGTGCTGGACAGCGTCCTGCAGGCCGTACTGATCATCGCGGCCTCCCTGGCGCAGGTCGCCGCTCTGCCGAAGCCCGCCGACCGGTCGGTGCCGGTGCTGGTGCTGAGCGTGCTGGTCGTCGTGCTGTTGCTGGCCCGGGCGCTGCTGGACGCCTGGGTACGGCGCGTCGACCGGCGGGCCGGGGCGGCGCTGGCCCGGCGTGCGACCCATTCGATGCAGCCCGGCCTGTGGACTCTGCTCGGATGGCCCTACGTCGTTCTGGCGGGCGCCACCTTCGCCGGCGCGTTCGCGCTGGGGGTGAGCGCGCTGGCCGTCGCCGAGGGCATCGCACGGCACGCGGCCGTCGTGCTGCTGGTCGCCGTGACCGGGGTCGCCCTCGGTGTGGCCCTGCAGCTGCGCGAGATACTCGCCCGGCCGGTCGTGGCCGAGGACGAGGCCTCGCTGACGGCCGACGTCGTCATGCGCATCGAGGACGCACGCGAGAGCGCCGTGCCGACCGTGCTGTGGTCGCTGCCGGTGGTGCTGCTGTTCGGGTTCATGTCCGGGTGGTGGAACGCCGCCTCGATGGCCTTCGTGGTGCTGGGGGCGCTCGCCTTCATCGCCGTGCGGGTCAGGGCGCCGTCGTGCGCAGCCACGGCGCGTCAGGCGGTGGGCCTTCGATGATCGTCATCGATGCGAATTCGCCGGTGCCGCCGTTCGAGCAACTGCGGGCCCAGCTCGCCCGGCAGATCCAGGACCGCACGCTGGCCGTGGGCGCCCGGCTGCCGACCATCCGCCGGCTCGCGGCCGACCTGGGCCTGGCCGTCAACACGGTCGGCCGGGCCTACCGGGAACTGGAGGAGGCCGGGCTGATCGAGACCCGGGGGAGGGCGGGCTCGTTCGTGTCGGCCGCCGGCGAGCAGGCCCGCGAACGGGCCCGCCGGGCCGCCGCCGACTACGCGGCCGTCGTGGCCAGCATCGGCCTGGACGAGAGCGAGGCGCTGTGCATCGTGCAGGCGGCCCTGAGATCCGGCGGCGCCGCGGCCTCCGCCTCGTTCTGACCCGGCGGCGGTGGGAGACGCGGGAGCGGTACGAGATCCGGGGCGGCGCATGGGCCGGCGGCGGTCCGGGATCCGGCGGCGGTCCGGGATCCGGGGGCGGTCCGGGATCCGGGGGCGGTGGGAGACGCGGGGGCGGTGCGGGGTCCGGCGTGGTGACGCCGGGCCCCGCGCTATCGTGCCGGCCCGGGCCGGTGCTCCGGGGGCGGCGGGGTGATGTGGAGGCGGTCCAGGAGCATCTGGAGAAGCTCGTCGGTGATCTGGTCGAGGGTGGCGTCGACCCAGCCGACGGCCCAGTCGTGCATGAGGCCGTTGACGGCGCCGATGAACGCGGCGGCGGTGACGCGGTAGTCGCGGTGGGGGATGTGGCCGCGGTCGGCGGCGTCCTGGGCCTGCGCGCACAGGAAGTCGATCCAGCGGGCGCGGCGGTCCAGGCGCTGGCGGTCCAGGCGGGGGCTGACGCCGATGATCTCGACGAAGGCGATGCGGGTGTGGCGGGGATCGCCGGTGGCCCCGGCGGCGTAGGCGCGGAACAGGCGGGTGTAGCGCTCGTGCGGCTCCAGGTGCTGGACCTGGGGCAGGACGTCCAGGACGGCCCGCTCGGCCGCGTCGTTGACGTACAGGTGCAGCTCGGCCAGAAGGTCTTCCAGGGAGTGGAACTCCTCGTAGAACTGGCGGGTGGACAGCTCGGCGGCCCTGCACAGGTCGGTGATCCTGGTGGCGCGGTAGCCGGGCCCGGCGCCGAACAGGTCCAGGCCCGCCTGCATGAAGCGGGCGCGGCGCTCGGCCTGCCGTTCGGAGGCCGACCTGCCCCCGTACCGGCCCGCCGCCGGTGTGATCCTGCCCGCCACCGTGCCCTCCGCTCCGCGATGCCCCGATTTTCTCCCATCGGGACTTGTGGCGCGCGTCACACGTCCCTACTATCGGGTAACAAGGTTTGAAAATATAAATATTCAGACTTACCTCGTCATTCCTGACTCCTGAGGCATTCCTGAGGCGCGAAGCATCTCTGAGGCGCGAAGTCCGTCTTTCACGCTCCTTCACCCCTCTCACCCCCCATGGAGGAATGACCATGCACGCCTCGATCCGTGCGCGCCGGCGCAGGCCCCTGCTCCGCGGCGCCGTAGCGGCCATGGTGGCCGCCGCCACCGTCTGCGGGACCGTCTCCGGCTCCGCGAGCGCCGCCTCCGGCCCCGCGCACACAACCTCCGCCCTGCAGGAGGTGATGCTGGTCGGCAACAACTGGGAGGGCACCGCCGACGTCATCAGGTCGAGCGGCACCTTCGCCAAGATCGGCCGGATCAACCTCATCCCCGACAAGAACGACCGGCTGCGCGAGATCTACCTCAACCCCATCCGCCTGGCCTTCTTCCTGGGCATCCGGGAGACCGTCGGCGAGGGTCACGACCAGTTCGTCGACGACCTGTACACCACCCCCGACGGATCGGCGATCGTGGTCTCCCGCCCCAGCTTCGCCGACGTGGCCTCCGTCGACACCGCCACCGGCAGGCTCAGGTGGCGCTTCCCGGTCTCGGGATTCCGCTCCGACCACATGGCCGTCTCCCCTGACGGCACCCGCGTGGCTGTCTCGGCGTCCACCTCCAACACCGTCCACGTCCTGGACATCACCACGGGCCGGCAGCTCGGCTCGTTCAGGACCGGCGACAAGCCGCACGAGAACGTCTTCACCGACGGCGGCGGGCACCTGTGGAACATGTCGATCGGCGAGGTCAACAACGACTTCGACGACCCGTCGCAGGACTGGCTGAAGGGCGACCGCAAGATCACTGTCGTGGACGCCGCGACCTTCAGGAGGATCAAGACCATCGACATGCGGCCCCGGCTCGACGCCTTCGGCCGCAGGGACCTGTCCGACGCGGTCCGGCCCGTCGCCTTCACCCCCGACGAGTCCAGGCTGTACTTCCAGGTGTCGTTCTTCAACGGCATCGTCGAGTACGACGTGGCCGCCGACAGGATCCTGCGGGTCAAGACGCTGCCCGAGAACCCCGACACCAGCGACGACCGCACGACCTTCGTCAACGACTCCCGCCACCACGGCATGTCCATGAGCCCCGACGGCACCAAGCTGTGCGTCGCCGGGACCATGGACGACTACGCCACCGTCGTGGACCGGGCCACCCTGCGGGAGGGGCCGCTGGTGAGCGCGGCCAAGCCGTACTGGGCCACGGTCAGCGGTGACGGCGCGGCCTGCGTGATCTCCGAGAGCGACGCCGACCAGGTCACCGCCATCGACTTCGCCACCGGCCAGAAGATCACTTCTGTCCCGGTCGGCGACCACCCGCAGCGGGTCCGCCTGGCCCGCCTGCCCGCCGGCTGGACCGGTACGACCGGCTGAGCGCCGCCCGGTGCCGGTGCCGGTGCCGGGGCCGGACCCCCTGAACTCCGCCCCGGCACCACCGGCCCATCCCGGTCACGCTCCCGCCCCGGCACCGCCGGCCCATCCCGGTCACGCTCCCCGGACGGCGTCCAGGCGGGCCAGCTCCTCCGGTGACAGCCGCAGCGCGCCGGCGGCGACGTTGTCGGCCAGGTGATCGGGGTTTCCGGTGCCGGGGATGGCCAGCACGTGCGGTCCCTGCTGCAGCGTCCACGCCAGCCGTACCTGCGCGGCCGTCACCCCGTGGGCGCGGGCGACGGCCAGCACCTCGTCGCTGTCGGCGGCGCCCGCGCCCGCCTCGGCCCCGGCGCCGGCGATCGCGAAGAACGGCACGAACGCGACCCCCTGCCGCCCGCAGGCCTGCAGGAAGGCGCGGTCGCCGGGTCGCAGGCCGATGCCGTAGGGGTTCTGCACGCACACCACCGGGGCGATGGCCAGGGCCTCGGCCAGGTGGCCGGGCGTGGCGTTGGAGATTCCCAGATGACGGACGAGCCCGGCCTCGCGCAGCCCGGCCAGCGCGCCGAAGTGCTCGGCGATCGAACGGGTCCGCGAACCGGGCGGGATGCGCAGGTTCACCACGTCGAGGTGGTCGCGGCCGAGCTGGCGCAGGTTCTCCTCGACCTGCCCGCGCAGCTGCTCCGGCGCGGCCCACCACCACTCGCCCGACGGGTCCCGTCCCGGCCAGACCTTGGTGACGATGACCAGGTCGTCGGGGTACGGCGCCAGCGCCCGGTTGATCAGCTCATTGGCCGAGCGCAGCGGGGAGAAGTAGAACGAGGCCGTGTCGATGTGGTTGACGCCGAGCTCGACCGCGCGGCGCAGTACGGCGATCGCCCGGCCGCGGTCGCTCGGGACGCCGTCGCCGAACGCCTCACCGTTCTGGGTCAGGCGCATCGCGCCGAACCCCAGTCGGTTGACTGTCAGGTCGCCGAGCTGCCAGGTGCCCGCGGCCGCCGCGGTGATCGTTTCTGAGACCATGATCGGATTCTGCCATCGCCGGTCTCCACCCGAAGCCGGTCACCCGACCGGCGACGGCCCGGCTCAGGCTTCGGGCTCCCAGTACGTCTCCACGCGGTGCCCGTCCGGGTCGGCGCATTTGAACGCCACGTAGGCGGGCTCGTCGTAGTCCTCGCCGATCCCGACGCCGTCGGCCCGCATCCGGGCCAGCAGGGCGCGGACCTGCTCCGGCTCGTCCAGGCGGAAGCCGAAGTGCAGGAAGTCCGGCGGCGGGCCCACCTCCCGGACCGCGTGCAGGGCCAGGTCGAATCCGTCGGCGTTGCGGACGATGACGGTGCCGTCCTCGTAGTGCCGGGCGGTGGCGGGGTCGAACCCGAAGTACCTCTCGTAGAAGCGCAGGCTGCGCCGTGCGTCGCGCACGGGCAGGCCGAGATGGCTCAGGCGCATGGCCCCAGCGTGCGGCCGCGTCCGTCCCGCCACAAGGTCCTTTTCCACGCCCGTCGTCCCGGCGCGGCAGGACGCCGTCAACCCTCCCGGTGGTCCCGCAGGGCGGCTACGGCCTCTTCCGGGGTGTCGTAGAGGGAGAACAGCCGGTCCAGGCCCATGATCTGGAAGACGTAGACGATGTCGCGCTCCATACCGGCCAGGGCCAGGGCGGCGCCGGCCTCGTGGGCGCGCCGGTGCGCGGCGACCAGGATGGAGATGCCGGTGGAGTCGCAGAAGGTCATGGCCGACAGGTCGATCACCACTCCGGTGCCGGGGGCGAGGGCGATCTCGTCGAGGGCCGCCCGCAGGCGGGAGGCGGTGTGGTGGTCCAGGTCACCGGCCACGAGCACCATGTGAAGGTTGGCCGAGTGCGGCCGGAGGGTGACGGTCAGACCGTGCTCGTGTTGCACCAAGGCTCCTGAGGGACGGTCGTCGGACGGGGTGCGGGCGGGGGGAGCACCACGGTGTCGTACGATACGCCCTCGCCCAGGGTCGCGATCAGTTTATGCACGGTGACGACGAGGTCATCGGCGCCGGTGATGCCGGGATCCCTCCTCCCGTCGTACGGCCTGCGGGACGGGCCCGGACCGTGGAACGATTTGCCCTATCCTACGTAACCGTTGAACTGCTCCTTGTGATCTGCCGGGCCGGGATGGCCCGGCGCGCAGTGGCGGCTCGGCGCGGACGAAAGGGTGTCGGATGACGCGCTGTGGCGACGCCGGGCACGGGCCGGCGGCGGGGGTCGAGGTCGAGCTGTTCGCCGCCGACGACCAGGTCGGCCGGGACCTGGCGGCGGTGGACTGGCGGGCGACCCCGCTCGGACCGCCGGCGGAGTGGCCGCAGAGCCTCCGGACGGCGGTGAGCATCGTCCTGTCGTCCCGGTTCTCCATGTGGATGGCGTGGGGGCCGCAGCTGACGTTCTTCTGCAACGCCGCCTACCGCCGCGACACCCTGGGCCGCAAGTACCCCTGGGCGCTGGGCCGGCCGGCCAGCGAGGTGTGGGCGGAGATCTGGGACGACATCGGCCCGCGGATCGGGGCCGTGCTGGCCACCGGGAAGGCGACCTGGGACGAGGCGCTGCTGCTGTTCCTGGAGCGAGCCGGTTATCCGGAGGAGACCTACCACACCTTCTCCTACAGCCCCCTGCACGACGACGCCGGTGCGGTGGTCGGCATGCTGTGCGTCGTCAGCGAGGACACCGACCGGGTCATCGGCGAGCGGCGGATGGCGACACTGCGGGATCTCGGCTCCGACCCCAGCGTGGTCCGCACCGAGCAGGAGATGCTGGCCTTCGCCTGCCGGCAGCTCGGCCGCAATCCGCAGGACCTCCCGTTCACGCTGACCTACCTGTTCGACGACGACGGCGGCGCGCGGCTGGCGGGGGCGAGCGGGATATCCGCCGGGCATCCGATCGCCCCAGCCGTCCTGCCGCCCGGCGAGCCGGACCCGGTGTGGCCCGCGGCCGTGCTCGCCCGGGGAGAACCGGCGCTCGTGGCGCTCGACGGCCCCCTGTCCGCCGATCTCCCGGCCGGGAGCTGGCCGGAGCCGCCCACGCAGGCGCTGGCGGTGCCGCTGCTGCAGCAGGGCGGTGCGCCGTACGGGTTCCTGGTGGCCGCGCTCAACCGCTACCGGCCCCTGGACGACGGCTACCGCGGGTTCGTCGAGCTGGCCGCCGGACACGTCGCGACCGGGATCGCGAGCGCCCGCAGCTACCAGGCCCAGCAGCGGCGGGCGGAGGAGCTGGCCGAGCTGGACCGGGCCAAGACCGTCTTCTTCTCCAACATCAGTCACGAGTTCCGCACCCCGCTGACCCTGATCATGGGGCCGGTGGAGGAGATGCGCGACCGTCTGCGGGAGACCGGCGGGCAGATGCGCGACGAGCTGGAGGTCGTCCACCGCAACGGGCTGCGCCTGGGCAAGCTGGTCAACACCCTGCTCGACTTCTCCCGCCTCGAGGCCGGCCGCATGCAGGCCCGCTACGAGCCGGTGGACCTGGCGGCCGTGACCGCCGAGCTGGCCGGCGTCTTCCGCTCCGCGATCGACAAGGCCGGACTGGCCTTCGAGGTGGACTGCCCGCCGCTGGCCGAACCGGTCTACATCGACCGGGGCATGTGGGAGAAGGTGGTGCTCAACCTGCTGAGCAACGCCCTGAAGTTCACCTTCGAGGGCACCATCGGCGTCCGGCTGCGGCAGGAGGACGGCCACGCCGTCGTCACGGTCACCGACACCGGCATCGGCGTCCCCGGCGGGGAGCTGCCGCGGCTGTTCGAGCGCTTCCACCGCATCGAGAGCGCCCGCTCGCGCTCGAACGAGGGCAGCGGCATCGGGCTGGCGCTGGTGAAGGAGCTGGTCGGCCTGCAGGGCGGCACCATCACCGCCGACAGCGTCGAGGGCGCGGGCACGGCCTTCACCATCCGGCTGCCCTTCGGCTCCGGCCACCTGCCGGCCGACAGCCTGGTCCCGGCCGGTTCGGCGGAGGCGGTCTCGGTCACCGCCGAGCCGTTCGTCCAGGAGGCCCTGCGCTGGCTCCCCGGAAACGGCACGCCCGCCCAGGGGACGACCGCCCCCGGCGTCTCCGCCGGAGCGCAGTCCTCGGCGCCGGACGGCGCCGTACCGGCCCGGGTGCTGGTCGCCGACGACAACGCCGACATGCGCGCCTACCTGACCCGGCTGCTGCGGCCCGCCTACCGGGTGAGCGTGGTCACCGACGGCCGGGCCGCGCTGGAGGCGGTGCGCGCCGACCCGCCGGATCTGGTCGTCAGCGACGTGATGATGCCGTGCCTGGACGGCCTGCAACTGGTGGCCGCGCTGCGCGCCGATCCGCGCACCGCCGACGTCCCGGTGCTGCTGCTGTCGGCCCGCGCCGGGCAGGAGGCCTCCATCGAGGGTCTGGAGGCGGGCGCGGACGACTATCTGGTCAAGCCGTTCTCCGCCGCAGAACTGCTGGCGCGGGTGCGGGCGAACATCGAGCTGGCCCGGATGCGCAGCCACCACACCCGATGGCGCAACGCCATGATCGAGTCACTGCAGGAGGCCTTCTTCGTCGCCGAGGAGGACGGCACGATCATCGAGATCAACGCGGCGTTCACCGACCTGCTCGGCTACGGGCCCGAGGACCTGCCCTACACCCCGCTGCACCCGTGGTGGCCGGACGAGGCCGACGACCCCCAGGGGTACGCGATGGTCGCCGACGCCTTCGCCCGGCTCGTCAACGAGGGCAGGGGCAGCTGCGCGGTCCCGGTCAGGCACCGCGACGGCCACCAGCTCTGGATCGGGGTCACCTTCAACGACGTCACCGACCCCGAGACCGGCCGGCGGCGGGTCGTGGGCACCTTCCGCGACGTCACCGGCGAGCACTATCTCGTGCAGCGCGAGAGCGCCCTGGCCGCCCTCAGCATGCGGATCTCGCAGGCCGACAACCTCCACGACGCCCTGTGCGGGTCGCTGGAGGCGCTGCGCGAGGTCTGGAACGCCCGGCAGGTCTTGGCCGTCCTGTGGGACGACGCCTCCGGTCCGGAGGTGACGTGCTCCGGACCCGAGATCCGATGGCCGGACCTGCCGGAAGGCCTGCGCGGGAAGCTGACGGAGCTGCGTGGGCACCCGCCGCTGCGCCCGGTCGGGCACGAGACCGACGGGACCGGCATCACGCTGGAGCACCCGAGGGGTCTTCTGACCGTCTGGGTCGACCTGGGCCGGAACCGGCCCTTCACCGGCGAGGACCGGACCCTCCTGGCGCTGCTGGCCGGCCATCTGGGCCAGGGGCTGCACCGGGCCCACCAGCTCGACCAGCAGCGCGAGGCCGCCGTGGCCCTGCAGCGCGCCATCCTCGGTCCCTCGCAGCTCCCCGAGGGCTTCGCCGTACGCTACGAGCCGGCCACCCGCCCGCTGGAGGTCGGCGGAGACTGGTACGACATCGTGCCGCTGGCGGACGACCGGATCGGGATCGTGGTCGGCGACTGCGTGGGCCGGGGGCTGGAGGCCGCGGCCGTCATGGGACAGCTGCGCAGCGCCTGCCGCGCCCTGCTGCTGCAGGACGCCGGTCCCGCCCAGGTGCTCACCGCCCTCGACAGGTTCGCCGCCTTCGTGCCGGGCGCCAGGTGCACGACCGTCTTCTGCGGGGTGCTGGCCACCCCCACCGGTCACCTGGTCTACTCCAGCGCCGGTCATCCGCCCGGCATCCTGGCCCACCCCGACGGCACCACCGAGTTGCTGGAGGGCGGCCGGTCCATCCCGCTGGCCGTACACCCCGGGCATCCGCGGCCCGAGGCGGGGCACACCATGCCGGCCCGCTCCACCCTGCTGCTGTACACCGACGGCCTGGTCGAACGCCGACGGCGTCCGCTGACCGAGGGCATCGTCCAGGCCGGCGCCGCCGTCCAGGACGGCCGGTGGGCCCCCGTCGAGGAGCTCGCCACCCACGTCATGACCCGGCTGGAGCCTGAGCGCGGCTTCAGCGACGACGTCGCCCTGCTGCTGTACCGCCAGCCCGCCCCGCTGGAGGTGGCCTTCCCCGCCGATTCGGCCCAGCTGGCCCCGGTACGCAAGGCGCTGCGCGACTGGCTGGGGCGCTGTGACCTCAGCTCCGCCATGGTCCAGAGAGTCCTGGTCGCCGCCGGCGAGGCCTGCGCCAACGCCATCGAGCACGGCCACCGCCAGGCGCCGGGCCGTACGGTCCGCCTGCGGGCGGTCGCCACCGCCGGTGACCTGCACCTGACCGTGGTCGACAGCGGCCGCTGGAAGACGCCGCAGCCCGAGGCCAACTCCCACCGCGGTCGGGGCATCGCGCTCATGCGTGCCCTGATGCACGAAGTCAGCATCGCGCCCGGTGCCGCCGGGACCACCGTCGACATGCATGCGAGGATCAGCCGATGAGCACCCCTCTGACCCTGGCCGCTTCGCGGCGGCCCGACGGGACGGCGGTCCTCGCCGTCACAGGTGAGATCGACATGAGCAACGCGCCCGCCCTGGAGGCCGGGGTGGCCCGTTCCGCGGGCGACGGCGTGCTGGTCGTCGATCTCAGCGGGGTCGACTATCTCGACAGCGCCGGACTGTCCGTCCTGTTCGCCCACGCCGAGCGGATCCGGGTCGTCGCCAACCCCCTCATCGCTCCCGTTCTGATCGTCTCGGGTCTCACCGAGGTCACCGCCGTCGAGGGGATGGGCCCCGGGTCCGATCTGGACGAGGACGAGCTGTAGGCCCTGCCGCACCGAGGGGACGGTCTGCGGGCCCGGCCGCCGTACCGGGACGTCACGACCCGCCGGAAGGACCGGGATCGCCGGGAGCCGGGAGGACCGACGACGGGTGCAGTGTGAGGTGGACGCACACGCCGTCGTGCGTCTCCTTCTCCATCCGGGCGGTGCCGCCGTGCATCTCCATGATCTTCTCGACGATGGCCAGGCCTATCCCGGTCCCTCCGACGGCCTGCTCCTTGGCGTGCTGGGTCCGGTAGAACTCCTCGAAGACGCGCCGCAGGTCCTCGGACTCCACTCCGATCCCGGTGTCGTGGATCTCCACCTCGGGCGGGGGACCGGCGACGACGACCACGTCGACGGCGCCGCCGGAGCCGGTGAATTTGATCGCGTTGTCCAGGACCTGCAGCAGCGCGTTGCGCAGCTGCTCGGCGTCGGCCCGCACCCGCACCCGGTCACGGGCGTGCAGGTTGAGGGCCAGCCCTTTGAGCTCGGCTGCGGAGGCCACCCGTTCGACCGCCTGGCGGGCCAGGTCGGACAGGTCGACGGAGTCCGGGGTGAAGGTGGTGGTCTGCGCCTTCAGGCTGGCCATCAGCAGCAACGCGTTGATCAGATGCAGCATGCGGTCGCTGTTGCGCTCGATGATGCGCAGGAAGCGGTGCTCGGTGTCCTCGTCCAGGCCGCCCTCCTGGACGAGTTCCAGATAGCTGCGGATCGAGGTGAGCGGGGTGCGCAACTCGTGGTTGAGGCTGCTCAGGAACTGGTTCTTCAGCCTTTCCAGGGCGTGCAGCCGCCGGACGACCTCCTCCGCCTGGTGGGCGCGGCCGTGCAGCTCGATCAGGGTGACGGCGTGGGCGGCCAGGGTGTTCAGGGCCTGGCGCTGGGCCTCGTCCAGCCGGTCCGGCTCGGGGCCCATCACACAGACCGTGCCCAGGGCGTTGCCCTGGCGGGTGATCATCGGCATGCCCGCGTAGAAACGCACCCGGGGCGGACCGGTCACGATCGGATGATCACGGAAACGCGGGTCGGCCCGCGCGTCGTGGACCTCCAGGAACTCCCGCTCGGAGATGGCCCGATCGCAGAACGGGACCGGCGGGTTCACCCCCGTCAGATCGATGCCGGCCCGCCCCTTGACGTACTGACGCTTCTCGGCGATCAGATTGACCAGCGCGATCGGTGCCCGGCAGACGTGCGCGGCCGAGATGGCGATGGCCTGGAAGTCTGGTTCCAGCAGACTCTCCAGCGCGTTCAGCTCATCGAGCTCCCGTACGCGCTCGGTCTCATCGGCCGCCCCCGGTGCGTTGGTCATTCTCGGTTTTCCGTCCACTCCGTCGAGAGGTTCCCACGGATAGGCCCTACCCGGTTGCGGCCGCCGATCATCTGCCGCACCTCACGGGGCGGGTAAAGAACAGGATGGAGGAGGCCATCCTGACCCGGCAGTATCAGTTTTTCCGGTAATGCCGCCGGATATCTATTTGCAGTCCGGCCTCAAGCGGGCTGAAAGCAACTCGCCGCACATTGTGTTCAGTCGCAGACCGCAGGAAAGGCCCCCGCATGAACACCGCTCGCGCCCTGGCCGTCATCTCCCTCGCCGGCGTCGCCGTCCTCGCCCCGGCCGCCGCCCACGCCGCCACCGGTCCGGCCGTACCGGCCACGGACGCGCACTCCGCGCAGACCGCCGCTCCCACCTCGTGGGGGCCCTATCACGCCACCGGCCGCAAGGCCGTGGCGTCCGGCTCGCTGACGGCCACGCCCAAGGACGACCGCAGCGCGCCCGCGGCCCGGGTCATGGTCACCGGCACCGTCACCGACCTGACCCGCAAGCCGACCTGCGGCTGGGCCATGTTCCGCGTCTCCGTCAAGGCGTCCGGCGGCAAGGTGGCCCTCAAGCACCGCAACTACCGCACCTGCTCCTATGACAAGCCGCGCAAGTTCACCTTCTCCCACACCGGCGTCTACGAGGTCGAGTTCAAGATCTGCGCCGAGGCCAAGGCGGCCAAGCCCTCGCTGAACTGCCTGTACTCCGGCACCTGGAAGCCGCTCTACACCTACTACGACGCCTGACCGGTACGGCCCGGCCGACCTTCACGACAACCGGCCGGGCCGATCATGCATCTAAGGGTGCGTGGAGACAGAGGGGTTGCGTTCGGGGGACCCGGTACGCCTGGGTGATTACTGGCTGGCGACACGACTGGGGTCGGGCGGGCAGGGGGTCGTGTACGAGGCCTACGACGCCGCCGCCAACAGGGTCGCCGTCAAACTGCTGCATCCGCACCTCGTGGGCGATCCCGCCTTCCGGCGGCGCTTCGGCAAGGAGGTCAGGGCGCTGCGGCGGGTTCCCCCGTTCTGCACGGCCCGCGTGATCGGCCACGACCTCGAGGGCGAGCGGCCCTACATCGTCAGCGAGTTCGTCCCGGGCCCCAGCCTGCGCCGGGCGGTGAACCAGGGGGGACCCCTGGACGGCGACGCCCTGCACCGGCTGGCGATCAGCATCGCCACCGCGCTGGCCGCCATCCACCGCGCGCACGTGGTGCACCGCGACCTGAAACCGGAGAACGTGCTGCTGGGCCCGGACGGGCCCCGGGTCATCGACTTCGGCATCGCCCGCACCTCGGACGCCTCGGCCGCCACCACCGAGGAGCTGATGGGCACCCCCTCGTACATGGCGCCGGAGCTGTTCTCGGGTGGCCAGGCCGAGCCCGCCGCGGACGTGTTCGCCTGGGGTGCGGTGGTGCTGTTCGCCGCCACCGGCCGTGACGCGTTCACCGGCCCCGCGCCGGTCGCGGTGATCAACCGGTTGCTGACCCACGACCCCGACCTCGGCATGCTGCCGGGCAAGCTGCGCGGCCTCGTCGGCGCGGCACTGTCGAAGGATCCGGCCTCGCGTCCTTCGGCGCAGCGGCTGCTGCTCGGCCTGCTCGGCGACGACGCTCCGCCGGGGGACCTGCCCCCGGCCGGGGAGGACCTGCTGTCGGACGGCGCGCAGGCCGCGACGGGAGTACGGCCTCCGGACGCCCTGGCCGCCGAGCCCGCCCTGGGCGTGGTGGCCGAGCAGGTCTACGCCGGGCTGCCGCCGGCCGGGCGGGACATGATGCGGGACATGCTGCTGCGCCTGGTGGACGTGCGCGACGACACACAGCTGCCGCGCGCCGCCGGGCTCGGCGAGCTGACCGAGGGCCTGCCCGATCCCGCCCCGCAGGTGCTGACCGAGCTGGAGCAGGCCTCGCTCGTCCGGATCACGGCCGGCACGGTCACCATGGGCAAGGCGGCGCTCCTGCACGCCTGGCCCCGGCTGCACGAGTGGATCAGCGCCGAGCACGAGACGATCGGCCGCCATCGCCGGCTCGGCGAGGCCGCCTACCACTGGGCGGCCAACGGGCACCACCCCGAGGACCTCCTGCAGGGCAGCGCCCTGAACGCGGCTCTGACCTGGACCTCCTCCGCCCGGGTGCGGCTGAACCCCACCGAGACCGAATTCGTCCGCACCAGCAGGGCCCGGTCCCTGCAGCGGCGCAGGCGGCGCAGGCTGGTGAGCGCGGGCATGGCCGTACTGCTCGTCGCCTCGCTCACCGGCGGCGCGCTCGCCTGGCAGCAGTCACTCAGGAGCGACGAGAGCGACCGGCGGCTGGCCGAGCAGCGCGCGCAGGTCACCGCCCGGCGGCTGGCCCTGCAGGCCGACGCGCTCCGCGACCGCGACCCGGCGAAGGCGATGCTGCTGAGCGTGGCCGCCTACCGCGTCGCGGACGTCCCCGAGGCCAGGGCGGCGGTGCTCAGCTCTCTCGGCCAGCAGCAGCGGCACGTCTTCACGGACCCGATCCCGGCCAACACCGGACGGGCGCTGAGTGAGGACGGCCGGATCCTGGTCAGCGCCGGCGGCGGCAGGGTGACCGCGTACGACGTGCGGACCGGCAAGACGATCACGACGTTCACCGGGGTCGGCCAGGGCCCTTTCAGTGCCGCGCTCAGCCCGGACGGCGACACTCTGGCCCTGGGCGGGGACGGTGTCCGGCTGTGGAGCCTGCGCACCGGGAAGCTCCTGGGCGGCGGTCCTTCGCTCCCCGGCACATACCGGGAGGACGGGGGGAGCGGGGGAGAGCCCACCGGCCTGCGTTTCAGCCCGGGCGGCGGCTACCTCCACGTGTTCCAGAACGTGGGCGGACCGTTCCGCGGACTGTGGAACGTCGCGCGCCGCAAGCTGGAGCTCCCGCAGGACGCGCCTCCGGGAGCCACGGAGGTGGGCAACGTGGTCCTGGGACCGGGCGATCGCTTCGGCGCGGTCGGCGACGAATCCGGCGGGGGGAACCTGCGGAACTTCACCGGGGACGGCCCGGTGGAGGGGAGACGCCTCCCCGGCGACCTCGCCGGCCGGGTCCTGGCCTTCTCACCCGACGGTGAGATCGCCGCCGTGGGCGGTGAGGAGAAGGTGAGGCTGTGGAACCTGTCGCGCGGCGCGTGGGACGAGCGGGGGCTCGAGGGCGCGGGCGGCGAGGCGGTCTTCAGCGCCGACGGTGAGTTCATGGTCACCTTCGACGCCGGGACGGGGCGGTCCGCCCTCTCGCTGTGGCGGCTGAGCGACGCCGTCCAGCTGCTCCGCCTCCCCATGGCCTCCACCGTCGTCGGACCGCCGAGGATCAGCGCCGACAACCGGATGCTGACCGTGCTGGACGACTCGGGACAGGTCACCGTCTACGACATCGGCCGCCAGACCCGCCCGCCGCGCGTGCGGACCGATGTCACCCGGCTGCGCTCCGCCGCGGACACCCTGTTCGGGACGACCGGCGGGACCGTCCGCACCTGGTCGCCGCCCGCCCTCACGGAGAGGGATCTGAAGATCAAGGTCGGTGCGGGCGACGAGTTCGACGACGTGGGCCTGGCCGTCACCCCGGACGGCCGCACCCTGGCGACCGGCTTCATGAACAGCTCGGCCGAGGGGGTGAAGCTGTGGGACGTGACCACCCGGCGCCCGCTGCTTGAGATCGAGATGGAGTTCGACGGCGCCGAGAAGGCCGATATGGAGATCAGCCCGGACGGCCGCCTCCTGGCGGTCAGCGCCGGCCTGCCCAACGACTACCACGGTGAGGGCACCGTCATGATCGTCGATCTCGGGCGCGGGAAAGTCGTCAAGCGGTTCCGGCCGGTCGCCGGAGGACGGCTGTCCTTCAGCCCCGACGGCGCGACGCTGGTCACCGCGGACCCGGGCGGGGTCGACGTGATCGACCTGCGCGCCGGGAAGGTGCTGCCGCGGGCGAAGGGTCCGGGCACACTCGCCAGGGAGTGGATGGTGCTCGCCCCCGCGGGCTCCCTCGCCGTCTCGCCGTACGGCACCGGGGCGGTGACCCTGTGGGACACCCGGACCTGGAAACCGGCCGGGCAGCTGTTCAGGCTGCCCGGCCGGGCGCAGAGCGCGGAGTTCTCTCCCGACGGGCGTCTTCTCGCCGTCGCGCACGGCACCCAGGTCACCGTGTTCGACGTCGCCACCGGCCAGCAGCTCGGAGCACCGCTGGGAGCCGCCGTGAGCGGGGAGACGGACTACAGCGTGGACGCGCCCTTCGCCGCCTTCTCCCGGGACGGCGGCACGCTGTACATGCTCGGCCCGGACGGAGGCTTCCAGAGTGTGCCGCTCGATCCCCGGCGCGCCCTTCCCGAGGTGTGCGGGCGGGCGGGCCGTTCGCTGACGTCCGCGGAGTGGCAGGAGCACGTGGGCGGTGACACGCCGTACGTGAAGGTGTGCTGAAGGAGCTCCGCGAGCCTTCGGGCCTTCGCGGGCCGGACCCGTGGTCCGGCGGGTCGTCACGGCGGGATCGCTTCGATCGCGCAGCGCAGGCGGCGCAGCGCCGGCCCGAGCCCGTCCAGCGGCGGCGTGCCCAGCGCCAGCCGGAGCGCACGGGGGCGGGAGGGGCCGGTGGCGAACGCGTCGGCGGTGGACACGAGGATCCCTTCCCGCGCGAGGACCGCCGCCACGTGGTCGGGACGCTGGTGCGCCTCCAGGCCGAGCCAGACGCTGTAGGAGACGGGGTGCGCCGTGACGTCCAGGCCGGCCAGCTCGGCCCGGGCGATGTCCTGCCGCGCGGCGGCGTCCCGGCGGCGGGCCCGCTCCAGCCGCGCGACCGTGCCGTCGGCCATCCAGCCGGTGGCGATCGCGACGACGAGACCCGGCACGCCCCACGAGGCCGCCCGCAGGCTCCTGGTGACGGCTTCGACGTGCCGGGCGGGCACCACGGCGAAGCCGAACCGGAGCCCGGTCGCGACGTTCTTGGACAGACCGGCGACGTAGCAGGTGCGCTCGGGGGCGAGCGCCCGCAGCGGAGGAGGCGGCGCGGCCTCGAGGAACGCGTAGGTGCCGTCCTCGACGATCACGCAGTCGTGGGCGCGCGCCGTGGCGGCCAGCCGCAGGCGCTGCTCCCGGTCGAGCACCCAGCCGAGCGGGTTGTGCACCGTGGGGATCGTGTAGATCGCGCGGACGCGCCGTACACGGCACAGCCGCTCCAGCGCGTCGAGGTCCGGGCCGGTCGGTGTCACCGGGACGGGGGCCAGGTCCAGGCCGTGCTGGGAGGCGAGCAGCCTGATGCCCGGGTAGCTGAGCGCGTCGACGGCCAGGACGTCGCCGGGCCGGGTGAGCGCGCGCAGCACGCAGTCGAGCGCCTGCTGGGTCCCGCCGGTCAGCACGACCTCGGCCGGTGCGGCGTCGATCGCGCGGTCGAGCAGGTAGGTGGCCACGACCGCGCGGTCGTGCGCGCGCCCGCCCGGCGGGTGCTGGCGGAGCAGCGACTCGATCCCGCCAGAGGAGGAGAGGGCCCGCAGGGCCAGGCGCAGCTGGTCGGCCTGGCCGTGGGCCAGCGGCTGGTTGAACGACAGGTCGGCCACGCGCGGCACCGGCAGGGCACGCGAGGGCTCCGGCCCGTCGTAGCCCGCCTGGTGCCGGACGAACGTCCCGCGCCCCGGCTCGCCCGTGACCAGCCCCATCGCGGCCAGTTCGGCGTAGACCCGGGTGGCCGTGGCCAGCGCGATGCGCCGCTCCCGCGCGAGATCGCGGTGTGCGGGAAGGCGGGCGCCCGCCGGGAGCGCGCCGGAGCGGATCGCCGCGGCGAACTCGTCGACGATGGCCTTGTAGAGCGGTGACCGGATGCCGGACTCCCCGGGTCTGCTGGGGCACTGCTGGATCTGGGACGCTGCTGTATCTAGGACGATTGTTGGATCGTCCTAGATTACGGCTCCTAGGCTCGGTACGGCCGACCCCCAGCGAACGGAGTCCCGAGCGCATGACCGTCCACATCGACCAGGATGACCGCCTGATCACCATCACCATCGACCGGGAGCGCAAGCTCAACGCGCTCGACTATCCGACGATCGACACGCTGCTGGCCGTGCTCGACCGCGTCGAGTCCGACGACTCGGTCCGCGCGGTCGTCCTGACCGGGGCCGGTCCCAGGGCGTTCAGCGCCGGTGCGGACATCCCGTCTCTCGCCGGGAGCATCGCGGGCGGGACCGAACGCGCTCTCCGCGAGATCGTCCGGCGCGGTCACGCGCTGACCCGGCGGATCGAGGAGTTCCCCAAGCCGGTGATCGCCGCGGTCAACGGCCTGGCCTACGGCGGCGGCTGCGAGATCGTCGAGGCCGCTCCGCTCGCGATCGCCGCCGGGCACGCGACGTTCGCCAAGCCCGAGATCACCCTCGGTTTCCCTCCGCCGTTCGGCGGCTCCCAGCGGCTGCCGCGCCACGTCGGCCGCAAGCGCGGCCTGGAGATGATCCTGACCGGGGACCCGATCCCCGCCGCACGGGCCGCCGAGATCGGCCTGGTCAACGCCGTCGTCCCCGCGGACGAGCTCCTCGCCGCCGCGCGGGACCTGGCGGCCCGGATCATCCGGCACGCGCCGACGGCCGTGGCGGCCTGCCTGCGTTCGGTCACCCGCGGTGTCAACCTGCCGATCGACGAAGGACTGGCGGTCGAGGCCGCCTGCTTCGCCGCCACCGTGCCGACCGACGGGGTGCGAGACGGGTTGCGCCGCTTCCTCGACCGCGCCGCGGCGGGTGTTCCCGCTCGAAGCGCGCAGTTCTAACGCCGCGGGTCGTCCTGCTGTCGTTCGGCGGCGTCCATGCTGTCGTCGGTGACCGTCCGCAGGCCCGTCAGGAGGGCGAGGGTCAGCACGGCCATGACGGCGAACACCGCGCGCAGCCCGAACAGCTGGGCCAGCAGGCCGCCCGCCGCGGCGCCCAGCGGGCGGGTGCCCCAGGCCACCAGCCGGTAGCCGCTGTTGAGGCGGCCGAGCAGGCGGTCGGGGGTGATGCGCTGGCGCAGGGAGACCGTGACCACGTTCCACACGACGATCCCGACGCCGCCGACGAAGAACCCGGCGCCGATCAGGAAGGGCCGGGCCGTCACCGCGGGTATGCCGAGCAGCAGGGCGCCGCCGGCGAAGGCCAGCGCCAGGCAGCGGGCCCGGCCGAGCCGGCGTTCGATCCGTTCGGCGACGAACGAGCCGCACAGGCTCCCGGCGGCGATGGTGGCCAGCAGCAGGCCGAAGGCCGGTTCGGACAGTTCCATGACCGATGCCGGGCCGACCGCGTACAGGACGAAGACGGCCAGGACCGCGTTGGTGGCGAAGTTGAACACGCCGACCATGACCGCGAGCGTGCGCAGCAGCCGGTGGCGCCACAGGAAGCGCAGTCCCTCGGCGATGTCGGCGCGCAGGCTGGTGGAGAGGTCCCGTTCGACCCGGAACGGCCCGCGTACCAGCAGCAGGGCGGCCACCGCGGCGGCCCACATGGCGGCGGGCGCGAAGAAGGCCGCGGCCAGGCCCGCCGCGACCAGGAATCCGGCCAGGGGCGGGCCGACGAACTCGTTGGCGGTCAGCTCGACCGCGTACAGCCGCCCGTTGGCGCGGGAGAGCCGCTCGCGCGGCACAATCTGCGGCAGGATCGACTGGGCCGCGGTGTCGTAGAGCGTTTCGGTGGTGCCGATGCAGAACGCCACGACGTACAGGACCCAGATCGATCCGGCGTCGAAGACGATCATCAGTGCGAGGACGGCGAGCAGCACGGCGCGTGCGCCGTTGGCCGCGAGCATCATCCGGCGGCGGTCGGCGCGGTCGGCCAGGGCGCCGGCGTGCAGCGCGAACAGCAGCCAGGGAAGCGTCACGGCGATGGCCAGCCCGGCGATCAGCGCGGGGGAGCGGGTGACCTGCACGGCGGCCAGCGGCAGGGCGATGCGGACGATGCCGTCGGCGAGGTTCGACAGGCCGCTGGAGGTCCACAGCCTCCAGTAGGAGGGACCCAGCGACTCCCGTCCGGGGGGAGGGCCGGTGGTGTCCGATGCCATGAATTGAGTATCACCCACCGATGGATAAAATTCCATCGATGTGTATTTCGTCGATCGATTCGGTACGGTGAACGCGTGGACGAGCGGACCGGCGGACGGCAGGGCGGACAGCCGGCCGGCCGGACCGCCCCCCGGGAGCGCCGGGCGGCGACGGTCCAGGAGGCCAAGGCGCTGGCGCACCCGCTGCGCGTGCGCATCCTGCGCCTGTGCGCCCAGCAGGAACTGACGAACAAACAGCTCGCCGACCGGCTCGACCGCGACCCGGGCACGGTGCTCTATCACGTACGGCAACTCGCCGACGCGGGCTTCCTCGAACCGGCGCCGGTCCGCACCGGCGTCAGCGGCGCGCTGGAGAAGCCCTACCGGTCCACCGGGCTGTCATGGTGGCTGAGCCTGGAGTCCGACGTCGCCGACCCGGAGGCCAGATTCGCCCCCATCGAGGCGTTCCAGCAGGAGCTCCACGAGGCGGGCCCGGAGTCCGTGCAGACCTTCGCGCGGTTCATGCTGCATCTGTCGGCCGAGGACGCCGCCGCCCTGGAGAGCCGCATCCTCGCGATCCTCGACGAGTACATCGTCACCGAGCCCGGGCGCCTCGACCAGCCGGCCTACGGCGGCATCCTCGTGCTGCACCGCATCGACGACCGGTAGGCGGGCGGGACGTCCAAGCGGTACGGCAGGCCGTCCGCGTACCCCTCGTCACTGCCGGAGCGACCGGTGGACCGCGGCCAGGGCCTCCTCGTCGGAGGCTCCGGCCCGCCGGGCGGCCCTGACGAACTCCTCGGCCGCGGCGGAGAGCCGGAGGCGGAGCTGGTCGGCTGCGCCGGTGACGACGGCGGTGCGGCCGCGGCGCAGCTCTATCAGGCCCTCGTCGCGAAGTTGCTGGTAGCCGCGGAGAACGGTGTGCAGGTTGATGCCGAGGGCGGCGGCCACGGTGCGGGCGGAGGGGAGCCGGTCGCCGGGGGCGGCCATGCCGTCGGCCAGCGCGGCGCGGACCGAGTCGGCCACCTGGTCGGCGAGGGGCCGGGCCGACGAGGGGTCGATCGTGATCAGCACGGGGTCGTCTCCGCTCCCCGCTGCCTGCGCAGCCATCCGTTGACCAGGGCGGCGGCCGTCTCGGCCTCGCGCGTGGAGTAGACGAACCGGCGGCCGTCGGCCAGGGCCAAGATGAGCACCGGCGCCCTTCCGCCGACGACGCCCCAGCCCGCCGGACCGTCGTCCAGCCTGTAGCGTCCGGCGGGGGCCTCGGTCCCGGCCTCGGCCGACCGGATCGACGCGTAGGGCACCGTCCGCCGCAGGACGGGCAGCCAGGGGACGCGCACCGTGACCCCCGAGCCGTCGATCTGCAGGTGGGTGCGTGCCTGCGCCGCCTCGAACAGCGTCCACAGCGCCAGCATCACCGGACCCTGCCACGAGCGGGGGTCACCGGACGTGACGTACGCGGTGACCGCAGCGATCGCCACGGCCGCCGTCAGCCTGCGCATCGACCAGGCCGAGGCGGTGAACACGGCGCGCTGTCCGGGACTCAGCACCATGGCGGGGGCGTGCGGAGGCGGTGCGGCGGTGGCCTCGGGCGACGGCGGCAGCGGGCCCGCCAGCGCCCAGCCCAGCGCGGGCGCCGCCACGCTGACGGCGATCTCCACCGCCAGGTGCCAGCCGGGCCGGGTGGCCGCGCCCGAGGCCGCCGCGAGCATCGACAACGTCTCCGTCACCGGCACCGACAGGCCGAGGAAGAAGGCGGCGGCGACCAGGGCCTGCTGGACCCGGGGCAGATGCCGGTAGCGCAGGAAGGTGATGAGCAGTATCGCCTCGAAGTAGACCACCATGACGACGGCATTCCCCGCGGACCAGCCCTGCCCGGGACCGTGATCCGGCAGGTGCCCGCCGTACAGGCCGATCGAAGCCAGGGGGATGAGCAGGAGGAACACCGGGCCGGCGGCCGTCAGGGCCAGCCGGCGCCGCCGTCCTGGCGCGGCGGGATCGAGGGAGCGGGGAGACGTGAGAGCGACCATGACCGGATCTCCACTGTTTGGTTTTGAATATAACACTCCAAACAGTTTTGGAAAGTGCCCGGTGCCGGACGCCTCTTTCTCACCAGTGGGACAGGGGGCCCGCCTGGCGGCGGCGTTCCTGGAAGTCGGTTATCTTCCAGACGATCATTCCTGCCAGGACGGCGCAGGCCAGGACCGGTCCGGTGAAAATGATCTCGGTCCTGGCGGCCGTGAGGTAGGACTGCAGGTCGTCGCCGGGGGCGAGGAAGCGGTAGATGAGGTTGGGCACATACATGCCGGCGATCCACAGCAGCCACCAGGCCAGTACCAGCCGGGGGCGGCGGATGGTACTGAGGGTGAGCCCCGACAGGGTGGTGATGCCTCTGGAGCCCAGCCAGGAGGTCGTCCAGATGTCGTCGACGATCTGGCGGGGGAACCAGAAGCTGACGATCGGCATGCTCCAGCCGAAGATGATCCAGGCGGCGTGGCGCCGGTGCGGGACGTCCATCATGGCCTCGGCGTTGGAGCGGGCCCGGAACAGCCAGATCATGAAGACGATCGCGGTGATGAGATAGGTCGCCATCTGCACCAGTGCGCCCAGCGCGTAGAGGCTGTCGCTGGCCTCCGCCTTGGCCATCTCCACCGAGGAGGGATCCTCCATGAGGGCGGACACGACGGAGACCCGTTCGAAGGCGGCGACCAGGGCGAACAGGTCGGCGAGCGCGTTGACGCCCAGCAGGGTGATGACGGTGATCGCCAGTCCGCGGACGGGGCGGATCGGCCGTACGGGCGCATACGGCATGGTTGCTACGGGCTGGGGATGCATGGCTGTCCTTGTGGCGGGGCGGGGAGCCGTACGGGCGAGGAGGTGTGTTCCCGAGGGGATGCCGCTCAGCGAAAAAGGCAAAGCGGCTTTATGTACGATTTATGCCCTTTCGTACTGATTGAGAAGTATACGAATGCCTGCGGAGTGTGATGACGCTCAGCCGGAGCGCGCGAACCGCTCGCGGTAGGCGGAGGGGCTGAGGCCGGTCTGCCGTCGCATCTGCGCGCGCAGGTTGGCGGCGCTGCCCAGGCCGCTGGCCCTGGCCACGGCCTCCAGTCTGGTCTCCCCGCGCTCGATGAGCCTGCAGGCCAGGGAGACGCGTTCGGCGGTGAGCCAGGCCAGCGGGGTGGTGCCGAGCTCGGCCTGGAAGCGCCGGTGCAGGGTCGCAGGGCTGACGGCGGCGCGGGCCGCCAGGTCGGCGACCGCCAGCGGGAGGTCCAGGTTCTCCTGCGCCCAGCCGAGGAGGGGCGCCAGCGAGACGTCCGGAGCACCGGCCACCGGGCGTTCGATGAACTGGCGCTGCCCGCCGTCGCGGTGGACGGCGAACACCAGGCGCCGGCTCACCGCGTTGGCGACCTCGGCGCCGTGGTCGCGGCGGATCAGGTGCAGGCCCAGATCGAGCGCGGACGCGCTGCCGGCGGAGGTCAGCACGTCGCCGTCGTCCACGAACAACACGTCGGGCTCAAGCCGTACGGCGGGGAACCGGGAGCGGAACAGCCCGGCCCAGCGCCAGTGCGTGGTGGCCCGGCGGCCGTCGAGTACGCCCGCGGCCGCCAGGGCGAACGCGCCGGTGCAGAAGCTGACCAGCCGGGCGCCGCGTCCGGCGGCGCACCGGACGGCCTCCAGGACCGCCGGGTCCGGTGCGACCTCCGGATCGGGCCGGTTGGGCACGATGACCGTGTCCGCGCGCTCGACCGCCTCCAGCCCGGCGACGCCCGACATGGTGAAGAACCCGGCGTGCATGACCACCTCGCCGCCCGTGGCGCACAGGCCGAAGTCGTACCACGGCCGGTCCAGTTCGGGACGGCGCAGGCCGAACAGCTCAGTGGCCACCCCCAGCTCGAACGGGTTCGAGCCGGAGTCGACGATCATCACGACCCGGTGCGAGGATCCTTGCGACATATGCGATTCCTAGCACTCACCGTTCCGTCCGGCCAGCGGGCATGGTGATCGGGTGAGCAACGAACCGATCGAACTGCAGACCGCCCTGGCCACCTTCACCGACCTGTGGAGCCCGCGGATCGTCACGCGGGTGAACGACTACGACGTCCGGATCGCCAAGGTCGAGGGCGAGCACGTCTGGCACGCCCACGACGACACCGACGAGTTCTTCCTGGTGCTGGACGGTGAACTGGCCATCAGCCTGCGAGACGGCGGCGGTAACGGTGGCGCCGATGACGCCCACGTGGCGGAGCGGGCCGTCACCCTGCCCAGGGGAGCGGTGTTCGTCGTCCCGCGCGGTGTCGAGCACCGGCCGTTCTCGCCCGGCGGGGCCTCGATCCTGATGTTCGAGCCGACCGGCACCCTGAGCGTGGGCGACCGTCACGAGACCGTGCCGTCCCACGTCGACGTCACCACGGGACACGCGCTCACCGACCGGAGCGGCGGCCCGGCCGGTACGGCCCGCTGACCTCAGCCGCCCGGCGACCGCCCGCGCCGGTGTGGCCGAGGGCGTCGTCGAGGAGCGCCGAGATCACCCGGCGGAGCGCCGGCTGCGCCCCGCGCACGATGTGGTCGCAGGCGTCCTGACGGCGCACCTCGATCTTCACATCGCGCTCCCTGGCGCGGGCCGCCTCGGCCAGCGCGGTGAGGCCGACGGGACCGAACGACCCGCACGCCCGCCTGAGCCGGGCCGCCGGCAGCAGGTCCTCCACCGCCTCGCCCAGCTGCCGGGTGCCGGGTGCCGGGGACCAGCTGGTCCACATCGTCCATGACCAGGGCCGGGTCGGTCCCGCGCCGCAGCCGGCAGGCGACGAGCTGGGCGCAGGTGTGCAGGTGTGCAGGTGTGCAGGCGGGTCAGCGGCGTGCGCAGCTCGTGGCTGACGTCGGCGAGGGGCGCGGCCGGGACTGGGAAGAGCTGTTCGACGGGTTCCCGGCGGCGGCGGACTGGCCCGCCGCGGCGTACTGGCGGGAGCCGGCCGAGCACTATCCCGGCGCGAAGGTCGTCCTCACCGTCCGCGATCCGGACCGGTGGTACGACAGCGTCAGCGAGACCATCTTCGCGAGCGCCCTGGCGGAGCGGCGGCCGACGCCCCCGCACCGCAGGGTGACGCGCCGGCTGGTGGCGTGGCGGGCCCCGGACTTCGCGCTCTACCCGCGCATGGCCGGGGCGACCGTCATGGACCGCGTCTTCGACGGCCGCATCGACGACCGCGCCCACGTCCTGGCGGTCTTCGAGCGGCACGTCGCCGAAGTAAAGGCCGCGATCCCGCCCGACCGGCTGCTGGTCTTCGACGTCCGGCAGGGCTGAGGGCCGCTGTGCGCCTTCCTCGCGCCCCCCGTCCCGGAGGCCCCTTTTCCCCAGGTCAACGAGCGTGCGGCGTTCCGGCGCAAGCGGCCCCTCAGGCGGCTGCGGCTGATCCTGCTCAGGCGCTGACGGCCCCGGCGGCCGCCGGAGCAGGGCGTCGCCGGTGTCAGGGGGTGAAGATCTCCTGAACCTGGACGATCTCGCCGCGGTACACCGTGATGAGCGCCGGTCGCTTCTCGTTCTTGACCCGCTTGATCAGCGTGCTCCTGGAGCAGCGCTTGGCGCCCAGCCCGGTGCGCCGGTCGACCGTCAGGCCGCCGGCGGCGCTCGTGCATCCGTAGGCGCTGAGATAGCGCACGCCGGAGGCGACTGGGGAGGCGTAGGCGCGCACGTCGCCCTCGGGCGGGCCGACGAAGTAGCCCTCGGTGTGCTTGTCCCGCTTCCAGCGGATCGGCTCGTACTCGGCGACCCGGCCGCGCACCGAGGTGATCCAGCCGCGGAGGATGCCGTCGCGGCGGGAGTGGATGCCCTTGGTGAAGTCGTGGCCGGGATCGGCCTGGAAGGTCGTGCCGAAGACCTTCGGCTGCTTGAAGTCCGGAATCGTCGCGGCGTGAGCGGCGGTGCCCGACAGCACGGCGGCCGCGGCGGCGCCGGTCGCGATCAGGGTGCGGAATGTGTGTCTCACACCGTTTTGGATTATCCGGCGTCCCGCAGGGTTCGCGGGCCGGCCGGTGACGCCGGTCACACCGGTGGATCCGCGACCCCGCCGGCCTCCCCGCTCCAGCGGGCGAGGCCGGCGCGGGCGCGCAGGGTGTCGGGGTGCTCGGGACCCAGGACCCGTTCGCGTACGGGGACCAGGGCGGCGAAGTGGTCCCTGGCGGCGGCCGGGTCGCCCGCCACGCCCGTCCAGCGGGCCAGGTTGGCGCGGGCGCGCAGGGTGTCGGGGTGCTCGGGACCGAGCACCCGTTCGCGTACGGGGACCAGGGCGGCGAAGTGGTCCCTGGCGGCGGCCGGGTCGCCCGCCACGCCCGTC
The DNA here is from genome assembly GCF_016863175.1 of Paraplanobispora siamensis. Lineage (GTDB taxonomy): Bacteria > Actinomycetota > Actinomycetes > Streptosporangiales > Streptosporangiaceae > Planobispora > Planobispora siamensis. The sequence goes on from NZ_BOOJ01000040.1 coordinate 94,959, forward strand.
CAGTAGCCGAGCTCGGCGCGGGCCCGCAGGGTGTCCGGGTGCTCGGAGCCCAGCGTCCGCTCGTGCACCGGGACCAACTCCGCGTACCGGTCCCTGGCGGCGGCCGGATCGCCCGCCGCCCCCGTCCAGCGGGCGAGGCCGGCGCGGGCGCGCAGGGTGTCGGGATGGTCGGGCCCGAGGATGCGTTCGTAGGCCGGGACCAGTTCCGCGAACCCGTCCCGCGCCGCGTCCGCGTCCCCCGACGTCCCGGTGAAGCGGGCGAGGTTGGCCCGGGTCCTGAGCGTCTCGGGATGCCCGGGGCCCAGCACCCGCCCGTACGCCGGGACCAGCGCCGTATACCGCTCCACGGCCGTCCGCGCGTCTCCGGCCTCCCCGGTGAAACGGGCGAGCGCGGCGCCGGCCACCAGCGTCTCGGGATGGTCGGGCCCGAGGATGCGTTCGTAGGCCGGGACCAGTTCCGCGAACCCGTCCCGCGCCGCGACCGCGTCCCCGCTCTCCCCGGTGAAGTAGGCCAGGTCGGCGCGGGCCGTCAGGGCGTCCGGGTGCTCGGGGCCCAGGGCGCCGAGCAGGACGGCGCAGCGGCGCTCCTGCAACGTCCGGGCGGTGCGGTGGCCGCCGCTCGCCCGCAGATAGTCCAGGACGGCCCCCATGCCGGGGGAGTCCGGGGCCAGGACGGCGCGGGCGTGCGGCAGCAGCCCGGCGTAGGCCGCCCAGGAGCCGGGGTGCTGCGGATCGGGCGGCAGCGCGTCCCGCAGCAGCCGGGCCGCCGTCTCCCGGGCGGCGGCGCGCTCGTGCTCGGGCAGGTCGGCCAGGACGACGGCCTGCACCAGGCGGTGCACGCCGACGCGCAGGCCGTCGGGTGATCGGCTGATCATGCTGTACGAGGCCAGCATGCCCAGCGCCTCGGCCACGGCGGCCTCGTCGGCGTCCGGCAGCCCGTACAGCACGTCGCACGGCAGGTGGTCGGGGGCGTAGCAGGCCATCAGCCGCAGCAGCCGCGTCGCCAGCGGGTTCGCCCGCTCGACGCGCGCCTCCGTCACCGCCCAGGTGCGGGCCACGACCTCGTCGCCGCGCCGGGGGGATCCGGCGGCCAGGGCGCGCTGCGGGGTAGTGCGCAGCAGGCGCAGATAGCGGGCGGCGTCCATGCCCGGGGTGGCGGCGATGTAGGCGCCGGCCTGCTTCAACGCCAGCGGCAGCTCGCCCAGCTCCGCGGCGAGCTCTCCGGCCGCGGCGCGGTCGGCCGAGGCCGCGGGCCCGGCGGTCCGCAGCAGCAGCCGGACCGCGTCCCCCCGGGACAGGGGGGCCAGGCGCAGCACCGGTCCGAGCTCCTCCCAGCCGATGTCGCGCCTGCTGGTGACGAGCACGTGCCCGGCGCGCAGACGCCCGAGGATCGGGTGGAGATGACCGGCGTCCTCGACGTTGTCGAAGACCAGCAGCCACGATCCGCAGGAGGCCAGCCACGTCAGCGCCCAAGCGGCGGCCTCCTCGGCGGGGGCCTGGACCGCCGCCGCGCTCGCGGTCGCCGCGCACAGCGCCCGGCACAGCCCGGCCAGGCCCGCCTGGATGCTCTCGGGGCTCTCGGCGTCGATCCACCACACCAGCCGGTAGTCCTCGCGGTGCCGGTGGGCGTGGTGCAGGACCAGCTCGCTCTTGCCGACGCCACCCAGCCCGACCACGACCTGCGCCACCACACCCTGCGCCGCCCCGCTCTGTCCGGCCCCGCTCTGCCTGGCCCCGCTCTGCCTGGGCCCGCCCTGACCGATCGTGCCCGCACCGGCCCGCTCCAGCAGGCGCAGCTGCTCCCGGCGGCCGGTGAACACCGGCGACGGCAGGCGCGGCAACCCGATCGTCCCGGCGGCTGACACGCTCGCGACGGCCGGCAGCCTCGGACGCAGCGCGGGGAACGCCGCGGGCGCCGCGACCGCGGCGGGACTGTCCGGGCTCCGCCCGGCGATCGCACCGGCGCCGTTCGCGTCCCGCCCGGGGATCGCACGGGCACCGTCTCCGGAGGCGGGCCCGCCCGGGGGAGATCGGCGCAGCTGCGCCAGCAGCGCGGCCCCGGCGACCAGCAGACCGGCGATGCCGACGAACATGCTGATCACGCTGGCCCGCTTGTCGAGGACTTCCAGCACCTCCTCCGGCACCCGCAACGGATCGGCGAGGAAAAACCCCACCAGTCCCGCGGTCAGGAGCACCGCCGAGACGGTCACCACCGCGACGACCGCCGCCCGGCGCCGGGCACGCGGCCGGGGCGCGGGAGCGCCGGGGGAGACGGGAGGAGACCCGGAAGAGGGTTCCGAGGGGGAGGCGGTCGGCACTTTCCAAGATTGCCCGCTGCACGGGAAAACCGCACGGGCATGCCGCGAACCCGCCACCGCCGGCCCTGCGGGCGGAACTCGTCTCAGGCGTCCGGCTGGGATCCGCCCCGGACGCTCGGGCGGGACCTGTCTCAGTCGTCTGCCGGGATCCGCGTCGGGCACCCGGCCGGGCCCGCCTCGGACGGCCAGGCGGGATCCGCCGCAGGCGTCCGGGTGGCACCCCGCCTCAGACGAAGGCGCCGAGGCCGGTGATCGCGCGGCCCACGATCAGGCTGTTGATCTCCCGGGTCCCCTCGTAGGAGTAGATCGCCTCGGAGTCGGCCACGAACCGGCCCATGCCGTAGTCCAGGACGATCCCGTTGCCGGCCATGATCTCCCGGCCCCAGCCCACGGCCTCGCGCATGCGCGCGGTGCAGAAGGCCTTGGCCATCGCCGAGTGCTCGTCCTTGTAGACGCCCGCGTCCTGCAGCTGCGCCAGCCGTACGACCATGCCCAGCGAGCAGGTCACGTTGCCCAGCATGCGCACCAGCAGGTCCTGGACCAGCTGGAATCCGGCGATGGGGCGACCGAACTGCTCGCGTTCCTTGGCGTAGGACAGAGCGCGCTCGTAGGCGCCCATCATGCAGCCCACCGCCTGCCAGGCCACGCCGCCGCGGGTCTGGCGCAGGATCGTGGCCGTGTCGCGGAAGCCGTTCGCGCCCTGCAGCCGGTTGGTCTCGGGGACCAGGCAGTTGGTGAGGGTGATGTCGGCGTTCTGCACCGTCCGCAGGGCGATCTTGTTCTCGATCTTCGTGGCGGTGAACCCCGGCGTCCCCTTCTCCACCAGGAAGCCCTTGACCTGGCCGTCGGCCTCGTCCTTGGCCCACACGACGACCAGGTCGGCGAAGGTCGCGTTGCCGATCCAGCGCTTGGCGCCGTTGAGCACCCACACGTCGCCCTCGCGCCGCGCCGTCGTGCGCAGTCCGGCCGCGACGTCGGAGCCGCCCTCGGGCTCGGTGAGGGCGAAGGCGCCGATCTTCTCCATGGCGGCCATCGGCTCCAGCCACCGCTCGCGCTGCTTCTCGGAGCCGAGCCGGTGGATGCTGCCCATCGCCAATCCGTTGTGCACGCCGAAGAACGTGCCCATGGAGGGGTCCACCCGGTTCATCTCCAGCACCACGAACCCGGTCAGCAGGCTCCGCGCCCCCCGGTACGCCAGACCCGCGACGTCGAGCTTGGCGAACTCCGGGATCAGATGGTGGGGGAACCTGGCGTTGGTCCAGGCCTCGTCGGCGATGGGCGCGACCTTCTCCGCCATGAACTCGCGCACGCGAAGGACGATCTCCTTCTCGTCGTCGCCGAGCAGTTCGAAGTAGTCATAGAAGTCACCTGTCATCATGCGCCGCCCCCTGCCCAGGAAGCGCAGGGTCAACCGGTCGCGGCCGATCCCGCGGTAAACCGGATGCCTTTCGCCGCGGCGCCTCCCGGTGCGGTTCCCGGCCGCCTCACCGGCCCGGATGCCCAGGTCGTGCCCCCGACGTCCGACACCGCCGTTTCCATGGACGCCTACGGCTTTCGCTCCCGAATGACGGAAAGCGGGCCGACCCGGTGCGAGGGGCGCTCATCATCGGCGCGCAATTCTAAAGAAAGGCAATGGCATCCTCACAACGCATTACTGGTCGATTACTTTTAGTAGTACGGTGATGCGGTTCGCGGCACCGCCGTACGACGTCCACCCGTCCGCTCACCACCCCCGGAAGGAGCCGGATGACGCTGCAGCAACCATGCGCGGCGCGAGCACGCCGTGTGGATCACATCCCCGTCGCGGGAACGCCACCGCCCGAGGGCGGTCCGGGAGGTGATCATGCATCATGACCCCTCTCCCGGCGAGCTGGCCCGGCGCCTCAACGACCTGCAGTACGCGGCCCAGCGACTCACCTCCCAGGAGCTGTTCCTGGCCGAGCAGCGGGCGAGTGAGCGGCGGTTCACCTCCATCGAGCGGGACCTGGAGGAGCTCCAGCGCCGCATCGACGAGGAGCTCAAGTCGATCATCAGCAGGATCGAAGCCCGCGAACGCGACAGAGGGGCCAACTGGCGGCAGAGCGTCTACGCGGGGGTCATCCCCGCGGGCCTGCTGCTGGTGTCCCTGCTGGTCCAGATCTGGCTCTCACTGAACGGAACCGCCTGATGCGCCTGGCCAGATTGCACGTCACCCGACGCGACCTGTTGCTCGTCCTGACCCTCGGGGTGCTGGTGGCTCTGGCGGTGTGGGTGTCGATGGCCATCCGCGACCTCGGAGAGCGGCTCCAGGACGCCCAGTACGACCGCGAGGTGCTCGTCCATCAGGTCCGCCAGCTGGGCGGCGTCCCCCACGTCGGCCCGGCGGGTCCCCAGGGGCGGGCGGGCCGCCCCGGACCGATGGGGCCGCAGGGCCCCCCCGGGATCCAGGGCCCGCCGGGCCCGGAGGGATCGCCAGGCCCGGCCGGTCCGCGCGGCCGCCAGGGTCTCAAGGGGAAGATCGGACCCCCCGGTCCCGTCGGCCCTCAGGGCTCCTCCGGTCCGCAGGGGGAGACGGGGCCCAGGGGCGAGGCCGGCCCGCAGGGCGAGCGGGGAGCCGACGGCGAGCGGGGTCCTCAGGGTGAACGGGGACCTCAGGGCGAGCAGGGACCGCAGGGTGAGCGGGGGCCCGCCCCCGACCGGGTGTTCTGCAGCCCCATGCCGGAGGGGACCCCGTGGCCGTGCACCACGGAGACCGCGCCCGCCGGGGTCCCGGCGCCCTGACCGGGTCGGGCGGCCGGGATCAGGCGGCCGGGACCAGGCAGCGGCGGGAGGGACGCGGCGCGCGGCGGGAGGCGGAGCGGTGCGGAGCCGGCACGGGCCGGTGCGGCGCGACGGCGCGGCCATCGGGCAGCAGGGCGCCGGTGTCCTCGAACAGCACGACGCCGTTGCACAGCAGGGTCCAGCCCTGCTCGGGGCGGAAGGCGACGGGGCGGGCGGCCTCGCGGTCGGAGGCGTCGGCGGAGGGGCAGTGGGGTTCGTGCTGGCACATGACAGGCCTCGGGGGTTCGTCTCGGGTACGGATGCTGGCCGTCGAACTCCCTCAGCATCGCCCCCGGACCCCGGCCCGTCCTCGTACAAATACCCGTGAGACCGCTCTGTGGAGAAGTACGGGTCCGCTCCGGCCGTCCAGGATTTTTTACCGGTTGCGGCTGTGCAGAGCTCCATGGCGGGGGATCCGCCGCCGGATGACACTCCGGGCATGTCCTCTCTCACCGATCGGCTCCTGGAGCTGTGGCAGGCGCCGCCCGCCGACCCCGCGGCCGCCGAGGCGGCCTTCCGCGCGCTGTACGCCGACCCGCTGACCGTGAACGGCACGGCCTTCACCGTCGCCGGCCTGGTCCAGCGGGCCCGCGAGCTGCACCGGACCTACGCCGACCTCGCGATGGAGCCGGTGGAGGTGGTCGAGACGCCGGGACGGGTCGTCCTCGCCTTCCGCATGCGCGCCCGCCACGTCGGCCCGCTGACGACGCCGTTCGGCACGGTCCCCGCCACCGGCAGGACCGTGCGGCTGCGCGTGATCGACGTCCTCACCGTGGAGGACGGCCTGGTGACCGCCGTGTGGATGGTCGCCGACGAGCTGGACCTGCTCCGCCAGCTCACCGCCGGGACGCCCGCGGGCGCGCACCCGATCGACCTGGACAAGACGGTGGAGATCCGCCCCCGCGCGGCCGGTTCACGCCTGCGGTGATCCCCGGCGCGGCCGGTCCCCGGCCGCGCCGGGGATCACCCGCGGCCCAGGATCCGCCAGCCGTGGGCCGGGACGAGATACGGGTCCGCGGCGGTCCCGCCGGAGGACTCCAGTACGGCCCGGCCGGCGCTCTCGGCCGGGAATCGGTGGGGCCGGTCGCCCACGTTGAGCAGCGTCAGGAGCTCCTCACCGGGATGGTCGGGGTCGGCGGAGAGCAGGGCGACGGTGGTGTTGTCCAGGTTCCGGGCGGTGGTGCGGGCCCGCACCAGCCACGGGTGGCGGCGACGCAGCCCGATCAGCCTGCGGTGCAGCCGGTGGACGGGCCGGCCGGCCGCGGGCAGTCCGGCGGGGGAGCCGGGGAAGACCGGGCGAACCGCGTCGTCGCCGCCCGCGCGTTCCTCCTTGATCCCCCGGTAGGCCTGCTCGTCGCCGTAGTAGACGCTGGGCACGCCCCCGACGGTGAACAGCACGGCCAGGGCGTGGCCGAGATGACGCCCGTCGGTCAGCCGGCTGGCCAGCCGGGTCACGTCGTGGTTGCCGGCGAAGGTCAGCGGCGCGAAGGTCTTCAGGAACCCGTTGTGCCGCTCCAGGGCCCAGGCGAGCTCGTAGAAATTGCCGTCGTTGAGCGAGCTCCAGATCGCCTTCCACAGCTCGTACTGGGTGACCGAGTCCAGCCCGCTCTCCCGGACGTACTCGGCGTAGTCGCCGTGCAGCACCTCTCCGGCGAACCACGCGCCGGGGTGGCGCGGGCGGACCCGCTCCAGGGTCCGGCGCCAGAACTCCGGCGGTACGGCGTAGGCGGCGTCGAGCCGCCATCCCGACACGCCCCGGCCGAGCCAGTGGTCCATGACGCGCACGACGTGGTCGAGCACGGCGGGCTCGTCGTGGTTCAGGGCCACCAGATGGCGGTGCCCCTCGAAGGTGTCGTAGTCCCCTCCGGAGGGGGAGCGCCGGAACCAGGCGGCGGCGCTCGGGTCGGCCTCCGCCCGCTCGAACACCGGGAAGCCCCGGGCGACGTGGTTGAACACCCCGTCCAGGAGCACGTGCAGGCCCCGGTCGCGGGCGGCGGCGACGAAACGGTCGAAGTCGGCGTCGTCCCCGAGCCGGGAGTCGATCCTGAAATGGTCGACCGTGTCGTACCCGTGGGTCTCCGAGGCGAAGACCGGGCCCAGCTGCAGGCCGGAGCAGCCCAGCTCGACGGCGTAGTCCAGCCAGTTCTCCAGGTGCCGCAGGCGGTGCCGTACCGGCTCGGCGGCCGGGAGGGCGGCGGCCTCGGCACCGGTGAACCCCAGCGGGTACACCTGCCACCAGATCGCGTGATCGGCCCATGACGCCACGGTCGCTCCTTCGCGGGCGGTCCCCGAGGGGAGACGGTCGGCTGCCGGGGTTTTCCGGTCCATCGGGTTCTCCCATGAATGGCGTACCGGAAACCGCCCTGCCGTGTTTCTCGTATCACATGCCACATTGCTCCCGCCGTGTTGTGGCGGGAGGCCATAGATCACGACCGGCGGGCGGGGCCAGGATCGGCTCCCACCGACGTGACACTTCAGGGGGCGCCCGTGCCGGGCCTGAGACGTTCCGCCACCGCGGCCGCCGGTCTCCTCGCCGCGCTGCTCCTGGCCTGCCCGCTCCCGGCGACCGGCGCCGCGGCCGCCGGACCCGCCGCGGCGGACAGGGGGGCCGACCCCGGACGGGACCGGCGGCCCTGGCTCGACGAGAACCGGTCCGTCGCCGAGCGGGTGGAACTCCTCCTCGATGCGATGACGACGGACGAGAAGCTGAACATGGTGCGCGGTCACGGCCTGGCGCTGGTCCCGCGGGGCAGGGTCAAGGGCGTCCCCCGGCTCGGCATCCCTGAGCTGCGCCTGCACGACGGCCCGCACGGCGTCAGCGACGTCAAGGGCGTGACCGCCTTCCCCGCGCCCATCACCCTCGCCGCCACCTGGGACCCCGCCCTCGCCCGCCGGTTCGGCGCCGCCCTCGGGGCGGAGGCCCGGGGCAAGGGGATCAACGTGCACCTCGCGCCCGCCGTGGACATCCTGCGGGTGCCCCAGTCGGGCCGGGTCTGGGAGAGCTTCGGGGAGGATCCGTACCTCACCGGTGAGCTGGCCGCCCAGGAGGTCAGGGGCATCCGCAGCCGGAACGTCATCCCCACCGTCAAGCACTACGTCGGCAACAACCAGGAGACCGACCGCATGCTCGTGAACGCGGTCATCGACGAGCGCACGCTGCGGGAGATCTACTATCCGCCGTTCGAGGCCGCCGTCGAGGCCGGGGCCGGGGCGGTCATGTGCGCCTACAACCGGGTCAACGGCGCCTTCGCCTGCGAGAACCGCAAGACGCTCACCGACGACCTGAAGAGGTCCATGGGCTTCGACGGCTGGGTCATGTCCGACTGGCTGGCCACCCGGAGCGGTCAGAGGGCCGCCCGCGCCGGGCTCGACCAGGCCATGCCCGACGACCCGCTGTTCTCCGCCAACCTCAGGGTGGGGCTGGCCACGGGGAGCTTCCCCGAGGCCCGGCTGGACGACATGGCCCGCCGGGTGCTCACGCCGATGATCGCCGACGGGCTCTTCACGACGAGGTACGGCACGCCGGGCCGCAACGTCCGCACCGCGGCGCACACCGCCCTGGCCCGCGAGATCGCGGTCTCCGGGACCACGCTGCTGAAGAACCGGGGCGGTCTCCTCCCGCTGCGGGAGGACACCGGCAGCATCGCCGTCATCGGGACCGCCGCCCACGACGACGTCCGGATCACCTCGGCGGGCTCGGGGCGGGTGCTGCCGCCGTACGTGGTCACGCCGTACGAGGGGATCAGGGGGCGGGCCGGCGGCGAGGTGACCTACACGCCGGGGGACGGCGGGGGCGCGGCCGGGCTGCGTGAAGCCGCCGACGCCGCGCGCGAGGCCGACGTCGCCGTGGTCGTGGCCGGGCTGGTCACCCAGGAGGGGGAGGACCGCAAGAGCCTGCGGCTGCCCGGGAACATGGACAGGCTGATCGAGACCGTCGCCGCCGCCAACCCGGACACCGTGGTCGTGCTCACCAGCCCCGCCCAGGTCCTCATGCCCTGGACCGGGAGGACGAAGGCCGTGGTCTCGTCCTTCCTCGGCGGTCAGGAACTGGGCAACGCGCTGGCCGCCGTGCTGTTCGGCGACGCCGACCCCGGCGGGCGCCTGCCGATGACCATCGCCGGGCGCGCGTCCGACTATCCGGCCGGCACCCGCCGGCAGTTCCCCGGGGTGGGCCTGCGGCAGGTCTACAGCGAGCGGCTGCGCGTCGGCTACCGCCACTTCGACGCGGCCGGCATCGAGCCGCTGTTCCCCTTCGGGCACGGGCTGTCCTACACCACGTTCTCCTACCGGGGGCTGTCGGTCTCCGGGACCACGGTCCGGGCCACGGTGCGCAACACCGGGAAGCGGCCGGGCGTCGCCGTACCCCAGCTCTATCTGCAGTTCCCCCGCGGCGCCGCGGAGCCGCCGCGGCAGCTGCGCGGGTTCGCCAAGGTACGGCTCGCGCCGGGGGAGTCGGCCACGGTCACCTTCCGGCTCCCGGCCAGGGCGTTCCAGATCTGGCGCGGCGGCAGGTGGACGACGGTGCCCGGCGGGTACACCGTGCGCGTCGGGGCCTCATCGCGGGACCTGCCGTTGCGCGGGACGATCCGCCGCTAGAACCTGGGTGTGCGGGGATGACCGCCAGGCGCCTCTCCGGGCGGGCGGAAGGAAGTTCTAGACTAGCCCGAACGACCAGAATGGAGTTCGGTAGCGATGCGAATCGGACTGTACCTCGACGAGCCCCAGGGCCCCGAGGCGCTCGGCAAACTGCGGGACAGGATCGCCCGCACCGCCGACGAGGGCTTCCCCTCGGCATGGGTATCCAACATCTTCGGCCTCGACGCCCTGACCGCGCTCGCCGTGGCGGGCAGCCAGGTGCCGGGCATCGAACTCGGCACCGCGGTCGTGCCGACCTACCCGCGCCACCCGGCCGTCCTCGCCCAGCAGGCGCTCACGGTCAACACCGCCCTCGGCGGGCGGCTGGCGCTCGGCATCGGGCTCTCGCACCAGATCGTCATCGAGGGCATGTACGGCTACAGCTTCGACAAGCCCGCCCGGCACATGCGCGAGTACCTTTCGGTCCTGGTCCCGCTGATACGCGGGGAGAACGTGGAGTTCGAGGGCGAGACCCTCACCGCGAAGATCGGCCTGAACACCCCGGGCACGGGCGACATGCCGGTCCTCATCGCCGCGCTGGCCCCGCGCATGCTCAGGCTCGCCGGAGAGGTCGCCGACGGCACCGTGCTCTGGATGACCGGTCCCAAGACCGTCACCGAGCACGTGGCCCCCGCCGTCACCGAGGCGGCCCGCGCGGCGGGACGCCCCGCGCCGAGGATCGTCTGCGGCCTGCCGGTCTGCGTCACCGACGACGTCGAGGCCGCCCGCGCCCGCGCGGCCGAGGTCTTCGCCGTCTACGGCCATCTGCCCTCCTACCGCGCCATGCTCGACAAGGAAGGCGCGGAGGGCCCCGCCCAGGTCGCCCTCATCGGCGACGAGGACACCGTGGGCGCCCAGCTGGAGACCCTCGCCAAGGCCGGGGTCACCGACTTCGCCGCCTCCGAGTTCGGCCGCGACCAGCGCACGAGGGACTTCCTGCGGTCCCTGCTCTGACCTACAGATGATCGCGGAAGAGGGCGCCGAACTCTTCCTCGAACAGGTCGTAGCGGTGGCGCAGCTCTGCTCCCGGCCAGTCTCCGGGCAGGAGGCCGGGCGGGAGCAGGGGGTCGGTGAGCAGGTGCCGCAGGATCGCCGCGGCCAGGGTGAACCGGTCGGTGACGGAGGAGGCCGCGTCGAACCGCGCCCGCAGCGCCCGCGCCCGCTCCGCCCAGGCCGGAAGGTCCCACAGGGACGCCGCCAGCGCGGCCGGATCCCCTTCCGGTACGGCCCGCAGGAACGTGCACTGCCCGGCGGCGATCGCGGGATGGGGGATTCCGCCTTCCCCGGCCGGGCCCTCCCGGACCAGGTTGTCCGGGCGCATCCACACGCCCTCACGGATCTCGGCCATGCGCAACGCCGCCATGGCCTCCCGGAACGCGGCGCGTTCGGCGGCCGGGCGCCGTTCCGCGGTGACGATCGCCACCTGCCACGAACCGTCCCACGCGCGCGTGACCGGGGAGCGGCTGGCGTCCTGGCGCGCCTGGCGCTCTCGCAGGCGCTCGCCGAGCCGGTAGGAGCCGTCGCCGGTCTGGCCGAGATCGCCCGCCGCGACCATGCGCGAGAGCGCCACCCGGACCGTCCCCTCGGAGATGCCGAACAGCTCGCCCGCGCGCACCAGGTGGCGGGCCTTCAGGTGGGGCGGGTGGGCGCCCAGCAGCGTGCTGAGGACGACCGAGCGCGCGGTCAGCGGCCGGAGGTCCGGCGGGTCTTCGTTCTTCATCGGCGGTCCAGAGCATAGGGCCTGCCCGGCGGGGCTTCGGAGCGCGAGCCGTACCCGGTGGCGGATGAAGCCGTCCGCGATCCTGGCCATTACATCTTCCCATCACGTGTCAGAAAAACGTAATATCCGAGTATGGCTTCCTATCTCGTCGAGCCGGTCGACCAGCTGCCCTTCGGCACCCCGGACAAGTCCCGGCGCTACGCCACCGAGCGCTACCAGGGCGCGGCCGGGCTGAACTGGTACGGCTGCGACCCCACCCTGGGCTTCCTGATGCGCCGTCACCTCGGCGCCGAGGGCCTGCGGTGGGCCGCCCCCCACCTGGAGCGGGCCGGCGCGCTGATGGCCGGGCCGATCCTGGAGCACGCCGAGGAGACCGACCGCAACCCGCCCCGCCTGGAGCGCTACGACCGCTGGGGCCGCGACGTCAGCCGGATCGTCATGCCGCCGTCCTTCGAGGCGGCCCGGCGCGAGCTGGTCGCGCGCAGCTTCACCCGGCCGGAGTTCGGCGCGGAGGCGAAGGAGGCCGGGGCCGATCCGTCGGTGATGACCGCGGCCTGGCACTACCTGCTCTACCAGGCCGACATCGGCATGGGCTGCGCGCTGGGCACCGGCGGCGACATGGTGGTGCTGATGGCCGAGTCGTTCGCGCCCGAGGACGTCAAGGCGCGGGTCCGGGAGATCTTCGCCGACGGCATGTTCTCCGGCGAGGCCGCGCAGATGTTCACCGAGCGCTCCGGCGGCTCCGACCTCGGCGCGCTGGAGACCACCGCCACCTCCGACGGCGACGCCTGGCGGCTGAACGGCCTGAAGTGGTTCGCCTCCAACGCCAACGGCTCGGCCTTCGTCGTGCTGGCCAAGCCCGAGGGCGCCGAGGACGGGGTGCGCGGGGTCTCGCCCTTCCTGGTGCTGCGCGAACGCCGCGACGGGAGCCACAACGGCATCCGGATCCGCCGGCTCAAGGACAAGCTCGGCACCCGCTCGGTGGCCTCGGCCGAGGTCGAGTTCGCCGACGTCGAGGCGTTCCTGCTCGCCCCCGACCCGCGCGGCACCGGCGACGGCAAGGGCCTGGCCCGGATGATGACGCTCACCAACGGCGCCCGCCTGGCCATCGCCATGATGGGCCTGGGCTGCGCCCGCCGCGCCCTGGTCGAGTCGATCTGCTACGCCCGCAGCCGGGAGGCCTTCGGCGCCGCGCTCATCGACCAGCCGCTGATGCGCCGCAAGCTGGCCGAGATGATCGTCGAGGTCGAGGCCGCCCAGGCGATGGTCTTCGACGGCACCCTCAACCCCGGCCTGCGCCTGGCCCCCGCACTGGTCAAGCTCCGCGCCGCCCGGCTCGGCGTCACCGCGGCCAGCGACGCGATCGAGATCCACGGCGGCAACGGCTACATCGAGCAGTGGCCGGTCGCCCGCATCCTGCGCGACGCCCAGGTCAACACGATCTGGGAGGGCGGCGACAACATCCTGTGCCTGGACGTGCGGCGGGCGATGCTGCGGGAGAACGCCCACGAGCCGTTCCTGGACCGCCTGACCGGGGCCGTACGGCAGGCGCCGCCCGGTGACGAGGCCACCGCCAACCTGGTGCGGCTGCGGATCGAGGACCTGCGCAAGGCGATCACCGTCTGCTCGGGCCTGGATGCGGCCGCGGCCGAGGCCCGGCTGTTCCCGCTGGCCCGGTTCATGTGCGACGTCTACGCCGCCGCGCTGCTGCTGGAGCAGGCGGGCTGGGAGCGCCGTGAGTTCGGCACCGACCGCAAGGCCCTGGTCGCCCGGCTGTACGCCGAGGCCCACCTGGCCGACCACGGCCCGCTGCGCGGCCTGGACCGCCCGGCCGAGGACCTGACCCGCTTCGACGAGCTGCTGGAGGGAGCCCTCACCCTCTGATCCCGATGCACCTGGCCGGGCCGCGTGAGGCGAGGACGGTCGCATCCGGCAGGATGGCGGGATGCCGACGCGTCTGGACTGGGAGGACTTCGAACGGGTGCTGGCCGACGAGCTGGCGCAGCGCATTCGGCTGACTGTCGCCGAGCACGGTGACGAGCGGTTCTACGCCGCGGCGCTGGACCGGATCCACCGGGAGACCGAGTCTCGGTCCGGCCGTCGCCCGGCGGGTCGTGCCCCTGATCGCCCGGTCGATCGGCGAAGACCCGGACGCCGCCGTGCGGCGGCTGGCGATCCTGTCCCTGCTGTGGTGGAAGAAGGCCGCCCATCCGTATGCGGACGCGGTACGCGCGGCAGCGGGCGATCCGGCCGAGGAGGTCCGGGAGGCCGCCGCATACTGGCTCCGCGAACAGTCGGGGACGACGGCATCGCCGCCGGATCCCGGCCATCGCGGTCCGGAGAACCGCGATGGCGGCGATATGCGATGACCGTTGCGACCGCCGGAGGGCTCGCCGCCCGCGGTCACGGTCCTTCCAGAAGCAGGACGGACGGGACGGAGGGCTCGGCGAGCCGGAGGAGTCCGTACCCGATGCCGGCCAGGCCCGTCATCAGGCCGGGCGATTCCACGCCGATCGGCAGGCCGCACTGCCGGTGGCCGCGCTCGACGGCGTCCAGCACCCGGGTCGCCGCCACCGCCGCACGTGCCGACAGCTCCGGTTCGCCCAGCGTGTCCGCGGCCCTGGTGAGGAGTTCGAGGTTGCCCAGGTCGCCGTGGCAGAGCGAGTGGCTCTGACCGAAGCCCTGGGCCGAGGCTGTGACCGCGGCGATGAGCGCCTCGGCGCGCAGGCCGGCGGCGCGGTCCGGTTCGCGGCAGTGCGAGAGCATCGCGAGCCGGCCCAGGCCGATCCCGGCCGCGCCGTGGCACCACGCGACCATCGGTCTCCTGTCCGCACCGGGATCGCCCCAGGTCCGCAGATCGGGCCAGTTCGCCAGTCCGGCGTCGAACCGCTCGCGTTCGTAGGACAGGGCCTCGTAGGCCGTCGTACGGAAGCGTTCCAGCCCGCTGAGCTCAGCCAGTTCCGCCAGGGCCCAGGCGATGCCCGCGGTCCCGTGCGAGAACCCGGTGAGCGGCTCGGGTCCCAGGGGCGGGTTCGGCCAGGTCGGGACGTTGCGGACAAGCCGGCTGTGGGAGAGCAGGTGGTCACCGCACCGGACCGCGGCCGACAGGGTGCCCGGAGTGGGACGCGCGCGGTGAAGGCAGGCCAGGGCGCCGATGCATCCGGCCGCGCCGGCGATGACGTCGTACTGGTCGTCCAGCTCGATGAGCGGTGGGAGGCGCTCGGCGACCTCCTGCGCCCGGTCGAGCAGCCGCGGCGTGCCCGTGAGCACACCGAGATGCGTCAGCGCGTAGACCGCTCCGGCCAGGCCGTTGAACGCGCCGATGCCCTGCGGCGCGTCCCCGGCACGTGACACCTGTCTCTCCAGGGTCCGGGTCGCGGCCCGCGCGAGGGAGGCGTAGCGGTCCTCTCCGGTGACGGAGGCGAGCCGGCCGAGGAAGAGGGCGATCCCGGCGGTCCCGTCGTACAGGTCGGGGCCGAGCACGGTGGGCGTCCACTGCCCGTGGCCGGCCAGGCTGAAGCCCGGCCAGACGGCGTCCTCGTCGGCCTTCCCGCGCAGCGCCAGCGCCTCCAGCCGGTCCCCGGTCGCTCCGGCGGCCGCCAGGAGCCGGTCCCGGCCGGGGAGTTCCCGGCGGGTGACGTCGCGCACCGACGGCGCACCCGCTGCCCGGCCGGCGGGCGGAGTTTTCGCGTCCATCGGATCGAGTCCGCGGCGCGCGGCCGCCAGCGTCCCTTCGATGAGCCAGATCTGCCGTTCCAGGTCCTCCGGCCCGAGCCGGCGGATCCGCCTGCGCACGCGGTCGAGCCCGCTCTCGGGCAGGAACCCGTCGAACCGGGCGCCGGTGCCGGCGGTCAGGTCACGCGAACCGGCCCGTGCGGTGAAGACCGGCACGTCGCCGTCCCACAACTGCTCGCGCTCGCAGGCCACGACGCGGGCGAGGTACGGGCGGGTGGCGACCTGGGACCACAGCCGGGCGAACAACAGCTCGCACTCCATCCCGTCGCGCAGCACGCTGGGATGCAGGCTTTCGTACAGCAGGGTGCCGTATGTCCGGGTCTCCCGCAGGACCACGCGAACCTCGTCCCCGGCGAAGGCGGCCAGGGGGCCCGCCGGGGCCAGCAGTTCGTCGCGGTGAGCGAGCAGGAGCCCGTAGAAGTGCCGGAAACCCTGGAGGACGGCGTCCGCGTGGTCGCGGAAGTCGGCGTCGCCGCCATCGGGCAGTCGGGGGCGGCTGCGGCATCCGCGCACCGGCTTCGGCTCCCTGACCACCCGCATGACGTCCGTACCGGCGTCCTTGCAGTGAGGCACCCCGTAGGGGGTGAGCTGGCCGTCGGCCGCGCCGATGCCGCTCATGTCGAAGCCGGGGGAGTCGGCCGTCGCCCACGTGCGCTGCGGGAGCAGCCCCACCCGCAGGACCGAGTCCTCGAGCAGCTCCGCGGCCACCTGCTCGGCGGAGGACAGGTCCCGCTCCACCGGCGCGGGATGGAACAGGGCCTCGAGATCGACCATGACGGGGTGGGCGCCGGAGGCGAGCACGTTCTCCCCATGGAAGTCCGTCGCCTGAAGCGCGTAGAGCAGTGCCAGGAACTCGCCTTGGCGCAGGTAGAAGTCCCGGACCTCCTCCAGTGACGAACACGGCGTGTGCGCGACGTACTCGGCCCAGCCGTAGGCGCCGCGGTCCACGACCGTGAGCACACGCAGCGGAGGCGTCGCTCCGGCGTGGTTGAGCCATGACAGCAGCTGCTGGAAGTGCGCCGCCACCGCCATCGGCCGGGGTTTGTAGACCACGCGCAGCCCGTGGGCGAACTCGGCGATCAAGACCGAGCGGCCCCGACAGTGGCTGTCGCCCAGGTTCCCGGCGACCCCGGTCACGACCCCGGGATCCCGGCCGGGGCTGAACGCGGCGCGCAACGTCCGGTGGTCCGCGACGAGCCGCCGCGCGAACTCCAGGCCGGCCTGCAGCCACCACTCGGTCCGTACGGCCAGCCGGCGGCCCAGAACGGGGTAGCGGTCCAGCAGCCGCAAGGCGGTGTCGACGTCCCTCAGCCCTTCGACGAACGAGGTGAACCGCTCACGCGCGGTGGCGCCGCGCAGTTCCCCTCGCAGGCGGCTGAGGTTCAGTTCCATGACCAGTGTGCGGTTGACCATGCGCAGCAGTTCGGGTAGCAGCACGTCCAGCAGCGACTCCTCCAATCCGCGGGAGTCGAAGACCTCTGTGCCCGTGGTTTCCGCGACGGCGGCCAGCCCCGTGCACAGCCGTTCCCGGCCCCGTGTCACGAGCGGCTGGACCAGCCACAGGAACGCGCGCTGCTCCTCGCCCCAGGCCGACTTCAGCGGACGCCCGGGAGCCCCGGGCCCGGCGACCGGGGTGTCGGCCGGCTGCGGCCGCCCGTAGGCGCGCTGGAGCTCAAGCCGCCACCACGGCGGCGGGCCCGCCTGCGACGGCCACGACGGGTCGGCCTGCAGCGCCCGCCCGAACTCCGGCTCCGTCACGCCCGCATGCTCCAGCCAGGCCGGCCACTGCTCGGCGGAGGCGAACTGAGGCTCCGCGCGCCACCGGGCCAGCACGGTCCGGTCGGTGTCCCGGCCGTCGCCTCGCCCGGTGGGGGCCGGACCCGCCGCACGCAGCAATCCGATCCGTTCGTCGAGCCCGAGCGCGTCGGCCCAGCGGCCGGCGGGGCCCGGTGACACCGCGGTCATGCGCCGTCCGCCTCCGGCTCAGGCCTCACAGGCGCAACCGCCGCTCGACTGACACGAGATCGAGACGCAGCCCGCGGTCGAGCAGCAGATCTCCATGTCGATCGTCAGGGTCACGGTGTGCGGGAGCCCTTCCGCGGCCATCACCTGCAGACCCGGAACGTCGAGTTCCACCTCGCCCCCCGGATTGACCGGCAGGACGTCCCGCTCCGGCAGCTGGAGGGCGAACAGGTAACGCCGGTCGACCCAGGCCCTGGCCACGTCGACACCCGCGATGATGTCCTGAAGAGCCCGGGCCCAGCCGTAGGCGCTTTCCATCGCCGCGTCGAGGCTCTCGTCGTCCTTGGCGACCATCACGAGGGCGAACGTCTCGGCGCCGCGCCGGGCGACCCGCTGGAAGGCCGCCATCCGGCGCTGATGCCGCAGCCTCGTGAACTCCGGCCGTGTCACCGTGGCGGCGACGGCGTTGTACAGGACGGTCATCTCCTGCCCCAGCAGAGGCGGCAGGGACGACGTTCCGTCGGTGTGGATCGGGGCGGCGCCGAAGACCGCCGCCACCGCGGGATCGCCCAGCACGTCGCGGGCGCGGCCGAACAGGGCGTCCAGCCGGCGGTCCGCCAGTCTCATGGGAGAACCCTCGACGCGCTCGCACGACTCCTGCAGCGCCGTGACCGCCTCCCGGGCGGCACGGCGCAACCTCGGCTCGGCGGCACCGGTGCCGCGCTCGGTGAAGACGATGGCCGCCTTGCGCACCGCGGCCGCCTCCACGGCCAGCCCGTCGAGCACCCGGCCTGACAGCGCCGCCCGCTCCGCGACGGCGGGCCAGTCCGGATCGTTGCCCAGCCGGGAGGAGAAGTCGCTGAGAAGGTCGGCGATCTGCTCGGGAATCTGGCTGTAGGGGATGGGACGGTCCGCGAAGTCGCCGGCGATGGCGGCGGCGAGACCGATCACGGGATCCAGCGCTCGATATGCGTACAGAGATCCGATCGGATTCCAGGCTGGGCCTTGGCTGTCCATGCCGCACCGTCCTAAAAGAGCATTTTGCGGAGCGAGGAAACACCGATGGATGTAGACGCCGACGTACCCCCGCTGCACAAATATAAAGAGCGAGATGAATCAGGTGAAGCCCTCACGGAAAGAACGCCCGACGGGATGTGAGGGCGGGTCGCCTGGCCGAGATCCCTGCAGCGTGTCGGATTGCGGCACGGGGCCGGGCCGCTGGCGGTTCCAGCGTAGCAATGCGATGAGGAGGGCCGGCAGGGGGTCCGTCACGATTTTCATGGGGTGTTTGATTTGAGCTAATTGCGCCTTTTGTCCTTGCGTTCCGATGGTAATCAGAGATCTTTCCGGATAATGACATCTATTGATCTTGGCTGGTTTCCGGGTGACCCGGATCGGGCGGCCGCGGCCGGCTGTGCGCCGTCGTCGTCTCGCCCACGGTGGCCCGTAGACGAATGTTCTGGTACGTATGCGCGTATGGACTTGCTGCGCACTCCCGACGAGCGCTTCGCCGACCTGCCCGACTTCCCCTACCCGCCGCGCTACGTCGATCTGCCCGGCGGCCCGCGCATGGCCTACGTCGACGAGGGCGAGGGCCCCGTCGTGCTGCTCCTGCACGGTGAGCCGTCGTGGTCGTTCCTGTACCGGCACGTCATCCGGGTGCTGGTGGAGGGCGGCTGCCGGGCCGTGGCGCCCGACATGATCGGCTTCGGCCGCTCCGACAAGCCGGTCGCGATCGCCGATCACACCTACGCCCGCCACATCGCCTGGACGGCCGCGTTCGTCGACGCCCTCGGGCTCAAGGACGTCACGCTCGTCGGCCAGGACTGGGGAGGCCTCATCGGCCTGCGCCTGGCCGTGGCCGACCCCGGCCGCTATGCGCGGATCGTGGCCGCCAACACCGGCCTGCCGACCGGGGACTTCCCGATGCCTGAGACCTGGCTGCGCTTCCGCGAGGCCGTGCGCAGCGCGGGCGCGAAGTTCGACGTGCCGCGCGGCGTCCAGTCGGGCTGCACGGGCACGCTGCCGCCCGAGGTGCTGGCCGCCTACGACGCGCCCTTCCCCGACGAGACCTACAAGGCGGGCCCGCGGGCCATGCCGGGCCTGGTGCCCGCCGAGCCGGACGACGTCGAGGCCCAGCCCAACCGCGACGCCTGGGAGGTCCTGCGCGCCTGGGACAAGCCCTTCCTGGTCGCCTTCAGCGACCGTGACCCGATCACCGGCCCCATGGCGGGGGTGTTCCGGAGTCTCGTGCCGGGCGCGCGGGGGATCGACCATCCGGTGCTGGAGGGCGCCGGCCACTTCCTGCAGGAGGACGCCGGCGAGCGTCTCGGCCACGAGATCGTGCGTTTCGTCCGGACCTGACGGGCCGCGGTCGCGCGGCCCGCCACGGCCCGGTCGCGCCGCGCGCCGTACCGGCCCGTCTCAGGGCAGGTCCTGCAGCGCCGCCAGCGCCTGGTCGATGTAGTCGCCCAGCGGGCGCACCCGGCCGTCGAGGTGCCACTGCTCCAGCGAGCCGAAGTACACCCCGAACCAGTAGGCGCGGGCGGTGACGCGCGCCTGCGTGGCGGACATGCCCTTCTCGCGCAGCAGGTCGGTGAAGCGCCGGCTGCCCTCGTCCAGCGCGGCGTACACCGCGGCGCGTACCGCCGGCTCCTGCAGCACGTAGTGCATGCCGCGCCAGGGCGGTCCGGCGCGTACGGCGACCTCCTCCGGGGGCGGGTCGGTGACGGCGGCGACGATCCGCCGCAGGGTGCCGGGCAGGTCGTCCAGATCGATGTGGGGCTGTATCTGGTCGGCGCCGATGACCGCGTACGGGTCGGTGGTGAACAGCCCTTCCTTGGAGCCGAAGTAGCGGTAGAAGGTGCGCGGTGACACGCCCGCGGCGGCGGCGATCTGCTCGACGGTGACCTGTCCGTAGCCGTGCTCGTCGAACAGGTCTATCGCGGTGTCGATGATGTGGTGCGCCGCGGCCAGCCGGTTGCGCTCGCGAAGGGGCAGTGCCATCGCTCCAGGTTATCAAGCCATGTCATCTTGGCAATTAGTGACTTCTTGACAGAGTCTGCCAAAACGGAAGATGCTGTCTGCAGTCCCGATCTCCTGGAGGTTCCCGCCCATGCCGGTCCACGTCCTTGCCGGTCACCTGGTGATCGTCACCGCCCCGCTGGCGGCTCTGCTGGCCCTCGTCTACGCCTGGCGCCCCGCGGTACGGCGCGGCATGCGCCTGCCTCTGGTGGCCGCCGGGGTGCTGAACCTGGCCGTGGCCGTCTGGGCCGAGCAGGCCGGCTCCGCGCTGTACGAGGAGTTGACGGCGGCGGCGGATCGGGCCGGGCAGCAGCTGCCGCCGACGGTCCTGTCCCACGCCCATCAGGGCGACGCCCTGACGGTGTCCTCCTTCGCGCTGGCGGTGACCGTGCTGGCCGTCGTCTGGCGCTCTCTGGCACCCGGCCGCGAGCGCGGTGCCGGGTCGCTCATCGCCTCCGGCGTGCTGACCGCCGCGGTCGTCGCCGTGTGGGTTTTCACCGCCACCACCGTGGTCCAGGCGCTGCAGGCGGTGTGGTCCCACCACACCCTGTGGCAGAGCTGAGAGGGGAAGAGGACCGATGCCGATCCACCTCAGCGCCCCGTTCTACGCGATCAAGCGGTGGATGTACCGCCACGGCCGCCCCGGCAGGCTGGCGCGGGCCCTGATCCGGCTGGATGTGCTCCAGTTCGCCTGGGGCCGGCTCATGCCCCGCCGCGCCGTGGTCCTGGAGGTACGCGGCCGCACCAGCGGCCGGACCGTCGCGGTGCCCGTGGTCGTGGCCGATCACGGCGGCGGCCGGTACCTGGTCTCGATGCTGGGCGAGGACGCGAACTGGGTCCGCAACGTCCGCGCCGCCGGCGGCCACGCGGTCCTGCGCCGCGGCGGCCGCCGCACGGTCCTGCTGCGGGAGGTCCCGGTGGAACGGCGTGCCCCGATCCTGCGCCGCTATCTCGCCCTGGCCCCGGGCGCCCGCCCGCACATCGCGGTCAGCCGGCGTGCGCCGCTGGAGGCCTTCGAGGCCGTCGCCGCGCACCATCCGGTCTTCCGCATCGACCCGGCCCCGTCACCGGACTCCTGACAGGCCGCTCGCGGCGGGGCGGCGATCCCGTCTCAGAGGTCGGCGGGCTGGATGGGGAAGTTGGCGCGGAAGACGTTGTCGGGGTCGTAGACGCGCTTGACCTGCCGGAGCCGGGCCAGGTTGGCGCCGAACGCGTCGTGCAGGCGTTCGGGCCGGGGGTCGGTGTCGAAGGACAGGTAGAGGCCGTCGGTGTGCGGGGCGACCTCGGCGTCCCACAGGGCGTCGAGCGAGGCCTGGGTGGTGCCCATGGCGCTGAGCAGGAAGTTCTGGTGGCGGTGGGGGTAGGCGGTGGCGTCGGGGGCCAGGTCGTGGGCGGCGCCGCCGGTGGCGCGGATCTGCAGGAAGTGCGACAGCCCGGAGCGCGAGACCGTCTCGAACGCGCGCGTCACCTTGTCGTCGAGGTGGGTGACCAGGCCGGAGCGCACGGCGGGGTCCCCGCCGCCGGTGTAGTGCTTCTCGCCCGGCTGGACCACGCCGGAGTAGGGCATCACGTATCCCCGGTGGTCCAGGAGCGGCCCGGCCTCGGCGAGCCGCTCCAGCTCCCTGACCGCGGCCTCGGTGTCGCCGCCCGCGTAGAGGGACAGGAGCTGGGCGACCGCGCCGCGGCCGCGGGCGGCCGGGGACAGGATGAGGAAGCTGGTCAGCTCGCGGGGGGCCTGCTCCATGGCGGCGCCCCAGCGCCGGAGGAGCCCGGCGGTGTCACGGGCGTCGAGGACCATCTGGGAGAAGACGATGTCGCCGAGTTCCATCGCCTCGATCTCGACCCAGGTGACGACGCCGAGGTTGCCTCCGGCGCCGCGCAGGCCCCAGAACAGGTCGGGGTTCTCCTCGGGTGAGGCGTGCAGGATCCGGCCGTCGGCGGTGACGACCTGCGCGGCGACGACGTGGTCGACCGTCAGCCCGTACCTGCGGCCGAGCAGGCCGATCCCGCCCGTGGTGGCCAGGCCGCCCACCCCCACGCCGCCGTAGTCGCCGGAGCTGATCGCCCACCCGTGCGGCACGAGCGCCTCGGCGACCTCGCCCCAGGTGGCGCCGGCGCCCAGCCGTACCCGGCGGGTGGCCGGGTCGACGACCTCGACGGTGTCGAGCGCGCCGAGGTCGAGCACGATGCCGCCGTCGTTGGTGGAGCGGCCGCTGATCCCGTGCCTGCCCGAGCGGACGCCGAGCGGCACGTCCTGGGACCGGGCGTAGGCCAGTCCCTCGGCGACCTGCCCGGCCGTCCGGGGCCGCAGCACCAGCCCGGGCGATCCGGTACGGAGATAGTTGTGCCGCACCGACTCGTAGGCCCGGTCCCCGGGTTCGACGGCGTCGGCCGCCAGGCTAGCCGGCACCCCGCCGTAGTCGATCGCGTCGCGGCGCAGGGCGAGGGCGGCGGTTCCGCGGCGGGCGGCCGCGGGACGGGTGCCGGCGGCCGACCGCTCGCGCGCCACCGCCTCCCGGACGGCGGGAGCGATCTCCTGCCCGAAGATCTGGATGAACCGGGGATCGTCCGCCCCCAGGATGAACGTGCCGATGCCGTCCTCCAGCGCCAGCGCCGACAGCTCCTCCACCCACTGCCCGACCGGCCCCTGCAGGAAGCCCTGCGAGGTCTCGGCGACCGCGCCGCCGATGTTCAGCAGGCGGCGCACCTGGGCGGGGTCGCGCCCGGCCTCCTCGGCCGCCTCATCGATGATCTTGTTGCCGCGCCGCAGGTCGCCCTCCTGGAGATAGGCGAGCGAGGGCAGCCAGCCGTCGGCCTCACGCGCGAGCAGGCGCTGCATCCGCGGCTTGTAGGCGCCGACCCAGATCGGGATGTCGTGCGCGGGGGCCGGGCCGCGCTTGGCGCCGGAGACGCGGTAACGCGTGCCGTCCACCCGCAGGACACCGCGCCCGTCCGCGTCCCAGATGCCGCGGATGATCGCCAGAGCCTCCTCCAGCGCGGTCACGGACTCGCCCGGGGTCAGGCGGGTGCCGCCCATCGCCTCGATCGCGTCCCAGAAGCCGCCCGCGCCGATGCCGAGCGCGAACCGGCCGCCGGACAGCAGGTCGAGGGAGGCCGCGGAGCGGGCCAGCACCGCCGGGGGCCGCAGCGGCAGATTGAGCACGTTGCCCGCGATCGTGATCCGCTCGGTCCGCGCGGCCACCCACGACAGCAACGTCCAGGTGTCCAGGAATCCCGGCTGGTACGGATGGTCCTGGAAGGTCACCAGATCCAGCCCCGCGGCCTCGGAGGTCTGGGCGAGCCGTACCGGCGCCTGCGGATCCCGGTTCTGCGGGGTCAGGAAGCTGCCGAAGGTCAGTTCGTGGCCGTAGTCCATCGTGCCGGGCCTCTCTGGAGGAACGAGATAATCTGCCGCACAGACTATATTGGCTACAACTCATCGTGTTAGCAGCATATTTCCGGATATGGTGGAGGGCGTGACCACCCGCGACCCGGCCGGCCTCCCCGCCCCGCCCGCCAGCCCCTCCACGCTCGGGTGGTCCCTCGGCGTGCTGCTGCGGGAATGGAGCGACCGCGTCGAGAAGGTCTCGCGCGACCTGCCCCACGGGGTGCGCGGCTACCAGGTGCTCGCCGCCGTGGTCCACGACGCCCCGCCCACCCAGGCCTCACTCGCCGCCCGGCTCGGCATCGACCGCACCGTCATGACCTACCTGCTGGACAAGTTCGTGGAATGCGGCCTCGTCGAACGCCGGCAGGACCCCGTCGACCGCCGGGCCCGCCGCATCGTCCCCACCGGCCACGGCCGCGGCGTCCTGGCCGACCTGGACGCGGCCGTCGCACGGGCCGAGGACGAGCTCCTGTCCGGGCTCGCGCCCGAGGAGCGGCGCGTCCTTCTCGCCCTGCTCGAGCACGCCGCCTCCGGGACCGCGCCCGACGAGGACCGCTGCGCCGCCGTGGCCGGAACGATCGGGCCGCCGCGGCACGCCTGACCGGTACGGGGCCGGCCGGGACGTCGCCTCAGGCCGGGACGTCGCCTCACGCGGGGACGTCGTCCTCGTCCCACTCGATCTCGTTGACCACGTCGACCACGCCGTTGACCCGCAGCGCCATGCGCGCGGCGATCCGGGCCTCGCTGCCGTGCCGCATGTGACCGGCCATCGTCACCACGCCCCGGTCGACCGCGACCTCCACCCGGGAGGTGTCGGTCCACACGGAGTGGTCCAGGATGTTCTTGCGGATCTCCGCGGCGATCGTCGCGTCCGGCCGTACGAACACCTTGATCAGGTCATGACGGCTGACGATGCCCTGCAGGACCCCGTTCTCGTCGACGACCGGCAGGCGCTTGACGCCGTGCTCGTCCATCAGCCGCATCGCGTACACCACGGCGGACTGCGGGCGGGTGGTGACGGCGGGGGAGGTCATCAGCTCGGCGGCGGTCTCGCCGCGCGCCTTGTCCCGGCCCCATCCCTTCTCCTGGTTGAGGCGGTGGCGCAGCCGGGCACGCAGCGGCGGCCGGTAGCCCTCCCCGTAGTACTGCTCCTTGAACTCCTCCTTGCACAGCAGGTCCGCCTCCGAGACGACGCCTATGACGCGGTTCTCTCCGTCGACGACCGGCACCGCGCTCACGCCGTTGGCGATGAGCGCCTCGGCGACATCCTTGAAAGAGGCCTCACCGGTGACGGACGCCACCTCGTACGTCATGACCTCGCTGACCTTCACGCGCATCGTGCTCTCCTGTAACCCGTGGATTTCCCTCCCCCTCATTGCACCTCCGCCCCGGGGGTCACGGGCAGGGCCGTAAGTCCTCAACGGCCGGGCCATCGTGCTGTTTTCGCAGGTCTCCGACCTCATCGCGGCCCCCGCCGGGACAGGCGGGGGCCGCGATGAGGCGCGATCACATCTCGAAGACCAGCCGGGCCGGGACGGCGCTGCCGAGCACCTCGGCGAAGGAGTCGTTGATCTCGTCGAGCTTGCGGGTCTGGTAGATCACCCTGGTCCGCCCGGCGGCGTGCAGCCGGAAGACCTCGGCCAGGTCGGCGCGGGTGCCGACGATGGAACCGATCACGCTGATGCCGCCCAGCACGGTCTCGAAGATGGGCAGGCTCATCGCGTTGTCCTTGGGCAGGGAGACCAGCACCAGGCGGCCGCCGCGTCGCAGGCAGGCGTACGCCTGCTCCAGCACGCGCGGGCTGGCGGCCAGCACGATCGCCACGTCGACCCCGCCGAGCGCCTTGATCTCGGCGACCGGGTCGCCGGTGGCGGCGTTGACTGTGTGGGTGGCGCCCAGCTGCTCGGCCAGGCGGAGCTTGTCGTCGGTGATGTCGACGGCGACGGTCTCGGCGCCGAAGATCTGCGCGTACTGCTGGGCCAGGTGGCCCAGGCCGCCGATGCCGAAGACGGCGGCGCGCTCGGCCGGGCGCAGGCCCGAGACCTTCACGGCCTTGTAGGTGGTCACCCCCGCGCAGGTCAGGGGGGCCGCCTCGACGGGGGAGACCCCCTCGGGGACCGGGACGACGTAGTCGGCGTGCGCGACGGCGTACTCGGCGTGCCCGCCGTTGAGGGCGTAGCCGGTGTTCTGCTGGGACTCGCACAGGGTCTCGCGTCCGCTGACGCAGTACTCGCAGGTGCCGCAGGCGTACCCCAGCCACGGGATGGCCACCCGCTCGCCGACGGCCCGGCCAGTGACCGCCGAGCCGATCCCGGTGATGACGCCGACGCCCTCGTGGCCGGGGGTGAAGGGCGGCGTCGGCTTGACCGGCCAGTCACCCCGGGCGGCGTGGATGTCGGTGTGGCACAGACCGCTGGCCTCGATGCGGACGAGGACCTGGTGGGGCCCGGGCTCCGGAATGGGGATCTCCTGGATCTCCAGAGGCTGGTCGAACGCGGTGACGACGGCGGCGCGCATGTTCATGTCTTCTCGCTCTCCTCGATCTCGTCTCCGAGCCTCCGTCCGGACGGCCCGGCGGGGACAGGGCCGAAGGTCCTGGAGGAAGGTGCTGTTCGGCCCGGTCATCCGGTACGGCGGCAGCCCGGCGGGGTGGGTTCGAACCGGGACCGGCTCGGATACGTGATGAGGACATGAGATACCGGTCGCTCGTCGCCCCGCTGCTCCTGGCCGCCGCCGTCGTCGTGGCGGTGCCCGGTACGGCCTGCGCCTGCAGCTGCGTCGCCCTGGAACCGGCCGAGCAGGTGGAGAACGCGGAGACCGTCTTCACCGGGACGGTGGTGGCGGCCCGCCGGATTCCGGGAGACCGGTCCGGACCCACTCCGCCGATCGTCTACCGCCTGCGGCCGGACCAGGTCTACAAGGGGGCGCCGGCCGCCGAGGTCGAGGTGGCGACCAACCCCGACGGAGCCTCGTGCGGGTACGCCTTCACCGTCGGGTCCCGCTATCTGGTGTTCGCCAGGGGCGGGGAGTCCGGCATGTTCGCGACCGATCCGGGCGTGCCGCTGCACACCTCGCTGTGCGACGGGAACCGGCAGGTCCGCCCCGGTGACGGGCCGCTGCGCGGGGAGGACGGCGTCCAGGGCGGTGAGCCGCTCGGGCGGGATCTCCTGAGCGCGCTCGGTACGGCGAGGCCGCCGTCGACGGCTCCCGGGAGCCCGCAGGAGACGCCTTCCCCGGAGGCGACGGAGTCTCCTGAGACAGGACTTTCCCCGGAGGGGGAGCCTTCCCCGGAGGGGACGATGACCGCCTCTCCCGTGGCCGGCCGTACCGACGACGGGCCGTCCGTCCCCTGGGCCCCGATCGGCGGGGCCGCGGCCGCCGCCGCGCTCGCCCTGGCCGGACGGCGACTCCTGCGGCGCAGGGTACGGCGGGCCCCGGAGGGCTGATCGCATCGGATCGGCAACGGAGACCGGTGCCCCATGGACAACACGGGCTCCAGACGGAGATTCTGTCGCCCAAACCCCCAGCGGTAAGGATCGCCCGTGGATTCCGCTCTGACCAGTGTCTTCCTGCCCGCCGCCCTCGCCGTGATCATGTTCGGTCTCGGTCTCGGTCTGACCGTCGCGGACTTCCGCCGCGTCGTCGTCTACCCCAAGGCCGCCTTCACCGCCCTGGCCTGCCAGATCGTCCTGCTGCCGCTGATCTGTTTCGGGCTCGTGCTGGCCTTCGGCCTGGCCCCGGGCCTGGCCGTCGGCATGATGCTGCTGGCCGCCTCGCCCGGCGGCACCAGCGCCAACCTCTACAGCCACCTGTTCGGCGGCGACGTGGCGCTCAACGTCACCCTGACCGCGATCAACTCCGTCCTGGCGGTCTTCACGCTGCCGCTGGTCACCAACCTCGCCATCGCCCACTTCCAGGGTGGAAGCGGCCAGGTGGGCCTGCAGTTCGACAAGACCGCGCAGGTCTTCCTGATCGTCCTGATCCCCGTCGCGATCGGCATGGTGGTCAAGGCCCGGTTCTCGGCCTTCGCCGACCGGATGGAGAAGCCCGTCAAGATACTGTCCGCGGTGATCCTCCTCGCCGTGATCATCGGAGCGATCGTCAAGGAGGCGGCGAACCTCGGGGACTACATCGCCTCGGTGGGCCTGATCACGCTGGTCTTCAGCGTCATCAGCCTCACCGTCGGCTACTGGGTGCCCCGCCTGGCCGGAGCGGATCCCCGCCAGGCCATCGCCTCCTGCATGGAGATCGGCATCCACAACAGCACCCTGGCCATCACCGTGGCGATCAGCCTGCTGGGCAGCACCGAAGTCGCCATCCCGGCAGCCGTCTACGGCGTCCTGATGTTCTTCACCGCGGCGGCGGCGGGAGCGCTCCTGCGGCGACGCGTGGTGCGAGACGCGGACGTGCCCGTCTGAGGCCGCAGGCGACGCGGACCGCAGGTACCGGCGGCCGGCGGGCCGGGCCGACCGGCGACGCGGGACCTGGTCGTCAGCGATCGGGGGTCCGGCTGTCAGCGATTCTGCGGAGGACGGTCGACCTCCAGGAGGACGACCTGCGGCGGTACGGGCGCCTATCTTCCCCTGACCGAACCCGCACGCTCCGGTGCGGGCTGACACAGGGAAGGTCTCATGTCGGTTCTCTCCGACCCGCACGGGTTCCGCAGGCGGGCGGCCGGGCTCTGCCTCATAGTCGCACCGATCGTCTACGTCGCCGGCCTGCTGGTCGACCCGGCCATCCGGCAGGGCGGTGATCCCGTCGGGATCTACGGCGCCCACCCGGAGCAGGTCTCGGTCAGCGCCGCGCTCCTGCACTGGAGCTGGGTGCTGCTGATCCCCGGGATCATCGGGATGATCCACCTCGTCCGGGACCGGGCAGTGGTGCTCGGCCACATCACCGGCGGGCTGGCCCTGCTCGGCGTCGTGAACTTCTCCGCGCTGATGCTGGGCGACTTCTTCTACTCCATGCTCGAACGCGCCATGCCACCGGCCCAGGGATCGGCGCTCGGCGACGAGGCGCTGGCCGACCCCGGGCTCGTGTTCGGGTTCCAGATCCCGGGCTTCGCCGGGCTGCTGGGTCTGTTCGCCCTCGGGCTGACCCTGGCCTACGCCGGCCGGGCGCCGTGGTGGGCCCCCTTCGCGATGCTCCTGGGCATCTTCGGCGCGCCGATCTATCCGATCGGCACCGTCGTGGGCGGCTCGCTCTACCTGGCCGGGGCCGGCGTGATCGGGCTGCGGATGCTCCGCATGAGCGACACCGAGTGGGCCGGGGCGAGGCCGGTTCAGCCGGCCTCCACCGAGACGCGGAGCGGGAACCGGGCGGCCACGGCGTAACCACCGTCCGGCAGCGGGCCGGCGGACAGCTCACCACCGTGCGTCGCGGTGCGCTCACGCATCCCGATGAGCCCGTGCCCGCCGCCCGAACCGCGCCCGGCCGGATCCCCACGCTCCAGGCCCGAGCCGCCCAGGTCGTGACCGGCCGAGTCTCGACCGTCTGCACCGCGACCGGTCGGACCCTGGCCGTCCGGACCGCACGGCTCCCCGCCCGGATCGAGCCCGGCGGAGCCGGACACGGACACGGACCCGCCCGCCTCCGCCCCGTCGTTGACGACCTCCGCCACCAGCTCGTCGCGGCCGTAGGTGACGACGACGCGGGCACCGGCACCCCCGGCGTGCTTGCGCACGTTCGTCAGGGCCTCCTGGATCACGCGGTAGGCGGACAGGCCCACCTCCGGCGGCAGCGGTCGCGGTTCACCGGCGATCCGGAGACTGACGTCCAGCCCGGTGCCCCTGACCTGATGGACCAGCTCGTCCAGGCGGGCCAGGTCCGGACGGAAGGGCTCCGAGCCGTGATCTCCGCTGTCGCGCAGGACCCCCAGCATGAGCTGGAGCTCACGGATCGCCTCGCGTCCCGCCTCCTCGATCCCGGACAGCATGTCGCGCTCGCGTTCCCGCTCCGTGCCGAGCAGCATCCGCACCCCGCCCGCGTGCAGGGTCATGACGCTCACGTTGTGCGAGATGACGTCGTGGAGCTCCCGGGCGATCCTGGCGCGTTCCCCCTCCACCGCTCGCCGGGCCCGCTCCTCGCGCTCCACCTCCAGCCGAGTGGCGTGCTCGGTGAGCCGCAGCGTCTGGTCGATCTGGCGGCGCAGCAGGATGCCGCTGCCGTACGCCACGCCCACGAAGATCGCGCTGATCATGGTCTCGGCGACGTCGCCGCCGTTCAGCGTCAGCAGGAAGACGTACGCCCCCAGCACGCAGCCCAGTCCCATCGCCCCCTGAGGGCTGCGCAGCTCCCTCGCGCTGGCCACGGTGTGGATGAGGATCAGCATGGAGTAGAGATGCCAGGCGGCGTAGTACCCGTCATCCGTGACATGCCGTACGGCCAGGCCGATCGCGATCAGGACCAGCAACATGACCGCGGGAAAGCGGCGCCGCGCCAGCAGCGTCGTCCCGGCCGCGACCGCTCCCGCCGCCCACGGCACCGGGTCGTGGATCTGGCCGTAGTCCGGCCCCTGGCGGCCGAAGGACTCGACGAGCCCGGCGATCGTCACGGCAAGGGAGAGCAGCAGGTCCAGCCGGGTCGGCCGCCAGTGACCGGGTGCCGGCCTCAGCACGTCTGCTCCTTCGCCCCGGGCCGTACGATCCCGGTCTCATAAGCGAAGACGACCGCCTGCACCCGGTCGCGCAGGCCGAGTTTGTGCAGGACCCGGCCGGAGTGGGTCCTGACGGTCGCCTCACCGATGCGCAGCTCGTTCGCGATCTCGGAGTTGCACAGCCCCCGCCCCAGCAGGTGCAGCACCTGCGACTCCCGTTCGGTGAGCTCCGCCAGCTCGGGCGGGGTGACCGGCTCGGCCTGCGCGGCGAACGAGGCGATCACCCGTACGGTGGCCGCCGGGTCGATGAGCGCGTCCCCGGCCGCCGCGATCCGGATGGCCGAGACCAGCTGCTCCGGCGGGGAGCTCTTCAGCAGGAAGCCGTTCACCCCCGCGCGCAGCGACGCGTGCAGGTTGCCGTCGGTGCCGAAGGTCGTCAACATGACGATCTTCGGTGGGCCGGGATCCGCGAGCAGCAGCCGGGCGGCGCCGAGCCCGTCCAGGTGGGGCATCGCGATGTCCATCAGCAGCACGTCCGGCCGGAGCCGCCGGACCAGGGCGACAGCCTGCCGCCCGTCGGCGGCCTCGCCGACGACCTCGACACCGGGAGCCATCTCCACGACCAGGCGCAGCCCGGTGCGGATCATCGCCTGGTCGTCGGCGATGACCACTTTGATCGTCATGAGTGCTTCCGTCTCCCGTCACGCATACGGAGAACCTATGGAATCGGTGGCTGACCAGCACCCATCCGGAGCAGGACGCGCACCGGAGGCCGGGTCACCCGCAGTGCTGACCCGGCCTCCGCCCCGGGGAGGACGCGCGGGGCCCGGGCTCTGCCGGAACGGGAACCGGGCGGCCGCGGGAGGCGGAAGATCCAGGAGATGTGCCCTAACCGGGGAGGGCTCCCGCGGCGCGGTCGAGGGCTCCGCGCAGGGCCGTACCGGAGAAGGCGGGCAGCACCGCGGCCAGGTGGCCGTCCGGCCGGACCAGGTGAACGCCGTCGCCGCAGGCGCGCAGCGCACCGGTCACCACGCCTTCGGCGTCGATGTCGCTCAGGCCGTACACCTCGACGGGCACCGTGCCCGCGCAGGCCGAGCGGGCCGCCTCGACGCGGTCGGCGCGTGCGGTGAACACGACGAACCCCGAACCGAAGAGCCGCCTCAGCCGCGTCGGGCGCCCCGCCACGACCACCGGTCCGTCGGGGCAGATGACTCCCGGCACCGGCGGGCGTGCCATGCCCGGTTCGGTCGGCACGGGCTCACCGGAGGTGGTCAGGGGCGAGTCCGAGTACCAGTACGGCTCGGCCAGCTTGCCGGAGTCGATCTCGGCGCGGGCGGCGGGATCGGTCAGTGCCCGGGTGAGCGCCGAACGCCGTGCCTGCCGTCCGGCCTCGTCCTGCGGTACCAGGAAGGCCATGGTGTTCCCGGTGACCCTCAGGTTCTCCATGGCGGCGGCCCGCCGCTCCAGGCCGTAGCTCTCCAGCAGGGTCTCGCCGCCCAACGCGATCTTCCAGGCCAGGTTCTCGGCGTCCTGGATGCCGGAGTTCAGGCCACGGGCGCCGAAGGGCGCGTACAGGTGCGCGGCGTCCCCGGCCAGGAAGACCCGGCCGTCCCGGAAGCGGGAGGCGACCCGCTCGTGGAAGCGGTAGAGCGACCGCCAGACGATCTCGTACGGCCGGTCGCCGGTGATCCGGCGCACCATGGCGTCGATGTCGGCGGTGGCCGCGTCGAACGCGGGCGGCACCTGCCAGTCGATGCGCCAGACGGAGTCCGGGCACGGGTGGACCAGGACCTGCCGGCCGGGGTTCCACGGCGGGTCGAAGGAGAAGCGGCGCTCGTCGGGGAAGGGCAGCGCGGCCTTGATGTCGCAGATGAGGAACAGGTCGTCGAAGGACCGGCCGGGGAAGCCGATCCCGGCCAGCCGGCGGACGGTGCTGCGTGCGCCGTCCGCGCCGACCAGGCAGGTGCCTCGCACGCGCACCCGGCCGGTCGCCGTCGCGGCGTCGACCTCGACGCCGCCGGCGTCCTGGCGGTAGCCGGTGACAGAGTGACCCGGGTGGAGCTCGACCAGCGGCTCGTCCCGGGCCCGGGCCAGCAGGAACTCCTCCACCCGGGCCTGGGAGATGTTGATCCACGGCGGGAAGAGGCTTCTGCCCGGGGCCGGGAAGGTGACGGCGAACAGTTCCCGCTCCCGGTAGTAGGTGCGGCCGGTGGTCCAGGTGACGCCCTCGGCCACCATGTCCTCGGCGCAGCCGACGCGGTCGAGGACGTCCAGCACGTCGCGCTGGAAGCAGATCGCCCTCGATCCCTCCGCCTCCCTGTGCGGCCGGGCCTCCAGCACCGTGCTCGGCACCCGCCAGCGGGCCAGCAGCAACGCCAGCGTCAGGCCCACCGGCCCGGCTCCGGCGATCACGACTGCAGGGCGTTCCATACTTCCCGGTCCCTCTCGGCGGTCCAGATCACCGGGCGCTCGATGCCGGACAGCTCATCCCACAGGCGCGAGACGTTGAACGGCAGGCAGTGCTCGAAGATCGGCCAGCGGCCGTAGCGGGGCTCCAGGGCGGCGTGCACCGCCGCGAACGCCTCCTTGAGCGTGCCGCGCGCGGCGTGCACCCGGCCGGTCTCCTCCAGCATGGTGCGCAGGAAGGCGCGGGTCTGCTCGATGGCGGCCTCCACCGCGGGGCGGCCGCGGGCGACCGCTCCGCGCCCGCCGACGAGCGCCTCCGCGCCGAAGGCGGCGACGCGATCGAGCGTGGTCGTGGCCCACGGGCGGTGGAAGGCGTCGCCGGTGTACAGCGCGGCCTGGGCCTCGACCAGGTCCCCGGCGAACATGATCTTGTGACGGGGCAGCCAGGCCACGAGGTCGCCCTCGGTATGGCCGCGCCCGCAGTGGGCCAGGACCAGCTCGCCGCGGTCCCCGCCCAGGTCGACGGTGAGCCGGTCGGAGAACGTCACGGTCGGCCAGGTCAGGCCGGGGATCGAGTCCGGCTCCCGGAACAGCCGGGGCATCCGGCCCAGCTCGGAGGCCCAGTCCTGCTTTCCGCGCTCGGCGATGAGCCTGCGGGTGTTGTCGTGCGCGATGACCACGCCGGCACCGAAGGCCGAGGCGCCCAGGGTGCGCACCGCGTGATAGTGCGACAGGACCAGATAACGCACCGGCTTGCCGGTGTGCTCACGCAGCCGCTCCAGCCACGCGCCGGCGGCGACCGGGGTGGCCATGGCCTCGAAGCACACCAGGAAGTCCTCACCCTCGACTGCGCCGACGTTGGGGTCGCCCTCGGCGGTCAGGGCGTAGACACCGTCGGCGAGCACCTCCAGGGTCTGCTGCTTGTCGGCCAGGTCGGCGGAGGAGGCGAACGGCTTTGCAGTCATGAACGAGCTTTACATCTCACCATCGCCGATGGCCAGGGCACAGGCTTGCCGGTGTGGCGAGCGAACCCCCACCGGCCACACTCCGGCCACGCTTCCGGTCTCGGCCATCAGTGCGTACGGCCGCCGCCGGTCTTCAATGCGATGTGGGCGGTGGACGTCTCCCTGGGAGATCCGGCCCTCCGCCCAGGGAGACCCGGCCCTCCGCGTCCGGCGCGGAGAGCTCTTCGCGCCGGACGCGGGGGGTCACAGCCCCCGTCTGATCAACGGGTGCGGCGGACGGCCGCCAGGGTCGGGATCGCGGCGGCGGTCACGGCCAGCACCAGGCAACCGCCGACGACGGCGAGCACGATCGGCCACGGGATGACCAGCTCCACCGGTGCGCCGATCTGCCTGGTCATCGCGGAGCCCATACCCAGCAGCGCGGGCAGCGCGACCACCACGCCCAGCGCGGCGCCCAGCCCCGCCACGATCACCGACTCGGCCGTGACCGTCCCGAGCACCTGCCGGGGAGTGGCCCCCGACATCCGCAGCACCCGGAAGTCGGAGGCCCGGTCCACGGTGGACATCACCATCGTGTTCGCGATCGACAGGCCGGTGTAGCCCACCGCCATGCCGGCCAGGATCAAGGTGAAGATCCAGACCAGCCGGTCGTCCTCGGTGCGGGCCTGCCTCGCGTAGGCGCCGGGGTCGAGCACCCGCCCGCCGATCACCTCGTCCCGCACGCCGATCACCTCGTCCCGCACGGCGCCGTCGACGAGGATCTCCGGGGTCAGCGCCGAAGGGTCGTGGGACCGTACGGTGTCCCGGGACAGCAGGATGGGGGTCGGTGCGTCGGCGACGACGGCCGTCACGGGCAGCGTCTCGCTGCGGCCGTCCTCGAAGGTCAGCGGGAGCCGTGTCCCGGGCCGCCATCCGCGCTCGTCCGCCAGCCACCGCGCCACGATCACCCCTCCTCCGCCCGCAGCCTCGCGCTTTCCGCTCTCACCCGTGGCTTCGTGCTCTCCGCCTTCGCCCACGGCCTCGTGTTCTCCGTCCTCGTCCGTGGTCCCGTGCTCTCCTCCCTCGTCCGCACCGGCGGTCTCCGCAGGGCGGTCGTCGCCCTTCTCCGCCGTCTCCAGTGCGCCCTCGACGACCCGCAGCCGGTCCGCCGCACGGGTCAGCGTCTCGGAGGTGATCCCGGAGGCCTCCAACGGCGGCAGGCCCTCGGCGTACACCGTGGTCGGCAGCAGCGCGATCCCGTCCGCCGCGGCGACGGCGGCGTCCGACAGGCCGGGCGTGCCGTCCGGCAGGACGACCGCATCGGCCCGGACCGCCGTGGTGCGGTCCGTCGCGACCGCGGCCGCGGTCGTCTGGGTCATGCCGGTGACCAGCGTGGCGAAGCCCACCGTCACCAGCACCGGCGCGGTCGTGGCGGCGGTGCGCCGTACGGCCGCCAGCATGCCCTCGCGCACCAGCACGCCGGTGGCGCCCCGTGTCCGCGACAGCGGCCAGGTGACCACCCGCACGACCGGCGGGATGATCGCGGGGGCCAGCAGGGTCAGGCCCACGATCAGGGCCATCGCGGCGTACAGGGTGAGGTTCACGGCCGCGCCGGGTTCGGCCCCGGCCGTGGCCACGGCGCACGCGATGCCGGTCGCGGTGAACGCCGCTCCGGCGATCCACCGGGACGGGGTCATCGTCCGCCGCTCCACGCTCGCCTCACGCAGCGCCTCCAGCGGGCGTGCCCGGCCCGCCCTGCGGGAGGCCGACCAGACGGCGAGCAGGGCGACGACCAGACCGGCCGCGAACGAGGCGGCCAGCGGCCAGGCCTCGATCCGCACCGAGAAGCCCGGCGGCTCGAACCCCGCCTCGACCAGCAGGTCGCCGAGCACGGGCGCCAGCGCGGTCCCGAGCGCCACCCCGGCCACGGCGGCGACGGAGCCGACCGCCAGCGCCTCGCCGTACACCATCCGCCGCACCTGCCGGGGCGTGGCCCCGACCAGCCGCAGCAGGCCGAACTCCCGCCGTCGCTGGACCACGCCGAACGCGAACGTGGACGCCACCACGAAGATCGAAGCGAACCCGGCCAGGACGGTCATGCCCGTCAGGACCTGCGTGCCGATCCACCGGATCCGCTCGTCGCTCCTCGGCTCCAGCGCCGAGCGCGCGTCCCCGGACAGCACTTCGCCCCGGCCGCCGACGATCTCACGGGCCGCCCTCTCGATCTGTGCGAGGTCCGCTCCGGCCTCGGTGACCAGCCCGATGACCCGCACCCCACCGGACAGCCGGGCCGCCTCAGCGTCGGTCACGTGGAAACCGGGCGCGTCCAGGGTGCCGGTCACGGTGTACGGCGCGGGCCCGGCGGCGGTGAGCAGGGTGACCGGGGAACCGGGGGAGAGGCCGAGATCCCTGTCGAGCACGACCTCACCGGGTCGCTGCGGAGCCCGGCCCGCCACCGGCTCGTACGGCGCCAGCGCGGTGCTCGCCCAGCCGTACCCGCGCAGATCTGCGGGGACGGGACGGCCTGCGGCGACGGCCTGGGCGTAGAAGGAGCGGTCGGGCACGGCCGCCGCCACACCCGGGATCGCACGCAGGCGGCCGGTGAGCTCCGCGACGGTCTCCGGGGACCAGGGCCGATCCTCCAGGAAGAAGCCCTCGACCTGCTCGACGACCGGCGTGCGGACCAGCACGCCGGCCCCCGCGTATCTGTCCGGGACGTGAGGTGAGGCCGACACGTGGACCAGGGCCGTCATCGAGATGAGCGCCACCCCCAGGCAGAGGGTGACGAACGCCCCGGCGAACCCGCTCCACCGCCCCCGCACCGTCTCCAGGCCCATGCTCAGCACGACGCCTCCAGGACGGCCATGCGGGCCGCGATCGCCTCGGCGCCCAGCTCCCGCCTCACCGGGCCGGAGCCGCCGTCGCCCTCCCGGCCCCCGGGACCGGCGTCACGGACGGGGAGGTCGGCGGTGGCGAACTCGTCCACCACCCGGCCGTCGGCCAGCAGGAGCACCCGGTCGGCGTGGGCGGCGGCGACCGGGTCGTGGGTCACCATGATCACCGTCTGGCGCCGATGGTCGGTCAGGGAGCGCAGCAGCCGGAGCACGTCCCGTGAGGTCCTGCTGTCCAGCGCGCCCGTGGGCTCGTCGGCGAAGAGCACCGCGGGCCCGGTGATCAGCGCCCTGGCGATCGCCACCCGCTGCTGCTCCCCGCCGGACAGCTCGCCGGGCCGGTGCCCGGCCCGTCCCGCCAGGCCCACCTCGGCCAGCGCGGCGCGCACCTCCGTGCCCCGGGGCCGGATCCCGGCCAGCCTCAGCGGCA
Organism: Paraplanobispora siamensis; assembly: GCF_016863175.1. Classification (GTDB taxonomy): domain Bacteria; phylum Actinomycetota; class Actinomycetes; order Streptosporangiales; family Streptosporangiaceae; genus Planobispora; species Planobispora siamensis. Next base: position 131,806 of record NZ_BOOJ01000040.1, read on the forward strand.
GGGCCACGTTCTGCTCGGCGGTCAGGGCCGAGACGAGGTTGAAGGACTGGAACACGAACCCGATCCGCTTCCTGCGCAGCAGCGTCAGGGCGGTCTCGTCCAGCGGGCCGAGGTCGGTCCCGTCAATGATCACTTTGCCGTCGGTGGGCCGGTCGAGCCCGGCCGCACAGTGCAGCAGGGTGGACTTGCCGGACCCGGAGGGGCCCATCACGGCGGTGAAGGTGCCCGCCTGGAAGGAGACGGTCATATCGTCCAGCGCGGTCACCTCGCCCGCCGCGGAGCCGTACACCTTGCGCACCGACCACAGCTGGACAGGCTCGGCCGCCGCCGCGCGGGGCGCGGTGGAAGGGGAAGTCGTCATGGGACAAGCCAACGGCGGACCGGCCCCCGGCGCACTGGCGGTGACGCGAGGAACGGGACTACACCTGGCACTACTGTGCAGCGCGTGCGGGACGGCTACGGTCGAAGCATGCATCCCCTTTCCGGCACCCCCCGCACCTCACCGCGGGAGACGGGCCGGGACACATGACCGGCGCCCGGACGCCCGGTTCCGGAGCCTCAGAGCCAGGCTTCACGAAGGTCGCGTCGGATTCCGCGTCCCCCGCGTCCGCCTCCGGGACTGCCGTGTCCGGCTGCGGAACGGCTGCGTCCGGCTTCATGGGCGTCGGGTCCGGGTCCGAGGGCGTCGTCCCGGGGGCGAGGGGTACGGCTCACCGCTCCGGCGGGGTGGCGGGGGGTGCCCGGACCGCGCTGGAGGCGATCACCGGGCGGCCGCTGAGTTTCCTGCGGTCCTCGTGGCCGTGGAGGTCCCTGGCGTACCTGTTGTCCGGTGCGCTGTTCGGAGCCTTCGCGCTGATCCTGATCGATGTCATGGTCATTTTCAGCGTCCCGGCGGCGGTGGCCGTCGGTGTGCTCATCGTCATGTGCGGCGGGTTCGTGATCGGACGGTTCGAGCGCTGGCGACTGCGGCTGGTCGACACCGCGCCCGTGCCGGACCCGCACGGGAAACCCCGCGATCCGGGTGCGCGCGCCTGGTTCCTCGCCCGGTTCGCCGAGCAGACCACCTGGCGGGAGTTCGGTTACGCGCTGGCCGCGCTGCTGGCCCTGTGGTGGATCGACCTGGGCGTGCTCGCCCTCTCCTGCTGGCTGCCCCTGACGCTCATCTCGGGGCCGTTCCAGCCGAGCCTGTCGCTGCCGCTGGGACTGCTCGCCACCGTGGCCGGGATCGTGATGCTGCCGGTCACGGCCTATCCCATAACGGCCTGGGCCGGGGCGAGGGCCGCGGTGGCCCGGGCGATCCTCAGCCCGCGCGACGCCGAGCTGATCGAGGTCGTCCGCTCCCGGGCCCGCCTGGTGGACGCCTTCGAGCTCGAGCGCCGCCGGATCGAGCGGGACCTGCACGACGGCGCGCAGCAGCGGCTGGTCGCGCTCACGCTGACGCTGGGCATGGCACGGCTCGATCTCGAGCCCGGCTCGCCCGCGGCCGGACGGGTCGCCGAGGCGCACGAGCAGGCCCTGCTCGCTCTGGCCGAGCTGCGGGAGCTGATCCGCGGCGTGCACCCGAAGGTCCTCACCGACCGGGGTCTGCCCGACGCGGCCGTCGACGTGGCCGGGCGCTCACCCGTCCCGGCCGAGGTCGACATCGATCTGCCCGGGCGGTTGCCCGCCCCGGTGGAGGCGGCGGCCTATTTCGTGATCAGCGAGGCGCTCGCCAACGTGGCCAGGCACAGCCGGGCGAGTCACTGCCGGATACGGGGTCGCCTGGTCGGAGAGAGGCTCCTGATGGAGATCCGCGACGACGGGATCGGCGGGGCCGACCCGGCCGGGGGGACCGGGCTGGCGGGGCTGGCCGACCGGATCGCGGTGGTGGACGGCAGGATGACGCTGTCGAGTCCGGCGGGAGGTCCCACCGTGGTGCGGGTGGAGATCCCATGCGGGTGACGCTTATCGGAGCCGGAGCCGGAGCCGGAGCCGGAGCCGGATCGCCGTGGTCATGGTCATGATCGCTGCGGGGGATATTCAATGATCATAATTGGGAGGGGTGTGCCGTGCGGGTGGTCCTGGCCGAGGACTCCGTTCTGCTCAGGGAAGGGCTGGCCGGGCTGCTGGAGCGCTTCGGCCACACCGTGGACGCCGCGGTGGCCGACGCCCCCGCGCTGGTCGCCGCCGTCGAGGAGCACGCGCCGGACGTCGTGGTGACCGACGTGCGGATGCCTCCGGGTTTCACCGACGAGGGTCTGCGCGCCGCCCTCACCCTGCGCCGGGCACGTCCGGAGTTGCCCGTCCTGGTCCTCAGCCAGTATGTCCAGCAGGCCTACGTCGAGGAGATCATGGGCCCGGGCATCGGCTACCTCCTCAAGGACCGGATCGGCCACGTGGCGGAGTTCGTCGACGCGCTGGAACGGGTGGCCGCCGGAGGCACCGTCGTCGACCCGGAGGTGGTCAGGCAGCTGCTGGCCAAAAGGCGCGACCCGCTCCAGCGACTGACCCCGCGGGAGCGCGAGGTCCTGGCCCTCGTCGCGGAGGGCCGCTCCAACGCCGCCATCGCCCGGGCTCTCGTGGTGACCGACGCCGCCGTCGCCAAGCACATCGCCGGCATCCTGGCCAAGCTCGACCTTCCCCCGGCCGAGGACGACCACCGGCGCGTCCTCGCCGTCCTGGCCTACCTCAGAGGCTGAGGCCGTACGGTCAGACGCCGAACGCGGCCAGCGTCGCCCAGGCCGCGCCGCCTCCGGCGACCACTCCGGCGACGACCTGGGCCGGGGTGTGGTGCCGGAGCCGTACCCGCGCCCAGCAGATCAGCGCCACGATCAGCCCGCCGGCGGCCAGGGCGGGTGCGGCGGGCAGCACGTGGGCCAGGAGCACCACGGTGCCCGTCGACACCGCCGCGTGGAAGGAGATCTTCCAGCGGAGGGTGATCGGGACCGTCAGGGCGAGCGCGGCCAGCATGGCGGTCACCGTGGCGACCAGCAGTCCGGGGGCGCCCAGCAGGGCCAGGAGCACCAGCGCGACCGACACCGCCCCCATCGCCACCAGCAGCGGCCTGGTCCGGCTCTCGCGGTCGACCAGGTGGTGGGAGTCCAGCCGCCCGGAGCGCACCCCGGCCAGGATCACCCCGGCCGGCACCCCGCCGCACAACGCCGAGGCCACCAGCCCCCAGCCCGCCCCCGGCCAGCCGCCGGTCAGCAGCCCGATCAGCGGCGGGAGCGCGATGACCAGCACCTGCGGGGCGAACACACCGGTCACCCACCGGGCGACCCGGGTGGCGGCGGGCTCCCGCACGCCGCCGGGCATGCCCGGCCTGAGGCCGCCCGCGCCGCCAGGCGTGGGATCCCCCGTGCCGGCCGCGGACGGGTCGGTGTCCGCGGCCGGGTCCCGGGCCGGTTCGTGGCCGGTCACCCGTCAGTCGTTGGCGTGCAGGGCGCTGTTGAGTTCCACGCCGGAGCCCCGGCGGGGGACGGCCTCGACGGCGCCGGTGGTGGAGTTGCGGCGGAACAGCAGGCCGGAGGCGCCCGACAGTTCGGCGGCCTTGACGACCTTTCCGTCGGGGAGGGACACCTTGGTCCCGGCGGTGACGTAGAGGCCGGCCTCCACGACGACGTCGTCGCCGAGGGAGATGCCGATGCCGCTGTTGGCGCCGAGCAGGCAGCGCTGGCCGACGGAGATGACCTGCTTGCCGCCGCCCGACAGGGTGCCCATGATCGAGGCGCCGCCGCCGACGTCGGAGCCGTCGCCCACGACGACGCCCGCCGAGATGCGGCCCTCGACCATGGACGCGCCGAGCGTGCCGGCGTTGAAGTTGACGAAGCCCTCGTGCATCACAGTCGTGCCCGAAGCCAGGTGCGCGCCCAGGCGGACGCGGTCGGCCTCGGCGATCCGGACGCCGGTCGGCACCACGTAGTCGACCATCCGCGGGAACTTGTCGACGCCGTAGACGGTCACCTGGCCGCGGCGGCGCAGGCGCAGGCGGGTCGCCTCGAAGCCCTCCACCGGGCACGGGCCGTGGTTGGTCCACACGACGTTGGACAGCAGGCCGAACACGCCGTCGAGGTTCTGCCCGTGCGGCTGGATCAGCCGGGCGGACAGCAGGTGCAGGCGGAGGTAGGCGTCGTGCGCGTCGGCCGGCGGCTCCGACAGCTTGGCGATGCCGGTCTCCACGGCGATCACCTCAACGCCGCGGTCCTCGTCGGGGCCGAGCAGCGCGGCGACCTCGGCGCCGAGGGCCTCCGCGGCCTCCTGCGGGGTCAGCCGCCGGGTGCCGGGGGAGGAGGGCTCTCCCAGCTGCGGGGAGGGGAACCAGGTGTCGAGCACGGTCCCGTCGGGGGTGATGGTCGCGATTCCGGTGCCGTGGGCACCCGAGGTCTGAGCTGCTGCGTTCACAGGGACGTTCACAGGGACCAAGAATAGTGACCTTCACCGGCCCGCAGGGGGACGGGCTCACCGCGGGGCGCCCCCGGACACCGGTAGCATCGGTTTCCTGACCACTCGATGAAGGAGCAACCGTGTCTGCCGTGCCAGAACTTCGTATCACCCTCGCCGGAGCCGAGCGTGTGGTGGCGGGGGGCACGACGTACGGCGAGGCCCTCGGCGCCGACGGCCGCTCCGTGGTCGCCGCCCGGGCCAACGGCGAGCTGAAGGACCTCGCGGCCCCGGTGGCCGCCGGTGACGTGATCGAGCCGGTCGAGGCCGGCAGCGCCGACGGCCGGGCCATCATCCGCCACTCCACCGCGCACGTCATGGCCCAGGCCGTCCAGGAGATCTTCCCCGAGGCGAAGCTGGGCATCGGCCCGCCCGTCGAGAACGGCTTCTACTACGACTTCGACGTCACCGCCCCGTTCACCCCCGAGGACCTCAAGCGCATCGAGAAGCGCATGCGCGAGATCGTCAAGCAGGGCCAGCTGTTCTCCCGTCGTCCCGTCTCCGACGACGACGCCCGCCAGGAGCTCGCCGCCGAGCCGTACAAGCTGGAGCTGATCGGGCTCAAGGGCGGCGCGGCCGACGAGGAGAGCGTCGAGGTCGGCGCCGGTCAGCTGACCATCTACGACAACCTCGACGCCAAGACCGGCGAACTGTGCTGGAAGGACCTGTGCCGCGGCCCGCACGTGCCGAGCACCCGGTCCATCCCGGCGTTCAAGCTGATGCGCTCCGGCGGCGCCTACTGGCGGGGCAGCGAGAAGAACCCGCAGCTGCAGCGCATCTACGGCACCGCCTGGGAGTCGCGCGAGAAGCAGGACGAATACCTGCACCTGCTGGAGGAGGCCGAGAAGCGCGACCACCGCAAGCTGGGCGCCGAGCTCGACCTGTTCTCCTTCCCCGACGAGCTGGGCTCGGGCCTGCCGGTCTTCCACCCCAAGGGCGGCGTGATCCGGAAGATCATGGAGGACTACTCCCGGCGCCGGCACGAGGAGGCGGGTTACTCCTTCGTCAACACCCCGCACATCACCAAGGACCACCTGTACAAGGTCTCCGGCCACCTCGACTGGTACGCCGACGGCATGTTCCCGCCCATGGAGCTGGAAGGCGCCAAGTACTACCTCAAGCCGATGAACTGCCCGATGCACAACCTGATCTTCAGGGCGCGCGGGCGGTCCTACCGTGAGCTGCCGCTGCGGCTGTTCGAGTTCGGCACGGTCTACCGCTACGAGAAGTCCGGCGTCGTGCACGGCCTGACCCGGGTGCGCGGCCTGACCCAGGACGACGCGCACATCTACTGCACCCGCGAGCAGATGCGCGACGAGCTGACCTCGCTGCTGCGCTTCGTGCTCGACCTGCTGCGCGACTACGGCCTGAGCGACTTCTACCTGGAGCTGTCCACCAAGGACCCGGTCAAGTTCGTCGGCACCGACGAGGACTGGGAGGAGGCCACCCAGACGCTGCGAGAGGTCGCCGAGTCGGAGAACCTGGAGCTCGTCCTCGACCCGGGCGGCGCGGCGTTCTACGGGCCGAAGATCTCGGTGCAGGCGCGTGACGCGATCGGCCGCTCCTGGCAGATGTCGACGATCCAGCTGGACTTCAACCTGCCGCAGCGCTTCGAGCTGGAGTACCAGTCGGCCGACGGCTCGCGCCAGCGACCCGTCATGATCCACCGGGCGCTGTTCGGCTCGATCGAGCGCTTCTTCGGCGTCCTGGTCGAGCACTACGCGGGCGCCTTCCCTCCCTGGCTCGCCCCGGTGCAGGCCGTCTGCATCCCGATCGCCGAGGCCCACGTGCCCTACCTGCAGGACGTGGCCAAGAAGGCCCGCGAGCGGGGCGTCCGGATCGAGGTCGACTCCTCCGACGACCGGATGCAGAAGAAGATCCGCAACGCGCAGAAGGCCAAGGTGCCGTTCATGCTCCTGGCGGGCGACGAGGACATCGCCAACGGCGCGATCTCCTTCCGCTTCCGCAACGGCGAGCAGAAGAACGGCGTCCCGGTCGACCAGGCGATCGACGAGATCGTCGGCGCGATCGAGCGCCGCGTCCAGGTCTGACCCGCCGAGGCGGCTTCCCGGACGACGACCGATGTCGCCCGGGAGGTCCGTGCCGCTCCCGTACGGCCCGCGCTTGCGTGAGGCGCGCCGTACTGTGAGGCGCGCCGTACTGTGAGGCGCGCCGTACTGTGAGGCGGGCCGTCGCACGAGGCGCGCCCTCCTGCGGGGGAGGCGCGTTGTCCGGTGGGCTGTGGTGGACTGGCGCCATGAACTCACCGGCAGTGCGCGCCGTCCTCGTGGTCCTGGCGGTGGCGGCGGTGCTGCTCGGGCTGGTGTGGGCCTTCCAGCGGCGCCTGATCTATCTGCCCGACCGCGGGCCGGTGCCGCCCGCCGCGCAGGTCCTTCCCGGGGCGCGAGAGGTGTCGTTCACCACCGACGACGGGCTGCGGCTCGACGCCTGGTTCGTGCCCGGCGAGCACGAGGTGACCGTGCTCGTCACCGGCGGGAACGCCGGCAACCGGTGGAACCGGGCGCCGCTGGCCCGCGCGCTGGCCGCGCACGGGCTGTCGGTGCTGCTGATGGACTACCGGGGATACGGCGGCAATCCCGGCAGCCCGACCGAGGAGGGGCTGCGCCTGGACGCGGAGGCGGCCCGGCGCTTCCTCGGCGACGTGCCGGTGATCTATTTCGGCGAGAGCCTCGGCGCGGCGGTGGCGACCCGCCTGGCCGCCGACCATCCGCCGGACGGGCTGGTGCTCCGCTCGCCCTTCACCGACCTGGCGGCGGCGGGACAGGCCAACTACCCGTTCCTGCCGGTGCGGGCGCTGCTGCGCGACCGCTTCCCGGTCGCCGAGCGGGTCGCGGGCATCCGGGTGCCGCTGGTGGTGATATACGGCACGGCCGACACGATCGTGCCGGCCGTGCAGAGCAGGGCGGTCGCCACGGCGGCCCCGGGCCCGGTCACGGTGGTCGAGATCCCCGGCGCGGGGCACAACGACATGGCGTTCCTGAACGGTCCCGAGACGGTGGGCGCCGTGACGGACCTCGCCGACCGCATCGCCGGCGCCCGCTGAGGGCGGCTCCGCCCAGAGGGCCCGCTCAGGAACACCTGGAAGGACCCGCTCAGGAGCGCCCCCGCGGAGACGACCGCCCGGCAGCACCGCCCCGGAGGCGATCACTCGGGAAGAGCGCCCTCCTCGGTCCCCGCCGGGCCCTCCTGACGGGTCTCACCCGGCAGGCGGACGTCGTCGACGGTGACGTTGACCTCGACCACGCGCATGCCCAGCATCCGGCTGACGGTGCGGGCCACGTTGGTCTTGACCTCGTTGGCCACGTCCATGACCGCGTGGCCGTACTCGGCCACGATCGTCACGTCCACGGCGACGGTGCGGTCCTGGACGTGGGCGCTGACCCCCTGGGGGCCGCGCCGGGCGCCGGTGCGCTCGCGGAGCGCGCCGATCGCCTCCGCGGGATCCTCGCCCAGGTCGGCGACCCCGGCGACCTCCAGCGTGGCCAGGGCGGCGACCTTCTCGACCACCTCGTCGGCAACCTTGATCCGGCCCTTCACCACGGCCGAGGACGTCGGCTCCGGGGTCGAGGCGACGGACATGCTCAGGGAGAACGGGCGGGGGGCTGCGGTCGTCTCGCTGACGATGGAGAGCTCCCGGGCCTCGGTCTCCTCGGTGGTCTCCTCGGCCGCGTCCTCGACGGAGAGGTCGGTCATGACGTGCTCCTCGGCTGTGTCTGTGGCACTCGCTGAATCCTGCCGGAAGTATGCCGTAAATGTCCGCTACTGCTGGACAAAACATCCCGACCAGGAGCCGCCAGAGGTCGCGGATCTGCCTCGCAATATGCTGGCCGCCATGAGCGACGAGCCGCAGCCGCAGGACGGGACCGGAGTGCCGGACGCGTTCGAGAGGCTCTGGACCCCCCACCGGATGGCGTACATCAAGGGAGAGAACAAGCCGACCGGCTCAGGGCCGGAGGACGGCTGCCCGTTCTGCGACATCCCGAAGCTGAGCGACGAGGACGGGCTGATCGTCGCCCGTGGCCGGTGGGTCTACGCCGTCCTCAACCTCTACCCCTACAACTCCGGTCACCTGCTGATCTGCCCCTACCGGCACGTCCCGGACTACACCGACCTGGACGGCGACGAGACCGCCGAGCTGGCCGGCTTCACCCAGCGCGGGCTGACCGCGCTGCGCAAGGCCAGCGGCGCGCACGGCTTCAACGTGGGCATGAACCTCGGCGTCGTGGCGGGCGCGGGCATCGCCGCCCACCTGCACCAGCACGTGGTGCCCCGGTGGGGCGGCGACACCAACTTCATGCCGGTGGTCGGCCGGACCCGGGTGCTGCCTCAGCTGTTGCGCGACACCAGGTCGCTGCTCGCCGGCTGCTGGCCCGCCGACGCGTAGGGTCCCGTACGGCGGCCGCGCAGGACCCCGACGCCCGCCGACAGCGTCAGCGGCACGGCCAGCGCCAGGGCCATGGACAGCACGGCCGCGCCCGAGTCGTTGACCAGCATGCCGACGACGCCGCTGACCAGGGTGCCGATCAGCCCGGCCCGCAGCGCGGGGGAGTACTCGAAGGCGGCCGGCAGCACTCCCGCGCTGGCCGCCCCGGGCCGCAGCAGGGCGTAGACGAGGAACGCGATCGCGACGATCACGATCGGCATGAGGTTGGGGTTGAGCAGCGTGCCCACCATCGCGCCGAACTTGCGGCCGATCACGTCCATCGCCTCCCCGCTGAACACCTGGCCGACGAACCGGCCCAGGTGGGTCTGGGAGGCGGGCGGGCGCAGATAGTCGAGGTAGGCGATCACCATCACGGTGACGCCGCCCGCCGCCACGAGCGCGCCCAGCTTGACGATCGACACGCGGCTGCCCGCCAGGAGCATCGCGGTCACCGCGATGCCCGGCACGAACGCGATCACGCCGCCGAAGTCGCTGCCCACCCCCGGCCAGCCGCCGAGGATCATCGCCGAGCAGCCGAGCACCGCCACGACGGCCACGGCCACGGCCTTGCGCCCGCCCCGGCGCGACAGCCGATGCGCGATCACCGAGGCCAGCAGCAGCACCGAGGTGGCGAACAGGGCGAAGGGGATGTTGCCCAGGCCGTAGTAGCGCGCCCCGACCACCGCCGTGTATCCCATCACGCTGTCGAGCTGCAGGGGCGTGCCGGCCAGCAGGTCACCGGCGAGCACCGCCGCGGTCACCCCCGTCACGATCGCCAGCGGGCCGAGCGGGCTGCCGCCCCGGGGCGCAGGCCGCTCGGAGGACGGCGCGGAGCCGTCCCGCCGCAGGCGCGCCCACAGCGCCGGTACGGCCAGCGCCACCACGGCCAGCAGGAGGGCGATGCCGACGATCCCGGCGGCCAGGGAGAGCAGGGGCGTGCCCGCGTGACGCCAGTCGGTGAGGTTGACCAGGTAGGTCGACACGGGCAGCGAGGCGAGGAAGACGGCGGCCGCGCGCACCAGGCCCAGCCCGCGCCCGCGGCGCAGCAGCAGGAAGGCGCCGAGATAGAAGAGCACCTGGAGGACGGCGACGGTGGTGAAGAACGCCCCGCCGATCTCCCTGATCGTCCGGCCCGCGACGTCGGCCGAGTTCAGCTCGGCCCGCGCCTGCTCGGTCCCGCCGGTACGGCTCTCGCTCACCTGCCAGGGCGACCCGACCAGTCCCTGAGGCGCGGGCAGGGCGGCCAGGGAGAGGATCGTGGCCGTGATGTCCGGCAGGATCGTGACGTCCTCGCGGTGGGTGGAGGCGGCGCCGAGGAAGCGCTCCTGCGCCTGCGCCGCCTGCCCGGCAGGTCGCATCATGGCCACCCGCAGGTGCGGCTGGGAACCGTGGTCGGACAGCCCCGCCAGCAGCACGGTGGCGTCCTCGGGCAGCACGCTGAGCACCGCCCCGGCCTTGACGTCGGCCCGCCGCAGCGCCGTCGCCCGCTCCTGGGCGGTCAGGGCCTCCTCCACCTGGGGGAGCCGGTCCCCGGTCAGGTAGGGCCGGATGAGGTCGTCCACGTCGACCGCGATCACCCCGCAGCGGGTGAGGGCCTCCGCGCGGATCTGCGCGGGGGAGGGGGCGTAGTGGTCCACCTTCCCGCCGCGGTCGGCCAGGGCCAGTGCGGCGCCCGGGCCGATCGCGAGCGTGCAGCCGCCGGCGGCGTGCACGGCCTCGCCGAGCGCGCCGGCGTTGCGCTGCCCGGCCGTCTGGAGCAGATAGTCGTAGGCGGGGATGAACGCCCCGCCGTCATCCGGCTCCGGCACCGGGGGCAGGCCGCAGCCGTACCCGACGGCGGACCTGACGCCCGCCGACACCGTCAGCCACGCGTCGTAGGGGCAGGTCACCCGGCCGACGGTGCGCACCGACAGCGAGCCGACGGCGCTCTGCCCGGCCAGCTGCCACAGGTTGGGGGTGCCCTCGGGGCTCAGGTCGCTCCACTGCAGACCGGGGACGCCGATCAGGACCACCCGCCCGCCCTCGGCGGCCGGAGCGCGTGTCACGGCCGGAGCGGGGACGGTGGCCTGCGCCGCCCCGGGCCACAGCACGCCCAGCAACAGCACGATCGCGAACAGCGTTCGCCTCACCGGTGACCTCCCGACCTTCGGCCGCATGCTGCCGTCGAATGCTCTGGCACCGTAGGGGAAGACCGGGCTCCCGTCCAGTGAACGGGCCAGACGGGCCTCAGGCGGGCGGCACGGGCGTCAACGGAGGTCTAGGGGAGCGCGGCCTTGGTCGCGGGGCTCTCGTTGTGCAGGCCGTCCAGGGCGGAGACCAGGTAGGTCCCGCGGACGCCCGCCGGCAGGGCGAAGGACTGGCGGGTCCCGCCGTTGTCGCGCACGATCGCGAGCAGGTTGCGGGCGTCGGCGACGGCGCACGAGTCCGCCTTGCCCGAGACGACCCGGTACACCGCGTAGTAGCGCGCGCCCCGCGAGGACTTCCACAGCAGGTTGGCGCCCTGGACCCGGACGTTGTCCGGCCGGTCGGGGGCGTTGCCCTCCAGGCCCTTCATCAGCGGCGGCATCGCCGGACGGGAGTACTGGCTCGCGACGATCTTGTCCATCACCCGCAGGGGGTTGGACAGCAGCTGCTTGGCGCTGAAGTAGACGTCGCCGCGGATCTCGGGGTACTTGCGGTTCAGGGTGAGGTGGGCGGGCAGCTCACCGGGCTTGGTCCAGGCGGGAGTGTCCTTGGCCCCGACCCGGTAGAGGGCCTGGCCGATGTACAGGTGCACGTCGGTGCCCCTGACCTGCTTGGCCCACCACGGCGCCAGCACGTTGTAGTCGGCGACGCGGAACCCGCGCGGCCAGTACAGCTGCGGCATGACGTAGTCGACCGTGCCCTCGCGGATCCAGTGGCGGGCGTCGGCGTAGATCGAGTCGTAGGCGGACATGCCGCTGGTGGCCGACCCGGCCGGGTCGTTGGAGGTGTTGCGCCAGATGCCGAACGGGCTGATGCCGAACTTCACCCGCTTCCTGGTCGCGTGCACGGCCTTGTCGACCTGGGCGACGAGCTTGTTGACGTTGGCCCGGCGCCAGTCGGCCAGCTTCGCCCCCCCGCCGTACCGGGCGAAGGCGGCGCCGTCGGCGAACTTCTTGCCGCCGCCGGGATAGGGGTAGAAGTAGTCGTCGAAGTGCACGCCGTCGACGTCGTAGCGCTTGACCACGTCCTTGATGACCTCGGTGACGTGGTCGCGGACCGCGGGCAGGCCCGGGTTGTAGTACAGGCGTCCCTCGTGCTTGACGACCCAGTCGGGGTGGACCTTGGCGGGGTGGGAGGCGGGCAGCTCGTTGAGGTTCGTGTCGTAGGCCGCGCGGTAGGGGTTGAACCAGGCGTGGAACTCCAGGCCGCGCTTGTGGGCCTCGGAGATCAGGAAGGGCATCGGGTCCCAGCCGGGGTCCTTGCCCGCCGTACCGGTCAGGAACTTCGACCACGGCTCCAGGGAGGAGCGGTAGAAGGTGTCGGAGGCCGGGCGCACCTGGACGAACACCGCGTTGAAGCGGCGCTTGGCCGCGGCGTCGAGGAGCTTGACGTACTCGGCCTGCTGCCGCTCGGGCGTCAGGCCCTTGCGGGAGGGCCAGTCGATGTTGTTGACGGTCGCGATCCAGACGCCGCGCAGCTGCCGCTTGGGGAACCTCGGGTCGATCGGGCACGAGGCCGCGGCGGCCACCGCCTCGGTCGTGGCCATGGCCTCGCCGGCCTCTCCCTGCGACGGCTTGGCTGCCCCGGAGCCCGGCCCGAAGGTGTAGGCGGCTGCGGCGGTGAAGGCGGCGAGGGCGGCGGCTGCGAGCAGAGGTCGTCCGGTGCGCATGGTCCTCAGTGTGGCATCGGCTTCGTGATGCTTTGGCCGAAAGAACGAAATGGTTCTGTGATGTCGTTGTGACACATGTGACTGGCGGGAGACGTGGGGCACGGGCCCGCGCCTCCCGCCGGGAGTCAGCCGGTCACCTTGTCGACCAGATGAGAGGGCAGCGGTTCATAGCGCAGGAAGGTGCGCTGGAAGGTCCCGGTGCCGTGCGACATGGACCTCAGGTCGATCGCGTACCGGGTGATCTCCAGCTCGGGCACCTCGGCCCGGACCAGGGTGCGCCCGACGCCGACCGGTTCGGTGCCCAGCACGCGGCCCCGGCGCGAGGACAGGTCGGACATCACCGAGCCGACGTAGTCGTCGGCGACCAGCACCGCCACCTCGTCGACCGGTTCCAGCAGCAGCGTCGGCACCTTGGCGGCGGCCTCCTTGAGCGCGAGCGCCCCGGCGATCTGGAAGGCCATGTCGGAGGAGTCGACCGAGTGGGCCTTGCCGTCGTAGAGCGTCACGCGGATGTCCACCATCGGATATCCGGCGACCACGCCGCGTGTCATCTGGGTGCGCACGCCCTTCTCCACCGACGGGATGAACTGGCGCGGCACCACCCCTCCGACGATCTTGTCCACGAACTCGAAACCCCCGCCTGAGGGCAGGGGTTCGACTTCCAGGTGGCAGATGGCGTACTGGCCGTGGCCGCCGGTCTGCTTGACGTTGCGGCCCATCACCTGGCATTTGCCGCCGAAGGTCTCGCGTAGCGGCACCCGCAGGTCGACTTTCTCGACCTCGACGCCGTGGCGTTTGCTCAGCCGGTCCAGCAGCACGTCGACGTGGGCCTCGCCCATGCACCAGAGCACCAGCTGCTTGGTCTCGGCGTTGTTCTCCAGCCGCAGGGTCGGGTCCTCGGCGGTCAGACGGTTCAGCGCCTGGCCGAGCTTGTCGTCGTCGGCCTTGGACCTGGCCTGGATCGCCACCGGCAGCAGCGGCTCCGGCATCGTCCAGGCGGTCATCAGCAGGGGGTTCTCCTTGTCGGAGAGGGTGTCGCCGGTCTCGGCGCGGGAGAGTTTGGCCACCGCGACGATGTCGCCGGCCACGCACTTGCCCGCGGGCCGCTGGACCTTGCCCAGCGGGGACGACAGGGCGCCGATGCGTTCGTCGACGTCGTGGTCCTCGTGCCCGCGGTCGGCCAGGCCGTGCCCGGAGACGTGCACGGTCATGTCCGGCCGCAACGTCCCGGAGAAGACCCGGACCAGGCTGATGCGGCCCACGTAGGGGTCGCTGGTGGTCTTGACGACCTCGGCGACGAGCGGGCCGTCGGGGTCGCAGACGATGCCGGACACCGGCTTGCCGTCGATCGTGGTGATCTCCGGCATGGGGTGCTCCATGGGCGAGGGGAAGCCCTGTGTGACGAGCTCCAGGATCTCAGCCGCGCCCACGCCCGTCCCGGCGGCCAGCACCGGGTAGAAGCCGCCGCGCGCGACGGCCTTCTCCAGGTCGTCGATGAGGACCTTGGTGTCGATCTGCTCGCCGGAGAGGTAGCGGTCCATGAGGGACTCGTCCTCGCTCTCCTGGATGATCCCCTCGATCAGGGCGTCGCGGTGCTCCTCGATCTGGCCCTGGTAGTCGGGGCCGGGCGCGTTCTCGGTCCGGGTGCCGGTGGCGTAGTTGTAGAACTTCTGCGACAGCAGACCGATCAGGCCGTTCACCTTGCCGTTGGTCACCACCGGCAGATAGAGCGGCGCCACGCTGTCTCCGAAGGCGTCCTGGCAGACGGTGAGGACCTCCTCGAAGTCGGCCCGCTGGTGGTCGATCTTGGTGATCACGACCGCGCGGGGCATGCCGACCGCCGCGCACTCCTCCCACAGCATCTTGGTCAGGCCGTCGATGCCCTCGGCCGCCGAGACGACGAACAGCGCCGCGTCGGCCGCCCGCAGGCCCGCGCGCAGGTCGCCGACGAAGTCGGCGTATCCGGGCGTGTCCAGGAAGTTGATCTTTATGTCGTTGTGGACGACCGGGGCCACAGTGAGGTTCACCGAGCGCTGCTGGCGCATCTCGACCTCGTCGAAGTCGCTGACGGTGGTCCCGTCCTCGATCCTGCCGGTCCGCTGGATCGTCTTCGTCGCCGCCAGGAGTGACTCGACCAGGGTCGTCTTGCCCGCTCCCGAGTGGCCGACCAGCACCACGTTGCGCACCATGTCAGGCCGGTCGGCCATAGGTGCCCTGCCGGCGGCTCCCGCAGCGCCTGTCGTTCTTTCCGCCATCTCGCCTCCCGTGTCGTTGCATGGGGGTCGTCGCGAGGGCGCGGTCGCACGCGGCCACGCCCTCGGGTCCGCTGCCGCGTCCGGACACCGCTAGGACGCGGTGTGTTCACCAAATACCCATGTGGCGAATATCACAAGGGGGCTGGCCGTATCGGCGCCGGATCACGCCGGACGCGCGTCCGGTGGCAGGTTGGCCTACGATCAGTAGCGCGATGCTGAAACTTCTGCGCCCCGCCGTCACCCGAGTCCTGACCCCCCTGGGCAGGGCGCTCGTAAAGCGGGGCATCGGCCCTGACGCGATCACCGCGGTGGGCACGCTGGGCACGGTCGCCGCGGCACTGTTCTTCTATCCCCGAGGCCAGCTGTTCGCGGGCACGATGGTGATCACGTTCTTCGTGCTGGCCGACCTCCTCGACGGCGTCATGGCCCGGATGACGGGGCCCGGCAGCGTCTGGGGGGCCTTCCTCGACTCGACCCTCGACCGGGTGGGCGACGCCGCGATCTTCTCGGGGATCCTGCTCTGGTTCGTCGTGAGCGACGAGATGGTGCTGGCCGGGGTGGCGCTGTTCTGCCTCGTGGCCGGGGCGCTGGTGTCCTACGTCAAGGCCAGGGCCGAGGGCCTGGGCCTGACGTGCGACGTCGGCCTCGCCGAGCGGCCCGAGCGCCTGGTGGTGGGCCTGGTCTCGATCGGCCTGTCCGGCCTCGGCGTGCCGTACATCCTGCCCGTGGGGCTGTGGCTGCTGGCCGTCGCCAGCGCGGTCACAGTCGTCCAGCGGCTCCTGCACGTCCGCCGCCAGGCGGCCTCCGCCCCGCCCCGACCCCTCCGCTGACCGGGAGAGCCATGATCGAGCTTGTCGAGATCATCAATAGACACAGCACCTTGGTCAGGCGACCGACGAAGGAGGGCGCATGACCGAGAAGCCGTCCCTGCAGGATCGTCTTGTCGCGGCCGGGTTCGGCGCGGGCTGGGCGATCGTCCCCCATATCCCCGAACGCCTGGCCTCCCGGGCCTTCGACGCCGCGGCCGACCGGCTGTGGAAGCGGCGCGGCAGGTCGGTGCTCCGGCTGGAGGCCAACCTCGCCCGGGTCAAGGGGACCTCGCCCGAGGATCCGGCGATCCGGGAGCTGAGCCGCCGGGGCATGCGCTCCTACTTCCGCTACTTCCACGAGGTCTTCCGCCTGCCGTCCATCCCGCGGGAGGAGGTCGTCGCCCGCATGCACGTCACCGGTGCGGAGCGGATCTTCGACAACCTCGACAAGGGGCGCGGCGTGGTGCTGGCCCTGCCGCACATGGGCAACTGGGACCAGGCCGGCGCCTGGCTCATCGGCGCCTCGGGGATGCCGTTCACGACCGTGGCCGAACGGCTCAAGCCCGAGTCGCTGTTCCGCCGCTACACCGCCTTCCGCGAAGGGCTCGGCATGGAGGTGCTCCCGCTGACCGGGGGCGACGGCCACAACTTCGGCACGCTGGCCCAGCGGCTGCGCGCCGGCCGGGCGGTGGCCCTGCCCGCCGAGCGCGACCTGACCGCCAAGGGGGTGGAGGTGCAGTTCTTCGGCGCCGCCACCCGCATGCCGGCGGGCCCGGCG
This sequence comes from Paraplanobispora siamensis, assembly GCF_016863175.1. Lineage (GTDB taxonomy): Bacteria > Actinomycetota > Actinomycetes > Streptosporangiales > Streptosporangiaceae > Planobispora > Planobispora siamensis. The sequence continues at coordinate 148,364 of NZ_BOOJ01000040.1, forward strand.
CTGCTGGCCGTGCACACCGGAGCCGCCCTGCTGCCCGCGCTGCCGTACTTCCACGGCCGCGACTGGGGCCTGGACATCGCCGAGGAGATCGAGGTGCCCGCCGAGGGCACCCGCCAGGAGAAGGCGGCCATCGTCCTGCAGAGCCTGGCCATGGCCTTCGAGAAGGGCATCTCCGAGCACCCGGAGGACTGGCACATGCTCCAGCGCCTGTGGCTGGAGGACCTGGAGCCCAGGCCGGCGAGCGAGCGATGAGGGTCGGCATCGTCTGCCCGTACACATGGGATGTGCCGGGCGGTGTCCAGGCGCACATCCGTGACCTCGCCGAGGCGCTCATCGAGGACGGCCACCAGGTCGAGGTGATCGCGCCGGCCGCCGACGACGCGCCGCTGCCCTCCTACGTGACCCCGGCCGGCCGGGCCGTGCCCGTCCCCTACAACGGGTCGGTGGCGCGCCTGGCGTTCGGGTTCCTGTCGGCCAACCGGGTGCGCCGGTGGATCCGCGAGGGCCGCTTCGACGTGCTCCACGTGCACGAGCCGTTCGTGCCCAGCCTGGGCGTCCTGGCCTGCTGGGCGGCCAAGGGGCCGATCGTGGCCACCTTCCACGCCTCCTACCCGCGCTCGCGGGCGCTGTCGGTCTCGGCGCCGGTCCTGCAGAGCGCGGTCGAGAAGATCACCGGCAGGATCGCCGTGTCGGACGCCGCGCGCAAGACCCTCGTCGAGCACATGGGCGGCGACGCCGTGCTCATCCCCAACGGGGTGACGGTCAGCCGCTACGCCGAGGCCGAGCCGCTGCCCGGCTGGGACGACGGCGAGGTGATCGGCTTCCTGGGCCGGATGGACGAGCCGCGCAAGGGCCTGCCCGTGCTGCTGGAGGCCTTCGCGCTGCTGGCGCCGGAGCGGCCGCAGCTGCGCCTGCTGATCGCCGGTCCGGGCGACGCCGACGAGGTGATGGAGAAGGTCCCCGCGCGCTTCCGCGACCGGGTCGGCCTGCTCGGCATGGTCAGCGAGGAGGACAAGGTCCGCGCCTACCACTCGGTGGACGTCTTCTGCGCGCCGAACCTGGGCGGGGAGAGCTTCGGCATCGTGCTCACCGAGGCGATGTCCGCCGGGGCGGCGATCCTGGCCAGCGACATCCCGGCCTTCCGCAGGGTCCTGGACGACGGCCAGGCCGGCGCGCTGTTCGAGACGGGCGACGCCGCCTCGCTCGCCCGCGAGGCCGCGGCGCTGCTGGACGACCCCGCCCGCCGGGCCAAGCTGTCGGACGAGGCCCGCACCGCGGTGTGGAAGTACGACTGGTCCACGGTCGCGCGCGACGTCGTACGCGTCTACGAGACGGTGGCGAGCACGGGCGTGGTCGAGGAGGACGACAGACCGTGATCGAGCGAGCCGTAGACACAGCAGTACCGCGAACGCGGCCGACGGAGGAGGCCGTGAGTGAGCGGAGCGAGCGAGCCGTAGACACAGCAGTACCGCGAACGCGGCCGACGGAGGAGGCCGCGTGAGTACCACGTTGATCCTGGTGGTGGGTGCGATCGTGGTGCTCACCGCCGTCTACGTCTCCTGGCGGGCGGGCCGGCTGGACCGGCTGCACATCCGGCTGGAGCTGGCCCGCGAGTCCCTGGACGCGGCGCTGGTACGGCGGGCCGCCGTCTGCCTGGAACTGGCTGCCTCCCGCATCCTGGACCCCGCCACCAGCCTGGTGCTGGCCGCCGCCGCCCACGAGGCCCGTACGGCGGGCCCCGAGGAACGCGAGCACGCCGAGAGCGACCTGTCGCGCACCCTGCGCGCGGTGCTCGACCAGGAGCGCTTCCGCGAGAAGCTGGCCGAGACCGCGGCGGGTCCCGAACTGCTGGAGGAGCTCGACGCGGCGGTGGCCAAGGTCGTCTACGCCCGCCGCTTCTACAACAACGCCGTCGGCGTCACCCGCTCCGCCCAGCGGCGATGGCTGGCCCGGACCCTGCGGCTGGCCGGGCACACCGCCTACCCGGACTTCTTCGAGATCGACGACGACCCCCCGTCGGCGATGGCGGCCGAGTAGGCCCTGCGCGCCGGACCCGCCCGCACGGGTTCGGCGACCTGGCCGAAGCCGCGTATGTGACAACTCGGGCGAAGGTAAGCTCTTGGGGATTTCAGGCTTGATATGAGGAGATGAGCCGTGCGGGTCCCCAGGATGATCACCGTTACGCTGGCCGGAGCGGCGGTTCTGGCCCCGGCCGCGGCCTGCTCGTCCGAGGATCCCCCCGCCCCGGGCAAGGCCCCGCAGGCGGCCACCGCCCCGGCCGCCACCCCCACCGCCGAGCAGCCGACCCACCCCTTCACCGGACTGCCCGGCTCGGCCCGCCGTCCCGTGCTCGCGGTGAAGATCGAGAACACCGCCGCGGGCAAGCCCCAGCTCGGGCTCAAGAGCGCGGACATCGTCTACGTCACGCAGGTCGAGGCCGGTCTGACCCGGTTGATCGCCGTCTTCTCCTCGAAGATCCCCGCCAAGATCGGCCCGGTCCGCAGCGCCCGCATCACGGACCTGCGCGTCGTCCCGCAGTTCGGCAAGCCCGCCTTCGCCTACTCCGGCGCGCAGACCAAGATGCTCCCGCACATCGCGGCCGCCTCGCTGTTCGACGTCTCCGACAGCCGCGCCCCCGGGGCCTACTTCCGCCAGCCCGGCCGCTACGCGCCCTACAACCTGTTCGCCAACACCAAGCAGCTGCTGGCCGGGGCGCCCAAGGCGAGCAGGGCCAAGGACATCGGCTTCACCTTCGGGGAGGCCCCCGCCGAGGGCGGGACGCCCAGGAAGTTCTTCAACGTCAAGTACCCGGCCGCCCGCTTCACCTTCGGCTGGTCGGAGAAGGCCGGAAAGTGGCTGATCTGGCAGGACGGCAAGAAGGACATGGCCGCCGAGGGCGGCCAGCTCGCCGCCCCGACGATCGTCGTGCAGTACGCCAGGACCGTGCGCTCGGAGTTCCACGACAAGAACCAGAGCTACACGCCGCTGGTGCACACCGTCGGCAAGGGGCGGGCGGTCGTGCTCCGCGACGGCCAGGTGTTCAAGGCCAGGTGGTCGCGGCCCACGGAGAAGGACGGCACCGTCTTCACGACCGAGAGCGGCGAGCCGATGAACTTCGCCCCCGGGCAGGTCTGGGTCGTGCTGGCCGCGCCCAAGCCCGTGATTCCCTGAGTTCCGCGCCCGCCGCCGAGCCGTACATGATGTCCAACATGGGCGGGCGAGCGCGACAAGGTGGCATGTAAGGGAATAGGCGGACGACCGCCTACGATGAAGACGTGGTGGCCGCCGTTCTCCTGGTCGGCCCCGATCCGCAGCAACCAGCCGTCGTGAGGTAGAGACCGTGTCCAGCAGCACGCCCGAAGTCACCGAGACCACCGTCACCGGAACCGCCCGGGTCAAGCGCGGTATGGCCGAGATGCTCAAGGGCGGCGTCATCATGGACGTCGTCACCGCGGAGCAGGCAAAGATCGCCGAGGACGCCGGCGCCGTCGCCGTCATGGCGCTGGAGCGCGTGCCCGCCGACATCCGCGCGCAGGGCGGCGTCTCCCGGATGAGCGACCCGGACATGATCGAGAGCATCATCAACTCCGTCTCCATCCCGGTCATGGCCAAGGCCCGCATCGGCCACTTCGTCGAGGCGCAGGTGCTGCAGTCGCTCGGCGTCGACTACATCGACGAGTCCGAGGTCCTCACCCCGGCCGACTACGCCAATCACATCGACAAGTGGCAGTTCACCGTGCCCTTCGTCTGCGGCGCGACCAACCTGGGCGAGGCGCTGCGCCGCATCACCGAGGGCGCGGCCATGATCCGCTCCAAGGGCGAGGCCGGCACCGGCGACGTCTCCAACGCCGTCACCCACATGCGCACCATCCGCGCCGAGCTCCGCCGCCTGTCCTCCCTGCCCGAGGACGAGCTGTACGTCGCGGCCAAGGAGCTGCAGGCGCCGTACGAACTGGTGGCCGAGGTCGCCAAGACCGGCAAGCTGCCCGTCGTGCTGTTCACCGCGGGCGGCATCGCCACCCCGGCCGACGCCGCCATGATGATGCAGCTCGGCGCCGAGGGCGTGTTCGTCGGCTCGGGCATCTTCAAGTCCGGCAACCCGGCCCAGCGCGCCGCCGCCATCGTCAAGGCCACCACCTTCCACGACGACCCCGACGTCATCGCCAAGGTCTCCCGCGGCCTGGGCGAGGCCATGGTCGGCATCAACGTCGACGAGATCCCGGTCCCGCACCGCCTGGCCGAGCGCGGCTGGTAGCCGGAGGCCGTACCCCGCAGGGCCGCAGGGAGATCGGGCCCGCGGGAGGACCGGATCCGCAGAAAGATCAGGTCCGCAGAAAGATCAGGTCCGCAGAAAGATTCCGTCAAAGGCGGCGTCCCCTCGGGGGCGCCGCCTTTGACGTGTCCGGAAATTCCGCTCAACTGTCGTCACCTCCCGAAGCCACCGGCGCCCGCGCCCCGATCGCTCCGGGAGGACGAACCCCATGCCCCTGCTCACCCGGCGTTCCTTCCTCGTCACCGGGATCGCCGGTCTGGCCGGGACCGCCACGGCCACAGGCGCGGTCGCGAGTGCGGTCACGGGCTTCCCCGTCGCGGCCGCTGTCCCGGCCTCGCGCCTGCGCACCGACCCCTTCACGCTCGGGGTGGCCTCGGGCGACCCGGGCCCCGGCGGGTTCGTGATCTGGACCCGGCTGGCGCCCCGGCCGCTGGCCGAGGACGGCAGGGGAGGCATGCCCGCGCGGCCGTTCTCCGTGCGCTGGCAGATCTACGCCGACGAGAGGGGCCGCCGGGTCGTACGGCGCGGCGAGACGACGGCGGCGCCCGCCTGGGGGCACAGCGTGCACGTCGAGGTCGACGGGCTGCGGGCCGACCGGGACTACTGGTACCGCTTCAAGGCGGGCCGTCACGTGTCCCCGATGGGCCGGGCCAGGACCGCCCCGCACCGGACGTCGTACGGCTCCGGCCTGACGATGGCCTTCGCCTCGTGCGCGCAGTACGAGCACGGCTACTTCACCGCCTACCGGCGTCTGGCCGAGGAACGGCCCGACCTGATCCTGCACCTGGGCGACTACCAGTACGAGCACCGCGCCGGCGGCTATGTCATACCCGGAGGGAGCGTCCGCCTGCACGAGGGCCCGGAGACCGAGACCCTCGCCGACTACCGGCAGCGGCACGCCCTCTACAAGACCGACCCCGACCTGCAGGCCGCGCACGCGGCGGCGCCCTGGCTGGTCGTCTGGGACGACCACGACCTGGACAACAACTGGGCGGGCGCGGTGCCGGAGCGGCAGGGCGGCCCCCAGGCCCGCTTCCGCAGGCGCCGCAGGGCGGCCTTCCGGGCCTACTACGAGAACATGCCGCTGCGCCGCCGCTCCGTCCCGCGCGGTGCCGACATGCAGCTCTACCGGCGGGTCAGGTGGGGGCGGCTGGCCACCTTCCACATGCTCGACACCCGGCAGTACCGCAGCGACCAGGCCTGCGGGGACGGTTACCGCAACTGCCCGCAGGCCGCGGACCCGGCCCGCTCGATCATCGGCGGGGAGCAGGAGCGCTGGCTGCTGCGGGGCCTGCGCCACTCGCGGGCGCAGTGGGACATCATCGGCCAGCAGGTCTTCTTCGCCCAGCGCGACAGCGACACCGGTTCGGCGAAGATCACCAGCCAGGACGCCTGGGACGGCTACGTCACCTCCCGGCGGCGGATCACCCAGGGCTGGCTGGACGCCGGGGTACGCAATCCGGTGGTGCTCACCGGCGACGTGCACGCCCACTGGGCCGGGGATCTCAAGCTCGACTACGACGATCCGGCGGCACCGGCGGTGGGCGCGGAGCTGGTGACCTCCTCGATCAGCACCGGCGGGGACGGCGGCGACTCCGACCCGGCGACCCACCCGTTCCTGGCCGCGAACCCGCACCTGAGGTTCTACAACAACCAGCGCGGCTACGTGATCACCAAGATCGGGCGCGGCCTGCTCAGCGCGGACTTCAAGGTGCTGGCGCGGGTGACGCGGCCGGGCGCCCGGGCGTACACCAGGGCGAGGTTCCTCGTAGAGGACGGGATCCCCGGGGTCCGGCAGGCCTACCTGCGCCCGCCCGACGACCGGGCCGCGCAGGCCGCCGCGGAGGAGCAGGCCTGATCCGGTCCCGCGGCGGGGGAGCGGGCCGGGCCCGCGTCCGCGAGGGCCGGCCCCATCCAGCCGCCGGGTTCGGCTCCGCATCCGCCGGGGTCGGTCCCTCCGTCGGTCAGGTTCGGCCCCGTATCCGCCGGGTCCGGCCCCGTGTCCACGACAGATGCTGACTTTTCCACGTCGATCGGAGTTCATTCCCCTGTCATGATCCTCCGCCAGGCTACGGGTGCCCGCGCCTGATCATCCCGGGAGGCCCCCTTGTCCCAGCTCAGCCGCCGTTCGTTCCTCGTCACCGGCATCGCGGCGGGCGCCGTGGCCGGTGTCCCCGCCGCGCGCGCCGCCTCCGGGCGGGCGGGCGGCTCCCGGCCCTCCCGGGAGCTGAAGTCCGACCCCTTCACGCTCGGGGTGGCCTCGGGCGACCCCGACGCCGACGGCTTCGTGATCTGGACCCGGCTGGCGCCGCAGCCGCTGGCCGAGGACGGCATGGGGGGCGTGCCCGCGCGGCCGTTCCGGGTCCACTGGCAGGTCTACGCCGACGAGGCGGGCCGCAAGGTCCTGCGGCACGGCGTGGCCACGGCGGCGCCGGAGTGGGGGCACAGCGTGCACGTCGAGGTCGACGGACTCTTCTCCGACCGGGACTACTGGTACCGCTTCCGGGTCGGCCCGCACGTCTCGCCCATGGGCCGGGCCAGGACCGCCCCGCACCCGCTGGCGTACGGCTCCGGCCTGACGATGGCCTTCGCCTCGTGCGCGCAGTACGAGCACGGCCACTTCACCGCCTACCGGCGCCTGGCCGAGGAGCACCCGGATCTGGTGATCCACCTGGGCGACTACCAGTACGAGTACCAGCGTGACACCTACACGATCCCGGGCGGCAACATCCGTCACCACGAGGGCCCGGAGACCGAGACCCTCGCCGACTACCGGCAGCGGCACGCCCAGTACAAGACCGACCCCGACCTGCAGGCGGCCCACGCCGCGGCGCCCTGGCTGGTCGTCTGGGACGACCACGAGCTGGACAACAACTGGGCCGACGAGGTGCCGGAGAAGCCCGAGATCCCGCAGCCGGACTTCCCGGCCCGCCGCGAGGCCGCCTTCCGCGCGTACTACGAGAACATGCCGCTGCGCCGCGCGTCCGTGCCCAGAGGGATCGACATGCAGCTCTACCGGCGGATCCGGTGGGGACGGCTGGCCACCTTCCACATGCTCGACACCCGGCAGTACCGCAGCGACCAGGGCTGCGGCGACGGCTACGACGACTGCCCGGAGGCGGTCGACCCGGCCCGCTCGATCACCGGGCAGGAGCAGGAGCGCTGGCTGATCGAGGGCTTCCACCGCTCGCGGGCGCAGTGGGACATCATCGGCCAGCAGGTCTTCTTCGCCCAGCGCGACAACAACGCCGGACCCGCCAAGATCACCAGCCAGGACGCCTGGGACGGCTACGTCGCCTCGCGGCAGCGCATCACGCAGGGCTGGGTGGACGCGGGAGTGCGCAATCCGGTGGTGCTCACCGGCGACGTGCACGCCCACTGGGCCAGCGACCTCAAGCTCGACTACGACGACCCGACGACCCGCACGGTCGGCTCGGAGCTGGTCACCTCCTCGATCAGCACCGGCGGCGACGGCCGGGACTCCGACCCGGCGACCCACCCGTTCCTGACCATCAACCCGCACCTGAGGTTCTACAACAACCAGCGCGGCTACGTGATCACCAAGATCGGGCGCGAGCTGCTCACCGCGGACTTCAAGGTGCTGCCCCAGGTCACCCGGCCGGGTGCGGCGGCGCACACCAGGGCGACGTTCGTGATCGAGGACCGGGTGCCGGGCGTGCAGCAGACGTACCTGCGCCCGCTCGACCCCCAGGCCAGGACGCTGCCGCCGCAGGACCAGATCCAGGAGACGGTGGACCTGGAGACCAGGCGTCCCTGACGGGCGGAGACCGGCCGTCCCTGACGGGCGGACGGGCGTGAAGGCGGGGCGGTGGCCGTACGGCTGCCGCCCCGTTCCGGTTCGCGGGGGTGGTTCCGGTTCGCGGGGATGAAGACGAATGTCCGGCACGTTGAACAGCAGGGACTACCCTCTAAGGCGAATCTGACGAGCCGGACGAAAGGATGACCGTGCCCACGATCGGTGTGTTCGCCCTCCAGGGGGACGTACGCGAGCATGTGCGCTCGCTGGAGGAGGCGGGCGCGAAGGCGGTGCCCGTACGGCGGCCCGCCGAGCTCGATGCCGTCGACGGGATGGTCATCCCCGGCGGGGAGTCCACCACGATGTGGAAGCTCGCCGAGACCTTCGACCTGCTCGAGCCCCTGCGGATGCGGATCAAGAACGGCATGCCCGCCTACGGGTCCTGCGCGGGCATGATCATGCTCGCCGACCGGATCGAGGGCGGCATCGAGGGACAGCGGACCGTCGGCGGCATCGACATGACGGTCCGCCGCAACGCCTTCGGGCGTCAGGTCGACTCCTTCGAGGCCGACATCGACTTCGCCGGCCGCGGCGCGCTGCGCGCGGTGTTCATCCGCGCTCCCTGGGTCGAATCCGTCGGGCCGGAGGTCGAGGTGCTGGCGCTGGCCGAACCTGGGGATAGGATCGTCGCGGTCCGCCAGGGACCGCTGCTCGCCACGTCGTTCCACCCGGAACTCACTCCGGACGCGGGCGTGCATTCATACTTCGTTGAGATGGTTAGGGAGCTTTAGCCGATGTCGGGCCACTCCAAATGGGCGACGACCAAGCACAAGAAGGCCGCGCTCGACTCCAAGCGCGGCAAGCTGTTCGCCAAGCTCATCAAGAACATCGAGGTCGCGGCCCGGACCGGAGGTCCCGACCCGGACGGCAACCCGACGCTGTACGACGCCATCACCAAGGCGCGCAAGAGCTCGGTCCCGATCGACAACATCGAGCGCGCCCGCAAGCGCGGCGGCGGTCTCGAGGCCGGCGGCGCCGACTGGCAGACCATCATGTACGAGGGCTACGCCCCCGGCGGCGTCGCGGTGCTGATCGAGTGCCTCACCGACAACCGCAACCGGGCGGCCTCCGAGGTCCGCGTCGCGCTGACCCGCAACGGCGGCTCCCTGGCCGACCCCGGCTCGGTCTCCTACATGTTCAACCGCAAGGGCGTCGTGATCGTGCCCAAGGGCGAGCTGAGCGAGGACGACGTGCTGACGGCCGTCCTCGACGCCGGCGCCGAGGAGGTCAACGACCTCGGCGAGGCCTACGAGGTCGTCTCCGAGGCCGGTGACCTCGTCCCGGTCCGCAAGGCCCTGCAGGACGCCGGGATCGACTACGACTCGGCCGAGTCCAGCTTCATGCCGACCATGAACATCCAGCTCGACGAGGAGGGCGCCCGCAAGGTGTTCCGGCTCATCGACGCGCTGGAGGACAGCGACGACGTCCAGAACGTCTGGTCGAACGCCGACGTCTCCGACGAGGTCCTGGAGAAGCTCGACGCCTGATCCGGGGTGACACCCGCTGCCCGGCCCGAGAAGGGACGCCCCTTCCGGGATCCGGGCGGTCGGCGTGCGCGGGACCCTGCAGCTGAACGCTCCGGACCCCGTACCGGCATGCTGCACACCTCCTCCGGCCCGGCCTCCTCCGGCACGTTCCGCCGGGTACGGGGTGCCGGGCGGCCCTCCCGCGTGTACGGCATGCGGACCGGAGTCACGAAACATCCTCGACGACCGGGTATGCCGGACGGGTCCGAGGGTATGTGCGCGGGATCATGGGGAACTCGGATCTGATCTTCGCGGTGGCGGGCGTGGGCGCCCTGCTGGCGGCCATCCTGCCGCGGGTGCTCAAGCGGCGGCCCTTCTCGCTGCCGCTGGCGTGCCTGCTGGGCGGGCTTCTCCTCTACATCCTGCCGATCGGCCTGCCCCCGCTGGATCCGGTGACCCAGCGGACGGCGGTCGAGCACATCACCGAGATCTGCGTGATCATCTCGCTGATGGGCGCGGGGCTGGCGATCAACCGGCCCTTCGGCTGGCGCAGGTGGTCCTCGACCTGGCGTCTGCTGGGCGTGACGATGCTCCTGACCGTCGGCGCCGTCACCGTCGCGGCCCAGGGCCTGCTGGGCTGGCCGGTGGCCGCGGCCCTGCTGCTGGGGGCCGTGCTCGCCCCGACCGACCCGGTGCTCGCCTCGGACGTCCAGGTCGGTGAGCCGGTCGACTCCGAGAAGGCCGACGACGAGGTGCGCTTCGCCCTCACCTCGGAGGCCGGGCTCAACGACGGGCTGGCCTTCCCGCTCGTCTACGCCGCGATCGCGGTGGCCCTGGCCGGGGGCTCGGCGTGGGCCGGGGAGTGGGCGCTGGTCGACCTGCTCTACCGGTGCGGCATGGGCGTGCTCGTCGGCCTGCTGGCCGGCAAGGCGCTGGGCCGGATGTTCTTCCGCGCGCAGCGCCCCGACCTGCGGCTGGCCGAGCACCGCGAGGGCTTCGTCGCGCTGGCCGCGACCTTCCTGGCCTACGGCCTCACCGAGCTGGTGCAGGGGTACGGGTTCATCGCGGTGTTCGTCACGGCGTGCACCATCAGGGCCGCCGAGCGCACCCACGGCTACAACGGTGTGCTGCACGGCTTCATCGAGCAGATCGAGCGGTTGCTCACCGCCTGGCTGATCCTGCTGCTGGGCGGGTTCGTGGCCGGCGGCGGACTGGCCTGGCTCACCTGGCAGGGGGCGGCGACCGGGCTGCTGCTGCTCCTGGTGATCCGGCCGCTGACCGGCTGGCTGGGCCAGCTCGGCGGCCGGGCGGGCCCCCGCGAACGGGGAGTGATCGCCTTCTTCGGGATCCGGGGGATCGGCTCGCTGTACTACCTGGCCTACGCCCTGGGCCACGCGGACTTCGGCGTGCCCGCCCGGGAGATATGGGCGGTGGTGGGCTTCACGGTGCTGGTCTCGGTGGTCCTGCACGGCGTCACGGCCACGCCGGTGATGGCGAGGCTGGACCGGATGCGCGCCCGCGCGGCCGAGGGCACCAGCGGCGAGCCCGCCGCCCAGCACCTGTGAGGCCGGGGCGGAACTCCCGCCGTGCTCCATGCGCGTGCCGTCCGCAGGCGGTAGAGTCGGGCACCGAACAGGTGTTCGGCGGGTGGGAGGCAGGTCAGTGCGGGTGGCCGAGCTGCGGGTGATGGGGGTCGACCCGGGGCTGACCCGGTGCGGGCTCGGGGCGGTCGAGGGACGGCCCGGGGCGCCGCTGAACCTGGTCAAGGTGGGGGTCGTGCGCACCTCTCCCGACGACGAGATCGGGGCCAGGCTGGTGGCCGTCGAGGCCGGGATCGAGCAGTGGCTCGACGAGGTCAGGCCCGACGCCGTGGCCGTGGAGCGCGTCTTCGCCCAGCACAACCTCCGGACCGTCATGGGGACCGCGCAGGCCTCGGCCGTGGCCATCCTGTGCGCCTCGCGGCGGGGGCTGCCCGTGGCGCTGCACACCCCGTCGGAGGTCAAGGCCGCGATCACCGGCAGCGGCACGGCGGACAAGCAGCAGGTCGGCACCATGGTGACCAAGCTGCTCCGGCTGGACGCCATGCCCAAGCCCGCCGACGCCGCCGACGCCCTCGCGCTGGCCATCTGCCACGTGTGGCGGGGCGGCGTGCAGAACCGGCTGGCCGAGGCGGCGGCCCGCGCGGCCGCGGGCCCGGGTGCGACGGGCACGACCGCGGCGGCCTACTTCCGCGACCGCGCCGGATATTCGAGAGGAAGAAAGCAGTGATCGCCTCCGTGCGGGGACAGGTGACCGCGATCGCGCCCGACGGGGCGGTCGTCGAGGTCGGGGGGATCGGCGTGCTGGTGCACTGCACACCGGCCACGCTCGCGACGCTGCGCGTGGGGGAGGAGGCCCGGCTGGCCACCTCCCTGGTGGTCCGCGAGGACTCCCTCACCCTGTACGGCTTCGCCGACAGCGACGAGCGCCGGGTCTTCGAGCTGGTGCAGGGCGCCAGCGGGGTCGGGCCCAAGGTGGCGCTGGCCATGCTCGCCGTGCACACGCCGAACACGCTCCGGGTCGCCGTGGCGAGCGCCGACGTCAAGGCGCTGACCCGGGTCCCCGGCGTGGGCCCCAAGGGCGCACAGCGGATCATCGTGGACCTCAAGGACAAGCTGGGCGCCCCCGAGGAGGCGGTCAACGCCGCGCTCAACGGCCGCGCGGTCGTCTCCCCCTGGCGCGAGCAGGTCCATTCCGGCCTGGTCGGCCTGGGCTACTCCGCCAAGGACGCCGACGAGGCCGTCGCCGCGGTGAGCCCGCAGGCCGACGCCGAGCTGGCCGAGGGGCGCACCCCGCAGGTGGCGGTGCTGCTGAAGGCGGCGCTGCGGACGCTGAGCCTGCGGTGAGCCGGATGAACCGGGTGGGCCGGGGGAAGCGGGCGGACCGCGTGGGCCGGGGGCTTCGAGGAGCAGGCTGCGGGCGCCGCGGGAAGAACGCGCCCGTCCGGGTGGAGGCGGGCTGAAGTGGGTTCGGAACGCGATCTGGTGTCGGCCGAGGCCGAGGGCGACGAGCGGCTGATCGAGGCGGCGCTGCGACCCAAGCGGCTGGAGGAGTTCATCGGCCAGGCGCGGGTGCGCGAGCAGCTCTCGCTGGTGCTGCACAGCGCGCTGCGCCGCAACCGTCCGCCGGACCATGTCCTGATGAGCGGTTCCCCGGGGCTCGGCAAGACGACCCTCTCCATGATCATCGCGACGGAGCTGGGGGTGCCGCTCCGCATCACCTCCGGTCCCGCCCTGGAGCGGGCCGGCGACCTCGCGGCGATCCTGTCGACCCTCTCGGAGGGCGAGGTCCTGTTCATCGACGAGATCCACCGGATGGCCCGTCCGGCGGAGGAGATGCTCTATCTGGCGATGGAGGACTTCCGCGTCGACATCGTGGTGGGCAAGGGACCGGGCGCGACCGCGATCCCGCTGGAGATCGCCCCGTTCACCCTGGTCGGCGCCACCACCCGCGCCGGGCTGCTGCCCGCGCCGCTGCGCGACCGGTTCGGCTTCGTCGCCCACATGGACTTCTACGAGGCCGAGGAACTGGAGCAGGTGCTGCAACGATCCTCGCGGCTGCTCGGGCTGGAGCTGCCCGGCGACGCGGCCCGCGAGATCGCCGGGCGCTCCCGCGGCACACCGCGCATCGCCAACCGGCTGCTGCGCCGGGTGCGCGACTTCGCCGAGGTCCGGGCCGAGGGGGTCATCACCAAGGACGTGGCCGCGGCCGCTCTGAACCTCTACGAGGTCGACGCCCAGGGCCTGGACCGGCTCGACCGGGCGGTGCTGGGGGTACTGCTGCGCAGGTTCGGCGGCGGCCCGGTGGGCCTGTCCACGCTCGCCGTCGCGGTGGGGGAGGAGCCGGAGACGGTGGAGGTGGTCGCCGAGCCGTTCCTCGTCCGCCAGGGTTTACTGGCCCGCACCCCGCGGGGCAGGGTCGCCACGGCCGCCGCGTGGATCCACATGGGGCTGACCCCGCCGCCCGACGCCTTCGGCGCCTCGGTCGTGGCCGATCTCACCGATCAGGACGAGAACTCCTGACCTCCCCCTTTCCCGCCGCGATCGTATTGACTCCATCACGGATCGGTGACAACCATCTCAAAACGGGAACTTCCCCGCGTGCCAGATCGTGACTTCGTTGCCGCGCTCCGAACAGCTCGCCTAAACTCCGTGGCTTGGCTGGCTGTGTAGGCTGACGTGCTGAGCGGCGTGGCCGTATTCGACGTCCGGCGCCAGGCCGGTTTCTTAAGTGAAGGAGCGGCCCCATGGGCGGCAACTACTCAAGCCTTATCATGATCGCTCTAATGGTCGTGGTCTTCTACTTCCTGCTCATCCGCCCGCAGCGCAAGCGGCAGCAGGAGCAGATCCAGATGCAGAACTCCCTCGTTCCGGGGACGCGCGTCATGACCACGACGGGTCTCTTCGCGACCGTGGTGGCGATCGACGCCGACGACGTGATCCTGGAGATCGCCCCCGGTGTCGAGACCCGCTGGGTCAAGGCCGCGATCGGACGGGTGCTGACCCCGGTCGACGACGCCGAGGACACCACCCCCGAGGCCGTCGAGGACGTGACGGAGACCGCCGAGCAGCAGGGCGAGGACCAGGACTCCGCCAGCAAGAAGTCCTGACCACCTCGCCGACAATCCTCTATAGCCGAAAGAACTGACGACCAGTGGCCCGACCGACCAGCGGCCAGAGCAGACCGGGGCGCGTGCTCCTGCTGCTCGTGGCGCTCATTCTCGCCATGGGCGGGGTGATGCTCCTGAACAAGGCGTACACCCCGGAGTATGGCCTCGACCTCGCCGGCGGCACGACCGTGACGCTGCAGCCCATCACGCCGAACGGGAGCGCTCCTTCCGAGGAGAGCATCAACCTGGCCGTGAACATCATCCGGGACCGGGTTAACGGCACGGGCATCTCCGACGCCGAGGTCGCCAAAGCCGGTGACAACATCGTCATCTCCGTTCCGGGAGTGGGACAGGAGGAAGTCGTCAAGCTGGTCGGCACGACCGCGGAGCTGCGCTTCCGCCAGGTGATGGCGATCGCGGCGGGCGCGCCCGCGCCTCCGGGCGAGATGCCGACCCAGGCGCCGACGCCCGCCGCCTCGCCCACGGCCACCGGCGAGGGCCGGCAGAGCACGCCGAAGCCCTCGGCGACCGTTCAGCCGAGCCCGAGCGGCACGCCGGCCGGTCGCGGTCTGTCCTCGGCGCTGACCGATCCGAGCCCCGCCTCCTCGGCCAGGCCCAGCGGCAGCGCCGCGCCGTCGGCGCAGCCGAGCGTCCTGCCGACCGAGGACCCGATGGCGGGCGTCGACCCCACGGGCATCGACCCCGCGGTGCTCAAGGAGTTCGAGGCTCTCGACTGCTCCAAGAAGGACCGCGGCCAGGGCGCCCAGGACGACCCGAACAAGCAGTTCGTCGGCTGCAGCGACGACGGCAGCGCCAAGTACGTCCTCGACAAGGCGGCCGTGACCGGCACCGCGATCGACAGCGCCACCGTGGGCCAGGAGCAGAGCACCGGCGAGTGGCTCGTCCAGCTCTCCTTCAAGGGTGAGGGCCCGCAGCAGTGGTCCAAGGTCACCACGACGGCCTTCAACTCCCAGGCCCCGCGCAACCAGGTCGCCATGGTCCTGGACGGCGTGGTCATCTCCGCCCCGGTCATCCAGGAGCCCATCACCGGCGGCCGGGCGCAGATCTCCGGCAGCTTCACCCAGGTCACCGCCACCGAGCTGGCCAACCAGCTCAAGTACGGCGCGCTGCCGCTGAAGTTCGAGAAGAGCTCGATCGAGGAGGTCTCCTCGACCCTGGGCGCCGACCAGCTCCGCGGCGGTCTCATCGCCGGCGCCATCGGCCTGGCCCTGGTGGTCGTCTACTCGATGCTCTACTACCGCGGCCTGGGCGTCGTCTCGGTGCTGAGCCTCGGGGTGGCCACCGTCCTGACCTACCAGTCGGTGGTGCTTCTCGGCGACTACGCGGGCTTCCGCCTGTCGCTGCCGCACATCATCGGTCTGATCGTCTCGATCGGCATCACCGCGGACTCGTTCATCGTCTACTTCGAGCGGATCCGCGACGAGATGAAGGAGGGCCGCCGCTCGCTGCGCGCGGCCGTCGAGGTCGCCTGGGTCCGCGCCCGCCGTACGATCCTGATCGCCGACGCGGTCATGTTCATCGCCGCCGTAGTCTTGTACTTCCTGGCGGTCGGCGGTGTGGCCGGGTTCGCGTTCGCGATGGGCCTGACCACCCTGATCGACATCGTCGTGGTGTTCATGTTCACCAAGCCGTTCGTCGCGCTGCTGGCCCGCCTGAAGTTCTTCGCCAAGGGGCACAAGCTCTCCGGCCTGGACGCCGAGCGCATGAGCGTCCAGCCGGTCGCCGGCCCCAAGACCGTTTCCCAGGAGGCATGATGGCCGGCCTCGTTAGCCGCCTGTACCGGGGCGAGGTCAACGTCGACTTCGTCGGGCGCAAGAAGCTCTGGTACGGCCTGTCCGCCTTCCTGCTGGCGATCTCCATCGCCGGTCTGGTCATCAACGGGCTGAAGCTGGGCGTGGAGTTCACCGGCGGGTCCGTCTTCTCCTTCAAGGCCCCCGCGGCCAACATCGAGCAGGTCCGCAGCACCATCCTGGACGCCGGCGCGCACCAGGCGATCGTGCAGGAGACCAACAACGGCTGGCGGGTCACCACCGACAGCCTGCCCGCCGACCGGGTGACCTCGGTCCAGAAGGCGGCGGCCGCGGAGTTCGGCCTCCAGCAGAACGACGTCACCGTCCAGGTGATCGGTGCCTCGTGGGGCGGTCAGGTCGCCGACAAGGCCGTCATCGGCCTGATCGTCTTCATGCTGGCGATCATCCTGTACCTGACGATGGCCTTCGAGTGGAAGATGGCGCTGGCCGCCATCGTCGCGCTGGTCCACGACCTGGTGATCACCGCGGGCGTCTACGCCTGGTCCCAGTTCGAGGTCACCCCGGCGACCCTGCTGGGCTTCCTGACGATCCTCGGATACTCGCTGTACGACGCGGTCGTGGTGTTCGACATGATCAAGGAGGTCACCGCCAAGCTCGGCACGACCTCCAAGGTCACCTACACCCAGGCCGCCAACGACGCGCTGAACCACACGCTGATCCGGTCGCTGAACACCACCCTGGTGGCGATCCTGCCGGTGGCGGCGATCCTGTTCATCGGCACCACGCTGTTCGGCGCGGGCACGCTGAAGGACCTGTCGCTGGCACTGTTCGTCGGCATGATCGTCGGTACCTACTCCTCGCTGTGCGTGGCGACCCCGCTGCTGGTGACGATGAAGGAGCGCGAGCCGCGCTACCAGGCGATCGCCCGCAGGCTCGCCGCCACCGGCGGCGGGACCGGCGCCAAGAGCGGACGCCAGCCGGTGACGGCCGGCGCCTCCACCGGCGCCGCGGCCGACGAGAAGCGCAAGAAGAAGTAGATCCGGTGAGGACGATGCCTCCGCTCCCCGCACAGGGGAGCGGAGGCGTTTTCTCGGACGGTTTCCCCGGGGCACGTCCCGCGGAGCGGGACGGCTCCGCGCGACGCGCCCCGATCGGCGTTCTCCAGCAGGGATGTGACCATGAGTGACCTGAGCCGGCTGATCCGGGACCGGATCCGCGACGTGCCCGACTACCCGAAGCCGGGGATCCTGTTCAAGGACATCACCCCGCTGCTGGCCGACCCGGAGGCGTTCGCCGCGGTGACGGACGAGCTGGCGGGACTGCGCTCCGTGGACAAGATCGTCGGCATCGAGGCCCGCGGGTTCATCCTGGCCGCGCCGGCGGCCTACAAGGCCGGCGCCGGGTTCGTCCCGATGCGAAAGAAGGGCAAACTGCCCGCGGAGACGCTCGAGGCGTCATACGATCTAGAGTACGGCTCCGCCACCATCGAGGTTCACCGGGACGCCTTCGCTCCCGGCGAGCGCGTCCTCATCGTCGATGACGTGCTCGCCACCGGAGGCACGGCGCGCGCGGCGGTGGAGCTGGTCCGCAGGGCGGGCGCCGAGGTCGTCGCCGTCGCCGTGCTCATGGAACTGTCCTTCCTCAAGGGTCGAGACCGGCTCGACGGCGTCGAGCTGCATCCCCTGGTGATCGTCTGATTACCCCGGGCGGGCAACAGCCCGGGCCGGTCTGGATACACTGAGGGATCTGGACTCGAACGTGAGGAGTCTGAGTGCCCCGTGATGTGGTCGTGCCCGACGTGACCGCCGGCGGTGGCGGTCCCGACATGACCGTCCCGGCAGGCGATGCCGGTTCCGCCATGTCCGGAGCCACCGAAGAGAAACCGGCGGTGCGGCGAAGGATCGCCCGCTTTGGGGGGCAATGGGGTGGCGCCATGAACCCGGTGCTTGAACCGCTGTTCCGCACGGTCCGCGCGACCCATCCGAAGGCGGACCTGCGGCTGATCGAGCGTGCCTACGACGTGGCGGCCTATCACCACCGCGACCAGAAGCGTAAGAGCGGCGACCCCTACATCACCCACCCGCTGGCCGTGGCGACGATCCTGGCCGAGCTCGGCACCGACGACGAGACGCTGTGCGCCGCGCTGCTGCACGACACCGTCGAGGACACCGCCTACAGCCTGGACGAGCTGCGCGCGGACTTCGGCGACAACATCGCCCTGCTGGTCGACGGCGTCACCAAGCTCGACAAGGTCAAGTTCGGAGACGCCGCCCAGGCCGAGACCGTGCGCAAGATGGTCGTGGCGATGTCCCGCGACATCCGGGTGCTGGTCATCAAGCTGGCCGACCGGCTGCACAACATGCGCACCATGCGCTATCTGCCCGAGCACAAGCGGCAGCAGAAGTCCCGCGAGACGCTGGAGATCTTCGCCCCGCTGGCCCACCGGCTGGGCATGAACACCATCAAGTGGGAGCTGGAGGACCTCGCGTTCGCCATGCTCTACCCCAAGCGCTACGACGAGATCGCCCGGATGGTCTCCAAGCGGGCCCCGCGCAGGGACCTGTTCCTGCAGGAGGTCATCGAGAAGGTCTCGGCCGACCTGCACGAGGCCAAGATCCGCGCCGAGGTCAAGGGCCGTCCCAAGCACTACTACTCGGTCTACCAGAAGATGATCGCCAGGGACGTCGCCTTCGACGACATCTACGACCTGGTCGGCATCCGCGTCCTGGTCGACACGGTCCGCGACTGCTACGCCGCCCTCGGAACGATCCACGCGCGATGGAACCCGGTGCCCGGCCGGTTCAAGGACTACATCGCGATGCCCAAGTTCAACATGTACCAGTCGCTGCACACCACGGTGATCGGTCCCGAGGGCAAGCCGGTGGAGCTGCAGATCCGCACGCACGGCATGCACCACCGGGCCGAGTACGGCGTGGCCGCGCACTGGAAGTACAAGGAGGACATGACCACCTCCGGTCCGGGCGGGGCGAAGCTGAAGCCGGCCAGCGACATGGCCTGGCTGCGCCAGCTGCTCGACTGGCAGAAGGAGACCGCCGACCCGGGCGAGTTCCTGGAGTCGCTCCGGTTCGACCTGTCGGTCTCGGAGGTCTACGTCTTCACCCCGCGCGGGCAGGTGATCGCCCTCCCCGAGGGCGCGACCCCGGTCGACTTCGCCTACGCCGTGCACACCGAGGTCGGCCACCGCTGCATCGGCGCCCGGGTCAACGGGCGCCTGGTGCCGCTTGAGTCCCGGCTGGGCAACGGCGACACCGTCGAGATCTTCACCTCCAAGTCGCCGGACGCCGGCCCGTCCCGCGACTGGCTGAAGTTCGTCAAGTCCGGCCGGGCCCGCAACAAGATCCGCCAGTGGTTCTCCAAGGAGCGCCGCGAGACCGCGATCGAGGCGGGCAAGGAGGCCATCGGCCGCGCCATGCGCAAGCAGGGGCTCCCACTGCAGCGCCTGATGTCCGGAGAGTCCCTCCTGGCGCTCGCCAGGGACCTGCGCTACCCGGATGTCTCCTCGCTCTACGCGGCCGTCGGAGAGGGCCACACGGCCGCGCAGACGGTCGTGCAGAAGCTGGTGCAGTCCCTGGGCGGCGTGGAGAGCGCCGAGGAGGACATCGCCGAGGCCTCGGTCCCGACCAAGCTGCGCGGCCGCCCCCGCGGCGGCGGCGGCGCGGGCGTGATCGTCGCCGGCGACTCCGACGTCTGGGTACGGCTCTCGCGCTGCTGCACCCCGGTGCCCGGCGACGACATCGTCGGCTTCGTCACCCGCGGGCACGGCGTGTCGGTGCACCGCACCAACTGCCCCAACGTGGAGCAGCTGAAGTCCGAGCCCGACCGCCTGGTGGAGGTGGCCTGGTCGCCCGGTGACGACTCGGTCTTCCTGGTCGCCATCCAGGTCGAGGCGCTCGACCGCCCCCGCCTGCTGTCGGACGTCACCCGGACCCTGTCCGACCAGCACGTGAACATCCTGTCGGCGTCGGTGACGACGTCCCGCGACCGGGTCGCGATCAGCAAGTTCACCTTCGAGATGGGCGACCCCAAGCACCTGGGCCACGTGCTGAAGGCCGTGCGCAACATCCAGGGCGTCTACGACGTCTACCGCGTGAGCGGCGCCGGAGGCTGAGGCGCGGAAAGCCCGCGGGCGGGTATGGCGGTGCGGCTCCCCGATGGTGCGGGAGACCCGCGAGCGGGCGTGGTGGAGCCGGCGCGGGTGATGTGATCCGCCGCCCGGTGGGGTGTCCTGTCCCGCGGCGCCGGTACGGCGGAGCGGGACGGCACCCCTGGCGTCGTCGTACGGCGGTGCCGGTCTCGGGGACGCGCGAGCGGATGCGGTGAAGCGGTCCTCGGGTGATGTGGGGAAAGCCCGCGAGCGGGCGTGGTGGAGTCCGCGGGTGATGCGGCCCCTCGTCTCCCGGGTGCCCCGTCCGGTGGCGCCGGTACGGCGAGGAGGTTGACGGGCCTTCGGCGCCGCCGTGCGGCGGGACCCGAACCCGTCAGAGGACCGGAGGAGCCGTCAGGGGCCCATCAGAGAGCCGGAGAGACCCTCAAGGGTCGGAGGCCGCCGGGGGAGGAGAACCCCCCGGCGGCGCCGGATCAAGGAATCCCCGACCGGCGCCGGATCGGGGGATCCCCGGCGGTGCCGGACCGGGGAGCCCCGGCAGCGTCAGGTCAGGAGAACTCGGCGAGCGTGCGCTCGGCCTCCTCCAGCCAGGAACGACGGGCGGCCAGGGCCTCCTCGGCGTCCTTGGCGTCCTTGTCCTTGCCGGCGGCGCGGGCCTTCTCCAGGCGGGTCTCCAGCTGCTCGATGGACTTGCGCAGCTGGTCGACGGTGTTCTGGGCGCGGGCGCGGGCCTCGGGGTTGGAGCGCTTCCACTCCGCCTCCTCCGCCTTGCGGATCGTGTCGTCGATCTTGCGCAGCCCGCCCTCCAGGCGGTCGCGCTGCTCGCGGGGGACCGGGCCGGCCTCCTCCCAGCGCTCCAGGATGCCGCGCAGGGCGGTCCGGGCGGCGCGAGCGTCGGTGACCGGCAGGATCTTCTCGGCCTCGACCAGGAGCTGCTCCTTGATCTCGGCGTTGGCCGCGAGCGAGGCGTCCCGCTCGGCGAAGACCGCGGAGCGGGCCTGGAAGAACTGGTCCTGGGCGCCCTTGAACCGCGCCCACAGCTCATCCTCGACCTCGCGGGAGGCCCGGCCGGCGGCCTTCCACTGACGCATCAGCTCCCGGTAGGCCGAAGCGGTGGGACCCCAGTCGGTGGAGGAGGCCAGGGCCTCCGCCTCCGTCACGATCCGCTCCTTGACGGAGCGCACGCTCTCGCGCTGCTCGTCGAGCCCCGCGAAGTAGGCCTTGCGCCGCTTGGCGAAGGCCGTACGGGCGGCCGACAGGCGCTTCCACAGCGCCGCCTCGGTGACCCGGTCGATCCGCTCGGCGGCCTTCCACTCCTCCACCAGCTGACGCAGGCGCTCGCCGCCGGTCTTCCAGTGGGTCGTGGACTCGGCCACGCTCTCGGCCTCGGCGACGATCCGCTCCTTGACGCCCTTGGCCTCGGCGCGGGCCACGTCACGGGCGGCCTTGACCTCCTCGCGGCGCTGGGCGACCAGCTCCGTGAGGCTGTTCAGCCGGCCCAGCAGCGCGTCGAGATCGCCGACCGCGTGGGCGTCGGTGATCGCTTCCCGGAGCTTGACGATGGTGGCCTCGGCCTGAGAAGGGGGCAGGTCGGTGCCGCGGACGCGCTGCTCCAGGAGCGTGACCTGCCCGGCCAGCTCGTCGAATTTGCGGCGGAAGTAGGCGAGGGCCTCCTCCGGCTCGCCGGCCTGCCAGGACCCGACGGCCCGCTCTCCCTCAGCCGTACGCACGTAGACGGTGCCGTCGTCGTCTACCCGGCCCCACGGGTCGGTGCTCACCGTGTCCTCCCGCACTTTCATCAGCCTTTCCGGGACCGTGCGGTCCCGGGTCCGTATGCCTGTTTGTATTACGTCAGCTCTTGGCGGACATTGTCACGTCTTCGATCTCGACGGTTTTCTTCGGTGCCCCGGTGCCGTCCTGTCCGGGAGTGATGACACCACCCTTGTTCACCTTGTCGACGATCTCCAGGCCCTTGGTAACCGTACCGAACGGGGTGTAGTTCGCTGGCAAGGTCGTGTCGCCGAACACGATGAAGAACTGGCTGCCGTTGCTGTTGGGACCGCTGTTGGCCATGGCCACCACGCCGCGGGTGTACTTGGCGCCTTCGAGGTTCTCGTCCACGAAGCGGTAGCCGGGGCCGCCCTGGCCGTCGGTCAGGTTCTTGCCGTCGGCCTTGGCCAGCGGGTCGCCGCACTGCAGGACCGGGAACTGCTCGGAGCCCAGACGGTGGCACTTGGAGCCGTCGAAGTAGTCCTTGCTCGCCAGGTGCGCGAAGGAGCCGACCGTGCAGGGGGTCTTCCCGCCGTCCAGCTTGATGACGATGTCGCCCTGGCTGGTCTTCAGCGTCATCGACTTGGCGGAGACGTCGAGCTTGGCCGGGGGCATGCCGACGTCCTTGACCTGACCGCTCTCCGTGGCGGCCACGTAGCCGCAGCCGCCGGTGGCCGGGTCGAAGGCCGCCGGTTCGGCGGTGGACTGGCTCGCGGAGGGCTCGGGGGTGACCGCGGCCTCCGTGTCCGAGGGGTCCGAGGACCCTCCGATCAGGGCCACCGCGGCGATGATCCCGCCTACGACCACCACGGTGCCCACGGTGCTACCGATGATCGCGTTGCGCTTGCCCTTGGCCTCGCGCTCCGCGCGTCGCTGCATCTGCCGCTCGTAGTGCTCGCGCGCCAGCTGCTTCTGGCGGTCCTTGCCGCTCACCGCTTCGCCCTCCCGAGTGCCGGAGTATTACATATTGAGTGGGCGAATCGTATCGGCCACAGGGCGATGGTTCGCAGCCCGCCGACCCGCACCGGTACCCTTCGGTTACATTCCCATCCGCATTCTTGACGAGATCAGCTGAGGCAGATGCTCATCGCCGGCTTTCCCGCAGGGTCCTTCCAGACCAATTGCTATGTCGTCGCTCCCGCCGCGGGAGAGGAGTGCGTCATCGTCGATCCCGGGCAGAACGCCGTCGGCGATCTGGACGAAGTGCTGCGCGAGCATCGGCTCAAGCCGGTCGCGGTGCTGGTCACCCACGGTCACATCGATCACATGTGGTCGGTCGCCCCGGTCTGCGGCGCGCGCGACGTGCCGGCCTGGATCCACCCCGAGGACCGCGATCTGCTCTCCGACCCGGGCAAGGGACTGTCGCTGACGACCCGGCAGCAGCTGTTCGGCGGGCTCACCTTCACCGAGCCCGACGACGTGCGCGAGCTGTCCGACGGCGCGGTGCTGAAGCTGGCGGGCATGGAGCTCACGGTCGACCACGCTCCCGGCCATACCAGGGGGTCGGTGACGTTCAGGCTGCCCGCCACGGACGAGATTCCGCACGTGATGTTCTCGGGCGACCTGCTGTTCGCCGGCTCCATCGGCCGCACCGACCTTCCGGGCGGCGACTACCCGACGATCCTGCGCAGCCTGGCCGACAAGTGCCTGCCGCTGCCGGACGACACGGTGGTCCTGCCCGGCCACGGACCACAGACCACGATCGGCCAGGAGCGCGCCACCAACCCGTATCTCGCGGAGGCGGCTCCCCACGCCGGTCCCGGCAGGGGACTTTAGAGACATGAGTTTTCAGGCGCCCAAGGGCACCTTCGACTGGATCCCGCCGCGTTCCGAGCGGGTCCTCGCCGTGCGGGAGGCGCTCGCCGCCCCCGTCCGCCGCGCGGGGTACGGCTACGTCGAGACGCCGGTCTTCGAGGACACCGCGCTGTTCGTGCGCGGCGTCGGAGAGTCGACCGACGTCGTCTCCAAGGAGATGTACACCTTCACCGACAAGGGCGGGCGCTCCATCACGCTGCGCCCGGAGGGCACCGCGTCGGTCGTGCGGGCCGTCCTGCAGCACGGCCTGCACAACGGGCAGCTCCCCGTCAAACTCTGGTACTCCGGGAGCCAGTTCCGCTATGAGCGCGCCCAGAAGGGCCGCTACCGCCACTTCTGGCAGGTCGGGGCCGAGGCCATCGGCGCCGAGGACCCGGCGCTGGACGCCGAGCTGATCCTGCTGGCCGCCGACGGCTACGCGGCCCTGGGCCTCACCGGGGTCCGGCTGCTGCTCAACACGCTGGGCTGCAAGGAGTGCCGTCCCCGCTACCGGGCCGCGCTCCAGGAGTTCCTGCGCGGGCTCGACCTCGACGAGCCCACCCGGGCCCGCATCGAGATCAACCCGTTGCGCGTGCTGGACGACAAGCGGCCCGAGGTGCAGGCCCAGCTGGCCGGCGCGCCGCTGGTCGTCGACCACCTGTGCGAGGCGTGCAAGGCCTACCACGAGGAGGTCCGCGAGCTGCTGACCGCCGCGGGCGCCGCCTTCACCGACGACCCCCGCCTGGTGCGCGGCCTCGACTACTACACGCGCACCACTTTCGAGTTCGTCCACGACGGCCTGGGCTCGCAGTCCGCGGTCGGCGGCGGCGGCCGCTACGACGGGCTGAGCGAGATGATCGGCGGCCCGGCGCTGCCGAGCGTCGGCTGGGCGCTCGGCGTGGACCGGACGCTCCTGGCGATGGAGGCCGAAGGCCTGCTTGCGGAGGAGGCCATCGGGGAACGTGTGCAGGTGTACGGTGTCCCGCTGGGCGAGGAAGCCCGCCGCCGGATGTTCCTGCTCGTCACCGAACTGCGCCGGGCGGGCCTGACCGCCGACATGTCGTTCGGGGGCAAGGGCCTCAAGGGAGCGATGAAGGGCGCCGGCCGGTCGGGTGCCCGCTACGCGCTGGTCCTGGGCGAGCGCGACCTGGCGGCGCAGGCCGTACAGCTGAAAGACCTGACCACCGCAGAGCAGACCGAGGTGCCGTTGGCCGAGGTCGCCGACATTCTGAAGGGGAAGTTTTCGTGATCCGCACGCACACCGCCGGTTCGCTCCGCAAGGAGCACGCGGGTGAGCAGGTAACGCTGGCCGGATGGGTGGCGCGCCGCCGCGACCACGGCGGCGTGGTCTTCATCGACCTGCGCGACGCCTCCGGCTCGGCCCAGGTGGTCTTCCGCGAGGAGGACGACGCGCACGGCCTGCGCGCCGAGTACTGCGTCAAGGTCGTCGGGGAGGTGCGGGTCCGCCCCGCGGGCAACGAGAACCCCGATCTGCCCACCGGTGAGATCGAGGTCGTCGCCTCCGAGGTCGAGGTGCTCAGCGAGTCGGCCCCGCTGCCGTTCCCGATCGAGGGCCACTCCGGTGTCTCCGAGGAGGCCCGGCTGAAGTACCGCTACCTCGACATCCGCCGCCAGCAGGTCGCCCAGGCCATGCGGATCCGCTCCAAGGCCACCTACCTCGCCAACGAGGTGCTGAACGAGCACGGGTTCGTCTACGTCGAGACGCCGACGCTGACCCGCTCCACCCCCGAGGGCGCCCGCGACTTCCTGGTCCCGGTCCGCCTGCAGCCCGGCAACTGGTACGCCCTGCCCCAGTCGCCGCAGCTGTTCAAGCAGCTGCTGCAGGTCGCGGGCCTGGAGCGCTACTACCAGCTGGCCAAGTGCTACCGCGACGAGGACCTGCGCGCCGACCGGCAGCCGGAGTTCACCCAGATCGACCTTGAGATGTCCTTCGTCGACCAGGAGGACGTCATCGCCGTCGGCGAGGCGCTGATCGGGCGGGTCTGGAAGGAGATCCTCGGCTACGAGATCCCCGCGCCGCTGCCCCGGATGACCTACGCCGACGCCATGGCCCGCTACGGCTCCGACAAGCCGGACCTGCGCTTCGGCCACGAGCTCGTCGAGATGACCGAGTTCTTCGCCGACACCACCTTCCGCGTCTTCCAGGCGCCGTACGTCGGCGCCGTGGTCATGCCGGGCGGCGCCTCCCAGACCCGCAAGGAGCTGGACGGCTGGCAGGAGTGGGCCAAGTCGCGCGGCGCGCGGGGCCTGGCCTACGTGCTGGTCGGCGAGGACGGCACGCTCGGCGGCCCGGTCGCCAAGAACCTGTCGGAGACCGAGACCGCCGGTCTGGCGGCCAAGGCCGGCGCCAAGCCCGGTGACGCGATCTTCTTCGCCGCCGGTGCGGCCGCGGCCTCCCGCGACCTGCTCGGCGCGGCCCGCCTGGAGATCGGCCGGCGCTGCGGCCTGATCGACGAGTCGCAGTGGAGCTTCCTGTGGGTCGTCGACGCGCCGATGTTCGAGCCCGTGCTCGACGACGCCGGCGACCAGATCGGCTGGACCGCTGTTCACCACCCGTTCACCGGTCCCAAGCCCGAGTGGGCCGACACCTTCCAGGACAGCCCGGGTGAGGCCCTGGCCTACGCCTACGACATGGTCTGCAACGGCATGGAGATCGGCGGCGGCTCGATCCGTATCCACCGCGCCGAGATGCAGCAGCGCGTCTTCGACGTGCTCGGCATCTCCAAGGAGGAGGCGGAGAGCAAGTTCGGCTTCCTGCTGGAGGCGTTCAAGTACGGCCCGCCGCCGCACGGCGGCATCGCCTACGGCTGGGACCGCATCTGCATGCTGCTGGCGGGCGGCGACTCGATCCGCGACGTCATCGCCTTCCCGAAGACGGCCTCCGGCTTCGACCCGCTGACCGGCGCGCCGACCCCGATCACGGGCGAGCAGCGCAAGGAGGCGGGCGTGGACGCCCGGCCCAAGGAGACGGGTGCGAAGGAGCCGGAGGAGGCCGGGCCCGCCAAGGCCTGACCTCCCCGCGCGGCGGGAGTACGGCGGAGCCCCGGCGAGCACCTCGCTCGCCGGGGCTCCGCCGGTCTCGGCGTCCTTCGCCGGCCCCGTGCCGATCCCGCGCTCTCCCGTCGTCTCCGCGGCTCGTACGGCGGGCCGTACGCCTTTCAGAAACGCACAGGCAGGGCCTGCACGCCGCGGATGATCGAGCCGGCGCGCCAGCCGATCTCCTCCACGGGGCAGTCCAGGGCGATGCCCGGCAGGCGGCGCAGCAGCGTCCCGAAGGCGATCGTGCCCTCCAGACGGGCCAGCGGGGCGCCCAGGCAGAAGTGGATGCCGTGGCCGAAGGCGATGTGGCGGACGTCGGCGCGGGTGATGTCCAGCGTGTCCGGGGCCTCGACCAGGGCGGGGTCGCGGCCGGCCGCGCCGAGCGAGATCTGCACCACGCTGCCCTTGGGGACGGCGACGCCGGCGATCTCCATGTCCTCGGTGGCGAAGCGCAGGGTCGCCCGCTCCACCGGTCCGTCGTAGCGCAGGAACTCCTCGATCGCCGCCGGGATCAGCTCGGGCCCGTCCTGCAGGAGGCGGAGCTGGCCGGGGTGGGTCAGCAGGGCCAGCATGCCGTTGCCGATGAGGTTGACCGTGGTCTCGTGCCCGGCGATGAGCAGCAGCGTGAAGGCGGCGACCAGCTCCTGGTCGCTCAGCAGGTCGTCCTCGTCGTGCGCGGTGACCAGCGCGCTGACCAGGTCGTCCCGGGGGTCGGCCCGGCGGGCGGCGGTGATCTCGCCGAAGTAGGCGTGGATGGCGGCGTTCACCTCGTCGCGGAGCCGGATCTCCTCGGGGGTGAAGGCGGGGGCGAGCAGGACCGCCGACCAGTGGCGGAAGTCGTCGCGGTCCTCGGCGGGCACCCCCAGCAGCTCGCAGATCACGGTGACCGGCAGCGGGAAGGCGAAGTCGTCGATGAGCTCGGCCCGGCCACGGGGCTCCATCGCGTCGATGAGCCCGTCGGTGATCTCCTGGATCCGGGGGCGCAGGCTCTCGGTGCGGCGCGGGGTGAACGCCTTGGTGACCAGCTTCCGCAACCGGGTGTGGTCCGGCGGGTCGGTGTTGAGCATGTTCTCGGCCAGCGCCGGGTTGGTGCTGACCTCCTCGCGGTGGAAGAAGGCGGGGGCGTGACGCGATCCCTTGGCCAGCCGGGGGTCGTTCAGCGCCGCCCGGCCGTGCTCGTAGTCGATGACCAGGAAGGCCGGGATGTCCGTCCCCGGGATGAACTCGACCGCGTGGACCGGCCCCCGCTCGCGCAGCGCGCCGTACTGGGTGTAGGGATCCCGGCTGAACTCCGGGCTGAACAGGAACTCGACCGGTAGCTTCTCCGTCGTCGGCTTGGACATGAGCGCCCCTCAGTGAGATGGATCACGGTTCCCTCTCCATCCAGCCTGTCCCCGGCCGCCCCGCGACCGGCGGGTTGTGAGCGGTATCACACTCCGGACGCCGAACACCCCGGCGGCAGATCGCCGCCGGGGTGTTCGATGGGTCGCGTCAGGAGAGCTTGACGTCCTTGATGATGACCGGGATCTTGGGGGCGTTGGAGCCGCCGTCGCCGGTGATGTCGTCGGGGTTGGTGATCCAGCCGCCCGCGTAGACCTTCTCCAGGATGTCCATGCCCTTGGAGACCGTGCCGAACGGCGTGTAGGCGGGCTGCAGCTGGGCGGTGTCGTCGGCCAGGGAGATCCAGAACTGGCTGCCGTTCTGGTTGCTGGCGTCGCCGGCCTGCGCCAGCGCGACCGTGCCCTTGGTGTACGGCAGGCCGCCCAGGTTCTCGTCGTTGAAGACGTAGCCGGAGCTGCCCTGGCCGTCGGTGGGGTTCTTGCCGTCGGCCTTGGCCTGCGGGTCGCCGCACTGCAGCAGGCCCAGGCCCGAGTTCTCGGGGGTGGCCAGGCGGTGGCAGCGGGTGTTGTCGTAGAAGTTCTTCTTGGCCAGGAAGGCCATGGAGTTCACCGTGCAGGGGGCCGCCTGGGTGGCCAGGTCGATCACGACGTCACCGTGGTTGGTGGTGATCGTCATGGTCTTCAGCTTCAGGTTCGGCTTCTTCGGCGGGTAGCCGACCTTCTTGGCCGGGCTGCCGCTGGTGTCCTCGCGGTACTCGCACGAGACGGGCCCGGCGCTCACCGCGGTGCTGGGCGTCGGCTGGGCGGAGACGGACGCGGAGGCGCTCGGCGAGGGATCCGAGGAGGCCGCGACGTTCGTCCTGTCGTCGCCGCCACCCAGCAGGACCGTCGCGGCGATCACGCCTCCGACCACGACGACCGTTCCGACGCCGGCGCCGACGAAGGTGCTCCGCCTGGCCTTCCTGGCCTCCTCGGCACGCTGGACCTGCCGCTCCTTGTGCTCCCGCGCCAGCTGGCTCTGGCGGTCTTCGCCGCTCACCGCTATGTCCTCCAGGATTACCGTTTCATGACTACTGACCCGGCGAAAGCGTACCGGCCCTGGAGTGTGCTGGATGTAAGTGGCGGAATCCTGCCTATGTGACGGGAGGGGAGGAGACGCAGATCTTTACAGATTTCAGAACCTCTTCGTGCTGAGATTCGTACTCGGCGAAGACGAACCCCGTAAGACCGGAGCACCACCATGTTCGACGAGATCCTGGGCCTTCCCGCCCACCCTCTCATCATCCACGCCACCGTGGTCATGACGCCGCTGCTGGCGGCCCTGGCCGCGGTCTACGCGCTGGCGCCGCGCACGCGCGCCGCGCTGGGCTGGGCGGTGCTGGGACTCGCAGTGGTAACCCCGATCGCCACTCTGGCCGCCCGGCAGAGCGGCATCTCGCTCAAGGAGAACCGCTTCGCCTCCGCCCAGGGGGAGTTCGGGCAGCGCATCGCCGAGCACGAGGCCTTCGGCACGCCCCTGACGCTGGCCGTGGCCGGGCTCGGGCTGGTCTCCCTGGGCCTGATCTACGTGAACCGCGGTGAGAGGTTCGGCGGGCCGGTGCGCACGGCCGTGACGGTGCTCACGGTGGTCCTGGCCGCGGTGGCGGTCTACTACGTGATCAGGGCCGGGCACAGCGGGGCCGCGGCCGTCTGGACGAACTGAGGCCCGGCACGGGGCGGGGGGACCGGGCCGGGGGCCGGGACCGCGTACGGCGGGGCCGGGGCCGCCCGGCCACGCTGAGACGCCCGCGAGGGGCGGTACTGTCGGGGACGTGGACAGCCTGTTCGATTCGGTGGCCGAGGAGGCTCACCGGGGCCAGGAGCCCCTCGCGGTCCGGATGCGCCCCCGCGGGCTCGACGAGGTGATCGGCCAGCGGCACCTGCTCGGGCCCGGCACGCCGCTGCGCCGCCTGGTCGAGGCCGAGGCGCCGATGTCGCTGTTCCTGTGGGGACCGCCCGGCACGGGCAAGACCACCCTGGCCTACGTCGTGGCGGGTGTGACCCGGCGCCGCTTCGTCGAGGTCTCGGCGGTCTCGGCCGGGGTCAAGGAGGTCCGCGCGGCCATCGAGCAGGCCCGGCGCGAGCTGGGCATGTCCGGCCGCCAGACCGTGCTGTTCGTGGACGAGGTGCACCGCTTCAACAAGGCCCAGCAGGACGCGCTGCTGCCCGCGGTGGAGAACCGCTGGGTGACCTTCATCGGCGCCACCACGGAGAACCCCTTCTTCTCCGTCATCTCGCCGCTGCTGTCGCGCTCGCTGCTGCTGACCCTGGAGCCGCTGTCCGACGACGACGTCCGCACGGTCGTCGAGCGCGCCGTGGCCGACCCCCGGGGCCTGGACGGGAAGGTACGGCTGGCGCCCGAGGCCGCCGACCACCTCGTGCGGCTCGCCGGAGGCGACGCCCGCCGGTCCCTGACCTACCTGGAGGCCGCCGCGCTCATCGCCGACGGCGAGATCACCGTCGAGGTGGTGGAGCGGGCCGTGGACAAGGCGGCCGTGCGCTACGACCGCCAGGGCGACCAGCACTACGACGTGATCAGCGGCTTCATCAAGAGCATGCGCGGCTCCGACGCCGACGCCGCCCTGCACTATCTGGCCCGGATGATCGAGGCGGGGGAGGACCCCCGGTTCATCGCCCGCCGAATCGTGATCTTCGCCTCCGAGGACGTCGGCATGGCCGACCCGACCTGCCTGCAGGTGGCGGTGGCCGCGGCCCAGGCGGTGGAGTTCATCGGCCTGCCCGAGGGACGGCTCAACCTCGCCCAGGCGGTCATCCACTGCGCGCTGGCCCCCAAGTCCAACGCCGTGATCACCGCCATCGGGGAGGCCGTCTCGGACGTGCGGCGCGGCGACATCGGCCAGGTGCCCGGCCATCTGCGCGACGCCCACTACGCCGGGGCGAAGAAGCTCGGCCACGGCAAGGGCTACAAGTATCCCCACGATTTCGAGCACGGACTGGTCCGCCAGGACTATCTTCCCGAGCCGCTGCGCGACCGGAGTTACTACCGGCCCACCAGGCACGGCGCCGAGGCGGGCTTCGCCGACCGGTGGTCCAGGATCCGCGCCTTCCTACGCGGCCTGCCGGGAGAGACGGGCAAGACGCGATAAGGTCGTGCCGTTCCGGCCGGTGACGTAGGGAGATTCGGCGCATGCTTACCGCAGGGGAGGTCGCCGGGCTGATCGCGGCCGTGGCCTGTGTGGTCCTGGTCTGCTTCATGATCATGGTCCTGGTCAGGCTGGCCCGGCTGGTCACCGAGACCACCAAGATGGTCTCCGAGCTGAGCGACCGGGTCGTGCCGCTGCTTGAGGACGTGGCGGTCGCCGTCGGCGAGACCAACCGCCAGCTCGTCGCGGTGGAGGCCATCACCCGTGACATCAAGCAGATCAGCGGGCACGCGGCCAAGGTCAGCAACGTCACCCAGACGCTGGTCACCGGCCCGATGATCAAGGTCGCGGCGTTCGGCCACGGCCTGCGCCGGGCCGTGGGCGCCCGTTCCCGGGGCCGCTCCGCCTCGCGCGTGCTGGAGAGGCGGCGGCGATGATCCGGCGGCTGTTCTACATGGGCCTGGGCGCCTTCGGCGCCGTGTGGGCCATGCGCAAGCTCCAGGCGCTGCACCCCAACCACGTGGCCCGCCGCGCCGTCCGCGGCGCCTCCGGCCTGCTGGAGCAGGCCCGGGACATCGCGGGGGACGCCCGCGATGTCGCGGCCAGGCGGGAAACGGAGTTGCGGTCCCGCTTCGGTCTCGACAGTGTGGAAAACACCTATCACTACGACGTAAAGGATGGCCGCTGACATGGAGTCGGCAGAGATCGCCCGCCGCTTCCTGCGCTTCTTCGAGGAGCGTGGGCACACCGTCGTGCCCTCGGCCAGCCTGATCGCCGAGGACCCGACGCTGCTTCTGGTCCCCGCGGGCATGGTCCCCTTCAAGCCTTACTTCCTCGGCCAGCAGAAGCCGCCCTACAAGCGGGCCGCCAGCGTGCAGAAGTGCGTGCGCACCCCGGACATCGACGAGGTCGGCAAGACCACCCGGCACGCCACGTTCTTCCAGATGCTCGGCAACTTCTCCTTCGGCGACTACTTCAAGGACCAGGCGATCCCGTTCGCCTGGGAGCTGCTGACCACCTCCGAGGCCGAGGGCGGCTTCGGCTTCCCGGAGGAGCGGCTCTGGGTCACCGTCTACCACGACGACGACGAGGCCGCCGAGATCTGGCACAAGCGGGCCGGGGTGCCGCTGGAGCGCATCCAGCGCCGCGGTCTGGCCGACAACTACTGGCACATGGGCGTGCCGGGCCCGGGCGGGCCGTGCACCGAGATCTACTACGACCGCGGTCCCGAGTACGGCCGTGAGGGCGGTCCCGTCGCCGACGAGAACCGCTACCTCGAGGTCTGGAACAACGTCTTCATGCAGTTCCAGCTCGGCACGGTCCGCAGCAAGGTCGACTTCGACGTCACCGGCGAGCTGCCGGCCAAGAGCGTCGACACCGGCATGGGCCTGGAGCGCATGGCCGCGATCCTGCAGGGCGTCGACAACATCTACGAGATCGACACCACCTACAAGATCCTCGACCGCGCCGCCGACCTCACCAAGACCCGCTACGGCCGCGACACGCGCTCCGACGTCAGCCTCCGCGTGGTCGCCGACCACCTGCGCACCAGCACCATGCTGGTCGCCGACGGCGTGCTGCCCGGCAACGAGGGCCGGGGCTACGTGCTGCGCCGCATCCTGCGCCGCTCGATCCGCAACCTGCGCCTGCTCGGCTCCGGCGAGGAGCGCTACATGCACGAGCTGACCGCCGTCGCGATCGACGTGATGAGCGAGCTCTACCCCGAGCTCAAGGCCGACGCCCCGCAGATCCACGCGGTCATCGACGCCGAGGAGGCGTCCTTCCTGAGCACCCTGCGCACCGGCACCGCGATCTTCGACGTGGCCGTGGAGGAGACCAAGCGCAAGGGTCAGAGCGTGCTGGCCGGCGAGCAGGCCTTCCAGCTGCACGACACCTACGGCTTCCCGATCGACCTGACCCTGGAGATGGCCTCCGAGCAGGGCCTGAAGGTCGACGAGGAGGGCTTCCGCCGGCTGATGAAGGAGCAGCGCGACCGCGCCAAGGCCGACGCCGCCGCCAAGAAGACCGGCAACGCCGACATCTCGGTCTTCGGGCAGATCCTGGAGAAGGCCGGCAAGGTCGAGTTCCTCGGCTACGACCAGGTGACCGCCGAGACGGAGGTCATCGGCCTGCTCGTCGACGGCGCGCCGGTCCCCGCCGCGGGCTCCGGCAGCATGGTCGAGGTCGTGCTGAGCCGTACCCCCTTCTACGCCGAGGGCGGCGGCCAGCTCGCCGACCAGGGCGTCATCCGCACCTCCGGGGCCGAGATCGAGATCGTGGACGTGCAGTCCCCGGTGACCGGCGTCATCGTGCACCGCGGCAAGGTCCGCACCGGCGAGGTCCGGGTGGGCGACCAGGCCGAGGCTGAGATCGACATCGAGCGCCGCCGCGCCATCTCCCGCAGCCACACCGCCACCCACCTGGTGCACCGCGGCTTCCGCAACGCGCTGGGCGAGACGGCGGCGCAGGCCGGATCGGAGAACTCGCCCGGCCGCTTCCGCTTCGACTTCACCTCCGCCGGGGCCGTGCCGCCCAGCGTGCTGCGCGACGTCGAGGACGAGGTCAACGCCGTCCTGATCAACGACCTGCAGGTCAACGCCTACCACACCTCCCAGGCCGAGGCCCGGGCGATGGGCGCGCTGGCCCTGTTCGGTGAGAAGTACGGCGACGTCGTGCGCATCGTCGAGGTCGGCGACTACTCCCGTGAGCTGTGCGGCGGCACCCACGTCAGCAACTCCGGCCAGCTCGGCCTGGTCAAGGTGCTGGGCGAGTCCTCGATCGGCGCCGGCGTGCGCCGGGTGGAGGCCCTGGTCGGCCTGGACGCCTTCCGCTTCCTGGCCCGCGAGAGCGTGCTCGTCGCCCAGCTGTCCGAGCAGCTCAAGGCGCGCCGCGAGGAGCTGCCCGAGCGCGTCGAGGGCATCGTCACCCGGCTGCGCACCGCAGAGAAGGAGCTGGAGCGCCTGCGCTCGGCCCAGGTGCTCGCGATCGCCGGCGAGCTGGCGTCGGGCGCCGAGGACGTGCACGGCGTCTCCGTCGTGACGCACCGCGCGCCCGACGGCACCTCCGCCGACGACCTGCGCAAGCTCGCCCTCGACGTGCGCGGCCGCTTCCCGGCCGACCGCGCCGCGGCGGTCGTGGTCGCCGGCGTCCCCGGTGACCGGCCGGTCGTCGTCGCCGTGGTCAACGACGCGGGCCGGGGACGGGGCCTGAAGGCGGGCAACCTGGTCGGCGTCGCCGCCAAGGCCCTCGGCGGCGGTGGCGGCGGCAAGGACGACATCGCCCAGGGCGGCGGCGCCCGTCCCGAGGCGATCGGCGACGCTCTCGCCGCCGTCCGGCAGGCGATCTCCCAGACGTCGGCCTGATCCGTCCCGGCGACCTGCCCGATGAAGGAAGACGCCCGTGAGCCCGTCCGGCTCACGGGCAGGGGGCGAAGACGATGAGGAACGGCACACGCCTGGGCGTGGACGTCGGCTCGGTCCGGATCGGCGTGGCCCGCAGCGACCCCTCGGGGCTGCTGGCCACGCCGGTCGAGACCGTACGGCGGGGCAAGGGCGACCTGGAGCGGATCGCGCAGATCGCGGCCGAGCACGACGCCGTCGAGATCGTGGTCGGCCTGCCGACCTCGCTGTCCGGCCGCGAGGGGCAGGCGGCCGAGCTCGCCCGGGCCTTCGCGGCCCGCATCGCGGCCCGGCTGGATCCGGTCCCGGTCCGGCTGTTCGACGAGCGGCTCACCACGGTCACCGCACAGCAGAGCCTGCGGGCCAGCGGCGTGCGGGCGAAGAACCAGCGCGACGTGGTGGACCAGGCGGCGGCCGTGGTGCTGCTCCAGGCGGCCCTGGACGCCGAGCGGGCCACGGGGGCGCCGCCGGGGCGGCCCGCCGTACCGCCGCCGGACGACCGGCCCGGCCGCTGAGCGGTCACCGGCGGATCGCGTGGCGGCATGGGAAAGATCACACAAGTGCGGGAGAGAACTCGCTGGTCACCAGGTCGTTGTGCTGAACGCGCTGGTTGGCCCGGTTTGCCGCTGATACTTTGGAGCATAGAATCACGAAATTCACTGACAAAGAGAGTGAGTTTGTGACAATCCGGGAAGAGTCGAGCGACCACCGCGGGCGGATCTGATGCCCGGCGGAGGGCTCCCCGTCCCGTCATGTGAGGCGGCACGCCCCGGAAGACCGAGACTCGAGGCACGCGGTACCGGCACGTTTGCATCGGTGAACCCCCATGGTTTGGCACACTCTCTTGACGCCGGGCCGTCCGCACCGGGAGATTGGCCAGCGCATCTATGAACGATCTAGATATGGACTTCCTGGTCGGCGCCGACAACGACGATGGTCGAGCGAGGCGCGGATCCCGCGCGTCCTCAGGGCGTGACGGCAGGCGCGGCCGCCGCCGCAGGCGCCGCCGCAACAAGGGCGGCTTCCTGGCCCCGATGCTCGCCGTCATCGTGCTGGTGGGCGGTCTCGGCGGGGCCGGCTACTACGGCTACACGTGGCTGCGCGGCGTGATGACCGTCGAGGACTACACCGGTTCCGGCACCGGCGAGGTCACGGTGGAGATCAAGCAGGGGCAGAGCGCCTCCGACGTCGCCCAGACCCTGGAGGAGCAGGGCGTGGTCAAGAGCGCCCGCGCCTTCACCGACGCCATCGCCGAGGCGGGCAAGAGCTCCTCCCTGCAGCCCGGCGTCTACACCCTGCGCAAGCAGATGTCGGCCGCCGCCGCCGTCGAGTTGCTCGACCCTAGCAAGCAACTGCTGGACCGGGTGACCCTCAAGGAGGGGCTGCGCCTGTCCGACACGCTGAGCACCCTGGCCAAGGCGACCGGCAAGCCGCTCAAGGAGTTCCAGACGGCGGCCAAGAACAGCGCGGCGCTGGGCCTGCCCGCCTACGCCAAGGGCAGGCTGGAGGGCTACGCCTTCCCGGCCACCTACGACATCACCCCCAAGATGTCGGCGGCCGACATCCTCACCGCGATGGTCGACCGCTTCAACCAGACCGCGGAGAAGGACCGGCTGGTGGCCGAGTCCAAGGCGCTGGGCCGCACCCCTCACGAGGTCATGATCATCGCCAGCATCGTGCAGGCCGAGTCCGGCAGCGTCGACGACATGGGCAAGATCGCGCGCGTCATCTACAACCGCCTCGAGGAGGGGCGGAAGCTGGAGATGGACAGCACGCTCTTCTACGGGCTCAACAGGTACGGCATCGCCGCGACGAACGCCGAGCTGGAGAGCACCTCGCCCTACAACACCTACCGCAAAACCGGCCTGCCCCCCGGCCCCATCTCCAACCCCGGCGACCACGCCATCCAGGCCGCGCTCAACCCGACCGAGGGCGACTGGATCTGGTTCGTCACCACCGACCCGGCCAAGGGCATCACCAAGTTCGCCTCCACCGAGTCGGAGTTCCTCAAGCTCAAGGCCGAGTTCGAGAAGAACCGGGGTAACGGGTGAGCCGCGCCGCGGTCCTGGGCTCCCCGATCGCCCACTCGCTCTCGCCGTACCTGCACCGCGCCGCCTACCGGGCGCTCGGCCTGGACGACTGGAGCTACGAGGCGATCGAGTGCGACGAGGCCGGTCTGCCGGGCCTGCTCGGCGGGCTCGGCCCGGACTGGGCGGGGCTGTCGCTGACGATGCCGCTCAAGCGGGCCGTGCTGCCGCTGCTCGACACCGTCTCGGAACTGGCCGTCGAGGTGGGCGGGGCCAACACCGTGGTCCTGCGCGAGGGAGCCCGGCACGGTGAGAACACCGACGTCTACGGCATCGTGCGGGCGCTGACGGAGGCGGGCGCGGCCCGGCCCCGGTCGGCGGCGATCCTCGGCGGGGGCGCGACCGCCGCCTCCACCCTGGCGGCCCTGCGCGAGCTGGGCCTGGGCGAGGCCACCCTGGTGGTGCGCGACCCGGGCCGGGCGGGGGAGACGGCCGAGGTGGCCGAGCGGCTGGGCACGGCCCTGACCGTGCAGACCTTCGAGAAGATCGACACCGTCCTGGACGTGGACCTGGTCGTCTCGACCCTGCCCTCGGGCGCGGCCGACGGCTTCGCCGACCTGGTGGCCGGCCGGGTCCCGGTGGTCTTCGACGTCGTCTACGCCCCCTGGCCGACCCGCCTGGCCGGCGCCGTGGCGCAGGCGGGCGGGACCGTGGTCGGCGGCTTCCCGATGCTGCTGCACCAGGCGGTGCGGCAGGTGGAGCTGATGACCGGCCGGACCGACGTGCCGGTGGAGGCGATGCGCGCGGCCGGCGAGGCCGAGATCCTCAGACGGGCCGGCCGGACGAGCTGACCGTTCTTCACTCGGACCGGCCGGGCGAGCCGGCCACCCCGCACGCGGGTCGTTTCGACGAGCTGACGCCTCTCCGCACGGTGGAGCCCGGCCGGTCTTCGGACGATCCGGCCGGGCTCGGGTGATTCCTCAGGCGATGCGTTCGGGAGAGCCGGCGGTCCCCGAGCCGTACGGTGCGAAACCGCGCCTGGCGACGGTGAACACGACGGCCACGAGAAGCATCTGCAGCAGGGCGACGGGCCACCTGCCCTCCATGGCGTAGCGGACCGGGTCGCCGCCGTACATCAGCAGCACCAGCGGGGCCAGGAGCACCCCCGCCCGCAGTCCGGCGGGGGTACGGCTGCCCGCCCCCCACGCCATGGCGATCAGCGTCGGCGCGACTATGACGTCGAGATAGTCCTCCGGCGCCCACTCGCCCGACGCCTCCACCAGGACGTGCGGCAGCACCGCCGCGGCCGCCAGCGCCGCGGTGCAGGCCACGGCCCAGCGCAGCAGGACGCGCCACCCGATCAGATCGAGGCCCGCACGGGGGCTGGGCGCGACGGTCAGCAGGAGGGCCACGAGGAGGCCGGGCGAGGCGTTGAGCGCGTGATCGGCGATGCCGGGCACGCCGCCAGGGAAGACGCCCGGCCCCATCTCCTCGACGAGGGACGCCGTCGCCGTCACGTTCATCGCGATGCCGCCGAGCGCCCAGATCCAGGCGCAGGCCACGGCGAGCCGGCGTGAACCGGCCAGCGCCAGTCCCAGGACCAGGGCGTACGCCAGGTGCCAGGCCAGGGACAGCAGGGAGCGGGCGTCGACGGCCCACTCGGACGACAACGTCATCACGGCCAGGGGGATGGCCGAGAGGCTCAGATTGATGACGAGCAGGTACAGCGGGGCCAGGACGGCGGCGACGTTCAGCGCGTCGCGCCAGTGCGGGACGGACTCGGGCCCGACGAACCGCCGGGCGCGCACGGCGATGCCGCCCCGGACGAGGTCGAGGGCGTCGCGGAGGTCCGGCAGCCTGCGGCCGGGCTCCGCCCCGGCCATGAGCACCCCGACCATCTCCTCCCCGTGCCGGGCCCGGTGGTCCGCGGGATACCAGCGCAGGAGGCGGCGGTAGCGGGTCTCCAGAGGACCGGCCCCGCCGGGCCCCCGGCCCATGCCGTGCTCGCCACTGGGATCAGGGCGACCCCGGCCCATGCCGTGCTCGCCGCCGGGGTCCGGGTGGCGCCGGTCCATGCCGTGCTCGCCGCCGGGCGCTCCGGAGGGCGAGTGCTCCCGCGGGCTCATGCCGTACCTCCGGCGGGGAGCCCCGGCAGGCGGCGGGCCCCGAGGAAGACGGCGCCGCCGGCGAGGCGGGCGCGCAGCCGGGTGGCGGCGGCCTCGGCGTGCCGCCGCAGGCGCTCGGCCTCGGCGGCCAGGCGGGTGCCTCCCTCGTCGGTCAGCCGGTAGTAGCGGCGGACCCGGCCGTCCACGATCTCCTCGCGGTCGGTCGTGATGAGGCCCTCGGACTGCAGCCGGTCCAGCGCGGCGTACAGGGTGCCCGCGCGCAGCCGTACCCGGCCGCCGGAGATCTCCTGCACGTCGGAGATCACCCCGTAGCCGTGCTGGGGAGCCGCGGCGAGGGCGGTCAGGATCAGGAACGTCGGCTCCTGCATCGAACGCTCGCTCATGTCATCTTTATATATCGATCATTTGCATATCGACAAGAGGATGATTCTGAGCCCGCTCCGTGTTGTGGTAACGTAGCTACTCGATCGGTCCGGCATGCCTGCCGGACGCGCAAGCGGAGGTTCCCCTCCCACCTGGTCGGCCCCCGGCCGGCAGGTCAAGGATCACACCGGGTGAAACCGGGGAGCTTACGGCTTCGAGGTTGTGAGCTCATGTGGCCCCGCATGCGCGACGTGCGGGGCAATTCGCGTTTCGCATCCGGTTATCGGATGCACCGGCGTGTGACCTCCCGGCACGATCGAGCACGTGGCAGCCGCCCCCAAGGGCGGCAGCGGATCGCAACCTAGGAGGCCCCATCAGCGCCGAGCCCCGCATCAACGACCGTATTCGTGTGCCCGAGGTTCGCCTCGTCGGCCCGAACGGCGAACAGGTGGGCATCGTCTCCATCGGCGATGCTCTGAAGCTGGCTCAGGAGGCCGACCTCGACCTCGTGGAGGTCGCGGCCACAGCTCGCCCGCCCGTGTGCAAGCTCATGGACTACGGCAAGTTCAAGTACGAGTCCGCCATGAAGGCACGCGAGGCGCGTCGCAACCAGGCGTACACGATCATCAAGGAGATCAAGCTCCGGCCGAAGATCGACCCGCACGACTACGAGACCAAGAAGGGTCACGTGGTGCGGTTCCTCAAGGCGGGAGACAAGGTCAAGGTCACCATCATGTTCCGCGGGCGGGAGCAGTCCCGTCCCGAGCTGGGCTTCCGGCTCCTGCAGCGGCTGGCGGAGGACGTCACGGACCTCGGTTTCGTGGAGTCCCAGCCCAAGCAGGACGGCCGAAACATGATCATGGTGATCGGGCCGCACAAGAAGAAGGCCGAGGCCAAGGCCGAGAAGGCGGCGGCCAGGACGCGGCGCGACGAGGAGTCCGCGGAGCGTCAGACGCCGGTCGAGACGGCTGTGGCCGACGAGGCGTCCGCTCCGCAGGAGTGACTCGCATAGCCTGAACGCTCAGGCAGTCGCGAGAAGAATCCGAGACCGGGTCCGGTCTCGCAGTCAGGCATGCCCTTGACTCGGGTTACCGGCCCGGGACATCGGCACGATCGAGGGAGAGACGGCTGAGATGCCGAAGATGAAGACGCACAGTGGTGCGAAGAAGCGGTTCCGGCTCACCGGTACTGGCAAGATCAAGCGCCGCCGCGCCAACCGCGCGCACTACAACGAGTGGAAGTCGTCCACCCTGACGCGCCGTCTCAAGCCCGAGGTCGTGCTGTCCGACGCCGACTCCAAGAAGATCAAGAAGCTGCTCGCTAAGTAACGACCCGGGGAGATAGATACACATGGCACGCGTGAAGCGGGCGATCAACGCCAAGAAGAAGCGCAGGGTCGTTCTCGAGCGGGCGAGCGGCTACCGGGGCCAGCGGTCGCGTCTGTACCGCAAGGCCAAGGAGCAGATGCTCCACTCGATGACCTACGCCTACCGCGACCGCAAGGACCGCAAGGGCACCTTCCGCCGTCTGTGGATCCAGCGCATCAACGCCGCTGCCCGTCAGAACGGCATCACCTACAACCGGCTCATCCAGGGCCTGCGCCTGGCGGAGATCCACGTCGACCGCAAGATCCTGGCCGACCTCGCCGTCAACGACGCCGCCACGTTCGCCACGCTGGTCGAGTCCGCCAAGAAGGCGCTCCCGGCCAACGTGAACGCCCCGGTCGCTCAGTAACCGCGCCGGGCGCCCGCGGACCTGCGCGGGCGCGCCGGCATCCGGGCGGGTCCGGTTCCGTACGGCACGCGGCCCACAGCGATCACGCTGTGGGCCGCGTTCGC
Source organism: Paraplanobispora siamensis (assembly GCF_016863175.1). Taxonomy (GTDB): domain Bacteria; phylum Actinomycetota; class Actinomycetes; order Streptosporangiales; family Streptosporangiaceae; genus Planobispora; species Planobispora siamensis. Next base: position 189,325 of record NZ_BOOJ01000040.1, read on the forward strand.
ATTCTTGGGCTTCTCGAAGGACGGATATGGCGGGGTCTGAACTGACCAACATCAAGTCGCCGCGGGTCAAGGCCGCGCGCAGGCTGACCAAGCGGGCCTTCCGCGACCGTGACCGGTCCTTCCTGGCCGAGGGGCCGCAGGCGGTGCGCGAGGCCCTGGCGCTGGACGACGTGGTCACCGAGCTGTTCACCACGGCGGAGGCCGAGAGCCGGCACGCCGAGATCGTCGCCGCCGCCCGGGACGCCGGGATCCCCGTCCACCGGGCCAGCGGCGAGGTCATGGCCGAGCTCGCCCAGACGGTCACCCCGCAGGGCCTGCTGGCCGTGTGCCGGTTCGTGCACGTGCCGCTGGAGCGCTCGCTCACCGATGAGACCCGCCTGGTGGCCGTCCTGGCGCACGTCCGCGACCCCGGCAACGCCGGCACCGTGCTGCGCGCGGCCGACGCCGCGGGCGCCGACGCGGTCGTCTTCACCGACGCCTCCGTGGACCCCTACAACGGAAAGTGCGTGCGGGCCAGCGCCGGCAGCCTGTTCCACCTCCCGGTCGTCACCGGGGCCCCGGTGACGCAGGCCGTACGGGCGCTGAAGGACGCCGGGCTGCGCGTGCTGGCCGCCGACGGCGCGGGCGAGCGCACCCTGGACGACGTCGACCTGTCCGGGCCGACCGCGTGGATCTTCGGCAACGAGGCGTGGGGGCTGCCGAAGGAGATCCTGGAGCTCGCCGACGACGTCGTCCGCGTGCCGATCTACGGGCGTGCCGAGAGCCTCAACCTGGCCACGGCCGCCGCGGTGTGTCTGTACGCATCTGCCCGATCCCAGCGGGCCGCGGGCGCCCAGAGCCCGGCTCCGAAGCTGCCGTAGAACACGGAAAACCCGCTATTGTCGGCGTTGTAGCGTCGAGGAGGCGGGGTCGTGCACGACGGACACACCGACGGGCGGAGCGCTGACTCCGTATGCGCGATCGATGTGGACGATCTCCCCGACGGCCTGGTGGTGACCGACCGGGACGGGCACGTGCTGGCGGTCAACCGGGCCGCCACCCGCCTGACCGGGGTCACCCGCGAGCAGGCCGTCGGCCGGCACGTGCGCGACGTGTTCTCCTTCCGCGACCAGGACGGCCGCGACTGGTGGAAGTGGCTCGACACCTACGGCGGCCTGCCGACGCGCACCCGCCACCCCGAACTCCCGCTGCGCACCCCCGGCGGCCACGAGATGCTCCTGGCCGCCCGGCTGGTGCGCGAGCCCGAGCGGGGCGGGAAGGTCGTCCGGGTGGTCATCACCATGCGCGACGCCGGCGCCCGCGCCCGCCTGGAACGCAGTCGCGCCGACCTGGTCTCCACCGTCGCCCACGAGCTCCGCTCCCCGCTGACCAGCGTCAAGGGGTTCACCGCGACGCTGCTGGCCAAGTGGACCCGCTTCACCGACGACCAGAAGCTCGTCATGCTGGAGACGGTCAACGCCGACGCCGACCGGGTGACCAGACTGATCACCGAGCTGCTCGACGTGTCCCGCATCGAGTCCGGGCGCCTGGAGATCCACCGGCAGGTCGTCGACATCCCGGCCCGGGTCAGAAAGATCATCGCCGGTCGGGTCGCGGCCGGCGAGCCGGAGGGCCGCTTCCGGCTGGAGGTGCGCGGCGAGCTGCCCGAGACGTGGCTCGACCAGGACAAGATCGATCAGGTCCTGTCCAACCTCATGGAAAACGCGGTGCGTCACGGACGGGGTACGGTGACAATAGTCGTCGAGCCGAACGAGTGGGGAGTGACCGTGTCCGTCCGCGACCAGGGTGAGGGCATCCCGCCCGAGCTGGTCACGCGCGTGTTCCGGCAGTTCTGGCGGGGCAACGCCCGCCGCCGCGGCGGCACCGGGCTCGGCCTGTTCATCGTCAAGGGCCTGATCGAGGCCCACGGCGGCACGATCTCCGTGCAGCGCGGCCCCGAGGGCGGGGCCGAGTTCCGATTTATGCTGCCCACCGGCACCCCTGACTTCGCCTGAGGCGAACGCCGGCCCGGTGGGCTCCTTCGCGCATCACCGGCCGCGCCCCCGCATCCGCCAGGCCCGGCCCGGTCTTCCCAACGATAGACTCATGGCCGCTTAGGCCCTGGATTCGGAGCTCTCTCTTGTCTAACTACGACCCGGTCGAGGTGACGCCGCTGCACGCCGACGAGGTGGCGCGCATGCAGGCCGACGCGCTCGACGCCATCAAGGCGGCGCGCGACCTCGACGAACTGAAGCAGGTACGGCTCGCGCACGCCGGTGACCGCTCGCCGATCGCCCTGGCCAACCGTGAGATCGGCGCGCTGCCCCCGGCGGCCCGCGCCGAGGCGGGCAAACGCGTCGGCGGCGCCCGCAAGGCCATCGCCGACGCGCTCGCCGAACGCCAGGTCCAGCTGGAGGCCGAGCGCGACGAGCGCGTCCTGGTCGAGGAGACCGTCGACGTCACGCTGCCCTGGGACCGCGTCCCGCGCGGCGCCCGGCACCCGCTGACCACGCTGCAGGAGCGCATCGCCGACGCCTTCGTCGCGATGGGCTACGAGGTGGCCGAGGGGCCCGAGCTGGAAGGCGAGTGGTTCAACTTCGACGCGCTGAACATCTCGCCCGACCACCCGGCGCGCTCCGACCACGACACCTTCTTCGTGGAGTCCGTCGACTCCGGCAAGGTGCTGCGCACCCAGACCTCGCCGGTGCAGATCCGCGCCCTGCTCGGCCGTGAGCTGCCGGTCTACGTGATCTCGCCCGGCAAGGTGTTCCGCACCGACGAGCTCGACGCCACCCACACCCCGGTCTTCCACCAGGTCGAGGGCCTGGCGATCGACGAGGGCCTGACGATGGCCCACCTCAAGGGCACGCTGGACCGTTTCGCCGAGGTCATGTTCGGCGAGGGCATCACCACCCGGTTCCGGCCGAACTACTTCCCGTTCACCGAGCCGTCGGCCGAGATGGACCTGAAGTGCTTCGTGTGCCGCGGCGCCTCGGTCGTGCCCGGCAACCCGCCGTGCCGTACCTGCAAGTCCGAGGGCTGGATCGAGTGGGGCGGCTGCGGCATGGTCAACCCGCGCGTGCTCATCGCCTGCGGCGTCGACCCGGCGCGTTACTCCGGCTTCGCCTTCGGCATGGGCATCGAGCGCACGCTGATGTTCCGCCACAACGCCGAGGACATGCGCGACATGGTCGAGGGAGACGTCCGCTTCACGCTCCCGTTCGGAATGGAGGTCTGATGAAGGTCCCGCTTTCATGGCTGCGGGAGTATGTCGATCTCCCCGCCGTCACCGCCCACGAGATCGCCGACAAGCTCACCGCCGCCGGCCTCAAGCTGGAGGCCGTCACCTCCTACGGCCACGACGTCAAGAACGTCGTCGTCGGCGAGGTGCTCTCCATCGAGGAACTGGAGGGCTTCAAGAAGCCCATCCGGCACTGTCAGGTAGAGGTGGGCGAGGCCGCCCCGCGCCAGATCGTGTGCGGCGCGACCAACTTCGTCGCCGGTGACCGGGTGCCGGTCGTGCTGCCCGGCGGCGTGCTGCCCGGCGGCTTTGAGGTCGGCGCGCGCAAGACCTACGGGCGCATGTCCGAGGGCATGATCTGCTCCGAGCGCGAGCTGGGCCTGGGCGACGACCACTCCGGCATCATGGTGCTGCCCGAGGGCACGCCCATCGGCGCCGACGTGGTCGAGCTGCTCGGCCTGCGCGAGGACGTCATCGAGCTGGAGATCACCCCGGACATCGGCTACGCGCTGTCCATCCGGGGCGTGGCCCGCGAGGTCGCCACCGCCTTCGAGGTGCCGTTCCGCGACCCGGCCGACGTCTCCCCGCCGGCCGAGTCCCAGCCGTCCCACCCGGCCTCGATCGCCGACCCGACGGCGTGCGACCGCTTCGTGCTGCGCAGCATCAGCGGCTTCGACCCGCACGCGCCGAGCCCGTTCTGGCTGCGGGCCAGGCTGACGCGCGCCGGCATGCGCCCGGTCTCGCTGGCCGTCGACGTCACCAACTACGTGATGCTGGAGCTGGGCCAGCCGCTGCACGCCTTCGACGCCACCAAGCTGACCGGCGAGATCGTGGTGCGCCGGGCGCAGCCGGGGGAGACCCTGGAGACGCTCGACCACGTCGTGCGCTCCCTCAACCCCGAGGACGTCCTGATCACAGACGGGTCCGGCGCGATCTCCATGGCCGGCACCATGGGCGGCCTGCACACCGAGATCTCCGACGACTCCACCGAGATCGTCATCGAGGCCGCGCACTTCTCGGCCAGCGGGATCGCGCGCATGTCCCGCCGCCACAACCTGGTCAGCGAGGCCTCCAAGCGCTTCGAGCGGGGCGTGGACCGGGAGCTGCCGCTGTACGCCTCCTGGCGCGCGGTGCGGCTCCTGACCGAGCTGGGCGGCGGCACCGTCCAGCCGGGCGTCACCCACGTCGACGTCCCGGCCGAGCCGGTCCGCATCTCCATCCCCAGCGACCACCCCGGCAAGGTCGCCGGGACGCACTACGACCGCGAGACCGTGGTCCGCCGCCTGGAGCAGGTCGGCTGCACCGTCGAGAGCGGCGCCGTCGCCCCGGCCGACGAGATGGCCGTCCTGCTCGCGGTGACCGGCGACGACATGCTGACGGTCACCCCGCCCTCCTGGCGGCCCGACCTGACCGACCCCAACGACCTCGCCGAGGAGGTCATCCGGCTCGAGGGCTACGAGAACCTGCCCTCGACCCTGCCCGCGGCGCCGGCCGGGGCCGGGCTCACCGAGGGCCAGCGGCTGCGCCGCCGGGTCGGCCGGGCGCTGGCCGGCGCCGGCTACGTCGAGGTCCTCGCCTACCCGTTCGTCGGCGAGCGCGACTTCGACAACCTGCAGCTGCCCGCCGACGACGCCCGCCGCCGCGCCGTACGGCTGGCGAACCCGCTCAGCGAGGACGAGCCGCTGATGCGCACCACGCTGCTGCCGGGCCTGCTGAAGATCCTGGTGCGCAACGTGGGCCGCGGATTCGGCGATGTGGCGCTGTTCGAGACCGGCCTGGTCTACCGGCCGGCGCCGGACGCGCCCGCGCAGGCCCCGGTGCTCGGCGTGGACCGCCGTCCGACTGCGGAGGAGCTGGCCTCGATCGAGGCCGCACTGCCCGACCAGCCCCGGCGGGTGGCCGTGGTGCTGGCCGGCGAGTTCGAGCGCTCCGGCTGGTGGGGCAAGGGCCGCCCGGCCACCTGGGCCGACGCCGTCGAGGCGGCCCGCACGGTCGCCCGCGAGGCGGGCGTCGAGCTGACGGTCCGCGCCGACCGGCACGAGCCCTGGCACCCGGGCCGCTGCGCCGCGCTGTACGCCGGGGACACCCTGGTCGGCCACGCCGGCGAGCTGCACCCGCGCGTCATCGAGGCGTACGGCCTGCCGCCGCGCACCTGCGCGATGGAGCTGGAGCTGACCCGCCTGGAGGCCGTGCTGCCCGGCCCGGCGCAGACCCCGCCGGTCTCCGCCTACCCGGTCGCCACCCAGGACGTCGCGCTGATCGTCGGCGCGGACGTCCCGGTCGCCGAGGTCGAGGCGGCGCTGCGCGAGGGCGCGGGCGAGCTGCTGGAGTCCCTGCGGCTGTTCGACGTCTACACCGGCGCGCAGGTCGGCGAGGGCAACAAGTCCCTGGCCTATACGCTGCGCTTCCGGGCGCCGGACCGCACGCTGACGGTCGAGGAGACCACCGCGGCCCGCGAGGCCGCCGTGGCCCTGGCCGCCGAGCGCACCGGCGCCCAGCTCCGCGGCGCCTGAGCACCACGGACGAGGCCCCGGCGGCATGACCGCCGGGGCCTTTCCCTACCCCGATGCACGACACAGGACGAGAGGAAGGACGAGATGAGGCACCTGCTGGTGTTCGCCGGTCGCGACGACGCCGAGGAGGTCGCCGAGGCGGTGGCCGACCGGCTCCCCGAGCTGGAGGCGCCCGCCGTGGTGCGGGAGACCCTGGCGGGCGAGGACGACGCCGAGGACGCCCAGTGGGTCGTGGTCGTCGAGGACCCCGACGGCGCCCTGTCCCGGGAGGAACTGGCCGGTCTGGACGAGCTCGCCGAGGAATACGACGGCTGGCGCGAGACCGAGTGAGCCCGGCCCCGTCTCGGGTTCCGTGCCCCGTCTGATCATCGAAGGCTTCCGGGTCCGCGAGGAGGCGCGGTGCCGGATCGCCGTCTCCCACGCAGTGCTTCCTCATGTCGGCCGTGATCCGGACGATGCGAAGAGATGGCCGACCTTCCGCAGCATCGCCGACAGGTCGTCGCCGTCCCTGTCACGACTGCACGGAAGCATCGATGAACACTTCACAGAGGGGCCCGGAACCCTCCGGCCCACGCCGTACGAGCGCCCGGCTGCGGATCCCCGCCCTGCTGACCGCCCTGCTGACCAGCCTGGCCGTCCTGATCCCGTTGACCGCGACCCCGGCCTCGGCCGTCGCCGACAGCACCGTCGTGGCCTGGGGCGACAATGACCGAGGGCAGAGCGATGTGCCACCTGGCCTGACCGATGTGACCCAGACCGCTGCTGGGTATGCCCATACTCTGGCGCTGAAGAACGATGGCACCGTCGTGGCCTGGGGTCTCAATTCCGCCGGTCAGGCCACCGCGCCGCCCGGCCTGGCCGACGTGGTCCAGATCGCCGCCGGCAACGCGCACAGTATGGCGCTGAAGAATGACGGCACCGTCGTGGCCTGGGGCGACAACACGTTCGTTCAGGCCACTGTACCGCCCGGCCTGACCGACGTGACTCAGATCGCTGCTGGGTACGTCCATACTTTGGCGTTGAAGAATGATGGCACCGTCGTGGCCTGGGGTAACAGCTATCACGGCCAGGCCACTGTACCGCCCGGCCTGACCGACGTGATCCAGATCGCCGTCGGCGCCCACCACAGTCTGGCGTTGAAGAATGACGGCACCGTCGTGGCCTGGGGTCTCAATGCCGCCGGTCAGGTCACTGTGCCGCCCGGCCTGACCGGTGTCACCCGCATCGCCGCCGGATATCTTCACAGTCTGGCGCTGAGGAATGACGGCACCGTCGTGGCCTGGGGCGACAATCTCGCAGGTCAGGCGACCGTGCCGCCCGGCCTGACCGACGTGGTCCAGATCGCCGTCGGCGACGACCACAGTATGGCGCTGAAGAGTGACGGCACCGTCGTGGCCTGGGGCGACAACACGTTCGGTCAGGTCACCGTGCCGCCCGGCCTGACCGGTGTCACCCACATCGCCACCGGACATCGTCACAGTATTGCGGTGTTGCGGCCCTCGGTCGGGTTCGCGCAGGCGAGCACGACGTTCGCCGAGGACGTCGGCGCCGTGCAGGTGTCAGTCACCCGCACTGCAACCGCTCTCGCTTCCACGGTCGACTACGCGGTTACCGGCGGCACCGCCGACGGCTCCGACGTCACCCTCTCACCGGGCACACTGTCCTTCGCCCCAGGCCAAGTCACCACCGACATCGGCTTGACCGTCATCGACGACGACGGGAACGAAGGCGATGAGACGTTCACCATCACCCTGTCGGCGCCCAGTGCGGGTACACAACTGGATCCGCAAACCACGCTGACCGTCACCATCACCGACAACGACCCACTCGCCGAACCGGAAGCGCCCACCCCACCGGCAACCTCCACCACTCCCAAGGCGCCGAAGGCTCCCAAGGTCCCGGTCAAGGCCGACACCCTGATCAGGACCAGCGGTTCGGGCTACGCCGGTGACAACGTCTACGGTCGCACTTCGGCCGCGGCCCAGACCGCGACGGCCACCGTGCACCGCGACATCGGCATCGCCGGGCACGGCGGTGCCGTCGCCCTCGGTCGTCGGCCCGTCAGCCTGCGCACCTTCTACGTCCGCATCGCCAACGACGGCACCTCCAGGGCCACCATCACCGTCAAGGGCGGCGCCGCGCCGTCCGGTGTCCGGGTCCGCTACCACGAGGGCCGCAGCAACGTCACCGCCGCCCTGCGCTCGGACTCCGGTCTGCGCGTCAAGCTGGCACCCGGCGCGCACCGGCGGATCCGCATCCAGATGCTGATCTCTCCCGACATCGAGATCGGATCGGTCAAGCAGGTCGCCGTCTCGGCGGCCCCGGCCGGTGACGCCACGCAGGCCGACATCGTCCGGGCTGCCGTCCACATCATCCGCTGACCGGCCGGGCGCTCTGTCAGAGCAGGTCGACCCGTCCCCTTCGATGTCGACATCGAAGGGGACGGACGTCTTTAGGGCCTCGTGGCGGATCCCGATCGGCGACCGTGGGTACGTACTTCACCGGTGAGCCTCGTTCAGGCCGTGGCCTGGGCGAGTTCCTCGCGGCGGGTGCGTTCGCGGACGGCGTGCTCGTCGGTGCGGGCGTCGTAGGTGCGGAACTTCGGCAGGAGGCCGGCCAGGGCGGTGACCGCGCCGACGCACAGCAGGCCTCCGGCGCCCAGGGAGAAGCGGGTGCCGCCCAGGTGGTCCATCAGGCCGGCGCGGGCGTTGCCCAGCATCGGGCCGCTGGTGTAGGACAGCAGCTCGATCCCGGCCAGACGGCCACGGTACTCGTCGGGGATGGTCTGGTTCCAGATGGTGGCCCGGAAGACGCCGCTGATCATGTCGGCGGCGCCCGCCAGCGCGAAGCAGGCCAGGACGCCCCACATGTTCGGCATGAGGGCGGCCAGCGCCACGGCCAGGCCCCACACGAGAGCGGCGACGATCACGCCCAGGCCGTGCCGGTGGACGTGGGTGGTCCAGCCGGAGGTGACCGAGGCGATCAGCGAGCCGACGGCGGCGGCGGAGTAGAACAGGCCCAGGGCGTGGGTGGCGCCGAGTTGGTCGGCCAGGAACGGATAGAGCGCCACGGCGTAGGCGAAGACCATCGCGGCGATGTCCACCAGGTAGGTGCCCATCAGGTCGGGGCGGCGCACGGCGTAGCGCACGCCGTCGGCCAGCGCGCTGAGCGAGGCCGGGGGAGCGTCCTCGGCCTGCGGCGGGGCCTTCACCAGCCAGAGCAGGACCAGCGAGGCCAGGAAGGTGACCACGTTGATCGCGTAGGCGGTCGCCACGCCGTACGAGGCGGCGATCAGGCCGCTGAGGCCGGGGGCGACGATGGCGCCGAGGTTCCAGCGGAAGCTGCTGAGCGCGGCGGCCGCGGTGAGCTGGTCGTGCCGCACGACCCGGGGCATCAGGGATTCGAGGCTGGGCCGCTGCAGGCTGCCCAGACCGGCCGACAGCGCGCCGACCACGTACAGGACCCAGATCTGGGGGTTCGGCAGCAGCGCGTTGACCAGCAGGATCGCGACCGTGAGGCAGAGGCCCACCTCGGTGTAGAGGATGATCTTCCGCCGGTCCAGCGCGTCCGCGATGGCGCCGCCCCACAGGCCGCAGACCACCATCGGCACGAACTCGGCCGCGCTGACCAGGCCGACCGCCAGGGGCGAGTTGGTCAGCTGCTTCATCTGCAGCGGGACCGCGACCACGGTGAGGAATGTCCCGAACATCCCGATCACCCCCGAGCCGAACAGCAGCCGGAAGTCACGGGAGTCGCGCAGGGGGCTCAGGTCCATTCGCATACGGCGGAGCAGGGACCTGAACGAACGATCAGGATTTTCGGGCACGAACAGCTAGTTTCGGTGGCGGCCCGCCCGAAAGCAAACCAATATCGGGCGGGCCGGACCCGGCTCAGGCGCCGAGGACCTCCTTGCGCAGGTGCGTCTTGAGGATCTTGCCACCGGGGTTGCGGGGCAGCTCCGCCTCGCGGATCCAGAACCTGACCGGCACCTTGAACGCCGCGATCCGCTCGCGCAGGAACGCCTGCAGCTCCTCGGGGGTGGCCGGGGCCTTCAGCCGGACCACCGCGCCGACCTCCTCGCCCAGCTCGTCGTGCGGGATGCCGATCACCGCTGCGTCGTCCACCGCCGGGTGCTCGAACAGGGCGGCCTCCACCTCGGCGCAGTAGACGTTCTCGCCGCCGCGGATGACCATGTCCTTGGCCCGGTCCACGATGTAGACGAAGCCCTCCTCGTCCATGCGGGCCAGGTCGCCGGTGTGCAGCCAGCCGCCGACGATGGTCTCGGCGGTGGCCTCGGGGCGGTTCCAGTAGCCCAGGATCACGTTCGGGCCGCGCATGCACAGCTCGCCGACCTCTCCGGCGGGCAGCTCCTGTCCCGTCGGGTCGGCGATCTTGACGTCGACCACGGGCATCGGCAGGCCGATGCTGTCGGGCTTGGCCAGATAGTCCGAGCCGCTGTTGTTGATCGCCAGCGCGGTGGTCTCGGTCATGCCGTAGCCGTTGGAGGGCGCCCGGCTGGGCAGCTGCTCGGTGATGCGCTCCAGCAGCTTGGGCGGGGCGGGGGCGCCGCCGTAGCCCAGGGAGGCGAGGCTGGAGACGTCGTACTTGTCCAGGTCGGGGTGGGACAGCAGCTGCCACACGTTGGTGGGCACGCCGCTGAACACGGTGACCTTCTCGCGCTCGATCAGCTCCAGGGCCCGCCCGGCGTCCCACTTGTACATCAGCACCAGGCCGCCGCCGCTGAACATCGTGGTGGTCATCACCGCGAAGCAGCCGGTGACGTGGAACAGCGGCACGGTCAGCAGGGTGACGCGGCGCTGGCCGGCGGCCTCGCCCGGGTCCTTGCCGGCCCTGACCACGGCGCGCAGCAGGCTGTAGGCCACGGTCATGGGGGACTGGCCGAGGTTGCGGTGGCTGCCGAGCGCGCCCTTGGGCACGCCGGTGGTGCCGGAGGTGTAGAAGATGGTCGCCGGGTCGTCGGGGGAGAGCTCCACGTCCGGCAGCGTCACGTCCGCCGCCACCTCGCCCAGCACGTCCTGGAACGACCGGGCGCCCTCGGGGACCTCGCCGCGCGTCACGATCAGGGCCGGGCCGGCCGTGGCCAGCTTGGCGGCGCGCTCGCCGTCGGCGATGAGCACCTTGGCCCCGGAGTCCGACAGCCCGAACTCCAGCTCCTGCTGGGTCCACCAGGCGTTGAGCGGTACGGCGATCGCCCCGGCGGCCAGCACCGCGGAGAAGGAGACGACCCACTCGGGGTAGTTGCGCATGGCGATGGCGACCCGGTCGCCCTTGCCCACGCCGTACTCCTCCACCAGCCGCCGCGCCAGCGTGGCCGCCCGGCGGAAGTGTTCCTCGTAGGTGATGTGCTCGTCCTCGTAGGCCAGGAAGACCTTGTCACCGTGGAACCGGCTGATCTCGAGGAGGGCCCGGAAGTGCACGGGCGCGTGCTTCCAGGTCCTGACCGTGCCGCCGTGGCCCGGGACCTCCTCCATCTCGAAAAGCTGTCCGGGGCCGGTGAGCTGGGCCTGGACCTGGTCATGAGTGACAGTCATGCGTTCTACTCCCCGGGTGTGGAAGGACCGGAAACGTCACGATACCGACCGGTAGGTACGTGCAACAGGGCTGAAATATCACGAAACATCACGCTGTATGACCATGCGCGGCTCTGTGCTCCGCCGTGCCGTCCGCCCCCGCCGTCACCGGGGAAGCATTCACCCCTCCGGTATATCCTCGTTTGCATGAAGATCCCGGCGCATGCATAATCTCTCTAGAAATCTTATGAGCGACAACGCATGAATATGCAGACATGGGAGGACGGATGAGAGCCGCCATCGCCGGCGCCAGCGGCTACGCCGGGGGTGAGCTCCTGCGTCTGCTGCTGTCCCACCCCGAGATCGAGATCGGCGCCCTGACCGCCGGCTCCAGCGCGGGCACCGCGCTCGGCGGGCACCAGCCCCACCTGGCCCCTCTGGCCGACCGTATCCTGCAGGACACCACCGCAGGGACTCTGAGCGGTCATGATCTGGTCTTCCTCGCGCTCCCGCACGGCCAGTCCGCCGAGATCGCCGGGCAACTCGGCGACGACACCTTGATCGTCGACTGCGGCGCCGACTTCCGCCTGTCCGACCCCGCCGCCTGGGAGCACTTCTACGGCGGCGCGCACGCCGGCACCTGGCCGTACGGCCTGCCCGAGCTGCCCGGCCAGCGCGAGGCGCTGCGCCGGACCCGCAGGATCGCCGTCCCCGGCTGCTATCCCACCGCCGTCACCCTGGCCCTGTTCCCCGCCTTCGGCGCCGGCCTGGCCGAGCCCGACGTGGTCGTGGTCGCCGCCAGCGGCACCAGCGGAGCGGGCCGCTCCCTCAAGCCGAACCTGCTGGGCAGCGAGGTCATGGGCTCCGTCAGCGCCTACGGCGTCGGCGGCGTGCACCGCCACACCCCGGAGATGGAGCAGAACCTGGCGGCCGTGGCCGGAGGACCGGTGAAGGTCTCCTTCACCCCGACGCTGGCCCCGATGAGCCGCGGCATCCTGGCCACCTGCACGGCCCCCGCCACGCCGGGCCTGACCGCCGCGGCCCTGCGCGAGGCCTACGAGGCCGCCGTCAAGGACGAGCCGTTCCTGCGCCTGCTGCCCGAGGGGCACTGGCCGGCCACCTCCATGACCCTCGGCGCCAACACCGCCGCCCTCCAGGTCGCCCTGGACGAGCGCGCCGGACGTGTCGTCGCCGTCGTCGCCATCGACAACCTGACCAAGGGCACCGCGGGAGGCGCGATCCAGAGCGCCAACCTCGCCCTCGGCCTGCCAGAAGAGCTCGGTCTTCCCGTCAACGGAGTCGCCCCATGAGCGTGACCGCCCCCCTCGGCTTCCGGGCCGCGGGCATCGCCGCCGGCATCAAGGCCGCCGGAGCCCGCGACCTGGCCCTCGTCGTCAACGACGGCCCCTCCCGCGCGGCGGCCGGCGTCTTCACCGCCAACCGCGTCAAGGCCGCCCCCGTCCTGTGGTCCCAGCAGGTGCTGGCCGGGGGCCGGGTCCGCGCGGTCGTCCTCAACTCCGGCGGCGCCAACGCCTGCACCGGCCCGGTGGGCTTCCAGGACACCCACGCCACCGCCGAGAAGGTCGCCGACGTGCTGGAGGACTCGGCCGGCGAGATCGCGGTCTGCTCCACCGGCCTGATCGGCGAGCGGCTGCCGATCGACACCCTGCTCGACGGGGTCGACATCGCCGCCTCCCAGCTCAGCCGGGACGGCGGCCTGGCCGCCGCCGACGCCATCCGCACCACCGACACCGTCTCGAAGATCTCCTTCAAGCGGGGCGAGGGCGGCTACATGGTCGGCGGCATGGCCAAGGGCGCGGGCATGCTCGCCCCGGCGCTGGCCACCATGCTCTGCGTGATCACCACCGACGCGGAGCTGACCTCCGAGCAGCTCGACGCGGTGCTCCGCAAGGCGACGCGGGTCACCTTCGACCGGCTCGACTCCGACGGCTGCATGTCCACCAACGACACCGTGCTGCTGCTGGCCAGCGGCGCCTCCGGCGTCGTCCCGGACCTCGCCGAGTTCGAGAAGAAGATCACCGAGGTCTGCGCCGATCTGGCCCGCCAGCTCCTGGTGGACGCCGAGGGCGCCTCCAAGGCCATCGCCATCGAGGTCGTCGGCGCCGCCTCCGAGGAGGACGCCGTCACCGTCGGCCGCGCCGTCTCCCGCTCGAACCTGCTCAAGTGCGCCATCCACGGCGAGGACCCCAACTGGGGCCGGGTGCTGTCGGCGGTGGGCACCACCGACGCCGTCTTCGAGAGCGACCGGCTCAACGTGGCCATCAACGGCGTGTGGATCTGCCGGGGCGGCGCGGCCGGCGACGACCGCTCCAAGGTGGACCTGCGCCCCCGCGACGTGACGATCACCGTCGACCTGTCGGCGGGACCGCACACGGCGACGATCCACACCACCGACCTCACCGCGGCCTACGTCCACGAGAACTCGGCGTACTCGTCATGAGCGCCAGCGGAACGAGCGCCGGTGGAACGAGGATCAACGGGGCCCTCTCCAAAGCCACCACCCTGATCGAGGCCCTGCCGTGGCTGGCCCGCTTCCAGGGCGCCACCGTCGTCATCAAGTACGGCGGCAACGCGATGACCGAGGAGCACCTGCGGGAGAAGTTCGCCGACGACGTCGTCTTCCTGCGCTACGCCGGGCTCAAGCCCGTCATCGTGCACGGCGGCGGCCCGCAGATCAACGCCCAGCTCGACCGGCTGGGCATCGAGTCCACCTTCACCGCCGGCCTGCGGGTCACCACCCCCGAGGCCATGCAGGTCGTCAGGATGGTCCTGGTCGGCCAGGTCAACCGCGACGTGGTCGGCCTGATCAACCGGCACGGCCCGCTGGCCGTCGGCATGTCCGGTGAGGACGCCCACCTGTTCACCGCCGTCCGCAAGCACGCGGTCGTCGACGGAGAGCGGGTGGACATCGGCCAGGTCGGAGAGATCGTCCGGGTCGAGGCCGGGGCCGTGCAGGCGCTGCTGGACGACGGGCGCATCCCCGTCGTCTCCTCGGTCGCCCGCGGCGAGGACGGCACCGTCTACAACGTCAACGCCGACACCGCCGCCGCCGCGCTGGCCGTGGCGCTGCAGGCGTCCAAGCTGATCGTCCTGACCGACGTCGAGGGCCTGTACCGCAACTGGCCCGAGAGCGACGAGGTCATCAGCCGCCTCACCGCCGGCGAGCTGGAGCACCTCCTGCCCGGCCTGTCCAGCGGCATGGTGCCCAAGATGGAGGCGTGCCTCAACGCCGTGCAGGGCGGCGTGCCCCAGGCCCACGTGCTCGACGGCCGGATGCCGCACGCCGTACTGCTGGAGATCTTCACCGACGAGGGCATCGGCACCATGGTGCTGCCCGACGAGTCCGCCACCGCCCCGGCGGCCGCCGTACCCGAACTGGTCAAGCGCAGGCTGACCGCCACCATCAAGCTGAAGGGGAGCGACACGTGAGCCTGTACGACCGGTTCGAAGCCGCGTTCATGCCCAACTACGGCGTGCCCCCGGTGGCGCTGGCCCGCGGTGAGGGCTGCGAGGTCTGGGACGTCGACGGCAACCGCTATCTCGACATGATCGGCGGCATCGCGGTCAGCTCCCTGGGCCACGCCCACCCCGCGCTCGTCGAGGCCGTCTCCCGGCAGGTCGCCACCATCGCGCACACCAGCAACCTGTTCCTGCACGAGCCCGAGGTGCTGCTCGCCGAGCGCCTGCTCGGCCTGCTCGGCGGGCAGGGCCGGGTCTTCCTCGCCAACTCCGGCACCGAGGCCAACGAGTGCGCCTTCAAACTGGCGCTGAAGTACGGCAAGACCACCGGCAGGACCTACTTCGTCGCCGCCGAGAACGCCTTCCACGGCCGGACCATGGGTGCGCTCTCGCTGACCGGCAAGCCCTCGATCCGCGACCAGTTCGGCCCGTTCCCGGTCGACGTGCGCTTCGTGCCGTACGGCGACGCCGACGCGCTCAAGAACGCCGTCACCGACGAGTGCGCCGCCGTCTTCCTGGAGCCCACCCAGGGTGAGGCCGGGGTCGTGCCCCCGCCGGACGGCTACTTCCGCGCCGCCAGGGAGATCTGCACCGCCGCCGGGGCGCTGCTGGTCGCCGACGAGATCCAGTCCGCGATCGGCAGGACCGGCCACTGGTTCGCCCACCAGCACGAGGGCGTGCTGCCCGACATCCTGACCCTGGCCAAGGGCCTGGGCGGCGGCATGCCGATCGGCGCCTGCGTCGGCTTCGGCCCGGCCGGCACGATCTTCGCCAAGGGCGACCACGGCTCCACCTTCGGCGGCAACCCCGTCTCGGCCGCCGCCGCGCTCGCCGTACTCGGCACCATCGAGAACGACGGCCTGCTGGAGCACGTCCGCACGGTCGGCGCCGAGCTCGCCGACGGCATCGCCGCCGTCGACCACCCGCTGCTGGGCGGCGTGCGCGGCCGGGGCCTGTGGCGGGCGATCGTGCTGACCTCCGCCCGCTCCGCCCAGGTCCAGGCCGCGGCCCAGCGGGCCGGTTTCCTGGTCAACGCCCTCCAGCCCGACGCGGTACGGCTCGCGCCGCCGCTGACCATCACCTCCGAGCAGGTCGCGACGTTCGTGGCCGCGCTCCCCGCGATCCTCGACGAGGCCTCCCGTGACTAGACACTTCCTCAAGGACGACGACCTGACCCCCGCCGAGCAGGCCGAGGTGCTCGACCTGGCGCAGGCGATGAAGAAGGACCGGTTCGGCTACCGGCCCTTCGAGGGGCCCAGGACCGTCGCCGTGCTGTTCGACAAGCACTCCACCCGGACCCGCGTCTCCTTCAGCGTCGGCATCGGCGAGCTCGGCGGCCTCCCGCTGGTGCTCGACGCGGGCTCCTCGCAGATGGGCCGGGGCGAGTCGATCGAGGACACCGCCCGAGTCCTGGAGCGCCAGGTCGCGGCAATCGTGTGGCGGACCGGCGGACAAGAGAGGATCGAGGCCATGGCCGCAACCTCCTCCGTCCCTGTGGTCAACGCCCTCACCGACTCCTACCACCCCTGCCAGATCCTCGCCGACCTGCAGACCGTCCGTGAACGCTTCGGCGGGACCGCCGGGCTGACGCTGGCCTACTACGGCGACGGCGCCAACAACATGGCCCACTCGTACCTCCTGGGCGGGGCCACCGCCGGGATGAACGTGCGGATCTGCGCCCCGGAGGGCTACCGGCCCGACCCGGCGGTGCTGGCCCGGGCCGCCGAGATCGGCGCGCAGACGGGCGCCGAGGTCTCGGTGGTCGACGACCCGGCGGCGGCCGCGGCCGGAGCCGAGGTGGTCACCACCGACACCTGGGTGTCCATGGGCCAGGACGGCAAGGACGAGCGGGTCGCCGCGCTCATGCCGTACCAGGTGAACGCCGGGGTGATGGCGGCCGCCGCGCCCGGTGCGATCGTGCTGCACTGCCTGCCCGCCTACCGCGGTCTGGAGATCACCGCCGACGTCATCGACGGCCCGCAGAGCCTCGTGTGGGACCAGGCGGAGAACCGTCTGCACGCCCAGAAGGCCCTATTGCACTGGCTGGCGTCGGCGGGAGAGTCGTCGTGATCCCCATGACCAAGGTGGCCCGCCAGGCACGGATCGCCGAGCTGCTGCAGCGCCGGCCCGTCCGGTCCCAGCCGGAACTGGCCAAGCTGCTGGCCGAGAGCGGGGTCGAGGTCACCCAGGCCACCCTCTCACGTGATCTGGACGAGCTCGGAGCGCTCAAGCTCCGGGCGGAGGACGGCTCCCTGGTCTACGCCCTTCCCGGAGAGGGCGGTGGCCGCATACCGCTGGCCCGGCTCGGCGGCGGGGAGACCCCCGCGGCCAGGCTCGGCCGTCTGGCCGAGGAACTGCTCGTCTCAGCCGAGGCGTCGGCCAACCTGGTGATCGTGCGCACCCCGCCGGGAGCCGCGCAGTTCCTCGCCTCGGCCATCGACCACGCCGACTGGGAGTCCATCCTCGGCACGGTGGCCGGCGACGACACGATCCTCGTCATCAGCCGCGACCCGACGGGCGGGGCCGTCGTGGCCGAGGCTCTGCTGCGCCTGGCCGACCGACGCAGTTAGCCCGCCACCCGCGGGCCGACCCCGGCGCAGCCCCTCGAACGAACGAAGACTTTGGAGCAAAGATCATGACTGACCGGGTTGTCCTCGCCTACTCCGGGGGCCTAGACACCTCAGTTGCCATCCCCTTCCTCGCCGAGAAAACCGGCGCCGAGGTCATCGCCGTGGCCGTCGACGTCGGCCAGGGCGGCGAGGACATGGAGGTCATCCGCAAGCGGGCCGTCGACTGCGGTGCCGTCGAGTCCGTCGTCGTCGACGCGCGCGAGGAGTTCGCCGCCGACTTCTGCGTGCCCGCGCTGCAGGCCAACGCCCTCTACATGGACCGCTACCCGCTGGTCTCCGCGCTGTCCCGGCCGTTGATCGTCAAGCATCTGGCGGCCGCGGCCAAGGAGTTCGGCGGCACGCACGTCTCGCACGGCTGCACCGGCAAGGGCAACGACCAGGTCCGCTTCGAGGCCGGCCTGGCCGCGCTCTTCCCCGAGCTGAAGGTCATCGCCCCCGCCCGCGACTACGCGTGGACCCGGGACAAGGCCATCGCCTACGCCGAGGAGAAGAACCTCCCGATCGAGACCAGCAAGAAGAACCCCTACTCGATCGACGCGAACATCTGGGGCCGGGCCGTCGAGACCGGATTCCTGGAGGACATCTGGAACGGCCCCATCGAGGACGTCTACGCCTACACCGCCGACCCGGCCGAGCCCCGCGAGGCCGACGAGGTGATCATCAGCTTCGTCAAGGGCGTCCCGACGGCGCTGGACGGGCGGGCGCTGACCCCCTTCCAGATCATCTCCGAGCTGAACCGGCGCGCCGGCGCCCAGGGCGTGGGCCGGCTCGACATGGTCGAGGACCGGCTCGTCGGCATCAAGTCGCGCGAGGTCTACGAGGCGCCCGGCGCCATCGCGCTGATCACCGCGCACATGGAGCTGGAGAACGTCACCGTCGAGCGCGATCTGGCCCGCTTCAAGCGGTCGGTGGACCAGCGCTGGGGCGAGCTCGTCTACGACGGCCTGTGGTTCTCCCCGCTGAAGAAGGCGCTGGACGTCTTCATCGCCGAGGCCCAGGAGCACGTCACCGGCGAGATCCGGATGACCCTGCACGGCGGCCGCGCCACGGTCACCGGCCGGCGCTCGGAGGCGTCGCTGTACGACTTCAACCTCGCCACCTACGACACCGGCGACACCTTCGACCAGTCGCTGGCCAAGGGCTTCGTCGAGCTGTGGAGCCTGCCGTCGAAGATCGCGGCCGCACGTGACCGGCGGGTCTGAACGGGTGGGGATGCCCGCGACCAGCACGCCGGAGGGCGGGCCGGTCGGACATCCCGTAGGGTCGCGGATTGAACTGGGAGGGAGAACGACGGTGACTGATGGTGGCAAGCCGATGCGGCTGTGGGGCGGCCGGTTCGAGGGGGGTCCGGCCGACGCGCTGACCAGGCTCTCGGTGAGCGTGCACTTCGACTGGCGGCTGGTGCCGTACGACCTGCTGGCCTCGCGCGCGCACGCCCGGGTGCTGCACCGCGCGGGACTGCTCACGCAGGAGGAGCTGGAGCGCATGATCGGCGCTCTGGACGACCTGGAGCGGGCCTGCAAGGCGGGCGAGTTCCGGCCGACCGTGGCCGACGAGGACGTGCACACCGCACTTGAGCGCGGCCTGCTGGAACGCCTGGGCACGCTCGGCGGCAAGCTCCGCGCCGGCCGGTCCAGGAACGACCAGATCGCCACCGACCTGCGGCTGTACCTGCGCGACCACGTCCGGCACATCGTGTCCCGGCTGGTGGAGCTGGAGACGGCGCTGATGAGCCAGGCCGAGGAGCACGCCGAGACGGCCGCCCCCGGCATGACCCACCTGCAGCACGCCCAGCCGGTCTCCTTCGGCCACCAGCTCCTGGCGCACGTGCACGCCTTCGCCCGCGACATCGACCGGCTGCGCGACTGGGACAGGCGGGCGGCGGTCTCCCCGCTCGGCTCCGGCGCGCTGGCGGGCTCCTCGCTCCCGCTGGACCCGCAGGCCGTCGCCGCCGAGCTCGGCTTCGACTCCGCGGCCCCGAACTCGATGGACGCCGTCGCCGACCGCGACTTCGCCGCCGAGTTCCTGTTCTGCGCGGCGATGATCGGCACCCACCTGTCGCGGCTGGGCGAGGAGATCGTCCTGTGGGCCTCGCAGGAGTTCCGCTGGATCGAGATGGACGACGCCTACTCCACCGGCTCGTCGATCATGCCGCAGAAGAAGAACCCCGACGTCGCCGAGCTCGCCCGCGGCAAGAGCGGCCGCCTCATCGGCAACCTCATGTCGCTGCTGACGACGCTCAAGGGCCTGCCGCTGACCTACAACCGCGACCTGCAGGAGGACAAGGAGCCGGTGTTCGACTCCGTCGACACCCTGCTGCTGGTGCTCCCGGCGATGGCCGGCCTGGTCGCCACCATGCGGGTCAACACCGCCAAGCTGGAGGCCTCGGCGCCCGACGGGTTCGCCCTCGCCACCGACCTGGCCGAGCTGCTGGTCCGCCGGGGCGTGCCGTTCCGCGAGGCCCACGAGGCGGTCGGCCACCTGGTGGTCTGGTGCCAGGTCAACGACAAGGACTTCGACGAGCTCACCGACGACGAGCTCGTGAAGATCTCGCCGCACTTCACCCCGGACACGCGCGAGGTCCTGTCGGTGCCGGGCGCGCTGGCGGCCCGCAAGGCCCACGGCGGCACGGCCCCCGACCGGGTCCGCGACCAGCTGACCGCCCTGCGGGAGGTCGTCGACGGCCAGGCCGCATGGGCGAGCGGGAACTGAGGCCGCAGGAGGGGGCCGGGGCCGCTGAGCCGGTCCCCGTGACCGGGCTCGGCGGGCCCGCCCGGTTGCCCCGGTCCTTCTTCGACCGGCCCGCGCACGAGGTCGCCCCGGACCTGCTGGGCCGGGTGATCGTGCACGGGCCCGTCGCGGTGCGGCTGACCGAGGTCGAGGCGTACGGCCTGCCGGGGGAGGACCCGGCTGCCCACACCTACCGCGGGCTCACGCCGCGCAACGCGGTGATGTTCGGGCCGCCCGGTCACGTGTACGTCTACTTCACCTACGGCATGCACTTCTGCGCGAACCTGGTCTGCCTTCCCGACGGGGTCGGCTCGGGGGTGCTGCTGCGGGCCGGTGAGGTGGTCGCCGGGGCCGAGACCGCCACGGCGCGCCGGAGCACGGGCGCCGGCCGTACCGTCCCCGCCAGGGACCTGGCGCGCGGACCGGCGCGCCTGGCCGTGGCGCTCGGCTTCACCCGCGAGCACAACGGGATCGACGCCTGCCCGCCCGATGGGGCGGAGGCGATCGGGAACGGTTCGTACGGCGAGCCGGAGCGGTCCGGATCTGAGGCGGTGGCCGTCCTGGAAGGACAGCCTCCCGAGGCGGGCCTGATCAGGTCGGGGCCGCGCACCGGGGTCTCGGCGGGCAAGGAGACGCCCTGGCGGTTCTGGATCGCCGATGACCCCACGGTCTCGCCGTACCGGCCGCACGTCCCGCGCCGCCGGACCTGACGGCCGTGACGACGCGACATGGGCCGGGACCGTCACACTGGGCATCCGGTTACGGATGGCCGTTGGTCTGCGCGGGCCCGTACGGCGGGGGCCCGTACGGCGGGGGCCTGTACGGCGGGCGTCCGGTCCCAGGCTCAGTCCCAGATGACGTCCGGCGGGTCGTCGCCGGTCGCCTCGGCGACGAGACGGGCGCTCCGCTCGGCCTCCGCACGCCGCGCGGACGACAGGGAGTCGAAGGCGGTGATCGTCAGCCGGTGTTCGGTACGGCGGTAGCGCCAGATGCCGGCCACCTCGCCGTCGACGAGCAGCGCCCCCGGCCCGGAGAGGGCCCGCCACACCTGCCGGCGCCGGTCGCCGTCCGGGACGAGCAGGGTCCGGTCGACCTGGCGCAGGTAGGGATCGTTCGGCGGGAGGAGGACGACCCCCTCGGGTTCGGGCGCCTCCCGCACCGCGTCGAGGAGCGCCTCGGGCAGATCGCAGCGCCGGTCGCCGACCTGGACCCGGACCAGGTCGTCGGCCCGTTCCCGCCACAGGCCGGTGGCGGCAGCGACGTCGCCGCCCATCCAGTCGCGGAACACGGTCTTGCCGGTGGGGCCGTTCACCCGGAAGTAGGCGTCCAGCAACGCCGTACGCGGATGGTCGATCTTCTCCTGCCGGTGCTCGGGAGGCGGGTACAGCATGGTCGTGCGCTGCTCTCCGGGACCGAGGACGATCCGCGCCTGACGCCCGGCCGCGCGGAACAACCCGTCGGGAACGTGGTTCGCCTCGCAGGGCGGACACCACTCCACGACCGAGGCCGGTACGCGACCTGTCACCAGGGTGCTCGCCTCCGACTTCGACATGGGAGCGGTCACCACGGCGCCCAGCGCGGCGGCCACCGCCTCGACCGCCCGGACGTAGTCGGCCCCGCCGTCGTCCGACTCCCGGGGGGCGAGCGCGTCGCGCACGAAGTCCAGGTGGGCCGGGCGATGGACGTGCGGCGCCCCGCGTACGGACCACATGCTCACCAGGGGACCCTGCGGGGAGACGGCGTCCGCGACGCTCGTCGTCCCGGCGGCGTCCGCGCGGGTGTCGTCTGCGCGGGTGCCGTCCGTGGGGATGCCGTCCGCGCGCTGGATCAGCGACTGCTTGGCGCCGGCCTGTCGGCTGTCCTGCACCCCCAGCAACAGCAGATCGTCGAGCACGTCCTCGCCGGACCGGCCGGCCAGGCCGTGCCGTCGCCATCTGAAGCCCAGCCAGCGAGCCCTGTCCACGGTGACCACACCGCTCATCAGCACCACTCCGATCGTCATGCCGTCCGGCCCAGCCGTACCAGATCGTTTTTCCGCTGTCACGGCCCTTTCCCGTGCGCCGGGGGCGGTTTCGAGTGGCGCAACGATGCCGGAATCGGGCAGGCTGTACCGCGAAGCCGTACAAGACCCTCGAGAACATTGGAAAGCAAGAATCGTGACCGACATTCTGGATGACCTCGCCTGGCGCGGGCTGATCGCGCAGTCCACCGACATCGACGCCCTGCGGGCGAAGATGGCCGAGGGTCCGATCACGGTCTATTGCGGCTTCGACCCGACCGCGCCCTCCCTGCACGTGGGCAACCTGGTGCCGCTGCTGACCCTGGCCCGGATCCAGCGGGCCGGGCACCGCGCCATCGGCCTGGTGGGCGGCGCCACCGGTCTGATCGGTGACCCCAGCGGCCGCAGCACCGAGCGTTCGCTCAACTCCGCCGAGGTCGTGGCCGAGTGGGTCGCGCGCATCCGGGTGCAGGTGGAGCGGTTCCTGGACCTGTCCCACCCGGAGCGCGGGCTCATGGTCAGCAACCTCGACTGGACCGAGGGCATGTCCGCGATCGAGTTCCTGCGCGATGTCGGCAAGCACTTCCCGGTCAACCGCATGCTGGCCCGCGAGTCGGTCTCGGCGCGCCTGGCTGGTGAGGGGCTCAGCTACACCGAGTTCAGCTACCAGATCCTGCAGGCCAACGACTACCTGGAGCTGTACAGGCGGCACGGGTGCTCGCTGCAGATCGGCGGCAGCGACCAGTGGGGCAACATCACCGCGGGCACCGACCTGGTCCGCCGGGTGACCGGTGACCACGTGCACGCGCTGACCGTGCCGCTGATCACCAAGGCCGACGGCACCAAGTTCGGCAAGACCGCGGGCGGCGCCGTCTGGCTCAACCCGGAGATGACCTCGCCGTACGCGTTCTACCAGTTCTGGCTGAACGCCGACGACCGCGACGTGGTGAAGTTCCTGAAGATCTACAGCTTCAAGTCCCACGAGGAGATCGAGGCGCTGGAGAAGTCCGTGGCCGAGCGGCCCTTCGCCCGCGAGGCGCAGCGCGCGCTGGCTGAGGAGCTGACCACGCTGCTGCACGGGGCGGAGGAGTGCGCCGCGGTGATCGCGGCCTCGGCCGCGCTGTTCGGTCGCGGGTCGCTGCAGGAGCTGCCGGCCCACACGCTCGGGGCGGCCCTGGCCGAGGTGCCGCGCGCGGAGGTGCCCGGGCTTGGCGCGCCGTTCGTGGACCTGCTCGCCGAGAGCGGTCTGGTGGACTCCAAGTCCGCCGCCCGCCGCGCGGTCAAGGAGGGCGGCGCCTACCTCAACAACGTCAAGGTCACCGACGAGGCGTATGCGCCGACGCAGGAGGACCTCCTGCACGGCCGGTACCTGGTGCTGCGTCGCGGCAAGACGTTCGGTGCCGTCGAAGTCGTCTGACCTGCGGCGCCGGCTGATCGACCGGCACGTGAACGCCCCGGCTGCGGCCGGGGCGTTCGTCGTTGCGGGGATAACGTTCTGATAGCGGAGAACGGCCGTCTCGCAGGGGAATCCGGGCTGACCTGGGCTTTCGATCATGGCGGTTGATTTGACGGCGGTTCGCAGGCGGCTTATGGTTTTCAGTGCCCGGGAGCGAGCCGGACGCCTCATGGCGGACGGGCCCCAGGGCCAGCCCCCTCTCACGAACGAACCTTGGTGTTCGTCCCCTGTGCATGTCGACCGGAAAATCGGTTGATTGGACACGGGCCGGATGGCACGGTAAGTTTAGAGGG
>NZ_BOOJ01000041.1 GCF_016863175.1 Paraplanobispora siamensis
CGCTGGTGGACTCGACGTCGGCGATCTCCTTCTCCAGGTCGGCGACGCGCTTGTCGATGGACGTCCGCAGCTCCGTGCTGATTTCCACGCCCAGGGCCCAGGCGTCGGACGCCTCTCCCTCGTTGATGTTGTCCATCGCCTCGACGCGGCCCTCGCGGGTGTCCTTCTTCAGCAACTCGACGATCTTGTCGTCCCAGGCGAAGAAGTCCTCCCAGGCGGGCCGGAGCTTGACGAACTGCGCCTTCTCGGCCTCGGTCAGGTATTCGACGTGGGTGTTGTCGAGCGTGTCGAAAAGGGCCTTCTTGGTCGCCATCAGCCCTTCACGGTTGTAGGAGTCGGGCTGGGTGGCGACCTTTCCCCCGTAGGCCCCGGCGTCGGCCACCACCAGGCCCTGCCAGCTCGTGGCGTCGGCGACGTGGTAGGCGAAGGTCTGGATGTCGTCCTTGACCTGCTCCAGCTGGTCCATCCGGAGGTTGATGTCATGCTGGCGCTTCAGGCCCCACTGGCCGACTGCGACGGTGGCGACGATGAGTGCCGACACCAGCAGGAACGACAGTCCCAGACGTTTGCCGACGCTCAGATTCCTCAACTGGGACACGATGTCCTCTCCAGTAATTCACAGAACTGTCACATGAAGCCTCTTCTCCGATCGGCATCGCGGACGGTGAGTTGAGGGGCCATCGGTTCCCTTTTACGGCAGGCCGAGCTCGGCGAAGACCGGCCGGTGGTCGGTGCCGGGCAGCGGGTGCACGCTGAAGGCGTACACCGCCATCCGCTCGTCGGCGAGCACGTGGTCGATCGTCACGCCGGGGACGGGCGACCACCCCTGCTGCGGCCAGGTCGGCGTCAGCCCCCGGCCCGCCACGTCCGCCGCGTCGCGGTAGCCGCTGTCCAGCAGTTCGAGGACCGGCCGGTGGTCGAGGGTGGCGTTGAAGTCGCCGGCCAGCACCCGCAGCTGCCCGCCCGCCCTGGGCAGCGCCGCGAGACCGTCGGCCCAGCAGCGCACCTTGTAGTCGTATGTCGGCGCGCACGGGTGCACCGAGACGACCTCTACCTTCCCGCCCGGGTGCGCGACCACGGCGCGCGCCTGCCGGAAGTTGCCCAGCTCGATCAGGGGCCGCTCGGTGAGGGGATACCTGGAGTAGATCCCCGACCCCGACACGCCGTTGTTCGACCGGTCGAGCACGTGGGGCATGGTGGTACGCAGCCCGGCCTCGTCCAACCGGCCGAGCGCGTCGGGAGTGAGCTCCTGGATGGTGAGCACGTCGGGATCGAGGTCGTGCACCAGTTTCACCAGGGACGCGGTGTCGGCCTCCCCCACCGCCACGTTCACGGCGAGCACGCGCAGCCGCCGGTCCCCGGGCCGCTGCTCACCGTCGGAGACGTGCCGGGGGAGTACGGCCGCCGCCAGCGCCAGGCTCGTCACCAGGGAGACGACCGCCGCCGCCCGGCGCCGCAGTCCCAGTCCCAGCAGTAGCGGAAGCGCCGAGGCCGCCGCCACGTAGGGGGTGAACGCCACCAGCTGCACCCACTGCCACACCGGCGTCCACCCGGAGATCCGCAGCACCGCCCACGCGGCGAACGGCGACAGGACCAGCCATACCAGCCCGCTCACCCATCTCGATTTGATCACGAGGGTGGAGCGTAGCCGGAGGGCGTGCAGATTCTGTGGAGATCCGTACCGTTCTCGGGGGAGACGCTCTCTCGGCCGGTCAGGCCAGCAGGCCGCGGCCGGTGACCAGCGGCAGGTCCAGGGCGGTCAGCAGGCCGGGCGGCGCCTCGACCACCGCCGGAACGGCGTTGACCAGCCGCATCGCGGTGGCCTTCAGGCCCGCGGTGTTGTGGTCGCCGTCGCTGCCGAGCAGTTGCAGGTCGAGGGTGTAGTCGGGCTCGCCCCTGACCACGACGCGGTAGCAGCCCTTGCCCGTCGGCTGCGGCCAGTCCGGGCCGAGGTCGTCGCGCAGCCGCGTCACGTGCTCCAGCACGATCGCGGCGCGGCCGTTCCGCATGCCCCTGACCTCGAAGCGCAGCGCGGCGGCCGTGCCCTTCTCGATCGTCCCGGCGGCGACCTCGAACGTCTCGGGCGCGGGCAGCCGGGTGTGCCACTCCTCGACGCCGTCGAGCTCCACGCCCAGGCCCGCCGCGAGCTGGCGGACCACGCTGCCCCACGCCATGGTCAGCACGCCCGGCTGCAGCAGCGTCGGCACGTCCTCCAGCGGGCGGCCGAAGCCCATGATGCCGAACAGCACCATGGCCTGGTTGTAGGTGGCGTAGTTGAGGACCTCCATGCAGCGCACCTCGTCGATGCGCTCGCTGATGCCCGTCAGGGACAGCGGCAGCCAGTCGTTGGCGTAGCCGGGGTCGATGCCGTTGACCCAGATCGAGGCCCCGCCCTCCCGCGCCGCCTCCCGGATCGGGCCGTCCAGCGAGCCGTCGGGGAACTGCAGGAAGACCGGGCCGCTGGCCACGACGTTCGCACCCGAGCGCAGGATCCGGGCCAGGTCGTCCAGGGCGTCGAAGATCCGGTCGTCGGCCATGGCGGTGTAGACGACGCAGTCGGGCCGCAGCGCCAGCAGCGCCCCGGCGTCGCGGGTGGCGGTGACGCCGAACGGCTCCAGCCCGGCCAGCTCGCCGGCGTCGCGGCCGTCCTTGGCCGGGTTCGACACGTAGACGCCGGCCAGTTCGAGGTCGGGCCGGGCGCGGATGCCCGCGAGCGTGTGCCGGCCGACGTTGCCGGTGCTCCACTGCACCACCCTGTAGACCATGGCCCCTCCCTGGGGTTCTTCCGGGGCGGGGCCGCGCTCCCGCCCTGTGCCGTGCGACGGGCTCCACTCGGCCCGCCGCCGTCCGCGCTAGAGGTCGGGCAGTCCCAGATCGAGGTTGGGCCGGTCGAGGCCGCCGTCCACCTCCAGCACCGTGCCGGTCATGTAGCTCCCGGCGGAGGAGGCCAGGAACAGTACGGCCGCCGCCACCTCCTCCGGTTCCCCGATCCGCCCGAGCGGGGTGTTGCGCTCCATCTGGGTGCGCAGGCCGTCGTCGCTCATGACGATGTCCAGGGCGGAGGTGGCGACCGAGCCGACGGCGATCGCGTTGACGCGGATCCGCGGCGCCAGGTCCTGCGCCGCCAGCCGCGTGTAGTGCGCGAGCGCCGCCTTGGCCGTGCCGTACGCCAGATAACCCCGCCCCGGCACGCGGCCCATCACCGAGGAGATGTTCACCACCGCTCCGCCGCCCGCCTCGATCATGTACGGCACGGCGGCCCGGGTCAGGTCGTGCGCTATCCCGACGTTGAACTGGAACGCATTCTCAAGATGCTTCCGTTTGGTGTCGAGGAACGGCCGGGGCAGCGCGCCGCCCACATTGTTGACGACCACGTCCAGGCGGCCGAAGGCGTCCACGGACCGCTGTGCGAGCGTCTCGGCCGCGTCCGGCCCGCTCAGGTCCGCGGGGACGACCAGGGCGCGCCGCCCGGCCGCCTCCACCTGCTCGGCAACCGCCTTCAGCTGCTCTTCCGTGCGGGCGGAGATCACCACGTCCGCCCCCGCCTGTGCCAGTGCGACCGCCGTCGCGGCCCCGATGCCACGGCCGGCGCCGGTGATGACCGCGACGCGGCCGGGAATGCGGAAACGGTCCAGGATCATTTCTCGGCCCTCCAGTACCGCAGCCTAGAACCGATCTAGAACCTGTTTCAATATCACGGGCGATATTGGCGGCCGTCACACCGGTTGCAGAGTGTCGCCGACGCCTGACATACACCCGTCTCTCCCGGGCACACCTCTCGCACCGCGACGAGAAACACCGGCGCGACGAGGAACATCAGGAGGAAGCGTGTCGAACCCCGACGAGAACAGGCCGCTGGCCGACCGCCGGAACATCGACGAGGACCACGACGTGCCGGATGTGGCCGGCGAGTTCACCCCGTCCCCGACGGATCCGTCCAACCAGCCGGAGGACGACCCGAACGAGCGGGTCTACGGCCAGGACGAGGGATACGAGAAGCCGACCGAGGTGTGACGGGATCGGACGGGCCCGGCCGCCCGAGAGGCGTGCCGCGAGGCGCTGCGGGGTGCCCTGGGGGATCCGCAGGGTGCTGTGCGGGGCTCCCCTCGGGGTGCCGCGAGGCGAAGGTCATCGCATGGACATCCGCGGGGAAAGCCTTGCTCCGCGGGGCTCGTGTCCGCCCGACCGGCCCCGTCCAGTTTGCAATCTTGTCGAGTAGATGGTCCCGTTCCGGCGCCGCCGTGATCGACGTGGCCGTCACCCGGGCCGATTCCCGAGGCGGCCGCTCACGGAAAGGAAAGCGCTGATGAGCACGATCCAGGAAACGGACGTCGTCGCCGTCCTGACACACGATCATCGTGAGGTCGAGCGGATGTTCGCCGAGCTGGAACAACTGCCGACGGGGGACACCGACCGGCGCCGGCAGCTCACCGAGAAGGTCATCACCGAACTGGTGCGCCACTCGGTCGCCGAGGAGGCCTACGTGTACCCGGCCGTACGCGATCTCGTCCCCGGCGGCGACGCGCTGGCCGACCGGGAACTGCGCGAGCACGCCGAGGCCGAAGAGACCATGAAGGAGCTGGAGGAGACCGACATCGCCGACGCACACCACGGTGTCCTGCTGAACCGGCTGATGGCCGAGATCCGCGCGCACGTGCAGGAGGAGGAGCACGAGCTCTTCCCCAAACTGCGCGCCAACGCCGACGCCGATCAGCTGGCCGAGCTGGGCCGGAAGGTCCAGGCGATCAAGAAGGTCGCACCCACCAGGCCGCACCCGTCGGCCCCGGACACCCCTCCGGGCAACAAGATGATAGGACCGCTCGCCGGTCTCGTCGACCGGATGAGGGACGCGCTCAGCGGCCGCGGCGAGGGCTGAGGACCCGGCCCCGTACGCCTGACGGGGACGTGACGGGCCATACGCGGACGCCCGGGGCGGGTACGGCCGGCGGGCCGGTGTGACCGGCTCCGGGCGTCCGCGGTTGCGGACGTTTCGATAGGTTTTGTGTAGGTATGCCGGGGTCTGGCCGGTGCCCGCCGTGATGTCCCGGCGGGGAAGCGTATGGGACCGGCCGTTGGAGGTCTCCGGTGGCGGCGATCGCCGCCGTAGTGATCTTCATCGTCGCCTACGGGCTCATCGCGACCGGGCGCGTCCACCGGACCGCGGCCGCCCTCGGCGGCGCCGGGCTGATGCTGCTGATCCACCTGGCCCCGCTGATCATGGTGGTGCTCGTCGGGCTGTGCCGGTGGCTGTTCCGCCCGGCGTCTGGCTGCCTCATCTCATGTGAGGGCGGCGCCCCGGGAGGGGCGGCGGGCTCGGTTAGCCTGATCTGCGGGACACCCGCCCCCGGACGGGCGCCCCGCTCGCCCCCCCGCAGGTGAAGGAGCCACCCGTGCGCGCTCGCGACCTGGCCGCCGCGTTTCCCACGGTCACCCTCGGCACCTCCGCGCTGGCCGCCGCGCGCCTGCTGGCCGAGCAGGACCTGCCCGGCCTGATCGTCGTCGACGACGAGGGCCGACCGCTCACGATCCTGCCGGGCACCCAGGTGCTGAGGCTGGCCGTACCCCCGTACTGCCAGGAGGACCCGGCGCTGGCACGGGTGATCGACGAGGCCCACGCCGACAGGTTCGTCGCCGAACTCGGCGGGCGGAGCGTCCGGGAGTGCCTGCCCGGCCAGCCCCGCGAACTGCCGATCACCGACCCGGAGGCGACCATCCTGGAGATGGCCGCGCTGATGGCGCGCACCCGCAGCCCGCTGGTCGCGGTGGTCGGCGACGACCGCGAGCTGCTGGGCGCTGTCACCCTCCAGGCTCTGCTCGACCGCGCTCTGGAGACCTGAGCCCGGAGGACCCGACCCCGGAGGACCCGAGCCCGGAGACCCGACCGGCGTCCCGCGTCCGCCGGTCGGGTCTGCGCGGCGGGGTCAGCGGCCCCGGCCGGTGTCGTCCTCGCCTTCGAGGACGATCCGCTCCTTGCGGACCTGCTCCGAGATCGTCTCCTCGTCGGCTATCTGGTCCTTGGTCAGGCGGACCCGCTCGACCGGCACCGTCTCCGTGGTGATGACGGGGCGCTCCTCGTGCAGGGTGATCTCGTGCTCGGACTCGGTGAGCTCGGGCCCGCGCAGAGCGGCGTCCAGGTTGTCGTCGGTGATGGGCTCGCGCTCGATGCGCGCCTCCTCGCGGGTGACCGGGACGGTCATCTGCTGCTGCTCGGTGACGATGTACTTGCGCAGCCGCACCCGGCCGGTCTCGTGGGACTCGGTGCCGACGTCCAGGCGCTCCTCGGAGCGGGTCATGGCGTCGTCGGAGGCCGCCGGGTGCGCGGCGCGCGAGGCGGCCTGGCCGGTGGACAGCGCGGCCTCGGCCGAACCGGGGGAGCCGCTGAGCCCGGAGGTGGAGTCCATCCCGGAGGAGGCGTCCAGTCCCGAGGAGTCGCCGAGCCCCGCGGAGGTGCCCAGGCGTTCACGCTCGCGCAGGCCGCCCGAGTGCGCCCACCCGCTGTCGCCCGGCTGGTTGGCCTCCTGCCAGGAGGACTCCCAGTCGATGTCGTAGTAGCGGTAGAGCTCACGCTCCTCCTGGGCCGACAGGTGCCCGCCGGAGTCCACGTCGACGTGGGGCGCGTCCTTGATGGTCTGCTTGTCGTAGGGGACCTCCACGTGGTCCTGCACCAGTACGGCGTCGCGGATCGGCACGAAGGTCTCGCTGAGGCCGAAGAGTCCGGTCTTCACGCACAGCCACTCGGGCCGCCCGGTGGCGTCGTCGAGGTAGACGT
Source organism: Paraplanobispora siamensis (assembly GCF_016863175.1). Lineage (GTDB taxonomy): Bacteria > Actinomycetota > Actinomycetes > Streptosporangiales > Streptosporangiaceae > Planobispora > Planobispora siamensis. Next base: position 6,770 of record NZ_BOOJ01000041.1, read on the forward strand.
GCTTGACCTCCCCGACCTTGTCGCCGTCGGCGTCGTAGAGCGTGTGGTCGATCACGAGCGGTATCTGCTCCTGCGTGATCATCTTTGCCCCTTTCTCTGCTCGTCCGTCGGCTGTGCTCTACCGCTGCTTTCTCCCGACAAACCTCACATAAGGGCATTTACCGGTCATTTAGCTTCAAATGCCCAATCATTGGCCGGAGCGCCAGACCACCTCCCCCTCCTCCCACTCCTCCGTCGGCGCGAGCCCGATGCGGCGGGCCACGGCGCAGGAGGCGGCGTGCTCGGGATGGATCGTGGCCTCGAAGCCGGTCACACCCCGCCCGGCGAGCCAGGCGACCATGGCGCCCGCGGCCTCGGTGGCGATCCCTCGGCCCTGCCACGGCGTGCCGACCACCCAGGCGACCGTGGCCCGCGGCGGGACGACCGTCGCCTGGACGTAGCCCACCAGCGCGCCCTCCAGCCGGATCACCCAGTTGAGCCACTGCTCGCCGCTGCCGGGCGACGGTCCGGCGATCATGCGGGCGTAGCGGTCGCGCAGCTGCCCGGCGGTGGCCGGGGAGCCTCCGATGAAGGTGTGCAGGCCGGGGTCGGCCAGGGCCGCGGCCATCTCCTCGGCGTGCTCGACCGCCAGCGGTTCAAGGGTGAGCCGGGCCGTCGTGATCTCTTCGGTGTTCGCGGGGAGGTCCATGGAGACCGCAGTGTGGCACAGCGGAAGCTCGTCCGCCGCCCGGTCTCCCGGCGGGTACGGCGCGCGGCCCGCGTTTCCGCACGGGCCGGGAGGTCTGGCGGGGTCGGCTACGCCTGGACGAAGGACTGGTCGACGCTGTCGGGGGACAGGACGTGCTCGATGACCATGACGGCGGCGCCGATCACGCCCGCCCGGTCGCCCAGCTCGCTGGCGGTGATGGTCAGGTGCTGGGTGGCCAGGGGCAGTGAGCGGCTGTAGATGACCTCGCGCAGACCGGCGAGCACCTGCTCCCCGGCCTCCGCGACGTCGCCGCCGATCACGATCACCGAGGGGTTGAAGAAGTTCACGATCGAGGCGAGGACGTCGCCGATCTCGCGCCCGGCCTGGCGGATGAGCTGGACCGCCTGGGTGTTGCCCGCGCGCACCAGGCCGACCACGTCACGGCTGCCGGCCGCCTCGACCCCCACGGCGCGCAGCCGGGCGGCCATGGCGGCGCCCCCCGCCACCGCCTCCAGGCAGCCGACGTTGCCGCAGCGGCAGATGATGTCGAGCGCGGAGGCGACCCGGATGTGCCCGACGTCGCCGGCCGCGCCCTGGGCGCCGCGGTGCAGGCGGCGGTCGCTGATGATCCCGCAGCCTATGCCGGTGCCGACCTTGACGAAGATGAGGTGGTCGGCCTCCGGGCGGGCCGCCCAGTGCTCGCCCAGCGCCATGATGTTGACGTCGTTGTCGACCAGGACGGGGGCGCCCAGCCGCTCGCTGAGCCACTCGGGGACGGGGAAGCCGTCCCAGCCCGGCATTATCGGCGGGTTGATCGGCCGTCCGGAGCTGTGCTCGACCGGGCCGGGCAGGCCGACCCCGATGCCGCAGACCTCGTCGACGGAGTGGCCGGTCTCGGCGAGCATCTCCTCGAAGGTGCGCTGGAGCCAGGTGAGCGTCACCTCGGGGCCGCGGTCTATCGGCACCTCGGCCGCGCGCTCGGCCAGGACGTCGGTGGCCAGGTTCGTGACCGCCACCCGGGCGTGGGTCGCGCCCAGATCGGCGGCGAGCACCACGCGGGCTGAGCTGTTGAAGGTGAAGGCGACGGCGGGACGCCCGCCCGAGGAGATCGCCTCCTCGGTGGGGACGATCCACTGCCGGCTGAGGAGCGCGTCGAGCCGCTGCGCCAGGGTGGATCGGGCCAGACCGGTGAGCTGCACCAACTCGGCCCGGGTGCGGGCCTGGCCGTCGCGCAGGATCGTCAGGAGGGCCCCCGCGCCGGTGAAGGAACCGCTCGCCTCGCTCAGCATGCGCACAGTCAACACCCCTCGTTTTCGTCACGTCAACGCGACTTAATCCCGTTCCGCCTGCTCATTATGCCTTACCAGCTGTTACTTTTGTTTAAACGAAGTCATAAGTGAGAGATGGCACCTCGAAACATCGCCGAAATCGGTCGGCCACTGGCAGATTTCTTTCGACAGCGTAGTGGTCGCGCCGCGTACGACCCGCCGCCGGACATGAGGTCCGACCTATGCGAGGACATTTCCGGAGAAACCTTGTTCGGAGCCGCTCCTACCGGTTGAATGGTCCGATCACTTCTCGGGGAGCCAGAGAGCCTCATGATCGACGCGCATCACCACATCTGGGACCTGTCCGTACGGGACCAGGACTGGATCACCGGCCCGGCGCTGGCCCCGCTGCGCCGGGATTTCGGGATCGGAGACCTCCCGGCCGCGGCGAACGGCGTCACGGCCACCGTGCTCGTGCAGACGGTCACCGTCGCCGAGGAGACGCCGGAGCTGCTGGCCCTGGCCGAAGGACACGACCTCGTCGCGGCGGTGGTCGGGTGGACCGACCTGACCGCGCCCTCGGTCGACGACGACCTCGCCGCGCTGCGGGCCGCGCCGGGCGGCGGCCGCCTGCGGGGCGTCCGGCACCAGGTGCAGGGCGAGGCGGACCCGCGCTGGCTGTGCCGCGACGACGTGCGCGCCGGGCTGCGGGCCGTGGGGGAGGCGGGGCTGGTCTACGAGCTGCTCACCCTGCCCCACCAGCTCCCCGCCGCGATCGAGACCGTGAGCGCCCTGCCCGGGACGGCCTTCGTGCTCGACCACTGCTCCAAGCCGCCGATCGCCTCCGGCGCCCTGGAGCCCTGGGCCGGGCTCGTCCGCGAGCTGGCCGCCCGGCCCAACGTCACGTGCAAGCTCTCCGGGCTGGTCACCGAGGCCGACTGGGAGAAGTGGACGGTCGAGGACCTGCGGCCGTACGCCGAAGTCGTCCTGGAGGCCTTCGGGCCCGGGCGGGTCATGTTCGGGTCCGACTGGCCCGTCTGCCTGCTCGCGGCGTCGTACGAGAGGGTGCTGGAGAGCGCGCGGGCCCTCACCGGCGGCCTGTCCGCCGCCGAACGGCGGGAGGTGTTCGGCGGCGTCGCGGCCCGCGTCTACGGGATCGCCTGACCTCCGCCGGCGTTCACGGAGCGGTCCGGCCTTTGACCGTGCGGCTGCGCGGGCGGCTACGAGATCGCCTGGGCCTCCTCGGCGAGGATCGAGGCCGGGATCAGGGCGACCGCGCTGATCCCGCCGTAGGGCGAGGGACGCAGGGCGACCTGCACGCCCTGCCGGGAGGCGAGCATCGCGACCACGAACAGGCCGAGCCGGTCGCTGTCGGCCAGGTCGAACTCCGGGCTGTCGGCCAGGCGGCGGTTGAGCTCGTCCAGCTCCGGCTCCGGGATGCCCAGGCCACGGTCCTCGATCTCGACCACCAGCCCGGTCGCGGTGACCTCGCTGCGGACGATCACCCGGGTCTGCGGCGGGGAGAACACCGTCGCGTTCTCCACCAGCTCCGCGATCAGATGGATGACGTCGGCCACGGCCGAACCCGCCAGCGACGCCGGGGGCGTCGGCAGCACCTGGACCCGGGCGTAGTCCTCGACCTCCGCGACCGCCGCGCGCAGGACGTCCACCATCGGGACGGGCTTGCGCCACCCCCGGCCGGGCGTGGCGCCGGACAGGATGATCAGGTTCTCCGCGTGGCGGCGCATCCTGGTGGTGAGGTGGTCCAGCCGGTAGAGGTCGGCGAGCGTCTCGGGCTGCTCCTCCTTGCGCTGCATGGCCTCCAGCTGGGTGAGCTGGCGGTGCAGCAGCGACTGGTTGCGCCGGGCCAGGCTGACGAAGACCTGGCTGACGCCCCGGCGCAGCCGGGCCTGGTCCACGGCCGCCTCGTAGGCGGTGTGCCGCACCGAGTCGAGCGCGTGGCCGATGTCGCGGATCTCCGGGGCGCCGTCGATCGGCGGCAGGGACTCCTCGGGCGCGTCCTGGCCCCGGCGCAGCCGGGCCACCAGGCGCGGGAGCCGTACCTCCGCCAGCTCCCTGGCCGCGTCCCGCAGCGCGCCCAGTTCGGCGGCCAGGCGCCCGGCGAAGCGCAGGGACAGCAGCACCGACAGGATCAGCATGATCAGGCCCAGGCCGCCCGCCACCGCGATCTGGACGAGGACGGCGACCGCGGCCGGGGTGACCCGGGGGACGAGCATGTCGACCACCTCGGCCTGGTCGCGCTCCACCTCGGCCCAGAACCGGTCGACCGGCGACAGGTCGGCCGGCAGGTCGCGGGAGGCGACGACGCGCGTCTCCAGCAGGGTGTAGGAGCGCGAGACGGCCGAGGAGGCGAGCCGGTCGTACGGCGCGCGCAGCTCCGCGTCGAGCCTGGCCATGGCCTGCTGGGACACCAGACGGCGGGTCGAGACCATCCGCGCGAAGGCGGTGTGCTCGGCGTCGCCGAGCCGCCCGCCCCCGCCCACCGCCGACAGCAGCGCCCGCTGCCGGGCCAGGATCTCCTTGGCCTCGCCGAGCGCGGTGACCGACCTGGCCTGCTGGTAGATCGAGATGTCCGGGACCAGGATCATCCGGTCGTACATGCGGAACATCGAGTCGATGATCCGGTTGTAGGTGTCGATCACCCGGACGGTGTCCGCGGAGCGGGAGTCGACCAGGGCGCGGGCGGCGGGCAGCTGGTCGAGCTCGGCGAAGAACGACGTCAGCCGGATCCGCAGTTCGTCGCCGACCGTCTCCTGGACGTCGTCGGCGAGCGCGAGCCTGCGGAAGGCGGCCAGGGCCTGGTCGGACTTGAGCCGCTGGGCGAGGAGGGCGTCCTGATCGGACTTGGCGTTCAGGTAGCGGGCCGAGTGCAGCCGCTCGTTCTGCAGCTCCATGACGGCCTTCTCCGAGGGGAGGGCCACGTTGCTCGCCAGGGTGTTGATCTCCAGGAGCCGCAGTCCGTCACCGGCGGTCAGGCTGGCGGCGAAGCTCCAGAGCAGCACCAGGGAGATGATCGGCACCAGCAGCAGGGCGGTGATCTTGAGTCGGATCGGCCGGCCAGAGTTGTCCATGCGTCGCCTTGGGGGGAAATTTCATGATGGAATGCGCGATCAGAGATCGCCTGAGGTTACACCTCCCGCGATCCCTCGGTCAGGCCCATTCTCCTGGAGGCACCCGTGCGGCTACCGCGCACCCCGTCCGGCTGGACCATCGCCGTCTTCGGCCTGCTCGCCTTCCTGCTCGGCGTCCTCGGGCTCGTCTCGCCCGACACGATGCTGGCCATGCTCGGCTTCGAGGTCCTGCAGACGCGCGCGGAGGGCGACTACACCCTCGTGTACATGGCGGCCTCGTCCATGGCCGCGGTGAACATGGGGATCTACTACATGCTCGCCGCGGCCGTGGACTTCCGGCCGTTCTTCCTGTGGACGGTCCCGTTCCGGCTGGTGACCTTCACCGTCTTCACCACGCTCGTGGTCACCGGCGCCGCGCCCGCCAAGTTCCTCGGCGTGGGCCTGTGGGAGGGCCTGGGTGCGCTGATCACCGGGGCGGCGCTGTGGTGGGAGTCGCGCCGGACGCCGGCCCCGCAGGCCGCCTGAAGAAGGCCGCGATCGCGTAGGGGTCCACGGGATCGGCGAGCAGGGCGAGCATCTCCCCGCGGCGCGCGAGGTCGACCTTGAACGGATGGCCGAACACCCGCGGGCCGGTCCCGTCGTGCAGCACCCGGGTCAGCATCAGATCGCCCGGCAGGGCCTGCCCGGACAGCAGTTCGTCGGTCAGGACCACCTGCTGCCCGCCGTCGTCCAGGGTCACCCGCCGCCCGGACACGCCGACGACCTCCCACAGGCGCGAGGGCGTCGTCCGCCACGCCTCCAGCAGCTTCACCTCGTCCTCGCGCAGCCACTCGCCCCTCGCGTCCAGGAACTCCCCGATCACGTCGTGCTCGAACAGCGCCAGGTCGGCCAGGGCGTGCTCGGCCACCCGCACGCTCCGCGCCACCAGCTCCTCGACCAGGTGACGCCGGGCCGGCCGGTAGAGGAAGACGAGCAACCGCTCGAACAGGTGGGCGGCCCGGTCGGCGAGCTCCCGCTGAGGGTCGGTGCGGCAGGCGGCGTACTCGGCCGCGTCCCGCCGCGCCGGCTCCAGATCGGGGTCCAGCGCGAGCGCCTCCCCGATGAGCCCGGCCGCCTCGAAGGACCGGCCCTCGCCCTCGGCGGACCTGGCGGCCAGCAGCAGCGCGGCGGGATCGGTGCGGGGCAGCGCCTCGACCACCGCGGACGGCAGAGGCTCCCGCTCCACCTCGTCGGCGATCCGCGCGAGGGTCTCCGGGGAGCGCGACAGGTTGGCGATCACCACGGACAGGTCCGCGTTCTCGTCCCGGGGCATCAGTTCGCTCATCCGTCCATCATGTCCGCCGTACGGCTCCCGCATGACGGCGGCGCCGCCGCCCCGGGCTGGGACGGCGGCGCCGCGGTCGTCGTGCGGGGTTCCCGCGAGGGGTTCCCGTGCGGGTCACGGCCTGGTCAGGCCGAGGGTGTAGGAGCCGGAGCCGCTGTAGGCGTGGACCCGGACCCGGTAGGTTCCCGCGGTGCCGTTGTAGGTGAAGGCCTCGTCGGGGTTGGGGCTGGTGCCCTGGGCCACGGTGGTCCAGGTGGAGCCGCTCAGCCTCTGCAGGTAGGCGTCGTAGTCGGTGCCGTTGGGGCCGTCCAGGCAGATGCGGTGCGTGCCCGCGGCGGCGGTGTAGCCGCCGGTGCCGGGCTGGTAGGCGTTCTGGTTGGAGGTCAGCGAGCCGTTGTAGGTGTTCTGGTAGCCGCTGCAGCCGGTCGGCGGCGGGGTGCCGCCACCGGCCAGGGTGAGCCCGTAGGTCGACAGGATCTCGTTGACCGGCTGGTGGTAGGTGGTGCCGCCGGAGGTGCAGTTGCCCGAGCCGCCGGAGGTGACGCCCTGCGCCTGGTCGCCGGAGATGTAGGAGCCGCCGGAGTCGCCGGGCTCGGCGCACACGGTGGTGCGGGTCACGCCGGTGATGGTGCCCTCGGGGTAGGTGACGCTGGTGTTGTGCTGCTGGATCGTGCCGCAGTGGTAGCCCGTCGTGGAGCCGGAGCGGCAGATGGAGGAGCCGACCGCGCGCTGGGTGGAGCCGTTCACCGGCAGGAGGGTGGAGCCGCTGCCCTTGACCACGCCGACGGGGGTCCAGTTCGAGTTGACCTCGACCCAGGCGTAGTCGTTGCCCGGGAAGGACGAGCCGCGGAAGGTGCCCTGGGCGACCCGGTTGTAGCCCTGGGTGGCGGTGCCGACCCGGCCGCAGTGCCCGGCGGTGACGAAGCCGCCCTGGCTGCCGGTCCTGGTCACCGAGAAGCCGACCGAGCAGCGCCCGCCCATGTAGTAGGCGTCGCCGCCGCGCACGTCGTACAGCGCCCTGGGGTCTTCGGTGGAGGCCTCCACCCGGACGAGTGAGGCGTCCAGGCCGCTGCCGTCGACGAAGCCCTGGGCCTCGGCGGTGTCGCGGGCCAGCACGACGACGCTGTTGCTCTGCAGGTCGACGTACCACGACGGGATGGACTTGGGAGCGCTGCCGGAGAGCCCGTCCAGGTGGGCCTTGGCCGCGTCGAGCGTGGCCAGCGAGTGCTTGACGAGCTTGGCCTGGGCTCCGGCCTTGAGGATGGTCGCTACCTGGGTGGAGTCGTTGGTGGCGACCACGAGTTCGGCGGTGGGGCCGGTCAGCCAGGCGCCGGCGAAGCGGTCGCCGAGCTGCCGGCTGAACACCGGCTCGACCTTGGAGGCGGCGGCCTCGTTGACCAGGCGGGCCCTGGCCTCCGCGCCGGAGATGCCGAGGTCGCGCTGGAGCGCCTCGATCATCCCGGGGTCGGGCTGGGTGGTGGCCGCGGCCTGCGCCTTGGCCTGGGCGTACAGGGACTCGGGAGCGGATGAGCCGCCGGGTCCCCCGTGTGCGATGGCAGGGGTGGCCACCAGCGTGAGGGCGAGTGCGAAGCCCGCCGTCACGGCACTACTGCGGAGCATGTGATCTCTCCTCATGTTGGGGGGTGCGCGGTCACCGTAACCGCGCGGGCAGGAGAGACGGCTCTACCACTTCGCCCCTATCACCGCGTTATGGGGACTTGTCAGGCGGGGCCGTGCCGCAGGTGCGACGGCCTGCGGCACGGCCCCGCCGATGGGCGGGGAGGATCAGGGCGAGGTGCCGAAGTGGGGGTGACCCGCCAGCCAGGCGGCGTAACGCTCGCTGCGCCGTACGGCGTCGGCGTGGGCGGCCTTGGCGTACCCGGCGACCATCGGGGCGACGCGGGCGATGGGCGCGTCCGGATGCCAGCCGAGCAGGTGCCGCCAGCGCAGCGGCGCCTCGGAGATCGGGACCATCGCCAGCCCGGCCGAGGGCTGGAAGGTCGCCTGGCACAGCACCGCGGCGCGGCCGACCTTGGCCAGGTGGATGCAGGTGGCCACGTCGGTCTCGTAGATGGTCTGGGGGGTGAAGCCCGCGCGGGCGCACGCCGCGGCGAAGCAGTCACCGAAACAGCCGTCGCCGGGGGTGACCGCCCACTGCTCGCCGGCCAGCTCGCCCAGCTCCACCTCCCTGCGGCCGGCCAGCGGATGGTCCTCGTTGAGCATGACGAAGACGGGGTCGGAGCCGACGGTGTGCCACACCACCGGCCCCTCCACCGGCGGCGGGCTCTCCCCGCAGGCGCCGATGAGGGCGAAGTCGATCACCCCTGACATGATCATCGTGGTGAGTTCCCTGGCCGACCAGGAGGTGCGGGTGGTCACCGGCGTCGACGGCCACGCCGTCGCGAGCCGGTCCACCAGCCCTCCCAGGATCGGGCCGTTGGTGGCGCCCACCCGGTAGCGGGGGACCTCCCCGCCGGCGTTGGCGAACCGCACGGCCTCTTCCTGGAGCTCCCGGGCGGCGGGCAACAGCACCCGTGCCCGGGACAGCACCAGTTCCCCGAGAGGCGTGGGTCTCGCACCGGTGTGGTCGCGGTCGAACAGGCTCCCCCCGAGCACCCGCTCTATCCGCTTGAGCTGCGCGGTCAGCGCAGGCTGGGCCAGCCCGAGATGGGTGGCCGCCTTGGTGACGCTCCCGGCCTCCGCGACCGCGCGCACGATCTTGAGGTGTCGGAGCTCGAGATCCATACCGGGAACGTAAGGCTCTCGCGTTATACCCGCAATCTAAATCAGTCACGAAATCTGACTGAATTTCGTGGAATCGTTCCAAAGGCAAGCACCGCGGCGGAGGTGAGGGTGAGCCGTGACGGGGTAGGCGGATCCCATGACGATGGGAATCGATCCGAAGGACCTCACGGAGGACGATCTGCTGCGCGAACTGCGGCAGCTGCACGCGACACGGACCGACACCTTCCTGCACGGCTCCGGTGACGCGCTCGCCAACCACACCGAACGGACCCGGGAACTGGAGGAGGAGTACCTGCGGCGCCACCCCGAGCGCGAGGTCGACCCGGAGCGGTTGCGCGAGGGCGCCCGGCAGCGCTGAACCCCCCGGCCCCGGCACGCGGCGAGACGCCGGACCGCGTGCCGGGGGACACGAACGACCGGCGGGCACGACCCAGGAGGTATGGCAATGTACGACGCCAACCGGGATGTCCAGACCATGTCCCTTGAGGACAACACCGTCTACGAGGCGGTGGCCGCACTGGCCACGGACGGCCACACCGCTCACACGGCGGACGTCGTCCACATGACGGGCCTGCCGGAGGAGGCCGTACGGCGCAGCCTCGCGTCCCTGGCCGAGAAGGGCGCGATCGAGACGCGCGACGGCTTCCACTCCCTCGGCCCGCACGACTGGGAAGTGGAGTACTAACCGGACCACCGGGCGGCGATCCGCTCCGCCTGCTCGCTGGCCGAGGGGGCGCCGGGGCGGTTGTCGACCTCGGTGTACGGCACCGCCGGCGGTTCGTCCACCCGGATCGCCCGCAGATACTCCTCGAACCGGGCCAGCTTGCCGTGGTCCCTGGCCAGGCCGCGCCGGAGCAGGCGCTCGCGCAGCGTGGGGCCGTCGGAGCGCACCCACAGCAGGTGGACCGGGGCCCCGCCCAGCTCGCCGACCCAGCGCGCCCACAGGTCGGCGTCGTGGACCTGCGAGGTGAAGGGGCCGTCGAGCATGACCGGGCAGCCGTGGGAGCGGATCTGCCGGGCGAGGGCCGTCAGGCCGGCGTACTCGTGCACCTTGACGTGCTCGTCGTACCAGGGACCCTCGCGCTCACCGGGCTCGCGGCCGTGGGCGCGCAGGGTGGCCGCCACGAAGCCGCCGTAGGCGGTGTCCTTGTCCAGCAGCGCGGGCACCGGGCGGAGCCGGGCCAGCAGGGCCGCCGCCACGGTCGACTTGCCCGCGCCCGGCGGCCCGCTGACGATCCACAGCGGAGCGGTCACGACCAGGCTTTGCGCACGGTCTCGACGACGGCGGGAGCCTGGGCCAGACCGGCGTCGAAGGCCGGGCGCCAGAGCGCCGGGTCCAGGACGTTGACGCCGAAGACGGCCATGGCCGCCTCGTCGGGGACCACGTGGGCGAGCACGGCGTCGCCGAGCTTGGCGATCTCGGCCTTGAAGCGCGCCCGCGGGGCGACGTTGGCCATCGGCTCCAGCACCACGACGGAGGAGGAGCCCTGCGCCAGGTCGGCGTTGGTGGCCGAGCGGACCCCGCCGTCCATGTAGCGGCGGCCGCCGATCTCCACCGGGACGAAGACGCAGGGGACGGCGCAGCTGGAGGCGACCGCCGAGACCAGGGAGGCCCCCGAGTCGCGGTCCCAGACCACGAACTCTCCGGTCCCGGTGTCGACCGCGGTGACCAGCAGCCGGCGCTCGGGCCACTCCTTGACCGGCAGGCGATCGCCGATCGTCTCGATCCTGGCGCCGGTGTCCTTGACCGCCAGGGCCAGCTCGCCCACCCGCCTGCGGGCCTCGCGCGGCTCCAGAGACGGGTCGTACAGGATCCCGAAGGCCGCCATGACCGGTTCCATGTCGACGGCCGGGACGGTCGCCGTCGTCTCCGAGGTCGCCTGCGCCGCGACCGCGGTCTCCAGGTCCGCCTCGGTGGTGACCAGCGCGCCCACCACCGACCCCGCCGAGGTGCCGACCACCAGGTCCGCCGTTCCCAGATCCACGCCCGCGCGCCGGAGGCCGGTGATGATCCCGGCCTCCCACGCGATTCCGGCGATGCCTCCGCCGCCCAGCACCAGTGCTCTCGTCATGGCCCCATTCTTACCGGATCATCCCGTTCATCACTGAGCGGCCTGCGGATCGGGATCGCACGTCGTGCCGTGGTCAGACGCCGTGCCCCGGTCAGACGCCGTGCCCCGGTCAGGCGCCGCGCCGTGGGTCAGACGTCACGGCCCACCATGCCGGACTGCGCGGGGTCGACGCCCCAGGAGATGATCCGCCGGGGACGGATGCGGATGATCTCGCGGCTCATGTACGGCGAGGGCGGCTCGTGGTCCTCGATCGCCTCGGCCGTGCCCCGGATCTCCACGCCCCTGACCCGCCACGGGTCGGTCGAGGCGATGTCGTCCACCACGAACGCGACCCGGCCGTTGGCCCGGACGTTGCGGAACTTCCTGGTGGCCCCCATGGCGCGGCCGTAGATGTCGATCGTCCCCGTCCCGGGGTTGTAGTGGAAGCCGGTGGGGCTGTTCTGGAGGGTGCCGTCGGGCGCCACGGTGGCGAGACGGCCCAGGCGCTGCCCGGCGAGATAGTCGAGCTCCGCCTGGCTGAAGATCTGTGTGGAGGTGTCTGAGGTCGTCATGACGCCAGGTTGCAACCTCAAGCGAAGTTGAGGTCAACATAGGATGGGGCGTGTCCCAGAATTCGGAGCTCACCGTCGGCCAGGTGGCCGCCCGCAGCGGGGTCGCCGTCTCCGCCCTGCACTTCTACGAGGCCAAGGGGCTGATCCGCAGCCGCCGTACGGCCGGCAACCAGCGTCGCTACGCCCGTGACACGCTGCGCAGGATCGCCTTCATCCGGGTCTCCCAGCGGGTCGGCATCCCGCTGAAGGTGATCCAGGACGCCCTGTCCGCGCTGCCGGACGAGCGCACCCCGAACCGGGAGGACTGGGCCCGGCTCTCGGAGATGTGGCGCTCGGAGCTGGACGACCGGATCAAGCAGCTCCAGCGGCTGCGCGACGGCCTGACCGACTGCATCGGCTGCGGCTGCCTGTCCCTGGACCGGTGCGCGCTGGCCAACCCCGGCGACGTGCAGGCGGCCAGAGGACCGGGCTCGCGGCTGATGGTCGCCTCGCGCCCCGCCCCGCGCGCCGTGGACTGCGTCCCCTGCGGGGATCCCGGCGCGGGGGCCCCGGACGCCCTGGACCCCTCGGAGGCCGCGAGCGCCTGAACCGCGGGCGCGCGTTCAGATCCCGTGCGCGCGGAGCCAGGCGCGGTTGGCGCGCTGGTCGTCGAGGATGCGGTCGAGGTCGCGGCCGACGGCCGGGGCGTCCTGCTCCACGACCAGCCAGCCCTCGTAGCCGGCCAGTTCCCGCAGGACGCCGGCCAGGTCGACCTCCCCGGCGCCGAGGGCGGTGAACGCCCCGGCGGCCACGGCCGCCGACAGGTCGCCGCCCGCGGCCGTGACCCGGTCGCGGATCTGCCTGCTGGCGTCCTTCAGATGGAGCTGCCTGACCCGCCCGCCCCACTCCCGCGCGGCGGCCACCGGGTCGCCGCCCGCCAGCCAGAGGTGGCCGGTGTCCAGGCAGAGTGAGACGTCGGTGAGGTCGAGCAACCGCTCGATCTCCTGCGGGGTCTCCACGAGGGTGCCCAGGTGATAGTGGAAGACGGGTTCGAGGCCGCGCTCGCGGCAGCGGTCCGCCGCCCGCTGGATCCGCGCCGCGAAGGCGGGCCACCGCTCCGACGGCAGCCCGGGGGCGGCGCCGGAGGCGAAGCGCGGGGGATGGGCCGGGCAGGCCAGGGTGGGCCGGGGCGCGAAGCGCTCATCGGCCCCCGCCGCCTCCATCGCCTCCGCTGCCGCCGAGAACACCGCCAGCGCCGCGTCCAGGCCGGAGAGATCGGCGGTGAAGGCGGCCTCGTCGTCATAGCGCAGGTCGACCCAGCCCCCGGCCAGGCCCATCCCGGTCGCGGCCAGCCGTTCCCCGAGCTCCGTCCCGAGGCCCAGATAGCCGATCGGGCCGGAGTCGACGCCGTCGTAACCGGCCTCGGCCAGCGCGCGCAGCAGCGCGCCGGGGCCGGGCAGGGCGCCCTCGGCCTGGTAGATCCCGAAGTTGACGGGGGCGTTCGCGACCCGGATCGCCATGGCTCACTCCATGCCGGTCATCCAGCGGAGAGGGTTGTCGTGGGTGATGAGGCGGATGGTCTCCTCGGGGACCCCGGCCTCGCGCAGCCGGGGCAGGAAGGTGCGGAACAGGTGGCCGTAGCCGGGGCCACCGTACCTCTCGATCTCCGCGACCCGCGAGAGGCCGCTGCCGAGCAGCAGCCGATGGGCGTGGCCGGCCGCGATGAGGTCCAGCGCGTCCCGCAGCCGGTCGGCGCCCACGGAGGTGAGGCGGACGTAGCCGCCCGCCTCGGCGATCTTGTGGGGGACCGCGGAGTCGGTCCCGGCGTCGCCGACGCTGACCCGGTGGGCGGGCAGGCCCTCGGCGAGCAGGAGCTCCATCAGGGCCAGGCCGCCCCGGCGGTGGACGGCGACGGGCAGGCCCGAGGCGAGCGAGGCCCGGGCCGCGGCGGCCGCGCAGCGCTCCTCCACCGGCGTCGGCTCCCCGCTCCAGGCGCCGATCTGCCCGATCAGACCGGGCTTGGCGCTGGTGCCGTCCAGGCCCTGGCCGATCTCGCCCATCAGGTGGCGGGTGAGCTCGTCGACGTCGGCCTCGGCCGTCCAGGAGGGCAGGAACGGACCGGCGAAGAAGCCCGTCGCGGCGACCACGGCCACCCGGCTCGCGGAGGTGATCCTGGCCAGGGCCGAGACGTCGCGGCCCGCGCCGACGCAGGCGGCGTCGACGACCAGGCCGAGGTCGTCGGACCGGCGCAGCCCCTGCAGCTCCGCGATGACCGACTGCTCCTCGTCCAGCCAGCGGTGCGGGTCGGAGTCGACGCCGACCCCCCATCGCGTGTCGGTGCGCAGGTGTTCGCCGGGGAGGACGGCTCCGGTGATCTCGGCGGGGGAGAGGGCGCCGGTGAGGGTGCGAATGACAGGAAGCTCGGGCATAAACGGACATTAACTGATTTTTTGGGCAAAAATCCCTCGGTTCCCAGGGTTTTACCTTCGGACCGCCGAGCGGCCCCTTTTGCGCGCCGGATGAAAGTTACATGCCCGCACCCGCACTTGCTCGGCCTTTGTTAGTTTATTGATCAAACTATTGACGCTGAGGACAACGGCATGTGACCCTCTGGGCGCTCATGCACGTGCATCACGGGCGGTCGAGGTCAGGTTTCCGCTCCCTGGTCGTGCATGGCGGTTTGTCTGTTGCTTTGCGAAGGGAAGCCGTACATGCGTAGAAGGCTGTTCAGCCTGCTCGCCGCCGGAACGGTGGCGTGCGCCGCGGCGGGCACGGGCCTCACGGCCCAGGCCGCGGCGGCGGCCGGGAACACCGCCGGATCCGTCACCGCGTCCGCGGCCGCCGAGACGAACGAGTGGAAGAACGTCCGGATCGACGGCGGCGGGTTCGTGCCCGGGATCATCTTCAACCAGACCGAGAAGAACCTCATCTACGCCCGCACCGACATCGGCGGCGCCTACCGGTGGAACCAGGCGGACAGGAGCTGGATCCCGCTGCTCGACTGGGTGGGCTGGGACAAGTGGGGTTACAACGGCGTGGTCAGCCTGGCCACCGACCCGGTGGAGACCGACCGGGTCTACGTCGCCGCCGGGATGTACACCAACGACTGGGACCCCAGCAAGGGCGCGATCCTGCGCTCGGCCGACCGGGGGAAGACCTGGCAGGCCACCGAGCTGCCGTTCAAGCTCGGCGGCAACATGCCCGGCCGGGGGATGGGCGAGCGCCTGGCCGTCGACCCCAACGACAACAAGGTCCTCTACCTCGGTGCGCCCGACGGCAACGGCCTGTGGCGCAGCACCGACAAGGGCGTGACCTGGGCCAAGGTCACGAGCTTCCCCAACCCGGGCAACTACGCCCAGGACCCGAACGACCCCAACGGCTACCTCAGCCACCGGCCCGGCGTGGTCTGGGTGACCTTCGACCCGGCCTCGGCGACCGCGGGGCAGACGACGAAGAAGATCTACGTCGGTGTGGCCGACAAGGAGAACACGGTCTACAGCTCCGCCGACGGCGGCGCCACCTGGTCCCGGGTCCCCGGCCAGCCGACCGGGTACATCGCCCACAAGGGCGTGCTCGACCACAAGAGCGGCACCCTCTACATCGCCACCAGCGACACCGGCGGGCCGTACGACGGGGCCAAGGGCGACGTGTGGAAGCTGAACACCGCCACCGGCGCGTGGACGCAGATCAGCCCGATCCCGTCGAGCTCGGCCGACGACTACTTCGGCTACAGCGGCCTGACGATCGACCGGCAGAACCCGAACACGATCATGGTCGCCACCCAGATCTCCTGGTGGCCGGACGCGGTCTTCTTCCGCTCCACCGACGCCGGCGCCACCTGGACGCGGATCTGGGACTGGGGCTCCTATCCCAACCGGACCAAGCGCTACACGATGGACATCTCCTCCGCACCGTGGCTGACCTTCGGGGCGAACCCGCAGCTGCCGGAGGAGTCGCCCAAGCTCGGCTGGATGAACGAGTCGCTGGAGATCGACCCGTTCGACTCCAACCGGATGATGTACGGCACCGGCGCGACGATCTACGGGACCGAGGAACTGAAGAAGTGGGACACCGGCGGCACCTTCACCATCAAGCCGATGGTCAAGGGCCTGGAGGAGACCGCCGTCCTCGACCTGATCAGCCCGCCGAGCGGCGCGCCGCTGGTCAGCGCCCTGGGTGACATCGGCGGCTTCCGCCACACCGACCTGGCCAAGGTCCCGCCGATGATGTTCACCTCCCCGGTCTTCACCTCCTCCACCAGCCTCGACTACGCCGAGACCAACCCCTCGGTGATGGTCCGCGCGGGCAACTTCACCGACGCCGACCGGCCCAATGACAGCCACGTCGCCTTCTCCACCGACGGCGGCGCGAACTGGTTCCAGGGCAGCGAGCCCGGCGGGATCAACGAGGGCGGCACCGTCGCGGCGGCGGCCGACGGCTCCCGGTTCGTCTGGGCGCCCAAGGGCGTGGCCGTGCACCACTCGGTCGGCTTCGGCAACAGCTGGACCGCCTCCACCGGCATCCCGACCGGCGCCGTGGTCGAGTCCGACCGGGTGAACGCCAGGAAGTTCTACGGCTTCAGCGCCGGGAGGTTCTACGCCAGCGCCGACGGCGGCGCCACCTTCACCGCCACCGCGACCACCGGCCTGCCCGCCCAGGGCAACGTCAAGTTCAAGGCCGTGCCCGGCCACGAGGGCCACATCTGGCTCGCGGGCGAGACCGGCCTGTTCCGCTCCACCGACGGCGGCGCGTCCTTCACCAAGCTCTCCGGGATCACCGCCGCGGTGAACGTCGGCTTCGGCAAGGCCGCGCCGGGCAAGAGCTACCACGCGCTGTACGCGGTCGCCACGATCGGCGGCGTCACCGGCGTGTACCGCTCCGACGACACCGGCGCGACCTGGGTCCGGGTCAACGACGACCAGCACCAGTACGGCAACATGGGCGAGGCCCTGACCGGCGACCCGCGCGTCTACGGCCGCGTCTATCTCGGCACCAACGGCCGGGGCATCGTCTACGCCGACACCGGCGGCGGCACCCCGCCGCCCCCGGACGACACCACCCCGCCGTCCAAGCCGGGCAGGCCCGCCGCCTCGGCGGTCACCTCGACCGGCGCCACGCTGACCTGGACGGCCTCGACCGACAACGAGAGCGTGGCGGGCTACGACGTCTACCGTGAGGCGGGCGCCACCGACGTGAAGGCCGGTTCCCCCACCACCGCCTCGTTCGCCCTGACCGGGCTGTCGGCGGCGACCTCATACACCTACTACGTCGTGGCGCGCGACACGGCGGGCAACACCTCGGCCGCCTCCGACCCGGTGACCTTCACCACGGCCCCCGGCTCCGGCGGAGGCGACGGGTGCGCCGCGACCTACAGGATCGCCAACTCCTGGCCCGGCGGCTTCCAGGGCGAGGTGACGGTGAAGAACACCGGCACCGCGGCCGTCGACGGCTGGACCGTGAAGTGGTCGTTCCCCGACGGCCAGAAGATCACCCAGCTGTGGAGCGGCGTCCACACCCAGACCGGCGCGGACGTCACCGTCAAGAACGCGAGCTGGAACGGCTCGCTGAACGCGGGCGCGTCCACCACGTTCGGCTTCGGCGCGAGCTGGACGGGTGCCAACGGCGTCCCCACCGCCGTCACCTGCGCCGCCGGCTGAGGCCCCCGCGGTTCATCCACGGCCCGGCCGTACGGCGCCCACCGTACGGCCGGGCCCTCGGCGCTGAAAGGAGGATCTCCCGGGAGCCGACCCATCCGGGAGGGTGAACCGGCGTTCGTCCCGCGGGATGAGCGGGCTTCTCCGGGGCCGACCTATCCTGGAACGAAACCGACTGCCCGGGAGCGTTAGTGGCGATCTCAGACGGGGTGCGAGGCACCCAGGACGGCGGCCCGTCGCCGACCGGCGATGACGGGCGTCCCGGCGCGACCGACGACGCCGGGACGCCGCAGGCCGACGACGCCGAGGCGCTGAAGACCGAGGCGGCCGGGCGCTCGCCCATCCGCTCGGGGCTGCACGGCCGGCTGGACGCCATCAGGGCCACCCGCACCGGCCGCCTCACCCTGAAGATCGTCATCGGCGCCATCGGCGGCGTGCTGGTCGTCGCGGGCCTGATCATGGTGCCCTTCCCCGGCCCCGGTTGGGCGGTGGTCTTCGCCGGACTGGCGGTCCTCGCCCTGGAGTTCCACTGGGCCCACCGGCTGCTCGAGTTCGGCAAGAAGACCCTCTCGGCCTGGATCACCTGGCTCGGCCGCCAGAACCTGTTCGTCAAGGCCGGCGTCATCCTCGTGGCCGCCGCCACCGCCACGGCGATCGTCTACTTCGGCGTCAAGCTCAGCTTCGGCCTGGACCTCATCGTCGAGACCCAGAAGCTCCTGCACCTCTGAGGCCTTCCCTCAGCGTAGGCCAGCGTGCCGGCTTTCCTGCGGGCGGCCAGGCGCGGCAGGGACGGCGCCACCGCGCGATGGCGCCAGTCCGGCGCTTTGCGCTTCGGGACGGGGCCGGGCACGGCGAGGAGGATCCAGGTCTCCCGCCTCAGGGCGTAGTCGCACGGCCGGCGCTCCGCCAGCGCCTCGCACAGCACGTCCCTGAGCCGGTCGCCGGAGGCCCCTTCACGGGGATGCCGCCGCTCGAAGACCTCCCGCACCAAGTCCACCGGCCACTCGTCGGGAAGCAGACGCTGCTCCTCGACCAGCGTGTACGGATCGGCCGCGTCGTCCATGAGGCCATGATCGCACCGCCGCCGCAGCCGTTACATGGTGGTGACCCGATCCGTTATGCCGTGTAACGCACGGTAGTAACGCTGGGGGAATGAGTGAGACGGAACGCAAGCGGTCCGCGTCGGGGTGGACACTCACCAGGGAACTGCTCAACGTCGGCGCCATCATCGTGGCGGCCGGGATCGCCCATCTCGTCATGGGCCTGATAGGACACGGGAAATACGGGCCGGTGATGCTCCTGGCGCTGGGCGGGGTGCTCGTCGCCGCGGCGCTGGGACACCGGTTCTACGAGGAGCGCAGGCACCGGCGGGAACAGGTCGTCGAATGCGTCAGGTGCGCGGAGGCCGTACCGCCCGAACTCGTGTCCGGTACGGCGCGCCGCGCGCCGTAGACACAATCGGGGACGCCCTGGGACGTCCGGTGCCGGGCTTGTGCGGCCGACCGATTCGTTATACGTCCGATTCGTGGAAATCTTCCGGTCTAGGCTGCGGCCGTGCCTGTGATCAGTGGAATCCGCCGGTCGCTCCGCGCGGCCGCTGCCGCCGCCACGGTCACGGCCGTGGCCGCCGCACCCCTGCCCGCCGCGGCGCACACCACCGCCCCGGCGCGGACCGCCCCACGCGTCGCCGAGCCGGTGCCGATCAAGCTGCCCGGGACCGGGGTGACCGTGTACGAGGACGTCGCCGACCCGGTGCGGGTCACCTCCTACACCGTGGGCCGCGACGCCTACCTGCGCAGAGGCGCGAGTTTCGTGCGCAGGAGCGGGGACAGCGAGGTCACGGTCGCGCCGAAGGGGGTCAGGGCCCTGGGGGTCGCGGCCGCCTACACCTCCGGGTACGACTCGGTGAACCTCTTCGAGGTCGCCACGGGCAGGGGGGACCGGATCCGGACCGTGCGCAAGCCGCTGGTGGCCAACCTCGCCCGGTGGGCCCGCGACGGGAGCAAGGCGGTCCTGACCGTGCGGCGCAAGACGGGCACCCGCTGGCGGACGACCGGGTTCGTGGTCGTGAACGCGACGGGGCGCTCCGCCCGCGTGGTGACCGTGCGGGACGTGGACGCCTCGGCGGTCTTCCGGTGGAGTCCCACCGGCGCCGAGCTCATGGCGGGGCACGCGGGCGGCGTGCGCTTCTACGCGCCGGACGGCACGGTGCGCAGTACGTCCACCGGGACAGGCACGCCCGCCGGCGGCGAGGACGCCTTCTCGCCCTCGGGACGCAGGGTGTCCACGTGGTGCCCGGCCTCCTACGCCGAGCACGTCTGCGTCTGGAACCGTACCGACGGCCGGCTGGAGACCCGGGTGAACATCCGGCCGGAGAGCCTGTGGGGCTGGTGGGACGACGATCACCTCATCGCCGTCGTCGCCCACGGCGCCGCCCGCCGCGCCGTCCTGGCCGACCTGCGGGGCGGGACCGCCCGGGTGCTGGCCGAGATCCCCGCCGCCGACTGGGGCAGGAGGCTCTATCTGAGCTACACCCGCAAGTGATCCCGCAGGGCGCCGGTAAGCGGAGTGCAAGAGATCCGCAGGCGAGTGGATCTACGGTTCGACCATGCTCGACATGGAGTACTCCAGGACCTTCCGGCCGTTCCTGTTCATCCCCGGCGCCCAGATCGCCTGGCTGTTCATCGGGCTGTTCTTCGTGATCTCGGAGCTCACCGGGAACGAGATCGAGATGAAGAGCGGGTCGGCCATGGCGATGGGGGTCATCTCCTGCGGGCTCGGAGGGATCGCCGTCGTGGCCACCATCGTGCTGGCGGCCGTCTTCCGGGCGAAGGACCGGCGGCGCCGGTTCCTGATCGAGCACGGGCTGCGGGCCCCGGGCGTCGTCACCGAGGTCTCCGCCACCTCTAGCAGGATCAACGGCAGGCGGCTGATGAGGATGCACGTCTCGGTCCCGGAGGTCCCGGGCCTGGCGTTCCGGCAGATCACCTTCAACCCGGTGCCCGCGGGGACCGGGGTGACCGTGGCCTACGACCCGCAGGACCTGTGCGGAGGCGTCGTGACCGACGACCTGCGCGCGCTCGCCAGGGACCGGGCCCGGAAACGCGACTGCCGGTGCGGGTCGGCGGGCTGAACCCCGGGGGACGGCGACCTCTACAGGTACAGCCCGGTGCCGTTGTCGGTCTGCGGGGTGGCGATGGCGTGCAGGTCGCGCTCGCGCATGACGAGGTAGAGCTGGCCGTGGACCTCGACCTCGTACTGGTCCTCGGGGTTGAACAGCACCTTGTCGCCGACCTTCACGGCGCGGGCGTTCCCCCCGACCCCGCAGACCTCGCCCCAGACGAGCCGGTTGGCCATCTTCACGGTCGCCGGGATCACGATGCCCGCGGTGCTGCGCCGTTCCTCGGTGTCCTGCTCGACCTTGACCATGACGCGGTCGTGGAGCATCTGGATCTCGAACTTCGGTTCAGCCACACGTGAAGTTTATGGGACGGAGAGTGCCTTACCGGATGACCGGCCCCCGGCGCGTATGGAAGCGCTCCCAGGCGGTGGCCGCCGGCTCTGGTGGAGAGAGCGCTCTCCTGGAATGATCACGGCATGGGATTCGAGGAGAACCGCTGGATCGACCCGCCGGCCGAGTGGACGGCGGACGGTGAGCTGCGCTTCGTCTGCGACGGCGGCACCGACCTGTGGCGGACCACCCACTACGGCTACGTCCGCGACCGCGCCCCCATGTTCGGCCGGGAGGTGGCCGGCGACGTCCGCCTGACGGTGACCTTCGGCGGCGGCTACAGCGCGCAGTACGACCAGGCGGGCGCCGTCCTCCGCGCCGACGGGGAGAACTGGATCAAGGCCGGGGCCGAGTTCGTCGACGGCGGGTTCCAGATCAGCGCGGTGGTCACCCGCGGAGCCTCCGACTGGTCGGTGGTCACCCTGCCCGAGCCCGCCGAGCTGGTCACCATCGAGCTCACCCGTTCCGGCGACGCCGTGGTCGTCCGGTACGGCCTCGACGGCGCGGAACCGGCGACGATGCTCCGCCTGGCCTACTTCCCGCCCTCGGTGCCCGCCTTCGCCGGCGCGATGGCCGCGGCTCCGGACGGCAAGGGCTTCGAGGTGCGCTTCACCCGCATCGACATCGAGGAAGGCGAGATCGCCCCGGAGGGAATGGGACTCTGACGGGCCGGGCGGGGGAGGGCTTCCGTCGGTGGCGGCGAGTAGGCTCCGCCTATGACGGATCTCTCCTCTGACCTGGTCGACGACTTCGTCGACTGGTACCTGAACGCGAATCCCATCTACGCCTCCCTCGCCGGCGCCCCCGGCTACGACCGCACCCTCGGGGACTTCACCGAGGCGGGCATCCTCGCCCGCGAGGGGGAGTCGCGGAGGTGGCTGGAGCGGCTCCAGGCGGTCAAGGGCGGAGAGTTCCAGGACGAGGTCGACCGCGAGCTGATCACCTCCACGCTGCGCGGCTCGCTCGCCTACGAGGCCTGGCCCGTGTGGCGGCGCGACCCCTCCTTCTACGTGGGCCCGGTCTTCTCCTCCTTCTTCAGCCCCTTCCTGAACCGGCTGGCTCCGGAGGAGGAACTGGTGGAGGCCGCGGTGGCCCGGCTGGCCGAGGTGCCGGCCGTGCTGGCCGCCTGCCGGGCCAACCTCGACTCCGGCCTGGCCGCCGATCTGCTGGTCGAGCGGGGTCTGGGCCAGGCGCGGACGGGCCGGCGCTTTCTCACCGAGACCGTTCCCGGCCTGGTCGCCGACGAGCGGCTGCGCGCCCGGCTGGCCGAGGCGGCCGAGCCCGCGGCGGCGGCCTTCGACGAGCTGGTGGGGTTCCTCGACGGGTTCGAGGCCGCCGGCACCTGGCGGATGGGCGAGGAGCTCTACTCCACGCTGCTGCGCGAGCGGGAGATGCTCGGCTACGGAGCGGCCGAGCTGCGTGAGCGCGGCCTGGCCGCCTACGACGAGCTCGACGCCGAGATGCGCGAGGTCGCCCGGCGGCTGCCCGGCGGCTCCGACGACTGGCACGCGGCGATCGCCGCCCTGCAGGACGACCACGCGCCGACCCTGGAGGACATGCGGGCCGAATACGAGGCCGAGACCGAGCGGGCCCGCAGGTTCGTCCGCGAGCGGGACCTGGTGACCTTCGCCGAGGGCGAGGAGTGCCGGGTGGTGCCCTCGCCGGAGTTCCAGCGGCCGATCCTGTCGGTGGCCTCCTACCTGTCGCCGCCGCCGCTGTCGACCTCCCGCACCGGGCACTTCTTCGTGCCGTTCACCCCCGACTCCTTCACCGACGAGCAGGTGCGCCAGCGGCTGCGCACCAACGCCCGCGCGCAGATGCCCTCGATCGCGGTGCACGAGGCCTACCCCGGCCACCACTGGCACCTGTCGTGGGTGGCCGACAGCACGCGCCGGGCGCGCAAGCTCTTCCGCACGCCGTACTTCACCGAGGGCTGGGCCCTGTACGTCGAGAAGGTCATGCGCGAGGAGGGTTACTTCGCCACCCCCGCGCAGGAGCTCGCCCACCTGGAGTTCCGCATCTTCCGCGCGGCCCGCATCATCGTGGACACCTCGCTGCACTGCGGTGACATGAGCATCGAGGAGGCCGAGGAGTTCATGACCACCAAGTCCTCGCTCACGCCCGGCACCGCCAAGGGCGAGGTCAACCGCTACTGCGCCTGGCCCACCCAGGCCCCGTCCTACCTAACCGGCGCGCTGGAGATCGACCGCATCCGCGACGACTACATGGCCGCCGGCCGGGGCGACCTGCGCGCCTTCCACGACGCCTTGGCGGGTTCCGGCGGCCTGCCGCTGGGCCTGGCCCGCAGGGTGGCGCTGGAGGGCTGAGGCCGCACCGGAAAGCCGGGGCTACCCCGACAGGTTCGGGGCCGCCCCGGTTGAACGCGTCCTTCGTGCGACGCGTCCTGAGGCGGGGGCCGCATCGCCGGTCGGCCGCCTATCCGATCGATGTGTCCGGTGCGTCCTCGGTTCCCCCGGCTCGGCGGCTGCGGTAGGAGCGCATCGCGACCTGCGCTCCGCAGCGCCTCGGACTGCAGTAAGCCGCCGAGCAGTTCCGGGTGCGGTCGTAGAAACCCAGATGGCAGGGCGGGTTCCGGCAGGCCTTCACCCGCGTCCATGTGCCTTTCCCGGCGAGGTCGGCCACGGCCGCCAGCAGGGCGCCGAACGCGCCGGCCACACCCGCCTGGGCCGGGAGGAGCCGCACGTCGTCCGCGGTGATGACGGGCGACAGCGTGTACATCGCACCGCTTCTCCGCAGGTGGGTCTCGGCCGTCTCAAGCGTCGCGCCGTCGCCGTCCGGCTCTCCGGCGTGCGCGAGCAGCACTGTGACCAGAGCCTGCCTCAGTTCCCGGGCGGCTGCGGCGTCCGCCTCGGTGACCAGGGTCTCCGCGTGGACCAGCCCGCTCTCACGCAGCCACAGGCCGGTCGCCGATGCGTCGGCCAGCCGCTCCGCGCTTCCGCCGATCGCGCGCGTGTTGACGAAGCCGAGCACGAGATCCGCCGCCTCCGGCGGGCTGAGCGGGCTGTGCTGTCCCTGATCGCTGACCACGCCCGTCATGATAGCCGGGCATGGGGCAAACGGATTTAGCAAATAACTAATCTCAAGGTTCCTGCTTGCTCGTTATGTTCTAAAGCTGTACGTTCATAACCATGTCGATCAACGCACAGACCAGCAAGACCATCCCCGCGGCCCCCGGCCGTTCCTGGTTCGTCACCGGGGCCTCCTCGGGGATCGGCCGCGAACTGACGCTCGCCGCCCTCGGGCGGGGTGACCGCGTCGCCGCCGCGGCGCGGCGCACCGACGGCATCACGGATCTCGCCGGGCGCTTCCCCGGCAGGTTCCTCGCCCTGGAGCTCGACGTGCGGGACGAGGAGGCGGTGCGCGGTGGCGTCGATCGGGCGGTCGCCGAGTTCGGCCGCCTCGACGTGGTGGCGAACAACGCGGGATACGGGCTCTTCGGGGCCGTGGAGGAGGTGAGCGACGCGCAGGCCAGGGCCGTCTTCGACACCAATGTCTTCGGCGCCCTGAATGTTTTGCGCGCCGTCCTGCCGGCCCTGCGGGCACAGCGTTCGGGTCACGTCCTTCAGGGTTCCTCGGTCTACGGGCAGACGGCCCATCCGGGGGTGGGGCTGCTGTCCGCGACCAAGTACGCGCTGGAGGGTCTGTCGGACGCCCTGGTCGCCGAGCTGGCACCGCTCGGCGTCAAGGTGACGCTGGTCGAGCCGGGTTACACGGCCACCTCGTTCCTGTCGAACCTCGCCTTCGCCGAACCGGTGGCCGACTACGACGTGACGGTGCGGGCCGTGCAGGGCTCTCTGGGTGATCTGCCGTCGGAGGCGTTCATCGATCCGGCCGCGGTGGCGCGGGCCGTGCTGGAGGTCGTGGACGCCGAGCGTCCTCCCCTCCGCCTGACGCTGGGCGGTCAGGCGGAGGGCGATGTGCGGGCCTCCCTCGTCGCGCGGCTGCGCGACCTCGACGAGTGGGGGACGGTGACCCGCGGGGTCGACCGCGCGCCGGTCGCTTCCTGACCTCCGGCCCCGTGGGCCGGCCCGCTTCGGGTCCGGCCCGCGGGGGGCGGCGCGGGAGGGCCGGGACTGCTCGGGGACCGGGCTCAGCGGCCGGAGGCGAGGGCCTGCTCGCCGGTCTCGACGGGCAGGCCCGCCTCGACCCAGTCCTGGATGCCCTCGCGGTACTTGCGCACGCGGGTGTAGCCGAGGGCGGCCAGACGCCGGGCCACCGCTTCGCTGTTGCCGCAGGCGGCGTTGGAGCAGTAGGTCACGATCGCGGCGTCCTTGTCCGGGAGCAGCCCGGCCGCGCGGGTCCCGACCTCGCTTTCGACCAGGGGGATCGCGCCGGGCAGGTGCTGCTGGGCGTAGTAGCCGCCGCCGAGGGTGTCCACGACGACGACGGTGCCCGCCTCGATCGCGGCCTTCAGCTCGTCGCGGCCGATCAGTGCGGTCATGCTGGCCTCCTGAAGATAAATGGACTATAGTCCGTTTATGTGAGTGATTCGGAAGTTAGCGGACCGCGGTCCGGTCCGTCAAGTGAGCCGCTGCGGATACTGATGGGCGAGCCGCCCAGGGAGCGGGCCGACGCCGCGCGCAACCGGTTGAAGGTGCTGGCCGCCGCGGCGAAGCTGTTCCGCGAGAAGGGTGTGGACGGCGTCTCGATGGACGCCGTCGCCGCGGAGGCGGGGGTGGGCAAGGGCACGCTGTTCCGCCGCTTCGGCGACAAGTCGGGCCTGGCCGTCGCCCTGCTCGACGAGCGCGAGCGCGAGCTGCAGGCGGGGATCCTGTCCGGGCCGCCCCCGCTCGGCCCGGGGGCCCCGGCCGCCGAGCGGCTGGCGGCGTTCACGGACGCCTATCTCGACTATGTGCTGGGCCATCTCGACCTGGTCAGGATGTCGGAGACCGCCAGCCCGGGGGCCCGCTACCGGATCGGCGCCTACCGGTTCTGGCGTCGGCACGTGGCGATCCTGCTGGCCGAGCTGCGCCCGGGATGCGACGCCGATCCGCTCGCGCACGCCGTACTCGCCTCGCTGGCGGCCGAGCAGGTGACGGCGCTGGTCGCCGAGTACGGCGAGGAGCGGGCGAGGAAGGCGGTCCACTCCCTGGTGCCGGGCTGAGCGGATCCTGTGAGGAGCCGGGGGCTGAGCGGGCCGGCGGGAGGGGGAGGCTGGGCGGGCCGGCGGGAGACGGGTGCGCGGTCGAGTCCGAAAAGCTACCAGTAGGTAACCCAAGTCACAGGGTCTTCATCCCATACTTACTCTTGCGTAACTTTGCGATGAAAGGTCCTCCCTGTGCGGATTGCTCCATTTGCCCGCCTCTCGCGGCCGGTCCGGTGGCTCGCCCGGATCCTGTCCGTCCTGCTCATCCTGGCGATCGTCCTCGCCGGGACCGTGACCTGGACGGTCCGGCGCTCCTTCCCCCAGCTGGCGGGCGAGGTGAGACTCCCCGGCCTGGCCGCCGCCGTCACCGTCCACCGCGACGCGCAGGGCATCCCGCACATCTACGCCGACACCGCGGCCGACCTGCTCAAGGCCCAGGGCTACGTGCACGCCCAGGACCGCTTCTGGGAGATGGACTTCCGCCGCAAGACCACCGCGGGCCGCCTGTCGGAGGTCTTCGGCGCCTCGACCCTCGACGTCGACAAGGTCGTGCGCACCCTCGGCTGGCGGCGCACCGCCGAGGCCGAGATCCCGCTGCTCAAGCAGGAGACCCGGCAGGCCCTGGAGGACTACGCGGCCGGGGTCAACGCCTGGATGGCCCAGCACGACGGGTTCGCCGAGAAGAGCCTGGAGTACGGCGTGCTCAAGCTGACCAACTCCGCCTACGAGCCCGAGCCGTGGACTCCGGCCGACTCCCTGGCCTGGCTCAAGGCCATGGCCTGGGACCTGCGCTCCAACATGGAGTCCGAGATCGACCGCTCGCTGGTGGCCGCGAAGCTCCCCGCCGAGCGGGCCGGGCAGCTCTACCCGGGCTACCCCTTCGACCGGCACCAGCCCATCGTGACCGGGACCGGGGACGGCCCCGCCGAGGAGCCCAGGGGCGGTGCCCCGGTCGGCGCCGCGGACGCGCTGAGCCAGGCCGCCGCGCTGGTGGACGCCGCGCCCGCCCTCCTGGGGACCGCGGGCGGCGACCTCGCCGGGATCGGCTCCAACTCCTGGGTGGTCGGCGGCGCGCACACCGACACCGGCAAGCCGCTGCTGGCCAACGACCCGCACCTGGGGCCCCGGATCCCGTCGATCTGGTACCAGGCCGGGCTGCACTGCCGTACCAAGGGCGCGGCCTGCCCCTACGACGTGACCGGCTACACCTTCGCGGGCCTGCCCGGCGTGGTGATCGGCCACAACGACAAGATCGCCTGGGGCTTCACCAACCTCGGCCCCGACGTCAGCGACCTGTACCTGGAGCGCGTCAAGGGCGACACCGTCGAGGTCGCGGGCCGGTGGCAGCCGATGCAGGTGCGCACCGAGCAGATCAAGGTGGCCGGGGGCGAGCCGGTCGAGCTGAAGGTCCGCAGCACCGGGCACGGGCCGATCATCTCCGGCGTGTTCGGCGACGCACGCGACTCCGTGGCCGGGGCCGCCGCCCGCCTGGGCGAGAAGAGCGAGGGGCTGGAGGTGGCCCTGCGCTGGACCGCACTCGACCCCGGCCGCACCGCCGACGCCATCCTGCTGATGAACCGCGCCGAGAACTTCGAGCAGTTCCGCGAGGGCGCGGCCTCCTTCGAGGCCCCGTCGCAGAACCTCATCTACGCCGACGTCGAGGGCAACATCGGCTACCAGGCCCCCGGCAAGATCCCGGTCCGGTCCGAGGGCGACGGCACCATGCCCGTGCCCGGCTGGGACGGCAAGCACGAGTGGACCGGCTTCGTCCCGTTCGAGAAGCTGCCGCACGTCTACAACCCGCCCGAGGGTTACATCGTCACCGCCAACAACGCGGTCATGCGCCCCAGCGAGGAGCTGTTCCTGACCTCCGACTGGTCGCACGGCTACCGTTCCCAGCGGATCGTGGAGCGGATCAAGCAGGCGATCGCCAGGGGCAAGCTGAGCGTGCGGTCCATGGGCGAGATGCAGATGGACGACCACAACGGCCTGGCCCCGGTCCTGGTGCCGCACCTGCTGCGGGTCGGCGCCCCCAACGACACGCTCAAGGGCTGGGACTTCGGCCAGGGCCGGGAGTCGGCCGGGGCCGCCTACTTCAACGCCGTCTGGCTGAACCTGCTGGAGCGGGTCTTCGAGGACGAGCTGTCCGGCGCCGTCGCCCCCGGCGGCAACGACCGCTGGTACGAGGTGGTCCGCCTGCTGCTGGACAAGCCGGAGGACCCCTTCTGGGACGACGTCCGTACGGCGGGCACGACCGAGCGCCGCGACGACATGCTCAAGGCCGCCATGACCGACGCCGACGCGGAACTGCGCGAACGGCTGGGCGACGACCCGGCGCAGTGGGCCTGGGGCGACCTGCACACCCTGGACCTCACCCACGAGACCTTCGGCACCAGCGGCATCGCCCCGATCGAGTGGCTGTTCAACCGGGGGCCGCTGCGCACCGGCGGCGGCAAGGACACCGTCAACGCCACCGGCTGGGACGCCACCCAGGGCTACCAGGTCAACTGGGTGCCGTCGATGCGCATGGTCGTGGACCTGGCCGGCCCGGACCGTTCGGAGTGGATCAACCTGACCGGCGCCTCCGGCCACGCCTTCCACGCCAACTACGACGACCAGGCCGGGCCGTGGGCGGACGGGCGCTTCACCCCGATGCTCTCCACCGAGCAGGCCGTACGGCAGGCCACCGAGAACACCCTCACCCTCACCCCGTAGCCCCTCACCCCGCAGTCTCCCGGCCGCCGATTGTCGGTGCCGGGTGGAAGGATGATCGGCATGACCGCATGGGAGCCGAAAGCCGATCTCCACCGCTATCTGAAGGCCGTCCGAGAAGCCCTGCTGTGGAAGCTCGACGGCCTCTCGGAATACGACGTCCGGCGCCCGCTGACCGCCACCGGGACCAACCTGCTGGGGCTGGTCAAGCATCTGTCGGGCGTCGAGGCGGGATACTTCGGCGACACCTTCGGGCGGCCGTTCCCCGAGCCGATGCCCTGGTTCGCCGAGGACGCCGAGAAGAACGCGGACATGTGGGCGACCGCCGAGGAGTCACGCGAGCAGATCGTCGGGCTGTACCGCCGGGTGTGGGCGCACTCCGACACGACGATCGAGGAGCTGCCGCTGGAGACGGTCGGCCGGGTGCCGTGGTGGCCGGCCGACCGGAGCGAGACGACGCTGCACCGCATCCTGGTGCACATGATCGCCGAGACCAACCGGCACGCCGGGCACGCCGACATCGTCAGGGAGCTCATCGACGGAGCCGCCGGGCTGCGCCGGGAAAACGACAACCTGCCCTCCGACGACCGGGCGTGGTGGGCGGACTACCGCGACCGCCTGGAGAAGGCGGCCCGGGAGGCCGATCGGGGCTGAGCCGGAGAGCGGCGGTGCCGGCCACGGGCGGTCCTGGGGGCGGGGTCACGGTTCGGCGGTGCCGTACGCGTGCGGACCGCGGGTCCGGGTGATCCCGGGGCCGGGGTTCGGCGGTGCCGGCCACGCGCGGAGCGCAGGGCACGGCGTCGGCCGGGCCTGTGGATCACGGGGCGTGCCCCCCCGCCTGGCCCGCGGGCACGGGACGTGGCCCCGGCCTGACCTGCGGATATGGTGCGCGGGTCAGGCCGGGGTGCGGGTGCGGCGGCGGGACTCGGGGATGATCATGGGGGTGCCGCTCTGCGGGTCCTGGATGATCTCGCAGCGCAGGTCGAAGACCTCCTGCACCAGCTCGGCGGTGACGATCTCCACCGGGTCGCCCTCGGCCACGATCCGGCCCTCGCGCATCACGATCAGGTGGGTGGCGTAGCGGCAGGCCTGGTTGAGGTCGTGCAGCACAGCCACCAGCGTCCGGCCCTGCTCGTGCAGGTCGGCGCACAGGTCGAGGACCTCGATCTGGTGGGCGATGTCGAGGAAGGTCGTCGGCTCGTCCAGCAGCAGGATCGAGGTCTCCTGGGCCAGCGCCATGGCCAGCCAGACGCGCTGGCGCTGGCCGCCGGACAGCTCGTCGACGCAGCGCTCGGCCAGGTCGGTGACGCCGGTCGCCTCCATCGCGAAGGCCACCGCGGCCTCGTCCTGCTTCGACCACTGGCGCATCAGCCGCTGGTGCGGATAGCGGCCCCGGCCGACCAGGTCGGCGACGGTGATGCCGTCGGGCACGATCGAGGTCTGCGGGAGCAGGCCGAGGCGGCGTGCGACCTCCTTGGACGGCAGCGAGGTGATCACGGAGCCGTCGAGGTGGACCGCTCCGGCGCGCGGCTTGAGCATGCGGGCCAGCGCGCGCAGCGTGGTGGACTTGCCGCACGCGTTCGGCCCGATGATCACGGTGAACGAGCCGTCCGGGATCGTCACGTCCAGCTCGGTCGCGACCACCCGCTGGTCGTAGGAGAGCGTCAGGCCGCTGCCGTACAGTCTCAACGTCGTTCCTTCCGGAGCATGAACACCAGGTACGTGCCGCCCAGCGCGGCGGTCATGATTCCCACGGGAAGCTGGACCGGCGCGAACACGCGCTGCGCGGCCAGGTCTGCCGTCACCAGCAGGACCGCGCCCATCAGGGCGGAGGCGGCCATGGTGACGCCGGGAGAGCGGGAGAGCCTCCGGGCGAGCTGGGGGGCGGCCAGCGCGACGAAGATGACCGGACCGGCGGCCGCCGTGGCGACGCCGCACAGCAGCACGCCCACGATGATGGCCACCGCGCGCACCTTCTCGACCCCGATGCCGGCGGCCTTGGCCGCGTCGTCGCCCATCTCCATCATCCGCAGCGGCCGGGAGACCAGCGCGCAGACCGGAAGGAGCGCCACCAGCGCGCAGGCCACCGGGATCGCGTGCTCCCAGCCGCGCCCGCTCAGGCTGCCGGTGATCCAGGTCCCCGCGGAGGCGGCGTCGTGGATGTTGGCCCGGGTCAGCAGGTACCAGTCGACGGAGACCAGCACCGCGCCGACGCCGATGCCGACGAGGATCAGCCGGTAGCTCTGCACGCCGTTGCGGAAGGCGAGCGCGTAGACCAGCACCGCGCTCGCCACGCAGCCCAGCAGCGAGCCTCCCGCGATCTGCCAGGCGGAGCCGCCCATGACGACCGCGATGATGCCGCCGGTCGAGGCGCCCGCGGTGAAGCCGAGGAAGTCGGGGCTGCCGAGCGGGTTGCGGGTCAGGCTCTGCAGGATCGCTCCGCTCAGCCCGAACGCGGCCCCCACCAGCAGGCCCGTCACGACCCGGGGGGCGCGCAGCTTGCCGACGATGAGCTCGGCGGCCGGGGTGCCCCGGCCGAACACCGAGGCCACGATGTCGGGGATGGGGACGGTGAACTCCCCGGTGGACAGGGCGACCAGGCTGACCGCGACGCCCACGACGATCATCCCGGCCGCGGTGGCGACCCCGCGCGGGGACAGCCGCAGGGACCACATGCCCAGACGGAGGACGGTCATGGGGTCAGGCTCCTTGTCGGGGGCGGTGCGGCAGCGGAGGACGGGCGGTCGCAGTGCCGCGGGCGGTCGCGGTACGGCGGGCGGCGCGGCGGGCGGTCGCAGTGCGGGTGATCACAGTGCGGGTGATCACAGCGCGGCGAGCCTTCTGCGGCGGGCCAGCAGGATGAACAGCGGGGCGCCGATGACGGAGCACATGATGCCGACCTGCACCTCCCCGGGGGCGGCGATCACCCGTCCGGCGATGTCGGAGGCGAGCAGCACGACGGGGGAGAGCACGACGGTGTACGGCAGCAGCCAGCGCTGGTCCGGGCCGGTGAAGCTGCGCACCGCGTGCGGCACGGCCAGGCCCACGAACCAGAGCGGCCCGGCGGCGGCGGTGGCGGACCCGCACAGCAGGGTGACGGCGACCGCGGTCAGTCCCCGGGTGCGGCCCACGCTCGCACCCAGGGCGCGTCCCGCGTCGTCGCCGAGGGCCAGCGCGTTGAGCGGCCCGGCCATCATCAGGCCGAGCACCAGCCCCGCGACCAGGAACGGCGCGAGCCGTACGGCGATCTCCGGAGTCGGACCGGCCAGCGAGCCGGTCAGCCAGAACCGCATGCGGTCGAAGGTGGCGGTGTCCAGGCGCAGGATCGCCGAGGAGGCGGCGTGGAAGACCATGCCCAGGGCGACGCCGGCCAGCGCCAGCCGTACGGGACTCGCACCCGACCGTCCCGCTGAGCCCAGCGCGTAGACCAGCACGGCCGACAGCGCCGCCCCGGCGAAGGCGAACCAGACGTAGATCGCCGGGTCGGAGACGTCCAGCAGGCCGAGGGCGACGGTCACGCCGAGCGCGGCGCCGTAGTTGACGCCGAGCAGGCCCGGGTCGGCCAGCGGGTTGCGGGTCAGGCTCTGCATGAGCGCACCGGCCAGGCCGAGCGCCGCGCCCACCCCGAGGCCGAGCAGGGTGCGCGGCACGCGCAGCTCGCGGATCACGGTGTGGTCGGTGGATCCGTCGGGCGCGGTCAGCGCGTCCAGCACGGTGGAGAGGGGAACCGAGCGGGAGCCCACCGCGATGCTGACGAGCACCAGCAGCACCAGCACGCCCACCCCGGCCAGCAGTCCCGCGGTCAGGGCGACCGTGCGTCCCGTGCGTCGCGGCGGCGCTTTCTCGGGCCCCGGTTCCGGCCCCTGCTCAGGCGCCGTCTCGACCACACCGGCGGGTTTCACCCGACCCCCTTTCCTCTCTCTGGTTAGGTAAGGCTAATCTAAAGCTCAAACGATTAGGTAAGCCTATCCTTGGAGAAGGAAATGTCGCTACCCGCCCTGTCCCGGCGAGGGTTCCTGGCCGCCGGTCTCGGTGCCACCCTGCTCACTCTCACCGCGTGCGGACAGGGTGAGCAGACGGCCGCCCCCGCGGGCACCGCGTCCTCCTCCGCGCCGGCTGCCGGTCCGTGGAGCTTCACCGACGACCGCGGCAAGAAGCTCGAGCTGCCCAAGCGTCCCGAGCGGATCGTGGCGCAGATCGGCGCCGCCGCCGTGCTGTGGGACTTCGGCGTCCGGCCGATCGCGGTCTTCGGCCCGCACAAGCTGCAGGACGGTTCCAAGGACCCCCAGATCGGCGCCGTCGACCTCAGCCAGGTCCAGACGCTCGGCAACGTCTGGGACGAGTTCAACGTCGAGAAGTACATCTCGCTCCAGCCCGAGCTGCTGGTCAGCGGCATGTACAACGGCAACACCCTCTGGTACGTCCCGGAGAAGTCCACCGCCACCATCGAGCAGGTCGCCCCCACCCTCGGCGTCAAGCTGTACGGCCGGACGATCCCCGAGCTGATCGCCAAGTACGGCGAGGTGGCCGCGTCGCTGGGCGCCGACCTGAACGCCCCCGCGGTGACCGAGGCGAAGGCCAAGTTCGAGGCGGCCTCCAAGGCGCTGGTCACCCCCGAGGCCAAGCAGCTGAAGATCCTGGTCATGGCCGGCGGTCCGGAGTCGCTGTGGGTCGCCCACTTCAAGGACCACATCGACGTGGGCTACATGAAGGAGCTGGGCCTGGACGTCGTCGTGCCGGAAAAGGTCGACGAGGCCGGCTACTGGGAGACCCTGAGCTGGGAGAACGCCGACAAGTACGAGGCCGACGTGATCCTCGCCGACGCCCGCGCGCAGTCGATGAAGGTCGAGGAGATGAAGAAGAAGCCGACCTTCGCCAAGCTCCCCGCGGTCAAGGCCGGCCAGGTCTACCCCTGGCGGGCCGAGCAGCGCTACAGCTACCAGGGCTACGTCGAGATGCTGGAGGAGCTCTCGGCCAACCTCGCCAAGGCGAAGAAGCTGTAACGGCGAAGCTGTAACGGCGTCGGCCGCCCCTCGCCGTACGGCGGCGCCGGGAGGGCACGCGAGGCCTCTCGCCGTACCGGCGCCGTAGAAGACCCGCGAGCGGGTGGCCGCGCGGGACGGTGGGGCCCGTGAAGCGGGTGGCCGTGCGGGATCGTGGGGCCCGGAGCGGGCGGTCCGATCGCCGGGCCGGGTCAGGCGTAGGCGCCGCGGACCTCCACGATGTCGGCCAGCGGGAACTCCAGATAGTCGCCCGCCTCCTCGCACCAGGCGTCGAGCACGCCGCTGCGCAGCTCGCCGTGGCTGACGGTGGCGGTCAGGCCGTCGGCCAGGGTGATGCCCGCCCGGACGCCGCGGTCGACCACGAAACCGAGCAGGGACTGCTGGGCGGTGGGCAGCCGGGGGGCCATCCGGCCGATCACGGCCCAGGTGCGCCCGGTGGACTGCGGGCCCGTGCCCCCGGCGGTGAACAGCCGCCGGGCGTGCTCGCGGGGGTCGGGCGGCGGCTCCACCAGCGCGTGGGCGGGCGGGTCCAGCTCGGCCACCTGCCCGCCGGGCAGCAGGATCAGCCGGCCGCCCTGCGGCTCGTCGACGCGGGCGCGGCGGATGGTGACCTCGCCGGTGTCCTGGACCTGCACCGGGGCGTAGCCGTGCTCGCGCAGCGCGGCGAGGGTCTTGTCGGCGGGCATCGCGCTGGCCAGCACGGTCGGCGCGAGCAGCCGCAGGCCCAGCCGGCCCAGCCGCCGGTGCGTGGCGATCTCGGCCAGCAGCGCCGGGTCGGAGGCCTGCACGATGCAGGCGACCGTGCTGACCGTGACCTCGCCGTGCCGCCTGGCCACATCGTGCACCAGATAGTCCAGGGGCTGCGGGATCGTGCCGACTTCGGCCAGGTCGGCCAGCAGGGCGTCGGCGGTGTAGCCGGAGTCCAGGGCGGCGCGCACGCTCGCCGGGCTGAAGCGCCAGACCGAGGCCGAGCCCCGCGACTCGCGGTCGGCGGCCCGGTCGAGCAGCTCGGCCAGCTCCGCCGAGGGCGGGCCGGTCACCACCGCGGTCAGGTCGGCGCCGAACAGGGCGCTGCGCCGTACGCTCGCCAGGGCCCGGGTCGAGCACTCGATCAGGGCGGGGTCGTGCTCGACGAGCGGGGAGGAGTCGTCGCTCTCGTCGCCGGCCTCGGCCTCCAGGGCGGCCAGCGCGCGGCCCAGATCGGTGATCGCCTCATGGGCCACCAGGCCCAGCAGCCGGGCCTCCTCCAGCACCGCCGGCGCGCACTCGGCCAGCAGCGCCCGGTCCAGCAGCGGGGCGTGCCAGTGGGCCAGGCGGACCAGTCCGGCGCGGTCGGCGCAGGCCGTGCTGGCCGGGAGCCGGGCCAGCACGCCGAGCACCGCGCGGCGCACCCGGGCCACCGCGCTGCCGGCGGGGTCGTCGCCCAGCACCGTGCCGTACTTGCCGCCGGTCCTGCGCAGCGACGAGCGCTCCATCCGCCACCAGGCCGCCAGCAGGACCCGGAGCCGGGCCGCGGCGTCGTCCAGCCGCCAGCGGTCGAACCGCTCGGTGGGCACCAGGCCGCCGGCCTGCTCGTCCCAGGCCAGCAGCCGGGCCACCGCGCAGACCTCCAGCAGCAGCCGGGTCTCGTCCTCGTCGCAGCCGGTCTCCCTGGCCACCCGCCGTACCTCGCGCACGCCCACCCCGCCGGCCTTCAGCAGCGGGAGCGGGGCCTTGGAGGTGTTGTCGAGCATCGCGGCGCAGCGCTCGACCACGTGCGGGGCGGCCAGCGTCATCAGGTGGTCCACGCTCTCGGGGTCCACCGGGAGCGTGGCCAGGTCGGGCGGGACGGGGCTGAAGGGCGGGCGGTAGCCGGGGCCGCGCAGCGCGAGCGCGACCTCGCGGGGCATCTCGGCCACGTTCCAGCTGGGCCGGAAGATCAGTCCGTGGTCGGCGGCCCACTTCTCCGGCGTGCCCGGCACGACGAACCGGCCGCCGTCGACGTCGCGGACCGGGCCGTCCCAGGTGAACTCCTCCAGCAGCCGCTCGGCGCCGGCCGGGGCCCGCTTGAGCAGGGTGACCACCCGGGCGGGGTCGGACAGGGTCTCGCAGATCCCGGCGATCAGGTGCCGCTTGGGCGCCGGGGGCAGGCCGAGCGAGCCCGCCAGCGCGCGCAGGGCGTCGGCGCTGGTCGTCCAGGAGTTCAGGTAGTGGGCGAGCGGCTCGCCCAGCCCGAAGGGGGCCGTCCACCAGCGGGCGAGCGCGGCGACGACATGGACGTTCCCCTCGTTGTCCGGCCAGGCCAGCGCGTGGTCGAAAAGCACCTCCAGCCAGGGGGTCACCTCGGCCTCCGGCACGCCGAAGAAGGTCGCCAGGGTCTGCGCGTCGACCCGGTCTCCCAGGGCCAGCGCGGCCTCGGCGATCTCCAGGGCCGGCAGCGGCAGGCCGCGCAGGACCTCCATCACGGCGAAGCCGTTGCCCAGTCGCTGCGCCAGGGTGTCCAGGCGGCGCGGCCACGGTGGGGCGATGGCGTCCAGTCTGTTGGCCAGAACTCGGGCGAGCCGTTCTTCGTCGAGGGTTTTCAACCAGCCGAGCAGGTGATCGTCCATCTCGCAGCTCTCTTAGGAATGGTGCGCGGGGAAGTCGTCTCCCTGTGTGGTCTTCTGTTCGGGACGGTCGGGATGTGGCCACCCCCCGCCTCGGCCGAGGACGGGCGGGAAGCCGCTCTCTTCAGGGAGCGGAGGGGTCGCAGACCTCAAAGGTAATGCAGAGGGGATGTCCCGGTCAGGCACCGCGCGGAATGCGCCGGATTCCGTGGGACGACCGGAACCCGTCACGTGGTGTGACCGGCCCCGGCCCGACGGCGGGGGGAGCGTCGGGGCCGGGGCCGGCCGGCGCCAGGTGAGGGGAAGAGGCGGCGCCTTCTCGGGATGGCTCGGATCTCGGTGCGGGCGCGGGCCCGCGGGGTGGCTCGTACGGGTTCAGGGCCGCAGGACGGCCCAGACGATTTTGCCGTACGGGGCCAGCGGCGCCCAGCCCCAGCGGGCGCTGAGCGATTCGACGATGTGCAGTCCCAGCCCGCCGACCTCCATGGGGGAGGGGTCGCGGAGGGTGGGGGATCCGGCGCCGGGGTCGTTGAGCGCGCACGTCACGAGGGTGCCGCGGCGGATCAGGGAGAGCCGGACCGGTTCCCCGACGTGCGAGCGGGCCAGCCGCAGGCCGTGCCTGATGGCGTTGGTGGCCAGCTCGGAGACGATCAGCTCCATGTTCTCGCTCAGCTCGTCGAGCCGCCAGCCGGTCAGCGTCCCGAGCGCGAAGCTGCGCGCGGAGTGCACGGACTCGGTGTGCGGGGGGAGCACGAACGTGGCGCTCGCTGGGGACGACACGGTTCCCGGCAGCAGGTCCCGGGCGGCGTCAGGCCACCAGCCGACGGGGGGCCACCAGTCGAGCGCCGTCCACGCGGGGCGTGGCGGCGCGGTTTGGGCGGACTGCACGGGATCATCATGAGACAAACTCATGTGCAGGTGCAAGAGCGAATGCACGTGCATCAGGTCCGTGCAGGCGCTACGGTACCCCTGAATTCGCTTACTCGGACGAAAGGGGATCTTGTCC
This sequence comes from Paraplanobispora siamensis, assembly GCF_016863175.1. GTDB lineage: Bacteria > Actinomycetota > Actinomycetes > Streptosporangiales > Streptosporangiaceae > Planobispora > Planobispora siamensis. Next base: position 44,067 of record NZ_BOOJ01000041.1, read on the forward strand.
TTAGCCGGGAAATTTCCGGTTGTGAAGTGACAGACTGTCGATCAGGAAGCGAGCAAGGAGCACCACGTGTCCATGGACCCTCCGGGTACCGGTTCCACCGTCCGGCGCATCATGCTCGGCGCGAGTCTTCGCCGCCTGCGTGAGGAGAAGGGGCTCACCAGAGAGGTCGCCGGATTCCACATCCGGGCCTCCGAGTCCAAGATCAGCCGGATGGAACTGGGCCGTGTGGGATTCAAGACTCGGGACGTGGAGGACCTGCTCACCCTGTACGGCGTGCTCGACAACGCGGAACGGCGCAGCCTGCTGGAGATGGTCCGCGAGGCGAACACCCCTGGCTGGTGGCACAAGTACGGCGACATCCTGCCGAACTGGTTCGCCACCTACGTGGGGCTGGAGGAGGCGGCGAACTTGATCCGCACCTATGAGGTGCAGTTCGTCCCCGGCCTGCTCCAGACGTCCTCCTACGCGCGCACCGTGATCCGGCTCGGCTACCCGGACGTGCCCGACGCGGAGATCGAGCGCCGTGTGCATATGCGCATGCAACGGCAGGACCGCCTGTCGAAGAAGGACGGCCCGCGGCTGTGGGCGGTCATCGACGAGGCGGCACTGAGACGGCCGATCGGGGGCAGGGACATCATGAGGGAGCAGCTCCAGCACCTGCTGGAGGCCTCCGCTCTGCCCAACATCACTCTCCAGGTGATGCCGTTCAAGTTCGGCATGCATGCGGCCGAGGGTGGCGCGTTCAGCATCCTCAGATTTCCGGAGTCCGACCTGTCGGACGTCGTCTACGTCGAGCAGCTCTGGGGGGCCCTCTACCTGGACAAACGTGAGGACATCGATCCATACCTCACGGCCATGGAGCAGTTGTGCGTGGAGAGCACGACACCCGGAGGGACCACCGAGTTACTCGGCGCCCTTCTCAGAGAGATCTAAATGGAGCAGACCTATAACGGCATGCCCGCCACGGACCTGGCCGGGGCCGACTGGCGAAAGAGCCGCTACAGCAACTCGACGGGCAACTGCGTCGAGCTCGCCGAACTGCCGGACGGCAGCGTGGCGGTCCGCAACTCCCGATTCCCTGACGGTCCGGCCCTGATCTACACCCGCGACGAGATCCGCGCGCTGGTGCTAGGGGTCAAGGACGGGGAGTTCGACAGCCTGACGGCGTAACGCCGTTTTTACCTCCGGCGCGTGTGGTTAACCTGCACGCGCCGGTCATGTAACGGGGAACGGGGGACAGACGGGCAGAGTTCGACCCATACCGAAAGAGGGGGATCGAACCATGCTCGACCAGATGACCTTGTATCCCGTGGCCGACGACGAGCTTCTCGCGCCGGGCGGCCGCGTCATGATCCGCACCTACGGGGTCGGATCGGCGGCCGCCGACAGCGGTGCGACGCTCGGGGTGTCCTATCGCACCTGGGTCACCGGGGTCCGTGACCAGCCGCGCTACTGGAGCTGGGGGCACTTCGAGGACGCCCGCCGGGGTCACCGCATGGTGGTCGAGTGGCTGACCGGGCGCGGCCCGCGGCCCGGGCCGGCGCAGGCCGCGTGATCGGCGGCCTGTACGGCCCGCGACTCCTGGGCTAGTGTGCCAACCAAGCATTCGCTTGGTAAGGGAGGGCTCCATGCGGCGCGGGATCTACCTGGTCGAGGAAGTCGACTTCCGGCCGATGAACTCGCGCAGGCCGCTGGAGTACCTGACCTGGCTCACCCGTTACAAGAAGGAGGACGAGACCCTCGGCAGCCCGGAGCTGACGAAGGGGTTGTCGATCAGGTCACGGGAGATCGACCTCGTCGGGGCCTTCTACGCCGTCGGCATCACGGGCCACCCGCAGTTCAGGGCGGTCACGCTCTGGGACTGCCACGGCGGCTGGGACGGCGGCTGGCGGCAGATGATGAACATCTACGACGGCGTCGACGACAGGCTGTTCCTGTCCGACATCGACGACCTGCGCTTCTCCGCCTTCTCCCGCCCGCTCGGCGCGGTCCGCGGCAGCCCGGCCCTGGCCGACATCACCGCCGAGGGCTACGCCGCGCCGTTCTATCTCTTCGAGAGCGCCAGGGTGCGCCCCGGCGCCGCCCTGGACTATCTCGACGCGGTCCGCGAGGAGCGCGCGCCCGTCCTCGCCGACCACGGCCACCGGCCGGTCGGCCTGTACGAGGTCCTGTTCTGCGACACCGAGGTCGTCACGATCTGGGGCATGTCCCTGGACGCGCACCTGGCGACGCAGCGGGCCCGGGACGCGGCCCTCGGCCTCGACGACGAGGTCGAGCCCGACGAGCGCCTGCTCGCCTGGAGCAGACGGGCCCGCGACTTCCTGGACGGGCCGTGGCGGGAGACCCTGCTGGCGCCCTTCCCGGGCTCCCGCCTGTCCCCGGCCTGACGGCCGCACCCGCCGTGGCGGACGCGACTGTCAGGCCCGGACGCCGAGCGCTCCCAGCTGCCGGGCCGTCCGGCTGCCGGGATCAGACGGTGAACTGGGCGACGACGCCGTGCAGCTCGGTGGCGACCCGGCCGAGTTCGTCGGCGGTACGGCGGGACTCGGCGGCCCCCGACGTGGTGGTCTGAGCCTCGGAGGCGACCTCGGTGATGCCGGTCGCGATCTCACCGGCGCCGACGGCGGCCTGGGAGATGTTGCGGCTCATCTCCCCGGAGGTGGCGCTCTGCTCCTCGACGGCGGCGGCGATGGTGGTGGAGTGCTCGCTGACGCTCGTGATGACCTCGCTGATGCCGGCGATGGCCGCGATGGCCGCGTCGGTGTCGGCCTGGATGGCCTCCACCCGCCGGGCGATGTCCTCGGTGGCCCTGGCCGTCTCCTGGGCCAGGTCCTTGACCTCGCCCGCGACGACCGCGAAGCCCTTGCCCTGCTCGCCCGCGCGGGCGGCCTCGATGGTGGCGTTCAGGGCCAGCAGGTTGGTCTGCTCGGCGATGCTCGTGATGGTCTTGATGACCGAGCCGATCTCCGCCGAGGAGGCGCCCAGCTTGGCCACGGTCTCGCCGGCGCCGCGCACCGCATCGACCCCGGCGTCGGCCACCCGGGCGGCCTGGCTGACGCTGTTGGAGATCTCCGAGATGGAGGCGCTCATCTCCTCGCTCGCCGCGGCGATCGTCTGCACGTTGGAGGAGACCTGCTCGGCGGTGGCGGCGACATGGCCGGAACGCGCGGAGGTGTGGGCGGCGGCGGTGTCCATCTGCCCGGAGACGACGGTCAGCTCGCGGGAGGCATCGCTCAGAGTCGTGCTCTGCCGGCTGATCGTGGAGAAGGAGTCGCGCAGCACCCGCAGGGTCTCGTCCAGAGCGCGGGCCATGTCGCCCAGCTCGTCGCGGCGGGAGGTGTCGACGCGCACGGTCAGGTCCTTGCCGGCGACCTTGCGCAGGACCTGCACGGTCGCACTCAACGGCCGGGTGATGGTCCGGGTGACCAGGGCGGCCAGAGCGGCGGCCACCAGCAGGCACAGCGCACCGGCGACCAGCATCACGTACAGGGAGGTCTCGCTGGAGGACCGGGCGTCGGTGGCCGTCGCGGTGAGGTTCTCACCGGCCTCGGCGGCCAGCTCGTCGACGGCCTCGGCCGCCTTGGCGAAGTGCTCCAGCGCCTCGCCCGAGACCAGGCCGCCCGCCTTCTCGATGTCCGCGGGCATGCCGCTGCGGTAGGCGGCGACGATCTGCTCGTCGACGCGCATGAACTCCTCGAACGCCTCCCCGGCCGTCTCCAGGTCCTCCCGCTGGGTGGCGGTCAGCTCCATGCCCGCAAGCTTCTTCAGGTCCTCGCGGAAGGCCGCGGTGGAGGCCAGGAAGCTCTGCCGCTGGCCGGCGTTGTCGTCGGCGGCGCCCGGCACGCCGCGCTGGGCGTCGAAGGCGTAGCCGGTCTGCCAGCCGGCGAAGTCGGCGGCGTGGAACTTGGCGGTCAGCGCCGCGCCGCGGATCGCGGCGGTGGCGTCCGTCCGGTTGGCCGCGTCATGCGCGGAGGACAGGCCCGCCACGCCCACGCCGACCGCCACGCACAACAACGCGCCCACCGATGCGAACGCGCCACCCAGGCGTACACCGACCTTCAGGTCGTCCAACTTCTTCATGTCCGGTCAAACTCTTTCTCAGATGCCGCCACGGGCCGATCCCGCAGCACCAGTCGGACTATCGACACCGTCGCATCAGAGCTGAGCCTCCGGGCAGGGAAGTCAGATCGGGGCGTTCCAGGTGAGGATCACCTGCTGGCCGTGCTCGAAGCCGAGACGGGAGTAGGTGCCGGTGTCGAGCCGGAAGAAGCGGCCCTCCTCGGGTGGCTGACCGAGCCAGCGGGCCGCCAGGACCCGCAGGAAGTGGCCGTGGGCGACCAGCGCGACGTCGCCCCGCGCGGCGCTCGCGCGGGCGATGACCCGGTCGGCGCGCTCGGCGACCTGCGCGGCGCTCTCGCCGGGGTGGCCGGCGTCGCCGGGGATGACGCCGTCACGCCACAGGTACCAGCCGGCCCGGGTCTGGCGGATCGTGGCGGTGGTGATCCCCTCGTAGCCGCCGTAGTCCCACTCCCACATGTCGGGATCGACCTCGTAGCCGGTCAGCCCGGCCAGCTCGGCCGTCCGGCGGGCCCGCAGGGCGGGGCTGACCAGGACGAGGTCCAGCGCCCTGTCCTTGACGAGGGGGGCCAGCGCCCGCGCCTCGTCCTCGCCCCTGGGGGTGAGGGGCAGGTCGGTGCGTCCGGTGTGCCGCCTGTCCCGGCTCCACTCGGTCTCGCCGTGCCGAAGCAGAATCATCTCGTTCATGATGAACTCATGATGCCCGTACGGCTCCCGCCGATTCGGCATCGCCCCACCGCGGCTCAACGTCCCGCGAGTTCCTCCACGATCGGGGTGAAGGCGTCCAGGTCGTCCTCGTGGTGCAGGACGAAATAGGACAGGTCATGGGTGTCGCGCCAGTGGCGGAGCTTGTCCACGGCGTCGGCGCGGGTGCCGGGCAGCACCTGGGGGGTCTCGTCCTGGCGTGACGGGTCGGCGGCGCTCCACGAGGCGCCCCGCCCGCGCTCGCCCAGCCGCAGGACGCTGGTGCCGAGCTCGATCGCGCCGTAGCGGTCACCGGCGGCCCGCCGTACCACGTCGATCTTGGCGAGGAAGGCGTCCAGGCCGCCGTCCGCGCCGTCGGGGCCGGAGCCGTCCGCCCTGACCCGCATGGTGAGGTTGATCACATCGGCCTCGCGGGCGGCGAGGCGCAGCACGCGCGGCCCGCCGCCGCCGAGCATCAGCCGCGGGCCCGGCCGCTGGACCGGCTTGGGCCGCTGGTCCAGCCCGTCGATCCGGTAGTGCTCGCCGTGGAAGGTGAACGGGCCCTCGCCCCACAGCCCCTTGAGGACCGTGATCGCCTCGGCGAGCCGGTCCACCCGGGTCCCCGGCGGGTCGAGCGCCAGCCCGGCGGCGCCGTAGTCGGCGGCCATCCAGCCGGTGCCCAGGCCCAGCTCCAGGCGGCCCTCCGACAGCAGGTCGACGGTGGCGGTCTCCTTGGCCAGCACGGCCGGGTGGCGGAAGTCGTTGGCGAACACCAGGGTGCCGACCCGCAGCCGGCTGGTCGCGCACGCCGCCGCGGTCATCGCCGCGACGGGCGCGAAACGCGAGCCCACCAGATGGTCGGGGACCAGGAGCACGTCGAAGCCGGACTCCTCCAGGCGGCGGGCCTTGCGGGCCCACTCCCGGCCCGAGGCGGCCTCCCGCACCACGGCGGCGAACCTGAACGGCCGGTCCATCCCGTCCCCCTAACCTATCAAGCGCTTGGTAAGTATAGGGTGAACGGCTCCGCCCGCCCAGGGGCGACCGCCGGCGGACGACCGTGCTCACCGCGAAGAGCGCGGGGGTGAGCAGGACGGAGCTGAGAAGGCTCGGCCAGGGGAACGGGCCGTAGCCGTCCAGGTTCGCGATGAGGTCGCGGACGTAGGTCTCGCCCCCGCCGGTGGTGCCGAAGGGGGCCGGCGGGGGCGAGACGGCGAGGAGCGGCGGCGAGGGGAACGCCGATGCGACCATGGCGTGGCGGGCGAAGGTGTCGGCGCCCGACCCGGGGGTGTCGAGGTTCGTCATGGCGTCAGGGTCCGCTCGCTGCGGTGGTGCGGGCGACGGGGCCTTCCCCGGGGTTGCGGAGGGTTTTCCCGGGGTCCGGCATGCCCTGTCCCGGAGACCGGTGCGGCTCCCGCCGGGGTTGCGGGCGGAGCCTCCCCCGGTGGTGTATACCAAGCGCTTGCTTTATAAGGGGTTCCGGTCCGACACTGAGCCCATGGCTGACGACACCCCGGTCCGCGACGTGACCGACGACGAGGTCGCCTTCTTCGAACGCAACGGCTGGGTACGGCTGCCGCGCCTGGTCGGCCCCGATCGCGTGGCCGTCCTGCGGGAGCGGGCGCTGAACCACCTGGCCGGGCGCTCCCGCGCCGTGACCACCAAGGTGGACCAGGCCTTCGGCCAGTCCAGGGACGTCGCCGAGACCGACGGGCACTTCCGGGAGGTGGCCCTGGCCCCCCAGCTCGGCCGGGCGGCCACCCGGCTGCTGCGCGGGGTGGCCGGGGTGCGTGTGCAGGTGACGAACCTGCTGGTCAAGGAGGGCGGAGGAGGCCATGGAGCCACCGAGTTCCACCAGGACTTCCCGTGGATGCCGATGGACCGCTCGGCGATGCTCACGCTCTGGCTCGCCCTGGTGGACGTGCCCGCCGACATGGGCTCCCTGCGTTTCTACAGCGGCTCGCACCGGTACGGCGTGCTCGGCCGCTCCTTCACCCGCGACGGCGACGACCAGCTCACCCAGCACCCCTGGCTGAAGGAGCTGGAGTTGTCCCCGCCGCTCGACCTGGCCGCCGGGGACGCGACCGTGCACCACGCGCTGACCGTGCACGGCGCCCCCGCCAACCGCCGCGACACCCCCCGCGTGTCGTTCACCGTCACCTACTTCGACGCCGACGCCCTCTACACCGGCACGCCGTACCGGCAGACCGACGACCTGGGCCTGACCGTCAACCGGCCGTTCGAGCACGCGAAGTTCCCGGTCGTCCCCCATGCCTGAGCCCATCGTGAACGTCGAGACCGTCGCGGGCCCGGTGGAGGACCCGGGCGCCACCCTCATGCACGAGCACGTCTTCGGGCTCAGCCCGGAGATCCTGTGGAACTGGCCGGACATCCCCGAGGGCTGGGACCTCGAACTCCGGGCCCGCGAGGCCGCCGACAAGCTGACCGAGCTGAAGGGCCACGGCATCGACACCATCGTGGACCTGACCGTGATCGGGCTCGGCCGCTACGTGCCCGCGGTCCAGCGGGTGGCCGAGCTGACCGAGGTCAACATCGTCGTCGCCACCGGGCTCTACACCTACGACGCGCTCCCGCCGTACTTCGGCAACCGCGGCCCCGGCTCGCTGTTCGGCGGCCCCGACCGGCTGGCCGAGTTCTTCGTCCGGGACATCGCCGAGGGCATCGGCGACACCGGCGTGAAGGCGGGCATCCTCAAGTGCGCCTCCGACCACCTGGGCATGACCGCCGGCTGCGAACGGGTCTTCCGCGCCGTCGCCCAGGCGCACCGGGCCACCGGCGCCCCGATCACCACCCACTCCCACAGCGCCTCGCGCGGCGGCCTGGAGCAGCAGAAGCTCCTGGCCTCCGAGGGCGTGGACCTGGGCCGGGTGGTGATCGGCCACGCCGGCGACTCCACCGACCTGGCCTATCTGGAAGAACTGATCGCGAACGGCTCCTACCTGGGCATGGACCGCTTCGGCATCAACACGATCAGCCCCTTCGAGGACCGGGTGGCGACGGTGGCGGCCATGTGCGAGCGGGGGCACGCCGGCCGCATGGTCCTGTCCCACGACTCCTACTGCTTCAACGACCGCTTCGACCAGGAGGTGGTACGGCGCCGCCACCCCGACTACCACCTGCTGCACATCTCCCGGGACGTGCTCCCCGAGCTGCGCAGACGGGGCGTCACCGAGGAGCAGATCCACCGGATGCTCGTCGTCAACCCACGCGACATCCTCACCCGGCGCGAGCCGTACTGAGAGCCCTGCCGAGAGCCGTACCGAGTCCGAGAGGTCCCCCATGATCGACGCTGATGACTTCGACGTCGGCGCGGCCTGGCACGTCGCCGCGCCGTACGACTTCCTGCGCCGGCTCCGCCACGAGCGGCCGGTCTTCCGCAGCGAGCACCTCGGCGCCTACGTCCTGACCCGGTACGCGGACGTGCGCGCCGCCTACGGCGACCCCGGGCGCTTCTCCTCCGAGGGGTCGCTGACGATCTCCCGGAGCCTGTCCGAGGAGACCCGGCTCAAGCTGGGCGAGCACGGCTCGTTCCTGTCGAGCTTCGTGGCCAACGTGGACCCGCCCGTGCACACCCGGCTGCGCCGCTCGGTGTCGCGGGCCTTCACCCCGCGCGCGGTCTCGGCGATGGAGCAGCGGTTCCGGGAGCTGAACGAGGACCTGCTCGACCGGATGGCCCCGCGCGGGGCGGCGGACTTCGTCGCCGAGATCGCGCACGAGCCCTCGGCCAAGCTCACCGCCCGCTTCATCGGCGTGCCGCAGGAGGACGAGGAGTTCGTCAAGCAGCACGTGAAGGACTGGTTCCAGCTGTTCCTGTCACCGCAGCCGCCCGACCGGCAGCTCGCGCTGGCCGAGAGCTTCCTGGCCTACCTCGACTACGTGGACCGGCTCGTCGCCTCCCGCGCCCGGGAGCCGCGCGACGACTTCACCTCGCTGATGACCTCCCTGATCGGCAACGAGCTGTCGCACCGCGAGGTCGTCGAGCTGATCTCCACGATCCTGCTCGGCGGCAACGACACCGTGCCCAACCAGCTCGGCAACAGCGTGCTGCGGCTGCTGCGCGAGGGGATCTGGCCGGTGCCGCCGGAGCTGACCCGCAACGCGGTCGAGGAGTGCATGCGCATCGACGGCGCCAGCCTCGGCTCCTTCCGCTACGCCACCACCGGCATCGAGCTGCGCGGGACGACGATCCCGGCCGGGTCGCTGTGCCTGCTGTCCACCGACTCCGCCGCCCACGACGAGACCGTCTTCGACGACCCCGAGCGCTTCCGGATCGACCGCCCCAACGCCGACGCCCACATGACCTTCGGCTACGGCATCCACTTCTGCGTGGGCGCCGCCCTGGGCCGCCTCCAGCTCCGCACCGCCCTCGACATCCTGGGCGAGCGCCTGCCCCGGCTCCGGCTCGTCCCCGGGCAGGAGGTCTCCTACCGCGCCTCGATCGTCGGCCGCGGCCTGACCGCGCTGCCCGTGGAGTGGTGATGCGCTTCGACGGGAAGGTCGCCCTGGTCACCGGCGGAGGCTCGGGGATCGGCGCGGCCACCGCGCGCCGGCTGGCCGCCGAGGGGGCCTGCGTCGGGGTCGCCGACCTGCGGCTCGCCGGCGCGCGGGCGGTCGCCTCGGCGATCAGGTCAGCGGGCGGTACGGCGTGCGCGCTCCACTGCGACGTCTCCGAGGAGAAGGCCGTCGAGGACGCCGTCGCCGAGCTGGTGGCCTCGTTCGGGCGGCTGGACGTGGTGCACTCCAACGCGGCCTGCCTGGACCGCGACGTCTACGGCAGGGACGGGGACCTGCTCGACATGGACGTGGCGGTCTGGGACCGGACGATGGCGGTCAACCTGCGCGGTGCGATGCTCATGGTCAAGCACACCGTCCCGGCCATGACCGGCGGCGGCGCGATCGTGATCACCTCCTCGGTGTCCGCCCTGGTGGGCGATGCCGACCACGCGGCCTACGGCGCCTCCAAGGCGGCGCTGGTGGGCTTCGTCCGCTACGTCGCCACGATGTACGGCTCCCGCGGCGTCCGGTGCAACGCGGTGGCCCCCGGCCTGGTGATGACGGACGTGGCGCGGGCCGTGATGACGCCGGAACGGCTGGCGGAGAAGGCCGCGGAACGCGTCCTGCCGTGGGCGGCCGACCCGGGCGACGTGGCGGCGCTGGTGGCCTTCCTGGCCTCGGACGAGGCGCGCTGCGTCACCGGTCAGACGATCGTCGTCGACGGCGGCACCACCGCGCACCGCCCGGAACACGCGATCAGGTCCTGGGCCCGTGAGAAGCTGGAGATGTGACGGTATCTGTGGGCCTGGTCGGTGCCGGGCCGTGGGCGGAGATGGTGCACGCGCCGATGCTGGCGGCCGGGCCGTACGCACGGCTGGCTGGAGTGTGGGCCCGGCGGCCCGAGGCCGCGGCCAGACTGGGCGCGCCGGTCTTCGAGAAGATCGAGGAGCTCTTCGACGCCTGTGAGGCCGTGCTCTTCTCGGTGCCGCCCGCCGTACAGGCCGAGCTCGGCGTCCAGGCCGCCAAGGCGGGCAAGGCCCTGCTGCTGGAGAAGCCGCTCGCGGCCGACCTGGACGGCGCCAGGCGCCTGGCCGACGCCATCGGCGAGGCGGGCGTGGTCTCCCAGATGTGCCTGACGTGGCGCTACTCGGCCGCGGTCCGGGCGTTCCTGGCTCGGGTGTCGGCGGTCGAGCCTTTCGGCGGGCACGCGGCCAACGTCTCCGGCGCCATGCTCGGCGGCCACTTCGCCACCCCGTGGCGCCTGGAGCGCGGCGCGATCCTCGACGTCGGCCCGCACATGATCGACATGCTGGACGCCGCGCTCGGCCCGGTCGCCGGGGTGCGCGCGCACGGCAACCCGACGGGCTGGGTCGGGCTGCTGCTGGAGCACGAGACCGGCGCGGTCAGCGAGGCCTCGCTGTGCCTGAGCGCGCCGGGGCAGACCCCGCCTCCCCACGTGGACGTCTACGGCAGGCTCGGCCGGGAGTCCGTCGACGGGAGCGCGATCGGCCCCGAGACCTTCTCCACGATGATCGCCGAGTTCGCCACGGCCGTGCGCGGCGGCGGCGCCCACCCGCTCGACGCCATCCACGGCCTGCGCCTGCAGGAGATCATCGCCGCCGCGGAGGCGCAGCTCGGCTGAGTCCCAGGGTGCACGGGGGTACGGCGGCGCGGCCGTACCCAGGCTCCGAATGGGCGAGAAAAGAATTCAGTGCATTTCCTTTGGTGGCAGTGGTAGCGCTCAAGTTATGACATGGGCGTTTTTATAAGACGAGTAGGGCCTTCGCCAAGGTTGGCGAAAACGCGCCACGTCTTCCCCGGTGCGGCCGAGGTCGGTCGACACCATTGACGTCGTCAAGCCAGGCCGGGGCCGGAAGTTTTCGGCATTGGTGCTGGCCCGTACTCGTTTTCGGTTCTCCAGTGAGTGCCGCCACATCAGAGGAAAAACCATGAAGAAGGTCGTATACCGCCTGACTGTATCCGTGGCCGGGTGCTTAGTTCTTGGTGTTTCCCTGCCCGCGACCGCCAGCGCCTTCACAAGCGGCGGGTCCCCCTCCGGATCGTCCACGGTCTCGGAGGGGAAACACGGTTCTCATGGAGGTTCTTCCTCCTCGCTCTGCCCCTGCTCCGAGGGCGGGAAGAGCATCGAGGCCTCCGACGTGATCGACAGCGTGATGAAGAACGCGCTCGAAAAGACGAAGAGCAGTGTCGAATCCCCATCTTCCTCCACGAAGGAATGCCCGCCGGGTGAGGAGACCTCGGGCGGGGAGACCCCGGAGGGGGAGACGCCCGGTGGAGAGAAGCCTGGTTGGGAGACTCCGGGTGGGGAGACTCCGGGTGGCGAGACGCCTGGTGGGGAGACCCCCGGTGGCGAGACGCCTGGTGGGGAGACCCCCGGTGGCGAGACTCCGGGCGGGGAGACCCCGGGTGAGGAGACTCCGGGCGGGGAGACCCCCGGTGGCGAGACGCCGGGCGGCGAGACCCCGGGTGAGGAGACTCCGGGCGGGGAGACCCCCGGTGGCGAGACGCCGGGCGGCGAGACCCCCGGTGGGGAGACCCCGGGTGGCGAGACTCCGGGTGGCGAGACGCCGGGTGGCGAGACGCCGGGTGGCGAGACGCCGGGCGGCGAGACGCCGGGCGGCGAGACCCCGGGCGGCGAGACCCCGGGTGAGGAGACTCCGGGTGGCGAGACGCCGGGCGGGGAGACCCCCGGTGGGGAGACTCCGGGCGGGGAGACCCCCGGTGGCGAGACTCCGGGCGGGGAGACCCCGGGTGAGGAGACTCCGGGTGGCGAGACGCCGGGCGGCGAGACGCCCGGTGGAGAGACCCCGGGTGAGGAGACTCCGGGTGGCGAGACGCCGGGCGGCGAGACGCCC
>NZ_BOOJ01000042.1 GCF_016863175.1 Paraplanobispora siamensis
GGCGAGCAAACCCCGGGCGGGGAGACCCCGGGTGGCGAGACTCCGGGTGAGGAGACCCCCGGTGGGGAGACCCCCGGTGGGGAGACCCCGGGTGGCGAGACGCCCGGCGAGCAGACCCCGGGCGGGGAGGGGCCAAGTCCGGCCGAGCCGGGTGAGGAGGTCACTCCCGGTGAGGCGACGCCCGGGCTGGCGGAGCCTGACGAGACCACGTCCGGGGAGTCGCTGGGGCAGGCGCCCCAGACTCCGGAGTACGGACTGGTCGGGGAGGAGCTCCCCTACACCGGTGTCGAGATCGGGTGGCTCGCGCAGACGTCGGCCGGGCTGCTGCTCGTGAGCTTCCTGATCATCGTCGCCGCGCGGCGCCGGTCCTCGGAGCGCTGAGAACGGGTCCGGGATCGGCTCAGGCTGATTCCCGGACCACGAGGGCGGGCTCGAAGATGACGGAGGTCGCCTGCCGCTCCGGCTCCTCGATGTGGGCCAGCAGCAGGCGCGCCATCTCGGCGGCCATGTCCTCCACGGGGTGGCGGATGGTGGTGAGCGGGGGACGGCAGGCCAGCGCCGCGCTGCTGTCGTCGAAGCCGACCACCGCCACGTCCTCGGGCACCCGGCGGCCGTGGTGGCGCAGCACCACGAGAGCGGCCTGCGCCATCACGTCGTTGGCGACGAAGACGCCGTCGATGTCGGGGTGCTCGGCCAGCAGACGCTCCATGGCCGCCTCGCCGCTGGGATAGGTGAAGCTGCCCTCCACCCACGGGATGTAGGGCTGGCCGTGCACCGCCATGGCGTCCCTGAAGCCCGCCAGCCGGTCCTGGCTGGCGGGCACGGCCATGGGGCCCGAGATGGTGGCGATCCGCTTGCAGCCCCGGGCCACCAGGTGGTCGGCGGCGAGCTTGGCGCCGGCCCGGTGCTGGACGTCGACGTAGCTGATCGGGAGCGGCTCGGGCGGCCTGGCGAAGAGTACGGCGGGCAGGCCCGCCTCGACCAGCAGCTTGGGGAGCGGGTCGTCGGCGTTGGTGGAGACGAGCACGGCCCCGTCGGCGTTGCCCTGACGCAGGTAGGCGAGCACCTGGGCGCGGGTCTCGGCGGTCTCGGCGAACATCAGGATCGGATGGACCCCGCGGGGGCGCAGGAATCCGACGATGCCCCCGGCCACGCGGCCGAAGAACGGGTCGGCGAAGACCTGGCCGGGGAAGGGGTCCTCCCCGCTCTCGTCGCCCGCGCCGGAGACCACCAGGGCGATCGCCCCGGTGCGGCGGGTGACGAGAGAGCGGGCCGCCTGGTTGGGGACGTAGCCGGTGGCGGCGATGGCCTTCCTGACCGTCTCCTGGATGGCGGGATCGACGTTGCGGATGCCGTTGATGACGCGGGAGACGGTGGCTCGGGAGACGCCCGCCGCCCGGGCCACGTCCTCCAGGGTGGGGGATGATCCCGATGACGGCGGGAGACCTTCGCTCATAGGGTTCTTTATAGCATAGTGGGAGAGCGCTCTCCAAGAAAACTCACGGCTCCACCAGCGCTTTCGCGCCGGCGACCGTGGTCGCCTCCAGCGGGAGGTCGGCGGGCGAACGGCCCGCCAGCACCGTGAAGGCGCCCTCCTCCAGGCACCATCCGCCCGCCTCGGCCGACCAGTGCCGGAACGCCCTGGGCCGGATGTCGACGGCGACCTCGACGGTCTCGCCGGGCTCCGCGACGGCCGCCGCGTAACCGGCCAGCCACCGGACCGGACGGGTCACGGCCGTCCCGGGTCGCGACAGGTAGACCTGCACGACCTCGCGCCCGGCGCGCCCGCCGGTGTTGCGCAGCCGTACCCGGACCGTGAGCGGGGCGTCCGGCGTGATCCGCCCGGGCACGGTGAGGTCCTCGTACGACCAGGACGTGTAGCCCAGCCCGTGCCCGAACCAGTACACCGGCGGCGTGGGCTCCCGCAGCCAGGCCCGGTAGCCGATGTCCAGACCCTCCCCGTAGGTGAGGACCCCGTCCTCGGGGACGGTGGAGAACAGCGAGCTCTCGCTCCAGGTGGTCGGCAGCCGGCCGCCGGGCTCGGCGACCCCGAACAGGACGTCGGCGAGCCCGTGCCCGGCCTCCTGCCCGGGGAACCAGCTCAGCAGTACGGCGGGCACCTCCTCGCGCCACGGCAGGGTCACCGGCCCGCCCGAGTTGACGATCACGACCGTGTCCGGGCAGGCGGCGGCCACCGCGCGGACGAGCTCGTTCTGGCGGCCCGGCAGCTCCAGGTTCTCGCGGTCGAAGCCCTCACTCTCGATCTCCTCCGTGGTGCCGACCACCACGACGGCCGCGTCGCAGGTGCGGGCGAGCTCGACCGCGGCGGCCAGCTCGTCCTGCGCGCTCTGCCGGAAGGGATCGGCGGCCAGGATCGAGGCGACCCCGGTGCCGGGGGCGAAGTGCCGCCGGGCGACGATCTCGACCTCCCGGCCCGCCTCCATCAGGATCCGGGCGCGCCGGTAGGGCGGGGTCAGGTGGACGACGGCGGGGTCGTCGGTGTCCAGCCCGACCTCCTCCTCGACCAGGACGCGGCCGTCGGCCTCCAGGCGGACGTTCCCCCATCCGGCGAAGGCCAGATCCCAGGGGCCGTCCGTGTCGGGGCGCAGGAGGGCGCGGAGCTCGACGGCGACGGCGGAGGGGGCCCACCCGGGTTCCGGCAGTCGCCCGCTCAGGCGGTGCTCGGCGTGGACCTCCTGGCCGGCGGCGTCCAGCAGCCGGACCAGGAGGCCGGGCTCACCGGTGCGCGGGTTGCGGGCGTTGCCGGTGCCCAGCGGGGTCGGCCGGGTGTCGATGCGAGCGCCGGGGGAGTGGACCACCTCCGCCGTCCCGGCCAGCGCCTCGCGGATGCCGTCGAGCGGCGACACGGTGGAGACGGGGTAGACGCCCGCGCTGCCGCCGCCCTGGATCCGGGCGGTGGCGGCGTTCGGGCCGATCACCGCGACCCGGCGCAGCCGTACGGGAGCCAGCGGGAGCAGCGGGCCCTCGTTGCGCAGGAGCACGGTGCTCGCGGAGACGGCCCGGCGCAGCAGCGCCCTGGCCGCGTCCGGATCCGCCGCGGGTGACGTGCGTGAATCGGCGCCGGTGGGGGTCAGGGCGCCGACGCGGGTGGCGAGTCTGAGCAGGCGGCGGATCTTGTCGTCGATCGCGGTCTCCGGGACCTCGCCGGAGCGCACCGCGGCGATCAGCGCCTCGCCCCACAGCGGGTTGGGCCCCGGCATGGCCAGGTCCTGGGCCGCGAGCGCGGCCGGGACGGTGGAGCGCACGGCCCCCCAGTCCGACACGACCACGCCGTCGAAGCCCCACTCGCTCTTGAGCGGGTCGGCGAGCAGCGGACTCTCCGACATGGTCGTCCCGTTCACCTTGTTGTAGGCGGACATCACCGCCCACACCCCCGCCTCCACCGCCGCCTCGAACGGAGCCAGGTACAGCTCGCGCAGCGTCCGCTCGTCGACCCGGGCGTCCAGGGTGAGCCGCTCGGTCTCGGAGTCGTTGGCGACGTAGTGCTTGGCGGTGGCCGCCACCCCGCCGGCCTGGACGCCGCGGATGTAGGCGGCGCCGATCCGGCCGGTCAGCAGCGGGTCCTCGGAGTAGCACTCGAAGTGGCGCCCGCCCAGCGGGGAGCGGTGCAGGTTGAGCGTCGGGGCGAGCACGATGTGGACGCCCTTGCGCCGCGCCTCGGAGGCGATCAGCCCGCCCAGCGACTCGACGAGCTCCTCGTCCCAGGTCGCGGCCACCGCGGTCGCGGAGGGCAGCGTCAGGGAGGTGCTGCGCTCGTCCCAGCCCGGCCCCCGCACGCCGACCGGGCCGTCGGAGGTGACCATGGCGCGCAGCCCGATGTCCGGTTCGTCCCGCAGGCGCCAGACGGTGACCCCGGACAGCAGCCCCACCTTCTGCTCCAGGCTCAGCTTCTCCACCAGATGGTCGAGGTCGTCGGTGGCCACGCGGTTTCCCTTCGCTGTTGGTTCCCCCCGATGGAGAGCGCTCTCCAATGAGCTCATAGCGTCACCGGTGGCGACGGGTGCTGTCAATGGCCGCGCGGGACGGCGTTCCGGAGGCGCTCTCCGTTACGGGGGGAGGCGCGGGAGGTTTCGGGCGGATGGCGGATCAAGCCTTGACAGTGCCCGATCTGTCAGGGCACGCTCTCACCACAGAGAGCGCTCTCTCCCTTCTCGTCGCCGTGTGCGTCGGGCACCCCCCTGCACCGAGGAGAGATCTTGCACTCAAACAGCAGTTCAGAGCCCTTTAGAGTCCACAACCGGATCCGATCGGCCTGGCCGTGGCGGCCACAAGCAGCCGGGCCGTCCTGCGTTGGGAGAGCGCTTCCGGAAAATGTCCGCGATCCGGGTCCCGCTCCGCGGATACCCGGCGGACCGTGTTCGGCGTCTGCGTGACCGTATGGCGTGTCGCGCTCGGGGTGGCACGCCGTACGGTCACGCCGGCCCTCTCTCCCACTGATCGTCAAGGACCCAAGGAGGGTTCCATGGGCACACGTCGTCCCCGGTTCCTCGGCCCCATGCTGGCCGCGGTCGCGCTGACCGTGAGCGTGGCCGCCTGCGGCAGCGGCGGCACGAGCGCGAGCGGACCGGCAGGCAGCGGTGCGCCGGCCGAGAAGATCAAGCTGACCGTCGCCCTGTTCAGCGACTTCCACTACGCGCCGCTGTACGAGGAGTTCAAGAAGACCCACCCCAACGTGGAGATCGTCGAGCGCCGCGCGCAGTTCAACGACCACCACACCAACCTCATCACGCAGCTGACCACCGGCGCGGGCGCCGCGGACATCGTGGCGGTCGAGGGCGGTTACGTCGGCGCGTTCACCCCCTCGCCGGAGAAGTTCCACAACCTCAAGGACTACGGCCTGGACAAGCGGCAGAGCGAGTACCTCGACTGGAAGTGGCAGCTGGGCGTCTCCAACGACGGCTCCTCGCTCATGGGCCTGGGCACCGACGTCGGCGGCCTGGCCATGTGCTACCGGCCCGACCTGTTCAAGAAGGCGGGGCTGCCCACCGACCGCGACGAGGTCTCCAAGCTCTGGCCCACCTGGGACCAGTACGTCGAGACGGGCAAGAAGTTCGTCGCGGCCAAGGTGGAGGGCGCCAAGTTCACCGACGGCCCGGGCGAGCACTTCCGCGCCATGGTCGAGCAGGCGCCGGTCGGCTACTACGACGACCAGTACAACATCATCGCCGGGACCAACCCCGAGGTGCGCAAGGCCTTCGACATGGGCGTCCGGATGATCAACGAGGGTCTGTCGGCCAAGCTCCCCGCCTTCACCCCGCCGTGGAACACCGGCATCGCCAAGGGCAGCTTCGCCACCATGGTCTGCCCGGCCTGGAAGACCGGAACGATCAAGGACCAGAACCCCGGTGAGGGCGCCTGGGACATCGCCGCGGTGCCCGGCGGCGGCGGCAACCAGGGCGGCACCCACCTGATGCTGCCCAAGCAGGGCAAGCACCCCAAGGAGGCGGCCGAGCTGATCGACCTGCTGACCAGCAAGGAGAGCCAGATCAAGCTCTTCAAGGAGGCCAGCGCGCTGCCCTCGCTGCCCGTCCTGTACGACGACCCCGCGGTGGCGGAGTTCGTCAACCCGTACTTCGGCAACGCGCCGATCGGCAAGATCTTCACCGACGCGGCCAAGGCGCTCAAGCCGCAGAAGGTCGGTCCGAAGGCCGGCGACATCCTGAAGGCGTTCGGCGACGGCCTTCAGCGGGTCGAGCAGGGCAAGCAGAACCCGGAGGAGGCCTGGGCCCAGGCGCTGAAGGACGTCGGCAGGATCAAGTGACGCTCCGGCGGACCGGCCCGCGCGGCCGGTCCGCGCCGTCCCCTTGCCCGCGACCGGCCGTCTCCCGCCCGGACGGGTCATCCCGTCCCGCGGCCGGCCGCGTCGTCCTCCGCTCACGGCCGGCCGTACCGCCCCGCGGCCGGCCGGTCCCGGTGAAGGCGGCCCGGGCCGCCGACTCCCTCCCGCTTCCTTCCTGCTCACGAGTCGCCGAAAGGAGCTGCCATGGCCACCCGCGCGCCGGACCGCCTGGCGGCGGTCCCACCGGGCAAACCGGTGCGACCCCGCCGCCGGGTACGCCGCCACCTGGTCCACCAGCTCGACGTCAAGGGCTCGCCGTACGCGTACGTGGCCCCGTTCTTCCTGCTCTTCTCCGCCTTCGGGCTGTTCCCGCTGGCCTACACCGCCTGGGTGAGCCTGCACGAGTGGGTGCTGCTCTCCGACGAGCAGACCTTCGTCGGCCTGGACAACTTCAGGACGCTGCTGGCCGACGACTACTTCTGGAACGCCACCTTCAACACCCTGTCCATCGGGGTGCTGTCCACCGTCCCGCAGCTGCTGCTGGCCATCTGGCTGGCGCACCTGCTCAACCGGCCGTTGCGGGCGCAGACCTTCTTCCGTGTCACCCTGCTGCTGCCCAACGTGACGAGCGTGGTCGCGGTGGTGGTGATCTTCAGCCAGCTGTTCGGCCGGGACTTCGGCATGATCAACTGGATGCTCTCCTGGTTCGGCGTCGGCGCCGTGCCGTGGAACGAGGGGGTGGCCAGCTCCCACGTCGCCATCTCCATCATGATCATGTGGCGGTGGACCGGCTACAACGCGCTGATCTTCCTGGCGGCCATGCAGGCCGTGCCGCGCGAGCTGTACGAGGCGGCCACCATCGACGGGGCCGGCGAGTTCACCCAACTGCGCAGGATCACGATCCCGATGATCAAGCCCACGATCGTCTTCGTCGTCATCACCTCGACGATCGGCGCCATGCAGGTGCTCGCCGAGCCGCTGCTCTTCGGCGTCTACACCCTCACCGGCGGTGTGGACCGGCAGTACCAGACGCTGGCGCTGTTCATCTACGAGAACTTCATCAAGCTGGACCTCGGCTACGCCTCGGCCATCTCCTGGATGATGTTCATCTTCATCGTCGTCATCGCCGGCATCAACTACCTGATCACCCGCCGGAGCAGGGGAGGACTGCTGTGACCGGCATGACCGCCAACCGGGCGAAGGCCCGTCCGGCCCGCCGGGGCGCCCCGGGCGCCCCCCGCCGGCTCATCTATCTCTCGCTGACGGCGGTGGCCTTCTTCTCGGCGATCCCGCTGTACTACAGCGTCGTGGTGGCCTCCCGGGACAACGCTGCGCTGGCGGAGGTCCCGCCCCCGCTGGTGCCCGGCGGGAACTTCTTCGCCAACGTGGCCCGGGTGTTCGACACCGTGCCCTTCGGGCTGGCGCTGGCCAACTCCGTCCTGGTCTCCGGGTCCATCGCGCTGTCGGTGATGTTCTTCTCCACGCTGGCCGGGTTCGCCTTCGCCAAGCTGCGCTTCCGCGGCCGCAACGCACTGCTGCTGCTCACCGTGGCGACCATGATGGTGCCGACCCAGCTGGGGATCATCCCGCTCTACATGCTGATGGTGAAGCTGGAGTGGACCGGCACGATGTACGCGCTGATCGTGCCCGCCATGGTCAGCGCGTTCGGCGTCTTCTTCATGACGCAGTACCTGTCCCGGGCGCTCCCGACCGAGCTGCTGGAGGCGGGCCGGGTGGACGGCTGCACCACGTGGGGGCTGTTCTGGCACGTGGTGGTCCCGGTCGCCCGCCCCGCGGCGGCCGTGCTCGGCATGCTCACCTTCATGTCGGCGTGGAACGACTACTTCTGGCCGCTGGTCGTGCTGACCCCGGAGAACCCCACGGTGCAGGTCGCGCTGTCCACGCTGGCCGCGGGGTACGTCAACGACTACGTGCTCGGCCTGACCGGAACCGCGCTGGGCACGTTGCCGCTGGTCATCGTGTTCGGCCTGCTCGGCAAGCAGATCATCGGGGGGATCATGCAGGGGGCGGTCAAGGGGTGAGCGTCACCGGGTCCGGGGCCGTGCGGCCCCGGACCCGGTCACACCCGCACGCGGCGGCGGCCCGGTTCTCGGATCGGGCCGCCGCCGCTGCCGTTTGCGCAGGTCACTTACCGTACGGCGGGCAGCCTGAGACGGAGAGCGCTCTCCAATGAGAGTGGCCCCAGGGGGCGGCAATGTCAAGATCCGGCCGGTCGCCGATATGAAACCGATCGTTCACGCCGCCGAAACGGCGGGGGAGCAACCCGGCGATCCGTCACCCGGCCGTCGGTGTTCCCGGCCTCCCGCCCAAGGGTGAGGCCGACCGGCCGATCTCGGTGAAACCCCAGTTCATAGGCCTCCAAGAAGCCGTGGCCGGAACGGGGAAGGCGTTTTCCCTCCTTGCCGCGGTCCGCGCCGACCGGCGCCGGCCCGCGACCGCTCCCGGAACGAGGCTTGACAGTGCTCGGTCCACGGGGGCACTCTCCCTCTTGGAGAGCGCTCTCCTTCACCGTCGTACGGCGGGCACCCCTATCGAGGAGAGACCGTGCATCCATCCCGAAGTCCCGGCCTGCGAACTCAGGCCCGGCCGGTCATCACGTCTCCCGCGGTGGTCACGGCCGCTCCGGGGGCGTCGGCCGCGTCCAGGCCGCAGGACCGCCGTCACAGGGCGGAGCGGACGAGAGCCCGTCGGTGACGCCCGCAGATCACTGAACTCCCCGTCCCGCGACCACGGTCACATCGAGGCCGCGGGACGTGCCGGATCCACCCCCCGACTCCCCGCCACGCCCGGAGTCGCAACCGACCGAAGGAACAACCGTGCGCATTCGAAAGCTCGCAACCACGGCCATGGCCGGGTTCCTGCTGCTGGCCGCCTCCGCCTGCGGCGGCGACGGCGGCAGCGGCGACGGCCCCGCCGCCCAGAGCGGCGCCCCCAAGACGCTCACCTACTGGGCGTCCAACCAGGGACCCAGCCTGGAGGCCGACCAGGAGATCCTCAAGCCCGAGCTCGACCGCTTCAAGAAGGAGACCGGGATCGAGGTGAAGGTCGAGGTCGTCCCGTGGGCCGACCTGCTCAACCGGATCCTCGCCGCCACCACCTCGGGCCAGGGCCCGGACGTGCTCAACATCGGCAACACCTGGTCGGCCTCGCTGCAGGCCACCGGCGCCTTCGTACCCTTCGACGACGCGCTGCTGGGCAAGCTCGGCGGCAAGGAGCGCTTCCTCGGCCCGAGCCTGGCCGCGACCGGGGCGCAGGGGCAGCCGCCCGCCGCCATCCCGATCTACGGCATGACCTACGGCCTGATGTACAACAAGAAGATGTTCGCCGACGCGGGCATCGACGGTCCGCCGAAGACCTGGGACGAGTTCATCGAGACCGGCAAGAAGCTCACCAAGGACGGCAAGTGGGGCCTGGCCGTGGAGGGCGCCAGCGTCACCGAGAACGCCCACCACGCCTTCATCTTCGGCCAGCAGCACGGCGCCGACCCGTTCGACGCCTCCGGCAAGCCGCAGTTCGACTCGGACAAGCAGGTCGCCGCGACCAAGCAGTTCCTGGACCTGATGGCGGTCCACAAGATCGTCAACCCGAGCAACGCGGAGTACGGCAACGGCACCCAGGCCGTGCAGGACTTCACCTCCGGCAAGGCCGGGATGCTGATGTGGCAGTCCATCGCCTCCTCGGCGAAGGCCGCGGGCATGGGCGAGGACGAGTACGGCGTCGCCCCCATCCCGCTGCCCGACCCCGCCCAGGGCGGCAAGCAGGTCAACGGCATGGTGGCCGGCATCAACCTGGCGATCTTCAAGAGCAGCAGGAACCAGGACGCCGCCGTGGAGTTCGCCAAGTTCATGACGAGCAAGCAGACGCAGCAGAACCTCAACAAGGCCTACGGCTCGCTGCCCACCGTCAACGACGCCTACGACGACCCGGCCTTCCAGACCGAGCACATCAAGGCCTTCCAGCAGATCCTCGCCACCACCGCGGCGCCCCTGCCCCAGGTGCCCGAGGAGAGCCAGTACGAGACGCTGGTCGGCACCGCGATGAACGAGCTGTTCGCCGACGTGGCCAGCGGCAAGCCGGTCAGCGAGGCGCAGATCAAGGCCAAGCTGACCGAGGCCAACGAGAAGATGCTGGCCGGCAGCTGACCCCTCCCGCCCCCCGAGGTGCCGGGCGGCGCGCCGCCCGGCACCTCCCCGCGGATCCCTTCACCGATCGAGAGGATGTCCATGGTCGCGTCCACCACGCCGCGCCCCGGCGCGCGGCGCGGAAGCGGGTCGCCGGAAGGCGGGCCCCCGCGGTCCGGAGGGAGGGGACCGGGCCGGGTCGCCGCCCTGATCCCGGTACGGCTGCGCCGCCTCGGCCTGCCATACCTGCTGATCCTCCCGGCGATCGTGCTGGAGCTCCTCATCCACGTGGTGCCGATGCTGGTCGGCATGTGGATGAGCTTCCTCAAGCTCACCCAGTTCTTCGTCCGCAACTGGTCGGCGGCGCCGAGCGCCGGTCTGGCCAACTACGAGATCGCGGTGGACTTCGACTCGGCGGTGGGCAGTTCCCTGCTGCGCTCCTTCGTCGTCACCGTCGCCTTCACCGTGCTGGCGGTCGGCCTGTGCTGGCTGCTGGGGACCGCCGCGGCGGTGCTGATGCAGGGGAGCTTCCGCGGGCGCGGGGTGCTGCGCACCCTGTTCCTGACCCCCTACGCGCTTCCCGCCTACGCCGGGGTGATCACCTGGAGCTTCATGTTCCAGCGCGACTCCGGCCTGGTCAACCACATCCTGGTCGAGCAGTCCGGCCTGCTGGACGAGCGCCCGTTCTGGCTCATCGGCGGCAACAGCTTCGTCGCCCTGCTGGTGACCTACGTCTGGCGGGTCTGGCCGTTCGCCTTCCTGGTGCTCATGGCCGGGGTGCAGAACATCTCCGACGACCTCTACGAGGCCTCGGCGATCGACGGGGCCGGCTGGTGGCGTCAGCTGCGCTCGATCACGCTGCCCATGCTGCGCCCGGTCAACCAGGTCGTGGTGCTCGTGCTGTTCCTGTGGACCTTCAACGACTTCAACACGCCCTACGTCCTGTTCGGCAAGTCGGCCCCCGAGGAGGCCGACCTGATCTCCATCCACATCTACCAGAGCTCCTTCGTCACCTGGAACTTCGGCTCGGGCTCGGCGATGTCCGTGCTGCTCCTGCTGTTCCTGCTGCTGGTGACCGCGGTGTACCTGGTGGCGACCTCGCGCAGGAGGACCCGTGCGTGAACCCCGATGGCTGCCCTGGGCGCGCTGGATCGTGCTCGGATCCCTCAGCCTGTTCACCCTCCTCCCGCTGTACGTGATGGCCACGACCTCCATCAAGCCGCTCGGGGACGTGCAGGGCGACTTCCACTGGATCCCCACCACGATCAGCCTGCAGCCCTTCGCCGACATCTGGCGGACGGTGCCGCTGGCCCACTACTTCGCCAACAGCCTGATCGTGGCCTCCATCGCCGCGGTGGCGTCGGTGACGATCGCGATCTTCGCCGCGTACGCGATCAGCCGCTACCGCTTCCCCGGACGGAAGGTCTTCTCCGTCACCGTGCTGTCCACCCAGATGTTCCCCGGCATCCTGTTCCTGCTCCCGCTGTTCATGATCTTCGTGAACCTCGGCAACACCATCGGCGTGGAGCTGTACGGCAGCCGCACCGGTCTGATCATCACCTATCTGACCTTCTCCCTGCCGTTCTCCATCTGGATGCTGGTCGGCTACTTCGACTCCATCCCCACCGCGCTGGACGAGGCCGCCCAGGTCGACGGGAGCGGGCCGGTCGGCGCCCTGCTCCGGGTGGTCATCCCGGCGGCGATGCCCGGCATCGTCGCGGTCACCATCTACGCCTTCATGACCGCGTGGGCCGAGGTGCTCTTCGCGTCGGTGATGACCGACGAGAGCACCCGCACCCTGGCCGTCGGGCTGCAGGGCTACTCCACCCAGAACGACGTGTACTGGAACCAGCTGATGGCCGCCTCGCTGGTGGTCAGCGTCCCGGTGGTGGCCGGCTTCCTGCTGCTGCAGCGCTATCTGGTCCAGGGCCTGACCGCGGGCGCGGTCAAGTGACCTGCGCGCCGTACGGCCCTCGGCGCTTCGGCATCTCAGCACCCAACCATCCCGTTCGCAAGGAGAACGCATACATGGACCCGCTGTCCGCCTTCGGCCCCGGCTTCACCTGGGGCGTGGCCACCTCGGCCTACCAGATCGAGGGCGCGGTCTCGGAGGACGGCAGGCTGCCCTCCATCTGGGACACCTTCTGCCGGGTCCCCGGCGCCGTCGACAACGGCGACACCGGTGAGGTGGCCTGCGACCACTATCACCGCTGGCCCGAGGACGTGGACCTGCTCGGCCGCCTCGGCGTGGACGCCTACCGCTTCTCGGTGGCCTGGCCCCGCGTGGTCCCGGAGGGCTCCGGCGCGGTCAACCCGCGCGGGCTGGCCTTCTACGACCGGCTGGTCGACGCCCTGCTGGAGGCGGGCATCCGTCCCTTCGTGACCCTCTACCACTGGGACCTGCCGCAGGCGCTGCAGGACCGCGGCGGCTGGCCGAGCCGGGAAACCGCTCTCCACTTCGCCGAGTACGCTGCCGTGGTCGCCGGGGCGCTGGGCGACCGGGTCACCGACTGGACCACCCTCAACGAGCCGCTGTGCTCCTCCTGGCTCGGCCACCTCGAGGGCAGGATGGCCCCGGGCTGGACCGACCTGACCGCGGCCGTGCGGGCCTCCTACCACCTGCACCTGGGCCACGGGCTGGCCGTGCAGGCGATCCGGGCCGCCGCGCGCAGCGCGCCCTCCATCGGGATCGTCAACAACCTCAGCCCCTGCGAGCCCGCCACCGGCAGCGACGAGGACCGCGCCGCCGCCCGGCGCCTCGACGGTCATGTCAACCGCTGGTGGCTCGACCCGATCGCCGGCCGCGGCTACCCCGAGGACATGATCGAGGTCTACGGCGTCGACCTGCCGATCCGGGAGGGCGACCTGGAGACGATCGCCGCGCCGCTGGACTACCACGGGCTGAACTACTACTTCCGGCAGGTCGTCGCCGACGACCCCGAGGGGCCCGCCCCCTACGCCCGCCAGGTCCCGGTGCCCGGTGCCACGACGACGGCGATGGGCTGGGAGGTGCACGCCGACGGGCTCGAGCAGCTGCTGGTGCGCCTGACCGAGGAGTACGGGGCGGAGAAGATCTTCGTCACCGAGAGCGGCTCCGCCTGGCACGACACGGTCGGGCCGGACGGCACGGTCGACGACCCCGAGCGCACCGCCCACCTGGAGGAGCACCTGGCGGCCTGCGCCCGCGCGGTACGGCGGGGCGCGCCGCTGGCCGGGTACTTCGCCTGGTCGCTCCTGGACAACTTCGAGTGGGCCTACGGATACGACAAGCGCTTCGGCCTGGTCCACGTCGACTACGCCACCCAGGCCCGCACCGTCAAGACCAGCGGCCGCCGGTACGCCGAGATGATCCGCGAGCACCGCGGGGCGCCGGTGGCCTGAGCCGCCCGGCACCCACTCCGGCGGGGCCCGTCCCAGGGGGACGGGCCCCGCCGTGTCGGTGAGCCCTGCACATCCGGGCCGGGGGGACGATTGATATCGTCTGTCCGAAGCGCGACGCGCAGCGAAGTCCGGTGCGAGCCCGGCGCTGTCCCGCAACTGTCATGGCCCTGAGGGGCCGAGCCAGGTCGACTGCCGCCGCGCCGACGTCGTCGACCCTCGTGGAAAAGGGTGATCCGTCGTGATTCCCACGGGTCCTCGGTTCCCGTAGATGAAAGGACCTTCCGTGAGGCCCGTACGTACCGCCTTCGCGGGCGCGCTCCTCGGTGCGCTGGCCCTGGCCGGATGCGGTCAGAGCTCCACCACCGCTCCGCAGGACGCCGCCTCCGCGTCGGTCTCCGCCTCCGCCTCGGCTTCGGCGGCCGAGGGGTTCCCCGTCACCGTGGAGGGGGGCAACGGCTCGGTCACCATCGACAGCAGGCCACAGCGGATCGTCTCCCTGTCGCCCACCGCCACCGAGACCCTGTTCGCCGTCGACGCCGGGGCCCAGGTCGTCGCGGTCGACGACCAGTCCAACCACCCGGCGGAGGCCCCCAAGACCGACCTGTCCGGCTTCAAGCCGAACGCCGAGGCGATCATCGCGCAGAAGCCCGACCTGGTCGTGCTGGCCAACGACGTCGACGGCATCGTGGCCAAGCTGCAGAAGGTGAACATCCCGGTGCTGCTGGAGCCGGCGGCCACCAAGCTCGACGAGGCCTACGACCAGGTCACCGACCTCGGCGCGGCCACCGGCAACAGCGCCAAGGCCCAGGAGGTCGTGGCCGGGATGAAGCAGAAGATCGACGAGGCCGTGGCCGCCGCGCCCAAGGACAAGAAGCTCACCTACTATCACGAGCTGGACACCACGCCCTACTCGGTGACCTCCACCACCTTCGTCGGTCAGGTCTACGCCCTGTTCGGCCTGACCAACATCGCGGACAAGGCCCCCGACCTCGCCGGCGGCTATCCCAAGCTCTCCGCCGAGTTCGTCGCCCAGGCCGATCCCGACCTCATCTTCCTGGCCGACACCAAGTGCTGCGGCCAGTCCCGCGACGTCATCGCCAAGCGTCCCGGCTGGTCCAAGCTCTCCGCCGTCGCGAACGACCGCGTCATCCCCCTCGACGACGACATCGCCTCCCGCTGGGGCCCCCGCATCGCGGACCTCGCCCAGCAGGTCGGCGACGCCGTCCAGAAGGCCGCGTCCGAATAAGTGACCGATCCATCCCGCCCTCCCTCCGGCGTCTCGGTACGGCGGGCGGCCGGGTTGCGGTTGCCGGCCCTGCTCGTGGCGGTGGGCGTGCTGCTGGCGAGCATGGTGGCCGGGGTGCTGGCCGGGGCGGCGGACATCGCGCCGGGGAAGGTGGTCCTGCAACTGCTCGACTGGCTGCCCCTCGTCTCCGCCGACTCCGGCCTCGCCCCCGTCGAGCGGGGGCTGCTGCTGGAGCTGCGGCTGCCCCGGGTCGTGCTCGGGGCGATCGTCGGCGGCCTGCTGGCCATCGCCGGGGCCGCCTACCAGGGGGTGTTCCGCAACCCGCTGGCCGACCCCTACCTGCTCGGCGCCGCCGCCGGGGCCGGGCTCACCACCACCGTCGTCATCGTGCTGCTCAAGGGCGACACCGAGTCCCTGTCCGTCCCCGCCGCCGCCTTCGCCGGGGCCGTGGGCGGCGTCCTGCTCGCCTACGCCCTGGGCAACGTCGCCGGCCGGGGCGGCGGGACCGCCACGCTGGTGCTCGCCGGGGTCGCGGTGACCTCCTTCCTCACCGCGGTGCAGACGTTCGTCCAGCAGCTCGGGGTCGAGGACCTCCAGCGCATCTACAGCTGGATCCTCGGCACCGTCGACGGCGGCTGGAGCCGGATCACGCTGGTCATCCCCTACGCCGTGGTCTCGGTGGCGGCCCTGCTGCTGCACGGGCGGTTGCTCGACGTGCTGTCGGTCGGCGACGACGAGGCCGTCAGTCTCGGCCTGCACGCCGCCCGCGTCCGGCTCGTGGTCCTGCTGGCCGCCTCCCTGGCCACCGCCGCGGCCGTCGCGGTCAGCGGGTTGATCGGCTTCGTCGGCATCGTCGTCCCGCACGTGGTCCGCCGTCTGGCCGGGGGCTCCTACCGCGTCGTGCTCCCGCTGTCGTTGCTGGGCGGGGCGGCCTTCCTGGTCATCGGCGACGTGCTCGCCCGCACCGTGCTCGCCCCGGCGGAGCTGCCCATCGGGGTGGTCACCGCGTTCGTCGGCGCCCCGTTCTTCGTCGCCGTCCTGCGGGTGACGAAGCGGGTGGAGACATGAGCCGCACGGCGGTCGCGGAGTGACTCCATGAGCGACATCAGAGCGCACGACCTCTCGGTCGTCCTGGACTCGCGGACCGTGCTGTCCGGCGTCGGCATGCAGGTGCGCGGCGGCGACTGGCTCGCCGTGATCGGGGCCAACGGCGCGGGCAAGTCCACGCTGCTCAAAGCGGTGGCCGGGGTGCTGCCGTACTCAGGCGAGGTGCTCATCGACGGCACGTCCGTCCGGCGGCTCAGGCCCCGCGAGCGGGCCCGGCTGCTCGCCTACGCCCCCCAGGCCCCGGCGCTGCCGGCCGACATGACCGTGTTCGACTACGCCCTGCTCGGCCGCACGCCGTACATCCCCTATCTGGGCCGCGAGAGCCGCCACGACCGCGAGGTGACGGCGTCGGTGCTGGAGCGGCTGGACCTGGGGCCGTTCGCCTCCCGCAGGCTCGGCCGCCTGTCGGGCGGCGAGCGCCAGCGGGTCGTGCTGGCCAGGGCGCTGGTCCAGCAGGCCCCCGTCCTGCTGCTGGACGAGCCCACCACCGCCCTCGACCTGGGGCACCAGCAGCAGGTCCTGGAACTGGTCGACCGGCTCCGGCTGGCCGACGGGCTGACCGTGGTCACGACCCTGCACGACCTGAGCGTGGCCGGGCAGTACGCCGACTCGATGATGCTGGTCTCCGGGGGCCGGGTGGCCGCCTCCGGCACCCCGGTGGAGGTCCTGACCGGGAAACTGATCGACGAGCACTTCGGCGCCCGCGTCCGGATCGCGACCGGCCCGGACGGCAGACCCGAAGTCCACCTGGAGCGCCCATGAGCCTGATCCCCCCGGCGGACGCGGGCAGGCCCGAGCCACCACTGCCCGATCCCGCGGTGCTCCGGCTCGACCCCGCGGCGGACGCCGGCAGGCCCGGCCGTCTGGTGCTGGGCCACCGCAGGGAGGACGGCGTACGGCTGGCCTCGCTGCTGTGGGAGCTCGGCCCCGGCTGGCGGGCGATCTCCTCGGCCATGCTCGGCGGCGGCATCGGCCCGGCGGAGTGGGTGCTCAACGCGCAGGTGCCCGGGGCCTACGCGCGGATGGACCCGGTGGACCACCTGCGGGAGATGGCCCCGCCCGGACCCGGCGTCGGCATGCTCACCGCCGCCTCGGTCGGCCGCTTCACCCGCGCGGCCGACGGAGGAGCGCACGCCGTGACCACCGTCGGCCTGCGCGTGCCCACCTGGGCCGCCGCCCCCGAGGGCGTGCCCGACCCCGAACTGGCGCCCCCGCACCTGCCGGGCACGATCAACATCATCGCCGCCGTCCCGGTCGCGATGAGCGACGCCGCCCTGGTCAACGCCGTGATGACGGTGACCGAGGCCAAGACCCAGGCGCTGGTGGAGGAGGGCTTCCCCTGCACCGGCACCGCCTCCGACGCGGTCTGCGTGCTGGCCCGCGCCGACGGCCCCGAGGAGCTCTTCGGAGGCCCCCGCTCCACCTGGGGCGCCCGCCTCGCCCGCGCCGTCCACCGCGCCGTACGGCAGGGCGCCCGGGACTGGGCGAGGCGTGATGATTCGAATACGTGAAGTGAGGGGACCGCGGGAGGCGGCATGTGCGCGAGGGCGGGGTTCCCCGGGGTGGGCGGGTGACGTTGATGGCAACCACGGAGCCGACGGCAGACCCGGTGGCAGACCCGGTGGCGGAGCCGGAGGCCGAGCGGACGGTTCTCCGGGGGAGACCGCCGAGGCCAACGAGCTGATGTTCAAGCCGGGGGACATCCTGCCGGCGGTCGAGGTGGTCGGGCCCGCCACCCGGACCCGCGACCGGCGCATGAAGAGGTCCGCCTACGCCGCCGCGCCTGAGCGTCCCGTCGTTTCGGGCGATGACGCCTTAGCCGCGTGAAGCGGCGCCTCGTGCCGTACGGCGGGGCGCCCGGGACCGGGCGGGTCAGGACTCCTCCCGGGCGGCGCGGCGGGCGCGGTAGGCGGCCATCTTGGCGCGGGCGCCGCAGCCGTCCATCGAGCACCAGCGGCGGTGACCGGACCGGCTGGTGTCCAGGAACAGCCGGGTGCACGGGTGCAGGTCGCATTCGCGCACGCGTCCGGCCAGCGGGCCGCCGAGCAGGTCCACGGCGTCGCGGGCGATCGCGGCCAGCAGCGTCTGCGCGCTCGCCTCGCCCGGGACCCGCCGCAGCCGGGAGGCGGGGCCGATCTCCAGGCGGTCCGCCGGCGCGGGCCGGGCGGCCCAGTCGTTCACGACGGCCAGCGGCCCCGGCGGGATCTCCCGCTCCAGGCGGCAGACGGTGAACAGCTCGTACATCGCCTCCCTGAGGACGCGGGCCTGACGCAGCTCGGACTCGCCCGCCTCCGGGGCGGAGGAGTCCGGGGCGGTCAGGCCCGCCTCGGCGAACCAGCGGACCAGGTCGGCGGGGGTCTCCAGCCGTTCGACGGGCCCGCTCCGCCGTCTGCCCACGGTGGCGATGAAGTCCAGGCAGTGCCGCCCACTGTGGAACCGGAAGGTGCTCACCCTGTTGAAGTTACCGGATAAACCGGTAACCTGCTCCTCATGACAGTGAATGATCTTGCAGCTCGCGTCCTCGACGGGCAGCGCCGTCTGGAGGACCTGATCGCCGGCCTCACCGACGAGGACGTCCGGGCGCCCTCGGCGCTGCCGGACTGGTCACGCGGCCACGTGATCACCCATCTGGAGCAGAACACCGCGGCCTTCACCCGCCAGACCGAGTACGCCCGGCGCGGCGAGTTGATCGACGTCTACGACGGCGGGGCCGCCGGCCGGGCCGCCGCCATCGAGCGCGGGGCCGGCCGCGGGGCGGAGGAACTCCGTACCGCCCTCGCCGAGGCGCACGCCGCCCTCGCGCAGGCCTGGACGCGGGTCGGCGAGGACGACTGGAGGCGGCCCGTCCGCTACCGTGACGCCACTCTCCTCGACACCGTCTACGCCCGCTGGCGCGAGGTCGAGATCCACATGGCCGACCTGGACCTGGGCTACCGGCCGTCGGACTGGCCGCTCGACTTCTGCGACCACATCGTGGACTTCCTGGGCGTCCGCGTCCCCGAGGGGACGCACCTGACGCTGGTCGCCGACGACGCCGGCCGCCGGTGGAGCATCGGCAGCGGTGAGCCCGTCGTCCTGCGCGGGAACGCGGGCGACCTGACCGCCTGGCTGGCCGGGCGGGCCCCCGGCAAGCCGATCACCGCCGAGACCGGCACCCTGCCCGAGCTCGGCCCCTGGCCGTGACGATCCCGGCGGTCGTGACGCGCGGTCCCCGGCTGTGCCCGGCTCCCGGCCGCGGTCACCGCGTGACCGTTCCGTCCTCCCGGACGGTGACGCCGTAGTCGCGTGCCGCGCCTTCGGGGGTGACCTTCCCGGCGCGCAGGTCGGCCGCCACCTCCTCCGGCGGGCGGCCGTACGGCGAGCCGATGCCCCCGCCGCCCGTGGTCTCGACCACGAACGCCTCCCCGGCGCGGAACAGCGCGTTGTTGACCTTGGAGTCGAGCCGTTCCAGCGTGCCGTCCGCGCGCCGGCGGTGGAAGCCGCCGAGCCGGCCGGCCAGACCGCCGGAGCGGCCGGGCGGGGCGTTGCGCAGGCGGTCGCCGCGGGTGGTGACGTGCGCGTCGGCCAGGAAGCGGATCACCGTGCGGGAGCCGAGGCCGCCGCGGTGGCGGCCGGGGCCGCCGGAGTCCGGGATGGTCTCCACCGACTCCACGACCAGCGGGCAGCGGGTCTCGACCGGCTCGGCCTGCGGGACCGAGTTGCGCCCGATGCCGAAGTGCACGCCCGTCGCGTCCGGCCCGTCCTTGCCGTGCCGGGCCCCGACCCCGCCGAAGTCGTAGGACAGGTGGATCCAGTACGGCGCGCGCACCGCCGCGATGGAGAACGGCTGCAGGATGCCGCTGGCGGCGATGGCGCGCTCGGGAACCGCGTCCGACAGCGCCTGGAAGATCGCCTCCATCGCCGCGTAGATCGGTACGAACCGGCCGCCGCACGGGTAGGGGGAGCGGGCGTCGAGCAGCGAGCCCGGCGGGAGCCGTACCTCGATCGCCCGCAGGCAGCCGTCGTTCATCGCGATCGTCGGGTCGAGGAAGCAGCGGACCGCGAAGACCGCGGCGGCCAGCGACTGCGAGGCCGAGGAGTTGATCGCCGCCGGGACCTGCGGGTCGGTCCCGGTGAAGTCCACGATCACCCGTCCCCGCCCGGCCGCCGGGGTCTCCGGGCTCCGGGGCGTCCCGGGGACCCCCTCCTCCCGTTCCACGGTGACCGCCACCCGCACCGTGTGGGAACGCGTTGTGTCGATCCCGTCGTCGTCGATCGGGTACGACGAGGTGTGGCGGCCCGGCGGCAGCCCGGACAGGGCCATGCGGGTCCTGGCCTCGGTGTAGTCGAGGTAGTCGTCGACGCCCCGGGCGAGCCCGGCGGGGCCGTACTCGGCGATCATCGCCTCGACCCGGGCGGCGGCGACGGCGGTGCCCGCGATGAGGGCGCGCACGTCGCCCATGACCTTGTCCGGGGTCCGGCTGTTGGCCCGCAGGATCGCCTCGATCGCCGGCTCGACGCCGTCGGCGGTGGCCAGGCGGACCGGCGGGAGCTGCAGGCCCTCCAGGAAGATGTCGGTGGCCAGCGGCGCCATGCCGCCCGCCGACAGGCCGCCCAGGTCGGAGACGTGGATCATCGTGGCGGTGAAGTAGGCGGGGGAGCCGCCGACGAAGACCGGCCGGTAGACCAGCAGGTCGTTGGTGTGCACGCCGCCCCGGTAGGCGTCGTTGAGCGCGAACACCTCACCGGGGCGCATGGTCGCGGCGGGGATGTCCTTCAGCAGCTCCGGCAGGGCGGCCTTCAGGGCCATGCTGTTCATGAGGGTGGTGGCCATCGACTGGGCGACCAGACGGCCCCCGGCGTCGAGGATGGCGGCCGAGGCGTCCGACCCCTCGACGATGAACGTCGAGTAGGCCGACCGGACGACGACGATGCTGGCCTCCTCCGCGGCCACCACCAGCGCGTTGCGCAGCACCTCGGCGGTCAGCACGTCACTCATGCGATCCTCCCTCGTCGGTCTTCGTGAGGACCACCGCCACGTCCCCGGCGAGCACCGCCCTCCACCCGGGCGGCACCACGATCGTCGACTCCGCGTCCTCCACGATCGCCGGGCCGTCCGTCTCCCGCAGCGACGCCCGGGTGAACACCGGCACCCGCACATACCCCCCGGCCTCGGCGAAGTACGCCGCCCGCCGCGCCGGGCCCGGGGCGCCGTCCCCCGGCGCCGGGGCGGTGGGGGACGGCGGCTCCGTACGGCGGGCGGCGGGGAGGGTGACGCGGACGCGGTAGCCGACGACTTCGACGAGGCCGCGCTGGGCGATGCCGTAGACCTGCTCGTAGCGGGCGGAGAAACGCCCGGCCAGCTCGGCCGGGGAGTCCGTCCAGGCGACGGTGAGGTCGTGGGCCTGGCCGGTGAAGCGGACGTCGGCCGAGCGCTCGATCCGCACGCCGGGGGCGCCGGGCCGTACGCCCAGATCGGCCGCCGCGGCCTCGGACAGTTCGGCGAAGACCCGTTCGGGGTCGGCGTCCAGGGCCGAGCGCACGCGGTCGACGGACAGCTCCCCGGCCAGCAGCCCGGCGGCCGAGGCGACGCCGCAGCGGGCGGGGACGACGACGGTGGAGATGCCGAAGCGGGCGGCCACCCGGGCGGCGTGCATCGGCCCCGCGCCGCCGAAGGCGACCATCACGAAGCCGCGGGGGTCGATGCCGCGCTGGACGGTCACCACGTGCACGGCCGAGCCCATCGAGGCGTTGGCGATCTCGTGCACGGCGTGCGCGGCCTCGGCCCTGGACACCCCCAGCGGCCCGGCCAGGCGCAGGTCGATCGCCTTGTCCGCCAGGTCCCGGGAGAGCCGGATGGTGCCGCCGGCGAAGGAGGCGGGGTCGAGGTAGCCCAGTACCAGATCGGCGTCCGTCACGGTCGGCTCCTCGCCGCCGAGGCCGTAGCAGGCCGGGCCGGGCGCCGAGCCCGCCGAGCGCGGCCCGACCCGCAGGGCGCCGGCCGCGTCCACCCAGGCGATGCTGCCCCCGCCGGCCCCGACCTCGGCGAGGTCGATGGCCGGGGTCTTGACCGGCACGCCCGTCCCGGCCCGGCGCCCGCCGAAGCTGCCCTTGCCGCCGACGTGGAACTCGTGGGTGATCTCCGGCCTGCCGTTCCTGATCACGCAGGCCTTGGCCGTCGTGCCGCCCATGTCGAAGGAGATCGCGTCGCGGTGGCCGGTCGCGGCGGCGGCCAGCACCCCGGCCGCGGGTCCGGACTCGATCGTCGCCACGGCCCGCCGCGCGGCCAGCTCGACCGGCATCACGCCACCGCCCGACTCCATCACGTGCACCGGCGCGGTGATCCCGATCCCGGCCAGCCGGGCGGCCAGCCGCCGCAGGTAGCCCTCCATCACCGGGCCCACGTAGGCCGACATGATGGTCGTCGTCGCCCGTTCGTACTCACGCAGCTCCGGCCAGACCTCCGAGGAGACCACCACCGCCGGGACCGTCTCCCGCAGGATCCGCGCGACCCGCAGCTCGTGGGACGGGTTGGCGTAGGAGTGCAGCAGGCAGACGGCGGCGGAGGTGATGCCCCGCCGGGCGATCTCCGCACCGACGCGGGCCACCGCGTCCTCGTCCAGCGGTGTCAGCACCGCCCCGGAGGCGCCGATCCGCTCGGGCACCTCGAAGCAGTCCTCGGCCGCGACCGGCGGCGGGGGAGGGTCGAAGCGCAGGTCGTAGCGGTCCTCCTCGACCCGGGCGTAGCGGCCCAGCGGGATCGCCGAGCGGAATCCCCGGGTCGTGACGTAGGCGACCCGCACGCCCCTGCGCTCCAGCACGGCGTTGGTGGCCAGGGTGGTGGCGTGCACGACCCGGGTCACCAGCGAGGGGTCGGTACGGCCCAGCGCCGCGGTCACGCCCGTGAGGACCCCCTCGGCCGGGTCGTCGTGGGTGCTCAGGCACTTGGCGACGGAGATCCCGCCCCCCGGCCCGCTGAGGACCACGTCCGTGAACGTCCCGCCGACGTCGACTCCGATCGCGTACCCCACGAGCCCTCCTCGTCCGACGGCTCACGGGCGCCCCACGGCCCCGTCTCGGCCGTCCACGGATCGCAGGGTATTTCCCTAGCAAGCGCTTGTCTATTTCGCCTTCTCTTGACTTCAGGCGATAGGTTGCGACCCTTGTCCTATCCCCTCTTGGGAGTGACGATGCGGCGGCTCAGAACAGCGACGGCATTCCTCGGCGGCCTGGTACTCGCGGTCGCCGCGATGCCCGCTGCCCTGGCCCACGAGCACCCCAGCGGGATCACCGATCTGGTGACCCCCGCGGTCGTCCGCGTGGAGGCGACGGCTCACGTGGACATCACCCTGCTCGACCACATCGGCGAGCTGGTCCACGTCGAGCGGAGTTACGAGGTCCCGATAGGCGTCGGCACCGGCACCGTCGTCAACCCCGACGGGGCCGCGGTCACCCTGACCGGCGTGGTGAAGACGGACAAGGACGTCGAGGTCCACGCGGCCAACAGGATCTTCGCCGAGCACCACAAGGTCAAGATCCCGGACGACTTCGAGCGGCACACCCTCAGCGACGACACCCTCAACCGGCACCTGCAGGCGTGCTATCCGCCGAAGAAGCCGACCGCCACCTGCATCATCAAGGTCACCACCGAGGTGCAGGTCTTCCCCAACATCGTCCCGGCCGACGCCGAGGGCTTCAAGGCGGAGGTCCTGCACACCGGTGACCGGCCCGAGAGCCCGGCCGTGCTGATGCCGGTCAGCCGGGCCGACGGCGGGGCGGGCATGCCCACGGCGCCGCTGGGGGCCAAGGTGCCCGACAAGGAGGGCTCGCCGGTCGCGATCGCCGGGTTCACCGGACGGCCCTCGGCCAGCGTGAAGGAGAAGGTGGACATCGCCCACCTGCAGGCCGGCGGTACGGCCGGCAGCGGCGGACGCCAGTTCAAGGACCCGGAGGGCAAGGTCGACGAGCCGCCCAAGGTGGGCAAGCTGGTCGACCAGGGACTGCGCGGCGGACCGGTGATCGAGGACAAGAAGGGCGAGGTCGTCGGGCTGCTCGTGGGCGGCGGCGACGACGGCCGGATGATCGGCATCCGGGAGGTCACCGAGGCGCTGTCGGCGGCGAAGGTGACCGCCCGGCGCGGTCCGATCGACGCCGCGTTCGAGCAGGCGCTGACCCGCTTCCACACCAAGTACTACGGCGACGCCGTCCCCGCCTTCGAGCGCGTCCTGGACCTGTATCCCGGGCACGCGGTGGCCGCCGCGCACCTGAAGACCTCCCAGGACAAGCGCGGCACCGCCGAGGACGAGGGGACCAAGCGCGCCGCCGCGCAGCCGGACTCCGGCGGGGCGGCCCTGCCGCTGTGGCCGTTCCTGGTGGGCGGCGGCGCGCTGGTGGCCGCCGTGATCATCGGAACGATCCTGTTCCTGCGCCGCCAGCCCGGCTCCGAGCCGGGCGAGGACGGGCCGGGGGAGTACGGCGACAACGGGACCGGGGAGAGCGGCGCGCCGTTCCCCGCGGTGCCGGTCGCCCCGGGCGCGCAGACCCCGCTCGACGACGGGGCCAACGCCACCGTGGTGGTCGGGCGCTCCTTCCCCTCCCTGCCCAAGGTCACCGCGGGCGCCGGCCAGTCGCCCGCACCGGGTCAGCCCTCCGCTCCGGGCCAGTCGCCCGCGCCGGGCCGCCCGCCCGTGCCCGGCCAGCTGTCGGCCCCCGGCCAGCCCGTGCTGGTCGCCCGGGACCCGGGCCCGAAGCCCAACGACACCGGCCCGCGGACCCATGACACGGGTCCACGGTCTCACGACACCGGTCCACGGCACGACACCGGCCCGCGACCGCATGACACGGGTCCGCGGACCCATGACACCGGCCCGCGGTCCCAGACCGGCGGGAGCGCCGGCGGGGCCGCCGCCCAGAAATACTGCACCGCGTGCGGCATGAGACTGGGGCCCGCCCACCGATTCTGCGGCTACTGCGGTCACTCGGTCGAGGCGTGATGACACCGTCGAACGAGAGAGCCCTGATCGGCCAGGAGATCGCCGGCTACTACGTCGAAGACGTCATCGGCAAGGGCGGCATGGCCGTGGTCTACCTCGCCGTGGACTCCCGGCTGGACCGCCGGGTGGCCCTGAAGGTCCTCAACCCGCTGCTGGGCGAGGACGACCGGTTCCGTCAGCGCTTCATCCTGGAGTCGCGGACGGTCGCCAGCATCGACCACCCCAACATCATCCCGATCTACGAGGCGGACGCCGCCTCCGACGGCACGCTGTACATCGCGATGCGCTACGTCGACGGGCCCGACCTGCGCCGGCTGTTCTACGACCGCGGGCCGCTGCCGATCAGTCAGGTCAACCGGATATCGGCGCAGGTGGCCGCGGCGCTGGACACCTCGCACGCCCACGACCTGATCCACCGCGACGTCAAGCCCGCCAACATCCTGATCGCCGGGCACACCGAGGGCGAGCACGTCTACCTCACCGACTTCGGCATCACCAAGCACCGCACCTCGATCTCCGGGCTGACCCAGACCGACCAGTTCATCGGCACCCCCCGCTACATGTCGCCCGAGCAGATCAACAAGGAGGTCATCGACGGCCGCTGCGACCAGTACGGCCTGGCCTGCGTGGTCTACGAGGCCCTGTCCGGGCGGCTGCCCTTCCAGCGCGACAACGAGATCGCGCTGCTGTGGGCGCACCTGGCCGAGGCGCCCACGCCGCTCAGCACGCTCCGGCCCGAGCTCCCGATGGAGGTCGACGGGGTGATGATGCGGGCGCTGGCCAAGTCGCCCGAGCAGCGCTACGCCACCTGCACGGAGTTCATCGCCGAGCTGCGCGACGCGATCAGCGGCCAGTCCTACCGGCTCCAGCAGCCGCACCCGGGCCGCTCGTCCTACCCGCCCTACCCGTCCTACCCGGGCGAGCACTCCTACCCGCCCGGGCCGCCGCAGCCGGCCCAGCCCCACGACTCCGGGGCGCCGCAGCCGGCCCACTCCCACGACTCCGGGGCGCCGTACCCGACCCAGCCTCACCCGCCCGGGCAGGCGGGCCGGACCATGCAGACCGGCGAGCGGCAGCAGTTCCACTCCACGCAGGCGACCGCGGCCAGGCAGAAGCCCGCCGGACCCCGCAGGAAGGGGGTGCTCATCGGCGCCGGGGTGGCGATCACGCTGATCGTCGCGCTGGTGGCGGTGCTCGCGGTGATCCTCCGGGGCAGCGGGACCGAGTGGACGCCGTACCGGGGGTCGGCCGCCGTTCCGGTGGCCTTCGAGCATCCCGCCGGCTGGACCGCGCTCCAGCACGCCGACGTGTTCACGGTCGCCTCGCCCCGGGCCGAGCAGTTCCAGGCCCTGTTCAGCACGCCGGTCACCGCCGACTGGGCCGACGTCAACGAGATCATCAAGACCGCCCCGGAGGAGGCCACCGGGATCTACGCCCAGACCCTGGACACGCTCGACCCGCGGGGCGGCGCCCAGCAGCTGCAGGAGACGCTGCAGTCGTCGCTGCCCGGTACGGTCAACGTGTTCTCCGAGGTGGTGCAGGTGCGCGTCGGCGGGCAGTCCGCCGTACGGCTGGAGGGCTCGATCGTCGATCCGCAGCGCGGCGGCCAGCTCGACTTCATCGGCTACGCGGTGGAGCGCCCGGACGAGCCGGCCCTCATGATCTACTTCTGTGCGCCCAGCCGGTGCGACGATAGCCTGGCCAACCGGTTCGTGCGGAGCGTGTCCTTCCCGTCCCAGTGAGCGTGTCCGTTCAGCGGGTTCGGGAGTGGGCTCACGAGGGGGTTCACGAGTGGGTCCGGGAACGGGTCCGCGGGGGTGCCCGCCGTGCCTGCGGTGGCGGGCGGGTACTTGTGACCGACTTGTAAGCGGCTTGGCTGGGCGTTTTGTCCTGTATGCAATGGTGACGTGAGGGTTTAGTCTCCCCGCATGGTGGTTCCCTTCCCTGCCCTTCGGCACCTCCGCACGGTGTCGAAAGCCGATCTTCTGATCGGCGGCGCGAT
This sequence comes from Paraplanobispora siamensis, assembly GCF_016863175.1. Lineage (GTDB taxonomy): Bacteria > Actinomycetota > Actinomycetes > Streptosporangiales > Streptosporangiaceae > Planobispora > Planobispora siamensis. The sequence goes on from NZ_BOOJ01000042.1 coordinate 26,651, forward strand.
CATCGCACTCGGGACCCTCGAAGCGTTCACCGTCGCCACCGAGTACGGTGCGGCGCAGACGCCCGAACTGTGGTGGATCGGCCAGGCGCTCGTCACAGGCGTCCTGGTCTGGTTCCGCCGCAAGGCGCCCGTCGCGGTCTTCATCCTCATGATCCTGGCCCAGTACCTCTGGCACCGTCAGGGCTACGAGCACTGCCAGGTCTGGCAGCTGTTCTCCCTTCTGCTGGTCTTCCACACCGTGGGCGCCGAGCTGCCCTTCAAACCCGGCCTGGCCTGGGCCGCCACCGGCATCCTCGTCTTCGACTCCGGCGCGGTCGACCACCGGTGGCTCCCCTTCGAGGAGGTCGTCTTCCTGACCGTGATCTTCGGCGCCGCCTACCTCACCGGCCTGGCCCTGCACGCCTACGCCGCCCGGGCCCGCCGCCTGGCCGAGCACGCCGTACGCCTGGAACGTGACAGAGAACGCCGGGCCGCCGAGGCCGTCGCCGAGGAGCGGGTCCGCATCGCCCGCGAGCTCCACGACGTCGTCGCGCACAGCGTGAGCATGATGGTCATGCAGGCCGGGGTGCTGCGCCGCCGGGGCGGCGGAGACGAGGACGCGCTGCGCGGCATCGAGCGCTCGGGCCGTGAGGCGGTCGAGGAGCTGCGCGTCATGCTCGGCGCGCTGCGCATGCCGCTCGACGAGGGCATCCCGCAGCCGGGCCTGGCCCAGCTGTCCACCACGGTGGGCTCGCTGGTCTCCTCGGGCCTGCGCATCAGCCTGGAGGTCGCCGGCGAGCCGGTACGGCTCCCGCCCGGCCTCGACCTGTCCGCCTACCGGATCGCCCAGGAGGCGCTCACCAACGCCGTCAAGCACGCGAGCGAGTCCGAGATCTCGATCAGCGTCGCCTACCACGCCGGCTCCGTGGAGCTGGAGGTCCTGGACGGGGGCGGCGGCGCCCCGTCCGGGCTGTCGACCGGCAACGGTCTCATCGGCATGCGCGAACGCGCCGAGCTCTTCGGCGGGACCTTCGAGGCGGGCCCGCGTCCCGAGGGCGGGTTCCGCGTCCACGCACGCCTTCCGATCTCCCAGGAGGTTCTCGTATGAACACCATCCGCATCGTGATCGCCGACGACCAGGCGATGGTCCGCGCCGGGCTGCGGCTGGTGGTGGAGAGCGAGCCCGGCATGGAGGTGGTGGGGGAGGCCTCGGACGGGGTGGAGGCCCTCGCCGTGGCCCGCCGTACGCGCCCGGACATCGTGCTGATGGACATCTCCATGCCGCGCATGGACGGCCTCACCGCGACCAGGCAGCTGCTCGACCAGCCGGATCCGCCCAAGGTGATCGTGCTGACCACCTTCGACACCGACGAGAACCTCTACGCCGCCCTGCGCGCGGGCACCAGCGGCTTCCTGCTCAAGGTCTCCCCGCCCGAGCAGCTCGTGGAGGCCATCCGCGTCGTGGTCGGCGGCGACGCCCTGCTGGACCCGGCGGTGACCACCCGCGTGATCGCCTCCTTCGCCGGGCGTCACGACCCCGCGCCCCCGCCCCAGCTGGCCGACCTGACGCCGCGCGAGCTGGAGGTGCTGCGGTTCCTGGCCCGCGGCCTGACCAACGCCGAGATCGCCGGTGAGCTCTTCGTCGGCGAGGCCACGGTCAAGACCCACGTGGCGCGGGTGCTGATGAAGCTGCATCTGCGGGACCGGGCTCAGGCGGTGGTGTTCGCCTACGAGTCGGGCGTGGTGCGGCCCGGTGCGGCGGTGACGTAGGGAGGGCTTCCGCCGGGGAGGGCGCTGTCGCTGCCGGTCCTCGGGCACGGGGATCGTCCCTCCTCGGTGCGGGTGCGGGTGCGGGTGCGGGCGGGGCGGGGCGGGGCGATCGTGACACCGGTGGGATGGTGACGGTACGGCCTCCCCGCCGGGCGCTTCCTCCGAACGGGAAGGTAGCCGCCGGGCCCGTCCCCGGTCGTCAGCCGCAGGACGGATCCGGCCTCCCCTGCGGGGGTGATCGGGCCCGCCCGCCGTACCCTCCACCGCGCACCGCGCCCATCCGTCCGCTGAGCCGCCCCCCGCCGTCCCTGCTCCGGCCCGGGTGCTGTGACGCTATGGGCGGTGAGTCCGACGACGGATATAACCGCTTTCGACGGGTGTACGGCGGCGGTCTCTGTTGCCGGAGGGAGTCCCGCGGGCTCCGGACGGAGGTGTCCGGTGGACAAGCGCGACGGTGTCCTGCCCACGCTCCTGATCACCGGGGTCTCGGCGTTCATGGCGTCGATGGGCAACCTCGTCGTCACCCGGGGCACTCTGCTGGTCGCGTCCGGCCTGCTGGGGATCGTCTACGGCATGGTGCGCAGCACGAGCCCGGCCTGGGGAAGCCCGCAGGTGATCGCGCCCATCGCGCCCATCGCGCCCCTCGCGGCCATCGCGGCCGGAGTGCCGCTGCTGGCCGGGTTCGCCGCCTGGGAGCGCAGGATGGTCAACCCGGTCGTCCCACCCCGGCTGTTCCGCCGCCGCGGGTTCACCCTCTCCAACCTGGTCGGGATGCTCGTGCAGTTCGGCCTGTTCGGCGGGATCTTCCTGCTGACCCAGTTCCTTCAGCACGTGCTTCGCTCCTCCCCCCTGGACGCCGGGCTGCGCACCCTGCCGTGGACGGTGGTGCCCGTCCTCGTCACCCCGCTCGCCGGCGCCTTCGGCGACCGGATCGGGGGCAAACGGCTCATGGTGGCCGCCACGGTCCTGCAGGCGAGCGCGCTGGCCTGGTTCGCGGTGGTCGCCTCCGGCCGTCCCCTACCTGGCGCTCCTGCCCGCGATGGTGGTCGCCGGGGCCGGCATGGGGCTGTTCTTCGCGGTCGGCCCGCGCCAGGGGCTGGACTTCGCCGCGGCGCTGCTCACCCCCGCGCGCCCGGTCGCGCCCGTGCCCCCGCCCGCCGGTCCGGAGCGGCGGCTCAAGACCTCCGAGGGCGAGTAGCGGAATCATGATCAGACGGCGGCCTTCACGGGCTCCGGCGCGGTGCGGGCGACCGGGTAGTGGGAGATCCACTCCTCGCGGCTCATCCGGAGCATCTTCACGCCGAGCGAGCCCAGCGCGATCACCGGGATGCTCCAGAGCACCACGGTCACCGGACCGTACGGCACCGCAAGCGAGCTGCCGTAGCCGATCGCCAGGACCAGCGGGACCCACCAGTGGGCGAAGCCGGAACGCCAGACGCCGATCGCCAGGACCGGCATGCCGAAGATGGCGAAGAAGATCCAGGGCATCTGGAAGCCGAAGACGACGCCGGGCAGGTTCACCATCTCCTCCATGATGCGCGTGGCCTCCTCGGGGCTGTGGTGCTGCCCGAGCCACCACTCCACCGGGTCGGCCATGAGCAGGCCCGACAGGTTGATGTAGCCGAGGATGACGAGCGGGCCCGCGATGTGGCCGAACACCGTCGCGCGCCTGCGCATCACGTGCAGCAGGGCGAGCGCGGCCAGGGCCATCAGCAGGTACGCCCAGTGGTAGAGCACCGACTGGACCTGGGCCAGGACGGGGTTGTCGCCGAAGCTGACCGCCTCGCGGTCGTCGCCCCAGGTGCCGGGGTCGAGGACGACGGCGATCGCCTGGAGGAGCGGGGCGAGGATCAGCAGCACGCCGGAGGTGACGCGCCGGAAGTCGGCCGAGTCTTTGAACATGAGGGTTTCCTTGCTTGTGCGGTGGCCTGAACTGGCCTGATGCCGAGCAAGGTAGTCAGCGCGAAGGCACCCGGTCGTCCGCCGCCGGGCTGATCCGGGGTCCACCCGCCGAGGTAAGCGCCGGTTGCCCCGGGGGTGACGGAGGGCCTGTACATCCGATCTCATAAGGTCTAGACCACGATTGTGAGATCCGACAATCAGGAAGATATGTGATGTTGCACGAGAAGCTGTCGTCGATCTACGACAACGTCCTCCACCGCAACCCCGGTGAGACCGAGTTCCACCAGGCCGTCCGCGAGGTGCTGGAGAGCATCGGCCCCGTCCTGGGCAAACACCCGGAGTACGCGGAATCCAAGATCATTGAACGGATCTGCGAGCCCGAGCGGCAGATCATCTTCCGGGTGCCGTGGGAGGACGACCGCGGCGAGGTGCACATCAACCGGGGCTTCCGGGTCGAGTTCAACAGCGCGCTGGGGCCGTACAAGGGAGGACTGCGCTTCCACCCGTCGGTCTACCTCGGCATCGTGAAGTTCCTCGGCTTCGAGCAGATCTTCAAGAACAGCCTGACCGGCCTGCCGATCGGCGGCGGCAAGGGCGGCTCGGACTTCGACCCCAAGGGCCGCTCCCAGCGTGAGATCATGCGCTTCTGCCAGAGCTTCATGACCGAGCTCTACCGCCACATCGGCGAGTACACCGACGTCCCCGCCGGTGACATCGGCGTCGGCGGGCGGGAGGTCGGCTACCTGTTCGGCCAGTACAAGCGCATCACCAACCGCTACGAGTCCGGTGTGATCACCGGCAAGGGCCTCAGCTACGGCGGCGCCCAGGTGCGCACCGAGGCCACCGGGTACGGCTGCGCGTTCTTCGTCGACGAGATGCTCAAGGCCCGCGGCACCTCCTTCGACGGCAAGCGCGTCGTGGTCTCCGGCTCCGGCAACGTCGCCGTCTACACGATCGAGAAGATCCAGCAGCTCGGCGGCGTCGTGGTCGCCTGCTCCGACTCCTCGGGCTACGTCGTCGACGACGCGGGCATCGACCTCGACCTGCTCAAGCAGGTCAAGGAGGTCGAGCGGCTGCGGGTGGACGTCTACGCCAAGCGCCGCGGCGGCGACGCGTCCTTCGTGCCGGGACGGAGCGTCTGGGAGGTGCCCTGCGAGGTGGCGATGCCGTCCGCCACCCAGAACGAGGTCACCGGCCGTGACGCCGAGATGCTGGTGCGCGGCGGGTGCATCGCGGTGGGCGAGGGCGCCAACATGCCCACCATGCCGGAGGGCATCCGGGTCTTCCAGGAGGCGGGCGTCGCCTTCGGGCCCGGCAAGGCCGCCAACGCCGGAGGCGTGGCCACCAGCGCGCTGGAGATGCAGCAGAACGCCAGCCGCGACTCGTGGAGCTTCGAGTTCTCCGAGCGCCGCCTCCAGGAGATCATGCGCGACATCCACGCCCGCTGCCTGGCGACCGCCGACGAGTACGGCATGCCGGGCAACTACGTGGCCGGAGCCAACATCGACGGCTTCAGGCGGGTCGCCGACGCGATGCTCGCCCTCGGCCTGATCTGAGCCGCATGGTCTGAGCCGCATGGTCTGAGCCGCATGGTCTGAGCCGCATGGTCTGAGCCGCATGGTCTGAGCCCCTGATCTGAGCCCCTGATCTGAGCGGCCCGACCCCGAGTGGCCCTCAGGGAGGGGTGCTCAGGGAGAGACGGCCTGCCGGATCCCGGTGAGCGAGGCGGTCAGGAGGCGGGCGTGGCCGGTGGAGTCCGCGTAGTCGGCGAGGGCCGCGCACAGGAACACCGCCAGCACGCGCGCGGCCGTCTCGCGTTCCGGAGCGAGCGGCCGCCCGTAGGCCGCCAGCAGCGCCGTACGGGCCGCGCCGGAGAAACCCGCGTAGGCCAGCGAGAGGTCCACCGCGGGGTCGGCCCGGCAGAGGTCGCCCCAGTCGATGACGCCGCTCGCCCGGCCGTCCGGGCCGACCAGCAGGTGCCGCAGGTGCAGGTCGCCGTGGACGATCACAGGGGGGCCGGGCGGGGGACCGGCCGCCTCCCCCTCGGCGAGAAGGCGCTCGACGGCCGGGTCCGGCCGCCACACGCCGCGCCGGGCGAGCCTTTCCAGGCGCTCGCGGGCCATCGGCGCCCGCACGCCGGGATCGCCCCGGCGCATCGGGTCGACCGGCAGCCCCGTGCCCACCTCGGCGGAGAGGCCCGGGTCGTGCAGGGCGCGCAGGAACGCGCCGAGATCGGTGGCGGCCCGCACCTGCCCGGCCGCCGGGAGGCCGGCCTCGGCCAACTCCCGGCCGGGGATGAGCTCCGTGCCCCAGAACGGCCACGGGTAGGAGCCTTCGGGACGCCCGACATGCGTGGGGGCCGGCAGCACCAGCGGCAACCTCGGCGCCAGGGCGGGCAGGGTCGCGATCTCCCGCTCGACGCCGGGCAGCACGACGGCGCGGCGCGGGAAGCGGAACACCCATCGCTCGCCGACGAGGTGGACGGTGTTGTCCCAGCCGGTGGCGAGCAACGTGACCGGTGCGCCGCGGAGACCGGGGAACCGCCCGCCCACCAGCGCGGCCGCCTCGGCCTCCCCGACATCGTGCTCGGCAGTCCATTCGGCTCCGGGAGTGTCCCCCTGAACGCTGCTCGTCACGGCCGCCAGGCTACCGCGCGCATGCCCCAGCGCCCCCGGGGAGCTCGCGGACGATGACCGGGCCTCGGCCGCACTCCGCTCCCGGTGCGCGGCCGTACCGCTGAGATCCGCGGGGAAGCGGTCAACGATCCGCGGGTGAGGTGGTCAACGCGTTTCCACCCAGACGTCGACGATCTGGTGCGGGGTGATGCCCGTGACCGAGGCGGTCCCCGCCGGCTGCCAGGGGCCGATGATCGGGATCAGGCCGACCTCGGGAAGGAAGTGGCGCTGCAGGACCCGGATCCGGTGCTCGCCCGTCCCGGTGGTGCAGTAACTGGAGGCCTGCAGGCCGCTGATCTGATAGCTGCAGCCGGTGGGGGCGGCGTAGGCGCCGGAGGCCGTCCCGGTGACCAGCGCGGTGGTCGCGAACGCGGTCGCCGAGGCGAGCGCCGTCCATCTTCTCGCGTTCATGCCTGACTCCCTGGGGGTGGAGACATCGGATGCATGGAGACGTCGTGGTGCGCGGTGGGGCTCAGATGCGCGGTGGGCCGGATCGCCGCAGCGACCATCACTCATCTCATAAGAAAGTTTCCTAAAAATTAAATTAGTCACACCTCTGTGGCACCGTCAACACTCTGGTGCGTGTGGAACGGGGGCATGCGGGATCGGCGCGGTGCCGCCCGGTGTGGCGCGGTCCGGCGCCGGGGAAGGCGGGGGCGGTTCCGGTGGGTGGCCGGATCAGGGCGGGTTCTCCCGGGAGGGCTGCTCCTCGATCAGTCTGACGAGTGATCGGCGTCCTCTTCCACCGGCGAAAACCAAGCCGATGCCCATGACGGCCGCTCGACAGGTCATTCCACCCCTTCACCGCCTCGTAAGTTTCACCGACTGCCTCACGCCCACGCTTGACCCGTGGTCAGATCTCGTACGGCGGCTGCGGGATGCGGCGCCGGAGGAACGGGACCGGCTCGTCGTGGCCGGCTCCGACAGCGGTGACGGCGCCACCCAGGGATGGGTGCACAACCCGCGACCAGGAGTGTCCTGAAGATCTCGGTGAGCGGGCCGACTTCCGCCGACACGCTCACCGAGATCTTCATGACACTCCTTGGTCATTCACAGGAGCTGCGCGTACTCCCCGGGCAGCTGGGCCAGAGTGTCGTCGAGCTCGCCGGGCATGGCCGCAAGGCGCAGCGCGGAGAAGACCACGTGGACGTCCTCCCTGACGTCGACGACGTCGCCCTCCGAACGGCGGGCCACCCGCCGGACGAACTCCTCCACGCCGAAGTCCTCGGGTGATCCGCCGGTCAGCAGGGGTTCCCTGAAGGCCTCCGGGAGCTGGGCGGCGAGGTCGTCGGACTCCTCGGGCGTGAGACGCTCGGCGAGCGTCTCCAGCGTCGCGAAAACGAGGGTTTCCGCTTCGTCGCGGGTAAGTCCTGTCTCATCCGAGACGATGCTGAGAAACTCGTGCTCTTTCACGTGCTTCCTCCTCCTCTGTCCTTATCCAATCCGGAGGGTTGCCCGATCCCCGCCGGGGACAAACGACGCTTGAAGGAATCCTGGACCGGGTCAGGAGGCCACCATGATCCGGGCGATGACGCCGATCTCCAGCGCCGCCCACACCGCCCCGCCGGGGCCGGCCGCGATGCCGTGCGGTTCGGAGCCCGGGGTCGGCAGCGCGTACTCCTCGAACAGGCCCCCGGGGGTGATCCGGCCGACGCGGCCGGTGCCCCACGCGGTGAACCAGCAGTCGCCGGAGGCGTCGGCGACGACGGCGTGCGGCCGGGCCCGCCGGTCGGGGAGCGGGAACTCCTCGATCTTCCCGTCGGGTGCGATCCGGCCGATCTGGCCCGCGCCGATCTCGGCGAACCACATCGAGCCGTCCGCTCCGGCCGTGATCCCCACCGGGGCCGCCCCGGCGGTCGGCAGCGGATGGACCGCCACCTCGCCGTCCGGGCCGATCCTGCCGACCGCGTTCGCCGCGTTCATCGTGAACCACATCCCGTCCGCCCCGGCGGCGATCGCGGACGGGAACGCCCCGGAGACGGGCAGGGGGAACTCGGTGACCGCGCCGTCAGGGGTGATCCGGCCGATGCGGTCGACGCCGGTCTCGGTGAACCACAGCGCCCCGTCCGGGCCCGCGGCGATCCCGTACGGCCCGGCCTGCGGGGTCGGCAGGCCGAAGGAGGAGACCTCCCCGTCCACGGTGATCCGGCCGATCCGGTGGTCGCGGTACCGGGTGAACCACAGCGCGCCGTCGGGGCCCGCGGTGATGACGGTCGGCCCGCAGTCCGGGCCGACCGGGTGGGAGGTGAGGTCCCCGTCAGGGGTGATCCGGCCGATCGCGCCCTGGTGGACCAGGGTGAACCACATGGCCCCGTCGGGACCCGCGGTGATCCCGTACGGCCCCGCCTCGGGGCCGGACACGCGGAACTCCTCGATCGATACGGTCAACGCCGTGCTCCTTCCGGAAGGTGGCAGATGGCGGGGCGGCCGTCGCGCATCGCCAGCCGGGCGCCGGCGAACCGGCGGCGCAGCGCCCGGTCGTGGGAGACGAGGACGACGGCACCCCCGTAGAGGTCGAGAGCCTGCTCCAGCTCCTCGGCGAGCGCGGGCGACAGGTGGTTGGTCGGCTCGTCCAGCAGCAGGAGGCCGGCCTCCTCGGTGAGCAGCCGCGCCAGGCCGAGCCGCCGCCGCTGGCCGGTCGAGAGCGCGCCGACCGGAACGTCGAGGGTCTCCGGCCGGAACAGCCCCAGGGACAGCAGCCGCTCGCGGTGCTCCTCGGGATATCCGGCCCTGCCCTCGGCGAACGCCTCCGCCACCGAGCGCGACGGCACGGCGAAGGCGACCTCCTGCGGCAGGTAGCCGACCCGGCCGCGCCGCCGTACGGTCCCGGCGTCGGGTTCGAGGTCCCCGGCCAGGACCCGCAGCAGCGTGGACTTGCCCGCGCCGTTGGGGCCGTGGACCAGCAGCCGCTGCCCGGCCTCCACGGTGAGGGAACCGACGACCAGCCGGTCGCCGACCCGCACGCCGTCCAGCTCGACCAGCGGACGCCCCGGCTCACCCGGCACGCCGCCCGGTCCCGCCTGCGGACGCCCCGGCTCGAGCAGCGGACGGTCCGGAGCGGTCGCGCCGCCCGCGGGGCCTTCCCCGGCCGGGGGCGCCGCCGTACCGCAGCCGAAGCGGCCCGCGAAGCGGAGCGGATCAGGCGGGCGGGGCACGGGGTCGGCCCGCAGGCGCCGCAGGCGTTCCTGAGCCTGGCGGACCCGGCCGGCGATCGAGCTCTGCACCCGGCCCGCGTCGCGGTCGTAGGCCATCTTGTTGCCGTCCTTCATGGCCCGGCCGTGGGCGACGCGGTGCGCGGTGGTCGCGGCGAAGGCCTCGACCCGCTCGACCTCGCGGCACCAGTCGGCGTACGCCTGCTCCCAGCGCCGCCGGGCCGCCGCGCGCCCGGCCAGGAAGGCGGCGTAACCGCCGCCGTACCGGGTCACCCGGCCCTCCTCGACCTCCAGGATCGAGGTGGCCACCCGCTCCAGGAAGAGCCGGTCGTGCGAGATCACGACCACGATGCCCGGATGCGCGCGCAGCCGGTCCTCCAGCCACCGGGTGGCGGCGTCGTCGAGGTGGTCGGTCGGCTCGTCGAGCAGCAGAATCCCGGGGGAGGCCGCCAGCAGGCAGGCCAGCCCGAGCCGGGCCCGCTCGCCGCCGGACAGGCCCTCCAGCGGGCGGTCGCGGTCGAGGCCGCCGAGCCCGAGCCCGTGCAGGGCCTTGTCGAGACGGGCGTCCGCCTCGTAGCCGCCGCGCGCCTCATAGGCGCCGAGCAGCTCGCCGTACTCGGCCAGCCGCTGCTCGACGAGGCCGGACTCCGACTCGGACCCCGACTCGGACTGGGGCTCCGACTGGGGCTCCGACTGGTGCTCGGGCTCGGGCTCGGAGAGGGCCGCCTCCAGTTCCCGCATGCGGGACTCCAGCGCGCGCAGCTCGGCGAGAGCCGCGTCGACGGCGTCCTGGACGACGGAACCGGACAGGGGAGCGGAGGACGGGCCGAGATGACCGGTCCCGCCGTCGGCGACGACGGTGACCTCGCCGTCGTCGGGTGTTTCGAGACCGGCCGCCAGCCGCAGCAGGGTGGACTTCCCGCTGCCGTTCTCGCCCACGATCCCGGCGCGCTCGCCGGGCCGGACGGTGAGGGAGACGTGGTCGAGGACCAGGCGGTCGCCGTAGGACTTACAGATGCCCCGCAGGGTCAGCTGAGCAGACAGGGTTGATCTCCGGAGTGAGGTGGGGACGGGTCGTCGCGATGCCGGACGGGAAGCCCATGGCTGCTCACTCCTTCTTAAAGCTACATAGTTGCGTTAAGGTGAGTATGGACGATGAGACCCGACTCGCGCAACCGGAAGTGACCATGACTTCTTCAGGGACCTCTCACGGGACCTCTCCCGGAGCCGTACGGCCAGGCGGGCGAACCGCCAGAGTCCGCGAGGCCGTACGCGCGGCCACCCTCGCCGAACTGGCGGAGAAGGGCTTCGACGGCCTGACCGTGGAAGGCGTCGCGCTGCGCTCCGGCGTGCACAAGACCACCGTCTACCGGCGCTGGGGGAGCGTCGAAGGGCTGGCGGCCGACGCCCTCGACCTGGCGAGCGGGGAGCCATGGCCGGTCCCCGACACCGGCGGGGCCGAAGGGGACCTGCGGGAGCTGGCCCGCCTGGTGGTCACCGGCTTCACCGACCCCGAGACCGGCCCGGTCTCGGCCGCCTTCATCTCGGCCGCCGTGCGCAACCCGCCCACGGCCCGGGCGCTGCACGCCTTCTTCGCCGCCCGCCACGAGCAGTCCGCCGTCATCGTCGAGCGCGCGGTGGCGCGGGGGGAGATGCCCGCGGGCACCGACGCCGCCGAGGTGGTCAGGACCTGTGTGGCACCGCTGTACTACCGGCTGTTCATCACGGGCGAGCCGGTCGGCGAGGCGGTCGCCGACCGCGCGGCCGCCGCGGCCCTGGCCGCCGCCCGAGCCGGGGTGTTCGTGAGCGGATGAAGATTTTTCCGCAAAGGCGCCGATCCCTGTTTCCCGTGGCTCCGGAATCGGTTTCCCTTGTGCGGGACCGGTGTTTTCCGGTGGTGCCACCGCCGAAAAGACCGGGAGGGGAATATGGGGGCGTGGACCGGTCCGGTGCCGGCCGGTGGCCCGCGGTCGTGGATCCGGTCGGCTCGCCGGATCCGCTCCTCACGGTGGCCGGTCGGATGCTGGGAGTGGCCGGGGGATAAGGTTGTCCGGATCTTGGGTTATGACCATTACTTGACAGTCTTTACGTGTTTTTGGCAGAAGTCCATAACCCGGGGAGCGGTCCGCTTCCGGCCTGATTTCTTTGCATTTATTGCAAAATTTCGGCTTGATTGGTACTCATGTGAGCCAAGTTTCTGTTTTTTCGGTTGAGAGTGGGGGAGAGCACCCTAATCTGAGGACGGGAGAGATCTGATCCCGGGAAGATGGGTCGTGGCGTCGCTCGTGGAGCGGCCGGCCGGCCTTCGGGAAGAGGTCGAGCACGTGCCCGCCCTGCCGCCCCCCGCCGGCCGGCGCCGTTTTCTTCTCGAGGGAGACCGGATATGACCGATCGCCGCAACCGGTGCGACGCCTGCGGAGGCGTCCGGCCGGCGCGAGACACCGGCGAGTACACCCGCGAGCGGCTCCGGCTGATCGCCGAAGTCGGGTTCTGCGCCTGCCGCACCACCGTGACCGCCGACGGCCGTCCCGCTGTCGAGCCCCGCGCCGCCGAGCCGCAGGCCGCCGAGCCCGCCGGGCGGCGGGAGGTTCCCGTCGCGGCGGAGACCGTCCCGATGAACCGGATCCACGTCCGGGCCGGCAGCGCCTCCGGCTGAGCCGGACACCCTCTCCGCATCTCCGGCTGAGCCGCATCTCCCGCCGGGCCGTAT
>NZ_BOOJ01000043.1 GCF_016863175.1 Paraplanobispora siamensis
CCCCGGCTGAGCCGCATCTCCCGCCGGGCCGTATCCCCGGCTGAGCCGCATCTCCCGCCGGGCCGTACGGCCGTGACGCGGCCGCGAAGCACGCCGTACACGTCGTGCGTGCCGCCGCCGTCCCCCCGCCTGACCGTCGGATCGCACCACCTCCTCAGAGCTGGCCATAAGGGCTGTCCACAAAACGGGGCAAGCCGTGTATATTTTCCGGCATTGAGCTGGTTCTGAGGGAGGATTTATCGTGAGGGCGTTCCCCCGAGTGCTGTTCGACGAGGCGCACAGCGAGTCCTGGACCATCCGGCGGGACACGGCCGAGACGATGAACCCGGGCCATCCCGACGACAACAGCTACGCCCGCGCCGCCGAGCTGCTGCGCCGCCTGGGCCACACCGTCGAGGCGCACACCGAGGGCCCCGTCACCCCGGCCGTGCTGGCCGCCGCCGACGCCTTCGTGATCGCCCACCCGTCGGCCGGCCGCTGGGAGCGCACCACCGGTCTGGGCAGCCCGGTCTTCTCGGCCGGCGAGCTCGACGCCATCGAGGACTACGTGGCCGACGGAGGCGGTCTCGTCGTCCTGGCCGAGTACGAGCAGGACAAGTACGGCAACAACCTCGCCGAGCTGCTGGCCCGCTTCGGCGTCGGCGTCGAGCACGTCACCGTCCAGGACCCCCGGAGCGCGCACAACGGCGTGCCCTCCTGGGTCCTGGGCGTGGCGGGGGAGGGCGGCGAGGAGGACCTGCTGGCCGGGGCCCGCCGGGCGTGCTTCTACCGCACGGGAGTGCTGACCGCCCCCGAGGGCGCGGACGTGCTGTTCTCGACCTCTCCGACCGCCGATCCCGCGGGCCGCCCGCTGGCGGTGGCCGTACGGCACGGCGCGGGACGGGTCGTGGCGCTGGCCGACTCCGACCTGTTCGGCGACGACTCGATCGCCGACTACGACCACGCCGCCCTCTGGGGCAACCTCATCACCTGGGTCTCCCGCATCCCCGCGAAGACCGCGCCGGCCGTCTCGGAGAGGGCCGGGGCGCCGGACGAGGCGCGCCTGGCGTTCGGGCGGCTCAAGGACGCGGTCGAGCGGCTCAAGCCGCTGCAGGCCAAGGACGGCTCGATCGAGGGCGACCGGGACGAGGCCGTCGCGCTGATCTCGGAGATCGTCGGGCACGTCACGGCCCTCGCGCCGCGCTTCCCGCACGACGCGGCCTACCTCGCCGCGGTCGTGGCCGACTTCCGCAAGTGGGTCGAGCAGGGCCTCGGCGTGCCGGACTTCCTCGACTCGCTCGACGCCTTCCACCCCGACACCCAGCGGGTCGACGGCCTGGAGCACCTCGTCGTCTTCCCGATGTACACCCAGAACGGCACCACCTCCCGGCACGTCGAGGCCGTGTGGATCCGGACCGTCTGGCCCGAGTGGCTGGCCGAGCTGGAGCGCACCCGCTACGACAACCCGATGTTCGTGCCGATCGCCTTCGAGGACTTCACCTCCGGCTACGACACCAACTCGGCCGTGCTCTTCCCGGAGACCGTCGCGGTCCGCCAGACCCCGGCCCGCTTCACCTGGGGCGGGATCTTCTGCGACCGTGAGGCCGCCCGCTTCCGCAAGGTCAGCCGGGCCGCCGCGGAGACGCTGAAGCTGGCGCTGCCGCCGGACGCCGCCCGCCTGCTGCAGTCGCAGGAGCTGGCCCAGGACACCTTCGTGCTCTGGGACCTGGTGCACGACCGCACGCACAGCCACGGTGACCTGCCGTTCGACCCGTTCATGATCAAGCAGCGGATGCCGTACTGGCTCTACTCCCTGGAGGAGCTGCGCTGCGACCTGACCGCGTTCGGGGAGGCCGTGAAGCTGGAGGCGGAGGGCGTGCCGCACGCCCGCTACGTCCAGTACGCGATCCTGTTCGACCGGCTCTTCCGCTTCCCGATCACCGGTGACCGGGTCCGCAACTACGACGGCCTCGGCGGCCAGCTGCTCTTCGCCTACCTGCACCGCAACGACGTCGTACGGTGGACCGACAACCGCCTCAGCGTCGACTGGTCCCGGCTCGCGGGCTGCGTGGCGGACCTGCGCGGCGAGGTGGAGAAGCTCTACCGCGACGGCATCGACCGCTCCAAGCTCGCGCACTGGCTGGCCGCCCACGAGCTCGTCGCGACCTATGTCGAGCCGCACCCGGCCTCGGTCTGGGCCAGGGGCGTGGACGCCCTTCCGGTCGAGGGCTTCCCCAAGGCCGTGGTGGACGCGGTGCTGCCCGACGAGTTCCCGCTGAGCATGTTCTACGAGGCCCTGCGTCGTAAGCTCGGCGAGGTCGTCGACTCCACGAAGGGGATCCGAGCATGATCATTCTTGTTGCCGGCGCGGCCGGTCCCGCGGGCCGGGCGGTCGTCCGGCGCTTCGCGGACAAGGGGCACACCGTCATCGGCCTCGACAAGTCCGGCGCCGAGGGAAGCCTTCCCGTCGATCTCCTCGACTTCGACGCGGTGAAGAAGCTCGCCGCGGACGTCGAGGCCGAGCACGGCCGTCTGGACGGCATCGTGCACCTGGTCGGCGGCTGGCGCGGGTCGAAGACCTTCGCCGAGACGAAGCTGGAGGACTGGGCCCTCCTGCACGACCTGCTGGTACGGACCCTCCAGCACGTCACGCTCGCCTTCGAGCCGCTGCTCAAGGCGAGCGAGCGCGGCCGGTTCGCCATCGTCTCCGCCAAGGCCGCCGAGAAGCCCACCCAGGGCAACGCGGCGTACGGCACCGCCAAGGCCGCCGCCGAGGCGTGGACGCTGGCCTTCGCCGACGCCCTGGAGGGCACCGGCGCCACCGCCAACATCCTGGTCGTCAAGGCGCTGGTGCACGAGGCCATGCGCGCGGCCGACCCCGACAAGACGTTCCCCGGCTTCACCGACGTCGACGACCTGGCAACGGCGATCGAGGGCCTGTGGGACACCGACGCCAACGGCACCCGAATGGACCTCACCCTGTGACAGACGCAGTACCCGGTTCCGCGATCGGCGCCGTGACCGACGCGGTCCGCAGGCACGACCCGGCGGTCAAGGGCTTCGCCAGCGACAACTACGCCGGAGTCCACCCGGAGATCCTCGCCGCGATCGCGCTCGCCAACGGCGGTCACCAGACCGCCTACGGCGACGACGTCTACACCGAGGCGCTCCAGGGGGTCTTCCGCCGGCACTTCGGCCCGGCCGCCGAGGCCTGGCCGGTGTTCAACGGCACCGGCGCCAACGTGGTCGCGCTGCGCGCGATGACCGCCCACTGGGAGGCCGTGGTCTGCGCGGAGTCGGCGCACATCCACACCGACGAGGGCGGCGCCCCCGAGCGCACGGCCGGGCTCAAGCTGCTGCCCGTGGCCACCCCGGACGGCAAGCTCACCCCCGAGCTGATCGACCGGCAGGCGTGGGGCTTCGGCGACGAGCACCGAGCCCAGCCCAAGGTCGTCTCGATCACGCAGACGACCGAGCTGGGCACGCTGTACACGCCCGGGGAGATCGCGGCGATCTGCGAGCACGCCCACGGCCTGGGCATGCTCGTCCACCTCGACGGCGCCCGGATCGCCAACGCCGCCGCCGCGCTGGACGTGCCGCTGCGCGCGTTCACCGCCGACGCGGGCGTGGACGTGCTGTCCTTCGGCGGGACCAAGGCCGGGCTGATGTTCGGCGAGGCCGTCGTCGTGCTCAACCCCGAGGCGGTGCGCGGCCTGCGCTACCTGCGCAAGAGCGCGATGCAGCTGGCCTCCAAGATGCGCTTCGTCTCGGTGCAGTTCGAGGCGCTGCTCGCCGGGGACCTGTGGCTGCGCAACGCCCGCAACGCCAACGCGATGGCGCTGCGGCTGGCCGAGGCGGTCCGCGGCGTCCCGGGCGTGCGGATCCCGCGCCCGGTGCAGGCCAACGCGGTCTTCGCGATCCTGCCGCGGGACGTCACCGAGCGGCTGCAGAAGCGCTTCCGCTTCTACACCTGGAACGAGGCCACCGGCGAGGTCCGCTGGATGACCGCCTTCGACACCACCGAGGCCGACGTCGACGCCTTCGCCGCCGCCGTGGCCGAGGAGATAGAATCCCCCGCATGAGCCACCGCAGTCTGGGTCTGTGGCGGGCCGCCTCCCGGCGGACCCGCTAGCCAGCCCAGCCTGCGCACAGAAAACGGCCGCCGTTCACCGGCGGCCCTTTTCTTTTCCCCCGGCCGGCGGTCCGGCGGTCCCTCGACACCGAAGGGGACACACGATGACACCGACTCTCGCACCGACACCGGCCCCGGCGGACGGGCGGCCGACGACCACGCGGGTCTTCTCCGCCTTCCAGGCGACCGGCCGGCTGACGCTCGGCAACTACCTGGGCGCGATCCTGCCCGCCGTACGGCTCCAGGACGAGGCCGACTGCGTCTACGCCGTCGCCGACCTGCACGCCCTGACCGTCAGGCACGACCCCGCGGCGCTGCGCACCCGAACCCGCGAGGTGGCGGCCCTGCTGCTGGCCTGTGGGCTGGACCGCTCCCTGCTCTATCTGCAGTCGCGGGTTCCCGCCCACACCGAGCTGTCCTACCTGCTGGAGAGCACGGCCCACGAGGGCGAGATGCGCAGGATGATCCAGTTCAAGGAGAAGTCGGCGACCCAGAAGGAGGTACGGCTGTCGCTGCTGACCTATCCCGCGTTGATGGCCGCCGACATCCTGCTGCACCGGGCGGACCTCGTGCCGGTGGGGGACGACCAGCGCCAGCACCTCGAACTGACCCGGGACCTGGCGCTGCGCTTCAACCACCTGTACGGCGAGACCTTCGTCGTGCCCCGGGCGGTGCATCCCCGCTTCGCCGCCCGGGTGATGGACCTGGCCGTGCCCACCGCGAAGATGAGCAAGTCCAGCGCCTCGGACGCCGGGACGATCTATCTGCTCGACCCGCCCGCCGACGTCCGGCGCAAGATCATGAGAGCGGTGACCGACTCCGGGACCGAGGTCCGCCACGACCCGGCGGCCAAGCCGGGGATCTCGAACCTGCTGGACCTGCTGGCGGCCTGCTCGGGGCGGCCGGTGGAGCCGTCGTCCTACGGCTCCTACGGCGCGCTCAAGAAGGACGTCGCCGAGGCGGTCACCGAGACGCTGGCGCCGATCCGGGAACGCTTCGAGCTGCTGTCGGCCGACGCCGCGGAGCTGGACCGCCTCCTGGCGGCCGCCGCGGCCGAGGCGACCGAGCGGACCTCCGGCCTGCTGGCGGCCGCCCGGCACGCCATCGGCCTGGCCTGAAGGCGGGTCCCACCGCCCGGCACGCCGTCCGCCCGGCCCGGGGACGGGTCCCACCGCCCGGCACGCCACCGGCCCTGTTCGGAGCGGACGCGCGCGGGGGCGGAGCCGGAAACGCCCGTGCCCGGGGCCCGCCGCATGCCGTGCGGCGGATCCCGGGCGCGGGGCTCACTTCTGGCCGGTCTCGTTCTCGTACTGGGTGAGCTGCTGTTCCAGGGCCTTCATCAGCTCGAACACCTGGCTCGGCGGGATGCGGATCCGGCTGACGATCCGGGTCGGCACGCTGACGAAGTGCTGACCCGAGGACGGGTCGTTGGCGAGCTGGGGCGGTCTGGTGATCACCGCGAAGTCCAGGACGAACCCATCCTGGGTATGCCATACCGAAGCGAAGTTGGCGTACTGCCCCATCTCAACCTCGGCGGAGATGCTCACCTCCAGGCGGTTCTCCGGCTCGTCGTTCACCACTTGAGTCTCCTCCGGCCAGGCTGGCTCCCCGCTGCCCCGGCCGCAATCCGGCCGCGCTGGGGACCACCGGCGTTATTCACGTATGGAAGGCAGCGGCTGGGCACCCCGCTGCCTGAGCATGTCGGTCATCAGCTTGATCTCACCACTCTGCCCGTCGACGATGTGCTGGGCCATCGTGGCGACCTCGTCGCGGTCGGACAGTTTCAGCAGGGCCTCTCCCATCATCACACCCCCCTCATGGTGGCGGATCATGAGCTGGAGGAAGAGGACCTCCTGGTCCTTGCCGGTGGCCTGGCGGAGCCTCGTGAGCTCCTCCTCGGTGGCCATGCCCGGCATCCGGCCCGGCGTCCCGGCGGTCGTCCCGGCCGTGCCGCCGTGGCCGTGACCGGCCATCCACGCCATCGACGGCCGTTCGGAGGCCTGGTCGAGCCCCCACTGCTGCAGCCAGCCCATGAAGATGCCGCGCTGGGCGGTCTGCGTGACGATGATGTCGTAGGCGAGCAGCCGGAGCTTGTCGTCGGTGCTGCCGTCCCTGGCGATGAAGGCCATCTCCACCGCCTGCGAATGGTGGACGGCCATGTCGCGGGCGAAGCCGGCCTCGGGGGAGGCGTCGCTCGGCTCGGCGGTCCGCCCGATGATCAGCCACACGATCGCGACCACGGCCAGGCAGCCCAGCAACACGCCGAGCACCAAGCGGCGTCTGGGGTTCGGAGACTTCTCAGCAGGGCTTTCCATTACCGACCAAGCCTACTCATCCCGGGGAACCCCGCGTTATCGCGCACTGCGCGTCCCTTATTCTCCACATACGGCGCGAGGGCATAAGGTGACCCGGAGTTGTGTGCCGGGTGGAGGAACGATGTCGAAGGACAAGACTCAGGCGAGGCGGGAGCACCTCGCCAAGATGCGCGCCGATCAGAAGGCCAAGGAGCGCAGGACGGCGCTGCTGATGTGGGGGGCCGGAGGCGCGGTCGTCCTCCTGCTCGTCGGATTGGTCGCCTTCTATCTCATCAACCAGGCCAAGGTGACCTCGCTGGACGCCGTCACCAGCGCCAAGTACCCCGGCAGTCTCCACGTCGAGACCAAGGTGAACTACAAGGAGACCCCGCCCATGGGCGGGGAGCACAACTCCACCTGGCAGAACTGCCAGGTCTACGACGCGCCGATCAACAACGAGAACGCCGTGCACTCGATGGAGCACGGCGCGGTGTGGATCACCTACCAGCCCGACCTGCCCAAGGAGCAGGTGGACATCCTCAAGGAGCTGGCCTCGGCCGACTACATGCTCCTGAGCCCGTACCCGGGCCTGCCGTCCAAGGTCGTGATCAGCTCCTGGAACAAGCAGCTCAAGGTCGACAGCGCCGACGACCCGCGCCTGCCGAAGTTCATCCAGAAGTACAAGAACGGCCCCGAGACGCCCGAGCTCGGCGCCTCCTGTGACAGCCCGCTGACCACCACGACGGCCGAGAACCCCATCCCCGAGGCCAGCCCCACGGCCAGCGCCAGCCCGTCCGCGTCGCCGACCACGACGCCCTGACCCTCTCGCGGGGACCCTCACGAGGTCTTCCCGCGCCGGGTACGGCCGCCGCCCCGCGGCGCCGTACCCGGTCGTCGGCCGGCTCCCAGGTCGGCGCCCGCCTCAGGCCAGCACCTGCTCCAGGGGCACCGCCTCCAGCCCGTGCGCCTCGGCCACGGGCTGGTTGGTCAGGTGCCCCTCGTGCGTGTTCAGGCCCAGGGCCAGCGCGGGGTCGCCGCGCAGCGCGTCGCGCCAGCCCGACTCGGCGATGGCCGCGGCGTAGGGCAGGGTCACGTTGGTCAGCGCGTAGGTCGAGGTGTGCGGGACCGCGCCCGGCATGTTGGCCACGCAGTAGAAGACCGAGTTGTGGACCTGGTAGGTCGGCTCGGCGTGGGTGGTCGGCCGGGAGTCCTCGAAGCAGCCGCCCTGGTCGATGGAGATGTCCACCAGCACCGAGCCCGGCCGCATCCGGGAGACCAGCTCGTTGCTGACCAGCTTGGGGGCCTTGGCGCCGGGCACCAGCACCGCGCCGATGACCAGGTCGGCGTTGAGGACCGCGCGCTCGACCTCGTAGGAGTTCGACGCGACCGTCTGGCAGTGCCCCTTGTAGACGACGTCGGCCTGGCGGAGCCGGTCGATGTTGCGGTCGAGCAGCACCACCTCGGCGTGCATGCCCAGCGCGATGACGGCGGCGTTCATCCCGGACACCCCGGCGCCGATCACCACCACGTTGGCCGCGTGCACGCCCGACACGCCGCCCATGAGCACGCCGCGTCCCCCGCCCTGCCGCATCAGGTGGTAGGCGCCCACCTGCGGGGCCAGCCGCCCGGCCACCTCCGACATCGGGGCCAGCAGCGGCAGGAATCCGTTCGGGGTCTGCACGGTCTCGTAGGCGACGCCCGTGACGCCGGAGTCCAGCATGGCCCGGGTGCACGTCTCGGAGGCGGCCAGGTGCAGGTAGGTGAACAGGACCTGCCCCTTGCGCATCCGGTGGTACTCCTCGGGCACCGGCTCCTTGACCTTCAGGACCAGGTCGCCCTCCGCCCACACGTCGTCGGCCGAGGCGAGGATGGTCGCTCCCGCGCTCTCGAAGTCGGAGTCGGGGATCGACGACCCGGTGCCGGCGTCCTTCTCTACGAACACGCGGTGACCGTGCCGGACGAACTCGTGGACCCCTGCGGGAGTCAGGGCCACACGGTATTCGTGGTTCTTCACCTCGCGGGGAACTGCGATCTTCACAACCCCTCCAGGATTCGCGCCTGTCTCCTCTTCACTCTGCGTTCCCGAGAAAAGGGTCACCATGCACAACATGCAAGCAATCGATCGCTTCTGGTAACACTCTGTTAGCTTCCGCGGCTGTCCGTGTTGTCCGCGGGTTCTGTCGGACCGGCCTTGACCGGTTGATTACACGGTCCTTGCATAGATCGGTAGGCTCGCGGCCAGCAGATGTGAGGAACGCTGGATATGACGATGGAGACGCACGCGGGCGGGCCGCCCGGACCCGGGGAGCCTGCCCCCGGTCCTTCCGGTCCCGCGCAGCCCCCGCAGGGGACGGGGCGGCAGCCGTACGGCCCACCGGGATCCCACGTCCCGCAGGGGCCCCACGACCGGGGATTCCAGGGACCCGGCGGCCCGCAGGGCGCCGTGCCCGGGGGACCCCGTGGTCCGCAGGGGGCCGGGCCCGAGGGGCCGGCGAGCCCCCGCGACCCCGGGGCGGGGCCGTCGGACGGGATGCCGCAGGAGCCCCGCGCGAGCCGGGCCACCACCGTGACGCTGATCGTCGCGCTGGTCCTCGTGGTGCTGATCACCGGTGTGCTCGGCACCATCGCCGTGCTCATGACCAGGAACCCCGACACGCCGCTGGGCGCCCCGCCGCCGCGACGGCTGGCGACCCCCATCCACTTCGTCCCGGTCACCTCGGCCCAGCCGGGTCCCTGCACGTCGCCGGAGGGCTATCCCGACGACACGGGGCAGTTCTGCTACATCGTCGCCGCCGGGGTCGAGATCACCGCGGTGCGGAAGATCGAGTCGATCCGCGAGAGCAACGGCACCTACTCCGTCAGGATCGCCTTCGCGCCCGCGTTCCGCGACCAGATCAACAGCGTGACCGAGGAGGCGGCCCGGCAGCAGCTCGCGATCGTCGTGGGCGGCAAGGTCGTGGCGGCCCCCCGGGTGGGCGAGGTGATCACCGAGGACACCCTGCGGATCTCCGGCTCCCTCACCCGCGAGCAGGCCGACGCGATGGTCGTCCGGCTGGGCGGGCCCGTGGCGACCTCCGGGGCGACTCCCGGGGCGAGCCCCGGCACGCCCACCCCCTCCGCCGGGCTCCAGCAGCCGCTCCAGCCCTCCACCGGGACGGCGGCCCCCTCCGGCGGCCCGGCGCCTGCGACCACCGCCCCCGCCGCCGCGCCGACGGCGACCGCCAGGGCCGAGGTCACCGCCCCGGCCGGCGGGCCGACGGCGACCCCCTCAGCCACCGTCACGGCCAGTCCCAAGGACGCGGCCACCGGACGTCAGACGGGCGGCGGGGACAACGACCCCCGCTACCCCAGCTGCAAGGAGGCGGCCAAGGACGGCTACGGGCCGTACTACAAGGAGACCCACGCGGAGTACCACTGGTACGTCGACAAGGACCGCGACGACGTCGCCTGCGACCTCGACGACATGCGGTGACCCGCCGGGGGGCTGAGCGCCGGCCGGTCCGGCGCTCAGCCCTCCAGGAGGGCCTCGATCCCTCCGACGCAGAAGAAGACCACGAACAGGGCCGCGACCGCGTACAGCAGCGGGTGCGCCTCGCGCCACCGGCCCGTCCCCGCCTTGATCACCACATAGGCGATGATCCCGCCGCCCAGCCCGGTGGTGATGCTGTAGGTGAACGGCATCAGCACGATGGTCAGGAAGGCCGGGATCGCCACGCTCAGGTCGTCCCAGGGCACGTTCTTGGCCTGGGTCATCATCAGCGCCCCCACCAGCACCAGCGCGGGCGCCGCCGCGGCGGCGGGGACGACCGTCGCCAGCGGGGTGAACAGCAGCGTCACCGCGAACAGGCCGCCGGTCACGAGGGCCGCCAGACCGGTCCTGGCCCCCTCGCCGACGCCGGCCGCCGACTCGACGAAGACCGTGCCGGCCGAGGCGCTGGACAGGCCGCCGATCGCCCCGGACACCCCGTCCACCGTCAGTACGGCCCCCAGCCGGGGGACCCGTCCCCGCTCGTCGACCAGCCCGGCCTCGTCGCTGACCCCGATGACGGTCCCCATCGCGTCGAAGAACCCCGACAGCACGAGGGTGAACAGCACCACCGTGGCGGTCACCGCCCCGGCGCGGGCGAACCCGCCGAACAGGTCCACCTGCCCGATGAGCCCGAAGTCCGGCGCGGCCACAGGTGAGTCGGGCAGGCGCGGGGCCACCACCCCCCAGGAGGCCGGGTCCACCTTCGCGACGGAGTCGACCACGACCGCCAGCACCGCGGTGACCGCGATGCCGATCAGGATGGCGGCCGGGGTCCTGCGCACGTACAGCACGATCATCAGCAGCAGGCCGAAGCAGAACAGCGCCACCGGCCAGCCCGACAGGTGCCCGGTCGCGCCGAGCTGCACCGGCGTCCCGGTGCCCGCCGCGACGAACCCGGCGTCCACCAGGCCGATCAGCGCGATGAAGGTGCCGATCCCCACGCTGATCGCGTGTTTGAGCGGGAGCGGGATGGCATTCATGATCAGTTGCCGGAGCCCGGAGACCGCCAGCAGCACGATCACCAGGCCCTCCAGCACGACCAGCCCCATGGCCTGGGCCCAGGTCATGTACGGCGCGGCCTGGTAGGCGACCACCGCGTTCAGCCCCAGCCCCGCCGCGAGGCCGAACGGCGCGTTGCCGGCCAGCCCCATCAGGATCGTGCTGACCGCCGCGGCGAAGATGGTCGCCGTGGTCAGCTGCGGGATCGACAGTTTCGCGCCGGTGACGTCGGTCGCCCCGCCCAGGATGATCGGGTTGAGCAGGATGATGTAGGCCATCGCCATGAACGTGGTCAGGCCGCCCCTGACCTCCCTGCCGACCGTCGTGCCCCGCGCCGACAGCTCGAAGAACCGGTCCACCCGTCCCCCTCTCGCGCCGTGGGGGACTTCTCGCTTCCTACCCGCTCAGCGCGATGTCATGGGGGCGGATCGGCACCCGGGGAAGGGCCCTGCCGGTCGCGGCCCGTACGGCGGCCGCCACCGCGGGGGTGGACGACAGCGTGGGAGGCTCGCCCGCGCCGCGCAGGCCGTACGGCGCGTGCGGGTCGGGGTTCTCCAGGATCGACACCTTCATCGGCGGCATGTCGAGGACCGTCGGGATCAGATAATCGGTGAACGACGGGTTGCGCACGACGCCGCCGGAGACCTGGATCTCCTCCATCAGGGCCAGTCCCAGCCCCTGCGCCGTGCCGCCGTGGATCTGGCCCTCCAGCGCGATCGGGTTGAGGATCTTCCCGACGTCCTGCACCGCCGCCAGCTCCACCACCTTGACCAGGCCCAGCTCCACGTCGACGTCCACCACCGCGCGGTGCACGCACAGCGCGAGCTGGGTGTGGGAGTCGCCCTGCCCGGTCACCGGGTCCATCGGGAAGGTCGGGCGGTGGCGGTAGACCCGGGTCTCCTCGACCGGGCCCGTGCGCTCCAGGACCTCGGCCACCGTCGCGCCGTCGGCCCGCAGCTTGTCCAGCCGCTCCCGTACGGCCTCGCACGCGGCCCTGACCGCGCCGCCGGTGACGTAGGACTGCCGGGAGGCCGAGGAGGAGCCCGCCGAGCCGACCGCCGTGTCGGCCGTGGCGACCGTCACCCGGTCGATGCCCAGCTCGGTGCGGGCGATCTGCTCCTGGACCGTCACCAGGCCCTGCCCGACCTCGGCCGCCGCGGTGTGCACCAGCACGTGCGGCTGGCCGCCGAGCAGCTCCACCCGGACCCGGGCGGTGGAGTAGTCGTCGAAGCCCTCGGAGAAGCAGATGTTCTTGATGCCGACGCCGTAGCCGACGCCGCGCCGCACGCCCTCGCCGTGGGTGGTCTGCGAGACGCCGCCGGGCATGTCCAGCAGGTCGTCCCCGGCCGCGGGCGGCAGCGGCATCGCGGCGAGCTCGCGCAGCATGCCGGCCAGCGGGGCGGGGGAGTCGATCACCTGCCCGGTGGCCAGCCGCGAGCCCTGGGAGACGGCGTTGCGGACCCTGATCTCGACCGGGTCCAGCCCGCACGCCTCGGCCAGCCGGTCCATCTGCGACTCGTAGGCGAAGCACGCCTGCACCGCGCCGAAGCCGCGCATCGCCCCGCAGGGCGGGTTGTTGGTGTAGACGCCGTAGGCGTCGATGCGGACGTTGTCCACCTCGTACGGCCCCACCCCGAGCGAGGCGGCGTTGCCGACCACCGCGGGGGAGGAGGAGCAGTAGGCGCCGCCGTCCAGCAGGATCTCCGCCTTGACGTAGAGCAGCTTCCCGTCGCGGGTCGCGCCGTGCTCGTAACGCATCCGGGCCGGGTGCCGGTGCACGTGCCCGAAGAACGACTCCTCCCGGCCGTAGACGATCTTCACGGGCCGGCCGGTGCGCAGCGCCAGCATGCAGGCGTGGACCTGCATGGACAGGTCCTCCCGGGCGCCGAAGGCGCCGCCCACCCCGGCCAGCGACAGCCGTACCTTGTCCGCGGGCAGACCCAGGCACGGCGCGATCTGGTCGCGGTCGACGTGCAGCCACTGGGTGGCGACGAACAGGTCCACCCCGCCGTCCTCCGCGGGCACGGCCAGCCCGGACTCCGGCCCCAGGAAGGCCTGGTCCTGCATGCCGACCTCGTACTCCCCGGAGACCACGACCGGGGCCGTGAACTCCGCGACGTCGAGGCCGACCCGGACCGGCTGGTGGCGCAGCACGTTGCCGCCCTCGTGGACCCGGGGGCAGTCCGGGTCGAAGGCGGCCCGCCACGGGTCGGTCACGGCCTCGCGGACCTCGTAGTCCACCACGATCGCCTGCGCCGCCCGCCGCGCCCGCTCGGGATGGTCGGCGGCCACCAGCGCCACCGGCTCGCCCTGGTAGCGGACCCGGTCGACGGCGAGCACCGGCTGGTCCTTGCGCTCCAGCCCGTAGAACTTCTCACCCGGCACGTCCTCGTGGGTGAGCACGGCGAACACCCCCGGCATCGCCAGCGCGGGCCCGATGTCGATCGACCGGATCCACGCCGACGGATGCGGGCTGCGCAGGGTCGCCCCCCAGATCATGTCGGCGAGGTACAGGTCGGAGGAGTAGGCGAACTCGCCCGTCACCTTCAACGTCCCGTCGGTGCGCAGCACGCTCTCCCCGACGCCGCGTCCCTGCCGTGTCTCGGTCTCGCTCATTTCAGCAGTACATCAAGCGTGTCCGGGGGCCGCCACGGCAGACACCGCGAAACACGCGGCCCGGTATTGGCGAGTGTTGCGGTCACCCCGGGCGCAGGTCCACCGCCGTCGCCTCCCGGGCGGCGAGGACGGCCCGCTCTTCTTCCAGAGCTTGTCTCTCCAGATCCCGGTTCTCCACCGCACGGGCTGTTTCGAGGCTTCGAACCACGTAGAGCGCGGCCTGATCGAATTCGCCGAGAAGGCGGGTGGCACGGGCGAGGGCGAGGAAGAGGTGGGGTTCCGCGATGACCAGCTTGACCTTGCGCGCGAGGGCGAGCGCGTCGGTGAGGTAGGTCATGGCCAGTTCAGGGTTTTCCATATCGAGGGAGACGAGGCCGAGGTGGTTGAGGAAGGCTGTCTCGTAGTAGGTGTCGCCCTGGCCCCGGACCTGGTCCAGCGCCTGCTCCAGTATGGTCATCGCTTCATCGAGCCGACCCAGACGGTGGTGTGCTTCGCCGATCACCGTGAGCGCGTAGTACTCACCTCCCGCGTAGCCGATCTCTTTGGCGAGCGTCTGCTGAGCTCGCGCGTAGTCGATGGCCGTCTCGTAGTCACCCAGCTCGAAATGCATCTTGGCGATGCTGCCGAGTGCTCGCTGTTGCGCATGCATGTCGGATGTCTCGCGAGCGATCGACAACTGCCGCTCGAAATGGACGAGCGCCTGCCGGAAGTCATCTTTCAGTGAGAACGCGACGCCGATGTGGTTGTAGGCGTTCACTGCGATATGCGGATCCTTCAGTCTCTCCGCCGCCTCCAGGGCCCGCCGGCTGGTGGAGAGGATGTGCGAGCCGTAACCGCCATACAGGAGATTCCAGTAGATCCCGATGGCCAGAGCCGCTCCGCGGCGCACGACCCGTTCGTCGGCGGCCGACATGCCCTGGGATGAAGCGGACAGCAAGTTGACCTGTTCCCTCTCCCACCAGATGCGCGCCTGCTCATCCGAGGTGAGAGGGACGGGAGACACTGCGGGATCGATGGAGGGAAACGGGGTGCGAGGATATCCGGACAGTTCCGCCGCATGACGAGCCGTGGCGGCGTAGAGGTCCAGAACGCGCGCCAACGCGACGGCCTGCTCGTCCGCCTGCTCGATTGCGGCCCTCTCGCGGGCGAAGAGCCGTACCAGGTCGTGCAGGCGGTACCTGCCCGGCTCGTCGCACTCGGCGAGGTGGGCGTCCACCAGCCGTTCCAGCGCCCGCTCCGCGAGATCGGCCGGGCCGTCCAGCATGGCCGCCACGACGTACGGCGTCACGTCGGCCACTTCGAGCAGGCCGATCAGGCACAGGGCCCGGGCCGCAGTCCGGTCCAGGGAGGCGCCGCCGGAGAGCAGGTCGTAGCTGACCGCCAGGCTGGAGCGGACCGCCACGTCGCCGACCTCCAGTTCGCGCAGCCGCCTCCCCTCGTCCTCCAGGCGTTCCACCAGGTCGGCCACCGTCCACCCCGGCCGGTTCGCCAGCCGGGCGCCCGCGACGCCCACGGCCAGCGGAAGCCTTCCGCACAGATCGATCAGCCTGCCCGTCGCCTCGCCGTCGACGGCGGCGCGTTCGGCGCCCACCAGCTTCGCGAACATCGCCGACGCCTCGGCCCGGTGCATCCGCCCGATCCGCACCCGGACGCAGTCGTCGACCAATGCGAAGTTCTCCCGGCTGGTGGCCAGGATCGCGTTGCCCTCCGGCACCGACAGCAGCGGGCGGATCTGGGCCATGTTCGCGGCGTCGTCCAGCACGACGAGGATCCGGCGTCCGTCGAGGTGACTGCGCCACATGGCCGCGGCCTGATCCAGGTCGTCCGGTACGGCCTGCGGGGGAGTGCCCAGGTCCCGCAGGAAACGGCCCAGCACGTCCAGAGGGTCGAGCCTGCGGATGCCCGGTGTGGCCCCGTGCAGGTTGGCGTAGAGCTGCCCGTCGGGGAAGGCACCGGCGACCGCGTGGGCGGCCCGGACGGCCAGGGCCGACTTGCCCGACCCGGGCGCTCCGGTGATCGCCACCACGTGGTGCGGGCGGCCGCCGTCCGAGGGGGCGAGCAGGGAGCGCAGCCGGACGAGTTCCTCCGTACGGCCGACGAAGCCGGTGAGATCGCGCGGAAGCTGACGCGGGGGTACGGCTCCACCGGGAGAAGACGAGCCGGCCGGATCGGGGACCGTGGAACCGGAGGCGGACGGATCGGGGGCCGGGGAGCCGGAGGTGAGGATGCGCTGGTGGAGTTCCTGGATCGCCTCGCAGGGCTCCAGGCCGGTCTCCGCCACGAGGGCCTTCCTCAGGCGCTGGTAGGCGCGTAACGCGGCGTTCCGGTCCCCCGAGAGGTGGAGGCCAAGCATGAGCCGCTCCCAGAGCCGCTCGCGCAGCGGATGCGCGTCGGCCTCCGTCCGGAGCCGGGAGACGGCCTCCACATGTCTGCCCATGCCGAACTGCAGTTCCGAGAGCTCCTCCACCACCTCGAGCCGCTCCTCGCAGAGGCGGTTCGCGGCCTCGTCGAGAAGCAGCGTCCCCCGGGCGTCCTGCAGGGCCTCGCCGCGCCACAGGTCGAGAGCGTTCTCGAAGTGGTTGCACGCGGCCTCGCCGTCATCGGTGCGCGTCGCCTGCCTGCCGCGCCGTACGAGGTCGCGGAAGACGAGCAGGTCCAGCTCGTCCGGCCGGACGGCGAGGAGATAGCCGCTTCCGCGGGTCTCGATGGGCGTCGAGCGCGGCTCGCCGGGGGAGAGCAGCTTGCGGAGGGTGTGGACGTAGGTCTTGAGGTTCTGCCCGGCCGAGGCCGGAGGGGAACCGTCCCACAGAGCCTTCGTCAGGTCGTCGGCGGAGACCGGTGTGCCGGCTCTCAGGAGGAGCAGCGCCAGGAGCTGGCGGTGCTTGAGGCGCGCCAGCGGGACGGCGTCACCGTCGGTACGGCGCACCGCCAGGTTGCCGAGGATCGAAAATCTCACGTAGCGGCCTCGAATGGCGGTAACCCGCAGAGCATCTGAAATGTCCAAAAAATAGCCCTATGAGGCTAACTGTGGAAGGTTTCCCAATCAAGCTGCGATCTCGGAAGATGATACGGCGGCATAATGTATCGGCAGTGTATTTCTTCGACCGATCGCGCTTTCGTGAATGGCGCGCACCGGCAAGTGGTCGCTTACGGTGTTGTCATGGTCACCCTTCGCATAACTGCCGGAATGTGTTCGGCGGGCGTGCTCGCCCTGCCTGGGAGGTGGGCTGTCGTTCGGCGCTGACCTGCGGGGTCGATGACTCGGGGAAGGCGGATCTCACGGGTGATTCCATGGCCGGGATGGTTACTGATGAGTTAACCAGTTACGCCGCTATCGGTTGACGGGCCCGCCATCCGGTAATCTCGTTGACCGCCTTCCCGGACTTCTCTTGTGTCGGGCGGTGAAGTTTGGTTTTCTTGCAGTACGTGATTGGTGTCGGAGGAATGCTCAAGACGGGCGGCTGGGGCGCGGGCGGCCCGTTCGCAAGACGGCTGGCGTAGGCCGGGTTACGGGGTGGAGGATGACAGGGGGTTCTGCGGGTGACTTCGCGACTTCGCGCTCGGTGTGCCACCTGAGAAACCGGAGCAAGCCGTTCAGGAGTTGTTGTCCGGATGGGCGGGCCCGAAGAGTGGGTTCCGCAAAGATCGCGGAACCCATAGGCGGCGAAAGAGGACCTTGCTGTGTCAGATGGGCCACTGCCAAGGGCTGGCTTGCTGAGCGGGAACACCCTTTGGAGCAGACGAATCGGCGGTTGCGGCCGTAGCATTACCCATGACGGCCACTGAGGCCGCGAACAGGACGGCGAAGGCAGACAAGGCAAGACGTCGATGCACGGGGAGACTCCTGTCGTAGGCGCTGCTCAATTGACATCTTTCAAGGGGTAACGTGGCTGGTCAAGACTTGGTGGGACAGCGTATCAAGGCTGTCCGGCGTCAGCGCGGACTCTCTCAGGCTCAGCTCGCGCACCCCGAACTCTCCGACAGTTACGTCTCTCTGATAGAGAGCGGCAAGCGCACTCCGACTCCCGCCGTCCTGGAATTGCTCGCTGCGAAGCTGGACTGTTCGCTCACGTATTTGATCAATGGCGTGACGGCCGAGCAGATGGAGGAGATCGAGCTCGGCCTGAGATACGCCGAGCTGGCCCTGCAGAACGGCGAAGTGGTCGAGGCCCGCACCCGCTATGCCGAGCTGCTCGACGGCGGAGGGCTCGCCGGCCTGCCCCAGCTGCGGCAGGACGCCGAGTACGGCCTCGCGCTGGCGACGGAGGCCTGCGGTGACCTGGACGAGGCGATCGCCCTGCTGGACAGGATCCGGCGCTCCGATCCCTCGGAAGTGTCACCTGAGCGGCACATCAGCATCGCGATCGCCCTGTCCCGGTGCCACCGGGAGCGCGGTGACCTGACGCAGGCAGTGGAGGTCGCCGAACGGATTCTGGGCGGTGCCGTCCGTCCGGCATGGAACGAAAAGCTGATCGAGCTCGGCACGACCCTGCTGGCCGCCCATGTGGGGCGCGGCGACCTGCTCCGCGCCCAGCAGATCGTCCCCGAACTGCTCTCGGCGGCCGAGTCGGTGGGCACGCCACGGGCGATCGTCCTCGCGCAGTGGGCGGCCGCGATCGTCGCCGTCGAGGCCGGAAGGGGCGACGAGGCCGTCGCCCTGATGGACAAGTCGCTCGCCATCCACTCGGAGAACGCCGACGTCCGGAGCCTCGCGGTCTTCCGCTGCGACTACGCCTCGGTCCGGCTCATCGCGCGCCCGCTGGACGCGAAACTCTGCCGCGACATGCTGGTGCGGGTGGAGGCGGAGATCCAGGACAGTGCGACCACCGTGCTGCACAAGCTGCGCTGGGCGCTGGGCCTGGCCCGGGCCGAACTGCTGCTCGGGGCTCCCGATCGGGCGGAACCTCAGATCCGGGCCGTCTGCGGGATGCTGGACGGCATCCCGAGTGAGCTGCAGACGGACGCCCGCCTGGTGGCGGGTCAGACCTTCGCCGAGCTCGGCAGATCGGAGGAGGCCCTCCGCGAGCTGGCGGAGGCGGCCGATCTCCTGGAGTCGCTGCCGACCACCCGGTACATCGCCCAGTCCTGGCTGACCACCGCGCGGATCCTCGAGCGCGTCGACGAGCCGGACCGCAGTGTCGAGGCCTACCACAAGGCTCTGGACTGCGTGGGGCTGTAGATCTTCGCCCATTCGAGAGATGGGGCGCGGGACCGGCCCGGTGCGTCGGTAGCCTTGGGGTTGCCATGAAGACTTCCCCTTTCGCCGCCGTGCTCGCCCTGCTGGCCACCCTCGTGCTCGGTACGGTCCTCGCCCCGCCGGCCCTCGCCCATGACACGCTCAAAAGCAGCAACCCCGCCAAGGGGGCGAAGGTCGAGAGCCTGCGGGAGGTGAAGCTGACCTTCACCGCCACGGTGCGCTTCCCCAAGGTCGTCGTACGGACCGGGGACGCGGCCTACCAGGACGGCAAGGCCGCCGTCGACGGCCCCGCGGTGACCCAGAAGGTCAAGGACGACCTCCCGCCGGGCGAGTACGTCATCGCCTACCGCGTGGTCTCCTCCGACGGGCACCCCATCGAGGGGGAGATCCCCTTCACTCTGGAGGGGACCCCGGAGCCGAGCGCCACCCCCGAGGCGTCCGCGACGGACGCGGGTTCGGCGAGTGCGAGTGCGGCTCCCCCGCCGCCGGCGACGGCCTCCGCGCCGCCGAGCTCGCCGCCCGCGGCGGAGCTCGCCTCGGACGAGGAGGATTCCGGCGGCATCCCCGGCTGGGCCTGGCTCGTGGTCGGCGGCCTGACCGGCGTCGGCATCGGGCTGTTCCTCAGCATGCGCAACAAGAAGCAGCCATGAGCAGCACCCCGCGACGGGATGGGACGGGACGGGCGATGAAGGCCGCGCAGGACGGAAACGGCCGGACGACGGAGGCCGCGGGAAACGGCCGGACGGTACGGCTGGCGCTCGCGGGCGCGGGCGTCGCCGTCGTCGCGCTGGTGGTCGCGATGATCGCGGGCGGGGCGGCGTTCCCGCGGATCATCCCCGGCCTGTCCGACGAGGGCGCGCTGACCCGCTGGGGGCTGCCGCTGGCCAAGCTGACCATGGACGCCATGGGCGTGCTCACCGTGGGCACGCTGCTGGCCGCCGCGATCTTCCTCCCCAGTGACAAGGGCCTGCTCGGCAAGCCCGCCCAGGCCTACGTCCGGGCCGCCTCCTGGTTCGCGCTCGCCTGGGCGGCCGCAGCGGTGGCGGCGATGGTCTTCAGCCTTTCCGAGGTGCTCGGCATGCCGGTCACCCAGGTGCTGGGCGGCGACGAGCTCACCAGCTTCGCCAGCCAGGTCTCCCAGGGCATCGCGCTCACCCTGGTCGTGCTGTTCGCGGTGGCCATCGCCCTGTTCGCCCGCGGCGCGATCACCGTGGGGGCGGCGGGCGGCCTGCTCGTGCTCTCCCTGGCGACCATGCTCCCGCCCGCGCTCACCGGCCACTCGGCCTCCTCGCCCAACCACGACCTGGCCACCACCAGCGTCGCGGTGCACCTGGTCGTCCTCGCCCTGTGGGTGGGCGGGCTCGCCGTACTCTGCGCCCACGCGCTGCGCGGCCAGCCGCACCTGGAGGTCGCCGCCGCCCGCTTCTCCTCGATGGCGCTGTGGTGCTTCGTCGGAGTCGGCCTGTCGGGCCTGTTCAGCGTGGTGGCCAGGCTCACCTCCGTCGCCGAGCTGTTCACCTCCGCCTACGGCCTGCTGCTGCTGGCCAAGACCGCGGCGTTCGCGGTGCTCGGCGTCGCCGGCTGGTGGCACCGCAGGCGGACCCTGCCCCGGCTCGCCTCCGGCGGCTCCGGCCCGTTCGTCAGGTTCGCCTCCGTCGAGGTGCTGATCATGTTCGCGGCCGTGGGGCTGGCCGTCGCGCTGTCGCGCACCGCGCCGCCCCCGGCGATCCTGCCGGTGGACCGGGCCTTCGAGGTGCTCGGCTACTCGATGCCGCCGGAGATCTCCCTGGCCAACCTTGCCTCGCTGTGGTGGTTCGACCTGTTCTCCGGCACGCTGATCGCCCTGCTCGCCGGTTTCTACCTCGCCGGGGTCGTGCGGCTGGTCAGGCGCGGCGACTCCTGGCCGTGGGGCCGTACCCTCGCGTGGTTCACCGGCGTGGTGATCCTGCTCATCGCCACCCAGAGCGGCGTCGCCCGTTACGCCAAGGTGCTGTTCAGCGCGCACATGGCCGAGCACATGACACTGTCCATGCTGGTCCCGATCTTCCTGGTGCTCGGCGCCCCGGTCACCCTCGCCCTGCGCGCCCTCAAGCCCGCCGCACGGCGCGGCGACCGCGGGCCGCGCGAGTGGCTGACCACGATCCTGCACAGCAGGTTCGTGCGCTTCGTCGGCCACCCGGCCATCGCCACCGCGATCTTCATCGTCTCGACCTACGCGCTGTACTTCACGCCGCTGTTCGCCTCGGCGATGGAGGAGCACCTGGGCCACATCGCGATGACGGTGCACTTCCTGCTCAGCGGATGCCTGTTCTTCTGGGTGATCATCGGGGTGGACCCGGCGCCGCACCGGCTGCCGCACGTGGCGCGGCTGATCCTGCTGTTCGTGACCATGCCCTTCCACGCGTTCTTCGGCATCGCGCTGATGAACATGGGCACCCCTCTCGCCGCCGACTGGTACGACCAGCTCGGCCGCACCTGGGGCGCCTCCGCGATCGCCGACCAGCGGACCGGCGGCGCCATCGCCTGGGGCTTCGGGGAGATCCCGACGCTGATCGTGCTGATCGCGCTGGCCTTCCAGTGGTGGAGGGCCGACGACCGCAGGGCCCGCCGCGCCGACCGGCGCGCCGACGCCGCCGCGGCGCGCACCGGAGGCAGCGGGGACGCCGAGCTCGACGCGTACAATGATTACCTGGCAGAACTCAACAAACGGCATCGCGCGGAGTAGCCGGACGGCTACTGACCTCTATCCTTCGTCTGGTGCTCCGCCCACCTCCGGGTAACCTTTCAGCAGGAGTTTGGGCATCGCCGCAGCGGGTGCAGCGCCTGCTCGTCACGCACCACGCTCGTTTCACGTGTCCGGTCGGGGGGACCGGTGACCGGACACGTGCCATCAGGAAGGTTGAGGAGTGTCCGAAGAACTCCGCATGCGCGAAGGGCGCAGCCTGGCCCAAGCCCTAGAGGAACATCTCTCCGACTGGTCGAGCCGCACCGGGATCACCGTGGAGATCTGGGCGTTGCCCGCCCACGACGCCCCTCCCCGCATCGCCCGCGCCGTCCTGGCCACGCTGAGGGAGGCGCTGTCCAACGTCGAGCGGCACAGTCAGTCCCAGGTCGTCTCGGTGGCCGTCACCCTCGGCAAGGGCGGCCTGCGCATGACGGTGAGCGACAACGGCGCCGGTTTCACCGGCTCGGTCGCGGGCCGGGGCATCACCGCGATGCGGACCCACCTCAAGGAGATCGGCGGCACGCTGTCGGTCAGCGGGGTCGCGGGCGAGGGCACCACCGTCACCGCCGCGGTGCCCCGCAGCCGGGAGGCGTCCTAGGCTGTGCTTCCTCCGGATCCCCGGCAGAGCGGAGATCCGGAAACGCCCTGATCCGGAAACGCCCTAGGGAAGGGTCAGGATCTCGTGACCGGTCTCGGTGACCAGCACGGTGTGCTCGAACTGGGCGGTCCGCTTGCGGTCCTTGGTCACCGCGGTCCAGCCGTCGGGCCAGATGTCGTAGTCGATCGTGCCGAGCGTCAGCATGGGCTCGACGGTGAACGTCATGCCGGGCTCGAGGGTGACCGCCAGCGACGGGTCGTCGTAGTGCGGGACGATCAGGCCGGAGTGGAAGGTCGTGCCGATGCCGTGGCCGGTGAAGTCGCGGACCACGCCGTAGCCGAAGCGCTTGGCGTAGGCCTCGATGATGCGGCCCACCACGTTGAGCTGGCGGCCGGGGGCGACGGCCTTGATGGCCCGGCTGGTGGCCTCGCGGGTGCGCTCGACCAGCAGGCGTGACTCCTCGTCCACCTCGCCCACCAGGAAGGTGGCGTCGGTGTCGCCGTGCACGCCGTCGATGAAGGCGGTGATGTCGACGTTGACGATGTCGCCGTCGCGCAGCACGGTGTCGTCGGGGATGCCGTGGCAGATCACCTCGTTGATCGAGGTGCACAGGGACTTGGGATAGCCCCGGTAGCCCAGGGTGCTGGGGTAGGCGCCGTGCTCGATGAGGAACTCGTGGCCGATCCGGTCGAGCTCGTCGGTGGTGACGCCCGGCGCCACGTGCCTGCCGACCTCCTGCAGGGCCTGGGCGGCAATCCTGCCCGCGACCCGCATCCGCTCGATGATCTCGGGGGACTTGACGTCGGGCTCGCCGGTCTTCGGGACCTTCTTCCCGACATACTCCGGCCGCCGGATGTGGGCGGGGACCTTGCGCATGGGCGAGACCCGCCCGGGCTGGAGCACTGTCGTCATGGTTGCCAAGTCTAGTTGGGGTTCACACCGGGCAGGATGGTCGCATGGGTGATCAGTGGTGGTTCTGCCTGAAGCACATGGCGGTCGAGCCCGACAAGGGCTGCCCCAACAAGGACCGGATGGGTCCCTACGAGACCCGTGAGGCCGCGGCCAACGCGTTGAAGACCGCGGCCGAGCGCAACAAGGAGTGGGCCGAGCAGGACAAGGACTGGAACAACGGCTGACCGGGCCGTGCCCCCGCGGGCCTCCCCGGTCCGCGGGGGACACGGCTCCCCGTTGCGGTCGGCCGCGTTCCCCTAGTCGTCGGCGATCGCGTAGGCCCGCACCGGGAAGGTCCCCATCCCCGCCACCATGGGCGGAGCGGCGTGGAAGCGGAATCCGGCGTCGGGCAGCGCGGCCAGGCCGGTCATGTGCTCCACGATCGGGATGC
Organism: Paraplanobispora siamensis; assembly: GCF_016863175.1. Taxonomy (GTDB): domain Bacteria; phylum Actinomycetota; class Actinomycetes; order Streptosporangiales; family Streptosporangiaceae; genus Planobispora; species Planobispora siamensis. Next base: position 23,412 of record NZ_BOOJ01000043.1, read on the forward strand.
CCGCCCCCAGCAGCGCCGTGTGCGCCGGGCGCGGCCCGCGCGGCGGGGTGTCGTCGATGTTCAGCGAGTCGATCCCGACCAGCGCCGCCCCCTGCTCCGCGAGCCACCGCGCCGCCTCGGGTTCGAGGTAGGGGTGCTCGCGCAGATAGGCCTCGGTGCCGAAGTGCCGGTCCCAGCCGGTGTGGATCAGTACGGCCCTGCCGCGCACGTCGAGGTCCTTCAGCAGGCCGAGGCCGGCCGAGCGCAGGCCCTCGGCCCGCACGACCAGGCCGGGCAGGTCGGCGATCTTCTCCAGGGGCACCCCGGACAGGTCGGGGCCGTCGGGATAGCGGTGGTAGGGGGTGTCGAGGTAGGTGCCGGTGTTGGCGACCAGTTCGATGCTGCCGATGTGGAACTCGGTGCCCGGTTCGTAGACCTCGCGTGAGGCCTCCCGGCTCAGGTGCACGCCCAGCCGGGGGCCGGGCACGCCCGGATAGGTGACCATGCCCTCGGTGATCCGGTGGCTCAGCTCGATCAGTCGCGTCACGTGACGTTCACCGTCTTCTTCCTGGACCGGGCCGCGACCAGCTTGGCGACGGAGACCGCGCCGATCGCACCCCAGACGACGTTGAGAATCGCCGACGGCCAGGCGGCGTGATAGGCCGTGTTGATCATCAGGGCGACGGAGCCGGAAAGGTTGACCAGCTGGTACGGCATCCCGTCGCCGGGCATCCGGCCGGCCGAGACCATGGCGTAGCCGTACAGCAGGGCGGCGGCGCCGGCCCAGCCGAGCAGGTTGACGAGGAGGGACACGCGCTCACGCCCCGCCGGAGGAGATGTTCACGGAGCCATGATTTCGAGGGGTAGCACTGAAGGGCAAGTTAAGTCTTCTTACCTTCAACGTAAGCTTAGCTGTATGGACATCGATCCCCGGCGGCTGCGGGTGCTGCACGAGGTGGCCCGCCGCGGCGGTGTGATGCGCGCGGCGGAGGCGCTGCACCTGACCGCCTCGGCGGTCTCCCAGCAGCTCGCCCTGCTGGAGCGGGAGGTGGGGCTGGCGCTGGTCGACCGCTCGCAGCGCCGCATCGCCCTGACCCCGGCCGGCCGGATGCTCGCCGGATACGCCGAGCGGATCGAGGAGGAGCTCGTCGAGGCCCGCCGGGAACTGACCCGCTTCACCGAGCGCCTGTCCGGGCCGGTGTCCGTCGCGGCGTTCCCCACCGTCATCCGGCACCTGCTGGTGCCCGCCCTGGAGGTCCTGGCCGGACGCCACCCGCGGCTGACCCCCCGGATCGTCGAGCTGTACGGCCCGCGCGCGCTGGACGAGCTGCGGCTCGGCGGGATCGACCTGGCCATCACCGAGCACGACGCGGACGACCCCGGCCCGGCGCCGCCCTCGTTCGCCGTCCACCGGATCCATCTGGACCGCTACCGGATCGTCGCGCCGCCGGGCTGGGCCCGGACCCCTGGGGCACCGGAGATCCCGGAGGACGCCGCGGGGCTGGGCGAGGTCCCCTGGATAGCCGGGCCGCCGGGCCAGGCGTGCGCCCGCGCGCTGGACCGGATGGCCGCCCTGCACGGCTTCACCCCGCGCCGGGTCCACGTCATCGAGGAGTTCCCGCCCGTCCTGGCCCTGGTCGCGGCGGGCCACGGCGTGGCGATCGTGCCGTCCCTGGCGCTGCTGGAGGTCCCGGCCGGAGAGGTCGTGGTCACCGGCATCCCGGAGGTCGGCGCCCGCAGACTCGACGCGGTGACCCGCGTCAGCCGTACCGGCTCCGGAGAGCCCGATCCGGTCCAGGCCGCCGTCATCTCCGCCCTCCGGGAGGCCGCCGACGGCCTGGCCGCCCGTCTGGGAGAGCACCGCCGGATGTGACGGCGGTCCGGCGGTCAGTCGGGGACGCGGGGGCCGCTGAGGCGGTCGAGGAGGCGGGCGAGGCGGTCGCGGAAGCCGGGGCGGCGGGGGATCTCGCCGGCGGCCATGCTCACCAGGTGCTGGGCGCCGTCGAAGGAGAGCGGGGCGCGCTCGGGGACGGTCAGCGCGTCGTGGGCCAGGCCCTCCAGCTCGGGGTCGCCGCCGTCCAGGGCCAGGATCGTCGCCCCGACGCGGCGGGCGTCGCTCACCCGCTCCAGCAGCGTCTCGGGCGCCTGCTCCTGCGTCACCACGAACAGCGTCTCGCCGCGCTCCGCCCGCTCGATCCGCTCCAGGCCGACGCGCAGATGGGCGGGGGCGTCCGGGGCCGGGGCCCAGCGCACCAGGGTGGGCGCCAGCTGCGGCAGGCCCGACAGGCGCGCCTCGTCACCGAGGTGCGCGGTCAGGTGCCAGGGCTCCTCGGCGGGGGTGCCGACCACCAGCAGGCCGCCCGGGGAGCGCGTCGTGCGCAGGGCCAGTCCCAGCTCCCGGGTGCGCTCCACCCAGGTGGTCGACTCCAGGACCTCGCGTAAGAATGCCACCGACCCAGCGTCCATGCCGTCAATCGTGCCCCAGGCACCCTGGGACTGTCTGCGGAACCCAGACCTGGCATTATCTGGGCGTGGAGAGCGTGCGGCGAGCCTGAGGGCCCGTGGAGAGGGCCCGGCCCGGACGGCCGACAACGATGAGGAGCGACGAGTGAGCACTGACCTTCCGGACGTGAGCGGCGTCTCGATCGGCATCCTGGGTGGCACCGGCGACCAGGGCAAGGGCCTGGCCAGGCGCTTCGCCCTGGCGGGGCACACCGTGCTGATCGGGTCGCGCACCGAGGAGCGGGCGCGGGAGGCGGCGGAGAGCATCGCCGGAGCCGGGTCGGTGCGCGGCGCCGCCAACGCGGCCGTGGCCGCCGAGGCGGACGTGGTGATCGTGGCGGTGCCGTGGGAGGGGCACAGGGCCACCCTGGAGTCGCTGCGGGCCGAGCTGGCCGGGAAGATCGTCATCGACTGCGTCAACCCGCTGGGCTTCGACAAGCAGGGCGCCTACGCGCTGCCCGTCGAGGAGGGCAGCGCCGCCCAGCAGGCCGCGGCGGTCCTGCCGGACAGCCGGGTGGTCGGGGCCTTCCACCACGTCTCGGCCGTCCTGCTGCTGGACCCCGAGGTGGAGGAGGTCGACCTGGACGTGCTCGTCCTGGGCGACGACCGCGAGGCCACCGACACCGTCCAGGCGCTGGCCAACCGGATCGCCGGAGTCCGCGGCGTGTACGGCGGCCGCCTGCGCAACGCCCACCAGGTCGAGGCGCTCACCGCCAACCTGATCTCCATCAACCGCCGTTACAAGGCCCACGCCGGCTTCCGCGTCACCGACGTCTGAGCGTCGCGGGCCCGGAGCCGGCGGGTCCTCACAGGACCAGCGGCTGCAGGGCCCGGGACCGGCCGCTGCCGTCGTACTCGTGCCAGGCGGCGGCCAGCAGCTCGACGGCCGCGGTCAGCTCGGGCTCGGGGAACAGGAACGGCAGCCGCAGGAAGCCGCCGTGCCCGCCGGAGGGGTCGAACGACCGCCCCGGCGGGATCGCGACCCGGTGGCGCAGCGCCACCTGGGCGAAGGCGTCGGCGTCGCCGTGCGGCAGCCGTACCCAGACGGTCTGGCCGCCGAGCGCGGGCTCGACCCGCCAGGCGGGCAGCGCGCGGGCCAGCTCGGCCAGCAGGTGGTCGTGGCGCCGCCGCAGCACTGCGGTGCGCTCGCGGCGCAGCTCGCCGATGCGGGCGAGCAGCCGGGTGGCGGCCAGCTGGGACAGCACGTCGCCGCCCAGGTCGTGGATGGCCCGCAGGCGGGCGAGCCGGGAGATCACCGGTGGGGCCGCGCGGATCCAGCCGACCCGCAGGCCACCCCAGACGATCTTGCTCAGCGAGCCGACGGTGATGAGCTGCTCGCCCGGGTGGAAGGCGCAGAGCGGGGCGGGCGGCTCACCGGAGAAGCACAGCTCGGCCGGGACCTCGTCGTCGATGACCGGGACGTCGTGCTCGGCGGCGAGCCCGGCCAGGTGGCGCCGGACCAGGGTCGGCATGATCGAACCGGTGGGGTTGTGCCCGGTCGGGATCAGATAGCCCAGGGCGGGACGCTCGGCCAGCGCCGCGCCGAACTCCGCCGCGTCCGAGGCGGTGCGGAAGCGGGCGGCGGCCTCCCGGAAGGGCTCCAGCGCGCCGGGGTAGGTGGGGACCTCGGTCAGCACGGTGTCGCCCGGGGACAGGAACACGCTCGCCAGTAGCGTCAGCGCCTGCTGCGCGCCGTTGGTGACCAGGATCTCACCGGGAGAGGTGGGCACCCCGCGCGCCCGGTAGTAGGCGGCCAGCGCCTCGCGCAGCACCGGGTGCCCGGCGGGGTGGTAGCCGATGTCGTGCCTGATCTTCGCGAGGTCGGCGACGGCCTCGGTGTAGGCCTCGGCCAGCGCGGGCGGCGGCTCGTCGGGGGCCACGCAGGACAGCAGGACGACGTCGTCCGGCAGGTCCAGCAGGTGCAGGAGCAGGGGGTTGGCCACCGTGCCGGTCGGCGTCCGGGTGGCGGGCAGCGCGGCGGCGGCGACCCGGGTGCCGCTGCCCTGCCTGCGCACCACCTTGCCCTCCTGCTGGAGCTGGTCGTAGGCCGCGACCACGGTGCCCCGGCCGACCGCGAGCCGGCGGGCCAGGACCCGTTCGGGCGGCAGCGGGCTGCCGGGGGACAGCTCGCCGTCGTCGATCAGGGCGCGGATCCGCATGGCGAGCAGCAGGTACAGCGGGCCCCTGCCGGAGGACCAGCGGCCGAGCCGTACCGTCAGCTCGTCTAAATTGGTTCGCATGATGAGCCAATCTTGCCCGATTGGCTCTGACCGGCACCACGTTGAACGGACACCCTTGTCATATGACTGATCTTCGACCCGAGACCCGGACCGTCCACCTTCCCCAGCCGCCGCTGAACGGCAGCCGCCCGATCGCGACGCCGCTCTACCAGACCTCCGGCTTCGTGTTCGAGGACCCGGCCGTCTTCGCCGACGGCATGAAGCGTCCCGACGGGGCGTTCGTCTACGGCCGCCTGTCCAACCCGACGGTCCGCGCCCTGGAGGAGGCCGTGGCGGACCTGGAGAGCGGCGTCGCCGCCGTGGCCACCGCCTCCGGCATGGGGGCGATCAACTCCGTCCTGCTGGCGCTGCTGCGGCCCGGTGACCACCTGATCTCCCAGAACGCCATCTACGGCGGCACCGCCTCGGTGATCAACGACCTGGTGGAGCGGTTCGGGATCGAGGTCACCTACGTGCCCGAGGACGACCCGCAGGCGCTGCGCGAGGCGATCCGGCCGTCCACGAAGCTGGTCTACCTGGAGACGATCGCCAACCCGGTGACCCAGGTGGCCGACCTGCCGGGGATGTGCGGCGTGGCCCGCGAGGCCGGGCTGATCTCGGTGGTGGACAACACCTTCGCCTCGCCGATCCTGTGCCGCCCGCTGGAGCACGGCGCCGACGTCGTGGTGCACTCCACGACCAAGTACCTGAGCGGCCACGCCGACGTGCTCGGCGGCGTCGCGGTCTTCGCCGACGACGAGCTGTACCGCAAGATCTGGAAGTTCTCCACCAACCTGGGGGCGACCGCCGACCCGTTCGCCTCCTGGCTGACCCTGCGCGGCATCCAGACGCTGCCGCTGCGCATGGAGCGCCACTGCGCCAACGCCCACGAGCTGGCCCTGCGGCTCGACGCCCACCCGGCGGTCTCGGTCGTGCACTGGCCGGGCCTGCCCTCCCACCGCTCGTACGCGCTGGCGGGCAAGCTGCTGCCGGGCTTCGGCGGGGTCTTCTCCTTCGACCTGGTCGGCGGGCGCGAGGCGGGGGAGAAGTTCATGAGCTCGGTACGGCTGGCGCTGCTGGCCCCCTCGCTCGGCGGCGTCGAGACGCTCGTCATGCAGCCCTCGACCACCTCGCACAAGTCGCTGAACGCCGAGGAGCTCGCCCGGCACGGGATCGAGGAGGGGACCGTCCGGGTCGCGGTCGGCATCGAGCACGTCGAGGACCTGTGGGCGGACTTCGCCCGGGCGCTCTCCTGACACCCGGGCCGCCGCGGGCCCGTGCCCGAGGCGGGGGACGATCGGCCGCCGGGCGTGTCCGGCGGCCGATCGTTAGAGTGGGAACTTCGTGTCTTCCCGAGTGTCTTCGAGTGTCTGTCCGAGTGTCCTTCCGGGCCGAGAGGAGTCGCAGGTGAGCGTGTCGATCGGGGACGTGGAGCGGGCGGCGGAGCGGATCGCGGGACGCGCCCGCCGGACGCCGGTGCTGGAGCTCTCCCCGGGGCTCTTCCTGAAGCTGGAGTCGATGCAGCACTCCGGGTCGTTCAAGGTCAGGGGCGGATTCAACCGCGCGCTGGCCGCGCGGGAGGCCGGAGAGCTGCCCGGGGCCGGGCTGATCGCGGCCAGCGGCGGCAACCACGGCCTGGCGGTGGCCCACGTCGCGCGGGCGCTCGGCGTGCGGGCGGAGATCTTCGTGCCCACGGTGTCCAGCCCGGTGAAGGTCGCCGGGCTGCGGGCGCTTGGGGCCGAGGTGAACCAGGTCGGCTCGATCTACGCCGAGGCCTACGAGGCCTCGGCCAAGCGGGCCGCGGAGACCGGGGCCCTGGAGGTCCACGCCTACGACCAGCCCGACGTGGTCGCCGGGCAGGGGACGGTCGGCCTGGAGACGCTGGAGCAGACCGGGGGAGTGGACACGGTCCTGGTGGCCGTGGGCGGCGGCGGGCTGGTCGCCGGGATCACGGCGGCCGTGGCGGGCCGGGCCCGGGTGGTCGCGGTGGAGCCGGAGCTGATCCCCACCCTGAACCGGGCGCTGGCGTCCGGAGGGCCGGTCCAGGTCGAGGTGAGCGGTGTGGGCGCCGACGCGCTCGGGGCCAGCCGGATCGGCCGGATCGCCTACGAGGTCACCAGCGCCGCCGGGGTCGGGAGCGTCCTGGTCCCCGACGAGGCGATCATCGAGGCCCGCCGGGAGCTGTGGCGCTCCTGCCACGTCGCCGCCGAGCCCGCCGGGGCCGCCGCCTTCGCCGCCCTGCGCTGCGGCGCCTACACCCCGGCCCCCGGGGAGCGCGTGGCCGTCGTCGTCTGCGGCGCCAACACCGACCCCGCCACCCTGGCCTGATCCGCCTCGCCGTACGGCGGCGCCGGGAACGTCCGTGCACCGTCCCGCCGCACCGGCGCCGGTGGGGATGAGGCCGGTGGGCGGGTGTGGCGCGTGCTCGCCGTAGGGCGCCGGTGAAGGCGGGCGACGTCAGGGTGCCCGCCTTCACCGGCGCCGGGGCGGGTGGGTCAGTGGTAGGTGTGCTCGGGGGTGGGGAAGGCGCCCGCGGTCACCTCGTCGGCGAAGGCGCGGACGGCCTGGTCCATCTCCTGGGCCAGGTTGAAGTACTTCTTGACGAACTTGGCCGGGCGCTCGGTCAGGCCCATGAGGTCCTGCCAGACGAGGACCTGGGCGTCGGTGGACGGGCCCGCGCCGATGCCGATCGTCGGGATCGACAGGGAGGTCGTGACCCGCTCGGCCAGCTCGGCCGGCACGCACTCCAGGACGACCGAGAAGGCGCCGGCGGCCTCGAGGTCCTTGGCGTCGGCCATCAGCTCGTCACCGGACTGGCCGCGGCCCTGGACCCGGTAGCCGCCGAAGACGTTGACCGACTGGGGGGTCAGGCCGAGGTGGGCCATGACCGGGATGCCGGCCGAGACCAGGGCCTCGACCTGTGGGAGCACCCGGCGTCCGCCCTCCAGCTTGACCGCGTGCGCACCCGCCTCCTTCATGAACCGCACCGCCGTCTCCAGCGCCTGCTGGGGGGAGGCCTGGTAGGAGCCGAACGGCAGGTCGGCCACCACCATCGCGCGCGAGGAGCCCCGGACCACGGCCGCGGTCAGCGGCATGAGGTCGTCGACCGAGACCGGAAGCGTCGAGTCGTAGCCGTATACCACCATGGCGGCCGAGTCGCCGACGAGCAGCACCGGGATGCCCGCCTCGTCGAAGATCCGGGCGGTCATCGCGTCGTAGGCGGTGACCATCGGCCACCTCTCGCCGCGTTCCTTGGCGGCGGCGATGTCGCGGACGGTGACCCTTCGCCCCGCCTGGCCGCCGTAGAGCGCGGTCGGCCGGCTGGTTACGGAAGAGGACATGAGAACCCTCCAGAGTCTCGAGGCGCCCCTGTGGCGTCCCCGGACGTTTCTGATGATGGCATGCGTTCGTCTGGTTAAACACCCCCCGGCGCCCCGGTAATCCGGTGGCGGGAGTGTCGGAGGCGTACGCCACAATACGGGGGGAGGTAAGCAATAAAGATGGCTATCGAACCTTACCGTCGCCTGCTGGCCCTGCCGGGTGTCCGGACGCTGCTGATAGTGGGACTGGTCGCGCGGATCCCGTCCACCGCGATGGGCCTCACGCTGACGCTGCACGTCAACAAGAGTCTCGGCCTGGGCTGGTTCGAGGCGGGCGCGGTCGGCACCGCGACCACGGTGGGCATGGCCGTCGGCTCGCCGCTGGCCGGGAGGTTCGTCGACCGGTACGGCCTGCGGCCGGTGCTGGTGGTGACCGGCCTCGCGCAGCTCGTCTTCTGGGCCTCCGCCTGGGCGCTGCCGTACCCCGCGCTGCTCGTCGCCTCGGCGGTGGCGGGCCTGCTGGGCCTGCCGGTGTTCAGCGTGATCCGGCAGTGCCTGGCCGCCATGGTCCCGGTGGAGCAGCGCAGGACCGGCTTCTCCCTCGACTCGATGCTGGTCGAGCTGTCCTACATGGCCGGGCCCGCGTTGGCCACGGCCGGCACGGTGGCGCTCGGCAGCACGTGGACGATGTGCCTCGTCGCGACCGGCCTGGCCGGCTCCGCCGCGGTGCTGGTCCTGCTGAACCCGCCCACCCGTTCCGAGGAGGAGCGGAAGGAGGCGGTGGAGAAGGTCCCGCGGGGCGAGTGGCTGACCCCCGGTCTGGTCACCGTGCTCGGCACGGTCTCGGCGGCGACCTTCATCCTGACCGCCACCGAGCTCTCCCTGGTGGCGACGATGGACAGCGCCGGAGACACGGCCTGGATCGGCCTGGCGATCGGGGTGTGGTGCCTCTACTCGCTGGTCGGGGGTTTCGTGTACGGCGGGCTGCCGCGCGGGTTCTCCCCGCTGGTCCTGATCGGGGGCATGGGCCTGCTCACCATCCCGGTCGGGCTGATCGGTGGCGACTGGTGGTGGCTGGTCGTGGCCCTGATGCCGGCCGGGGTGCTGTGCGCCCCCGGGCTCTCCTCCACGGTGGAGGCGGTGAGCCGCTGGGTCCCCGCCGGGGCCAGGGGCGAGGCCATGGGCCTGCACGGCACGGCCCTGCTGGTCGGCGGCGGGATCGCGGCGCCGGTCGCCGGAGCGATCATCGACAACGCGGGGCCCGGCTGGGCGTTCGCCGCGGCGGGGCTGGTCGGCGTGGTGATGGTGCTGATCGCCCTGCCGTTCTGGCGCAAGGCCGACCAGCGGGGACAGGCCGGGCAGGAGGGCGTCGAGAGCCTCCAGGCCGCCTCCACCTGAGCCTCCCCGGCGGATCCGCCCCAGTGACCCGGAGTCGCCTCCCCGGTGCGGGGTAGGAGGGCGGGGGTGAACGGCACGTTAATACGAAACGAGCCCGTTGCGTATCGGAAGAGATAGCGATACGCTCGCGTTGCGAAACTTTGCCGTATCGAAAAACGGGGCTTTCATGGAACCGCAGCTCGGCCACCCACGCCGGTGGCAGATCCTGGGAGTGCTGGTCTTCAGCCTCCTGGTGGTCGTCCTCGACAACACCATCCTCAACGTCGCTCTGAAGACGATCGCCGATCCGCAGGACGGCCTGGGCGCCACCCAGAGTCAGCTCGAGTGGGCGATCAACTCCTACACGCTGGTCTTCGCCGGTTTGCTGTTCACCTTCGGAGTGATCGGCGACCGGACCGGCCGCAAGCGGATGCTGATGATCGGCATGGTCCTGTTCGGCCTGGCCTCGCTGGCCAGCGCCTACGCCCAGGATCCGACGCAGCTGATCGTCGCCCGGGCGTTCATGGGGATCGGCGGCGCCGCCATCATGCCGGCCACGCTGGCGATCATCTCCAACGTCTTCCCGCCGCAGGAGCGCGGCAAGGCGATCGGCATCTGGGCGGCCGGCGTGGGCCTGGCCGTGGCGATCGGCCCGATCACCGGCGGCCTGCTCCTGGAGCACTTCTGGTGGGGCTCGGTCTTCCTGGTCAACGTGCCGATCGTGCTGGTGAGCATGGTGCTCATCGGAGCGGTCGTCCCCGAGTCGCGCGACCCCAGGCCGTCCAAGCTCGACCCGGTCGGCGTGCTCCTGTCCATCGTGGGTCTCGTCGCCCTGACCTACGGCATCATCCGCGGCGGCGAACTGGCCACGGTCGCCAGCGCCGAGGTGATCCTCCCGACGGTCCTGGGCCTGGCGGTGCTGGGTGCCTTCGTCTGGTGGGAGCGCCGCATCGACCACCCGGCCTTCGACGTCACCTACTTCCGCGACGCCCGGTTCTCCACCGCGATCGGCATGATCGGCATCGTGTTCTTCGCGATGATGGGCGCGATGTTCTTCCTGGTCTTCTACCTGCAGATCGTCCGGGACTTCAGCCCGCTGCAGGCCGGGGCCCTGATGCTGCCCTTCGCGGCGGCCCAGCTCATCTTCGCCCCGCTCAGCCAGCAGATGGCCGGGCGCTTCGGCGGCAGGCTGACCGCCACCGTGAGCATGGTGATCGTGGCCGGCGCGCTGGCCTCCTACTCGCTGCTGAGCCCCGACACCCCGGTCGTGGTGATCGAGGTCATCTTCTTCATCCAGGGTGCGGCGATGGCCAACATCATGCCGCCCGCCACCACCGCGATCATGGAGTCGCTGCCCCGCGAGAAGGCCGGGGTCGGCTCGGCCATGAGCAACACCGTCCGCCAGGTGGCCGGCGCGCTCGGCGTGGCGCTGCTCGGCTCGGTGCTCTCGGCGGCCTACCGCGACGGGGTCTCCCCGGCGCTGGCCGGCCTGCCGGAGAACCTGCGGCACACGGCGGGCGAGTCCCTGCCCGCCACGATGGCCCTGGCCGAGGGCCTCGGCGAGCGCGGCGCCGCGCTGGTGACGCCCGCGGTGCGGGCCTTCATGGACGGCGTGCACATCACCGCCCTGGTCGCGGCCGGGATCGCCCTGCTCGGGGCCCTGATGGTGGCCCGGTGGCTGCCCGGCAAGGGCGCCCAGGCCCCCGCGGCGCCGGACCGGGATCAGGACAAGGAACCGGCGGTAGTGTAGGTCCGCTATGACGAGCACGGACGAGACGGCGAGCGTGGACGGGACCCGGGCGGCCCGCCCGGCGGGCCGTCCCCGCAGCGCCAAGGCGGAGAAGGCGATCATCGAGGCGACCCTCGACCTGATCGGTGAGAGCACCAGCCTCGCCGAGCTGTCGATCGAGGCCATCGCCGCCCGCGCGGGGGTGGGCAAGACCACGATCTACCGGCGCTGGTCCAGCAAGGAGGACCTGGTCGTCGACGCCCTCGCCGTGCTGAAGTCGCCCCTGCCCCCGCTGGAGGACGGGCCGTTCCGCGACCGGCTGGTCACCTACCTGGAGATCATGCGGCGGGAGGCGAGCGACGTGCGCAGCCGCTGCGTGATGAACATCGCGATGAGCGGCTACGACCGCGACCCCCACCTGGTCGAGCGCATCCGCGAGGTGACGATCAGGCCGCGCCAGGAGGCGCTGGCGGCCCTGCTGCGCCGCGGCGTCGAGACAGGCGAGCTGCGGGCCGACCTCGACCTGCCGGTCGCGATGGCGACGGTGGTCGGCACGGTGATGTGGTACGTCAAGTCGGCCGGCTTCGGCGAGGGCGGACAGCTGTCGGAGAACCTCGCCGAGCGCCTCGCCGACCACATCATGGCGGGTCTCCTTCCCCGCTGAGGTCTGCCCCGAGGTCTCTCCGGAAGCGCCCGCCGGGTCAGGCGTCGAACTCGCCGAGCTTGACGCCGCCGACGAAGGCGTCCCATTCGGACTGGGTGAAGAACAGCTTCGGGCCGTCGGGATCCTTGGAGCCGCGCAGCACGTGGAGCGTCCCCGCCCCCGCCTTGGGGCCGTCGGCGGGGGCCTCCACGACGGCCACCTCGACGCAGTCGCAGGGGGCCGCGCTCAGGGAGGATCTCCGCCAGCTCGCGCCGGGCGGATCCGCTGTCATCGATCGATCACCTTCATGAGGCCGGCCGACTCCGCCCCTCCACTATCCAGGCCCTCGCGGGGGCGCGCAACGGAGCCCCCCGCGACGGTGGCCGGACAGGTGGTCAGGACGGGTTCTCGCGCCACCGGTTGGTGATGGGCAGACGGCGGTCGCGGCCGAAGTTCTTGGGCGTGATCTTGGGGCCCGGGGGATACTGGCGGCGCTTGTACTCGGCCACGTCGACCAGGCGGATGACGCGGGCGACCAGCTCGGGGTCGTGGCCCGCGGCGACCAGCTCGGCCGAGCCCATGTCCTTCTCGACGTAGTCGTCCAGCAGGCGGTCCAGGATGTCGTACTCCGGCAGGGAGTCGGTGTCGCGCTGGTCCGGGCGCAGCTCGGCGCTGGGCTCCTTCTCGATGGAGTTCTCCGGGATCGGCGGCACCGGGAAGTCGTGCAGGAACGGGCTGGAGACGCCGACCTGCTCGTTTCGCCAGCGCGACAGCTTCCAGACCAGCGTCTTGGGGACGTCCTTGATCGGGGCGAAGCCGCCCGCGGAGTCGCCGTAGAGCGTCGAGTAGCCGGTGGCCAGCTCGCTCTTGTTGCCGGTGGTCAGGACGAGGTGGCCGTGCTGGTTGGACAGGCCCATCAGGATCGTGCCGCGCACCCGCGCCTGGAGGTTCTCCGCGGCCAGGCCGGTCAGCGCCAGCTCCTTGTCGAAGGCCGTCACGATGTCGCTGATCGGGACGATCCTGGCCTTGACCCCCTGCCGCTCGACCAGCTCGTTGGCGTCGCCCAGGGAGTGCTCGGAGGAGTACTGCGAGGGCATCAGCACCACGTGGACGCGGTCGGGGCCGATCGCGTCGGAGGCGATGGTGGCGGTCAGCGCCGAGTCGATGCCGCCGGACAGGCCCAGGATGACCGACTGGAAGCCGTTCTTGGCCACGTAGTCGCGCACCGACAGGACCAGGGCGGAGTAGACCTCGGCGGTGTCGTCGAGGTGCGCGGCGACGGCCGGGGGCTGCGGGTCGTACGGCTCCAGCGGGCTCGACGACAGCTCCACCCGCTCCACCGTGATGACGGTGCCGTCCCCGGCGTCCACCTCGGACGGGGCGGCGCCGTCGTGGCGGGCCTCGGGCAGCTCCAGATCCGCCACCAGCAGCTCCTCGGCGAACTGCGCGGCCCGCGCGATCAGCTCGCCCGAGGCGGAGACGATGATCGAGTCGCCGTCGAAGACCAGCTCGTCCTGGCCGCCGACCTGGTTGGCGTAGGCGAGGACGCAGCCCGCCTCCCGGGCCCGCCGGGAGACCAGCTCCAGGCGCGCGTCGTCCTTGCCCCGCTCGTACGGCGAGGCGTTCGGCACCACCAGCAGCCCGGCCCCGGCCTCGGCCGCCACCGCGACCGGCCCGCCGTCCTGCCACAGGTCCTCGCAGACCGCGATGGCCACGTCCACCCCGTGCAGCCGGAAGACCGGCATCCGGTCGCCGCGCACGAAGTAGCGGTACTCGTCGAAGACGCCGTAGTTCGGCAGGTGGTGCTTGGCGGTCTTGACGACCACCCGCCCCCGGTGCAGCAGCGCCGCCGCGTCGAGCGGGGCGCCCTTGGGCTGTCCGACCCGCGGGGCCAGCCGGGCGCGGTCGACGTATCCGACGACCACCGGGATCTCGCCGAGACCCTCCTCGGCCAGGCGCCGGGCCGCGGTCTCGACCGCCGCGACAGAGGCCTCCACGAACGAGGAACGCAGTACCAGGTCCTCCACCGGGTAGCCGGTGAGGAACATCTCGGTGAAGACCGCCAGGTGCGCGCCGCGGTCGGCGGCGTGCCGGGTCCACTCGACGAGCTTGGCGGTGTTGGCCGCCAGGTCGCCGACCGCGGGATTGGTCTGTGCAAGGGCGATTCGCAGTTGAGCCACGTTCTCACCTTAGTTCTCGCGCCTCGGACGGACGGGGCCGGGGTGATCCCCGGGAAAGGCGCCCTTTACCCGTGGAGGCGGGCCGTCACTCGTGGAACCAGGCCGTGCTGCCGCCGGCCACCGTCCCGGGCGGCGCGTCCTCGGAAGCGAGCACCGGCACGCCCCGGCCGGCCCGGTACGGCTCGTCGCCGAAGACGGTCACGCACACCATGCTGCCGCGCCGGAAGGCCAGGACGTCCTCGCGGCCGGTGGGCAGCCACTCCAGCGGGCCCTGGAAGCCCGGGCGCGCCAGCAGGGCGTCGCGGTGCAGGCGCCAGGTCGAGCCGTCCTGCTCGATCTGATCCTCGATGGCGAACTCGCCGAACCAGGAGGGCTGGGGCAGCCAGGTCTCCTCCGCGGAGGAGAAGCCGAACGAGGGCCCCTCCGCGGTCCAGGGCAGCGGGACCCGGCAGCCGTCGCGGCCGTGCTCGGTGCCTCCGGAGCGGAACCAGGTGGGATCCTGCCGGGCCTCGTCGGGCAGGTCGAGCACCTCGGGGAGACCGATCTCCTCGCCCTGGTACAGGTAGACCGAGCCGGGCAGCGCCAGCACCAGCATCGCCGCGGCGCGGGCCCGCCGTACGCCCAGCTCCACGTCCACGACGCCGCGCGGGCGGGTGTCCGGGCCGCCGGTACGGGTCACCAGGCCGAAGCGGCTCACCGTCCGGTGGACGTCGTGGTTGGCCAGCGTCCAGGTGATCACGGCACCGGTGGAGACGATCTCCTCCAGCCCCCGGTCGATGGAGGCGCGGAAGCGGGCGGCGTCCCACGGGCAGACGAGCAGGTCGAAGTAGAAAGCCTGCTGGAGCTCGTCGGGCCGCAGGTAGAGCGCCAGGTCGCCGACCGTCGGCACCCAGATCTCGCCGACGAGCGTGCGGCCGTGGGCGTCGGCGAGCTTGCGCCAGCGGCGCAGCACCTCGTGCACCTCGGGCTGGTTCTGGGCGAGGATGTTGTACTCGGGGTGGTGCGGCCAGTCGGGCAGGTCGGGGTGCTTGAACAGCATGTGGACCACGTCGATGCGGAAGCCGTCCACGCCCCGGTCGAACCAGAAGCGCAGCACGTCCTCGAAGTAGTCGCCCACCTCGGGGTTGCGCCAGTTGAAGTCGGGCTGACCGGGGTCGAAGCTGTGCAGGTACCACTGGTCGTCCACCCGGGTCCAGGCCGGGCCGCCGAAGACCGACTGCCAGTTGTTGGGCGGCTCGTCTCCGCGGCCGGGCCGGAAGACGAACCGCTCCCGGGCGGCCGGGTCGCCGGCCAGGGCCTGCCGGAACCAGGGGTGCTCGACCGAGCAGTGGTTGGGCACCAGGTCCATGAACACCTTCAGCCCGTGGTCGTGGGCGTCGGCCAGCAGCCGGTCGAAGGCCGGCAGGCCGCCGTATCGGGCGTCGATGTCGGTGTAGTCGGCCACGTCGTAGCCGTGGTCGGCGCCGGGGGAGGGATAGCACGGGTTGAGCCAGATCCCGTCGACGCCCAGCGAGGTCAGGTGGTCCAGCCGGGCCCGCAGCCCGTCTAGGTCGCCGACGCCGTCGCCGTCGGCGTCGTTGAACGAGCGCAGGTACACCTGGTAGATGACGGCGTCACGCCACCACATGGGTTCCCCCTTCAGAGCCCCGGACGGTATCCGCAGGGGTTCCTCCCCTTCCGCGCGGATCATATCCACGGTGCTCCGTTCCAGGTGGGATGCCCCGTTCTGAGGGGGAGGCGTACGGCGCCTCCGGCCGACAGGCGGCCGCACGCCCGGCCGGGGAGATCACCGCCCGGCCGGGGGACGTCGCACGCCCGGCCGGGATCGGCCGAGGAGCGGCCGGGAGTCAGCCGAGGATCCGCAGCAGCCCGTGCCCGCGGTCGGCGGCCTTCTCGCTCACGCTCTGCAGCCGCTTGCCCGAGGGGCTGAGCACCACCAGCGTGTTGGCGGGGGAGCCCGCGACCCGGACCACCAGGCGGCCGTCCTCAAGGTAGTGGGCGCCGATCAGCCTGCCCCCGACGGGGATGGAGATCTTCTTGCCGGTCTTCGTGTCGTAGATCGACGGGGTGAAGGACAGCGGCCAGGAACCGTCCCCGGCGTCCGCGTTCGCGCCGATCGCGTTCACCACGACGCGGCGGCCGTCGGGGGACAGGCTCTCCACGTGGTTGGCGAGCTTGACGCCGGGGACCTTCCTGGAGACGCGCGAGCCGGTGTCCAGCAGGTGGACGCCCGCGGTGTCGCCGGCGTATCCGGCCAGGGTGCGGCCGTCGGCCGACCAGGTCAGGTGGCAGGGGCCCGGCGTCGTGCCGAGCCTGCCCAGACCCCTGCCCCCGGCGCCGACCACGGCGACGGTCGTGCGCTCGGCCGAGCCGGCCAGCGGGAAGGCGATCCGCCTGGAGTCGGCCGACCAGGCGGGGGTCATGCACGGGCCCCCGGCGGCCGCGCCCTTGGCGATGATCTTGTCGGTGGCCTTGCCGCCGTCGAGGCCGGAGACGTGCAGCCGGCCCTTGCCGTCGATCCAGGCGACCTTCCTGCCGTCGGGGGAGGCGGAGAACTGCCCGGTGAACGAGGCGCCGCGCGCCGTCCACAGCGTGCGGCCGCCGGAGAGCACCCGGATGTCGTTCCCATAGCTGAGGTAGACGCCCTTGCCGGTCAGCGGCGCCGGTGCGGCGGCCTGTGCCGGAACGGCGGCGGTGGTCACGGCGAGTGCGGCGCCGGCGGCCAGAGCCCAGTACTTCACGGACGATCTCCTCATCAGCGGTAGATATCGGTGGTTAGAACCCTGGAGAGGAGAAAAGGTTCACCGGCCGTCCGGGAATTGTCCCAACCGAAACCTGGGACGGCGGAGCGCCGCCGGACCCGGGGTCGGGGCCGGGGTCAGCGGGTGATCGGCAGGACGGCCTCCACGGCCGTGCCGCCGCCGGGAGCCGGCCCGATCACGCAGGTCCCGCCCAGCTCGGTGGCGCGTTCGCGCATCGAGATCAGGCCGATGCCGGACCGGGCCTCCTCGGGCAGCCCCCGCCCGTCGTCGGTGATCCGGACCGAGAGCAGGCGGTCCTCGCGCCGCAGCGAGACCGTCGCCGAGCCGGCCCGCGCGTGCTTGCGGACGTTGGTGAGCGCCTCCTGCGCGATCCGGTAGGCGGCCACCTCGGCGGCCGCGGGCAGGTCGGAGAGGTCCCCCTCGGCCTCCACCGTGACCGGGAGGCCGCCCTCGGCCGCCAGGCTCCGTACGGCTCCCGCCAGGCCGAGCTCGTCCAGCGTGGGCGGGCGCAGGCCGTACACCAGCTCCCTGATCTCCTGGCCCACCGCGTCCATCCCGCCGCGCAGGTCGAGCAGGAGCCGGTCGGCCGAGGCGGGCGCGGTGCGCAGGCTGATCCGGGCCATGTTGATCGCCATGGCCATGTCGGCCAGCGCGTGGCCCAGGCCGTCGTGCAGGTCCCGGCGCAGGCGGCGGCGCTCCTCCTCGCGGGCGGTCAGGATGCGCTCGCGCGAGCGCTGCAGGTCGGCGGTCATCCGTACGGCGTGCACCACGTCGGCGACGTACGGCGTGACCACGGCGATCAGCCGGTCGTTGTGGGCGGCGGCGAACCTGCGCGGTCCCGGCGGGCCGAGCAGCAGCCGGCCGACCGGCTCGCCGTGCCAGACCAGCCGGACCACCCGGGGCGCCGGCCCCAGCGTGCCGATCTCCACCCGCCGGCTCGCCAGGTCGCGCACCTCGACCGCGACCCCGGTGACGCCGAGCCCGTCGCGGATCACCGCGGCGACGGCGCCCAGCGCACCCGCGGGCTCGGCCTCGCCGACCTGCCGGGCCAGCCGGGCGGCCAGGACGGCGGGGTCGCCGTGCGTGCCGTACATGAGCCGGTCGACCAGGTGCCGCAGCCGGTTGCGCAGCGGGTGGAAGAACACCCCGGCGACCAGCGCGGCGGCCAGGCCGCCGATCCGGTCGTAGCCGGACAGGAACACCCCGGCCACGGCGCCCGCGCCGAAGTAGACCAGGCTGACCGCGGCGACCAGCCCGGCGGCCACGAAGGCCCGGCTGACCACGGTGTCGATGCCGTACAGCCGGTAGCGCAGCGCGGAGAAGGCGATCGCGACGGCGGCGAGGACGGTCCACAGCGTGGACATCAGCCACCAGTCCGCCCCGCCCATCAGGAAGAGGGCGTAGACGGCGAAGGCGGACATCGGCCAGGCGATCTGGCGCCGCCCGGCCGGGTCGGCCCGGCGGAAGCGCAGCACCAGCGAGACCACGGCCACCACGACGAGCCCCACGAGGATCGCCTGTATGACCGCCTGCACGGTGCCGGCGTGGGGGGCGAGCGCCTCGACGCCGATCGGGTTGGGGATCGGCTCGGGCCAGCGCGACTGCTCCCGGGACGGCGAGGGGAGAAGGAGCTGGTAGCAGGTCTGGAAGACGATCATGAAGATCGACAGCGCCAGCACCGGCCGCCAGCGTCGCGACGGCAGGCGGCCGTCGGGGGAGAACAGCGGCATGATGACGCCCAGCAGCATGCCGCCGATCCCCCAGCCCACGCTCGTCAGCAGGCGGAAGTGCCCCGAGGCGGCCATGTCGCCCGCGGCCCCGGCCGCCAGCGTCGCCGACGTCGCGAAGGTGTTGACCGCGCAGCCCAGCCCGCCGGCGCACATCAGCCAGCCGGTGATCCGGGGCGCGCCGTGCGCCAGCAGGAAGACCCCGATCACGGGGAAGACCAGGCCCGCCGCGGTGTCGGGAGTGGCCGGGATGCCGGTGTTCCACGCGGGCGGCAGGCCGAGGCCGACGACGAACCCCCATACGGTGAGTACGGCGGAGGCCAGGGCCATCACGACGGCGAGGACTCCCCTGGGGGAGGAGACGAACGCGGCCATCGCACTCGGTCGCGGTCCGTCGAAGTCGACGGTCCCGGCGGATCCGTCCGCCGTGACCGCTTCGCGCCCGGGGACCTCCGGAATCCGCACGACCGGCCCGTACCCGCCTGCCGCCTCCGGCTCATGTGCAGGGTTCACCGCGAGCAGCGCGTCCGGCTCGCGCCCCGGGTTCTCCTGGAGTCGCGCGTCCGGCCCCGGTCCGCCCGCCGCGTCCTGCGCGCCCGAGCCGTGCTTCGCGGCCTGCCCGCCGGGAGTGGCGCGCCGGTCTCCCCCCGCCTGCACGAACATCGGTTACCTGCCCACGTCACCGGGGTTGACCAGGCCGGACTCGTAGGCCGTGACGACGAGCTGGGCGCGGTCGAAGAGGCCGAGGTGGTCCAGGAGCCTGTTCACGGACTGGGCCACCGACTGCTCGGGGACCGCCAGGGTGGCCGCGATCTGCCGGTTGGTGAGCCCGCGGGCGACCAGCTTGAGCAGGTCGAGCTCGGCGTCGCCGAGACCGGCCAGGGCGGGTGGGGCCGAGGGGTCGGTGCGCCCGGCGAAGGCCGAGATGAGGCGGGTGGTGACGGCCGGGTCGATCAGCGCGTCACCGGCCTGCGCGGCGCGCATGGCGGTGATGAGCTGCTCGGGCGCGGAGGTCTTGAGCACGAAGCCGCTCACCCCCGCCCGCAGCGCCGAGTAGAGGTTGTCGTCGGTGCCGAACGTGGTCATCATGATCACCTTCGGCGAGTCCTCGTCGGCGAGGATCCGCCGCGCGGCGGTCAGGCCGTCCAGGCGCGGCATCTGGATGTCCATGAGCACCACGTCGGGACGGGTCTCGCGGACCACCGCGATCGCCTGCTCTCCGTCGCCCGCCTCGCCGGCGAGCTCGAAGCCCGGCTCGCTGTCCAGCACCACCCGCAGGCCGGTGCGCACCAGCGCCTGGTCGTCGACCACGACGACGCGCAGCGGCGGCGGTCCGGCCGCCGGAGGGGGCGCGGAGGGCGCCGCAGGCACGGCGGGCGTCTCGGCCGGGAGTGCGGTGACCGGATGTCCCGCGGGCAGGTCCAGATGGGAGGCCTGGGCCAGGATGTCGGACTCCAGACGCTGGAGCGTGGCGCCGAGGTCGAGGCCCAGCTCCTCGCGGACCACCGCCCTGGCGCGTCGGAGCGCTCCCAGCGCGTCGCCCTGCCGGCCCCCGCGGTACAGGGTCAGGGCCAGCAGCCGCCAGCCCTCCTCCCTGAGCGGGTGGGCCGACACGTGCGCCTCCAGGTCCGCGACCAGGGCCGCCGAGTGGCCCAGCGCCAGCCCCGCGTCGGCGCGCCGCTCGACCGCGGCCAGCCGGAGCTCCTCCAGCCGCCCGGCCTCGGTCACCGCCCACGACAGGTCGGAGAACTCGGCCAGCGCGGGTCCCCGCCACAGGGAGAGCGCCTCCTCCATGCGCTCCCACACGGCGGCCGGGGGGCCCTCCATCTTGACCGCGTTCTCGAACCGCCAGGCGTCCACCTGACCGGTCTCGGTGCGCAGCGCGTAACCGGGCGGGGCCGAGACCAGAACCTCGGCCTCCTCGCGGGGCGCGCGGCCCGGCTCCAGCGCGCGGCGCAGCCGCGACACGTAACCCTGGATGGTGGACAGCGCCTGGGCCGGGGGCTCACCCGGCCAGAGCTCGTCGATGAGCACGCTCACAGGGACGGCGCGGCCCTTGGCTACGAGAAGCCGGGCGAGCACCGCCATCTGGCGTTGACCGCCCAGATCGAGCACCACGTCACCATGGCGCGCCTGGAACGGTCCTAGGGCACGGAATGTCAGCATCGCAGCAGTAAGGGTACGGCTACCTGGACTAACGTCATACGGCAACATTCACCATCGTTCGCTCGCTGTGACATCTCCCTGTGAGATCCCATTGTGAGATCCGCTGTGAGAGCTGTGGGTTCTGTGAGACATCGGCTCAGTGGCAGGGCTCCGCGTCGAGGGTCAGGGGCAGCACCGCCTCGACCACCGTGCCGCCCCCGGGCGGCGATGTGATCATGCAGGTGCCGCCGAGCTCGGCGGCGCGCTCGCGCATCGAGGCCAGCCCCACGCCGGAGCGCCGGTCGGGCGGCACGCCCGTCCCGTCGTCGCTCACCCGGACGCCCAGCTGCCCGTCGCGCTCCAGCGAGACGCGCACGACGGAGGCCCCCGCGTGCTTGCGGACGTTGGTCAGCGCCTCCTGGACGATCCGGTAGGCGGCCACCTCGGTGGCGGCCGGCAGCCCGGTCAGGTCGCCGCTCACCTCGACCTGCACGCCCGGCCCGGCCATCTCCCTGATCGCCCCGGCCAGGCCGAGGTCGTCCAGGGCCGGGGGGCGCAGGCCGTACACCAGGTGCCTGATGTCGCTGGTGACGCTGTCCATGCCGGAGCGCAGCCCGTCGAGCAGCCGTTCGGCGTTCTCGGGGGATTCGTGCAGATAGCCGCGGGCCGCGTTGATGGACATGGCCATGCCGCTGAGCGACTGCCCGAGGCCGTCGTGCAGGTCGCGGCGGAGGCGGCGGCGCTCCTCCTCGCGGGCGGCGATGATCCGCTCGCGGGAGCGGCTCAGCGCGCCGACCAGCCGGACCGCGTGGGCGGCGTCGGCCACGTACGGCGTGAGCGCGGCGATGACGCGTTCGTTGTGCGCGGCGGGCAGCCGCCGGGCCCCCGGCGGGCCTATGAGCAGCCGGCCCACCGGCTCGCCGTGCCAGACCAGCTCGACCTCGCGGGCCACCTCGCCGAGCTCGCCCGAGGTCGTCCGCGCGGGCCACTCGCCGGCCCGCCCGCCGGCGGGGGACTCCTCGGCGAAGCGCACGGCCACCCCGGTGACGGACAGTCCCTCCCGCAGCACCTCCAGCGCCGCGGGCAGGCCTTCGGCGGGGTCGATCCGCTGCAGCCGCCGCCGCAGCTCCCCGGCCAGTGCCACCGGGTCGCCCTTGCTGCCGTAGAGCAGCCGGTCGACGCCGCGCTGCAGCAGCGTGCGCAGCGGATGGAAGAAGGCGCCGGCGCACAGGGCGGCGAGCAGCCCGCCGATCTCGTACACGTCCGACAGGAGCACGCTGGAGGCCGCCACCGCCGCGACGTAGACGCCGCCGACGACACCGACGAGGCCCGCGCCGACCAGGGCGCGGCTGAGGAGGGTGTCGATGCCGTAGAGCCCGTGCCGCAGGATCACGAACGCGATCGCGGCCGGGATGAGCGGGACGGTGAACGAGGCCAGCCACCAGACCGAGCCTCCCATCGCCCACGGGACGATCAGGCCCGCGAACGCGAACAGGGGCCAGATGATCTGACGCCGCTCGACCGGTCCCGCGCGCCGCAGGCGGATCGCCAGCGAGGCGAACGCCAGGCCCATCACTGCGGAGGTCAGCCCGTGCAGGAGCTCCGTGAGAGCCGGCATGGGCGGGACCGTCTCCAGCAGGACGAGCGCCGATCGCAGGGCGTCGGCACCCAGGACCAGCACGGCCGCGGCGATCAGATACCGCCAGCGGGGCGAGGGCAGGCGGCCGGTCGGATACAGCAGCGGCAGCAGCACGCCCAGCAGGAAGGTCGCCAGGGCCCAGCTCTGGCCGACGATCACCCACAGCGGCTTGGGCGCGCCGAAGGCGTAGGGGGTGGGCGCATGAAGCAGGGCGGTGTTGGCCGCCAGGATGTTGACCGCGCAGGCCAGGCCGCCCAGCGCCAGCAGCCAGCCGATGAGCAGCCGGGGCCGCCGGAGGATCAGCAGCGCACCGAAGATCGGGAAGGCCGTGCCCGCCATGTCCTCAGGAGCGAAGGGCAGGGGGGTGTAGTCGGGCTGCGGCAGCTCGGCGGTCACCACGATGTTGGTGCACTCGAGGGCCACGGACAGGACGGCGATCAGTACCCCGCCCAGGCGCATGCGGCCGTTCGCCCCGGCGAAGAAGCCCGCCGGGGCCGATCCGCCCAGCTCGCGCGTCATATGACCCCTTTATGTACTGACTTAGAGGGACATTAGCCGCAGCGAGCAAATGTTCAATCAAAATGCGTTCAACGCGATGTTGATCCGGTACGGCGGCGCAGCGCCGGGCCGATCGCGAGCAGGCCGGCGGCGGCCACCAGCTCGATCGCGCCGATGGTCAGCCAGAGGGCGGTGGGACCGACGTCGAGCAGCCGGGTGCCGACCAGCGGAGCCAGCATGGTCCCGGCCGACCAGGAGAAGCCGTACATGCCCGAGTAGCGCCCGCGCAGGTGCGCCGGGGCGAGCGAGGCCACGATGGCGCCGGGGATGCCCGCGGTGACGATCTCGCCCAGCGTCCAGACGACCACGGTGAGCACGTACCCGGCGACGCTGGAGACCAGGGCGGTCAGCGCGAAGCCGCCGCCGATCACCGCGAACCCGGTCGCGAGCATGGTGCTGTGGTCCCGCCGGCCGAACCAGTCGGCCGTCAGCGGCTGGATCAGCACGATCAGGATGCCGTTGACGGCCATGACCAGGCCGTAGTCGACCTCGCGGAACCCCGCGCCGGTCATGGCCAGCGGCAGGGTCGTGAACGCCTGGACGTAGACCAGGTTGGAGAGCACGCAGATCACGAGGTAGGCGACCATCAGCCGGTCCTTGAGCACCGTGCCGAACCCGCCGCCCGCGGCGCCCTTCCGCCGGTCCGGCTCCGGCCGGGTCTCCGGCACCGCCCGCCACACCAGCAGACCGAAGATCATCGCGGTGGTGGCGTTGAACCAGAACATCCAGGCGTGATCCGCCTCGGCCAGCCAGCCGCCGGCGACCATCGCCACCGCGAAGCCCAGGTTCAGCGCCCAGAACAGCAGGCCGTAGGCGCGCGGCCGGTCCTCGGGGGAGACCAGGTCGGCCACCAGCGCGTTGGAGGCGGGCCGGTAGGCGTCGATCGTCAGGCCGAGCACGAACATCGAGGCCACGATCGCGGGCAGCGAGGTGCTGGCCCCCAGCGCGACCATGGTCACGGCGGTCGCGACCATGCCCCCGGTCAGCGTGATCCGCCGCCCCAGCCGGTCGGCCAGCCAGCCCGCCAGGATCTGCGAGATCAGCGAGCCCGCCCCGAAGACCGCCATCACCACGCCCGCGGCCGCCAGGGACATGCCGCGCGCCTGGGTCAGGTAGACGCCGATGAACGGCTCGACCATCATGCCCACCCGGTTGACCAGCGTCCCCGCCCACAACGCCCAGAAGGCCCGGGGCAGGCCGCCGATCTTGGATTGCAGGAAGGTGGGCTTGGAGAGGGTCGTGCTCGTCATGGGACCAGCGTTGGACAGGTGCTCCCGGAGGTGCCAATCTTTTAGCGGTGCCTAAAAGGGTGCGCGGGGACCCGGGGCGGGGGAGGCGGCGAGGTGGGCGGATTCGGCGGCCTGGACGGATCGCCGGGCTCGGGTGGATCGCGGAGTGCGGCGGGAGCGCGGGGACCGGGTGCGCCGCCGGATCGGGCGGCGGGCCGGCAGGAGGGCGGGTTCCGGAAGAACTCCTGCCACGTCGAGTGGATCTTCGCCCCTCACGACGTGGCCCGCATCCGCTTCGCCTTCTCGCCGATCTGGGAGCTGGTGGCCAGCCTGCGCACGCTCCGCGACCCGGCCAGGCGCTCCCTGCACCTGCCCTGGGTGCGCGCCGTACGGCCCCGCCTGGCCGGGCTGGACCTGTCCGAGCTGTTCGCGCTGGTCCCCAAGAACGGCTATCTGGTCGACTTCATGACCCCCACCCCCGAGACCCCGGTGCCCGACTTCGCCGCCGAACTGGAGCGGGTACGGCGCACGCCGCCCGACCGGGCCGCCGCGGAGGCCGGCTGGGTCTCCGGAACCGACCCGCGGATCATCGAACGGTTCGTCGCCGACCCCGCGGCCGGGGTGGCGCGGGTCGCCGACACCCTCCAGCGCTACTGGGAGGTGGCCTTCGCCGAGTTCTGGCCCCGCGTGCACGGCCTGCTGGACGGCGAGGTGACGCGCCGCTCCCGGCAGCTGGCCGTGGGCGGCGCCCAGGAGCTCTTCGCCGACCTGCACCCGAACGTCGCCTGGCGCGGCGACCGGCTCGCCGTCGCGCGCCGGTGGGAGTACTCCGCCCCGCTGGGCGGCGACGGCCTGGTGCTCGTGCCGACCGCCTTCTGGTGGCCGGACACCGCCGTGATGGTCGAGCCGTACCAGCCGATGCTCATCTACCCCGCCACCGGTGTCGGCACCCTGTGGACCACCGGCCCGCCGCCCGCGCCCGGCGCCCTGGCCGCGCTGATCGGCCGCACCCGCGCGCAGATCCTCACCGCCCTCGCCGACCCGGCCACCACCTCGTCCCTGGCCAGGCGGATGGACCTCACCCCCGGAGCGGTCAGCCAGCACCTGACCGTCCTGACCGACGGCGGGCTGGCGGCCCGCCGCAGGCTCGGCCGCGAGGTCGTCTACAGCCGCACCCCGGTCGGCGACTCCCTGGTCTGCTCCTCCTGACCCTTTGGTCAGGACCCTTGGTCCGGACCCCTGATCCCGGCGGCCCGGCACGATTCCGCGCGGGCGCGGCGGGAAGGACACTGGGATCGGGGCCGTGACGAGGCCGATGCGGCATCGCGGCGCCGTTCCTCGTAACGTGTGCGAAACACGCAGCGGGCAGACTGATAGACGACCAGGCGTGTCGCACCGCGCCGTCAGTGGAGGAGAGGCCTTGGACCGCCAGCAGGAGTTCGTTCTCCGGACGCTCGAGGAGCGCGACATCCGGTTCATCCGGCTCTGGTTCACCGACGTTCTCGGGTTCCTCAAGTCCGTCGCCGTGGCCCCGGCCGAGCTCGAGGGAGCCTTCGCCGAGGGCATCGGCTTCGACGGCTCGGCCATCGAGGGCTTCGCCCGCGTCTACGAGTCGGACATGCTGGCCAAGCCCGACCCGGCGACCTTCCAGATCCTGCCCTGGCGCAGCGAGAACCCGGGCGCGGCCCGGATGTTCTGCGACATCCTCATGCCGGACGGCTCGCCCTCGCACGCCGACCCGCGCTGGGTGCTCAAGAAGACCCTGGCCAAGGCCTCCGACATGGGCTTCAGCTTCTACACCCACCCCGAGGTCGAGTTCTTCCTGCTGAAGCACCGGCCCGAGCGCGGCACCCGGCCCGAGCCCATCGACGAGGGCGGCTACTTCGACCACACCCCGCACAGCTCCGGCCACGACTTCCGGCGCCAGGCGATCATGATGCTGGAGTCGATGGGCATCTCGGTCGAGTACAGCCACCACGAAGGCGGCCCCGGCCAGCAGGAGATCGACCTGCGCTACGCCGACGCGCTCACCACCGCCGACAACATCATGACCTTCCGCCTGGTCATGAAGGAGGTCGCGCTGGAGCAGGGCATCTGGGCGAGCTTCATGCCCAAGCCCTTCACCGAGTACCCCGGCTCCGGCATGCACACCCACATGTCGCTGTTCGAGGGCGACCGCAACGCCTTCCACGAGCCCGGCGCCGAGTACCAGCTGTCCAAGACCGGCCGCGCCTTCATCGGCGGCCTGCTGGCCCACGCCGCCGAGATCACCGCCGTCTGCAACCAGTGGGTCAACTCCTACAAGCGCCTGTGGGGCGGCGCCGAGGCGATCGCCGGTCAGGGCGGCGAGGCCCCGAGCTACATCTCCTGGGGCCACAACAACCGCTCGGCCCTGGTCCGCGTGCCGATGTACAAGCCGCACAAGAGCGGCTCCACCCGCATCGAGTTCCGCTCGCTCGACTCCGCCTGCAACCCCTACCTCGCCTTCGCGGTGATCCTCGCCGCCGGTCTGAAGGGCATCGAGGAGGGCTACGAGATGCCCCCCGGCGCCGAGGACGACGTCTGGGCCCTGACCAGCGCCGAACGCCGCGCCCTGGGCATCGCCCCGCTCCCGCAGTCCCTGGACGAGGCCATCGCCACCATGGAGCGCAGCGAACTGGTCGCCGAGACCCTCGGCGAGCACGTCTTCGACTACTTCCTGCGCAACAAGCGCGCCGAGTGGAGCGAGTACCGCCGCCAGGTCACCGAATACGAGCTCGGCCGCTATCTCCCGGTCCTGTGACCTGTTCAACCAAGCTGCCGACGAGCGTTCCCGCGTGAGCAGGGAAGCTCGTCGGCAGGAGGAGCACGCGGTGAACCGCATCATCGACAAGATCGCATGGATCCACCTGGACGACGGCAAGATCCTCAGCACCCGCTCACGGGGCAAGGACGCCTACTACCTCCCCGGCGGCAAACGCGAACCCGGCGAAACCGATCTCGACACCCTCATCCGCGAGATCGACGAGGAACTCTCCATCACCGTCATCCCCGCCACCGCCACCCACGTGGGCACCTACCGGGCCCAGGCGCACGGCCACGCCGAGGGCGTCACCGTGCAGATGACCTGCTACACCGCCGACCATCACGGAGTGCCGACGCCCAGTGGCGAGATCGAGGAAATCACCTGGCTGGGCTACGCCTACCGCGACCGCGTATCCCCGGTCGACCAGATCATCTTTGACGAGCTGCACCGGACCGGACGACTTCACTGACCCGGCGACACCCGAACCGATCCACAGGCGCCGGCTGTTGCTCCATCCGACGCGGTTGACCAGGTGAGGAGCGCGGAGGCCCTCTGTTTCCTCGGGGATCCTCCGCGTCCTCGTACGGAAGGATTCCGAAGGCCGTACGATCGCTTCCCCGGAGAGGTCCGCCGGCGGACCCGGCCCGCTCCGGTGAACTCATCCAGGCCGTTCAGAGGGGCTGATCAGCCGGTGCTCGACGAAGTCATCGCCCGCTACGCCGACATGCTGAGTGATCTCGACACCTTCGCATACACGGTGACGATCCCCGACTCCGGCGTCCTCACGGCCGAAGAGGCCGCGCGACGCTTCGGAGCCGATCCCGCCGCGCTGCAGGCCCCCGGGCAACCGCAGAGTCCCGGCGGTATCTCCCTCCACCGGGTCGGCACCGGTGTCGTCACTCTGGACTGGGTCAACCCGGGTGACGGCCGCCAGGAGGCGACCGAGCGGCTCGCCGGCGACGGGTTCCGGCACTGGTATCTGTCGTTCGACATCGAGGGCAACACCGTCATGTACGTCCGCTACGGAGACGCCGAGGGGTTCCTCGAACACCCGGAGCCGGGCGGGATTCCCTTCACCGACTGGACGGATCACCTCGGTCCTCTGAGCGCGTACACCGAACTCCTCCGGACGGGTTACGACAGCGAGGAGGCGGAGGCGGAGGTGGACATCACGGCGGCGTGCCTGGCCGTGATCGAGCTGGAAAGCGGCGTCGCCTGGACTATGAGCTGATGGAACGGCGCCCTCACCTGGTGCTGCCGGCCCCGGCATTCTGACGCGAGGGCTCATCTCCACCGATCGCCGTGATCTGCCGCCGTGTTCGCCCGATCTTCATGATTCGACGCGGTGTTCGCCCGACCGTCGTGATCCGTCGCCGTGTCCGCCATGGTGTGACAGGCGGGTCCGTCCGGGGACGGCGGCCAGGTTCACCTGCCGCCGGGCGCAGCCTGGGGTGGGCAACACGTGGCCCACCGGGGAGGTGCCCCACGGGGGGTGATACGCGCCCTACCGGGGGTGTGTCCCACGGGTGGGCGTATCGGCTGCTACACGCTGCCGTACCTCCCTCCGCCACCCCTATCCGCAAGCCACAGGCCCCTGCTTCGCGGGAGAAAGGCGATCTTTCGCCCGTGCGGCCGCGGTTCGGTCGATAGTGTGGCGGTGTCGATCACCGTGCCGCCGATCGCGGGGAGGCGTTCCCCGCTGGGAGTGCAGATGACCGTGACCGCGGACTCCGCGCGTCCGATGCCCTTCGACGCGCTCTGCCCGCTGGTGGGGGTGGAGGAGGAGTACTTCGTCGTCGACCCTCTCACCCGCGAGGCGGCGCCCCGGGCGGCCGCGGTGCTGGAGCGGGCCTCCGCCGAACTCGGCGGGACGGTCAGCTCGGAGATCACCCGGTACCAGGTGGAGGCCAAGACGGCGCCGTGCGCGCGCACCTCCGAGCTGGAGGGGCGGATACGGCGGATGCGGACGGCGATGGCCGCCGCGGCCCGGGACGAGGGGCTCGCCGTGGTCGCCTCGGGGACGCCGGTCCTGGGTGACGTCGTCCCGCCGCTGATCACCGACGACCCCCGCTACGAGGTGGGCATCGCCACCTACCGGGCGCTCCACGACGAGCAGGCCATCTGCGCCGGGCACGTCCACGTGCACCTGCCGGACCGGGAGCGGGCGGTGCTCGTGGGCAACCACCTGCGGCCGTGGCTGCCGGTGCTGCTGGCGATGACGGCCAACTCCCCGCTGTGGGCCGGGCGCGACACCGGTTACGCCAGCTGGCGGGCCCTGTGCTGGGGCAAGTGGCCGGTGGCCGGGCCGCCGCCGTACTTCGCCTCCCTCGCCGAGTTCGAGGAGGTCATCGCGGCGCTGACCGAGTCGGGGGCGCTGGTCGACCCCGGGACGATCTTCTGGGACGTACGGCCGTCGGCGCGGCTGCCGACGCTGGAGGTCCGGGTGACCGACGTTCCGGCCACCGCGGGGGAGTCGGCGATGCTCGCGGCCGTGGTACGCGGACTGGTGGTGACGTCCCTGCAGCGGGTGGAGCGCGGTGACCCGGGCCCGCCGCTGTCGGCCGAGCGGCTGCGCGTGGCCTACTGGCGGGCGGCGCGCGACGGCCTGGACGGGCACGGCGTCGATCCGGTCACCGGCCGGCTGCGGCCCGCCGGGGAACTGCTCGACGCGTTGCTGGGGCACATCCGCCCGGCCCTGGAGGAGACCGGCGATCTGGAGATGGTCGGCAGGCGGATGGCGTGGCTGCGCGCCGCGGGCACCGGGGCGGCGCGGCAGCGGGCCGCCCTCGGCCGGCGCGGGCGGCCCGCCGACGTGGTCGACGACCTGGTGGCGAGGCTGGTGGACCGGGACGCCGCTCAGACCGAGTGAGCCTCTCCCGTGGCTTCCCCTACGGCGTCCCCCCTGGCGAGCCGCGCGGCCAGGAATTCGCGCAGCGGCCGCACATGCCGTACGGGATCCAGCCAGCGGGCCATCAGGTCCTCCAGCAGGTGCCGCTCGCCCGTCTGCTCACGGTGCCGCCAGGCCCGCACGACCGGGTGCAGGAAGGCGCTCTCGTGGGCCCGCTCGGGGGTGGGATGCCGCCGGATGGCGAACACGTCGGGATGGTCCCGGCGTCCCCAGCGCAGGGTGACGGTGAAGTACAGCGGGTGCCCGCCGAAGCGCTCGACCGCGTAGTCCTCCGGCAGGTCCTCGTAGCGCGTGACCTCCCCGGTGGCCTCGTCGACCACGTACACGTCGCACAGATACTCGAACTGCGTCCACAGCGCCGAGCTGTAGTTGACCCGCTCCAGCATGGCGGCGGTCAGCCCGTCGGGGTCGGCCGGAAGGGTCCGCCGGTCGAGCGGCACGCCCTCGTAGCGCTCGCGCAGCAGGGCGGTCATGGTGCGCAGGTTGTAGCGGAACCCGTCGATGAACGCCGAGGAGGCGCGTTTGAAGTCGCGGGCCTGCATCAGGGTGCCCGCGAAGTACAGGCCGTCGACGTTGACCGACTGGAAGTCGGGGCGGATCGCCGGGAGCCGTCCGCCGGGGGCGCGCTCGGGCAGGCAGGAGCCGTCGAAGACCGAGGTGTCCATGGTGAAGCCGGTGCAGCGCAGCACGCTGTCGTACTCCAGCAGCGCCTGCTCGCCCTCGGCGAGGGTGTAGGTGATGGCGACCTTGAAGTGGTCGCCGTCGCGCCAGATCCGGTCGACGTCGCACTCCAGCACCCCGTGCAGGGTCTTGAACCAGTAGCTGTCCAGCAGCGCGCCGTACTGGCCGCGCACGTGACCGGGATGCTTGCTCGTCCAGGCCAGGCGCACCGGGCTCGGGCTGGCCAGATGGACCACGGCGGCATGGCCGAGCATGGCCTGGGCGGTCTCGAACGCCGAGTTGCCCTTGCCGATGATCAGGACCCGTTGGTCGGTGAACTCCTCCCCGGAGACGGGCATGTCCTCATATCCCTGGGCCAGCTCGATCCCGGGGATGTCGGGGACGTACGGCCCGCCCCAGCCGGCCGCCACGATCACGCACTCGGCGTGGAAGACCTCACCCCCGGCGTGTACGGCGAAGCGGTCCCCGGTCTTCTCGATCCGCTCGACGGGCGTGGAGAAGCGCACGTTGAGCCGGTGTCCGCGCTGGAAGTCGGCGAGATAGCGGACCAGGTCGTCGGCCCGGGGGAAGTACTCCTGCGAGTAGCGGGGGAACATCAGCTCCGGCTCGTCGTTGAGCAGCGAGTTCCAGTCCCAGCGCAGGGCGATCTCCGGATCCTTCTGGCCGGTGTGGACCTTGTTCAGCGAGATCAGCCTGCGGTGGCGCGGATAGTGGCGGAAGAACCCCCCGGGCCCGGCCTCGCGCTCCAGGGTGAGATAGTCGGCTCCGGCGCGCTGCAGGAAGTAGCTGAGCTGCAGCCCGCCCGGCCCGGCACCGATGATCAGATAGCGATGGGCGCGCCCCCCGGCTCCGGCCGTCATCGGCTCTGCTGCTCCGCCGGGGCGGCCTCGCGCGCGTACCCGGCCGTGACGATCACCTCGGCCATCGCGGCGTAGGCCGCCGGGTCGTCGGGGGCGAAGGTGCCCAGGCCGTCGACGTAGCGGTTGAACATGCAGAAGGCCGCGGCGATCAGCACCGTGTCGTGGATCTCGATGTCGGTGGCGCCCTCGCGCCGGGCGTCGACGATCAGGTCCTCGGTGACGGCCCTGCCGCTGCGCTGGACCGCGCCGGCGATGGCCAGCAGGGCCTTGATCTTTTCCGGGATCGGCGCTCCGGCCGGATCGGCGAGCGTCTGCTCCACCAGCTCCATGCCCTCGGGCAGCTGGGCCGCGGCGAAGGCGGAGTGCGACGAGCAGCAGAAGCGGCACTCGTTGAGGCCGGAGACGTAGGCGGCGATCAGTTCACGCTCCCCGCGCGTCAGCGTGCTCTCTCCGCGCAGCAGCACCTCGGCCAGCTGGTTCAGCGGCCGGGCCGTCTCCGGGCGGAAGCGGAACAGGCCGCGGATTCCCGGGTCGTCGGAGTTGAGGGAGATGTGCGGCATGGCGCTCCTTATACGGACGCGTGGAAAATCCACTTACGCGACGAACGAATCCGCCCGACCGGTCTTGATGATCGCCACACCGCCGTCCGGCTGTCAATGCCGGGTTCACCCCTATCGTCAGAATAAGGGTCCGCTGCTATTCCGGGAATTGGTGGGTCCGGCTGGCCATACGGTAAGTCTGTTATTGCCGTATTGTCGATTTCGGTGAATCGGGCGTAGCGTCACTCACGTTCCGGAAGGCTCATCCCACCGCAAGGAGTTCCTTTCATGTCAGAACACCCGGACGTCACGGTCGTCCGTGAGAGCTACGAGGCCCTGGCCAAGGGCGACCTGGACCGGTTCCGCGACGACCTGCTCGCCGACGACGTGACGTTCCACATCCCCGGCCGGGGCGCGCTGGCCGGCGACTACCGCGGCAAGGAGGAAGTCGCCGGCTACCTGGCGAAGTTCATCGAGCTCGGCGGCGTGCTGAGATTCGAGCCGGACGCCTTCCTGTCCGACGACGGGCAGGTGGCCGCGCTGCTGCACATCCGGGGCGAGCGTGAGGGGCGGGTCCTGGACGAGCGGGGCGTGCACGTGTTCCGCGTCACCGGCGGCAAGATCAGCGAGCGCTGGAGCTTCCCCCAGGACGCCTACGCCGTCGACGAGTTCTTCGCCTGACGGACCTGACGACCCCGCTGAGCACGTTCCCCTGAGAGCTTTCGGCTGATCAGAGCTTTCGGCTGAAGGCCCGGCGCCGCCGGTGTGCGCCACCGGCGGCGCCGGGTCCTCACCCCTGACGCAGTGCCTCGGCCAGCACCGCCACGTACCCCTCGGTCAGCCGCGCCCGCTCGGCGTAGTGGGCCGGGTCGTCCGAGGCGACCGTCCCGAGGCCGTCGACGTAGCGGTTGAACATGCAGAAGGCCGCGGCGATCAGCACCGTGTCGTGGATCTCGACGTCGGTGGCGCCCTCCCGCTTGGCCTCGGCGACCAGGTCCCCGGTGACGGCCCTGCCGCTGCGCTGGACCGCGCCGGCGATGGCCAGCAGGGCCTTGATCCTGGCCGGGATCGGCGCCCCGGCCGGGTCGGCGAGCACCCGGTCCACCAGCTCCATCCCCTCGGGGAAGCGCACGGCGGTGAACGCCGCGTGGGTGGAGAAGCAGAACCGGCACTCGTTCAGCGCCGACACGTAGGTGGCGATCAGCTCGCGCTCCCCGCGCGTCAGCGTGCTGTCGCCGCACAGCAGCACCTCCACCAGCTGGTTCAGCGGCACGGCAGTCTCCGGGCGGAAGCGGAACAGCCCGCGCACCCCGGGGTCGTCGGAGTTGAGGGAGATGTACGGCTCAGGCTTCCCCTCGTGGTTGACCCACCTCTCCGGTTCGGGCCACTGGACGTCGCAGGAGACCAGATCGGGCAGGACCGTGATCGACGGTCTGGCGGTGGCGCGGAGAGCGGAAGGATGAGCCGCTGCGTTCGTCATTTCTCACACCTTTCACGCGTTTTCGGTTTTCCTCACGTCATCGAATGTGCGCTCCCTGGCTCCCCGAAAACAGACAAAACAGGATCATCATGTTGTTCGCGGGTGCCGCTTCCTGCCACTCCGGCGCTTGACGCCGCGCGATTCCCCCATTCATCGACCGGCCGGGAGGCCCGGCGGGCTTTCACGGCGGATGAGTTCTCTTTGTGAGCGCGCGGGCCTTCGTGAGAACGGGCGGGGATCGTTCCGGTTCCGGTGCGAACAACCGGCTCCCCCCGTGCGTCCAACCACCGGTAGGTGTCGTGGAGGTGTGCGGTGGGACGCAGTGGGCTCGCTCCGGGGGATCCGGAGCGGCTGGGGGGATACTGGCTGGCCGGGAGGCTGGGCCAGGGTGGCCAGGGGGTCGTCTACGACGCCTACGACGAGACGGGCCGCCGGGTCGCTGTCAAGGTGCTGCACGGCGACGTGGCCGCCGACCCGGTGCTGCGCAACCGCTTCGCCAGGGAGGCGGCGGCGGCGCAGCGGGTCGCCTCCTTCTGTACGGCGCGGCTGATCGCGGCCGAGACGACCGGGCCCAAGCCGTACATCGTCAGCGAGTACGTCGAGGGCCCGAGCCTGCGCCGCTCGGTGGAGATGGGCGGGGTGTTCGAGGGCGACCGTCTCATACGGCTGGCCGTGGCGATCGCGACCGCGCTGACCGCCGTCCACGAGGCGGGCGTCGTGCACCGCGACCTCAAACCGGACAACGTGCTGATCGGTCCCGACGGGCCCCGCGTCATCGACTTCGGCATCGCCAAGACCAAGGAGACCTCGCTCAGCTTCCCCGCCCAGGTCGTCGGCACCCCGCCGTACATGGCCCCGGAGACCCTGACCGCCGCGCGGGTGGGCCCGGCCGCCGACGTCTTCGCCTGGGGGGCGACGGTCCTGTTCGCGGCGACCGGGCACAGCCCGTTCGAGGCGGACAGCGTGGGCGCGGTCATGCACCGGGTGCTCACCCGCGAGCCGTCGGTGGACATGCTGCCCGAGCCCCTGCGCTCCCTGACCGCCGCCGCGCTGGACAAGGACCCCGAGGCCCGCCCGGCCGCCCGCGACCTGCTGCTCGGGCTGGTCGGCAAGGGGAGCGGCCTGCTCGACGAGGGGGCCAGGGCCGCCGCGGGCCTGCGCTCCCCGCGCAGCGCCGACACCGTCTCCCGCGGGCTCGGGACGGTCGCCGAGGACGTCTACACCGCGCTGGGCCCGGCCGAGCGGGAGGCGGTGCCCCGCATCATGCTGCGCATGGTGGTGCCGGGCGACAGCGGCGCCGACACCGTGCGCCACGCCTCCCTGAGCGAGTTCGCGCCGGGCGACGAGCCGGTGCTGGCCGCCTTCACCAGGGCGGGACTGCTCTTCAGGGACGAGAGCACGGTCCGGCCGGCCAGCGCCGCGCTGCTGCGCGCCTGGCCGCGTCTGCACTCCTGGCTGGAGGCCGAGCGCACGGGGCTGCCGATCCACCGGCGCCTGGGCGAGGCCGCCCGGCTGTGGGAGGAGCACGGCCGCAAGCCCGGCGACCTCTACCAGGGCACCCCGCTGGAGATCGCCCGCGAGTGGGCCACCACCGGCCGCCACTACGTGGACCTCAGCGCGCTGGAGACCCGGTTCCTGGACGAGGGCGTGGCCGCCACGCGGCGCGCCGTACGGCGGCGCAGGCTGTTCACCACGGCGCTGGCCACGCTGACGGTCGTCGCGGTCCTGGCCGGCCTCCTGGCCGAGCAGCAGCGCCGCGCCGCCGACGCCGAGCGGGTGAAGGTCGCCGCGCGGCTGGACGAGGCGGTGGCCCGCTCGCTGGCCGGGCAGGCCGGGCGGCTGCGCCCGGTGGCCCCGGAGACCGCCCGGCTGCTCGGCGTGGCGGCCTGGAGGACCGCCCCGGTCCCCGAGGCCCGCACGGCGCTGCTGGAGTCGGCGGGGCAGCGGGAACTGGCGGCCTTCACCGTCCCCGCGGGCGAGCTGCCGGTGAACGTGGAGGATCCCCCCGCCACCGTGATGGACGTGCGCGGCGGGCGGCTGGCGGTCGTGGCCGGTTCGGAGGGGCGGATCTGGGACCTCGCCACCCGCAGGCAGGTCGCGAAGATCACCGGCATCCCCCGGGACGTGTACGGCTTCCAGCTCAGCCCCGACGGCACCCGGCTGGCGATGCGGGGCGACCTCAACCGCGTCTGGGATGAGCGGACCGGGCGGGTCACGCCCTCGGAGCTGTCGTCCGACGGGTTCGAGGCGTTGCTGGCGCAGTGGCGGGACTCCGGCGACGGCACGCCGCCCGCCTGGTTCCCCCGGACGTCCACGGAGCACTGGGGCTCGGTCAGCAAGGACGGCCGGTACGGCGCGCTCGTCCGCTACGTCACCGACATCCAGATCTGGGACCTGAAACGGCGCACCATGATCGGGACCGTCCCCGAGAAGGGCGGCTGGCCCTCCCCGGCCTCGGGCGACCCGGCGATGTACACGGAGTTCAGCCCCGACGGCAGGACCCTGGCGGTGCTCAGCGAGCCGGGGGTGGTGAAGCTGTACAGGCCCCGCGAGAGCCCGGAGTGGGCGTTCATGACGCTGCGCTACCAGCCGGGGGAGAACTTCGGGGGGATGCAGTTCAGCGGGGACGGCCGGTTCCTGGCGATCGGCGGCGGCCACGAGGTGACCATGTGGCGGATCGACCACGCGGCGTGGGCGCCCTACGACGGCATCCGGGTGCTGCGCCACCCGCTGGCCCTGGCCGACCCCGAGGAGGTGCGCTTCGGTCCCGACGACCGGACCATGGTGATCGGCGACGGCGTGTCCGTGCGCGTCCTGGACGTGGCGGACCTGACCAGACCGGAGCTCGCGACCGGCGGGGAGGGCTTCCTGGCGGACGCCGCCTTCAGCCCGGACGGGAGGCTGCTGGCCACGCTGCGGGTGCGGAACCCGCGCGACTACCGCAGCCGTACGGCCACGCTCACGCTCTGGGACACCGCGACCGGCCGGCGCGAGGCCCGGCTCACCGGCCCCTGGGCCGATCCCAACACGGACGAGTTCCTGCCGCCGGGCGAGACGAACACCGATCACCGCCTGGCCTTCAGCCCGGACGGGCGCACGCTCGCCGTCGCGGGCGCCGAGATCACCCTGGTCGACGTGGCGGCCGGGAAGGCCGCCGGGAAACTCGCCCGGAGCGGTCCCCGCCTGCCGCCGCAGGATCCGGCGACGCTGCCGAAGCCGGACATCACCCTGCCCTCCTTCGACCCCGCCGGGCGGCGCCTGGTCGCGGTGGACCACGACGCGATCGTCTCCTGGGACGTGGCCGGGCGGCGGCAGGAGTCGGCGACGGCCCTGGACCGCCCGGAACAGGGCTGGGGACTGGCGGTGCGGCCCGACGGCGGGGAGCTGAGCGTGTTCGGGGACAAGGGGGTCAGCGTCGCCGCGATCACCGGTGCCGCCCGCCCGGCGTTCCCCGCCACCCGCAAGAGCGCGGTCCTGCGCTACAGCGGGGACGGGCGCACGCTGCTCGTCGGCGAGCCCGACGGCTCGGTCCGCCTGTGGGACGCCGGGAGCCGGCAGGTCACCGACCCGCCGCTGCGGGGTCACTCCGAGCTGGTGACGACCACCGCCCTGGCCGGGAGCACGCTGGCCACCGGCTCGCGCGACGACACGGTCCGGCTGTGGGACCTGAGCACCCGCGAGCAGGTCGTCACCCTCTCCGGGCACACCGACGACGTGGTCGCGCTGGCGCTCACCCCGGACGGGACGCTGCTCAGCGCCGGGCGCGACGGGGTCATCGGGCGCACCGACCTCGACCCCGAGCGGGTTGTCCGCGCGGTCTGCGAGCGGGCCGGCCGTACCCTCACCGCGGAGGAGTGGGCGCGTCACGTGCCCGGCCGGCCGTACCGGGACGTGTGCGCCGCGGCCGGGCCCTGAGCGGGGATTCCCCGGGAGCCTGAGCGGGGATTCCTCCGGGGAGAGAGCCGGGAGGGGATTCACGGCCGTGTCAAGGGTAGATCGTCGTTCGGGATAGGGTCTTCGGTCACCCCTGATTGGGGGTGCCGACCCATGTTCCGGTAAAATCGGTCGGTCCCTATGCAGGTTATATATCTGGATCAATCGCCTTAAAGGCGACAGGAGGTGCGGCATGACGACGGCTGCCGGTCTGCAGACCGTGGTGACCGTCCCGGCACGTTTCCGCGGCCCCGAGGGCTCGGCGAACGGCGGATGGATCGCGGGCACGGTCTCCGAGGCGCTTCACGGCGCCCGCCACGACTCGGCCGTCGAGGTGACGCTGCACGCGCCCACGCCGCTGGAGACCGAGCTGGACCTGCGCCAACTGGCCAACACCGCCACCCTCACCCACGGCGAGAACCTCCTGGTCGAGGCGATCACCGTCGCCGAGGACATCGAGGCCCCGGCGTTCGCGCCCTTCGCCGAGGCGGCCCGCGCCGAGCGCGGCTTCGCCGGTCTGAAGGGCCACGCCTTCCCCGGCTGCTTCACCTGCGGCCTGCGCGAGCCCGGCGACGGCCTGCGGATCTTCCCCGGCCCGCTGGAGGGAACCGACCTGGTCGCCGCCGGCTGGCGGGTGCCGATGACCGTCACCGACCAGGACGGCGTCGTCCCCGACGCGGTCGTCTGGTCCGCGCTCGACTGCGCCACCGGCTGGGCCCACTTCGCGCCCGGCGAGTTCGCGCTGCTCGGCCGCCTGACCGCCCAGGTCCACCGCCGCGTCTACCCCGGCGGCACCTACTCCGTGGTCGCCCGCGCCACCGGCCGCGAGGGCCGCAAGCTCTTCGGCGAGAGCGCGATCTACGAGGTGGACGGCACCCTGGTCGCCGCCGCCAAGGCCACCTGGATCGTTCCGGCCTGAGACCGGGACGGCCCGGACCGGGACGTTCTGCGGCCCGGCCCCTCCCGCGGGATCGCGGGAGGGGCCGGGCCGCTTTATGAGCGGCGTGATAATTTCCGCCGGATAAATCGCCGTCCGGGGCGGAGAGTTCATCGCGGGACGCGACTACCTTCGGCGGACATGGCCTCCCCTTCCGCCGCACCGTCGGACCTCGCCGCCGCACCCGTGCCGTGGTTCGAGCGCCTTCTCGTCGTCCTGTTCGTCGTCGTGCCCTTCCTGGCCGTGCTGGCCGCGGTCCCCTTCGCCTGGGGCTGGGGACTGGGCTGGCGGGACGTGGTCATCGCCGTGGTGATGTACCTGATCACCGGCTTCGGCATCACCGTCGGCTACCACCGGCACTTCACCCACCGCTCCTTCCAGGCGAAGACCTGGCTGCGGGTGGTGCTCGCGGTCGCCGGCGGCATGTCGCTGCAGGGGCCGGTGATCCGCTGGGTGGCCGACCACCGGCGCCACCACAAGTACGCCGACCGGGACGGCGACCCGCACTCGCCGTGGCGGTTCGGGCCGGGGTTCGTCGGTCTGAGCAAGGGCCTGTTCCACGCCCACGTGGGATGGCTGTTCCGTCCCGAGCGCACCTCCCGGCGGCGCTTCTGCCCCGACCTGCTCGCCGACCGGCCGATCAGGTTCCTGTCCCACAACCTGGCCTACGTGCCGGTCGTGCTGCTCTCGCTGGGGCTGCCCACCCTCGTCGGCGGGCTGTGGGGCGGCTCCTGGCACGCGGCGCTCACCGCCTACTTCTGGGGCGGGCTGGTGCGCATCTTCGCCCAGCACCACGTGACGTGGTCGATCAACTCGATCTGCCACACCTTCGGCAAGGAGGAGTTCACGGTCAGGGACCGCTCCCGGAACGTGTGGTGGCTGGCCGTGATCTCGCTGGGCGAGGCCTGGCACAACCTGCACCACGCCGACCCCACCTGCGCCCGGCACGGCGTGCTCCGCGGCCAGGTCGATCCCAGCGCCCGGCTGATCTGGCTGTTCGAGCGCTTCGGCTGGGCCTGGGACGTGCGCTGGCCGGACCCCGGGCGCCTGGCCGCCCGGCGGGTGGGCGCCGCCGCCTGAGGCGGGGCCGCTGCCTGAGGCGGGCCTGCCTGCGACAACCCCGACCTGCGGCAACCCCGGCCTGCGACGATCCGGGAAAACCGGTTATACGCCCCATAATTACCGCATGAGGATTACCGTCATCGAGCACGAGGCCGCAGCCGGTCCCGGGTATCTCGCCGAGTGGCTGACCGAGGCCGGAGCCGTCTGCGAGGTCGCCCGGCCGTACCTGGGCGAGGCGGTGCCGGAACGCGCGGCCGACGGGCTGGTCGTGCTCGGCGGCGAGGCCGCGGCCTGGGAGGACGAGCAGTATCCC
This sequence comes from Paraplanobispora siamensis, assembly GCF_016863175.1. Classification (GTDB taxonomy): domain Bacteria; phylum Actinomycetota; class Actinomycetes; order Streptosporangiales; family Streptosporangiaceae; genus Planobispora; species Planobispora siamensis. Next base: position 62,919 of record NZ_BOOJ01000043.1, read on the forward strand.
TGGCTGCCCGCCACCCGCGACCTGTTGCGCCGCTCGGTCGCCGACGGCGTGCCGACGCTGGGGATCTGCCTCGGGGCGCAGCTGATGACGCTCGCCTGCGGAGGGGCCGTCGAGCGCGGCGGCCGGGGTCTCGAAGTCGGAGCGTGCCGCGTCCTGCCGCTCCCGGCCGGACAGGACGATCCCCTCCTGCGCGGACTGCTCGACGGCCCGGAGCCCGCGGTGGCGGTGCAGTACCACCGCGACGCGATGACCCGCCTGCCCGAGGGGGCGGTGCCGCTGGCGACCGGGGAGGTCTACCCCAACCAGGCCTACCGGCTGGGAGATCGGGCCTGGGCGGTGCAGTTCCACCCCGAGGCCACCCCGGAGATATTCGTCAACTGGGCGAATGACTCCGCCGCCTACCTGACGGGTCAGGACTACCGCGTTGAGGACCTCAACGCGGAGGTCAAGGCCGCCGAGGCCCGGCTCGTCGCGACCTGGAGGCCCTTCACCGAGCGCTTCGCCTCCGTGGTCGGGAAGCCGTGATCGGCTGATTACGCGGAGAAACCGCTGACGACTCCACGCCGTTTCCGAACTACCGTGGCGGCGACGCTCCGACGACGTGGCGTGTTTGCCTTTGATCCTCTGGTGCAAGATTGAGGAAGGTCAGTGGTGCTTGCGATCGGAGACGAGGAAGGGGCGGTGGAGACCGTGCCCCGCATGCAGACGACCGCCGGACGGCTGGCCCGGCTCGGCTTCGCCGACGGGGCCAGGGCCGAGCGGCTCCTCGACGAACTGGGACCCGAGGCCGTCGGCGACGTCGCACTGCTGGACTCCCTCGTCGGCGCGGCCGATCCCGACCTGGCGCTCACCTCGCTCAACCGGCTCGCCGAGCGGGACCCGAGCGTTCTCGGAGCGCTCCGTGCCGATCCCGGCCTGCGGGACAGGCTCCTGGGCGTCTTCGGCGTCAGCGCCGCCCTCGGGGACCACGTGGTCCGGCATCCGGAGCACTGGCGCCTGCTGGAGGGCGAGGCGGCCCTGCGCCGCCCGTCGGAGGAGGAGCTCCGCACCGAACTGCTGCTGGCGGTCGGGGCCGAGCCCGAGGACTCCGAGCCGCGTGCCCGCGACGCCTCCACCGGGACGCTGTCCGCGCTGCGCGTCGCCTACCGGGGCCGCCTGCTGCACCTGGCCGCCCGGGACGTCGCCGGGGAGGCCGCGCTGTCCGAGGTCACGGCCGAGCTGTCCGCCCTGGCCGGCGCCGCGCTGGAGGCGGGACTGGCCGTCGCCAGGTCCGAGCACCCCGAGGCCGGGGGCGTACGGCTGGCCGTCATCGGCATGGGCAAGTGCGGGGCCCGCGAGCTCAACTACATCAGCGACGTCGACGTGATCTTCGTGGCCGAGCCCCGCGGGGACGCCGGGGAGGGCGTCGACGAGACGCAGGCCGTACGGCTGGCCACCCGGCTGGCCCAGGGGATGATGCGCGCCTGCTCGACGACCACCCCCGAGGGCTCGCTGTGGGAGGTGGACGCGGCGCTGCGTCCCGAGGGCAAGGCGGGGCCGCTGGTGCGCACCCTCGCCAGCCACCAGGCCTACTACCGGCGCTGGGCCAAGACCTGGGAGTTCCAGGCGCTGCTGAAGGCCCGGCCGGTCGCCGGGGACCTCGAACTCGGCGGCCGCTACGTCGCCGCGATGAACGAGATGGTCTGGCAGGCCGCCACGCGCGAGAAGTTCGTCGAGGACGTGCAGGCGATGCGCCGCCGGGTGGAGGCGCACGTCCGCGTCGAGGAGGCCGAGCGGCAGATCAAGCTCGGCCCCGGCGGGCTGCGCGACATCGAGTTCGCCGTCCAGCTGCTCCAGCTCGTGCACGGCCGCCTGGACCCCATGCTGCGCCGCCGCGCCACGCTGCCCGCGCTGGCCGCGCTGTCGCGAGGCGGCTACGTCGGCCGCGACGACGCCAAGGCGCTGGCCGAGGCCTACAGCTTCCTGCGTCAGGTCGAGCACCTCATCCAGCTGCACCGGCTGCGCCGTACCCACGTGGTGCCCGAAGGAGAGAGCGACCTGCGGCGGCTCGGGCGCGGGCTGGGCATGACCACCGACCCGGTGGGGGAGTTCACCACCCGGTGGAGGCGGCACGCGATGGAGGCCCGCCGCCTGCACGAGAAGCTGTTCTACCGGCCGCTGCTGCAGGCCGTGGCCCGGCTGCCCGAGTCGGAGGACCGCCTGTCCACCGCCGCCGCCCAGGCCCGCCTGGAGGCGCTCGGCTACACCGACCCCGCCGGGGCGCTGCGCCACATCAGCGCGCTGACCAGCGGTGTCTCGCGCCGGGCCGCGATCCAGCGCACGCTCCTGCCGGTCATGCTCGGCTGGTTCGCCGACGCCCCCGACCCCGACGCCGGGCTGCTGGGATTCCGCCAGATCTCCGACAAGCTCGGCACCACCGCCTGGTACCTGCGGCTGCTGCGCGACGAGACCGCGGTGGCCGCCCGGCTGGCCAGGCTCCTGGGCACCAGCAGATACGTCACCGGCCTGCTGATGCACGCCCCCGAGGCCGTGGCGATGCTCGCCGCCGACGCCGAGCTGGAGCCCCGGCGCCCCGAGGCGCTGCTGTCGGAGGCGCGGACCGTGGTCGGCCGCCACCCGCACCAGGCCGAGACGGCGGTCGCCGCCGTGCGCGCGCTGCGGCGCAGGGAGCTGTTCCGTACGGCGGTCGCCGACCTCGACGGGATCATCGACATCGAGCGGGTCGGTCAGACGCTGTCCCATCTCAACGACGTGACGGTCCAGGCCGCGCTGGACGCGGCGATCGCCAAGGTCGAGATGGAGCGGCGGACCCCGCTGGGCACCCGGTTCGCGGTGATCGCGATGGGCCGCCTGGGCGGCCTGGAGTGCTCCTACGGCAGCGACGCCGACGTGATGTTCGTCCACGAGCCGCTGCCGGACGTGCCGGAGAAGGAGGCGACCGACGCCGCCCACGCCGTGGCCAACGAGCTGCGCCGGCTGCTGGCCCTGCCCGCCCCCGACCCGCCGCTGACCGTCGACCCCGACCTGCGCCCGGAGGGCCGGCAGGGGCCGCTGGTCCGCACGCTGGCCTCCTACGCCGCCTACTACGGGCGCTGGTCGTCGCCGTGGGAGGCCCAGGCGCTGCTGCGCGCCCGCTTCTGCGCCGGGGACGCCGAGCTCGGCGTGGCCCTGCTGCACCTGGCCGACCCGCTGCGCTACCCGCCCGAGGGGGTGTCCGACGCCGCCGTACTGCAGATCCGCAAACTGAAGGCGCGGATGGAGGCCGAGCGGCTGCCGCGCGGGGCCGACCCCACCCTGCACACCAAGCTCGGCCGGGGCGGCCTGTCGGACGTGGAGTGGGTGGCCCAGCTCATCCAGCTGCGCCACGCCGGGCCGCTGCCGTCCCTGCGCACCACCCGGACCCTGGAGACGCTGCGCGCGGCGGTCGCCGAGAAGCTGCTCGACCCCGCCGACGAGGCCGTGCTGGCCGAGGCCTGGTGCTTCGCCTCCCGGATCCGGGACGCGATCGTCCTGGTCAGGGGCCGCGCGGCCGACTCCATCCCGGCGGACGTCCGCGAGCGCGCGCTCATCGCCCGCGCCCTCGGCTACCCGCCGGAGGGCAGCGAGGACTTCGTGAACGACTATCTGCGCGTCACCCGCCGCGCCCGCACCGTCGTGGAGCGCGTCTTCTACGAGGACTGAGGGCTCCGGAAGACCGATATGTACGGGGTTCCGGCTTCCTGTTGCGCCTGCTCTGAGCGGCGTGTATCAACAGTCCGGGTGATCCGTTTTGATATCCGTTTACGCTGATCTGGCCATCGGCCTCGTCCTGGCCTTCCTGCTGCTGTCCCTCCTGGTCAGCGGGATCAACGAGGCCTTCGTCAGGCTGCTCGGGATCCGCAGCAAGTTCCTGTGGGCCTACCTGCGCGACACCATGGACGGCGGGTCGGAGGAGGGCAAGTCGTGGATCCCCACCAAGGTCGCCGACGTCTTCGCCAAGCTGCCCTTCTCCAAGGACGACCCCCGTCCGGCGCACAGCCCCGACCCGGCTCCCCCCGTGGTCGAGCCGGTGCCGGTTGACCCCGCCACCGTGCTGGCCGCAGACGGACCGCCCCCCGAGATCGACATGACCGAACGGCTCTACCGGCGGCTCCAGGAGATCGACCATCCCAAGGGGAGACGGACCACCATCTCCGACATCCCGCCCGAGCGCTTCTCCGGCGCGGTGATGGAGCTGGTCTCCGCCGAGGAGGACGGGGTGGAGGGCCTGCTGGCCAAGCTGGAGGCCATCAACAGCCCGCTGGCCGGGCATCTGCGGGGCGTGTGGGAGGGCGCGCAGCGGGACCTGGAGAAGTTCCGCCGCGGTGTGGAGAGCTGGTTCGACGGGGAGATGCAGCGCCTGTCCAACCTCTACCGGCGCTACGTCAAGTGGGTGGTGTTCGCCCTCGGGGTGGCGCTGACGCTGCTGTTCGGCATGGACGCGCTGGAGTACGGCAAGACGCTGCTGCGGGACAACGCCTTCCGGGCCGGGGTGGCGGCCATCGCGGGCGGCGGCGAGGGGGGCCTGGACGCGCTGGAGGAGAAGTGCGCCGGCGCCAAGCCGTACGACTGCGTGACCGAGTCCCTCAGCTCGCCCGCCCTGGTCAAGATCTTCGACCACGCCCTCGTGAGCATCACGATCCCGCCCGGCGACGGCGACCCGTCCCTGAACTGGAACGGCGCCGTCTGGTGGGACCGCCTGACCAGCCCGGGGCACTGGCCCGGCTTCATCCTGACGATCGTCGCCCTGCTGTTCGGCGCGCCCTTCTGGTGGGACGTCCTGCGCCGCCTGACCGGGTTCCGCAACCGTTCCTGAGCGCGCCCCGGAGCGGTTCGCCCGGGGTAGGGCGCCACCCGGTCCTCCGGGCGGCGCCGTACGCCGGATCAGCGCAGGACGGGCAGGATCCGGTCGACGTGGCCGAGGGGATCGGACCCGATCGGGCGCAGCACCACGGTGCCGGCCCCGGCCTCCCCCAGCGACCTGACGACCCCGGCCGCGGTCTCGGCGGATCCGGCGGCCATGGGCACCTCGTCCGGCGCGACGCCCAGGAACTCCGCCTGCCCGGTGGCCGCGGGCAGGACGGCGGCGCGGACCTCCCCGGGGTCGTCGCCGACGTAGAGGTGGACGAACACCACCACCTCGTGGTCGCCGCCGGTCTCGCCGATCATCGCGCGGGCCTGCCGTACCCGCTCGGCGTCGAACCCCTCGGGCAGGATCGTGCCCTGGGCCACCCGGCCGGCCAGCTCAAGCGAGCGGGGCCGTACCACACCGGCCAGGACCGGCGGCGGCACGGCGGGCGGATGCACCAGACCGATCCCGTCCAGCCGTACGGCGCGGCCGTCGCAGGTGACCGTCTCGCCGCGCAGCAGCGCCCGCACCGCCACGATGGTCTCCTCCAGCAGCGCCAGCGGCGAGGGCGCGAGGGCGCCGACGCCGCGCATCCAGTCCTGCACGCCGTGGCCGATCCCGGCGGCCAGGCGGTGCGGGTGCACGCGGGCGAGGTTGCCCAGCTCCATGGCCAGCAGCGCCGGGTTGCGCAGCGGGGCCGGGGTGATCCCGATGCCCACGCGCAGCCGCTCGGTGACGGCCAGCGCCGTGGCGGCCGACGAGATCGAGCCCGTCCAGCCCAGGTCCTCCACCACCCACAGGTCGTCGACCTCCGCGACGCCGTCCAGGCGGCGGGCGAAGGGGACGAGATCCTCGGGGGGAAGGTCGCGGTCGAACATCACGCCCAGGCGCATGGCTCTCCTCGGTGGCGGGGGTCATCACGGACCGGGACCGGGACGATCACCGGACTCCGGCCGGTCAAAGGTAACGGAAGAACCCGGCGAAGCCCTTGACCCGGGTCAGGGGGTCGATCCTGACCTTGGTGCCGGTCCGCAACGCATTGATCATCTTGCCCTCGCCGATGTAGATGCCGACGTGGTGGGTCCGCACCTTGCGCCTGCTCACCGTGCCGTAGAAGACGAGGTCGCCCGGGCGCGCCAGCGAGGCCGGGACCTTCGTGAGCCGGCGGATGTGGTCGTCGGTGTTGCCCGGCCCCAGGACGTCGCGGCCGTAGGCCAGGTGATAGACCCAGCGGGCCAGGCCGGAGCAGTCGAGGCCGCGGGTCCTGGTGGCCGGGCACGGCTTGATCGAGCCCCGGTAGCCCCGGCAGGTGCCCAGCGAGGGGCCGGGCCGTCTGGCGTGGCCGCCTCCCCAGGAGTAGGGGATCGCCCCGCCGGACCAGCCGGGCCGCTCGTGCCCGGCCCGGATCGCGTGGGCGATGGCGGTCAGCCGGTTCGGGGTGACGGCGGGCAGGATCGGTATCGAGGCGCTCGCACCCAGCAGCACGGCCACGAGCACGGCCGCCGCGGCCATTCTCCGGCGTGACGGTGCGGCCGCCCCCCGGTGTGCCGGCGCCCTTCCGGACCCCCGGACCGTCCCCCGGTGACGGGCGGACGTCCTTCCGGAGAGTCCGGCCACCTTCACCCACCCCGTTTTATCGCGCTATATCGAAATTATTCTGCCGAACGAAACCCCGATCCGCGTGACGTGACCGGGGTGCGGCGTGCGCGCGGGGACGCTGACGTGCTCAGTCGCAGTCGTCGATGTCGACGTCGACCTTCTTCTTGGTCTTCGACTTCTGGTTCGAGGAGGAGCCCTTGGGGCCCTTGGTGGCCTGGGCGAACGGGGCGATCGCCGTACCGCTGGCCGAGGCGGCGCACGCCTCGTCGTCGGCGGTGCAGGCGACGAGCGAGGACAGGGCGATGACGATGGCGCCTGCGGTGAGGGCGACGGTGCGGAACACGGTTGTTCGTTCTCCTGCTTGTGCGGTTTCTTGCCCTCTATGGATATCCGAAGTCACTTGCATCGCGCTGAAACGTCACTTGTGTCCTGAATCGGATGAGGTGCCTGGGACGTGGACGCCGCGCTCGAAGAAGGTCTCCAGCACCACGACGGTCTGCGTCCCGGTCACCCCGTCGATCTCGAAGACCCTGCGCAGCACGTCCTGCAGCTCCCGGGTGCTCGAAGCGCGCACCTTGACCAGCAGCGAGGCCGGTCCGGCGATGACGTGGGCCTCCTCGATCTCCGGGACCGCCGCCAGGGCCTCGCCGGTCCCGCCCATCCAGGTCTTCCCGTCGATCATCACGTACGCCAGCACGCCCCGGCCGGCCGCCACCGGGTCGATGTCCACCGTGGTCCGCCGGATCAGCCCGCGCTCGCGCAGCTTCCTGACCCGCTCGTGGGCCGCCCCGGCCGACAGGCCCACCGCCGCTCCGAGCGCGGCGTACGGCCGCGCGGCGTCCTCCTGCAGCAGGCTGATTATCATCCTGTCGACGTCGTCCATTCCATGGACCGTATCAGGAAATTTCATGTTTGACGGAACCAGGTTCGGCGATGTTTGCTCTTCTCATGACAGAGCTCATAAGAGAGACCATCCCGGCCGAGTTCCGCGTCATGGAGAAGCGCTCCACCAGGGTGGGCGGTGACGAGCGGGTCGAGCGCATCTACCACGGCTGCCGCTGGGCCGAGGGGCCGGTGTACGTCCCCGCAGGCCGCTATCTGCTGTGGAGCGACATCCCCAACGACCGCATGCTCCGCTGGGACGAGCTGACCGGCACCGTCACCCCGTTCCGTTCCCCGGCCGGATACGCCAACGGCCACACCCTGGACGCCCAGGGCCGCCTGATCTCCTGTGAGCAGGGCAACCGGCGGGTGACCCGTACCGAGCACGACGGCTCGATCACCGTCATCGCCGACCGGTGGGAGGGCAAGCGCCTCAACAGCCCCAACGACGTGGTGGTGAAGTCCGACGGCTCGATCTGGTTCACCGACCCCTCCTACGGCATCCTGAGCGACTACGAGGGACACCGCGCCGAGAGCGAGATCGGCGCGGACAACGTCTACCGCGTCGACCCGCTCACCGGCGAGGTGCGCCTGGTGGCCGACGACTTCGCCCGCCCCAACGGGCTGGCCTTCTCCCTGGACGAGCGGCAGCTCTACGTCGTCGACACCCCCCGCAAGCACCTGAGGGTCTTCGACGTGCACGACGACGGCACGTTGTCGGGCGGCAAGGTGCTCGCCGAGTGCACGGCCGGCTCCTTCGACGGGATCAGGCTCGACGACACCGGCCGCATCTGGGCCGCCACCGACGAGGGCGTGCACTGCTTCGTCCCCGACGGCACGCTGATCGGCAAGCTCCTGCTCCCGGAGAAGACCTCCAACCTGGTCTTCGGCGGCCTGAAGCGCAACTGGCTGTTCATGACCGCCTCGACCTCCGTCTACGCCATCATGCTCAACGTCCGCGGCGCCCGGCCCGTCTACGCCTGAGCCCTCCACCTCCACGACCTCCGGATCGGATGACATTTGTCACCGCGCTCACCCGCAAGATCCACGTGTGTCCGGTGATATCGGCGACTGTCTGCGCGCGCGGGAGCGGGACAGGATCTTCCCTGTAAGGAAACCGCAGCTCCTCGACTCCTTCAGGGATTTTCAGATCATGAAGAGAACGCCCGCGCGTCCTGTGAAGATCACGGCGATGGCCGCGACCCTGCCCCTGGCCCTGTCCCTGGTCGCCACCGGTGGCCCGGCCGCCGCGGTGAGCGCCGGCCCGAGCGCCACCGGCCAGGGATGGATCACCTGGGGATCGTGCGCCGGCATGCGGCCCGCCGAGGGGCGGCAGCTTCCCCCGGGCACCGAGTGCGGCACGCTCGCCGTCCCCCTCGACTACGCCGATCCCCGCGGCGGGACCATCGATCTGGCGCTGATCCGCGTCAAGGCCACCGACCCCGGCAGGCGGCTGGGGTCGCTGGTGTTCAACTTCGGCGGTCCCGGCGGCTCCGGCGTGGACATCCTCCCGATGGCCGCTCCGGCCTACACCTCCCTGAACGCCCGCTACGACCTGGTCTCCTTCGACCCGCGGGGGGTGGAGCGCAGCTCCGGTGTCCGGTGCGGCGGCGCCGAGGAGATGGAGAAGTACAACGCCGCCGACGGTTCCCCGGACACCGCGGCCGAGCGGGCGCGGCTCAGGCGGGCCACCGCGGAGTTCGTGCGGGCCTGCCGGAAGAGCTCCGGCGCGATCCTGCCGTATGTGGGCACCGTCGACGCCGCCCAGGACCTGGAGCGGCTGCGCACGGCGTTGGGTGAGGGCAGGCTGAACTACTTCGGCATGTCGTACGGCACGCATCTGGGCGCGGTCTACGCCACGATGTTCTCCGAGCAGGTGGGCCGCTTCCTGCTGGACGCCCCGCTGGACCCGACGCTCTCCTTCCGTCGGCGCACCCTCGACCAGATGAGGGGGTTCCAGCGCTCGTACGAGGCGTTCCTCGCCGACTGCGCGGCCAAGGGCGCCGGCAAGTGCGCGCTCGGCGAGACCCGGAAGGCGGCGGACAGGACGGTCCACGCGTTGTGGAAGCGCCTGGACGCCGAGCCGCTGAAGGTCGGCGGGCGGAAGCTCACCCAGACGCTGGCGACCACCGGCATCGGGGCGGCGCTGTACGCCCGGCAGGCCTGGCCGGTGCTGGAGCAGGCGCTGGGCGCGGCGCTCAAGGGCGACGGCCGCCTGCTGCTGGACATGGCCGACAGCTACACCGGCCGCAGGGCCGACGGCACCTACTCGACCATGCTCACCAGCTTCCCGGCCATCAGCTGCGCCGACAGCGCCGAACGGCCCGGCGCCGCCGAGCTGGCCAGGACCGAGGCCGCGGCGCGGAGGATCGCCCCCATGTTCGGCGGCGCCGGCCTCGGCAGCCTCTGCGCGAAGTGGCCGTTCGCCGGCGGCGACCTGGCCAAGAAGGTCGACGCCACCGGTTCGGCCCCGATCGTGGTGGTGGCCACGACCGGTGACCCGGCCACGCCGTACGCGTGGGGACCGAAGCTGACCGAGCAGCTCAAGACCGCCGTCCTGGTCACGTCCGAGGGCGAGGGGCACGGCGCCTACGGGGTCAACGCCTGCACGACGAAGGCCGCCGACGCCTACCTGCTCGACGGGAAGGTGCCCGCCAAGGGCACGGTCTGCCGGTCCTGACAGCGCGACCGGCCCGGGACAGGGTGCCGCCGGTGGACCGTGTCCACCGGCGGCCCGGTGTTTGTCGGTGGCGCGGTGCAGGATTCGGGGCGTCGGTCCACGGCGAGGATGGGAGATCGCGATGCCGCTCACGAACCAGAAGGTGCTCGACCACGTCTTTCTCAAGGAGATGTACGACGACGGATACTTCCCCGACCACGTCGTCGACAAGGGCAGGGCGATCCTGCTGAGGCTGTGCGAGCGGATCGAGGCCGAGCGGCCGGCGGACCTGGCGGCGCTGTACGCGCTCACCAAGCCCGCCACGGAGGAGTTCAACGCCTTGGAGGAGGAGTTCGAGGCGGCCGGCAGCATGATCGACACCATCGGACGAGAGATCATCGGTGATCACTTCTGGTTCGTGGCGCTGGCGTACGGCTTCACCGACGCGGACGGGGAGGAACTGATCGCCGCCCGCGAGTGGTGAGGACGCTCTCACTCCCGTCCGGGTCCGGCACGCTGTCACCCCGATACAGGGGCCCGGGTGACCGTGCCCGCCGAGGGCGGAGGATGATTGCGATCATGGCGTTGTCGACGGCGTTCACGAAGATGTTCAACGTACGGCACCCGATCGCCCTGGCGCCGATGGGCGGGTCGGCCGGCGGCGCGCTGACGGCGGCCGTCTCCCGCGGCGGCGGGCTCGGGCTGCTGGGCAGCGGCGACGGCGATCCCGACTGGCTGGCCCGTGAGGTGCCCATCGTCGTCGAGGGCACCGACAGGCCGTGGGGGATCGGCTTCCTGGCCTGGGCGGTCGACGTGGCCGTGGTCGAGCGGGCGCTGGAGTACAACCCCCGCGCGGTGATGCTCTCCTTCGGGGACCCCGGCCCGTTCGCCGAACGCGTCCGCCGGGCGGGTGCGGCGCTGATCGTCCAGGTCACCGACCTGGAGGAGGCCCGGCGCGCGGTGGACGCGGGCGCCGACGTCATCGTGGCGCAGGGGACCGAAGGCGGTGGGCACGGCGCCCGGCACGGACGTTCGACGCTGCCGTTCGTGCCGGTCGTGGTGGACCTCGTGGCGCCGGTGCCGGTGCTGGCGGCCGGTGGGATCGCCGACGGCCGCGGTGTGGCCGCCGCCCTGGCGCTGGGGGCCGCCGGGGCGCTCGTCGGCACCCGCTTCCAGGCCACGGCCGAGGCCCTGGTCGCCCCCTCGACCACCGAGGCGATCATCGAGGGACGCGGACAGGACACCGAGCGCAGCAGCGTGCTCGACATCGCCCGGGGATCCCGGTGGCCGTCGAAGTACACCGCCCGCACCCTCGGCCATCCCTACCTCGACCGGTGGCGGGGCCGGGAGACAGAGCTCGCCGCCGACCCCCGGGCCAGGAAGGACTACCGGGACGGCGTGGCGCAGGGCCGGATTCCCCCGCTCCCGGTATGGGCCGGCGAGGGCGTCGACCTCATCGACGACGCGCCCTCCGCGGCCGGGCTCGTCCACGCCCTCGCCGTACAGGCCGAGGAGGCCCTGGCCCGCGCGAGCGGACGCTGATCGATCTCCCTGCGCTCGCGATAAACCGTCAGGGTATCCTGACGCTTATGACGTTCGAGTCCCCTGACATCCCCGACCACAAGGGTTTCGCCGCTCCGGTGCTCCCCACCGGTGAGCCGGCCCCCTCCGCCGAAGCCTTCACCAGGACCTTCGTCGGCTACCAGGCCGCATGCTCCTGCGAGTGGACCGACCGGCGCCGGTTCCCGGCCACGCCGGAAGGGGCCAAAGAGGCGGAGTACCGGTGGTGGAGCCGGCACGCCGCCCCGCTGATGGCCGCCGCACCGCCCGGCGAGCTGGTGGCCAAGTCGAACCTCCTGTGCGAACGGATCGTCAAGCTCGCCGCCGAACGCCCTCTCGCCGCCCTCACTCTGCTGTCTCAGGTGGAGAGCTGGCAGCGCACCCTGCTCGACCAGGCCGTCACCAGGGCCCGCGAGGCCGGCGCCTCCTGGGCGCAGGTGGGCGAGGCGATGGGGATCTCCAAGCAGAGCGCCCACGAGCGGTTCAGGACGCATGCGAACTCATGACTCAGGCGCCTGGTCCGACCGGATGGGTGAGTCCTGAAGCTGAGAGCGGGACGCCGAGGGGACTTCCGCGGTGCTCACGTCCAGCACTCCGAGGACACCGGCTGTTCAGCTCGGCTCGACGCCGCGGTCTTCGCGCTGCATGTCGCCGGTGGCGGGGGTCCCCTCGCCGAGGCCGTACCGCAGGAGCACGGCGCCCTTGGGTGAGGTGACGGGCGGCTCGAGGAGCACCAGGTTGGCGGGGGCCGCGCCGCCGTCGAACACCTTCTTGCCGACGCCGAGCGTGATGGGGAAGATCCACAGGTCGAGCCGGTCGAAGAGGCGCTCGCGCAGGAGGGTCTGCACCAGGTTGAGGCTCCCGATCACGTGGACGTGCTGGTGCTTGTCACGCAGCTCGCGTACGGCGCCCGCCAGGTCGGGCCCGAGCTGCATCGAGCCCGCCCAGCTCAGGTCCGGGTTGCCGCGCGAGGCGACGTACTTCGGGATGCCGTTGAACAGCGTGGCGATCCCGCCGTCGACGCCGTCGGCCTGGTTCGGCCAGTACGCGGCGAAGATGTCGTAGGTCCTGCGGCCCAGGAGCAGGGCGTCCATGCCCTCCATCCCGGCGCCGATGTGCCGGCCGACCGTCTCGTCGAACAGGGGCGCCTGCCACCCCCCGAACGGAAAGCCGTCGGGGTCCTCCTCGGGACCACCCGGCGCCTGACCGACGAGGTCGAGCGTCGCGAACAGATCGATGTGGATCATGCCCATGGTGTCCTCCCCAGTGTGTCCCGGCCCGGACGCGGGCCGGCGTCCGGATGCGAACCCATCGAACGGTTGTTCGCCAACCCATGGAATGATCGTCGAAGACCGCGGCCCTGTCCACCCCGTCGGCCACGGAAGGCCCACTGTCGGAAAAGCCCACTGTCGGAAAAGCCCGCTGCGGGAAAGCCCGCGGCAGGGTTCGGGCCTTCCCGCGGGCTTTCCGCTTCCGGCACGGCCCTACAGCGGTCCCGTAGAAGGTATGTACGGCGAGGTCGTGGAGCGGGCGACGGCGTCGGCCGGTGAGGGGGCCGGGCAGAAGCGGTCCCGCGCGGGCAGCGTCCCGGTGGCGAGGAAGGAGCTCATGGCCTCGTCGGCGCAGCTGCCCAGCCCGACGACGCCGTGGCCGCCCTGGTCAACCGTGATCATGACGGCCCGCCGTCCGAGCGCGGCGCGCAGGCCGCGTGCGCTCACCAGGGACGTGGAGGGGTCGCGGGTGTTCTGCAGGATCAGCACGTTGCGCGGTCCGTGACCGGTGACCTTCACCGGCGGCTCCACCGGCCGGGTGGGCCACGCCGCGCACGGCCAGAGATTCGACGGCATGCCCGCCGTCGCCGGCCACGCCCGCCGGTCGGCCGCGACCTGCCTGGCGTACACCGCCACGCCGCGCGGCCAGGCGACGTCATCGCAGAGCACCGCGTAGAGCGCGGCGGTGCGGTTGTCCGCCGGTACCTCCGATGTCCCGGTGCCACCGCCGTCACCGGTCCCACCGGCCCCACCGGCCCCACCGGCAGAGCCCAGCCGGTCCAGCCGGTCCAGCCGGTCCAGCCGCGCCAGGATGGCGTTGTCCACGGTGGCGCTGTCCACGGTGGCGCTGTCCACGGTGGCGCTGTCCACGGCGGATCCTGGGACGGTGGCCGCGAGCTCCTGCCACGTCTCGGCCACGAGGGGGAAGTAGCCGTCGAAGTAAAGCCCCGATCGGGTGATCTCGCGCAGTGCGTTGCCGTCGATCAGGGGGCCGTCCGGGATCGGCAGGGGCTGCCGGTCGAGGGCCGCGATCAGCCGGTCGAACGTGCGCCCGACCTCCTGCGGCGTCGTGCCGAGGTGGTAGACGGCGTCCCGCTCGGCTGCGAAGGCCAGGAAGTCGGGCAGGCGCACCGCGACCGCCTCGTTCCAGGTCCGCAACATGTCCCGCCACACCAGGTTCGGATCGACGGCGCTGTCCAGCACGATCCGGTCGGCGCGTCCGGGGAACATCGAGATGTAGACGGCTCCCAGATAGGTGCCGTAGGAGAGGCCGAAGTAGGACAGCTCCGGCTCGCCGAGTGCGGCCCGGATGCGGTCCATGTCCCGGGCCGTGTTGGCCGTGGTGATGAACGGGAGCAGATCGCCGGAGTGCTCGGCGCATGCGGCCGCGGTGTCCCGGGCGAAGGCGATGTTGCGCTCGATGCCGCCGTCCGGCGCCGGGTAGGGCAGCCGCAGCGTGAAGTGCCTCACGAGATCGAGGCCGCAGGTGACCGGGGTGCTGTGGCCGACCCCTCGCGGATCGAAGCCGATCAGGTCGTACTGATCCAGGACCTGGCGTGGCAGTACGACCGCCAGCCGGCTGGGCAGGTCCAGGCCGCCGTCACCCGGGCCGCCCGGGTTGGACAGCAGGATCCCGCGACGCGACCCGGGTTGCGCCGTGCCGATCCGGGAGATCGCGATCTCGATGCTCCGCCCGCGCGGGGCGCGGTAGTCCAGCGGCACCCGCAAAGTCGCGCACTGCTGGCGAGGGTCGCGCGGGATGCCGGATTCCCCCGGCGGGCACTCGCCCCAGACCGGAGCCGCCCTCCCGGCTCCGGTCGCCGCCGGCTCCGGCGTGCCGGTCCGGGCCCCGGCCGGCGTGGGCGCGCCCGCCGTCATGGCGGCCACCGTCACCGCGGCGAGCAGCAAGGTCAGACCTGATCGCAGACTTGATCGCACCGCTACCCCTTTTCGAAAGGAACAGATGCTTTCCCGACGACTGTGAAATCGGCGCTGCCGGGTACGCGGGATCCTTCGCCTGATCACGCAGAGAGACGAAGGCCGTGGTCCGCGGTGGGAGTCGAGCGGGGGGACGTCGCCCGTGATCGGACCGCTCCCGGCAGGCCGCGGGGCTTGATCGACGAAGGAACGGCCGGAGGTGTCAGCGGGCCGGTGCCCGGTGGCGATCCGTGGGCCATGACGCCCCCTTTGTCGCAAGCTTTGTATCATCATGGTGCGTCATACCTTGCGACAAAGTCAACACTCCGCAGGCAGGTCCCGGCTCGGTGGAACAGGCGTCGTAGTAGAGCTCGAACTCTCTTCGGCTCTTTGCCGGCCTGCGTCTACGGCCGGCTGAAGCCGGTACGTCATCGGCCGCGGACCGTCGATGATGACATCCGCATCCAAGTGGATCACAAGCGATGTCCCCTATATCCAGGGACGTGACTGAACTCCACCCACGGCAACGCCGATCTGTGTCCCGCCGCACGCTGCTCCTGGGCGGGCTCGGGGCCTTGGCCGCGGTCGGCGTGCCGACCGCGATCGCCGTCCTGCCCGGCTCCGCCTCCGATCCGGTACCCGAGTCCGTCGTGCTCGCCGACGACCTCGGCAGCGTCCGCTCGATGGCTTTCAGTCCGAATGGCGAACTCCTCGCCGCCGGTGGCGACGGCACGGTCTGGTTGTGGGACGTGGCCGCCCGAAAAACCGTCGCCACCCTCACCGATCACACCAGCATCGTCTACGCGGTGGCCTTCAGCCCGGACGGCAAACTCCTCGCCACCGGCAGCGGCAGCGGTGATGACACGGTGCGGTTGTGGGACGTGGCCACCCGCAAGACCATTGCCACCCTCACCGGCCGCCCCAGCGCCGTCTACTCGCTGGCCTTCAGTCCGGACGGCAGAACCCTCGCCACCGGCGGCAGTGAGACGGTGCGGTTGTGGGACGTGGCCAGCCGCAAAACCGTCACCACCCTCACCGAGAACATCGATTGGGCCCTCTCGCTGGACTTCACCCCCAGCGGCAGAACCCTCGCCACCAGCAGTCGTGAAAAGGTGATGTTGTGGGACGTGACCGACCGCGAAGCCGTTGCCGCCCTCACCACCATCACCGGCCACATCGCCTACAGCGGTCATATCCGCGAGGTGGCCTTCAGTCCGGACGGCACGATCCTCGCCACCGGCGGCGACGATCGCACGGTGGTGTTGCATGACGTGACCGGCCGCGGAGGCTCGACCACCCTCACCAACGACACCGGCGCCATCAGCGCGCTGGCCTTCAGCCCGGACGGCGGAACCCTCCTCACCGGCAGCCTCGACGACACGGTGCGACTGTGGGACGTGGCCGGCGGCGAAACGGTGGCCATCCTCACCGGCCACACCGGCAGTGTCTTCTCGGTGGCCTTCAGCCCGGACGGCAGAACCTTCGCCAGCGGTGGAGGGGATCACACTGTGCGGTTGTGGACGAGACCACTGAAGTCACATCGCTGAGGCGTGGCGATCGTCCGCAGAACGGAAAGCCCGTGGCAAGGTGCGAGACCTTCCACGGGCTTCCGATTCCACGACTTGCGGCACCACCTCACCGCGCGGTGACCGGTCAGACGTCGTAGTACAGCTCGAACTCGTGCGGGTGCGGGCGCAGGCGGATCGGGTCGACCTCGTTCTCGCGCTTGTAGGCGATCCAGGTCTCGATCAGGTCGGCGGTGAAGACGCCGCCCTCCAGCAGGTACTCGTGGTCGGCCTCCAGGGCGGCGAGCACCTCGGGCAGGGAGCCGGGGACCTGCGGGATGTTGCGGGCCTCCTCCGGGGGCAGCTCGTAGAGGTCCTTGTCGACCGGCTCGACCGGCTCGATCTTGTTGCGGATGCCGTCGATGCCGGCCATGAGCATGGCCGAGAAGGCGAAGTAGGGGTTGCAGGACGGGTCCGGCACGCGGAACTCGATGCGCTTGGCCTTGGGGTTGGAGCCCGTGATCGGGATGCGGATGCAGGCCGAGCGGTTGCGCTGGGAGTAGACCAGGTTGACCGGGGCCTCGTAGCCGGGGACCAGGCGGTGGTAGGAGTTGACCGTCGGGTTGGTGAAGGCCAGCAGCGACGGGGCGTGCTTGAGCAGGCCGCCGATGTAGTAGCGGGCGGTGTCGGACAGGCCCGCGTAGCCGACCTCGTCGTAGAACAGCGGCGAGCCGTCCTTCCACAGCGACTGGTGGCAGTGCATGCCGGAGCCGTTGTCACCGAAGATCGGCTTGGGCATGAAGGTGACCGTGTGGCCGTACTCCAGGGCCGTGCTCTTGATGATGTACTTGTACAGCATCAGGTTGTCGGCGGTCTTCAGCAGCGTGCCGAACTTGAAGTCGATCTCGGCCTGGCCGGCGGTGCCCACCTCGTGGTGCTGCATCTCGACCTCGATGCCCGCCTCGATGAGCCGGCGGACCATCTCCGAGCGCAGGTCGGTGAAGTGGTCCATCGGCGGGACGGGGAAGTAGCCGCCCTTGTAGCGCGGCTTGTAGCCGAGGTTGCCGCCCTCCTGGGCCTTGCCGGTGTTCCAGGCGCCCTCGATGGAGTCGATGTGGTAGTAGCTCTCGTGGGCGCTGGTCTGGAACCGTACGTCGTCGAAGATGTAGAACTCGGCCTCGGGGCCGAAGTAGACGGTGTCGGCGATGCCGGTGCCCCGCAGGTACTCCTCGGCCTTGCGGGCCACGTTGCGGGGGTCGCGGGTGTAGGCCTCACCCGTCAGCGGGTCGTGCACGAAGAAGTTGAGGTTGAGCGTCTTGTGCTCGCGGAAGGGGTCCAGCACCGCCGTGGACGGGTCGGGCAGCAGCAGCATGTCCGACTCGTGGATGGCCTGGAAGCCGCGGATCGAGGAGCCGTCGAACATCAGTCCGTCGGTGAAGACGCTCGCGCCGAAGTTCTCGGCGGGGAAGGTGAAGTGGTGCGTCGTGCCGGGCAGGTCGGTGAACCTGACATCGACGAACTGAACTCCTTCGTCCTTGATGAAATTCAGGACGCCGTCGGCGGAGTTGAACACGCGAACCTCCCAAGGGGCACGGGCTATCGGACCGAAAGTAGGCCTGTGCCGTTACCGCCCCGTGTCTCGTTTGTTTCACTCGTGTTAAGGGGGAGCATCCCACGGTAGCTCCCCCTAGCCGGGTGGGACGGGGGGAAACTCTTCTTTTGCCCGGGTTTCACGTTCCGGCCGGGCCTCACGTCCCGGTCGTCAGCTGGCAGCCCTCGGTCTCCTTCTTCTCCAAGTCGTACGGATCGACCGGGGCGCCGGTCGCCTTGACCACTTCCTCGTCCGGGGGAGAGTCGTCGTAGAACGGGCGCACGAAGCCGTCGTCGATGTCGCAGCGGACCCCCGAGACGCCACCGTTGTTCCACTGCCTGAGCCGGATCGCCGGCCTGCCGTTCTCGCGGTAGGCGAAGAGCTCACCCTTGCTGTGGGCGACGACCCGCATGGCGGTCTCCGGCTGCCCCGGCCGCCGGACGGCGTAGACGAACAGATAGTTCACCTTGATCCGGACGCCCGAACGCCCGTTCTCGCGGGAGGGGGAGAAGGCGGTCTTGCCGTGCACCTTGATCACGTCGGTGACGAGCTCGGTGGTCTTGGGGGCGAAGCTGGTCAGCATGTAGCGGCTGCTGTAGTAGTCCTTCTTGTTCTTCTTCGTCTTCTTCGGGTCGAGGTTCTTCAGGAACCACACCCGGTCGGAGGGCTCCAGAAGCCTGGCGAAGGGCTTGAACCCGGACTTGAGCAGGACGCGCCGGTCGAGGTGGGTGGCCTTGAGCAGGGCCTTGGTGCGGCCCAGCACGGTGGCGACCTCCTTCTCGCTCAGCCCGCCCGTCGCCTTGGGCCGCGGCATCGTCAGGCCCTTCTCCCCGTCGGCGTACTCCATCGCCGGGGATCCCTCGAAGGGGGAAACGGCGACCGGCTCCGTCTCGACGGGCGTCGTCTCCTCGGGGACCGGCCCGGAGGCGCGGTCGACGCCGGTGGGCCGGGCGTCGGGTGCGGCGTCGGCCAGGGCGGAGGTCAGGGCCGTACCGGCCTGTCCCAGGATCTCCGGGCGCCAGGCGACGAACGCCCCGGCGCCCGCGACCGCCACGGCCGCCACCGCCGCGGTGATCCGCCACCTGCGGCGGCGCCTGTAGCGGGGCAGATGAGCCCATTCCCGCTGGGCCGCCTTCTTCATCTTCCGGCGTTCCTGCCGGTCGATCTGCTCCACGAGAGCTTTGAAACGTTCGTCGAGGTCGTTATCTGACACTGGGGGGTGCTCCGCAACGAAAGCGATAAAAGGGACTGCTGCTGCATATGATGTACGGCTTTCGCCTCATCCCGGTAACGGGTTCGGGCGGGTTAGAGGGCGGCCCCCCGGGCGGATACGGTGGGGATATGAGCAGCAGGCAGCAGCCCCGTTGGACCCAGACCTGGCTCGGCGGCGTCAGGTCGGCCGGAGTCGACCTGGGCTACCCGGGACAGCGGCTCGGACTGCCCGAGGAGGGCAGCGGCGCGGTGGCCCGGTTCGGCCGCAGGATCGGCGCACTGCTGATCGACTGGCTGATCTGCACCTGGGCGATCACTCAGGGCCTGCTGCGGGTCAATCCCGCCGAGCAGGGATGGGTTCCCCTGGTGGTCTTCGGAGTGGTGAACATCCTGCTGGTGGGGACCATGGGGATGACCTTCGGCATGCGCCTGCTGCGCATCCGGGTCGCCGCCCTCGACGGGGGCAACCCCGGCTTCCTGCCGGCCGTACTGCGCGGCCTGCTGCTGTGCCTGGCCGTGCCCGCGCTCATCTGGGACCGCGACCAGCGCGGCCTGCACGACCGGGCGGCCAACACCGTGGTCGTGCGCATGTGAGGCCCCGGCCCGCGGATCTCAGGCGGGCCGTTCGCAGGTGAAGATCGCGGTACCGGGCAGGTGACGGCCGCGCAGCGGGCTCCAGCCTCCCCACACCCGGTCGTGCCCCTCGGGCCACTCCGGTTCGGTCAGCGCGGTCAGGACCAGTCCCGACGCCAC
The DNA here is from genome assembly GCF_016863175.1 of Paraplanobispora siamensis. Lineage (GTDB taxonomy): Bacteria > Actinomycetota > Actinomycetes > Streptosporangiales > Streptosporangiaceae > Planobispora > Planobispora siamensis. The sequence continues at coordinate 82,735 of NZ_BOOJ01000043.1, forward strand.
GATGTGCCCCACCCAGTCGGCCATCGTGCGGTGGTGCTCGACGTAGCTCGGCCGCCCCTCGGAGTCGAACTCCACGTACGGCGCGCGGTCGAAGTAGGAGCGGTCGGAGGTCAGCCCGCGGGGCCCCGGATCGTCGGGGAAGGCCCAGCGGACCGGGTGGCTGACGGAGAAGACGAAACGGCCGCCGGGCCGCAGGACCCGGCGGGTCTCGGCGAACACGGCCGCCGGATCGGCGACGAACGGCAGCGCGCCGTACGCCGAGCAGGCCAGGTCGAACGAGCCGTCGGCGAAGGGCAGGGACTCGGCGTCGGCCTGCACCACCGGGAGCGGCGTGCCGAGGTCGAGGTCGATCCGGCGCGAGTGCTGGAGCTGACGGAAGGACAGGTCGAAGGCGGCCACCCGGGCGCCCCGGCCGGCCAGCCACCGCCCGCACTGGCCCGCGCCGCAGCCGATCTCCAGGAGGTCCCTGCCCTCGACGTCGCCCAGCAGGCGGGCGTCGGCCTCGTCGAGCCCCTCGGGGCACCAGACGAAGCCGGAGTCGCGCAGGAACCCGCCGTGCTCGGCCTGGTACTCGTCGGCGGCGCCGTCCCACCAGCCGCGGTTGGCCCGCGAGGTCGCCGTGGCGCCGACCTTGTGACGGCCGACCCCCTCCGGCGACATCAGCGCATCTTCGGACGGGGCATCTTGGCCCCGCGCGGCAGCGGGCCCTTGGGCATCGGCAGCGTCTGGGGGAGCGCCTTGAGCCGGTTGTTGACCTCGTAGACGGCCGGCTTCTTGAGGTTGCGGGGCAGCTTCATCAGGTGCCGCTGGAGCTTGCCGATCGGGATCTGGCCCTCGCCGTCACCGGCCTGGACGTCGTAGACCGGCACGTCGAGCGCGATCCGCTGGACCCGCTTCTTCTCGGCGACGAGCATCTTCTGCACCCGGCTGCCCGGACCCTCGGAGACCAGGATGATCCCCGGGTAGCCGACCACGCGGTGCACGATGTCCTGGTCCCGGTTGACGGCGACGGCCGGAGTGACCTCCCAGTTGCCCCGCATGCCCTGGAGGACCGCGGCGGCGGCACCCGGCTGGCCCTGCAGCATGGAGTACTGCGCCTTCTGGGCGAGCTGACCGAAGACCACCAGGCCGACGGTGAGAGCCAGCATGACACCCATGATGTACAGCGGCCACCAGCCCGTGACCAGGCCCAGCACGACGAACAGCACCAGTGTGCCGAGCGCCGAGGCGTAGACGATCGGCATGCCCTTCGGGTTGGCCTGCTTGATGATCTTCGCGATCATGCGGAGCTGCTTGATGCGCCCCATGCTCTCCGGGTTTTCCGGCTTCTTCGCCATGTATGAAGGATACAAATCCCGGAGTCAAGAAATGAAAACGTGACCTCCGCCGGAGCGCCCCGATCCCGCCCGCGGAGGCGCGACGGGACTCCGGCGGGCTTCCGTGAGCGCGGGGCACGGCGGGGCTCAGACGGACACGACGACGCCGAGCGGCCGGTCGGCGACGCTGCGGCCCGCCTCGACCGTGTAGTCGCCGGAGACGGTCCTCCAGCCCCCCTCCGTCCACACCTGGAAGGCGCGCTCGGGCAGGGTGACCGTCGTGATCACCGTCTGGCCCGGTTCGGCGTCGACGACGTCGAAGCCGGCCAGCCAGCGGGCGGGCCGTCCGGCGTCGCGCTCCACGGGCGAGAGATAGAACTGCACCACCTCCCGGCCCGGTCGGCGGCCGGTGTTGGTCACCGCCACGCTCACCGTCCTGGCCGTCGCGGTGATGGTGCCGTAGGACCAGGTGGTGTACCCCAGGCCGTGCCCGAACCAGAAGGCGGGCTCGCGCCCCGCGCGCTCCCAGGCGCGGTAGCCGATGAAGACGCCCTCGTCGTAGGAGACCTCCCCGTCCACCGGGGTCACGTCCAGCACGGGCACGTCGGCCTGGGCCACGGGCCAGGTGGTGGGCAGCCGGCCGCCCGGCTCCACGTCGCCGAACAGCACGTCGGCCAGCGCGTTGCCGGCCTCCTGGCCGGGGAACCAGGTCAGCAGGACCGCCGGGACCCGCTCCAGCCACGGCATCTCCACCGGGGACCCGGCGTTGACCACCACGATCGTGCGCGGATTCGCCCCGGCGACCTTCGCGATCAGCTCGTCCTGGCGTCCGGGCAGCGCCAGGCCGGTGCGGTCGAAGCCCTCGCTCTCGACCTCCGGCGTGGTCGAGGCGACCACGACGGCCACATCGGCGCTCGCCGCGGCGCGTACGGCCTCGGCGATGAGCGCGTCGTCGCCGGGGGAGGGGGCGGCGTGGCCCAGGGTGAACGCCACGAAGGCCATGCCGCCGACCGTCCCGGTCGGGTGCCGCAGGCTCAGCTCGACCGGGACGCCCTCGGTGAGGGTGACCGCGATCCGCCGCTCCGGAGGGGACAGGAAGGCGGCGCCGGGATCGTCGCTGTCGGGGACGAGGATCTCGTCGAGGACCGCGGCCCCGTCGACCGCAAGGGTGTACGCCCCGGCGCCCGCGACAGAGAACTCGTGCGCGCCGCCGGCGACGGGGGTGTGGCGGAGGCGGATCTCCACGGCGGCCAGGCGGTCGCCGTCCACGTCCGCGGGGAGGCCGCCGAGCCAGCGCACCTCGGCGGAGGCCAGGGGGTGCTCGGCCAGGACCTCTCCCGCCGGGTCCAGGAACAGCACGCGGGCCGGTCCGGCCAGCGGCGCGAGCCGTACCCGGGGATCGGTGCCGAGGGCGTACCGGACCTCGACGCCCTCCCGGGCCCGCAGGCCGTCCAGCGGCGAGACGATCCGGTCGGGGAACACCCGGGCGCTGCCCCCGCCCATGATCCTGGCCTCCCCGGCCGCCGACCCGATCAGGGCCACACTGCGGATCCCTTCGAGCGGGAGCAGCCCACCCTCGTTGCGCAGCAACGTGAACGAGCGCCCGGCCGCCTCCCTGGCGAGCGCCGCCCCGTCGATCGCCGTACGGCCGGCGCCGGAGACGCCCGCGACGCCGCCCGCCGTACCGGCGTCGAGGGGTTTCAGGGCGCCGACGCGGTGGGCCAGGCGCAGGACGCGGCGGACCTGGTCGTCGACGATCTCCTCGGGGACGCGGCCCTCGCGGACGGCGGCCTCCAGCCTCTCGCCCCAGGGGCCGGACGGGCCGGGCATGGCGACGTCGAGGCCGCCCTCGGCGGTGGCCTCGGTGGAGCGGGCGGCGGTCCAGTCGGAGACGACGAAGCCGTCGAAGCCCCACTCGCCCTTCAGCAGGTCCCGCTGCAGGGCGCGGTGCTCGGTCATCGTGATCCCGTTGACCGCGTTGTAGGCCGCCATGACGCCCCAGGCGCCGGCCCGCACCACCCGCTCGAACGGCGCCAGATAGACCTCGCGCAGCGCCCTGTCGCTCACCTTCACGCTCACCGTGAACCGCTCGGTCTCGAAGTCGTTGGCCACGAAGTGCTTGGGCGTGGTGGCCACGCCGCCCTCCTGCACGCCCTCGACGTAGGCGGCGCCGATCTCACCGGTCAGGTACGGGTCCTCGGAGAAGCACTCGAAGTGGCGTCCGCCCAGCGGGCTGCGGTGCAGGTTGACGGTCGGGGCCAGCAGCACGTGCACACCCTTGCGCCGGGCCTCCTGGGCGAGCAGCCGCCCGGCCCGGCGGACCAGCCCGAGGTCCCAGGTCGCCGCGAGCGCGGTGGGGCTGGGCAGGGCGATCGAGGGGTCGGCGGAGGTCCACTGCTCGCCGCGCACGCCGATCGGGCCGTCGCTCATCACCAGCCGATCGAGCCCGATCTCCGGCATCGCCGGCAGGGACCAGGTGTCCGCCCCGGTCAGCAGGCGCACCTTGGCACGCAGATCGAGCTTCGCGATCAGTTCTTCGATGTCCACGGCGTCAGTCTCACCCGGCATACCGAGCATCCGGTAGGCGCCGGGACCCGATCGTTACAGGTGGGGCCGGGCCGCCGGCCCGGGTGAACGGGAAAGGGCCCCGCGCGGGTGCGCGGGGCCCTCCTCGTCCGGCGACGTCCGGCGGCGTTCGGTCCGGCGGCGCCTAGGCGTGCTGGCGGGCCTCGATGGCCTGCTTGTACAGGCGGCCGGCCCGGTAGGAGGAGCGGACCAGCGGGCCGGACATGACCCCGGCGAAGCCGATCGCCTCGGCGTCCTTCTGGAACTGCACGAACTCCTCGGGCTTGACCCAGCGCGTCACCGGGTGGTGGCGCGGGGTGGGCCGGAGGTACTGCGTGACGGTCAGCAGGTCGCACCCGGCCTCGTGCAGGTCGCGCATGGCCTGGACGACCTCCTCCGGCTCCTCGCCCATGCCCAGGATCAGGTTGGACTTGGTCACCAGCCCGGCCCGGCGGGCCTTGGTGATCACTTCCAGGGAGCGCTCGTAACGGAAGGCCGGGCGGATGCGCTTGAAGATCCGCGGCACGGTCTCGATGTTGTGCGCGAACACCTCGGGCCGGGCGGAGAAGACCTCCTCCAGCTGCGCGTCGTCGCCGTTGAAGTCGGGGACCAGCAGTTCGACGCCGCAGCCGGGCAGCAGGGCGTGGATCTGCCGGGCGGTCTCGGCGTACAGCCACGCGCCGCCGTCGGGCAGGTCGTCACGGGCGACGCCGGTCACCGTGGCGTAGTTGAGGCCCATCTGGCGGACCGACTCGGCCACGCGGCGCGGCTCGTCGGTGTCGTACTCCTTGGGCTTGCCGGTGTCGATCTGGCAGAAGTCACAGCGCCGGGTGCACTGGTCTCCGCCGATGAGGAAGGTCGCCTCGCGGTCCTCCCAGCACTCGGAGATGTTGGGGCAGCCGGCCTCCTGGCAGACGGTGTGCAGACCCTCGCGCTTGACCAGCGCCCGCAGCTCGGTGTGGTTGGGGCCGGTGCGGAACCGGGTCTTGATCCACTCGGGCTTCTTCTCGATGGGGGTCTCGGCGTTGCGAACCTCCAGGCGGAGGAGCTTGCGGCCGTCCGGGGAAACGGTCATGCTTCCTCCTTCGCCGGTCGCACGACCAGGGTGTTGTGGTGCCGGTCGGTTCGCTCGCTGCGCTCGCTCACGTGTATCACCCTACGCTTTGCGGAACCTGGGATCGCCAGGGGGTCACCGGATTATCCTACGTCTCCGCCGAGCCTCGGCACGCCCCGGGTCAGCGCCGGAAGAGGTCCTCCTCCGGCAGGTCGTAGGCCTGCATGCCGAGCGCCTCGGCCAGGCGCTTCTCGGCGTAGGGCATGACGTCGTCGACCACGATCCGGCGGCCGGTCTCGGCCGACAGCGAGGAGACCCCGGCGCCGCTGATCCCGCAGGGGTCGATCCGGTTGTACCAGCTCGGGTCGTTGACGCAGTTGAGGGAGTAACCGTGCATGGTGACGCCCCGGGTGACGCGGATGCCGATCGCGCCCACCTGCCGGTCGGGCAGGCCGTGGGAGGCGTCGCCCGGCGCCCACACCCCGCTGAGGCCCTCGACCCGGCGCGCCTGCACCCCGAAGTCGGAGCAGACCTGGATGAGGACCTCCTCCAGCAGCCGGACGTAGGCGACGACGTCCAGCCGCTCGCCCAGCCGGATGATGGGATAGCCGACGAGCTGGCCGGGGCCGTGCCAGGTGATCCGGCCACCCCGGTCGACGTCGATGACCGGGGTGCCGTCGGAGGGCCGCTCGTGCGCGGCCGTACGTCTGCCGGCGGTGTAGACCGGGGCGTGCTCGAGCATCAGGCAGGTGTCGGGCGCCTCTCCGGCCGCCCTCCGGGCGTGGATCTGCCGCTGGAGGTCCCACGCCTGCTCATAGGGGACATCGACGCCAAGTCGGACGATCGCCAGCTCGCTCACGGACAAAGACTAGTTGACCCGCTCGCCGTCACGACATGAGAAGCCTGGGCTCGATGCGGAACTCCTTGACCCCGCCGGCCCCGTCGTGCTCGACCCTGTAGGCGTAGCCGCCGGGGCTCACGCTGACGGCCTGGATGAAGTCGGTGCCCACGTAGTGCAGGGCGACGCCCTCGTCGGCGGCGTAGCCCGGGGGAAGCTCGCCCGAGGCCACCGAGGCGTGCAGCAGCTCGCGGCGCTGGGGGTCGGAGTCGTAGTGCACGCCGCAGGAGTAGGGCAGCATGGCCAGGCCCTCCGCCCACGGCTGCAGCCTCGGCCCGAAGGAGTCGGTGTTGCCGCCCACGTGCCAGCACAGCGCGCCCGCGCTCTGCCCGGCCAGCACCACACCCGCCCGCCAGGCCTCCTCGAAGACGTCGTCCAGGCCGTGCAGCCGCCACAGCGCCACGAGGTTGGCCACGCTGCCGCCGCTGACGTAGATCATGTCCTGGCTCAGGACCCACTCGCGCGGGTCCTCCACGTTGGGCATCGGGAAAACGGTCAGGTGGCTGACCTCGACGTCCCAGTCGCGGAACGCCCCGTACATCTTCAGCAGCCACTCCGAGTCGTCACCCGTCGCGGTGGCCAGCAGCCCCAGTCGCGGGCGGTCCTGGCCGGTCAGGTCGAGACCGTAGCGCAGCAGGGCGCTGGCCTCGATGAACCCGTAACGGGCCGACGGGCGGAACGAGCCGCCGCCGATCGCGAGGATGTGGGACTGACCTGACCGGCTCATGCGTGATCTCCTGATGACTCTCCGTACGAACTGCGCCCCTAGAGTACGGCGAAGAGTGCGTCGTTGAGGTGGTTATGCCGGAACGCGTAGCCCGTCCCCACCAGGCGCCGGGGTATCACGCGCTGCCCGGCCAGAACGCCCTCCTGCGCGAACTCCCCGACCGCGGCGCGCAGCACCGGTCCGGGAACGGCCAGCGGCATCGTGGGCCGGTGCACGGCCCGGCCCAGGGCCTTGGTGAACTCGGCGTTGGTCACCGGCTCCGGCGCGGTCAGGTTCACCGGGCCCTCGACATCCCCGGTTCGCAGGAGGTGCCGTACGGCCTCCACCCAGTCGTCGACGGAGATCCACGACCAGTACTGCCCGCCCGAGCCCAGCGGCGCGCCCAGGCCGAGCTTGAAGATCGGCAGGATCCGGGGCAGCATGCCGCCCTCGCGGCTCAGCACCAGCCCGGTGCGCAGCAGCACCGTCCGGACGCCCGCCGCGGCGGCGACCTCCGCCTCGGCCTCCCACGCCCGGACCACCTCGGCCAGGAAGCCCTCGCCGGAGGGACTCGACTCGTCCACCTCGCGGTCGCCGGTGTCGCCGTAGTAGCCGATCGCGGACCCGGACAGGAACACCCCCGGCGGGGCCGACAGCTTCGCCAGCGCCGCGGCCAGCGTCCGGGTGCCCTCCACGCGGCTGCGCATCACCTCGCGCTTGTGCTCCTCGGTCCAGCGGCGGTCGCCGATGCCCGCGCCGGCGAGGTGGATCACCGCCTGCGCGCCCTCCAGGGCGGCCGGGTCGATGAGCCCCTTGGCCGGGTTCCAGAACGACTCGTCGCCGCCCTGCGGCGCCCGCCGCACCAGTCTGACCACCCGGGAGCCGTCAGCCCGCAACGCGCTGACCAGGGCCGAACCGAGCAGCCCCGAGGACCCCGTCACGATGATCGTCATGTTCTCCAATGTAACCGACCTCCTCCCTCCCCTTCGGGAGGCGGGGTGCGCCGGTTGCCCGCCGCCGGGCCGGTCGCCCGGGAACGGGACGGGCCGGTCCGCGGGATGCGGACCGGCCCGTGGGCGTCGAGCGGAAGGCTAGGCGTTGAGGCCCAGCTGGTTCTCGAAGCGGCCCTCCTCCAGGCGGCGCTTGATCGTCACCAGGAAGCGGGCGGCGTCGGCGCCGTCGACCAGGCGGTGGTCGTAGCTGAGCGCGAGGTACACCATCGAGCGCACGGCGATGACCTCGCCCTCGGGGGTGTCCACGACGACCGGGCGCTTGACGACCGCGCCGGTGCCCAGCATGCCGACCTGCGGCTGGTTGAGGATCGGCGTGTCGAACAGCGCGCCGCGGCTGCCGGTGTTGGTCAGCGTGAACGTGCCGCCGGTGATCTCGTCCGGGCTCACCTTGTTGGCCCGGGTGCGCTCGGCCAGGTCGGCGATCTTACGGGCGAGACCGGCGATGTTGAGGTCGCCGGCGTTCTTGATGACCGGGACGAGCAGACCGCGCTCGGTGTCCGTCGCGAAGCCGAGGTGCTCGGCGTCGAAGTAGGTCACCTCGTTGGTCTCGCTGTTGATCGTGGCGTTCAGCTTCGGGTGCTGCTTGAGCGCCTCGACGGTGGCCAGGGCGAAGAACGGCATGAACGAGAGCTTGACGCCCTCGCGCCGCTGGAACTCGGCCTTCGCCCGGTCGCGCAGCCGCGCGATCTTGGTGACGTCGACCTCGACCACGGTGGTGAGCTGGGCCGAGACCTGCAGCGACTCGACCATGCGCTTGGCGATGGTCTGCCGCAGGCGGGACATCTTCTCGGTACGGCCGCGCAGGGTGGTGTCCACCTCGACCGGCTCGGGAGCCTGGGCGGCGGCGGGCTGCGCCGGGGCGGCGGCCTGCGGGGCCGGAGCCGGGGCGGCCTGCGGGGCCGGGGCGGCGGCCCGCTCGCGCTGGGCGCGCGCGGCCTCCAGCACGTCCTGCTTGCGGATGCGGCCGCCGACGCCGGTGCCGTTCAGGCTGTCGAGGTCCACGTTGTGCTCGCTGGCGAGCTTGCGGACCAGCGGCGTGACGTACGGGCTCTCACCGGAGGACGGCGCGGGAGCCGGAGCGGGGGCCGCCGGCTGGGCCGGAGCCTGCGGGGCCGGAGCCGGGGCCTGGGGAGCCGGAGCGGCCTGCGGGGCCGGGGCGGGCTGCGGCGCGGGAGCCGGGGCCTGCGGGGCCGGGGCCTGCTGCGGGGCGGGCTGCGGGATCGAGGAGATCGGCGCCTGCGGGGCCGGGGCCGGCTCCGGCTCGGGCTGCGGAGCGGCCTGCGGGGCCGGCGCGGGCTCGGCCGGGGCGGCGGCGCCCTCGGTGGCGTTCTCGTCGATCAGAGCCAGCTCGGTGCCGACCTCGACGGTCTCGTCCTCGGCGACAATGATCTTCGTGAGGACGCCCGCCGCCGGGGACGGGATCTCCGTGTCGACCTTGTCGGTGGAGACCTCCAGGAGCGGCTCGTCGGCCTCGACGCGCTCGCCCTCCTTCTTCAGCCAGCGGGTGACGGTGCCCTCGGTGACGCTCTCGCCGAGCTGGGGCATCTGTACGGACTTCGGCATGGTGTCTTCTCTCGCGCTTTCGAGTGAGGGCTTCGGCTAGTTGTGGACGTGCAGCGGCTTGCCGGCCAGGACGAGCATCGCCTCGCCGACGGCCTCGGACTGGGTCGGGTGGGCGTGGATGAGCTGGGCGACCTCGGAGGGCAGGGCCTCCCAGTTGTAGATCAGCTGGCCCTCGGTGACGAGCTCGCCGATGCGGCGGCCCACCATGTGCACGCCGAGCACCGGGCCGTTCTTCTGGGCGATGACCTTGACCGCGCCCTGGGTGCCGAGGATCTGGCTCCTGGGGTTGCCCGCCAGGTCGTAGGTCGCCTCCACGATCTCGTAGCCGCGCTCCTGGGCCTGGGCCGAGGTGATGCCGACCGAGGCGACCTCCGGGTCGGAGTAGGTGATGCGCGGGATGCCGTCGTAGTCGATCGCGGGCGGGTTGAGGCCGGCGATGTGCTCGGCCACCAGGATGCCCTCGGCGAAGCCGGCGTGCGCCAGCTGCAGGGTCGGGATGAGGTCGCCGACCGCGTAGACGCCCGGGACGCTGGTCTGGCAGTGCTCGTTCACCACGACGGTGCCGCGCTCGATCGCGATGCCCGCCTCCTCGAAGCCCATGCCGGCGGAGACGGCGCCGCGGCCGACGGCCACCAGCAGCAGCTCGGCGTCGATGGTCTTGCCGTTGGCGAGAGTGACGACCACGCCGTTGTCGGTGGTCTTGACGCCCTCGAAGAAGACGCCCAGCTCCTGCTTGATGCCGCGGCGGCGGAAGGCCCGCTCCAGCAGCTTGGAGCTGGACTCCTCCTCCAGCGGGAGCAGGTGGGGCAGGGCCTCGACGATGGTCACCTCGGCGCCGAAGGAACGCCAGACGCTGGCGAACTCCACGCCGATGACGCCGCCGCCGAGCACGACCACCGAGGACGGCACGCGGTCCAGCTTGAGCGCGTGCTCGCTGGTGATGATCCGCTCACCGTCGATCTCCAGGCCGGGCAGCGACTTGGGCGCCGAGCCCGTGGCCAGCACGATGTTGCGGCCCTCGTAGATCGTGTCGCCCACGGCGACGCGGTTCGGGCCCGCGAGACGGCCCTCACCCTCGATGATCGTGATGCCCTTGCTCTTGAGGAGGCCCTGCACGCCCTTCCAGGCGCGAGTGACGATCTTGTCCTTGAACGCGTGGACGGCGGGGACGTCGATGCCCTCGAAACGCGCCTTGACGCCGTAGGTCGCGCCCTCCCGGGTCTCGTCGGCGACCTCCGCCGAGTGCAGGAGGGCCTTGGTGGGGATGCATCCCCGGTGCAGGCACGTACCGCCGATCTTGTCCTTCTCGATCAGGGCGACCGTCTTGCCCAGTTCCGCCGCCCGGAGGGCACAGGCGTAGCCGCCGCTGCCCCCGCCCAGGATGACGATGTCGTAGGGGCCGCTGCCATCAGCCACAGGAATGCTCCTTGTCGGATTGGTATGCCACCGAGGTCTCGCTGTCGGCCCGGCCCCGGCAACCGCATCTTTTCACTTGTCCGCGCCACTCGTGCCCCGCTGCGCGGGGCGGATGCGGGCCCCGTCCGCCCCGCCGGGAAGCGGGGCGGACGGGAGCGCTCAGCCCGCGTAACGCTCGGCGATGCCGACGAGGGTCCGGGTGATCGCACCCGTCCCGCCCTTCGGCGTGTAGCCGTGCGGTTCGCCCTTGTTGAAGGCGGGTCCGGCCATGTCGATGTGCGCCCACTTGACGCCGTCCGGCACGAACTCCCGCAGGAAGATGCCCGCGGTGAGCATGCCGCCGAAGCGCTCGGGGTGCAGGTTGGCGATGTCGGCGACGGGGGAGTCGAGGCCCTTGCGCAGCTCCTCCGGCAGGGGCATGCCCCAGGCGGCCTCGCCCTGCTCGCCCGCCACCGCGACGACCTCCTCGCGCAGCGCGTCGTCGTTGGCCATGACGCCCGCCGTACGCCAGCCGAGCGCGACGATCTGCGCGCCGGTGAGCGTGGCGATGTCGACGATCAGGTCGGGGTCGTCCTGGCCCGCCCTGGCGATGCCGTCGATCAGGACCAGGCGGCCCTCGGCGTCGGTGTCGAGCACCTCCACGGTCTTGCCCGCGAAGCTGGTGAACACGTCGGAGGGGCGCTGGGCGGTGCCGCTGGGCATGTTCTCCGCCAGGCAGAGGTAGCCGACCGCGTTGACCTTCAGGCCCAGCCTGGCGATCGCGACGAGCGCGCCGAAGACGGCGCCCGCGCCGCCCATGTCCGACTTCATCCAGTCCATGGAGGCGGTCGGCTTGAGCGACAGGCCGCCCGAGTCGAAGGTGATGCCCTTGCCGACGAAGGCGACGGTCTTGGCCGCCTCCGGGTGGCTGTAGGCCAGGCGGACCAGGCGCGGCGGGTTGACCGAGCCCTGGCCGACGGCCACGATGCCGCCGTAACCGCCCTCCTTGAGGGCCGTCTCGTCGAGGACCTCGACCGACAGCCCGACCTCGGTGCCGGTCTGCTCGGCGATCTCGGCGAAGCGGGACGGCCACAGGTCCGACGGCGGGGTGTTGACGAGGTCGCGGACCAGGGAGACGGAGGCCGCGACGGTGGAGGCGCGCTCGACGGCCGCCTCGGCGCCGTCGGCCCCGCTCAGCACGGTCAGCTCGGACACCGGGGTGACCTGCTGCTCGCCGGTCCGGTATTTGGTGAAGGAGTAGGCGCCGAGCAGCCCGCCCAGGGCCAGGGCGCCGGCCTGCTCCGCGGAGGCGGCGGGCAGGGCGAGCGCCACGCGGGCGGTCCCGGCCAGGGCGCGGGTCGCGACGCCCGCGGCGCGCCGGAGGGCCTCGGCGTCGTAGCCGCCCTCGGGGGCGTCGCCGAGACCGACGACGACGAGGAGCGGAGCGGTGAGGGCGCCGAAGGTCGGGACCTTGGCGATCTCGCCGGGCTTGCCCTTGACGCCCACTGCGTCGAGGGTCGCGGCCAGTCTGCCGCCGAGCGCCTCATCGAGCCCCTCGGCGCCGGGGGCGGCACGCAGGCCTTCCGGGCCGGTGTGGATCCCGACGACCAGCGCATCGGTGTCGAAAGAGACGACGTTGTCACTTGGGTTCAGCCGCACAGTGGTCACGTAAGGAGATGCTAGTCCTCGCCGCCTCGTATACGGAAACGCGGGTTCATCCTACCTATCGGTAGTCTTCGGAATGGTGCTAACCGGATTGGCTCCATTTTCTCGATGGTGCTATTGTCGATAGCACCATGTTGCTCACTCTGGATCTGAACGATCCCCGCCCGCTGCACGAACAGGTGGCCGGGGCGATCCGCCGCGCCATCGCCGACGGGTCCTACGTGCCGGGGGACCGCCTGCCGCCCGCCCGTGATCTGGCGGGCGCGCTCGGCATCAACGCCAACACGGTGCTGCGCGCGCTGCGCGACCTGCGCGACGAGGGCCTGCTGGAGTTCCGCCGCGGTCGCGGCGTCAGCGTGCTCGGCCGTCCCGACGCCCACGCGGTGCTGGTGGAGGCGGCGCGCGAACTGCTCGCCGAGGCCGACCGGTACGGCTACGGCCCGGAAGAAGTGATCCACATCATCAGGGAGCTCTCATGACCACGCCCATCCACGCTTCCGGCTAGAACGCCCCCACCCCTCGAACGGGAGAAAAGAGGAAACATGCGCGCCTCCTCCACCGGCCGGAACATTCCGGCGCCGTCCCCGCCCGCGGACGGGCCGGTCCCCTCGCGGGGCCCCGCGATCGCGGTCGCCGCCGTCTGGGGCTCGCTCGTCACCGCGGTCATGGTCGCGGTGCCGCTGGCGCTCCGCGACCGCCTGCCCGACCCGATGGCGACGCACTGGAGCGGGGGGTCGGTCCCCGACGACAGCAAGTCCTTCACCGTCAACCTCGTCGTCGACCTGACGCTGTGGGGAGTGGTCTGGATCGTCCTGCTCGCCGCCGCGCTGCACGGTGCGGGCCTGCGCACCCGGATCATCCGGATCAACTGGTGGGCGTTCCTGTTCGGCTGGGCCGTGTTCGCCCTCGGCGTCCAGGGCTCCACCCTCTACGCCAACCTCGACGCCGCGACCTGGCGGGAGGCGGAGCTGCCGCCGTGGATGATCTTCGCCGTGCTCCTCGCGGGCTTCGCGGTGGGAGCGCTCGCCGGATATCTCGGCCGGGGGGCGCCCGACCCCGCCACCGGACGCCCGGCGGGGCCGCCGCCGGCCCTCCGGCTGAGGCCGGGGCGGCACACGGTCTGGGTGAGCCGCGTCTCCAACCGCTGGCTGACCTCACTGGCCGTCGCGGCCCTGGTGGCGGCGCTGGTCGTCGCCGGGCTCATCATGGTGGGCGTGGCCGACACCCCCGCCGCCTGGTCCTTCCTCGCCGCCGCCGTCCCCATCGCACTGCTCGGCGTCGCCACGGCCACCGTCCGTGTCACGGTCGACCCCCGCGGCCTCCGCGTCGGCCTCGGCCCCTGGGGATGGCCCGCGCGCCGTACCCGCGTCGAGTCGATCGAGTCGGCCTGGGCCGAGCGGCGGACACCGGGCGAGGTCGGCGGCTGGGGGATCCGCGGCATCCCCGGCACCGGGCGGGTCACCCTCATGCTGCGCGCCGGTGACCATCTGGTCGTCCGCCGGACCGGGGGAGGGGAGTTCGCGGTCTCCGCCGACGACGCCGAACGCGGCGCCGCCCTGCTGAACGCATACATCGCCGAGGCCTCCCGCTCCTGAACGCCCGCATCGCCGGGACCGGCGACTCCTGCGCGCCGAGACCGCCGAGATCACCAGCTGAGATCGCCGAGAGCACCGGCTCCTGATCCGCCGCCTCTCCGCCCGCCGCCTCCCTTCCCCCCTCCCTTCCCCCGCCTCCCTTCCCCCGCCTCCCTTCCCGGGCTGCCCCGTCCCGGCCGGGAGGCCGTCTCCCCATGCCCGAAGAAAGGTGCCGTCGTGCCACGCCGTTACCCGGACCTGTGGTTGTTCCTGCTCGTCGCGTTCGGCCTGTCCTGGCTGCTCGCGCTGCCCCTCTGGGCAGGGGAGGTCGCCTTCGGCTCCCCGCCCGCCGCCGCGATCAGCGTGGCGATCATGTTCACCCCGGCGCTCGGCGTCCTGGCCGTCTGGCTGTACGGCAGGCGGCGCGGGCTCCCCGGCACGACCCGGCGCGAGTGGGCCGGGCGGACCGGTCTGACCCTGGGGGAGAGCAGGAAACGCACGATCGCCCTCTTCGCGCTCGCCTGGTTCGGCACCCCGCTGCTGACGGTCGCGGCGATCGCGCTCAGCGCCGCCCTCGGACTGCTCACGCTGGACCTCGACGGGCTCAGCCTGTACCGCCGGACTCTCACGCAGGCCGCCTCCGGACAGGGAGTCCCCGACCCGGCGGTCCTGGCCGCGGTACAGGTCGTCTCGGCGGTGACGGTCGCCCCGCTGATCAACTCGATCGCCGCGTTCGGCGAGGAGTGGGGCTGGCGGGGCTGGCTGCTGCCGCGCCTGATGCCGCTGGGCACCGCGCGGGCGCTGCTGCTGTCGGGGATGATCTGGGGCGCCTGGCACGCCCCGCTGACCCTGCGCGGCTACAACTACCCCGAGCTCGGGGCCTGGGCCGCGCCGATGTTCGTCGTCTTCTGCGTCGCCTACGGGGCGCTGCTCGGCTGGTTCCGGCTCCGCACCGGCAGCGTCTGGCCCGCGGTCGTCGGCCACGGCGCGCTGAACGCCTCGGCGGGCCTGACCCTGCTGCTGGGCGACGCCTCCGCCCCGCCGAACCTCGCGGTCGCCGGGATCACCGGCCTGGCCGGCTCGGCCCTGCTGGCGGTGATCTCCGCGGCGCTGTTCGCCCGCCGGCCGGTACGGCCGTCCGCCCCGGTCACCGCCTGACCCGGGAGGTCCCGGGGCGGTCGGTCACCACACCGCCGCGCAGACCACCAGCGCGGCGGCGGTGGCGGTCTCGACGAGCGCGCCGAGCACGTCCCCGGTGATCCCGCCCAGCCGCCGCACCGCCCTGCGCCGCAGCGACCAGGCCGCCAGCAGGCCCGCGGCCACCGCCGCCGCGGGCAGGACGCCGAGAAGGAGGAACGCTGTCCAGGACGGGCCGGTGACGGTGACCCCCGCGACGGAGACCTCCAGCGCGTCCGCGTAGGCCGTGCTCATCCCCACCCCCTTCAGCGGCTCGTAGGAGCCCTCGTAGAGGATTTCGCCGGGATCCAGCGCGGTGTACTCCGCGTAGCGGCGCTCGAAGCCGTCGACGGCGGAGGACAGGCCGAGGGTCCCCATGCAGAACGTGAACGTCAGAGCGGTCACGCTCGCGAGCGAGAGCACGGTGGCGGCCAGCGCGGGGCCGCGCCGTACGGTTCCCGCCACCATGGAGCCGAGCCCGCCGGGCCGGGCGGCGGGCACGTGCTCGCGGCAGGCCCAGGTGAGCGCCAGCCGTCCGGCGACGCAGGCCGTCACCAGCGCGGGCGGCCCGATCCCCACCGTCGCCGCCTCGGTCAGCGTCGCCACCTGGACCAGCAGTGTGAGGACGAGCGTCACCACGCCGAACGGGCCGATGTCGGAGCGCTTCATGATGTCCAGGGCCCGGTCCGCGGGCTTGCCGCTGCCCAGCCCGTCGGCCAGGTCGGCCAGCCCGTCCAGGTGCAGCGCCCGCGTGAGCAGCGCGAGGGTGCCCACGGCCAGCACCGAGGCGAGCAGCGGGGAGATCCCCAGCCACAGCGCGGCCACCAGCACGGCCGCGGCGGCCACCCCGAGCGCCGCCCCCACCAGCGGGGCGAGCACCATCGCCCGCCCCCCGGCCCGGCGGTCCACCACGCCCGGCCGTACCGGGAAGACACTCAGCGTGCCGACCGCCAGCCGGAACCCGTCGGCGAGCGTGGACGGCCGCTCGGGGACCTCCGGGGGCGGTGTGTCGGGCACAAGCGGTGATCGTAGCGCCGGTCCCGTGGGGGAAGGCGGGCAGGTACGGGGGCGCGCCGAGGAGGGAGCGGCCGCCGGGGGCCTGACGGGGTCAGGCGGGGAGGGCGACGGCCGGGGGCGGGGTCAGGCCGGCAAGGGTGCAGGCGGCCCGGGGCGGGGTCAGATCGGGAGGGGGAGGAGGCGGCCGGCGACGACCAGGGCGACGTCCTCGGACTCGGCGGCCAGGCGCTGGTTCAGCCGGCCCAGGGCGTCGCGGAAGGCCCGGCCGCTGGAGGTGGCCGGGACCACGCCCAGGCCGACCTCGTCGGAGACGGCCACCACGCGCGAGCGTGTCTGCCGCCACGCGGCCACCAGCTCCTCGCAGCGGGACTCCACCCGCTCCCGGGCCGCCGCGCCGCCCTCCCACGCCCCGCACTCGTCGAAGACGGCGGTGATCCAGGTGCCGAGGCCGTCGATGAGCAGCGGCGTCCGCGTGGTCCGCAGCAACCCGGCCAGGTCGGTGGTCTCGGCCGTCTCCCAGTGGGCGGGGCGGCGCTCCCGGTGAGCGCGTACCCGCGCCAGCCACTCCGGGTCGTCCCCGCCGGACGGCCCGGTCGCCACGTAGACGACCCCGGGTTCGGCCAGCAGCCGCAGCTCCGCCTCGGCCGACTTGCCCGAGCGCGACCCGCCCAGCAGGAGCGTCCGGCGCGGCTGCGGGGGCCGGGCGGGCGCGGCCTCGCGGGTGTCGAGCACCGTGCCGTCGGGTACGGCGCGCGCCCCCCACAGCGCGAGCCTGCGCTCCAGCTCGGCCTCGGACGGCACCCGGTGGTCGATCCCCACGGCCACGACGACGGTGTCCTCCCCGGCCAGGCCCCGGCGGCGCAGCTCGCCCAGCCGTTCCGGCCGGTCCAGCACGTCGATCAGCACCAGGTCGCAGGGCCCGTCCCCCGCGGGGGCGTCCGCGGGGTCGAACCCCGCCGGGGCGTACAGCAGCCGGGTGCCGTCGGGGAGGACGACGGCGCCGCCGTCCGGCGGGATCGGCGTGCGGCCGTCGGCGACGGCAACGAAGGGCCGGCGGGGAGAGGGCCGGCGGGCGCAGGACGCGCAGCCGCACTCCGGGACGGGCCAGCCGAGCGGCCCGGCCGTCCCCTCGATCAGGACTTTCACCCCGCAAGGGTCGCACGCCCGGGACGGGGTCCCGGCCGCGCGGGGATCCACGGGCTGGACGGGATCGCCGCAGGGGAGGAGCGTGCGGAACCGGAGGACGCTGATGACCGGGAGAGGGGACGAGGGTGCGTGATCCCGGGGTCGGAGCTGGAAGATCCGGGGATAGTAGGGTTCGCTGAGCCGTCAAGGGCGACGGCGACAACCGGCGAGAGGGGCGTGTGGAATGACGTGGCGCTGGCGTTACGAGAACGCTGACGGTGGCGAGCTGGCCGGTGGGGCCCTGCCGGCCGACACGTTCCCGAACCAGGCCGACGCGGAGTCCTGGCTCGGTGAGAACTGGCGTCAGCTGCTGGAGGCCGGGGTGGAGCGGGTCAGCCTCCTGGAGGACGGCCGGCCGGAGTACGAGGGGATGTCGCTGCGCCCCGAGTGAGCCGGTCCGGCTCGTCGGCTCCGGCAACGACGGAAACGAGGGAAACGGCGGAAACGGCGGAGCCCCCGGATCTCTGGGCGAAGGGGAGATCCGGGGGCTCCGTGGCCGGCCGGGTCGTGCTCGGCGGACGCCACCCCGCCGCCGGCCGGGCGGCGTCCACCGGCCCCTACGAGTCCCCTACGGGCGCTTGGCGGGGCTGACGGTCTTGGCCGGGTCGCGCTCGACGATCGGGCCGAGCACGTCGTCGATCTTCTTCAGCACCTCGGCGTCCAGCTTCACACCGGCGGCCTTGACGTTGTCGCGGACCTGCTCCGGCTTGGTGGCGCCGATGATCGCGGAGGCCACGTTCGGGTTCTGCAGCACCCACGCCACGGCGAGCTGGGCCATGGTCAGGCCGAGGTCGGCGGCGATCGGCTTGAGCTCCTGGACGCGGGTGAGCACCTCGTCGGTGAGCATCCGGGAGATGAAGTTGCCGCCGGTGGGGTCGGTGGCCCGGGAGCCCGCGGGCGGAGGCTGGCCCGGCAGGTACTTGCCGGTGAGCACGCCCTGCGCGATCGGGGACCAGACGATCTGGCTCAGGCCCTCCTTCTCGCACAGGGGCACGACCTCGGACTCGATGACCCGCCACAGCATGGAGTACTGCGGCTGGTTGGAGACCAGGCGGTCGAAGCCCATCTCGTCGGCGATCTTCAGGGCCGCGGCGATCTGCTCGGCGTTCCACTCGCTGACGCCGACGTAGAGGACCTTGCCCTGCCGTACGAGGTCGTCGAAGGTCTTGAGGGTCTCCTCGAGAGGAGTCTCGACGTCGAAGCGGTGGGCCTGGTAGAGGTCGACGTAGTCGGTCTGCAGGCGGCGGAGCGAGCCGTGGATCGACTCGGTGATGTGCTTGCGGGACAGGCCGCGGTCGTTGGGACCGGAGCCGGTCGGCCAGTAGACCTTCGTGAAGATCTCCAGCGACTCGCGCCGCACGCCCTTCAGCGCGCGGCCGAGCACCTCCTCCGCGCGGGTGCCGGCGTAGACGTCGGCCGTGTCGAAGGTGGTGATCCCCTCGTCGAGCGCCGCCTTCACGCATTCCTTGGCGGCGTCCTCCTCGACCTGGGAGCCGTGCGTGATCCAGTTGCCGTAGCTGATCTCGCTGACCATGAGACCGCTGCGGCCAAGGTGACGGAATTCCATGCTCCGACCCTAGTAGGCGCCCTGCGGTGGATTGATTCGGGATACCCTGCCCGGCGTGCGGCGGTTGATCAGTTCTCGATGGGTACGGCTCGCGCTCGCGGCCGCCGCCACGGCGGCCGTCGTCGTGGCGGTGCTCCGGCTCCGGCGCCTCCCGGCGGCTCCTGAGGTCCGGAAGCCCCCGCGGGCCCCGCTCTCTCCGGAGGGAGCGGCGGGCTCCGTCGCCGTGTCCGACGCCGTGCCCGGGCGGGAGACGCCGGTCGGCGCAGGCCCGGCGGACCACACGGCGGACCGCGCACAGGGACGTCCCGCGCCCGAGGCGCCCGCGGCCCGAGACGAGGCGGTCCGCCGCCGCGTGGTCCGCTGGGGGTCGGTCGCGATCGCGCTCTGCGTGCTGATCTTCGCCACCCAGGCACTGGAGAGGGCGGTCTTCTCCCAGGGGACGGCGGCGGAGGATGTGCAGCCGGAACACCTCAGGGAGACTCCCATGTCCCTGGAGGAGCTGTGCGCCCAGTTCGGCGACAGGCCGATCGACAGAGGCACCGCCGAGCTGTGCGAGCGGGAGTGGGGGACGGCGGCGGTCTATGTGGGCGAGGCCCCGGACGGCCTCCCCGGCGAGGAGCCCCCGGTGCCCTCCGTGGAGGACTCCTCCGTCGGGATCTCCACCGGGGCCACCGGGGAGCCCACCGCCGCACCGTCCGCAGACTCCTCCGGCCCGGCGGCTGACGAGGACTGCCGGCCGGAGACGGCGACCCCGGCGGTGCGCGAGGTCGACCCCCGGGTGAGCCGGGCGGTGAACCGGCAGTGGCGGCGGATCGAGCAGTGGCTCAAGGCCAACGCGCCCAAGACCCACCGCACGCTCTCCCCGCCCGCCCGTGCCCGGACGATCGCGATCGCCGAGTCGCAGATGGGCCTGCGCTTCCCCGACGACCTGCGGGCCTCGCTCCTGCGGCACAACGGGAGCGTCTTCCGGAAGAGCTCCGGACTCACGATCTTCCTGTACGACGGCATGAACGTGCGCGACATCCGCGACGCCTGGCGGATGCTCTGCGGGATCGACACCGATGACTACGGTGATCCGCGTGGAGACTGGTGGGACGGGCGGATGATCCCGGTCGGCTCGGACGGGCTCGGCAACCACCTGGTGGTCGACTCGGTCCGGCGTGACGTCGGGGAGACCGACCACGAGGGGGTCATGGACTTCGAGCCCGGGGGCATCCGGATCCGCTCCTACTACGCGCTGCTGAGGATGACGGCCGACGCGCTGGAGAAGGGCGGGACCGTGGGTCACTGGAAGCCCGTAGTCAACGGGGACACGTTGAGCTGGGAGATCGTCGGGAACTGAGGCGGCCCGGCGCGGTCGTCCCCCGAAGAGGCTCGGGCATCCGAGAGCCTCGTCACGCGGAGGGCCCGGACACGCGGAAGCCCCGGACACGCGGAAGCCCCGGACACGCGGAAGCCCCGGACACGCGGAAGCCCCGGACACGCGGAAGCCCCGGACACG
>NZ_BOOJ01000044.1 GCF_016863175.1 Paraplanobispora siamensis
CGGACACGCGGAAGCCCCGGACACGCGGAAGCCCCGGACACGCGGAAGCCCCGGACACGCGGAAGCCCCGGACACGCGGAAGCCCCGGACACGCGAAGAGGCCCCGCGGTTCCGTCCGGGAACAGCGGGGCCTTCGCGCGTGTCGTGTTACTTCTTCGGCGGGACGGGCTTGCCGCCGGGCAGGAACTGGGGCGGCGGGAAGCGCAGCTTGCGGATCTGCAGCGCGCGCATCGCCGCGTAGAAGCCGACGCCCTTGAGGCTCTCGCCGGGGAACTTCTCGGCCGCGAGCTTCTTGACCTTCCAGGCCACCCAGATCGAGGTCAGCAGGACGCCGACCATCATGAGCGGCCAGCCGATCGTGATCACCGACACGTAGACGTAGGCGCGGATCTGCTGGGGGAAGGGGATCCAGGTCAGCAACAGGATGACCAGGGAGAACGGCAGGAAGTACTGGCTGACCAGGCGGCGGGAGTCGACCCAGTCACGGGCGAACTTGCGCACCGGCCCCCGGTCGCGGACGGGGAAGTAACGCTCGTCGCCGCGCAGCATGCCCTCGCGGGCCTTGACGCGGTCGGAGGCCTGGCGCTCGCGGAGCTGCTTGTAGGCCTCTTTGCGGTTCTGCGGAGCGTTCACCGGCTGGCGGCGGCGGCCTTCGGCGTCCCTGCGCTTGGGGGTGGGACGCCCCTTGCCCACGGGCTTCGGATCGGCAGCGGCGGCGGGGGAGTCGTCCGCGGCGGCATGGGTACGTCGGAACACAACGTCAGCCTACCGGGACTGCAACTTAGTGACGCCCTCGTGCGTTATGCGTAGGGTGAACCCTATGTGGGCCCGCCGCTTTTCCTGGGGGCAGGAATCACCGGGGCGACCCGAAGCGCATTTGAAGAAGGGGACGGCCGACGCGCATGAGCGTGATGAAGAGACTTTCCTTGATCTTTAAGTCCAAGGCGAACAACGCCTTGGACAAAATGGAGGATCCGCGCGAAACCCTGGACTACTCCTATCAGCGGCAGTTGGAGCTGCTGCAGAAGGTGCGCCGGGGTGTGGCCGATGTCGCGACATCGCGTAAGCGGGTGGAGCTGCAGATCAACCAGATCGAGGCGCAGGCGCGCAAGCTCGAGGACCAGGGCCGCAAGGCACTGGGCGTCGGCCGTGAGGACCTTGCCCGCGAGGCCCTGACCCGGCGCAGCAGCCTGCAGACCCAGATCGCCGACCTGCGGGTGCAGCATGACAACCTGCAGGCCGAGGAGGAGAAGCTCACCACCGCTTCCCACCGGCTCCAGGCCAAGGTTGACTCCTTCCGCACGCGTAAGGAGACCATCAAGGCCACCTACACCGCCGCCGAGGCGCAGACCCGGATCAACGAGGCCTTCTCCGGCATCTCCGAGGAGATGGGCGACGTGGGCCTGGCGATCCAGCGCGCCGAGGACAAGACCGCGCAGATGCAGGCGCGGGCCGGCGCCATCGACGAGCTGCTCGCCAGCGGCGCGCTCGACGACTTCAGCGGCTCGCGCGGCGACGACATCCAGGCCGAGCTCGACCGCATGGGCGGCGGCAACGACGTGGAGCTGGAGATCGCCCGGATGAAGGCCGAGCTGGGCCAGGCGCCGGCGCCCAAGAGCGCGATCGAGCAGGGCCCGCCGCAGCAGCAGCCCCAGCAGCAGCCGTACCAGCAGCCGCAGCCGCAGTCCGAGCCGACTCAGCAGTACCGCCAGCCGGGGGAGGGCCAGTGATCGTTCGAATCATGGGCGAGGGGCAGGTGGAGATCGCTTCCGGCGACCTCGCCGTCCTCAACGACCTGGACGGTCAACTGGAGGCGGCGATCGAGGCGGGGGACGAGGACACGTTCCGGACCCGGCTGCACGCCCTGCTGGACCAGGTGCGGCACGTGGGCAAGACGCTCCCCGACGACAGCCTGGAGCCCTCTGAGCTGATCCTTCCTCCGGCCGACGCCTCCATGGAGGAGGTCCGGGAGATGCTCGGCGACGAGGGCCTCATTCCGGGATGATCTGACCGTACGGGCCGGGCCCGGTCCGCCGGGACCGGGGTCCGGCCGTGGGTCTTTATCGGGATGGCCCGAGCATGATGTGCGGGCCGTTACCTTTTGCCCTCACAATGGGACACAAAAAGCCCAAAAGGAGGGTGTCGTTATGCCGGACCTTGCGCCCCTGCGGCCCGGGGATCCCGAGAGGGTGCGGGAGTACCGGCTCACCGCGCGGCTCGGGGAGGGCGGCCAGGGCACGGTGTACCTCGGCGAGTCCCCCGACGGGGCACGCGTCGCGGTGAAGCTCCTCCGCGCCGACCTCGCCCAGGACGAGGAGGCTTTGGAACGTTTCGTTCGCGAGGTCAGCACGACCCAGCGCGTCTCGGCCTTCTGCACCGCCGCGGTGCTGGACACCGGAGTGGACCAGAGCCGGCCGTACATCGTCAGCGAGTACATCGACGGGCCGACGCTCGACGCGGTGGTGGCCGGCGAGGGGCCGCGCACGGGCTCGTCCCTGCACCGGCTCGCGATCGGCACGGTCACCGCGCTCGTGGCGATCCACCAGGCGGGGATCGTGCACCGGGACTTCAAGCCGTCCAACGTGCTGCTGGCCTCCGACGGTCCCCGGGTCATCGACTTCGGCATCGCCAAGGCCCTCGACCGGACCTCGACGCTGACCGCGATGGCGATCGGCACGCCCGCCTACATGACCCCCGAGCAGCTCGCCGGTGAGGCCGCAGGCTCGCCCGCCGACATGTTCGCCTGGGGCTGCACCATGGTCTTCGCGGCCACCGGGCAGCCGCCGTTCGGCACCGACAGCCTGCCCGCGATCTTCAACCGCATCATGAACGTGGAGCCGGACCTGTCGGCCCTCACCGACCCGGCGCTGCGCGAGCTGGTGGGCCAGTGCCTGGCCAAGGACGCGAGCCGGCGGCCGACGGCGAGCGAGGCCCTGATGCGCCTGCTCGGCCACACCGTCCCGTCGGCCCCCGGCACGCCGCCGCCCGCCGCGCCCCAGGGCATCCTCATGGAGGGCGTGGCCGCCGCCCAGCAGACCGGTCCCGAGGGCTACGCCTACCGGCAGGGTCCCGGAGGCTATCCGCCGCACCAGACAGGTCCGGGCGGCTTCCCGCCCCACCAGACCGGCCCCGGCGGGTTCCCGCAGCCGCAGGGGCAGGCCGCCTTCCAGCAGGGTCCCGGAGGCTATCCGCCGCACCAGACCGGTCCCGGCGGGTTCCCGCCGCAGGGCCAGGCCACCTTCCCCGGGCAGCCCTACGGGGGACCGTCCCAGGGTGCCTCGCCGTACGGCATGCAGGGCCAGCAGCCCGGTACCTCCGGTGGCGGCGGGCGCGTTCGCCGGGTCTGGGTGGCGGTCGCCTCCGGCCTGGTGGTCGCGCTCATCGCGGTCGGGGTCACGCTGCTGATCCAGCGGTCCGGCGGCAAGGCCGGGGAGGAGACCCCGGGGCCGACGCCGGTCGCCAACAGCGGCGGGCCCTCCGCCACCCCCACCCCGGTCGTCGCCGCGATCCCCCAGGCGGACCGCCAGATCAAGCTCCCGGGCAGTTCGATCACGGTCCACGAGAGCGACAAGGACCCGATCAGGCTGACGTCCTACACGCTGACGTCGGGCAAGAACTTCTCCCTCTACGCCCGCGAGCACGGCGGGAACGACTTCGCCAAGAACGACGACTACTACGACTACACGGTGGACGTCTCGGGAGCCAAGGCGCTCGGCACCGACAGGAAGTACAGCGCGGACAACTACTTCCAGCTCTCGATCATCGATCGGGCCGCCGGCACCTCGGACCAGATCAAGATCACCAAGTATCCGGTCTACCCGACGCTGCCGCAGTGGTCGCCGGACGGCAAGAAGGCGCTGGTGACGCTGTACGAGCTGGAAGGCGACAAGAGCAACCCGTACGGGTTCGCGGTCGTCGACGTCGCCACCAAGAAGGCCAAGGTCATCAAGGTGAGGGAGAAGGACGCGGGCACCTGGAGCTACTTCTGGCGCGGCGACGGCCGGGCGGTCGGCACGTGGGCGCTGGCCGGCAAGACCCAGCGCATCCGCTTCTACGACCCGCAGAGCGGCGTCGTGCTGCAGACCCTGCTGGACGTGGGCACCCCGCTCACCGTCGAGGGCGACGACATCAACCCCTCCGGCACGCTGCTGATGACCCACTGCAAGGGGGCCACCGAGCAGGACAAGGAGATCTGCGTGTGGTCCACGACGGCGGACGCCGAGCCGAAGGCCCGGGTCCCCTTCGACACCAAGCGGCTCGTCGGCTGGTACGACGACCAGCACATCGTGGCCTGGCAGCAGAAGGGCTCCACCCACGAAGCCGTGGTGATCGACTTCAAGGGACAGGTGAAGCGGGTGCTCGCCGTCAGCACCAACGCCAAGGAGTACGAGCAGCAGTTCATGCGCTACACCCGGGTGAAGTGACGCACGGCGCCCCGGACATGGAGAAGGCCCCGGCGGTGCCGCCGGGGCCTTCTCTGCTTCTCTACTGCCCGTGCCCCGCGCCGCGGGCGCTGCGGGTTACGGCAGGGCCAGCATCCGGTCCAGGGCGACCTTGGCCCAGTGGGTGGTGTCGGCGTCCACCGTGATCTGGTTGACGACCTGGCCCGCGGCCAGGGACTCCAGCGCCCACACCAGGTGCGGCAGGTCGATGCGGTTCATCGTCGAGCAGTAGCAGACGGTCCGGTCCAGGAACGTCACGTTCTTGTCGGGGAACATCGCCCCCAGCCGCTTGACGAGGTTCAGCTCGGTGCCGACGGCCCAGGAGGAGCCGGCCGGGGCGTCCTGGAGCTTGTTGATGATGTACTCGGTCGAGCCGACGTAGTCGGCCTTGGTGACCACCTCGTGCCTGCACTCGGGGTGCACCAGCACGTTGACGCCGGGGATCCGCTCGCGCACGTCGTCGACGTTCTGCGCGGAGAAGCGGCCGTGCACCGAGCAGTGCCCGCGCCACAGGATCATCTTCGCGTCGCGCAGCTGCTCGGCCGTCAGCCCGCCGCCTGGCCGGTGGGGGTTGTAGACCACGCAGTCGTCCAGCGACAGGCCCATCTCCAGCACCGCCGTGTTGCGGCCCAGGTGCTGGTCGGGCAGGAACAGCACCTTCTCGCCGCGGGAGAAGGCCCAGTCCAGGGCCCGCCGGGCGTTGGAGGAGGTGCACACCGCGCCGCCGTTGCGGCCGCAGAACGCCTTGATGTCGGCGCTGGAGTTCATGTAGGTCACCGGGACGGTGACGTCCGCGATCCCGGCGTCCTCCAGCGCCTCCCAGCACTCCTCGACCTGGTCGAAGGTCGCCATGTCGGCCATCGAGCACCCGGCCGCCATGTCGGGCAGCACGACCTTCTGCGCGTCGCCGGTCAGGATGTCCGCGGACTCGGCCATGAAGTGCACGCCGCAGAAGACGATGTACTCGGCCTCGGGCCGCGCCGCGGCCTCCCGGGCGAGCTTGAACGAGTCGCCGGTCACGTCGGCGAACTGGATGACCTCGTCGCGCTGGTAGTGGTGGCCGAGCACGAAGACCCGGTCGCCGAGCGCCGCCTTGGCGCGCCTGGCCCGCTCGACCAGCGCCGGGTCGGACGCCGGCGGCAGCTCTCCGGGACAGTCCACGCCGCGCTCGCTGTGCGGGTCGGCGCTCCGGCCGAGAACGAAGAGCGGAAGCCCGGTCTCAGTGGTCGTCACGACCACACCCCCTTATCGTCGGAGTGACGACTAATGATGACACACGGTTTGAGGGATTTATTCCGGAGGGGGGAGGGGCCGTGGAATGTGTGGCAGTGGACAGGTGTTGGTAGCGTCTAAGAAGGACGTCAGAAACAGACAGCCGCTCCAGGCGGGCGGCTGACGCAGACGCGGGAGTCACCACATGTCGGTTGAGAGCAGCGAGACCACGGCGCAGGGCCTGATCCTCAGTGACGCGGCCGCGGCGAAGGTCAAGAGCCTGCTGGAGCAGCAGGGCGAGGAGGGACTCCAGCTGCGCGTGGCCGTGCAGCCCGGTGGCTGCTCCGGCCTGCGCTACCAGCTCTTCTTCGACGACCGTTCGATGGACGGCGACATCGTCTCCGACTTCAACGGCGTGAGTGTGGTCACCGACCGTATGAGCGCGCCGTACCTCATGGGCGCCACCATCGACTTCGTCGACACGATCGAGAAGCAGGGCTTCACGATCGACAACCCGAACGCCACGGGCTCCTGCGCCTGCGGCGACTCGTTCAACTAGTCGTTCGGCCGGGCGGTTCCGCCCGCCGGGACGGTCCTGGAAGCCCTGCCGGGTGAGATGTTCCTCACCCGACAGGGCTTTCACGTGCCAGGAGTTCGCGTATTCTTGCGTGGCTCATTTTCCGAAGATGCTGACAACGAGGAGAAGGATCCCGTGCGCATCGCCGTCACCGGCTCCATCGCGACCGACCATCTGATGACCTTCCCGGGCCGCTTCGGCGACCAGCTCATCGCCGAGCAGCTCGACCGGGTCTCCCTCTCGTTCCTCGTGGACGACCTGCAGGTCCGCCGCGGCGGCTGCGCGGCCAACATCACCTTCGGGATGGGCTGCCTGGGCCTGTCGCCGATCCTCGTCGGCGCGGTCGGCACGGACTTCGCCGACTACCGGTCCTGGCTGGAGAGGCACGGGGTCGACTGCGACTCGGTGCACATCTCCGAGACCTACCACACCGCGCGGTTCCTGTGCACCACGGACGAGGACCACAACCAGATCGCCTCGTTCTACACCGGCGCGATGGCCGAGGCCCGGCTGATCGAGCTGCAGCCGATCGCCGACCGCGTGGGCGGGCTCGACCTGGTGCTGATCAGCCCCAACGACCCCGACGCGATGCTCCGCCACACCGACGAGGCCCGCCAGCGCGGCATCCCGTTCGCGGCCGACCCCTCCCAGCAGCTGGCCCGCATGCCCGGCGAGCAGATCCGCCAGCTCGTCGACGGCGCCGCCTACCTGTTCGGCAACGACTACGAGAAGGGCCTGATCGAGCAGAAGACCGGCTGGTCCGGCGACGAGGTCCTCGACCGGGTCGGCGTCCGCGTCACCACGCTCGGCCCCAAGGGCGTCACGATCGACCGCAAGGGCGAGCCGTCCCTGCACGTCCCGCCGGCCCCCGAGCTGGGCAAGGCCGACCCCACCGGCGTCGGCGACGCCTTCCGCTCCGGCTTCCTGGCCGGCCTCGCCTGGGGCCTGTCCCTGGAGCGCTGCGGCCAGATCGGCAACCTGACCGCCACCCACGTTCTGGAGCGCGTCGGCGGCCAGGAGTACGAGCTCGGCCAGAAGGTCTTCCTGGAGCGCTTCGCCGCCGCCTACGGCACAGAGGCCGCCGGCGAGGTGGCCGAGCACGTTCGCTGCCACTACGCCTGACGGCCCCTGCGCGCCGTACCGTGCCCGCGCGGGTCAGACCCCCGCGTAGACGCGGTGGACGAAGTCGGCGAGCTGGTCGTCCGGCAGGTTCTTGGCGAGGTCCGCTTCGCTGATCATGCCGACGATGCGCCCGTTGTCGATCACCGGCAGCCGCTTGATCTGGTTCTGCTCCATCTTGGCCAGCGCCTCCTCGACGCTGGCCTCGGCGGAGACCCAGACCAGTCCGGTGGCCAGCTCGCCGGCGGTGACCCGCGAGGGGTCACCGCCCTCCGCCAGACACTTCACGACGATGTCGCGGTCGGTGATGATGCCCTTGAGCCGGTCGTCGGTCCCGCAGATCGGCAGCGCTCCGACGCCGATGTCCTTCATCATCCGCGCGGCGTCCAGGAGAGACTGGTCCTCCCCGATGCACTGGCACCCCGGGTTCATCACGTCCTTGGCGGTTTCCCCGCTCATCCTGTTTCCCCCCGAAACGTGTGGTTGTGTTCCGGGTGGGCTCATACCCACTTTCCGCGACGTATCCACTGGTCACGCCGCAGATGAACGACTTCAGTAGTTGCGCCGTACGTGGATGGCCCAGCCGCCCTGCGGGAGCTCGTAGCTGCCCACGTGGTGGTGCGACTTCAGCCGGCACCAGGCGGGGATGTCGGTGAAGGCCGCCGGGTCGTCGGCCAGGACGGAGACGACCGCGTTCAGCGGGACGTGGTTGATCTGCTCGGCGAGCATGATGATGGGGATCGGGCACTTCTTGCCCAGGGCGTCGACGGTCAGCGCCGGAGCCTGGGCAGCCTGCTGGGCGGCCTGCTCGGCGGCGGTGTGCCTGGGCGTCATCGCGTCACTCACTCCCCGATTCCTGATCATGATTTTACCCCCGCCTCCTCCCGGATCCTGCGGACGGCGTCCGGCAGGACGGACAGGAAACGGTCGACATCGGCCCCGGAGGCGCCACGGGGCAGCGACACCCGGACGTTGCCGTGGGTGAGCACGCCCATGGCCTCCAGGACATGCGATGGACGAAGCGTACTCGCCGTGCACGAACTGCCGGACGAAACGGCGAATCCGGCCTTGTCCAGCTCCATGAGCAGCGCCTCGCCCTCGACGTAAAGGCACGAGAAGGTCACGATGTGCGGAGCCCGCGCGACGGGCTCGCCGATGACCTCCACGTCCGGCACGAGCCGGGGCACCTCCGCCCGGATCCGGTCGACCAGCGCCGACAGCCGGGCCCCCTCCTGCTCGGCCTCCGCGGCGGCGGCGCGCAGCGCGGCGGCCGCGGCGACGATCGCGGGCACGTTCTCGAAGCCCGGGACCCGGTTCTCGCGCTCGTCCTGGGGCAGCGGGCCGCGCCACCGCACGCCCTTGCGCACCGCCAGCACGCCGACTCCCGCGGGGCCGCCCCACTTGTGCGCGCTCGCCGTCAGCACCGACCAGCCCGGGGAAGCGGGCATCCGGCCCACCGTCTGGGCGGCGTCCACCAGCAGCGGGACTCCGGCCCCGGCGCACAGCGCCGCCGCCTCGGCGACCGGCTGGAGCGTCCCGACCTCGTGGTTGGCGCTCTGCAGGCACGCCAGGGCCGTGCCCTCGGCGCGGACCGCCTCGCCGAAGGCCGCCAGGTCCACCACGCCGGTGAGGCCGACGCCGACGGTCTCCACCGTGCCGCCCTCGCGCTCGTGGACCTCGCCGGAGTGCAGCACGCTGGAGTGCTCCACCGCCGAGACGACCAGGCGCCGCCCCGCCCGCCGCCTGCCGCGCAGGACCCCGAGGACGCCGAGATGGACCGCCTGGGTGCCGGAGGTGGTGAAGGACACCTCGTCCGGGCGGCAGCCGAGCACCTCGGCGACCTCCGCCCTGGCCTGTTCCAGTAACATCCTTGCCCGGCGTGCGGGGCCGTACAGCCTCGCCGGGTCGGCCCAGCCGGCGTCGAGCGCCGCGGTCAGGGCCTCCCTGGCCCGGGGATGCAGCGGCTCGGTGGAGGCCGCGTCGAAGTACGCCACGCACCAATCGTCGCATCACGTGCGACACAATCGGGGGCTGCGCGGGAGGCCGGAGGTGGCCCACGCTAATGTGTCCCAAAGCGTGAAGCTGTGAACTGTCAGTTGTGAATCTGAATAAACGACCGCCCAGGAGTGACTCTTGGGCTTCATCTGTGGGGTAGGCGATCCGTGAGTCCGACCCGCCGTTCTGCACGGCGTCCGTTGGCCCGCCGCCGGGTGCCACGCGCTGCCGCTCTGGCGCTGCTGCTGGTGTCCGTGACGGCGTGTAGTGCTGAAGAGTGGAAGCGCGGCGGCATGCCCAAGGGCATCACCGAGCAGGCCGAGGTCGTCCAGAGTCTCTGGAACGGGTCCTGGATCGCCGCCCTGGCCACCGGCGTGGTCGTGTGGGGCCTGATCCTGTGGTCTGTGGCCTTCCACCGCAAGCGGAAGAACTCGAACGAGCTGCCGCCCCAGGTGCGGTACAACCTTCCGATCGAGATGCTGTACACGATCGTGCCGCTGATCATGATCAGCGTGCTCTTCTTCTTCACCGCGCGCGACCAGAATTACCTGACCGACATGTCGCAGAAGCCCGACGTGACGGTCAAGGTCGAGGCGTTCCAGTGGAGCTGGCGTTTCACGACCGAGGTCAACGGCAAGACGGCCCAGGTCGTCGGGATCCCCGCCGACAACTACGAGAAGGGCCCGCAGCTGGTCCTCCCCGTGGACAAGAGGATCCAGTTCAACCTCTCCTCGCCGGACGTCATCCACTCCTTCTGGGTTCCGGCTTTCCAGTTCAAGCTCGACGTGATCCCGGGTGTGGACAACCGCTTCCAGGTCAAGACGCTGAACGCGCCCGGCGTCTACGCCGGCCGCTGCGCCGAGTTGTGCGGCGTCGACCACAGCCGGATGCTCTTCAACGTCAAGCTCGTCACGCAGGCCGAGTTCGACCAGTACATCGCTAGCCAGGCGGGTGCCCAGTGACCGCACAGAACGTTCCCGTCCCCCCGGCGGTGGCGACCCGCAAGGGGTCGATCATCGCGAAGTGGGCGTCGTCCACCGACCACAAGGTCATCGGACATCTCTACCTGATCACCTCGTTCGCGTTCTTCCTGATCGGCGGCGTCATGGCGCTGGTCATCCGGGCGG
>NZ_BOOJ01000045.1 GCF_016863175.1 Paraplanobispora siamensis
GCCGCGACGACCGCCCGGGCGGCCGGCCGTACGGCGAGCGTGACGGGGGCCAGGGCTCCCGCACCCGTTACGGCCGTGAGGGGGAGGCCGGCCAGGAGGCCCCGGCGCGAGAGCGTGAGAAGCTGCCCCCGCTCGAGCCTGACATCACCCCGGACGAGCTCGACAAGGACGTGCGCGACGAGCTGCGTTCCCTGCCGCTCGACCTCGCCGACCTGATCTCCTGCCACCTGGTCGCGGCCGAGAGGGCGCTCGGGGAGGACGACGCCGAGCGGGCGTACGAGCACACCAAGGTCGCTCGTCGTTTCGCCGCGAGGATCGGTGTGGTGCGCGAGGCCGTCGGCATCGCCGCCTACCACGCCGGGCACTTCGCCGAGGCGCTCAGCGACCTGCGTGCCGCGCGCCGTATGACGGGATCGGACGCGTTCCTGCCGGTCATGGCCGACTGCGAGCGTGGTCTGGGGCGGCCGGAGCGCGCTCTCGACCTGACCCGCTCCAAGGAGGCCGAGCGTCTGGACCAGATGGGCAAGATCGAACTCGCCATCGTGGAGTCCGGCGCCCGCCGGGACCTCGGTCAGAAGGACGCCGCGGTTGTGACTCTCCAGCGTCTCAGCGAGCTGCGCGACCCCCGTCCGCAGCCCTGGTCGGCCCGTCTGGCCTTCGCCTACGCCGACGCGTTGGCCGACGCGGGTCACGCGGAGGCGGCCACCGAGTGGTTCGGGCGTGCGATGGCCTTCGACGAGGACGGCGAGACCGACGCGGCCGAGCGCTACGCGGAGCTGACCGGAGCCGTCATCGAGGACCTCGAAGAGGACGCCGACGACGAGCCGGACGGCGAGGCGGACGACTACGACGCCTTTGAAGGCGAGGCCGAGGACGAGATCGAGGACGAGATCGAGGACGAGGACGAGGACGAGGCGGACGACGTCGACGGACCCGCCATCGAGGAGGGCGAGCAGGAGCTCGAAGAGCTCGCTCACGAGCTCGACGCCGACCTCGAAGAGGATGACGAGCCGGACACCGACCTTGAGGACGACGAGTCGGCCGCGGGCGACGCCGGAGAGGGCGAATCGTCCACGGCGGTGAAGGACGAGGACACGGCCGGAGAGGAAGCCTCCGCCGGGCAGAAGGCGGCGGGGAAGGCCGGGACCGGTGTCGGACCCGCCTTCATCGAGCCCGACTTCGGCGACATCCTCGACGACGACGTCGACGACGCCGATGGCACCGCCGAGCTCGGCGACACCCGCGACAAGGACGCCGAGGAAGACGGGAAGTAACCGGTGATCCGTGCCGGGCCGCCCGGCACGGATCACGGGATCTCAGGGCTGGGCGCGATCGAGCCAGTGCATGATCCCGGCCACGTTCGACGGGGCGCCGCTGAGCAGTTCGAACTTCTCGGCGGTCGCCTCGTCGGCTTTCAGGGCCGCATAGCGCTCACGGGTGCGCTCCCGGACCATGGCGACCGCGTGGTCCAGGTCCATGCCCTCCGCGTGGGCCTGCCGGGTCAGGTCGACCCAGACGCGCAGTTCCTCAGCCGAGCGCTCCAGAGTGTCCTGTACCTCCGTGACCGGCCCATAGTGGCTGAACAGCAGGCGCTGCGGACCCAGGGCCCGGAACAGGGCGATCGAGTCCAGGGCGGTGGCCAGGTCGAAGTCCGGCGGCGGCGTGGCGGGGCGCAGGTCGCCCGTCTGCGGGAGGTAGACGCCCGCGGCGTCCCCGACGTAGAGATCGCCGGTGGCCGAGTCGATCAGTCCCACGTGGTGCTTGGCGTGACCGGGGGAGTAGTGGCTGCTCAGCGTCCGTCCGTTGCCCAGGTCCACGGCCCCGGTGTCGCCGAGCGCGCGGATGCGCGAGGCGTCCGTGGGGGAGAGCTCGCCGAACAGGGTGTCCAGCCGGTCGCCCCAGACCATCCGGGCGCTGGCCATGAGCCGTGACGGGTCGGCGATGTGGCGGGCGCCCTTCTCGTGCACCACGATCTCCGCGTTCGAGTAGAACCCGGCGATGTCCCCGACTCCTCCGGCGTGGTCGAGGTGGATGTGGGTGACGACGACCGTGGCGAGGTCACCGGGCCCCACTCCCAGGGAGGTCAGGGCGTCCCGGACCACCGGTGCGGAGGTGGACGTTCCCGTCTCCACCAGGCAGGGGCGATCCCCCAGGATCAGATATCCGGCGGTGATACCGGAGTACCCGGCCATCCGTGTGTCGATCTCATAGACGTCTCCGCCGAGAGCGGTGATGTTGTCCACAGGCCACCTCACAACTGGAACCGGCGTCCCCAGAATGGCTTTCGGTCCATTCCGGCACAGCTCACATCGTAAAGAGTCGTCCTTCATCGGCAGAGATCGAAGGAGGATCCGATGGATCGCAACGAGGTCGTCCTGACCGGCCGGTTGCCGGAGCTGGTGCAGGTCAAGACGCTCCAGAGCGGCACCAGGTTCGGCACCTGGCGGCTGATCGTCCGGCGGCGGCATCGAGGGAGGGGAGCCAGGGTCGACACGATCCCGTGCGTGTCGTTCGACCCCGGGGTCGTCGACGCCGTGACCTGCTGGCTTCCCGACGACATGGTCGAGGTGACGGGTTCCCTGCGCCGCAGATGGTGGGGGAGCGACAAGACCAAGGCGTCCGGCTACGAGGTGGAGGTCCGTTCGGTGAAACTCCTCGAACGCCAGGTCGCGACCGTCCTCACCGGTGACGGGATCCCGTCTCCCATCGAGGAGATCTCACCCCTGACCCCGTCCGGGCCCCGCTCCCTCAGCGCCCTGCTGAACACCGCTCCCACAACCGTGCCCCTCGACCCCGACCCTGCAGCCATACCCGCCGGCGCCGCCCTTGTGCCCACGCCTCGTGAGCCAGAGTCCGAGTCCGCGGGTGTGCCCCGTGACGCCAAGCCCGCGCTCACGCTCCACGAGGTCGAGCCCACGAGTGCCTCCCACGACACCGAGCCCGTGGCCCTGCCCCACGACGTGAATCCCGTGGCCATGCCCGGTGGCGCTGAGTCCGGGACCGTGTCCCACGATGCTGAGCCTGCGGCCGTGCCTCGCGGTGCTGAGGCTGCGGCGATGCCTCGCGGCACCGAGCGCGCTCCCGCGTTTTCCCTCGCCGGTCCCGCAGCGATGTGCCCCGATGCCGGAGCTGTTCCCGGTCTTCCCGATGACGAGGGCCGGGAAGCCGTCGGCGAAGTCTCGCTCCCGGCTCCCACACCGCCCCGTCCGTTCGGTTGCCCGCCACCGGCCGATCCGGTCCTCCCGCCTTCCCAGGCTGGGCCCGCACTGGTGCTCCACGAGGGCGAGGCCGTCCGGGCTGCCGCCTCTCCCACCACAGCCGAGAAGGTCTCTCCTGACGTCGGGCCCGGCCGGGCGATGCTCAACGCTGCGGGTTGGGAGTGAGCAGGCGCATGACCAGGCCGGTGCGCGGTTTGGGGCCGAAGGAGGTGGACTTGCGGGGCACCCGCTCTCCCTGCGCCGCGACGGCGAGCACGTCGTCGACCGCGAGGGGGTTCATCAGTACGGCGGTGCCTCCGCAGTCCCGGGCGAGGTGCGCCGCGGCCTCGGGATCGTGGTGCACGATGCGGACCGAGTGCTCCTCGTCCCGCGTCCCCCAGACTCGGGGGAGCAGGAACTCCGCGAGGACGGAGGTGTTCAGGGCCTGCCAGCGGGCCGACCTGTCGGCGGGCATGGCGCGCTGGACCTGTCGCCGGTCGGGATCGGTGATCAGATGGGCGGGCCCTCCGGCGGTCAGCAGGAACGCGGGTTCCCGGGCCTCCCGCAGCGCTGCGAGTCCGGTGGCCAGGTCTGGATGCTCGTGCACCTGCCACGCTGTCTTGGCCCGGTTCACGGCCTCCTCCAGAGGCAGTCCCGGGACGACCCGGTGGATGGCCTTCAGATCCGGCGGATAGGCGTCAAAGTCCACCAGGAGGGCCAGGCCGAAGTCCCAGGGCTGGGCTCCGCCGTGGGACCGGCCGTCCGGACCCGCGCCGTCTCCGGTCCTCCCCCGTACGGCTGCGCCGGCCCCGGAGGCTGTGGTGAGGTGGTGGTCGGCCTGGAGGGCGCGGTAGGTGGCGTAGCGGTGGTGTCCGTCGGCGATGAGCGCTTGGCGGGGGCGCAGGTCGGCCTCGACGGCGGCGAGTTCGTCCGGGTCTGTGACGGCCCACAGGCGGTGGACGATCCCGTCACCGGTCTCGGTCTCGACCAGCGGCGTGCGGGAGGCGGCGACCAGGTCGACGAGACGGGTGGCGGCGCCGTTCCGGCCCTCGTAGAGCAGGAAGATGGGTTCGAGGTTCGCCTCGGTCGTGCGCATGAGTGCCAGGCGGTCGGCCACAGGACCGGGCATTACGTCCTCGTGCGGCAGGATCGTCCGCTGTTCGGGGGCGGCCAGGGCCACCTCTCCGATGAGCCCGCGCTGCAGGATCCCCGGACCGCTCTGCTCGTAGACGTACACCGCCGGGACCTCGTCGGTGGTGAGGATCCCGGAGGAGAGCCAGGAGTGCAGAGTCTGCCGGGCCTCGGCATACCTGTGATGATCGATTCCGGGAAGGATCAGCCGTACGACGTTGTTGGGGTGGGCATCGAGTAGTTCCCGGACACCGGTCTCTCCGATGAGGTCATAGGGAGGCGACGTCACCGCGGCCAGATCATCGACCGCGAACCGCACACCGCGGAACGGACGTAGCACCAGTCCGTCGGGCACCGGCAGTTCAGGATGCGCCATAGGGGGCATGCTGCCATAAAGGCCCGAAGCGTCCAGTTGCCGCTCCGAGGAAGCAGTGGCTCCTGGTCCGTCGAGGAGTCGGTCAGGTCGGTCGTCCGCTGATGAAGGAGGCCTCACACAATGGTCCAAGGACATGGTGGTCCGTCTGATTCCCCCGAATCGGAGGCGGGCGCGCCGGCGGGGGAGGTCTACGACTGGTTCCAGCGGGGGATGAAGCTTTTGTCCGAGGGCAGCCCCGCGGCAGCCGCCGCGTTGCTGGAACGCGCCGCCGACGCCGAGCCCGAGTCCCGGAGCATTCGCGAGGCGCTCGCCCGCGCCCAGTTCAACTCCCGGCAGTACGCCGACGCGGCTGACAGTTTCCGCTGGATCGTCGACAGCAATCCTGCGGAGGACTACGCCTACTTCGGCCTGGGCCTGTCCCTGTGGAGGACCGGTGACATGGAGGGAGCCCAGGAGCCGCTGGCCATCGCCGTCGCGATGAGGCCCGACCAGAAGGACTACGTGTCGGCGCTCAAGAGCGTGCGCGCCACGCTGCGCGCCCGCGAGAACGACCCGGAAGGCCGATGGACCGAACGGGTGCATCGCCCCGAGCGGTGACGCGGCCTTCGCACCGTACGGCAGGCGGGACCGGTCCGGGGAAGAGACAGCCGCGGCCGGACGGGGCGGTGCGTGGAGACAGGGAACGGCCGTGCCAGAGGGACTGAGCGGAAGCGGCAGACCGGAGGCCGGCGCGGAGGTGAGGCGGGCAACGGCCGCGCCGGGTGGGAGCGGCGTGCGGATGGGATGGTCAACGGCCGCGCCGGGTGGGAGCGGTGTGCGGATGGGATGGTCAACGGCCGTGTCGGACGGACTGATGGAATGAACGGGTGCACTCACAGACGCTGATCGATGCCTACGACACCCTGCTGCTGGACCTGGACGGAGTGGTGTACCTCGGTCGCGACGCCGTACCGGGAGCCCCGGAGGCGTTGCGGCGGGCGCAGGAACACGGCGTACGGCTCGCGTACGTCACCAACAACGCCTCCCGCACTCCCGGGGCCATCGCCCAGCACCTCAGCGCGCTCGGCGCCCCCGCGACCCCCGACGACGTGGTCACCTCGGCCCAGGCGGCCGCGCGTCTGGTCGCCGAGCGCGTCGAGCCGGGCGCGGCCGTACTGGTCGTCGGCGGGATGGGACTGCGCGGCGCGCTCCGCGCCCACGGGCTGCGGCCGGTCAGCACCGCGCTCGAGGAGCCGGTGGCGGTGGTCCAGGGCATCGCTCCCGACCTCTCCTACGGGCTGCTGTCGGAGGGCACGCTGGCCGTACGGCGGGGCGCGCTGTTCGTCGCCGCGAACGCGGACTCGACCATGCCGACGGGCCGGGGAGAACTGCCCGGCAACGGGGCCATGACCCGGGTGATCGCCACCGCGACCGGGGTGGAGCCGATCGTGGCGGGCAAGCCCCAGCCGCCGCTGCACCGCGAGTCGATGCTGCGGAC
This sequence comes from Paraplanobispora siamensis, assembly GCF_016863175.1. Taxonomy (GTDB): domain Bacteria; phylum Actinomycetota; class Actinomycetes; order Streptosporangiales; family Streptosporangiaceae; genus Planobispora; species Planobispora siamensis. Next base: position 6,182 of record NZ_BOOJ01000045.1, read on the forward strand.
CGCCGCGCGACGGCCCCTGGTCGTCGGTGACCGGCTCGACACCGACGTCGAGGGAGCGGTCAACGCCGGGGTGGACAGCCTGCTGGTGCTGACCGGGGTGGCGGGCCCGCTCGATCTGCTGACCGCCGATCCACGGCACCGCCCCACCTACATCGGTGCGGATCTGGCCGCCCTGCACGAGCCGTACGTCTTCCCTCGCCGGAGCGCGGAGGGATGGCGCTGCGGAGAATGGATCGCGGCCTGGACGGCGGAGGGGGGTCTGTCCCTGGAGGGACGGGGCGATCCCGTCGAAGGGCTGCGGGCGGCCTGCGCCGCCGCCTGGGAGGGCGTCGGAGACGGGAGGGCCGACGAGGACGCCGTCAAGCCCGTCCTCGCCTCCTCACCTTTCGGAGGTCTCTCCTCCCGCTGACCGTTTTCCCGCGGGGGAGGACCGGCTTTTCCCGCATGGGCGGCTGCCGGCCCCGGCCTGGCGGGGCCGGGGCGGTCGTCACAGGAGTTTGCGGAGGCGCAGGAGGTCGCCGAAGCTGGCGTCGATTTTGACCCGGCCGCTGAACACGGCGCGTCCCATGTCGAGCTCGCCGTTGACCAGGGCGACCAGGTCGTCGCTGGCGATGGTGAGCTTCACGTCGGCCGGAGTGCCGTCGGCCGGTGGACGGTCGTCGAAGGGGCCGAGGCCGCCGTGGTGGATGCGGCCGTAGAAGGTGACCCCCAGATCGCTGACATGGCAGCTGATGCTGCGTTCCACCACGTGCTTGGCGCGGCTTTCCTGGTCAACCTCGTCGAACTGCTCGCCGAGTTTCCGCAGTGCCACCCGGCACTCGTCGACGGTCGCCATCGAGTGGCGCTCCTTTCTTTCCGGGCCGGTCAGAATCCCTCTCATCTACGGACGGTAGCGTTCCATATAGACACACTGTGCTATCCAGCGCGTGGGGGTGCGCTGGAAGGGAGGCTTCTGCCATGGTGTTCGAAGCACTGCGGGGATACGTGCAGGGAGCTACCGGTCTCACAGAGATGACAACGAGCAAGGCCCGCACGATAGTTCGCGACCTGCTCGCCTCGGGGGAAACCGGTCTGTCCCAGATGTCCGGCCAAGTCGACAAGATGGCCAAGGAACTCGTCGCGACGGGCAAGGCCAACCGTGACCAGCTCAACGAAGTGATCAAGTCCGAGGTGGGACGCCTGCTCGACAGGCTCGACCTGCCCCGTTCCGAGGAGATCGACCGGCTCAGGAGCCGGATCGCGCAGTTGGAGGCCGTACTTTCCGGGGCCGGGGAGGCGATCATGTCCACGGCGGCCTCGCCGGGGACCGTCACCTCCAGAGCCGCCGCGGGAGTCGCGGAGACGATGTCGGCGATCAAATCGATCATCGACGGGGACGGGCCCGTGGCCAAGCAGGCCGAGCCGGCGAAGATCGGCGGGACGGGCTCCAATGTTCCCCGGGTCGTCGAGACGGGCACCGCCGGGACCGAGTCGGTGGTCCGCGTGGCGACGGGCGGCGCGGAGGGCTCACTGGTGACCAGCCCGGCGAAGGAGCTCATCGACGACCTCCTGGGCGCCGGGGCGACGCTGTCCACCATGGAGGCCACCGGCGAGGAGAGCGGTACGGCGGCCGCTGCGGAGACCACCCGGAGGAAGACCACCACGGCGAAGGGCACGAAGCAGACCGCGGCAACCGGTCCGGCCGCCCCGCGGAGCCGTACCGCCCGGAAGACCACCACGACGGAGGAGACTGCTCCGGGCGGGCGGAGCAGGGCACGGAAGACCGCCTCCGCTCCGGAGACCGCCGCCACGATGGAGGAGACGGCTCCAGGCGGGCAGAGCACGGTTGCTCCGGGCGGGCGGAGCAGGGCGCGGAAGACCGCTTCCGCTCCGGAGGCGGCCGCCACGATGGAGGAGACGGCTCCGGATGGACGGAGCACGGCTGCTCCGGGCAGGCGGACCGCGGCCCGGAAGACCGCTCCCGCTGCGGGCACCGCTGAGACGGCTCCGAGTGGGCGGGCCACGGCCCGCAAGGCCGCTTCCGCGAACAAGGAGACCGTGTCGCGCGGCCGGGGTACCCGTACAGCGGCCGCGGCCAAGGGGGCCGTGGAGACGGCCTCAGCGGCCGTGGCGGGGCAGGCGGACGCCGAGGCCGCCGCGAAGCCCCCGGGCGCCCGGACGAGGAGGACGGGTGGCAAGCTGGGCAGGGCCGCGGGGGCGACGGGTAAGGCTTCCGCCGCTGATCCGGACGAGGCCGTCGGTACGGCGGGAGCCGCCGGTTCCGGTGCCGGGAGCCCTGTGGGCGTGGACTCCGCCGCCGTCGAAGCCGCCGTGAGATCCTCGGGCGCCCGGACGAGGAGGACGGGCGGCAAGCCGGGCAGGGCCGCGGGGGCGACGGGTAAGGCCTCCGCCGCCGATCCGGACGAGGCCGTCGGCGCGAGGGAGGGCGCCGGTTCCGATACGGCCGTTGGTACGACGGGAGGCGCCGGTTCCGATACGGTCGAGGGGTCCACGGGCGGGACGGCTCGCACGCCGCGGGCCCGGGGGACCACAAAGACTACAAAGACCGCCAAAGCCCCCAAGGCCAGTAGCAAGACCACGAAAACCCCCAAGGCCGCGAAGACGGCGAAAAGCACCTCCGGAGGGAGCGCATGACGGACGCGCTTGACCAGACCGGCGACGAGCGGGTGGACGCCGCGCTGGGCGCCCTCGCCGCGCTCGACGGCCTGCCCGTGGCGGCGCACGTGAGCGTGTTCGAGGAGGTGTTCTCCGGGCTGGAGCGGGCGCTCGCCGCGGCGGACGACATCGCGGACCAGCCCCGGTGAGCCGCCGCGCGCGTCTGGACAGCGAGCTCGTCCGCCGGAAGCTGGCGCGTTCACGCGAGCACGCGGCCCAGCTCATCGAGGCGGGCCGGGTCACCGTCGGCGGCCGGTCGGCGAGCAAGCCCGCCACGCAGGTGGACACCGCCTCGGCGATCGTGGTCGCCGAGGCGGCGGAGGGGCCCGACTACGTCTCCAGGGGGGCGCACAAGCTCCTGGGAGCCCTGGCGGCCTTCGGCCCGAAGGGGCTGGTCGTCGAGGGCCGCCGCTGCCTGGACGCCGGAGCCTCCACCGGAGGCTTCACCGACGTGCTGCTGCGCAACGGCGCGGCGCACGTGCTGGCCGTCGACGTCGGCTACGGCCAGCTCGCCTGGTCGCTGCGGACCGATGAGCGGGTCACCGTGATGGAGCGGGTCAACGTCAGGGATCTGACCCCGGAGATGGTCGGTGAGCCTCCCACGCTCGTCGTCGGGGACCTGTCGTTCATCTCGCTGCGGCTGGTGCTGCCCGCCCTGGCCGCCTGCGCGGCCCCCGTGGCCGACTTCGCGATGCTGGTCAAACCGCAGTTCGAGGTCGGAAAGGAACGGGTCGGAGCGGGCGGGGTCGTCAGAGACCCCGCACTGCGCGCCGAGGCGGTGCAGGATGTGGCCGAGGCCGCGCAGTCGCTCGGCCTCACCGTGCGGGGCGTCACCGCGAGCCCGCTGCCGGGCCCGTCGGGCAACGTCGAGTACGTCATCTGGCTGGGCAAGGGAGAGGGAGCGCCCCCGGTCGAGGACGTCGCCGCCGAGATCGCACGCGCGGTGGCAGAAGGCCCCCGATAGTGACGACCCCCCCGGAGAGCAGCCCATGACAGCCAAGCGCATCGTGCTCGTCACCGCCCACACCGGGCGCAAGGCGGCCGTCGACAGCGCCCGGATGGTGATCAGCCGGCTCGTGGACGCGGGCTTCACCGTGCGCGTGCTCCAGTCGGAGGCCGAGGAGATCGGCTGCGCGGGCGCCGAGATGGTGTCCGCGAGCCTCGCCGCGGTCCAGGACGCCGAGATGATGATCGTGCTGGGCGGCGACGGCAGCCTGCTGCGGGCCGCCGAGCTGGCCCGCCCCGCCGGGGTGCCGCTGCTGGGCGTCAACCTCGGGCACGTCGGGTTCCTGGCCGAGGCCGAGGCCGAGGACCTGTCGGTCACCGTCGACTGCGTGGTGCAGGGTCGCTACGACGTCGAGGAGCGGATGACCATCGAGGTCGTGGCCCGGCTCAACGGCCAGCTGCTGGCCGACACGTGGGCGCTCAACGAGGCCACCGTGGAGAAGCGCGAGCGCATGCTCGAGGTGGTCGCCGAGATCGACGGCCGGCCGCTGTCGCGCTGGGGCTGCGACGGTGTCATCTGCGCCACCCCGACCGGCTCCACCGCCTACGCGTTCTCCGCGGGCGGGCCCGTGGTCTGGCCGGAGGTGGAGGCGCTGCTGCTGGTCCCGATCAGCGCCCACGCCCTGTTCGCCCGGCCGCTGGTCGTCTCGCCCCGCTCCGCCCTGGCGCTGGAGATCCAGCCGCAGACGGCCGGCGCGGTGCTGTGGTGCGACGGCCGCCGGCGCTACGATCTGCCCGCCGGCGCGCGTGTCGAGGTGCGCCGGGGCGAGGTGCCGGTACGGCTCGCGCGGCTGCACGGCGTGGAGAACACCGGGGCGCCGTTCACCGATCGGCTGGTCGCCAAATTCGACCTCCCCGTTCAGGGTTGGCGTGGCAGGGTGCGGTCATAGTGTGTCGGGCGATGCCGGCTCCGAACGCGTAGGATCGTGCCGCGCACCGCACTGGTGTTCGGTGAATTCGATGTGACGGGAGGGACCAGTGCGACCCAGGGTCGAGGAGGTCCGCATCCAGGGACTCGGTGTGATCGACGAGGCCGTCCTGGAGCTATCACCGGGATTCACCGTGGTCACGGGCGAGACCGGCGCGGGGAAGACCATGGTGGTGACCGGCCTCGGGCTGCTGTTCGGCGGGCGCGCCGACCCCGCCAGGGTCCGTCCGGGCTCGGACAAGGCCGTCGTCGACGGCACGCTCCTGGTCGACCCGGCGAGCCGGGTGGCCCAGCAGGTCGAGGACGTCGGCGGCGAGATCGAGGACGGCCAGCTGATCATCTCGCGCACCGTCTCGGCCGAGGGCCGCAGCCGGGCCTGGCTGGGCGGGCGCAGCGTCCCGGTGGGCACGCTCACCTACCTGGCCGACGACCTGGTGGCCGTGCACGGCCAGATGGACCAGCAGCGGCTGCTGCAGCCCGGCCGTCAGCGCGCCGCCCTCGACCGCTACGCCGGTGACGACCTGGTCAAGCCGTTGCGCGCCTACGAGCAGGCCTACCGGCGCCACAAGCAGATCTCCGAGCAGCTCACCGAACTGACCGCCAGGGCCAAGGAGCGCGCCCAGGAGGCCGACCTGCTCAGGTTCGGGCTGGAGGAGGTCGAGAAGGCCGACCCCAAGGCGGGTGAGGACGTCGCGCTCCGCGAGGAGGAGGACCGCCTCTCCCACGCCGACTCCCTCAGGAGCGCCGCGGAGACGGCCCACACGGCGCTGCTCGGCGACCCGATGTCGGGTGAGCAGGGCCTGCAGGACGCCGTCTCGCTGGTGGGGCAGGCCCGCGCCGCCGTGGAGGCGGTCCGCGACGTCGACCCGGCGCTGGCCGGGATCGCCGACCGCCTCGCCGAGGCCGGCTACCTGATCTCCGACGTGGCCACCGAGCTGGCCGCATACGCCGAGTCGGTCGAGGCCGACCCGGCCCGGCTGGCGGCCGTGCAGGAGCGCCGGGCCGTGCTCACCCACCTCGTGCGCAAGTACGGCGAGGACACCACGGCGGTGCTCGACTGGGCCGAGCAGGCCGCGCTGCGCCTGACCGAGCTGGAGGGCGACGACGACCGGATCGGCGAGCTCACCCGCGAGCAGGAGGAGATCACCGCCCGCCTCACCGACCTGGCCGCCGAGCTGACCCGGGTCCGTACGGCCGCCGCCGAGCGGTTCGGGCGGGCCGTGACCGAGGAGCTCACCGCGCTGGCGATGCCGCACGCGCGCGTCGTCGTCGACATCACCGCGGCCGACGACTTCGGCCCGTACGGTGTGGACGAGGTCGAGCTGCGCATGTCCCCGCACCCCGCCTCGCCGCCGCTGCCGCTGAACAAGGGAGCCTCCGGAGGCGAGCTGAGCCGGGTCATGCTCGCCATCGAGGTGGTCTTCGCCGGCGCCGACCCGGTGCCGACGTTCGTCTTCGACGAGGTCGACGCGGGCGTGGGCGGCAAGGCGGCGGTCGAGATCGGGCGGCGCCTGGCCCGCCTGGCCCGTACCGCCCAGGTGATCGTGGTCACCCACCTGCCCCAGGTGGCGGCCTTCGCCGACCAGCACCTGGTCGTGGAGAAGGACAGCGACGGCACCGTGGTGCGCAGCGGCGTGGTCGCCCTCGACAGGGACGGCCGGACCCGCGAGCTGTCCCGCATGCTGGCCGGTCTGGAGGACTCCGAGCTCGGCCGGGCGCACGCCGAGGAGCTCCTGGCGATAGCGGCCACCGACAAGGGATGAGCGGCCGGAACGCGGGTTCCGGGAGGCGCGATCGGCCGCCGATCCGCTGTGACAAGGCTGACACGCGGCCCGGGACATGGCTCACCTGCCTGTTCCCTCTGGCAGGATGGTCATGATGAAGGTGCCGACTGACGAGCTTCAGCGCAAGCTCACGGGTTACCTCCGCCGCAGGAAGGTCAGCGACCTTCCCGGGGTGACGGCAGTGGCGAGGATCGACCGTCGGACCAAGAGACTGACCAAGCGTCTCAAGGCCGGGGAGATCGCGATCATCGACCATGTCGACGTCGACCGGGTGAGCGCGGAGGCGCTTGTCGCGTGCGGTGCGGCGGGCGTGGTCAACGTCGCGGCCGGGATCAGCGGGCGTTACCCGAACCTGGGGCCGCAGATCATCGTCGAGTCCGGGGTGCCCTTCGTCGACAACGCGACACCCGAGCTGTTCGAGCGCGTCAGGGACGGCGACCTGGTCCGCCTGCACGAGGGAGCCGTCTACCTCGACGAGGAGATGGTAGGCAAGGGCGACGTGCAGACGGCCGAGTCCATCGAGGCCGCCATGGCCGAGGCGCGGGCCGGTCTGGCCGTCCAGATCGAGGCGTTCGCCGTCAACACGATGGAATACGTCCGCCGCGAGAGCGACCTGCTCATCGACGGGGCAGGCGTGCCCGACATCAAGACCCCCATGGACGGCCGGCACGTTCTCATCGTGGTGCGTGGATACCACTACAAGGAGGACATCGCCGCCCTGCGCCCCTACATCAGGGAGTACCGCCCGGTCATGATCGGGGTGGACGGCGGCGCCGACGCGCTGCTGGAGGCGGGCTACGTCCCCGACGTGATCGTGGGAGACTTCGACTCGGTCTCCACCAAGGCGCTTACCTGCGGCGCCGAACTGGTCGTGCACGCCTACCGGGACGGCCGCGCGCCGGGCCTGGAGCGGGTGGAGCAGCTCGGCCTCACCGCAGAGGTCTTCCCGTCGATCGGCACCAGCGAGGACATCGCGATGCTGATCGCCGACGACAAGGGCGCCGAGCTGATCGTCGCGGTCGGCACCCATTGGACCCTTGAGGAATTCCTCGACAAGGGGCGCTCGGGCATGGCCAGCACTCTCCTCACCCGCCTGCGGGTGGGCAGCAAGCTCATCGACGCCAAGGGCGTCAGCCGGCTCTACCGCAGCCGGATCTCCACTCCGTCCCTGCTCATCCTGGCCGTCGTCGCACTGATCACCATGGGGGTCGCGGTCTTCTCCACCCCGGTGGGCAGGATCTGGCTGGACGACGCCTGGAACGCCTTCGTCTTCTGGTTGGTCGGACTCTTCTCGTGATCGATTTCCGCTATCACCTCGTCTCCATCATCGCGATCTTCGTCGCGCTGTCGGTCGGCATCGTGCTGGGTACGACCCTGCTCGAAGAGCCCACCATCCAGGCCGCCGAGGCCGTCGCCGATACGCTCCAGAAGGGCAACAGCGAGCTGCGCGCCTCGAACGAGGTGCTGACCGACATGAAGACGGGCAACGACGCCTTCGTCACCTCGCACGCCTCCGAGCTCGTCGAGGGCGCCCTGGCCGGGGAGAGCGTCGTGATCGTGGAAGCCCCCGACGCCACGCAGGGCATGAGCGAGGCCGTCCAGCAGATGCTCGAGCTGGCGGGGGCGACGGTGACCGGCCAGGTCACCCTCACCGACAAATACGTCGATCCCACGCAGTCGGTCTTCATCGACAGGCTGGCGACCGGCGTCAAGCCCGTCGACATGGTCTTCCCCGCCGAGGACACCGCCTACGACAAGGCCGCCGCGGTGCTGGCCGGCGCGCTCGTGAGCACGGTCCCGGATCCCGCCGCCAAGGACGACCCGCCCGGCAGCGGAGTCCTCGACGCCTTCCAGAGGGCGGAACTGCTCACCGTCACCGTCGGCCCCGCCGCCCAGGCGAGCGGGGCGGAGCAGATCGCCAGAGCGGGCCTGGCGGTGGTGGTCGCCCCCACGGATGCGTACACCGGAGAGACCGCCGCCACCCAGTCGGGCGCGATCGTGTCGCTGGCACTCGGGCTGGACGAGGGCTCGCGGGGCAGCGTGCTGACCGGTCCCCTGAGCGCGACCGCGGCGGGCGGCGTCTTGGCCGCGCTGCGCGACGCCGCCGTGGCTGCGGAGAAGGTCTCCAGCGTGGACACCGCCGATATTCCCGCGGGTCGAGTCGTGGTGGTCTACGCTCTTCGGGAGCAGCTGTCCGGGGTCACCGGCCAGTACGGCATCGGCCCCGACGCCTCCGCCTTCGAGCCCAGCGCGCCGGCGCCCACCGCCTCTCCGTCCACGCCGCCCACGGCCCCTTCCGGAGGATGATCCCGATGGCTCGTCGCGCTCTCGTCGGCGCCCTGGCCGGTGTCGCGCTCGGCGCGGTGGCCGCCCGCGCGGCCTACGCCGCCTTCAGGCGCAGGCCGCCGATCGGCGACGCCGAGACCTGGAACCGGACCAACCACCGGGGCGAGCCGATCACCCTGCTGGAAGGACCGGCCTTCGTCGCGGGCGCGGGCGCGGCCGCCGCGGTCGTCCCCGGCCTGCCCGCGCGGGTCCGCGCGGCGGCGCTGCTGGCCGCCGCCGGGGCCGGCGGGCTCGGAGCCTACGACGACCTGTACGGCGTGACCTCCTCCAAGGGGTTCAGGGGACACCTGGGCGCGCTGGCCAAGGGCGAGGTCACCAGCGGCGCCGTGAAGATCATCGGCATCGGCGTGACCGGTCTGGCCGCGGCGGCCCTGACCTCGCGCTGCCCGGCCGACATCGCGGTCAACGGCGCGCTGGTCGCCGGGAGCGCGAACCTGGCCAACCTGTTCGACCTGCGTCCCGGCCGTGCGATCAAGGTCGGCCTGATCTGCGGCGCGCCGCTGCTGGCCGCCTCCGTGCTCGGGGACGCCCCGGCCGCCGCGGCCGTCGCCTCGCTGCCGGTCGGCGCCGCCGCGGCGCTCCTGCCCGAGGACCTGGGCGAGCGGGCGATGCTGGGCGACGCCGGGGCCAACGCGCTGGGCGCGCTGCTGGGCCTGGCCGCCACCCTCACCCTGGGCCGGCCCGGCCGCCTGGCGGTGCTCGGCACCGTGGTCGCGCTGACCGCCGCCTCTGAGAAGATCAGCTTCACCCGGGTCATCGCCGGTAACCGCGTGCTCAACCGGATCGACATGCTCGGCCGCCGCCCCGTGGAGCAGGCACCCGTCCACTGATGACCAGGAAGATCGGTCAGGGGATCGCGGGAGCGGCGATCCTCATCGGAGCCGTGACCGTGGTGGCCCGGATCGTCGGGTTCGGCAGGTACTACGTCCAGTCGCACACCGTCGGCAACTCCTGCCTGAGCACCGCATACAACACCGCCAACTACGTGCCGAACATCGTCTTCGAGCTGGTCGCCGGGGGCGCGCTGGCGGGGATGGTGGTGCCGGTGCTGGCCTCGGCGGCCTCGCGGTCCGCCGACGACCCGCAGGCCAGGGCCGAGGCGGGACGGACGACCTCGGCGCTGCTCACCTGGACGCTGCTGGTCCTGGTCCCGCTGACCGTGCTGATCGCGGTGTTCGCCGGGCCGGTCGTCTCCCTGCTGGTCGGCGACGTCGGCGGCGAACCGGGCGCCCGCCCGTGCGACGTCTCCCAGGCGATCGCGGTGGGCGCCGACATGCTGGTGGTGTTCGCCCCCCGCATGATCTTCTTCGGCCTGGCCGTCGTCCTGTACGGGGTGCTCCAGGCGCACCGGAAGTTCATGGGCCCGGCCCTGGCGCCGCTGGTCTCCAGCCTGCTGATCGTCGTCTCCCATCTGGTCTTCACCTCGATCGACGCCGAGGCCGCCGACGACCTGGGCGCGCTGACCGACTCGGGGGAGCTGACCCTGTCCCTCGGTGCGACCGTCGCCGCCGCCGCGATGGTGGTGACCGTGATCGTCCCGGTGAGCCGCCTGCGGTTGCGGCTGCGGCCGTCGCTCTCCTTCCCCTCGGGGGCGGGCGCGCAGGCCCGGCGGCTGGCGACGGCCGGTCTGGCCGTGCTCGTCGCCCAGCAGATCGCTCTGACCGTGGTGGTCGGGTTGACCAACGACCTGGGGGGAGACGGGGCGGTCGGCGTCTACACCTACGCCTGGGCGCTGTACCAGCTGCCGTTCGCGGTGCTGGCGGTCCCGGTGGCGACCAGTTCCTTCCCGACCCTGTCCACCCGCGCGGCCGAGGGGGACCGGGAGGGCTTCGACACTCTGGCCGCCTCGACCACGCGGGTGATCGTGCTGGTGATGGGCCTGTCGGCCGGGGTGATGGCGGCGGTGGCCGTGCCGGTGGCGCGGGTGTTCCTGGAGGGCACGCCGGGCGGCGACCCGCAGGAGATGGCCGCGGGCGTGATCTGGTTCGCGCCGGGGCTGGTCGGGTACGCGCTGATGCTGCACCTGGCCCGGACGCTGTACGCCTGCGGCCGGGGACGTTCTGCGGCCCTGGCCTCCGTGGCGGGGTGGGGCGTGGCGCTGGGGGCGCAGATCGTGCTCGCGCTCGCCGCGGAGGGCCAGGAGGACGTGGTGGGTCGGCTGGCGCTGGGCAGCACGATCGGGATGACCGTGGGCGGGATCCTGCTGGCCCTGGCGGTGCTGCGGGCCCGGGGAGGCGCGGCCCTGGCGGGGATCTGGCGGGCGCTGGCGGCCGCCGCGGCCGGGGGGGCCGCCGCGTACGCGGCCGGACTGGCCGTCGTGACGGCCTGCGGTGAGGTTCCCACGTGGGTGTGCGTGCCGGTCGGGGTGGGCGCGGCGGTGGCGGGGACGGTGGCGTTCGCTGCGGTGGCGGCGGTGCTCGACCGCCCGGACGCCCACGCTCTGCTGGCCCGGCTGCCGCTGCGCCGGAACCGCCGAGCCGAGGGTGACGGTACCCGGGACGGCGGCCCCGGGGACGGCGGTGAGCGGCCGGGCGGCGGAGACGGGGTCGCGGTCGGGGACTCCGGTGGCTGAGCCGGGGACGCGGGTGGCCGGGAGTGGGCCGAGGGTGACGGGACCGGGAGCGGCGGGCCGTACGGAGAGGACCGGCACCCGGACGGCGGGGAGGAGCCGGGCATGACGGAGGCGGAACCGCTGACGGATGAGGAGGCACCGGGGATGACGGAGCCGGGGATGACGGAGCCGGTGATGCGCGTGGCGTTCGTGCTGGGGACCAGCGCGGGCGGGGTCGGGCGGCATGTGGCGATGCTGGCCGGCGGGCTGGTCCGGCGAGGGCACCGGGTGGTGGTGGCCGGGCCGCAGAGCACCGAGGAGAGCTTCGGGTTCACCCGGCTCGGCGCCCGGTTCCTGCCGGTGTCCATCTCAGACCGGCCGCGTCCCGGCGGTGACCTGCGGGCGGTGCGCGCTCTGCGGGGACTGCGCTCTGCGGACGCCGTACACGCCCACGGGCTGCGGGCCGGAGCGCTGGCCGCGCTGGCCCTGGCCGGGACCGGGACCGGCCTGGTGGTGACGCTGCACAACGCCGCCACGGCGGGCGGGGCCGTGGGCGCGATCTACGGCGTCCTGGAGCGGATCGTCGCCCGCCGCGCCGACCGGGTCCTGGTGGTCTCCCCCGACCTGGGTGAGCGCATGACCGCCCTGGGGGCCCGGCACGTCGAGCCCGCCGTCGTACCCGCGCCCCCGCTGCCCCCCTCGGGGCGGGAGCCGTGGGAGGTCCGGGCGGAGCTCGGCGCCGGTGACCGGCCGATCCTGCTGACCGTGGCCAGGCTCGCCCAGCAGAAGGGACTGGAGACGCTCCTCGACGTGGCGGCCGCCGTCGCCTCCGGCCCGGCGCCCGGGCGTCTGATTGCGGAGGACGCCGCCTCCGGGACACCCGCGCACCCGCATGCGCAGGACGCCGCCTCCGGGACGCCCGTGCACAGGGAACCGGGAGACCTCGTCTCCGGGACCTCTGCGGAACCGGACCTGCGGAGCCCGGGGGACGGAAAGGACGGTCCCGGGACGGGGGCGCTGTTCCTCGTGGCGGGGGAGGGGCCGCTGCGGGACGAGCTGCAGCGGCGGATCGACGCCCAGGGGCTGCCGGTCCGGCTGCTGGGCAACCGGGACGACGTCGGGGACCTGCTCGGGGCGGCGCGGGCGCTGGTGGTGCCGAGCCGTTGGGAGGGACAGCCGCTGAGCGTCCAGGAGGCGCTGCGCGCGGGGATCCCGGTGATCGCCACCGCCGTCGGGGGGATCCCGCCGATGGTGGGCCGCGCCGGGACGCTGGTGCCGTACGGCGACGCCGCCGCCATGAGCGAAGCGGTCCGCCAGGTGCTCGCCGACGACGGGTTCGCCCGGCGCCTGTCGGAGGAGGCCGCGCGCCGGGGCCGCGAGCTGCCCGGCGAGCCGGAGGCCCTGGAGGCCGTGCTGGCCGTCTACACCGGACTCCGGTCCTCCTGAGAAGACCTGCGCCACCCGCCCGTGCCGGGCGTGGGCTTCTCTGAGGAGGACCGTGCCGCCCGTCTGCGCCGGGGGCCGGCGTTCCCGAGGGGCAGGGGCGGTCCGAGCTGGGGGGAAGAATCCGGCGGCGGGGGCGGTTGAATTAGGTGCCGCCGAGTCAGGTCCCTATACTGGCTTGGTTAGGGGGGGAGTATCCCTTCGCGGCAGTCTCGTCATCACGGTGTCGCCTCAATCCACGAGGCCCCCGGGGCTGTCGGTCCGCGCATGATTTTCGCTGGGCGGGAGAGACCTCCGGCAATCAGCCATGCGCGCCGGAGGGTTTATACCACTATGACTGTACCCGTGTGGGCCTGGATCGCCGTCATCGGCGGTCTTCTCGTGATTCTCGCCTTAGACCTGTGGATCGTCGACCGAGGCGAGCCCAGGGAGTTCTCCCTGCGGCAGGCGGGTTTCTGGGTCGGTTTCTACGTCACCCTCGCCATCATCTTCGGCGTCGTGCTCTGGGCGACCGCGGGACCGACGCCGGCGGGTGAGTTCTTCGCCGGCTACATCACCGAGTACAGCCTCAGCGTCGACAACCTCTTCGTCTTCTACATCATCATGACCCGCTTCGCGGTGCCCAAGATCCATCAGCACAAGGTGCTGCTGATCGGCATCCTGATGGCGCTGGTCATGCGTGGCATCTTCATCGCGGCCGGAGCCGCGGCCCTGGCGAACTTCGGCTGGCTGTTCTACATCTTCGGCGCTTTCCTGCTCTACACCGCGGTGCAGCTGGTCCGCCAGCACGGCCACGACGAGGAGGAGTTCACCGAGAACGCGGTGCTGCGCTGGGCCCGCAGGGCGCTGCCGCACACCGACGACTACGTGGGTTCCAAGATCTTCGTCAAGATCGACGGCAAGCGCCTGGTCACCCCGATGCTGATCGTCATGGTCGCCATCGGCACCACCGACCTGCTGTTCGCGCTCGACTCGATTCCGGCGATCTTCGGTCTCACCACCGACGCGTTCATCGTCTTCACCGCCAACGCGTTCGCCCTGATGGGCCTGCGCCAGCTGTACTTCCTGCTGGGCGGGCTGCTGCAGCGCCTGGTCTACCTCAGCTACGGACTCGCGTTCATCCTCGGTTTCATCGGGGTTAAGCTGATCCTTGAGGCGCTCCACTCCAGCGGCGTCTCGTGGGCACCCGAGGTGCCGATCTCGCTGTCGCTGTCGGTCATCGGCGTCACCATGGTGGTCACCACCGTGGCGAGCCTCGCCAAGTCCCGGCGTGACGTCCGCAAAGGCAACGAAATCCCCACCTCCCCGAAGGCCAAGCAGGGCTAGCGGAATGGCGGGGGAGACGGTTTGCTTGTCTCGTCGCGACCTAAAAGGGCTGAGAGATCGGTAGCATCCTCCCCCAGAGCGGGTAGACATACCGGTCTAACGCCGCAAGACATCACAAAAGGTTCCCTGTGTCCCACGATTCAGCAAGCCAGCAGCCAGGCCGCGTACGGCTGGCGCGTGGCGTCTCTCCGTGGTTGCTCCCGACAGTGGTGGCGGCCGCCGCGACCTCTCTGCTCACCCGCCGTGACCGCCGCTGGGCGCTGGCGGCGGCCCCGCTGACCGCCCTCACCGGCGGCATGCTCTGGTTCTTCCGCGACCCCGAGCGCACTCCCGGCGCCGCCCGGATCCTGTCGCCCGCCGACGGGGTGGTGCAGAGCATCGACCCGTGGCCCGACGGCCGCACCCGGGTGGCCATCTTCATGAGCCCGCTCAACGTGCACGTCAACCGCGCGCCGATGGCTGGCACCGTCACCTCGGTGGAGCACGTGCCCGGCGGGTTCGTGCCCGCCTTCAACAAGGACAGCGACCAGAACGAGCGGGTCGTGTGGCATCTGGACACCGCGCTCGGCGACCTCGAGTTCGTCCAGATCGCCGGCGCGGTCGCCCGCCGCATCGTGCCCTATCTCCAGGCCGGAGCCAAGGTCGCCAGGGCCGAGCGCGTCGGGCTGATCAGGTTCGGCTCGCGAGTGGACGTCTATCTGCCCGAGGGCATCGCTCCGGCGGTGTCGGTGGGGCAGAAGACCGTCGCGGGGGTGACCGGCCTTGACCACGGCTGACGCGAGCTGGTCGATGGACGAGGCGGACGACGAGCCACGGGGGCCCGTCGGCAAGGCCTTCCGGCTCTCGGCCGCCGACTCCCTGTCGCTGGGAAACGCGCTGTGCGGCTTCCTGGCCGTGTGCGTCCTGGCCTGGTCGGCCATCACGTCGCTCCAGCAGACCGGCAAGTTCTCCGCCGACCCGCGCTTCTTCGGCACCGCGGTGGTCCTGCTGCTGCTCGGCGCGACCTGCGACCTGTTCGACGGCCTGGTGGCCCGCCGCTTCCGCGCCTCGGCCATGGGCGCCGAGCTCGACAACCTCGCCGACGTGATCAGCTTCGGCTTCGCACCCGCCTTCATGGTGGTCATCTGGGCGGGCTTCAACCCGCGGGTGCCGTTCGTCATGGTGATGATCGCCGCGGCGTCGGTGCTGCTGGCCGGCGTCATCCGCCTGGCGCGCTTCGCCTGCGTCAAGACCAAGAGCGGTGACTTCATGGGCCTGCCCATCCCGATGGGCGCCATGACCGTGGTCTCGATCGTGCTGCTGTTCCCGCCCTCGGTCTGGGCGGTGCTGCCCATCTTCGGCGTCGCCTACCTCATGGTGAGCCGGATCGAATATCCCAAGCCCAAGGGCAACCTGGCCGCCGCCGTACTGGCGTGGATGATGATCAACGTGGCCTGCCTGACCATCTGGGCCGCGGGGCTGGCCGGTGGTGACAACCTCATCAAGGTCGGCGCCGTCATGCAGGTGGCGATCGTGGCGACCATCCCGCTGCGCGTGCTGATGTTCAAGCGTGAGAAGCGCAAGGAGCGCAAAGAGGCCGAGCGCGTCTGACCCCGGGCCCCGGGGTGAAGAGGACCCCGGGGCCGCGTGGCGCCGGTCGCGCGGTGGCGCCGATCGTTCGGGGACGCCGGTCCGTGCGGGGGACGCCGGTCCGTGCGGGGGAGTTACCAGCCCCGCTCGCGCCAGGCCGGCAGGGACGGGCGCTCGGCGCCGAGCGTGGTGTCCTTGCCGTGGCCCGGATAGACCCAGGTCTCGTCGGGGAAGCGGTCGAAGATCCGCTCGGACACGTCGGTGAACAGCTGGGTGAAGCGGGCCGGGTCCTTCTCGGTGTTGCCGACGCCGCCGGGGAACAGCGAGTCGCCGGTGAACAGGTGGCCGTTGTAGTGCAGGGCGAT
The DNA here is from genome assembly GCF_016863175.1 of Paraplanobispora siamensis. Classification (GTDB taxonomy): domain Bacteria; phylum Actinomycetota; class Actinomycetes; order Streptosporangiales; family Streptosporangiaceae; genus Planobispora; species Planobispora siamensis. Next base: position 22,154 of record NZ_BOOJ01000045.1, read on the forward strand.
CGAGCCCGGCGTGTGCCCGCGCAGGTGGATGACCTCGAGGTCCACCACGCCGACGGTGACCTTGTCGCCGTGCTCGACCTCCAGCGAGACCGGGACGGGCAGGGCCGGGGCGTCCAGCGGGTGGGCGATCACCAGGGCGCCGGTGGCCCGGGCGACCTCCTCCAGGGCCTGCCAGTGGTCGCCGTGCTGGTGGGTGGTGACGATCCGGCCGATCGGCATGTCGCCGATGAGCTCCAGCAGCCGGTCGGCCTCGGCGGCGGCGTCGATCAGCAGCCCGTCGCCGGTGTCGTTGCACCGGACCAGATAGGCGTTGTTGTCGAACGGCCCGACCGCCAGCTTCGAGATCGTGATGGCGGGCAGCTCGCGCACGTCGGCGGGGCCGCCGACCTGCACGTCGCCGGTATACGTCATGGGTACTCCTCCGGAGGTGTCGCGGGAAGGCCGGGGACGGCGGACGCGGTCAGCCACGGCGGCGCCGCGGGAAGCGGCCCGGCTGTGGGCTGGTTGCCCGTGGCCCCCTCCCGCATCACCCTAAGGCCGCCCCCTGCCGTACGGCCCGTCACCCAGCCCAGCAGCGTGCGGGCGTCGCCCTGGATCACCGGCCCGCTGCCGAGGTCGCGCCAGATCTGGCGGTGCTTGTCGCCGTCCTTGACCTCCTCGACCACGATCTCGCTGACCGTGCTGAGCTCGCGGGGCCAGCACACCAGCGCGTCGTGCAGCTCCCGCCGGACGAACTGCTCGGGCCAGTCGGAGCACCCGTAACCCGCGTCGAGGTCCACGTGGTGGATCTCGGTCTCGCGCAGCCGGCGGACCGGCAGGTACCAGGCGGGGTGCGGCGGCGGCCGTACCCCGCTGACCGTCGCCGACCACGCTTCGGGGGGCAGGGAGCGGAAGGCCACGGCCAGCCGCGCCGCGCTCTCCTCCAGGTCGGCGAGCTGCTCCTTGGCGGGCCGGGCGGCTCCGGCGGCGATCTCGGCGTCCCGGACCTCGACGCTGGGGTACTGGGGGGTCTCGATGCCCGTCCTGGCCCACTCCACGAGGTTCACGAGGCTGTCGGCGTTGCGGGCGATGTGCGTGATCACATGGCCCCGGGTCCAGCCGGGCAGCCGGGAGGGCTCGGCCACGGCGGCGTCGGACAGCCGGGCCACGGTGGACAGGAGCCTGTCGGTCGAGGCGGCGAGTTCGGACTGGAGGGTTCGTAGGACATCCATCCTCACACTTCACCATTTTCCGCTGGAGCCGTACCAGGGCGTGCGTCATACCAGCGGGTGCGTGGTAACGGGGCATAAAGGGATATTTCAACCTGTTGATACGGGAGAGACCCGCCGCACTCCGGAGAAGGTCGTAATCTGGGGTGGCCGGGAGACCCCGTCCCGCGCGGGGTGGCGGGCGCCGTCCCCGGGCGCCGTTCCAGCCGGATCGCCGGAACGGAAATTGTCGGACCCCCTCGCTAGTCTTCCCGCGACCGCTCTCAACCCTCTACAAAGACGTCGGGACTGCCGTGGCTGACCGCCTCATCGTGCGTGGAGCACGTGAACACAATCTCAAGGACGTCTCGCTGGATCTGCCGCGAGACTCGCTGATCGTCTTCACCGGCCTGTCGGGGTCCGGAAAGTCCAGCCTGGCCTTCGACACCATCTTCGCCGAGGGCCAGCGGCGCTACGTCGAGTCCCTGTCGGCGTACGCCCGCCAGTTCCTCGGGCAGATGGACAAGCCCGACGTCGACTTCATCGAGGGACTGTCCCCCGCGGTGTCCATCGACCAGAAGTCGACCAGCCGCAACCCCCGCTCCACCGTCGGCACGATCACCGAGGTCTACGACTACCTGCGTCTGCTGTGGGCGCGCATCGGCAAGCCGCACTGCCCGCAGTGCGGGCGCGCCATCGCCCGGCAGAGCCCCGAGCAGATCGTCGACCGGGTCATGGAGCTGGAGGAGGGCACCCGCTTCCAGGTGCTCGCCCCCGTCGTCCGCGGGCGCAAGGGCGAATACACCGAGCTGTTCGGCCAGCTGCAGGCCAAGGGCTACGCCCGGGCCCGGGTCGACGGCGTGGTGGTCCGGCTGGACGAGCCGCCGCAGCTGAAGAAGTACGAGAAGCACGACATCGAGGTCATCGTCGACCGGCTGGCGGTCAAGGAGAGCGCGCGCAGCCGCCTGACCGGCTCGGTGGAGACCGCCCTGCAGCTGTCGGGCGGCACGATCACGCTGGAGTTCGTCGACCTCCCCGAGGACGACCCGAACCGCGAGCGCTTCTACTCCGAGCACCTCTACTGCCCCTACGACGACCTGTCGTTCGAGGAGATGGAGCCGCGCTCGTTCTCCTTCAACTCGCCCTTCGGCGCCTGCCCGGAGTGCACGGGCCTGGGCACGCGGATGGAGGTCGACCCCGAGCTGGTCGTGCCCGACCCGGAGGCGACCCTGGGCGACGGCGCGCTGACCCCCTGGGCGGGCGGCCACACCAGCGACTACTTCGAGCGCCTGGTCGAGGCGCTGGGCAAGGCCATGGGGTTCAACCTCGACACCCCCTGGGAGCGCCTGTCCAGGCAGGCGCAGAAGGCGCTGCTGCACGGCCACGACGAGCAGGTGCACGTCCGCTACAGCAACCGCTACGGCCGCCAGCGCTCCTACTACACCACCTTCGAGGGCGTGATCCCCTGGGTGCAGCGCCGCCATGCCGAGTCCGAGAGCGACGGCATGCGCGAGAAGTTCGAAGGCTACATGCGCGAGATCCCGTGCCCGGCCTGCAAGGGGGCCAGGCTCAAGCCGGTCTCGCTGGCCGTCACGGTGGACGGGCGCTCCATCGCCGAGGTCTCGTCGATGTCGATCGGCGAGTGCGCGACGTTCCTGGCCGGGCTGAAGCTGTCCGACCGCGACATGCAGATCGCCGAGCGGGTGGTCAAGGAGATCAACGCCCGGATGGGCTTCCTGCTCGACGTGGGCCTCGACTACCTCACCATGGACCGCGCGGCCGGCACGCTCGCCGGCGGCGAGGCCCAGCGCATCCGGCTGGCCACCCAGATCGGCTCCGGCCTGGTCGGCGTGCTCTACGTGCTGGACGAGCCCTCCATCGGCCTGCACCAGCGCGACAACCAGCGGCTGCTGGAGACCCTGATCCGGCTGCGCGACATGGGCAACACGCTCATCGTGGTCGAGCACGACGAGGACACCATCGCCGCCGCCGACTGGGTGGTCGACATCGGCCCGGGCGCGGGCGAGCACGGCGGCCAGGTCGTCGTCTCCGGCCCGGTCCCCGAGCTGCTGGCGTGCGAGGAGTCGATGACCGGCGCCTACCTGTCCGGCCGCAAGACCATCGCCATCCCGGCCGAGCGCCGCAGGCGCGACCGCAAGCGGCAGCTCACGGTCAAGGGCGCCCGCGAGCACAACCTCAAGGGCGTGGACGTGGAGTTCCCGCTCGGGGTGTTCACCGCGGTCACCGGCGTGTCGGGGTCCGGCAAGTCCACCCTGGTCAACGACATCCTCTACAACGCGCTGGCCAAGGAGCTCAACGGCGCCCGCACCGTCCCCGGCCGCCACTCGCGGGTCAACGGCATGGACCTGGTCGACAAGGTCGTGCACGTCGACCAGTCGCCGATCGGCCGCACGCCCCGCTCGAACCCGGCGACCTACACCGGCGTCTTCGACAAGGTGCGCGACCTGTTCGCCCAGACCACCGAGGCCAAGGTCCGCGGTTACGCCAAGGGCCGCTTCAGCTTCAACGTCAAGGGCGGCCGCTGCGAGGCGTGCTCCGGCGACGGCACCATCAAGATCGAGATGAACTTCCTGCCCGACGTGTACGTGCCGTGCGAGGTCTGCCACGGCGCCCGCTACAACCGGGAGACCCTGGAGGTCCACTACAAGGGCAAGACGATCTCCGAGGTGCTCGACATGCCGATCGAGGAGGCGCTCGACTTCTTCGACGCCATCCCCTCGATCAAGCGCTACCTCAAGACGCTCAACGACGTCGGCCTGGGCTACGTCCGGCTCGGCCAGCCCGCCACGACCCTGTCCGGCGGCGAGGCCCAGCGCGTCAAGCTCGCCTCGGAGCTGCAGCGCCGCTCCACCGGCCGGACGGTCTACGTGCTGGACGAGCCGACCACCGGCCTGCACTTCGAGGACATCCGGCGCCTGCTGGGCGTGCTCGGCAAGCTCGTGGACGGCGGCAACACGGTCATCGTCATCGAGCACAACCTCGACGTCATCAAGACCGCCGACTGGATCATCGACATGGGCCCCGAGGGCGGCTCCAAGGGCGGCACCGTGGTGGCCACCGGCACACCCGAGGAGGTCGCGCTGGTCGAGGCCAGCCACACCGGCCGCTTCCTGCGCAAGATCCTGGGTTCCTGAGCCCGGATTCGGGACCGGGCTCCCGCGTCAATACCCTTGGCGGGAGCCCGGTTTCACGGGGGACGTTGCGAGAAGGGCCGCAATGAGCAGGAGTGATGGTTTCGCCATGCCCACACGCAGGCACGTGATCGGCGCCGCGGGGGCCGTCGTGTGCGGCGCGGCGCTGGCGGGGTGCGCCGGAGAGCAGGGCCCGGCCGTGGTGCCGCCGGGCATCAAGGGCAAGGTCATCGCGAAGACCTCGGACATCCCGGTGGGCGGCGGCAAGGTGATCCACGAGTGGAAGATCGTCATCGCCCAGCCGACCTCGGGGGTGTTCAAGGCGTTCAGCGCCAGCTGCCCGCACCAGGGCTGCGCGGTCGCCCGCCCGGCCGACGGGGTCATCCGCTGCCCCTGCCACGGCAGCGAGTTCGACGCCACCTCCGGAAAGTGCCTCAAGGGCCCGGCGGAGGCCCCTCTGGCGGAGTTCGCACTGAAAGTGCAGGGTGACGGCATCGTAATGGTCTGACCAGAAAGAACACTTTCCCGGTCATGATGTTCCTCCCGGGCGCGGTGAAGGCGTAAATCTTCACAGTCTTCTGACATTCGGTACGGCATGCTGAACCGTCATCGGGACGCCAGCCGTACCGACAGAAGAGATACCTGGGAGGGTGACCATGACAGAGACGACACGTCGTGCGGTGATGCTGGGCGCTGGAGGCGTCGGCCTGACGGCCGTGCTCACCGCATGCTCCGGATACGGCCAGCCGACCGCCGACCAGGCGACCACCGAGGCGAGCGAGTCCGCCGCCCCCTCCGCCGCGCCGGAGGAGACCGGGGCGGGCTCCGGCGGGGACTCCGCGCCCAAGGGCTTCACCACGACCGCCGACATCCCCGAGGGCGGCGGCAAGGTCTTCAAGGCCGAGAAGGTCGTGGTGACCCAGCCCAAGGCCGGCGAGTTCAAGTGCTTCAGCTCGGTCTGCACCCACCAGGGATGCGACGTCGAGGGAGTCGAGGGCGGCACGATCAACTGTCCGTGCCACGGCAGCAAGTTCAACATCACCGACGGCTCCGTCGCCAACGGGCCCGCCAACCAGCCCCTTGAGGAGAAGACCATCAAGGTCGACGGCGACTCGATCTCGCTGGCGTAGGGATGTCTGGCAAATGCTGCCCGTTGCAGCGCGGATCCAGGTTTGTCAGACCTGACTCAGGGGCGTGCGTGGTGGATCCCCTCCGGGGTGGGGGATTCACCCGATGCCCGGCGCACGGTCCGGGACGCGGGGTCCGGTCCGGTGCGCCGGGCAGTCCGCCCGCCCGCGGCGATGGCAGTCCGCCCGCCCGCGGTGATGGCGGGGATCCTGTCGGCGGGGGCCGATAGGCTTCATATGTGGCGAGATCTGTGGGTGGTCCGGCGAGTTTCCGGCCGAGTCCGGGGTCGATCCCCGAGTCCCCCGGCGTCTACCGGTTCAGGGATCCAGAAGGCCGAGTGATCTACGTCGGCAAGGCCAAGAGCCTGCGCCAGCGGCTCAACTCCTACTTCGCCGACTTCGCGGGGCTCCACCCGCGCACCCAGACCATGCTCACGACCGCCGCCGGCGTCGACTGGACGGTCGTCGGCACCGAGGTCGAGGCGCTCCAGCTCGAATACTCCTGGATCAAGGAGTACGACCCGCGGTTCAACGTCAAATACCGCGACGACAAGTCCTATCCCTACCTCGCGGTCACGATGGGGGAGGAGTTCCCCCGGGTCCAGGTGCTGCGCGGGGCCAAGCGCAAGGGCACCCGCTACTTCGGTCCCTACTCCCACGCCTGGGCGATCAGGGAGACGGTCGACCTGCTGCTGCGGGTCTTCCCGATCAGGAGCTGCTCGTCGGGGGTGTTCCGCCGGGCCGCGCAGATCGGCCGCCCGTGCCTGCTGGGCTACATCGACAAGTGCTCGGCGCCGTGCGTCTCCCGCGTCACCGAGGCCGAGCACCGCGCGCTCGCCGAGGACTTCTGCGACTTCATGGCGGGCAACACCGGCCGGTTCATCAAGCGCCTGGAGGGCGAGATGCGCCAGGCCGCCGCCGAGCAGGAGTACGAACGGGCGGCCCGGCTGCGCGACGACATCGAGGCGCTGCGCCGGGCGCTGGAGAAGCAGGCCGTGGTGCTGGCCGACAGCACCGACTGCGACGTGGTCGCACTGGCGGAGGACGCCCTGGAGGCGGCCGTCCAGGTGTTCTACGTCCGCGGCGGGCGGATCAGGGGCCAGCAGGGATGGGTGGTCGACAAGGTCGAGGAGACCTCGCCCGGTGAGCTGGTCGAGCGGTTCCTGCTGCAGATGTACGGCGAGGCGGCCCCCGAGACCCTCCCCAAGGAGGTGCTGGTGCCCGCCCTGCCGCCCGACGCGGAGGCCGTCACCGAGCTGCTGGGCGAGCGGCGCGGGAGCCGGGTGGAGATCCGCGTACCGCAGCGGGGCGACAAGCGCTCGCTGATGGAGACCGTCGAGCGCAACGCCAAGGAGTCCCTGGCCCAGCACAAGATCAAGCGTTCCAGCGACCTGACCGCGCGCAGCAAGGCGCTGCAGGAGCTCGCCGACGCGCTCGACCTCGACCAGGTGCCGCTGCGCATCGAGTGCTACGACGTCTCCCACCTGCAGGGCACCAACGTGGTGGCCTCGATGGTGGTGTTCGAGGACGGCCTGGCGCGCAAGAGCGAATACCGCAGGTTCTCCGTCCGCTCCACCGAGGGCGACGTCGCCTCGATCCACGAGGTGATCTCCCGGCGGTTCAAGCGCTACCTGGAGGAGCGCTCGGCCACCGGCGAGCTCGACGTCGAGCCGGGCACGGAGGCCGGGGACGAGGCGGCCGGGACACCGCTCGGCGGCGAGGCCGGGCCTGGCGCGCATGACGGCGCCGGGCCGGGTGCGGGCGCCGGGCCGGAGACGGACGGTGAGCTGGAGACGGACGGTGAGCCGGAGGCGGGTGAGGGCGCCGCGCCGGGCATCGATCCCGAGACGGGCCGGCCGCGCAAGTTCGCCTACCCGCCCCACCTGGTCGTGGTCGACGGCGGCCCGGCGCAGGCGGCCGCGGCCCGGCGGGCCCTGGACGAGCTCGGCGTCGACGACGTCGCGGTCTGCGGCCTGGCCAAGCGACTGGAGGAGGTGTGGCTGCCCGGTGAGGAGCTGCCGGTCATCCTGCCCCGGTCGAGCGAGGCTCTTTACCTTCTGCAACGCGTCAGGGACGAGGCGCACCGCTTCGCCATCACATACCATCGTTCCAAACGCTCCAAGAGCGTGCGGGAGAGTGCCCTGGACGATGTCCCCGGCCTCGGTCCGGCCCGGAGGCAGGCTCTGATCAAGCATTTCGGATCGGTGAAACGGCTGCGTGAGGCGACCGCCGCCGAGATATGCCAGGTTCCCGGGATCGGCCCCGCCACGGCCGAGACGATCGTGTCGGCCCTGAAGGGGGAGAACCCGCCGTGAGCGAGCGGAGCGAGCGAGCCATGGACACAGGCAGTGGCGCGAGCGTGGTCGACGAAGGAGACCCCGTGAGTGAGCGGGCCCATCAACGCAGCGACGTCGCGGACGCAGCCGACGAAGGAGACCCCGTGAGTGGGAGAGAGCCCGCGTTCGTCATCGTCACCGGCATGTCCGGGGCGGGGCGGAGCACGGCGGCCAAGGCCCTGGAGGACCTGGGCTGGTTCGTCATCGACAACCTGCCGCCCGGGCTGCTGTTCGCCATGGCCGAGGAGGCCGGGCGGGTCAAGCTGGCCGCCGACAAGGTCGCCGCGGTGGTCGACGTGCGCAGCCTGGCCTTCACCACCGACCTCAACGCCGCCATCGAGGAGCTCGACGGCCGGGGCGTCGCGGTGCGGGTGGTGTTCCTGGAGGCCAGCGACGAGGAGCTGGTCCGCAGGTTCGAGAACGTCCGCCGGCCCCACCCGCTGCAGGGCGACGGCCGCCTGGTCGACGGCATCGCCCGCGAGCGCGGCATCCTGCGCGAGGTGCGCGCCAACGCCGACCTGGTCATCGACACCTCCAACCTCAACGTCCACGAGCTCCGGGGCAAGATCGTCGCCTTCTTCGGCGGGGAGGACCGTCCCGGGCTGCGGGTCAACGTGCTCTCCTTCGGGTTCAAGTACGGCCTGCCCGTCGACGCCGACCTGGTCGTCGACTGCCGCTTCCTGCCCAACCCCCACTGGGTGCCGGAGCTGCGCCCCATGAACGGCCTCGACACCCCAGTGCGCGAGTACGTCCTCAGCCAGCCCGGCGCCAAGGAGCTCCTCGACGCCTACGAGGAGGTGATCGGCATCATCTCCGCCGGATACGTCCGCGAGGGCAAGAGCTACGCCACCATCGCGGTGGGCTGCACCGGGGGCAAGCACCGCAGCGTGGCCATGGCCGAGCAGATCGCCGGGCGCCTGCGCGACCGGGGCGGCATGGACGTCCAGGTGAGCCACCGGGATGTGGGCCGGGAGTGAGCGGACCGGAGATCGGGAGAACGACCGGGGACGGCGGTCCGGGACAGCCGGGTGAGGGGCCGAGGGTCGTCGCGCTGGGCGGGGGGCACGGGCTGTACGCCTCGCTGTCGGCGTTGCGCAGGGTCACCTCCGAGCTGACGGCGGTGGTCACCGTGGCCGACGACGGGGGATCGAGCGGGCGGCTGCGCCGCGAGCTCGGCGTGGTGCCCCCGGGCGACCTGCGGATGGCCCTGGCCGCCCTGTGCGGCGACGACGAGTGGGGACGGACCTGGAGCGAGGTCGTCCAGCACCGCTTCCGCAGCGAGGGCGAGCTGCACGGTCACGCGGTGGGCAACCTGCTCATCGTGGCGCTGTGGGAGAAGCTCGGCGACACCGTCGCCGGGCTCGACTGGCTGGGCAGGCTGCTGGGCGCGCACGGCAGGGTGCTGCCGATGTCGTCGGTCCCGCTCGACATCGCCGCCGAGGTCGAGCTGGACGGGGAGGTGAGCACCGTGCACGGCCAGGTGGCCTGCGCGCTGACCCCCGGCCGGGTCCGGGCCATCTCCCTGCTTCCCGAGGACCCGCCCGCCTGCCCCGAGGCGGTCCAGGCGGTGCTGGACGCCGACTGGGTGATCCTCGGGCCCGGGTCGTGGTTCACCAGCGTCCTGCCCCACCTGAAGGTGCCCCGGCTGGCCGAGGCCCTGCACGCCACCCGCGCCCGCCGCCTGGTCGCGCTGAACCTGGCGCCCCAGCCGGGGGAGACCGACGACTTCTCCCCGCAGCAGCACCTGGAGGTGCTGCGCGGGCACGCGCCGTCCCTGCCGATCGACGTGGTGCTGGCCGACACCGGCGTGGTCGACGACCGCGAGGAGCTGCACAAGGCCGTCGCGGAGCTGGGCGGGGAGCTCGTGCTGGCCGACGTCGCGGCCTCGGACGGCTCGCCGCGGCACGACACACGACGTCTTGCCTCCGTCCTGGACGAGATTTTCCACAAGAAGCGTTGATCCTGGCCGGTGCGGCTCCGGAGTGCGAGAAACTTCTGGGAACCTGGTCCAAGCCGGGTCGCAGGAAGTTCACAAGGGGGAGGACGAACGCGCATGGCGATGACAGGCGTGGTGAAGGACGAGCTGAGCAGGCTGCCGGTCCTCAAGCCTTGCTGCCGCAAGGCGGAGGTGTCGACGCTTCTCCGGTTCGCCAGTGGCCTGCACCTGGTGGGCGGGCGGATCGTGATCGAGGCGGAGCTCGACACCAACGTCACGGCACGGAGGCTGATCAAGGACATCGGAGAGGTCTTCGGGCACAAGGCGGAGGTCCTCGTGCTGGCCCCCGCCGGGCTGCGCAAGGGCTCCCGTTACGTCGTGCGGGTCTACCGCGACGGTGAGGCCCTGGCGCGCCAGACCGGCCTGATCGACAACCACGGCCGCCCGGTCCGCGGCCTGCCGCGCCAGGTGGTCGCCGGGGCGACCTGCGACGCCGAGGCGGCCTGGCGCGGAGCCTTCCTGGCGCACGGCTCCCTGACCGAGCCCGGCCGCTCGATGTCGCTGGAGATCACCTGCCCGGGCCCGGAGGCGGCGCTCGCGCTGGTCGGCTCCGCGAGGCGGCTGAAGATCCACGCCAAGGCCCGCGAGGTGCGCGGCATCGACCGCGTCGTGGTGCGCGACGGCGACGCGATCAGCGCGCTGCTGACCCGGCTGGGCGCCCACGACAGCGTGCTGGCCTGGGAGGAGCGCCGCATGCGCCGCGAGGTGCGCGCCACGGCCAACCGCCTGGCCAACTTCGACGACGCCAACCTCCGCCGCTCGGCCCGCGCCGCGGTCGCCGCCGGCGCCCGGGTCCAGCGCGCCCTGGAGATCCTCGGCGACGACGCCCCCGATCACCTCGTGATCGCCGGTCGGCTCCGGGTGGAGCACAAGCAGGCCTCCCTGGAGGAGCTCGGCCAGCTCGCCGACCCGCCGCTGACCAAGGACGCCATCGCCGGCCGCATCCGCCGCCTGCTGGCCATGGCCGACAAGCGCGCCCAGGACATGGGTGTCCCCAACACCGAGGCCAACCTGACGGTGGACATGCTCACGTCGTAGGCGAGGCCGTACGGGCTCCACGGGTGCCCGCGGACGCCGCACTGGCAGAGTGCCCAGGGGCGCGTCAAAGCGCATCAGAGCGCATACACGGCGAGAGCCGGGACCTCAATGAGGATCCCGGCTCTCGCCGTGTGGGGACTGCCTGGAGCGGCCTACGCCTGGTTGTGGGGCCTGAAGTTGTCAACCGGCTGCGCGCCCTCCTGCTGCGGGTGGGAGGGCGCGGCGAGGGCCTCGCGGGCGGCCTTGACGCGCTTGTTCACGAAGAAGAAGCCGGCGACACCGGCGATCACCCAGAACAGCAGGGTCTTGGGTTCCCCCTTGACGGCGTCGGGGAAGACCTCGGCAACGAGGCTCACGGCGTCGCCGTAGGACAGCGTGCCACCGCTGGCCTTCACCGCCAGGCCGACACCGCCGAGGAAGGTGCCCAGGGCGGCGCCGGCGATGGAGAACAGGGCGGCCAGGACCGGCAGCACCGGGCTGGTCGGCTTGACGGCCATCATGCCCAGGCCGACGAGGACGCCGACGCCGACGGCGGCGTAGCCGATCTCGAGCTCGGTGACGGTGATGATCGCGCCGTAGGCGGCGGCGCCTAGGACGGCGGCGAGGAGCCCGACGACGATGCCGGGCACCAGGCCGCTACGTGGTTGGGGGGTCATGTTTGTCTTCACGCCTTCTGTGCGGTTGAGGTGCTTACTGTGACGAGTGCGGGACTTTACTGGAAAAGTCCGGCGGAAGCCCCAAATTTTCGGGAAATGCAGGGCCGGGCAAAGGGGGGACCGCCAATGGTCTAAACCAATCGGGGTCCGATAGGGTTCGTGCTGAGGTATCAGCCCGCCACGTCGCCGGCCCACTCGGCCGGCGCACCGACGTACGAGGAGATCGGCACCGTGAGCATCCGCGTAGGCGTCAACGGATTCGGCCGCATCGGCCGCAACTTCTGGCGCGCGGTCGCCGCCAGCGGCAAGGACATCGAGATCGTTGCGGTCAACGACCTGACCGACAACGCGACGCTCGCCCACCTGCTCAAGTACGACAGCATCCTGGGCCGCCTGCCGTACGAGGTGAAGAGCACCGCCGATGAGATCATCGTGGACGGCAAGGCGATCAAGGCCTTCGCCGAGCGCGACCCCGCCAAGCTGCCCTGGGGCGACCTGGGCGTGGACGTCGTCGTGGAGTCCACCGGCTTCTTCACCGACGCGAACAAGGCCCGGGTGCACGCCGAGAACGGCGCGAAGAAGGTCATCATCTCGGCTCCGGCCAAGAACGAGGACGTCACCGTCGTCATGGGCGTCAACCACGACGAGTACGACCCGGCCAGCCACACCGTGATCTCCAACGCCTCCTGCACCACCAACTGCCTGGCCCCGATGGCCAAGGTCATCAACGACTCCTTCGGCATCGTCAAGGGCCTGATGACCACCATCCACGCCTACACGCAGGACCAGAACCTGCAGGACGCCCCGCACAAGGACCTGCGCCGCGCCCGCGCCGCCGCGCTGAACATCGTCCCGACCTCCACCGGCGCCGCCAAGGCCATCGGCCTGGTCCTGCCCGAGCTGAAGGGCAAGCTCGACGGTTACGCGCTGCGTGTGCCGATCCCCACCGGCTCGGCCACCGACCTGACCGTCGAGGTCGGCCGCGAGACCACCGTCGAGGAGGTCAACGCCGCGCTCAAGGCCGCCGCCGACGGCCCGCTCAAGGGCATCCTCAGCTACAACGAGGACCCGATCGTCTCGGCCGACATCGTCACCGACCCGGCCTCCTGCATCTTCGACGCGCCGCTGACCAAGGTCATCGGCAACCAGGTCAAGGTCGTCGGCTGGTACGACAACGAGTGGGGTTACTCCAACCGCCTGGCCGACCTCATCGAGCTCGTGGGCGCCGACCTCTGATGAAGGACCTGTCCCAGCTCGACGTGAAGGGTCGGCGCGTTCTCGTCCGCGCCGACCTCAACGTCCCCCTGGACGGGGACGTCATCACCGACGACGGGCGCATCCGCGCCTCGCTGCCGACCATCAGGGACCTGGCCGGGCGCGGCGCGAAGGTGATCGTCTGCGCCCACCTGGGCCGCCCCAAGGGCGCGCCCGATCCCAAGTACTCCCTGGCCCCGGTGGCGCGCCGGCTCGGCGAGCTCCTGGAGACCGAGGTGGCCTTCGCCTCCGACACGGTCGGCGAGTCGGCCCGGGCCGTCGTGGAGGGTCTGGCCGAGGGCCAGGTGGCCCTGCTGGAGAACCTGCGCTTCGAGGCCGGAGAGACCTCCAAGGACGACGCCGAGCGCGGCGAGTTCGCCGGGAGGCTGGCCGGTCTGGCCGAGCTCTACGTCAGCGACGGCTTCGGCGCGGTGCACCGCAAGCACGCCAGCGTCTACGACGTGCCGAAGCTCCTGCCGCACGCGGCGGGCGGTCTGATCGTCGCCGAGGTCGAGGTGCTCAGGCGCCTGACCGAGGAGCCGGCCAGGCCGTACGCCGTGGTGCTGGGCGGGGCCAAGGTCTCCGACAAGCTCGGCGTCATCGCCAACCTGCTCACCAAGGTCGACCGGTTGATCATCGGCGGCGGCATGGCCTACACCTTCCTCAAGGCCCAGGGCTTCGAGGTCGGCCAGTCGCTGCTGCAGGAGGACCAGCTCGACAAGGTGCGCGGCTTCCTGCGTGAGGCCGGCGAGCGCGGCGTGGACCTGGTCCTGCCGGTCGACATCCTGGCGGCCGTCGAGTTCGCCGAGGACGCCGAGTACGAGGTGGTCGACGCCACCGCGATCCCGGCCGACCGGCAGGGGCTCGACATCGGCCCGCGCACCCGCGAGCTGTTCGCGGGCAAGCTGGCCGACGCCGAGACCGTGTTCTGGAACGGCCCGATGGGCGTCTTCGAGTTCGACGCGTTCTCCGGGGGAACCCGCGCGGTGGCCGAGGCGTTGGTCCGGTCGGAGGCGTTCACCGTCGTCGGCGGCGGTGACTCGGCCGCGGCCGTGCGCCGGCTCGGCCTGCCCGAGGACGGGTTCTCGCACATCTCCACCGGCGGCGGGGCCAGCCTCGAATACCTCGAGGGCAAGACCCTGCCGGGACTCGCCGCTCTGGAGGACTAGCAAGTGAACCGACGCAGCAGCGAGGAGCGATGAGCGACAGATGAGTGCCGGGCGCAAACCTCTCATCGCCGGCAACTGGAAGATGAACCTCAACCATCTCGAGGCCATCGCCACCGTCCAGAAGCTGGCGTTCGCGCTGAACGACAAGGACTTCGACAAGGTCGAGGTGGCCGTGCTGCCGCCGTACACCGACCTGCGCAGCGTGCAGACGCTGGTGCACGGTGACCGGCTGCGGATCGCGTACGGCGCGCAGGACCTGTCGGCGTTCGACGGCGGGGCCTACACCGGGGAGATCTCCGGTGCGATGCTCGCCAAGCTCGGCTGCACCTTCGTCGCAGTCGGGCACTCCGAGCGGCGGCAGTACCACCGTGAGGACGACGAACTCGTCAACGCCAAGGTGCGGGCCGCCTACCGGCACTCGCTCACGCCGATCCTGTGCGTCGGCGAGGGGCTGGAGGTCCGCAGGGCCGGCGGCCACGTGGCCCACAGCCTCGCGCAGCTCGACGGGGCGCTGAAGGGCGTCCCGGCCGAGCAGGCCGCCTCGGTCGTGGTGGCCTACGAGCCCGTCTGGGCGATCGGCACCGGGGAGGTCGCCACCCCGGCCGACGCCCAGGAGGTCTGCGGGGCCCTGCGCGGCCGGCTCGCCGAGCTGTACGACGCGGAGCTGGCCGCGGGCGTCCGTATCCTCTACGGTGGCTCGGTCAAATCTGACAACGTCGCCGGCATCATGGCCCAGTCCGATGTCGACGGAGCCCTGGTCGGCGGCGCCAGCCTCGACCCGGGGGAGTTCGTCAAGCTCTGCCGGTTCGATGAGATGTCGGGCTGACTGAGCCGTTCGGAGGGTACGACTTGACAGCAGGTCGTACCCTCTTAGAGCAAGTTTGAATCGTCACGCCTCAGGGCGTACCTACAAAGGAGTCGCATCCGGACGCGGGTGCGAGCAATAAGGAAACAGGTCAACGGTGACAATCGGAATCTCCATCGCCCTCATCCTGTCGAGCATGCTGATGATCCTGCTCGTCCTGCTCCACAAGGGCAAGGGCGGCGGACTGTCGGATCTGTTCGGTGGCGGTTTCTCGTCGTCGTTCGGAGGCTCTTCCGTGGTGGAGCGCAACCTCGACCGGCTCACCATCATCACCGGGGTGGTCTGGTTCGTGTGCATCATCGCGCTGGGCCTGCTCCTGAAGCCCTGATTCGGCTTGCCGTAAAGCGTGACAGTGGTACAGCCCCCCGTTTTCCCGAGTGGCGGGGCCATCGAGCGAGGAGTTCATCCGTGGGTAGTGGCAACGCGATCCGTGGCAGTCGTGTCGGTGCCGGCCCGATGGGGGAGGCGGAGCGCGGAGAGGCGGCGCCCCGTGTGAGGGTTCCCTTCTGGTGCGCCAACATGCACGAGACGCGCCCCAGCTTCGCCAGCGACGCGGCCGTCCCCGAGTTCTGGGACTGCCCGCGCTGCGGGCTCCCGGCGGGTCAGGACGAGGCCAACCCTCCCGCGCCTCCGCGTAACGAGCCTTACAAGACGCACCTGGCCTACGTGAAGGAGCGTCGCAGCGACAAGGACGGCGCGCAGATCCTCGCCGAGGCTCTGGAGCGCCTGCGTTCTTCCTCGCGCCCGATCTACTAGTCACCGGCGGTTTCATTCACCGGCAGGACACGGCGCGAGCGGGCCCCCGTGGTGAACCACCACGGGGGCTCCGTCGTTCTTCGTCGTTCTTCGCGCGGCCCGCCGGTTCAGCGCTGCGATCCCAGCTTCCGGGAGATGCGCAGGGCGGTGCCGGCCACCAGCGGCCCCAGCTCCCGCACCCGGGCGGCGGTGATCCGCGAGGTCAGGCCCGAGACCGAGACGGCGGCGGTCACGCTGTCGTCGTGGCGGAAGATGCCCGCGGCCACGCACCGGACCTCGGGCTCGTTCTCGCGGTCGTCGACGGCGTAGCCGCGCTGGCGGATCCGGGTCAGCTCGGCGCGCAGCCGCACCGGATCGGTGATCGTGTACCGGGTGAGGGCGGGCATCCCGGCGGCCACGGTCTCCTCCACGACCTCCTCCGGCTGCCAGGCGAGGATCGCCTTGCCGACGGCGGTGCAGTACAGCGGCGCCCGGCTGCCGATCCGCGAGGCCATGCGCACCGTGGTCTCGTTCTCGACCTTGTCGATGTAGACGACGTACGGCGCGTCGTAGACGACCAGGTGGACGGTCTCGCGGACCTCGCGCATCAGCTCGCGCGTCTCCTCCGCGGCCACCGTGCGCAGGTCGAGGGTGGACAGGTAGGCCTGGCCGAGCCGGAGCGTGCCGTGCCCGAGCCGGTAGGCGCCGCTCCTGCGGTCGCGTTCCAGCAGCCGGGCCTCCACCAGCGGGACGGTCAGCCGCAGCACGGTGCTCTTGGACAGGCCCAGCGCCTCGGCCAGCCGGGACAGCGAGAGCCCCTGTCCGGCGCCCGCGTGGTCGCGGACGTGTTCCAGTACGGCCAGCGCCCGGCGGAGCGAGGCCGACTGGTTGCGCTCCTGGCCGGGAGGCCGGGCCCGGTCACGTCCCGGGCCGTTCATCGCGGCGCCGGGGCCCTGCCCGGAGTGCCCGGAGAAGGAGGCGTCCGGGGCGTTCATCGCGGCGCCGGGGCCCTGCCCGGAGTGCCCGGAGACGGAGGCGTCCGGGGCGTTCATCGCGGCCTCAGCGGGCGTCCGGGACGCGCGCCGGTCAGGGCGCCGCCGGCCAGCACCGGGACGCCGCCGACCAGCACGTCGTCGACGCCCTCGGCCAGGACGCGCGGCCGGGAGTAGTCGGCGGTGTCGCCCACCCGCTCCGGGTCGATCACCACCAGGTCCGCCGCCAGGCCGGGACGGATCTCCCCGCGGTCGTGCAGGCGGAAGCGGCGGGCCGGGCCGGCGGCCAGGTGCGCGACCGCCTCCTGCCAGCTCCAGTCGCCCAGCTCGCGGACGTGACGGCCGAGGAAGCGGGCGAAGGCGCCGTAGGCCCGGGGGTGCGGGTGCCCGCCGATGTGGATGCCGTCGGAGCCGCCCAGGTGGGCCGGGTGGCGCAGCAGCAGGCGCATGGAGGCGTCGTCGTTGCCCGGCGGCTGGGCGAACACGCAACTGGCGGCCAGCCGGGTCGCGATCAGCAGCTCGGCGCAGAAGGCGGCGGGCTCCCGCCCGGCCTCGGCCGCGGCCTCGGCGACGCTGCGGCCCTCGGCCCAGGCCAGGTCCGCGGCGGGCACGTGCGCCAGCACGGCGCGGTGCCAGAGCGTGGGGTCGGTCTCGCGGGCCAGGCGGCGCCGTACCTCCGGCTCGTGCAGACGCGCCACGATGCGGTCGAGGTCGGGGTCGTCCAGGTCGCGGGGGAGGGCGACCATCGCCAGGATGCTGAACCCGCTGAGGTAGGGGTAGCTGTCGAAGGTGACGTCCAGACCCGTGGCGAGGGCGTCGTCGACCATGCCCGCCAGCTCCGGGCCCGGGCCGTGATAGTGCGACACGTGCAGCGCCACCCCGGACCTCTCGGCGATCGCGCGGGCCTCGGCCATGCCGGCGGCCGCCGCCTGCTCGTAGCCGCGCATGTGGGTGACGTACGGCAGGCCGGCCCGGGCGACGGGCGCGCACAGCGCGGCGAGCTCGGCGGCGTCGCCGTACCGGCCGGGGATGTACTCCAGGCCGCTGGACAGCCCCGCCGCGCCCTCCTCCAGGCCCCGCTCCACCATGCGCAGCATCGCGGCGGGATCGGCGCCGGCGGCGTGCCGGACCGTGCCGTGCGGGACCAGGTAGACGGTGTTGAGCGCGGTGGCCCCGTCGTAGGAGGCCAACAGCTCCGCCACGCTCACCGGCCCGTCGCCCAGCAGCGGATGGGCGCCGTTGATCGCGGCGAAGTACCGGGTGACGAAGCGCAGCGTCGCGGGCGGCGACGGCGCGAAGGACAACCCGTCCTGCCCGAGCACGAAGGTGGTCACGCCCTGGCGCAGCGCGGCGAGCTGGACGCCGGGGTCCAGCACGGTGGCGTCGCCGTGCACGTGGGCGTCGACGAACCCCGGGACCACCAGCCGGCCGGTGGCGTCGATGCGGACGGCGGCGGGGGCGTCCCCGGCCTCGGGCCCGCCGACCGCCTCGATCCGGCCGTCGCGGACGCCGACGTCGGCGGGGTACGGCGGGGCGCCGGTGCCGTCGACCACCAGACCGCCGTGAATGAGCACATCGAACACGCTGGTCAAAGTAGGAGAAACCAGGGCATGCTGTCACGTTCGCGGTACATCATTGTGCACTGCACAACAGATGTGCTGTGCGGTGCGTGCCGTGGGCGTCATACGGCGGCACACAGCAGGGCGGGATTTCCTCCTTGTTGTGAAATCTCGTAGGTTGTCTGCTGATTCGGACAGCGAAAGGCGGGCCAGATGTCGGCGGAGCGGTTGGCGGAGCTGCGAGAGGCGTTCACCGCCATCGATGGCGACGGTGACGGGTTCATCACGGAGAAGGAGCTCGTCCGGCACTTCCCGGACCTGCCGGCCGAGGCGATCGGCTCGCTGAACCGCGTCGGCGACGCCGACGGCGACGGGCGGTTCTCCTTCGAGGAGTTCGTCAGGGTGATGTCGCAGGACTGACCGGCACGGGTGACCGGCCGGTACGGGGATCCGGGTGCGCCGCCCGGCGGCGCACCCGGATCCCCGGCGTCCGTCAGGCGCCCAGATCCCGCACGATGTTGTCGAGCCGGTCGGCCAGGGTGTCGATCTGCTGTTCGGTGAGCGTGTCGCCGCCCGGCATCAGCCTGGTCAGGTCCCGCTTGCTCGCGATGACCAGCCCGCGGTGGGCGTCGTCGATCTCCTTCTCCGGCAGGACGATGCAGTCCCCCCGTACGAAGACCAGGGTGGCGTCGGGATCCGGTGACTCCAGCAGCCGCCGGACGCATTCGCGGTCGATGAGCGCCATGGGGCGCCTCCTTACCTGGTAGTCCGCTTTCTGCCTCTGTGGCGTTTTCCGCGGGTCTCCCGCTTCCTGCCCCGATATCGACGGGGGAACCGCGGATGGGACCCGCCGCGGGGACCGCCGGCGGCTGGAGAGATCATTACTCGCGTCAACGCAGTTCCGGAGCGTCGCCGGGTACGGGCACATCGGCGGCGCGCCGCCGCGGCGCGCGCCCGCGCACCGCGACACCTCACGCCCACGCACCGGGAAAGACCTCATGACCGACACCATGCTCGCCGGGCGCCTCGACGTCCGGAACAAGACCTTCGCCGTCGAGGAAGTTCCCGTCCCCGAACCCGGACCGGGCGAGGTGAGGATCAAGGTGAAGGCGGCCGGCGTGTGCCTGTCGGACGTGCACCTGATCGACGGCAGCCTGAACCCGCTCTTCCTGGCCTCCGACAAGGTCACCCTCGGCCACGAGGTCTCCGGCGTGATCGACGCCCTGGGGCCGGACGTCCCCGGCGCCTGGACGGCCGGGCAGCGCGTCCTGCTGCAGGCGGGGGAGCGCTGCGGGCAGTGCGCCAACTGCGTGCGCTTCGTCGAGCCGTGCCAGCAGGTCCGCACCCGCGGGGTCGACTACGACGGGGGCTGGGCGGAGTACGCCCTGGCCACCCACCACACCCTCGTCGCGATCCCGGACGGCCTGCCGTTCGAGCAGGCGGCCATCATCCCCGACGCCGTCTCCACCCCCTGGGCCGCGATCGTCGCCACGGGCGAGGCCCGGCCCGCCGTACCGGCCGGGGTGTGGGGCGTGGGCGGGCTCGGGGCGCACGCCGTCCAGCTCCTGCGCCTGGTCGGCGCCGCCCCGATCATCGCCGTCGACCCGATCGAGGCCGCCCGTGAGCGAGCCCTGGACTTCGGCGCCGACCTCGCCCTGGATCCCGCCGCTGCCGACCTGCGCGACCGGCTGCTGGCCGCCACCGGAGGACGGGGCCTGGACCTGGCCCTCGACATGGCCGGGGTGCCCGCCGTACGGGAGCAGGCCGTCTCCTGCCTGGCGCCCGGCGGCCGGCTCGTGCTGGTCGGCCTGACGCCCGCGCCGCTCACCGTCACCCACAGCATCCCGTTCTCCTACTTCGGCCAGCGGATCCTGGGGCACTACGGCTCCGGGCCCGGGCACGTCGACCAGCTGGTCGACCTCACCCGCCACCACCGCCTGGACCTGGCCCGCTCCATCAGCGGCACCGTCCCCCTGGCGGACGCGGCCGCCGCCGTACAGCGCCTGGAACGCAAGGAGGGCAACCCGGTCCGCCTGATCCTGACGCCCTGACGCCCTGGCCCGGCAGCCCGGCGGGCCTGTCAGCTCGACGGATAACGGGAGTCGAGGTCGCCGGCCGGAGCGGAGGCTCCGGTGAAGGCGGCGGTGAAGTCGTCGGCGACCTGCAGGATGGTCTCGCGTCCCTCGACCGCGCGCGCCCAGTCGGCGGGCACGGCGTCCTCGCCGTACGCCGCGCCGATGATGTTGCCGCAGATCGCGCCGGTGGAGTCGGCGTCGCCGGAGTGGTTGACCGCCAGCAGCAGGGCCCGGCGCGGGTCGGGCTCGACCAGGGCGCAGTAGACGGCGATGGCCAGGGCCTCCTCGGCGACCCAGGCGCCGCCCAGGCTCTCCACCCTCTCCGGGGTGGGATCGCCCTTCCCGGCCAGCCGCCGGGCGGCGCGCAGGGCCAGGCCGGTCTCCCGGTGCTCGGCGCTCTGACCGTCGAAGGCGGACAGCCATCCCTCGGCCATCGCGACGGCCCGCGGCAGGGGGTCTCCCTGGACGAGCCTGCCGATGAGGCAGGCCAGGGCGCCGGAGGAGATGGCGGCGGTGGGATGGCCGTGGGTGATGCGGGAGGCGGTGACGGCCAGGGTGACGGGGTCGTCGAGCGATCCGGCCGCCGGGGCCGTGCCGTCACCGTTCCCCGCGGCCGAGCCGGGCTCCCACGCCTCCGGCAGGAGACCGAACGGCGCCGAGCGCATCACCGTGCCGCAGCCCTTGGAATGGGAGTTGACGGGCCCGTGGTCCAGGGGCGACCCGGGCGGGGGCGGGACGATGCCGGAGCCCAGGCCGGACAGGCAGGCGTTGCCGGGCGCACGGCGGGCGTACAGCCACTTCTGCGTGCGCAGCCAGCCGGTGCGGAATCCGGCGCTCCCGGAGTACGGCCCCCTGTGCGCCTGGGTGTCGAGCCAGCGCAGGTAGGCCTCGCGGATCCCGATGACGGCGTCGCCGCCGTGCAACCGGGCGCGGATCAGCCCTTCGGCGGTGAACAACGTCATCTGGGTGTCGTCGGTGATCTCGGTCTCGACCATCTCCGTGAGACCGGCGGGACCGAAGCGCGAGCGGATCTGGCCCATCGACATGAACTCGACGGGATTGCCGAGCGCGTCGCCGACGGCACCGCCGAGCAGGCACCCCCGCACGCGGGAGCCGTACGGAACCGTCTCGGGCGAGTCGTTCATGATCGGTCCTTCCGGAGGGGGTCGGCCGGGACGTCCCGGAGGGAGAAAGTATGGCCCGGGAACGGGGTCGCGGGGGAGGACCGGCCCGTGATCACGGCCGTCCTGCGTGAGTATGCTGCTGGGCGGTCGCAACATCCGGATCACCCGGGCGGGAGGGACGCCGATGACCGCGGGCGGGACGGTCGTGGTGCGCAGGGACGGGCCGGTGACGCTGGTCGGGATCAACCGGCCGGAGCGCCGCAACGCCGTGGACGGGCCGACCGCGCGGGCGCTGGCCGAGGCGTTCCGCGCCTTCGACGCCGATCCCGGGGCCGCCGTCGCGATCCTGTACGGCGAGGGCGGGACGTTCTGCGCGGGCGCCGACCTGAAGTCGCTGGGCACCGCGGCGGCCAACCGCGCCGAGCCGGACGGCGACGGCCCGATGGGGCCGACCCGGATGCGGCTGTCCAAACCGGTAATCGCCGCCGTCAGCGGGCACGCCGTGGCGGGCGGGCTCGAACTCGCGATCTGGGCGGACCTGCGGGTGGCCGACGAGACTGCCGTCTTCGGGGTCTTCTGCCGCCGCTGGGGCGTCCCGCTGATCGACGGCGGCACCGTACGGCTCCCGCGCCTGATCGGCGAGAGCCACGCGATGGACATGATCCTCACCGGGCGTCCGGTGGACGCGGCCGAGGCGTTGCGGATGGGCCTGGCCAACCGGGTCGTCCCGGCCGGGCGGGCGCTGGAGGCCGCGCGCGAGCTGGCGGCGCGGCTGGCCGCCTTCCCGCAGACCTGCATGCGCCGCGACCGGGCCTCGGTCCTGGACCAGCACGGCCTTGACGAGCGGCAGGCGCTGGCGTCCGAGTTCCGCCACGGCCAGGTCTCGCTGGGCGCGGACACGGCCGCCGGCGCGGCGCGTTTCGCCGCCGGGGCCGGCCGGCACGGCTCCTTCGACGACGCCTGACAGCCGGGGAGGTCTCCCGCCGGGTGGGGCCGGCGGGGGACCTGGTGGTCGTCAGGCCTCGGGGATTCGTCAGGCCTCGGGGATGGAGTACCACTCGCCCTTGTTGGACACGCGGTGGTCATGCTTGCCGATCTGGCTCACGCGGACCTTGACGGCGCTCACGTCGTGCTTGCGGAAGACGAACTCCTTGGCGTGCTCACCGTAGTGGCACCACTTGTAGGAAGGGGCCTCATACCACTTCCCGTGGGGGGCGCCGAGGCGCTGGACCTTGAACTCGACATAGGCGCACTTGTGGGGACGGTGGTCCAGGTCCCGCAGTTCCCCCTTCACAGTGACCTTGTTCGACTCGCCTGCGAGGCTCCCCTCGATGCGGATGGTGCCCCGGGCCTTGGCCAGCTGGTGCCTGGCGAAGTACGGCCCCCACGGATAGTCGTCGTAGTCGTGGGTGACGGTGGGGTCGGGCGTGGGCGCAAGGGTGACCGTGCCCGTGGAGGCACTGGCGGCCGGGAGCGTGACGGCGGCGGCGACGGTGAGGACGGTGGCGCCGCCGGCGCCGGCGATCACGGCCGCGGCGAGCAGGGTACGGATCGAGCGGTGCATCGAGCTCCTCCTGAAGCGGAAGGCCGGCCCGGCGGACGGGACCGCCGGGCGGGAACGGGAAAGCGGGCCCGGGTCACCGGGTCCGCCGTGGTCCGGGCACCGTGTCCTTTGATCACGGCGCCTCGACCGAAGGGCGTGACATCCCGTTCCATCCGTGCGGACCGCCGGTCAGCGGGGGTGGTAGGAGCAGCGCAGACCGGTGTGGACGGTGGCCCGCAGCTCCTCGCCGATCATCGGGTCGGACGCGGTGATGCGGGCCAGGGCGCGCCGGATGGCCTTGCCCACGGCGATCCTGGCCCGTTCCTGGTCGTCGGTGAACCGGCGCGCGCGCCCGCCCAGGCCGGTGGCGGCGGTCAGCTCGGCCAGCAGCCAGTCACGCTCGGCGCGCAGGGCCTCGGCGCGCCCGGCGTCGTCGAGCGACTCCGACTCCTCGATCTCCGCCTCGAGGTGGGACAGCCGTTCCCGGTAGGCGAGCCTGGCCTGCTCGTCCAGGAGCGGCTGGGCCGATGCGGCCTCGTCGCCGGGCGCCTCCCCGTCGGGGACGGCCGGGCCCTCGCCGGGCGGGCACGGGCCCGTGACGAGGTCGACGGCCCGGATCTCCCGGCCCGGATTGGCGATCAGGATCGCCAGGTGCCGCATGCCCACGCTGTCGTCGGCCAGGACGCTGCGGCCCGCCAGTTCGAGCAGCCACCTGCGGCCCCGGCGCCGGCACACCGCCGGGGCCGGTGCGCCGCCCGGTCGTACCGCGTGCGGTGTCGCCCAGCCGGACAGCACCATGCCCAGCCGGTCGGCCTCCTGCTCCGCCAGGGTCAGCGCCCTCCGGGCCGCCTCGTCCCGCACCCCGTGCCGCATCCGCAGCGCGTGGCCCAGCCGCCAGCGGGACAGGGCCACGGCCGGCCGGTGACCGAGCGCCAGGTTGTCCTCGACGGCCTGCCCGAAGTGCTCCACGGCCCGGTCCAGCCGCCCGGCGGTGAGCGAGGCCGTACCCAGGGCCAGATGGGTGGAGCCGAAGCACACCACGCCGAGGCTGGCGATCATCGGGAGCCGGGCGAACGGCGCGAGCAGGTCGTAGGCCCGGGCGGCGGTGTCGCCGTCGTCGAGCAGATGGGCGGCCTCCACCACGCCGTGCATCGCCGCCAGCCAGCTCCTGCTCTGGGGCAGCTCCGTCAGCCCGGCTCCGCGCAGCCGGGCCAGCATGCCGCGGGCCAGGCTCTCGTCTCCGGCAGCGGCGGCGGCCACCGCCAGGACCGCGAAGTAGGCGTAGTCGGCCGAGCCCAGAGCGGGATTGCGCACCAGCTTCTCCAGGACCGGGACGAGCTCGCCGATGCGGCCCTGGTACCAGCGGATCGCCGCGATCTGCGCGCCGTGCCATCCGACGGCGTCGTCGTCACCGGCGGCGTGACCCCGCTCGGCGCAGGAGGCAGCCAGCGTCTCGGCCCGGGTGAGGCGTCCGGCGCGGATGGCGAGCATGACCTCGATCGTGTCCACCACGAATCCGACCGCCAGATGGTCCTCCACCGCCAGCAGGTCGCGCAGCTCCTGCAGGGACCGTTCGGCGTGCGCGTCGGCGGTCAGCAGCAGATCGACGCTGCGCCACATCAGCCCCATGAGCGCGTCGCCGCGGCGGCCGGTCCTGGCCGCCACGGCGATCAGCTCCTGGGCCAGCTCCAGCCGGAGCTCCCGGTACCGGGGATCCATCAGGCACAGGTGGGCCATGCTCAGCGTCTCCGCCTCCGCCACCGCGTCACCGCTGTCCCTGGCCTCGGCCAGCACCCGCAGGATGGAGTCGTGCGCGCCGCGGCGGTAGTCCTCCTCGCCGCACAGCCTGGCGCGCAGCCGTATCCCCAGCGGGGTCCGCGGGTCGACGGCCGCCAGGGCGCGCTGCTGGCGCGCCCGCGTCGTGGCCGCCTCGGCGGCGGTGCGGTGCTCCTGCAACCACACCCCGCCCAGGCCGACGGCGGCCCGTGCCATCGCCGGGCCGTCGCCCAGCCGCTCGGCCGCGCTGTAGGCCAGGTCGAACCACCACCGGGCGGTCTGCAGGTCGCCCTCGGCGTGCAGGGCGCGCTCGGCCGCCATGAGCGATGACTCGACGTCACCGTGGGCCTGTGAGCTTTCTCGCAGGTGGTACACGACGTTCATGGACATCCCCCCGGCCGGGCCGGCTCGGCGATCTCTCACCCGGCTGCGGTGCCCAACCATGCGACGACCCGGTAGGCGGTGACTTGACGGCCGCTTAACGCGCCTCAGCAGCTGCCTCAGTAACTGAAGGTCGTGGCGCCCTCGTCGCCGATCCACTGCCACATCGGGACGGTCCCGGCCAGCTCCGCTCCCTCGATCAGCCCGCTCTTGTCGAGCCTGCGGGAGTCGAAGCAGATGGGGCAGACCATGTACCGCCCGCCCGCCTTGGCGTAGCGCGCCAGCAGATCCGCCAGCGGCGGACACCCCTCGCACGCGACTCCGGTGGCGACGCCCTCCAGGGCCAGCCGGGTGGCCTCCTTGGTGAGGAACATCAGCGTCGGACGGCCCTGCTCGGCCGCGCCGACCGCGACCAGGAACGCCACCGTGACCCGCTCGGGGTCCTCCAGCCCGGTGGTCAAACTGATTACTGCCTTGCCTGCCATACGGCTCTCCTTTGACGGATGTGATGGAACGTGCCAGCGCGTCTCCCGCCCGGGGCGTCCCGGGGCGTGGGGTATCGCCGGATGCGGCAATTGCACCGCGCGCCCGGGGCGCCGGACATCCGTGCTCAGTACGGAAATCCGCCACGGAGAACCCGCTCCGCGCCGGACATGGACACCCGCCCGGATGGCGACATACTCGGATTCATGGATTCGGACGCCTTCCCCGACCTGCGGGCGGCCGGAGTGACGCCGCGCGAGCGGGAGATCCTGTGGCTCGTGGGCGAACGCCTGCAGAACCAGGAGATCGCCGCCAGGCTGCGGCTGTCGGAACGGACAGTGGAGAGCCACGTCTCGTCGCTGCTGCGCAAGCTCGGCGGGAGCAACCGGCTGGCCCTGGTCGACGCCGCGACCCGCCTGCGGGCCGGTCGCGAGCCCCGCGGCGTCCTGCCCAGGCCGCTGTCGTCGTTCGTGGGCCGGGAAAGGGAGATCGGCGACCTGCGCCGGCTGCTCGGCGCGCACCGGATGGTGACGCTGACCGGACCCGCCGGCACCGGCAAGACCCGCCTGGCGCTGCACCTGGCCCACGAGGCGACCGCGCTGCCCCCGGCCGTCCTGGTCGACCTCGCGCCGCTGTCCCCCGGGGACGCCGTGGAGCGGACCTTCGCCGAGGCTCTGAGCATCGCCGGGGAGGAGCACCGGCTGCGCGCCCTGATCCGCGAGACCCTCGCCGAGGGCCGGCACTGGCTCGTGGTGGACAACTGCGAGCACGTGACCGCCTCCGCGGCGGCCCTGCTCGCCGACCTGCTGGCCACCACCGGCCACCTGCACGTGCTGGCCACCGGCCACGAGGCGCTGCACCTGACGGGGGAGATCGTCTACGAGATCCCGCCGCTGCCGCTGCCCGCGCTCGACGATCCGGCCGCCGTACTGGACTCCGGCGCCGGCCGGCTGTTCGCCGACCGGGCCGCCGCCGTCTCGCCCGGGTTCGAGGTCACCGCGGACAACGCCCGGCAGGTCGCGCTGATCTGCCGCCGGCTGGACGGCCTGCCGCTGGCCATCGAACTCGCCGCCGCCCGGGTCCGGTTCTTCGCCCCGGCCGACCTGCTGGCCCGGCTGGACGACCGCTTCGCCCTGCTGACCGACGGGGCACGGGGCTCACCGAACCGGCACCGTACCCTGGAGGAGGCGCTCACCTGGAGCTACGAGCTGCTGGGTGAGGACGAGCGGCTGCTGCTGGAGCGCTGCTCGGTGTTCCCCGGCGCGTTCGACTACGGCACCGCGGCGGGCGTGCTCGCCTACCCCCCGCTGGACCCGGCCGAGTTGCTGCGGATCTTCTCGCGCCTGCTGGACCGGTCGCTGATCTCCTCCCGGCATCGGGACGGGACCACCGAGTACCGGCTGCTGGACAGCGTCCGGCAGTTCGCGTACCACCGCCTGCTCGCCCGCGGCACCGCCGAAGACACCCGCGGCGCCGCCGGAGAGGCCCGCAGCGCCGCCGAGGAGGCGCACGAGCAGCACGCCCGCCACCATCTGCGCCACGCCGCGGCCGGCGCGCCGGATCTGCGCGGCCGCAACCAGGCCGCCGCGCTCCTGTGGATCGACCGCCGCTCGGCGGACCTGCGGGCGGCGCTGCGCTGGGTGCTCGACCGGGACGACACCACGGCCGCCTGGGAGTTCATCGCCGGCATCGGCACGGCGTGGGAGGTCGTCGGGTGCAACGGCGAGATATTCGACTGGCTCGACAGGCTGCTGCGGAGGCCCCTGCCGGACAGCGACCTGGGCTTCCGGGCCGCGATCACCTGCGCCGTCGTGCTGTCCTTCCAGGACACCGGCCGGGCCGGGGAGTTCGCCGGGCGGGCGTACCGGATGGTGGAGGGGGAAACCGGTTACGGCCGGGCAGACGACCGAGCCGATCACAGAAGGGCACTGGCCCTGCTCGTCCGCGGCTGGACGATGCTGTACGGCCCGCAGCGCGCGGAGGCGCTGGAGCATCTGAACAGGGCGGCCGAGATCTTCGAACGGCTGGGCGACGACTGGCACCACGCCCTGGCCCTGGGGAACTCCGCCCTCGCGCTCACCTCCGACCCCGAGGCCACCCTGGCCCGGCTGGCCCACGCGGCCGAGCTGTTCGGCCGCCTCGGCGACCACGTCAAGCGCGCCAACTGCCTCAACCACATGGGCATCCGGGCGATCGAGAACCGGATCCGGCTGGACGACGTGCCCGCCTGGCTGGCCGAGTCCGCACGCCTGGCCCGGACCGGGGGCAACGACCACGAACGGCTGCACTCCGAGCTCTACCGGGCCACCCTCGACCAGCACCTGGGAGACCACGCGATCGCCAGGACACGCCTCGCCGGTCTGCTCGCCGAGTTCCGGCGGATCGGGGACCTGCGCTGCGCGGTCCGCTGCCTGCTCGGCCTGGGCCGTACCGCGGCCTTCGACGGCGAGCACGAAGCCGCCCGGCGGCACTTCACCGAGGGCACCCGGATCGCCGTCGGCCTCGGGGACGTGCGCATCACCGCGACCGGCCTGCGCCTGCTGGCCGGGGCCGACCACGCCACCGGCCGCTTCGAGCGCGCCGCCGCCCTGCTCGGCGCCGCCGAACGGCTCGACCCCGTGCCCTGGGAGGGTCTCGTCCCCGACCCCCGGCTGCCCGCGGCACTGCGCGAGCGGATCGGCCCGGCGGACTTCGAGGCCGCCTTCGCCGCCGGATACGGCACGCCCCCGGCCCGGCAGCTGGACGGCTCCGGCCCTCCCCTGGGAACGGGTCTCCTCCAGAACGACTGAAGTCGCGGCCGGAGTGCGGGGGACGTCACGGCGCCGGCGAGTGCCCGGGGGAGACCCGCGCGGGTGCGGACCAGTGGGGGTCGCGGCCGGTGAGCCCGAGCAGCCGGTCCATCAGCGGCGCGTCGTCCGGCACGGGCACCGGCGGCCCGAACAGCCCCGGGCTGCCCTCCGGCTGCTCGGCGGCGATGGTGCCGACCCACCGGTAGGCGGTGCCGAGGACCTCGGCCAGGGCCGGATCGGCGCCGGGATAGGACTGTCCGGTCGCGACGGCCAGGTCCCAGCCGTGCACGACGACCTCGTCGAGCGCGGCCGCTCCGGCGACGGCGCCGGGGAGCCGGAGGCCGCCGACCTCGGTGGTGCCCTCCCACGCCGGTGCCTCCCGCCACGCCCGGGCGAGTTCGTCGAGGCGGGCCGGAATGCGCCGGCGCCAGTCCTCGCCCAGCCGGGACGCGTCGGGCACCGGGGCGGTGCCGCCGCCCTCGATCGGCGTCTTGGCGGCGGCCGCGGTGAACGCGCCGCACAGGCTGTCGATGTGGTCGAGCAGCTCGCCGACGCTGATGCCGCCGCAGGGCGTGGGCGCGGTGAGCTGGTCGTCGCGGACCCGCCCGATGAGATCGGCGAGTACGGCGGTCGCGGGGCGCGGATCGGTCGTCATGGTCAGATCGCCTCCGTGAGCTGGTTGAGGACGCCGTCCCAGCCCGCGCCGACCTGCTCGGCGACGTGGGGCAGCGCGATGGCCAGGGCGTCGAGCCGTTCGTGCACGAGGACCAGGCGGGTCCCGCCCTCGGGTGTCCCGTCGAGGGTGACGGTCAGCAGGGAGTCGAAGACCGGACCCGCCTCGCGGTCGGGCCCGATGAAACCCCAGCGCCAGACGATGCGCCGGTCCGGCACGAGTTCGAGCAGCCGGGCGTCGAAACCGCCGACGGGCTGGTCGGAGTCGGTCTGCCGGATACGGTACCGGCCGCCCACCCGCTCGTCGACCTCCACGCGTGCGCACTCCGGGGCCCCCGGCGCCAGCCATCGCTGCAGGATCGCGGGGTCCAGCCAGGCCCGGTAGACCGCGTGCACGGGCGCGGACAGGACACGCTCACGCCGTACGACGGGAAAGGCGGCGAGGTCGGTCGTCATGGTGTCTCCTCACTGGCGGGTGGATGCGGTGAGTCGAGGACGTGCTCCAGGGCGTCGAGCCGGGAGTCCCAGAAGCCCTCGTAGAAGCGGAGCCAGGCCATCGCGTCGGACAGCGGACCGGATCGCAGCCGGCACACGTGCCGCCGCCCGGTGACGGTGCGCTGCACCAGCCCCGCCTGTTCGAGGACCTTCACATGTTTGGACGCCGCAGCCAGGGACATGCGCAGCGGCTCGGCCAGTTCCCCGACCGCGAGCTCCCCACCGGCGAGCCGCCGCAACATGCTGCGCCGCGCATCGTGCGCCAGAGCATGGAAGACCGCGTCCAGCGCCTCCTTATCCTCAACCATATGGTTGAGGATAAGGTTGGCCGCTTCGAAGTGCAACCAAAAGGTTGAATTTCATCCGCCGGGGGTTTCGTTGTGGACGCGACCTTGTCGAGCACCGACTTATCGGAATCCGATCGCTACTGGTGTTCGAGATGTGACAATCGGTGACGTGTCGTCGCCCCAACATGACTGTCTTATTCAACTCTTCCGGGACCACCCTTCGCTGGCCGTGGAGATCCGCCGCCCTGGTCCTCGCCCTGGGACCGCCGCCCAGTCCGATCTGTCGGCCCTGGCGGCATGGTCCACGACCGCAACCGCAAACTGAGGAGATCACGACGTCCACGGACTGGCCCGTCTACAGCCCTTTCGCCCGTGCGCACTACGGCCGCGGCCTGGAGAAGGGGAAGACTGAAGGAAAGGCGGAAGGGAAGGCGGAGGGCAGAGCCGAGGAGGCGGTCCGGCTGCTCCTGCTGATGCTGGAAGCCCGCGGGGAGGTGCCGGACGAGGTGAGAGCCAGGATCACGGCCTGTACGGATCTCGCCCAGCTGGAAGCCTGGGCCCTCGCCGTGGCGACTGGCCGGACCGTGCACGACATGTTCGGCGGGCCGGGCGGAGAGGATCGCTGACGAGCCCGCCCGTGACACCAGGACGCCGGCCCTCTCGAGCCGCCCGGCTGGAAGGTGAGAATCACCGAAGGGCGAGAGCCGAGCCTGAGTGAGCTCAGTGGTACGCCAGGTTCACACTCAGGGCGGCCACCGCCAGGGAGAAGAACAGGGCCCAGGCGCCGAAGTCGTAGGCGCGGGCGCGCAGGTGGGCGGCGAACGCGCCGAGGAAGTACAACACGAGGCCGGAGGCGGCGAGTGTGCCCAGCACCGGTACGGCGAACCCGGCCAGCAGGCCCAGCGAGCCCGCGGCCAGCAGCGCGCCGAGCGGAAGCGTCCAGGATCGGGGCACGCGAATCTTGTCCGCCTGTTTCTTGGGGTACTCATGGCCGATGAGGTTGGCGACGGCGGCAAGGCCGGTGACGGCTGAGGCCAGGAGGGTGACCACGAGATAGGTGGTGAACACTGAGGTTCCCCTGTCCGTGAGGGTGATGGGCCGATGCTTCGCCTCACGGACGAGACCGCCCGCCCGCAACGTGACATGCCCTCGTATGAAACGGGTCACCAGGGTGAGGACGGCGACGCCGAAGGGCCGCCGAATCCGACGCCCGGCTGCTCCGGGATGAGCTCACTGTCCTCGCCGGTCGGCCCGGGAACGTCGTCCTTGACTGTCTGGAGAACATCCGTCCCGCCCAGAGCACGCAGAAGGCGCACTGAGGGACATCCCCGGAGCGGGGCCGTTCGACTGCGGGACGTCGGAGACATTCAGCCGGGACATTCGTCCGGGGAACCTAGACTCCCTCCCCGTGCGTGTGCTCCGGGTGGTCCTCATGTTGTCCGTCATCTACGTGATCACGGCTGCTCCTGTGTTCCTCGTGGCCGGCCGGGTGATCCTGCAGCACGCGACCCCCGAGGCGGTCGAGGTCTTCATGGAACTTCCGGGCCGTCTTCCCGGCGAGTCCTACGACTCGCGGATCGAACCGTTCAACCACGCGCTGGACCGGGCCGCGGAGCGGGCCGAGGCGCATCCGGAGGACCTCGCTCCGCCGTACCTGCTGCGTCATCCGTGGCGAGTCGTCGCCCCCTGCGTCAGCCCGCGCGGGCATGAGCTGGCGGCCGCGCCGCTCACCGGGGTGGCCTGGCCCGACGGACTTCGGACGCCGTTCACGATCGTTCCGGAGGTACGGCCGGCACGGTACAGCCACGCCGGGCTCATGGCGGTCATGGACGCTGATCCGGGCCCGTTCGGCGATGACAGGATTCACGGAGCCGGGATCGACGCCGAGCGCAATCTGGTCGTCCTGGACGCGAACGGCTTCGATCAGGAGCTCCGTCACCGGCTGGCCCGGAACTACGGTTCCGAACGGGTCTCCCTCCGCTGGGAGCCGTGGGGAGAACCGGCGATCCACGACCTCGGTTGATCCCCTGGGAATCCTGTGACGGCCCTTGCGGGTGAGAAGCTGATGCCGTGTGCCATACCTGCCAGCGGTTGTCAGGTACGGCCACCATGATTGGACCCATGGAGACTCTGACGGCACGGCGGCTCAACCGTGCGACGCTGGCCCGGCAGATGTTGCTCGCCCGGGAGAAGGCCGACGTCGTGACGGCGGTGGAACGGCTCGGCGGGATGCAGGCGCAGGAGGCGAGGCATCCGTTCACCGGGTTGTGGACGCGGATCGAGGGGTTCCGGCGGGAGGACCTGCACCGGGCGTTGCATGAGCGGTCCGTCGTGCGGGGCATGATGATGCGGGCCACGTTGCATTTGGTGAGCGCGGCCGACTACGCCGGATTCCACGCCGCGGTGGATCCCGTGCTCGCCGCGGCGCTGAACGGGCGGGGGCAGCTGACCGCCGGGCTGGACCTGGAGGCGCTCCTGCCGGTCGCCCGGACGATCCTGGCCGACGGGCCGCGAGACTTCACCGCGCTGCGCGCCCTGCTGCAGGAGGAGTTCCCCGAGGCCAACGACCGCGCGCTGGGCTATGCCGTACGGACCCGGCTGCCGCTGGTCATGGTCCCCACGCAGGACCGCTGGGCCTTCCCGCCCTCGGCGGACTTCACCTTGGCGGAGACCTGGCTGGAGGAGAAGGACGGCGGGAAGGGGGCATCGGGCGATCCGGCGGAGGAACTGGTGCTGCGCTATCTGGCGGCGTTCGGCCCGGCCACCGCCGCCGACGCGCAGACCTGGTCGGGGCTCAAAGGGCTGCGCGCCGTACTGGACGGCCTGCGTCCGAAACTGGTCACCTTCCGCGACGAGAAGGGCCGTGAGCTGTTCGACCTGCCCGAGGCCCCGCGGCCGGAGGAGGACGTGCCCGCCCCCGCGCGCTTCCTGCCCGACTTCGACAACCTCGTCCTGGCCCACGCCGACCGCACCCGCCTGATGGCCGAGGAGTACCGCCCCCGCGTCACCACCAAGAACCTGCGGGTGCGCGCCACGTTCCTGTGGGACGGCCTGGTGCGCGGCACCTGGCAGGCGGAGACCAAACGCAAGACCGCCGTCCTGATCCTGACCGCGTTCGAGCCGCTGCCCGAGGACGCGATCGCCGCCCTGACCACCGAGGGCGAGGAACTCCTGCGCTTCCTGGAACCCGACGCGACCGCCTACGAGGTCCGCGTGGAGGACTCCTGACCACGCCCCGGCGGGAGTTCCGCAAGGGCCTGTGGGGCGGCGCCGCGCGGGCCTGACACTCCGCGCGGCGGTGGCTGACCCGGTTCAGATGACGGGTCGGCCTCAAGCGGCGGGCCCGGTTCGGATGACGGACCGGCCTCAGACGGCAGGCCACCCTCGGGCAGTGGGCCCGGCCTCAGGTGGGGGTGGGGTCAGCCGTTGCCGGCGACGGCTTTGCTGACGGCGTTGGGGCCGTCGTACTCCCGGTCGGGGATGTTCTGGAGGGCCTTGATCATTTCGTTGTCGGCGCCCTGTTCGCGGGCCGCGTTCACGAGGTCGTCGCGGCCGGCCGGGTAGTCGACGCCGGACAGGTGCTTCTGCAGATCTATCGGGTTGAGTGTCTTGGCCATGATTGTTCCCCCTGGTGGTGCGTTTCCCTTTCGCCGGACCGCATACCCGGTTTCGGGCGGGGTAGACCGCCTGGTCATCGAGGCCGTGTGCCCGCCGGGAGGGAGCAGCCGGATGTCCGATCGCATCGCCTACCCGTGGGGGAGCCGCACGCCGTACGGCCCGCCGGCCGTCGTGGAGCGCCTGGCCGCCAGCCTGCCGGGGCGTCTGAAGGACGTGCTCCCGGGGGACATCGGCCGCCGCAGTCCATGGCCGGTGCGGGTGGACACGTTCCTGGAGGAGGGCGTCGGCGAGGAGGACGTGGACGCCTGGGTCCAGGCCGCCTCGCTCATGCACTCCAACGGCGACGCGATGGACATCGCGGTCAAGGACGGCCGGATCGTGGGCGTGCGCGGCCGGGCGGGGGATCGGGTCAACCACGGGCGGCTCGATCCGAAGGACCTGTACGGCTGGCAGGCCAACAACAGCCCCGACCGGCTGACCCGCCCGCTGATCCGCGGCTGCGGCGGCGAACTGGTCGAGACCGACTGGGACACCGCGATGAATCTCATCGTGGCCAGGTCGAAGGAGCTGCTGGACGGGCCGGGCGGCTGGGGGCACTTCGGGTTCTACACCAGCGGCCAGCTCTTCCTGGAGGAGTACTACACCCTCGGTGTGATCGGCAAGGCCGGCATCGGCACGCCGCACATGGACGGCAACACCCGGCTCTGCACGGCGACGGCCGCCGCGGCGCTCAAGGCCAGCTTCGGCACCGACGGGCAGCCCGGCTCCTACACCGACGTCGACCACTGCGACGCGATCGCGCTGTGGGGGCACAACGTGGCCGAGACGCAGACGGTGCTGTGGGCGCGGATGCTGGACCGCCGCCGCGGGCCGCGGCCGCCGGCGATGCTGGCCGTCGACCCGCGGGAGACGCCGGTGGCGCGGGAGGCCGACGTGCACCTGGCGATCCGCTCGGGCACGAACATGGCGCTGATGAACGCGCTGATCCACGTGCTGATCGACAGGGGCCGGTACGACGAGCGCTACGTCAGGGCCCACACGCTCGGCTTCGAGGAACTCCAGCGGACCGTGGCCGAGTGCACGCCCACGTGGGCGGCGGAGATCTGCGACGTGCCGGTCCGCCTGATCGAGCAGGCGGCCGAGCTCCTCGGATCGTGCGACCGGCTGCTGTCCACCGTGCTGCAGGGCTTCTACCAGTCCAACCAGGCGACCGCCGCGGCCTGCCAGGTCAACAACATCCACCTGCTGCGCGGCATGCTCGGCCGCCCGGGCGCCGGCCTCTACCAGATGAACGGCCAGCCCACCGCGCAGAACACCCGCGAGGCCGGGGCCGACGGCGACCTGCCGGGCATGCGCAACTGGGAGAACCCCGAGCACATCCGCCGGCTCGCCGAGCTGTGGAACGTGGATCCGTCGGTCATCCCGCACTGGGCACCGCCGACCCACGCCATGCAGATCTTCCGGTACGCCGAGCAGGGTTCGATCAAGCTGCTGTGGGTCTCGGCGACCAACCCGGCGGTCTCCCTGCCCGATCTGGCCAGGATCCGGCGGATCCTGGCCAGGGACGACCTGTTCCTGGTGGTCCAGGACCTGTTCCTGACGGAGACGGCCCGCTTCGCCGACGTGGTCCTGCCCGCGGCGACCTGGGGCGAGAAGCAGGGGACGTTCACCAGCGTCGACCGTACGGTGCACCTCGCGGACAAGGCGGTCGAGCCGCCCGGTGAGGCCCGTTCCGACCTGGACATCTTCCTGGACTACGCGCGCCGGATGGACTTCCGCGACAAGGACGGCGCACCGCTGATCAAGTGGCACGACCCCGAGTCGGCCTTCGAGGCGTGGAAGGCGTGCTCGGCGGGGCGACCGTGCGACTACACCGGGATCACCTACGAGAAGCTGCGGGGCGAGAGCGGCGTGCAGTGGCCGTGCACCCCGGCGGCGCTGCGCGGCACCGAGCGCCTGTACGCCGGGGGACGCTTCAACACCGACCCCGACTACTGCGAGACCTACGGCCACGACCTGGTCACCGGCGCGGAGTACAGCGAGGAGCAGTACCGGGCCAGGGAGCCCCGGGGACGGGCCTTCCTGCAGGCGGCGCCGTACCAGCCCTCGCCCGAGGTGCCGGGTCAGGAGTATCCGCTTCTGCTGACCACCGGCCGCACCGTCTACCACTTCCACACCCGGACCAAGACCGGCCGGGCCCCGCAGCTGAACGACGCGGCCCCCGAGCCGTGGGTGGAGCTCAGCCCCGGCGACGCCTCCGCGATGGGCGTGTCGGAGGGGGACACGGTGCGGGTCGAGTCGCCCCGGGGAGCGCTGGAGGCCAGGGCGCGGGTGTGCGGGACGCGGCCGGGGGTGGTGTTCGTCCCGTTCCACTACGGCTACTGGGACCTCGACGACTCCGGCCCCGGCGACCGGGCCGCCCGCGCGGCCAACGAGCTGACGATCACCAGCTGGGACCCGGTCTCCAAGCAGCCGGTCTACAAGGTCGCGGCGGTCCGGGTGAGCAGGGTGGCCGAGGCGGGCGGCACCCTGTCGGCCGCTCCCACCGTGGGCGCCGCGGCCCCGCACGACCCGCGGGTCCCGCCTACGGCCGGCGGCCCGGCGGCCGAGGCCTCCGAGAGGTTCGGGACGTCCGGGAGACCGGGGCACGGAGGGGCCGGGGTGCAGGAGCGCTCGGGGCTCCGGCGCGATCCGGGAGACCGCGAGCGGTTCACCCCGCGGCAGCCGGCCGGGGAGCCCGCAGGACCCGCGGCGGAGGATCAGCCGGAGGCCCGCGTGCCGCGGCGGACGGAGGAGGAGTGACCATGCACCTTGCGCACTACCTGGGGCTGCTGCACCGCTCCCAGACCGAGCTGGCCCGGGCCTTCAGGGAGATCGGGGAGCACCACCGCGACGAGCCCGACGTCTACCACGTCTGCGAGCGGCTGGCCGCGCAGTGCGACGACCACGCCCGCAGGCTGGAGCCGTTCGTCCGGCGTTATTCGGAGGAGGCCCCGCAGGAGCCCGAGCGATTGCACTCCACGCTCTTCTCGGGCACCCGTTCCGGCGGGCTCGGCCTCCTGCGCGACCTGCACGACCTGTACCTGATGGCCGCCGAGTGCGACATCTCCTGGACGGTGATCGGGCAGGCCGCGCAGGGGGCGCGCGACACCGGGCTGCTGGAGGTCGTCAGCCGGTGCGAGAGCGAGACCGCCACCCAGATGACGTGGCTGAGCACCCGGATGAAGCAGGCCGCTCCCCAGGCGCTCGTGGTCGCCTCCTGAACGGGCGCGGATCCCTCCGGCCCGGGGGAGGGCTGTCCGCGGGGCCGTCCGGTGGCTAGCGTGGGGGCGAGGCCGGGGACGCAGCCCCGGGAACCGGGATAGGCAAGGGGGATCGCGATGGACATCATGGACGTGATCGACCAGGCGAAGGACAACGCCACCGTGAACCGCGTCTTCGGTGAGCCGATCACCCGGGAAGGGGTGACGGTCGTCCCGGTCGCCAAGATCGCCAGCGGCGGGGGAGGCGGCAGGGGTAAGCAGGAGGGCGGCCAGCACCCCGGCGAGGGCTCCGGCGGCGGGTACGGCCTCAGCGCGACCCCGGCCGGGGTGTTCGTCATCAAGGACGGCGAGGTCCGCTGGCAGCCCGCGGTCGACGTCAACCGGATCGTCCTGGGCGGCCAGATCGTGGGCGTCGTCCTGCTGCTCACCGCCCGCGCGATCGTGCGGATGGCCACCCGGCGGCGGCGCGGCCGGCGGCTCCGTAAGGGCTGACGACCCGGCGGATCGCCGATCCGGACCGGAAAGCCCCAGGTGAGTCCCCCTTTCCCGAGGGAATGAGGCAGGTCGGGGAAGGGGGACTCATGACGGGGGTTCCGAGCGGGGGAGGGAAGACGCCGGACGGAGCGGGGCCGGCGCAGCAGGGAGCGGCGCCGGACGGGGCGGCACAGCAGGGAGCGGCGCCGGACGGGTCGGCACCGGCGCACGGTGGAACGGCCACGGCCACGGCCACGGCCACGGCCACGGCCCGGGACGGGCCGGTCCGCTGGTGGACGGCGGCACGCTGGGCGATACTCGTCCTCGCGGGAGTGATCATCTATCTGCTGCCGCAGCCCGAGGGCGTCAAGCCGGGAGGGTGGGCGGTCCTGGCCGTCTTCGCGGCCACCGTACTGGGCTGATCCTGCAGCCGATGCCGCTGGGAGCGGTCGCGCTGACCGGGCTCACCGTCATAATGATCACCGGGATCCTGGAACCGGCCGTGGCGCTGAGCGGGTTCGCCGAACCGGCGATCTGGCTGATCGTGGCCGCGTTCTTCATATCCGTCGCGTTCACCAAGACCGGCCGGGGACGGCGCATCGCGCTGGTGTTCGTGCCGGCGCTCGGCAGGCGCAGCCTCGGGCTGGCCTACGGGGCGGCGCTGACCGACCCGGTGCTCGCACCGGCCGCACCCGGCAACACCGCCCACGTGGCCGCCATGTACGGGGCGTTCCTGGCGGCGGCCGCGGCCGCCGGGGCGCCTCCGGTGATGTCGGCCCTGGTCCTGGGGTTCATCGGTTCCCTGTACGGCGGGCTGACCCACTACGCCTCGGGTCCGGCGCCGGTGCTGTTCGGCGGGGGGTATGTGACGCTGGCCGAGTGGTGGCGCCTGGGGGCGATCGTGGCCGTCGCCAACGTCGCGGTGTGGATGGCCGCGGGGCCGCGTGGTTCAAGGTGCTGGGCGCCTGGTGAACGCGTAGGCGCCGGACGCGCGGGCACGGGGTGCCGGATGTCCGCTGGACGCGATGCCGGCCGGGGCCCGCGGCGGGCCCCGGCCGGAGGCCGGATCATCCGGCCTGGTAGACCTGCTCCCCGCCGACGAAGGTCATCGCCACCTTCGCCCGCCAGATGTCCTGCGCGGGCTCGGTGAACGGATCACGGTCCAGGACGACGAGGTCGGCGCGGTTGCCGGCCGCGATGACGCCCGCCTCGTCGTCGTGGTTGATCCAGGCCGACCCGGCCGTGTACGCCGTCAGCGCCGTGGCCAGATCCAGGCTCTGCCCCGGCAGGAACGGCGTCTGGGCCGTCGGATAGGTCGCGTGCACCGAGGTGCCCGGCTCGGTGCGGTTGACCGCGACGTGCATGCCCTGGACCGGGTCGGCGTTCGACACCGGCCAGTCGCTGCCGGCGCAGAACCGGGTGCCGGCCCGCAGCAGGTCCGCGAACGGGTACTGCCACGCCGAGCGCTCCTCACCCAGGAACGGGATGGTCAGCTCGTCCATCTGGGCGTGGTGGGTGGCCCACAGCGGCTGCAGGTTGGCGGTCACGCCGAGCCGGGCGAAGCGCGGCACGTCGGACGGCTCGATGATCTGCAGGTGCGCGATGTGGTGGCGGCGCTCGTGGCGGGTGGCCGGGTCGGTGCCCTCGAAGCTGTCGAGCGCCTCGCGCACCGCCCGCTCGCCGATGGCGTGGAAGTGCACCTGGAAACCGTGCCGGTCCAGCTCGGCGACGTAGCCCTTGAGCAGCTCGGGGTCGACGTACGACAGCCCGGTCCCGCCGCAGCGGCAGTAGGGCTCGATCACCGCGGCGGTGAAGTTCTCGGTGATGCCGTCCTGCATGATCTTCACCGAGGTGGCCCGGAACGTCTCCAGTCCCTCGGCGGACTTGCGGCGCTCGATCAGGTCGGGGATCTGCTCGGCGCCGCGCGTGCGGTCCCACCACAGCGCGCCCACGACCCGGGCCTTCAGCCTGCCCGCGGCCGCCGCCGCGACGTAGGTGGGCAGCTGGTCGTCCGAGCCCGCGTAGGAGCCCACGATGGCGTCCTGCCAGCCGGTGACGCCCAGGGAGAACAGATGCTGCTGGGCGTCCATCAGCGCGTCCGTCAGGTCCTGCTCGGTCGGGCGCGGGGTGAGCAGGCCCACCAGGTCCATCGCGCCCTCGTGCAGCACGCCGCTCGGCGTGCCGTCGGCGTCGCGCTCGATGCGGCCGTCGGCCGGGTCCGGGGTGTCGCGGGTGATCCCGGCGATCTCCAGGGCCCGGGTGTTGACCCAGGCGGCGTGGTGGTCGCGCTGGATCAAATAGACCGGCCGGTCGACGGAGTCGAGCTGCGAGCGGTGCGGCAGGCCGCCGGGGAAGGCCGACATGTCCCAGCCGCCGCCGTCGATCCATTCGTGATCGGGGTGGGCGGCGGCGTAGTCGTGGACCTTCGCGACGTACTCGTCCAGCCCGTAGACATGCGACAGGTCGCACTTGGCCCGCTCCAGCCCGGCCTGGACCGGGTGCATGTGGGCGTCGGTGACGCCCGGGATCAGCAGGCCGCCGCCGAGGTCCACGGTCTCGCATCCGGGGCCGGCCAGCCGTACGACATCGGACTCGGCGCCCGCCGCGGCGATCCGGCCGTCACGGACCAGGACGGCCTCGGCGAACGCGCCCGCGGCCAGGAAGGCCCGGCCGCCGCGGAACAGCAGGTCTGTCACGCCCTCACCGCCGTGGCGAGGAGGGTGGGCAGGTGGGTCACTATCTCTCCTTCTCATCCGGACGATCGGGTCCGGGGGGGCAGGTCCGGTGGCCGGTGAAGCTCAGCGGCCGGTGATGGAGTCGGCCACGCGGGCCAGCACGGAGGTGCGGCCGAGACCGGCCTTCTCCCGGGCGTCGGCCCGGCGGTACAGGTCGTACATGGTGTGCACGCCGATCCACCGCAGCGGCTCGATCTCCCAGCTTCGCACCTTGCGGTCCACCCACGGCAGGCGGGTCAGCTCGGTGTCCTCGCCCAGGATCAGGTCGCGCAGGGTACGGCCGGCCAGGTTGGCGGTGGCCACGCCGTGGCCGGTGTAGCCGCCGGCCCAGCCGACCCCGGTGGAGCGGTCGAGGTGGACGGTGGAGCACCAGTCCCGCGGCACGCCCAGCACCCCGGACCAGGCGTGGGCGACGGCGGACTCCCGCACCGCCGGGAACATCCCGGTCAGCAGCTCCCACAGCGCCTCGACGGTCCACTCGTGGGTGCGTCCCCGGTCGTCGACGCGCGAGCCGTACAGGTAGGGCTTGCCGCGCCCGCCGAAGGCGATGCGGCCGTCGGCGGTCCGCTGGGCGTACATGTAGTAGTGGGCCATGTCGCCCAGCAGCTCGCAGCCCTGCCAGCCGATGGAGTCCCACAGCGCGCCCAGCGGCTCGGTGACGATCATCGAGCTGTTCATCGGCAGCCAGGCCCGGTGATACTGCTTCAGCTCCGCGGTGAAGCCCTCGGTGGCGCGGATGACGTGCCGCGCGCGGACCGTGCCGTACGGCGTGCGCGCCGCGCGCGGGACGATCTCGGTGACCGGGGTCCGCTCATAGACCTCCACACCGAGGGCCCGCACCGTGTCGGCCAGCCCCCGCACCAGGGCGGCCGGCTGGATCCGGGCGCAGTGCGGGCTCCAGACCGCGTTCACCGCGCCCGCCACCCGCAGGCGCTCCTCCCGCTCGGCCGGCTCCAGCAGGCGCAGGTCGTCCTCGGTCCAGCCCCAGCGGCGCGCGTGGGCGACCAGCTCGTGCAGCCTGCGGTCCTGGGCGGCGTTGGTGGAGACGGTGGTGACCCCGCCCTTGACGATGTCGGCGTCGATGCCCTCCTCGGCCGCGACGGCGATGACCTCGTCGATCGTTTCGAACATCACCCGCTGGAAGCGCCTGGCGGCCTCCTCGCCGTGCGTCCTGGCATAGCGCTCGGGGGTCCCGGCCAGCTCGCCGACCAGCCACCCGCCGTTGCGCCCGGAGGCGCCGTACCCGGCGAACTCCTTCTCCAGCATCACCACGCGCAGGGCCGGGTCGGCCTTCTTCAGGTAGTACGCGGTCCACAGCCCGGTGTATCCGGCCCCGGCGATCACGACGTCGGCGTCCAGGTCGCCGTCGAGGGGGGCGCCCGGAGCCGGCAGGCCGGACGATCGGAACCAGAAGGAGACGTCTCCGTTGACGAAGTCCTCAGACAAAGGAACACGCGTACTCATGGCCCCATATCCTGCTATATCCGTCAATCTGGACATAGCTTGCGACGGAAACCGTTGTACAACCGCATCATGAGTGATCTTCCTCGACGTAACGGCGGTCTCACTTCCATGTAGCGGTGCCGTAACAGGCCTCCGTCAGGATGTTTTCCGATGGAGGGAGCGTTCTGATGGGGTTTCTGCGGATTCGTACGACGGTTGACGAGCGACCGGGACGGCTGGCGTCGCTGGCCGCCGCGCTCGCGGAGAAGGGCGGCAACATCCTCGGCCTGAGCGTCCAGCCGGACGTCGACGGCACGGTGGACGAGTTCGTCGCGGAGATCCCGGCCGCGCCCGAGGCCGTGCGAGAGGCCCTGGAGGCGGCCGGCGGGCGCCGGGTCCAGGTGGTGGCGGCCACCGCCCACGAGCTGACCGACGAGCCCACCCGCGTGCTCCTGCTCGCCTCCCGCCTGCGCTCGGCGCCCTGGCGGCTGCCCCAGCTCCTGGCCGAGCTGCTGCGCGCCGACGACGCCCGGTGGGTCTATGGTGCGGAGATGAGCGACCTGCCCGACCCGACCCTGCTGACCGTGCCGGTCGCCCCGCGACGGGCGATCCGGCTGCGCCGCGCCGAGCTGCCCTTCACCCTAACCGAGGCCGCCCGGGCCGCCTCCTTCGTGCGGCTGGCGCAGCCCCCGGCCGAGGCCGCCTCCTCCGCCGAGCGGGCCGTCAAGCTGGCCGACGGCACCGAGACGCAGGTCAGGCCGCTCACCATGATGTACCGCGAGGCCGTGCGCGACCTGCACGAGCGCTGCTCGCCCGAGAGCCGCCGCTTCCGCTACTTCACCGCGATGCCCACGCTGCCGCCCCGCATCTTCGAGCGGCTGTGCGACCGCACCCGCGGCCACTCCCTGGTCGCCGGGTTCGACGGGCAGGTGGTCGCCCTGGCCAACCTGATGTTCACCCCCGACCCGGGGATCGCCGAGATGGCCTTCCTGATCGAGGACCGCTGGCAGGGCAAGGGCCTGGGCTCGGCGCTGGCCAGGATGCTCGTCGCCCAGGCCCGGGACCTGGGCTTCGCGGAGGTGAAGGCGACCCTGCTGTCGGACAACGCGCGCATGCGCCGGCTGCTGCTCTCGCTCGGCGCGACCCTGAGCTACACCGAGGACCCCGGCGTGGTCGAGGCCAGGCTGGCGATAGGCGTGATGGCGGCGGCATCCCCGAGCTGACCCATCACTTCGGCTTTCCGGTCCGGGGGAGCTCAGGGCCTCCGGACCGGAAAGTCATCCGTGCCGCTCCCGCGGCTCCTCCGGAGGCTCCTCGTCGGGAGCTCCCGGCGCGCCTTTCTGCGGCTCCGCCGGATCGGCCGGGGCCCCCATGGCGTCCAGGCGGCGCTCGATCCGGTCCAGGCTCTCCTGGATGCGGTCCAGCTTCGCGCTGAACGACAGCCCCGTCGAGAAGAACGACTCCTCCGAGGTGGAGACGCGCTCGCGCCGGCCGCCCCGCTCGATCAGGGCGATCGCCGCGCTCCGCACGGCCTCCAGCCGTACACCCTGTTTGGTGAGCACCTGCGCCGCCACGCCCTCACCCTCCCGGATCAGGCCCAGCAGGATGTGCTCGGTGCCGATGTAGCTGTGGTGCATGTTGAGGGCCTCACGCAGCGACAGCTCCAGCACCTTCTTGGCGCGCGGGGTGAAGGGGATGTGGCCGGACGCGGCGCCGCCCGCCCCCTGGCCGATGATCTCCTCGATGTCGTTGCGGATCTGCTCGCGGCTGACGTCGAAGCTCTGCAGCGTGCGGGCGGCGACGCCGTCCTCCTCTCCGGCCAGGCCGAGCAGC
Organism: Paraplanobispora siamensis; assembly: GCF_016863175.1. GTDB lineage: Bacteria > Actinomycetota > Actinomycetes > Streptosporangiales > Streptosporangiaceae > Planobispora > Planobispora siamensis. The sequence goes on from NZ_BOOJ01000045.1 coordinate 65,211, forward strand.
AGGTGTTCGGTGCCGATGTAGTTGTGATTGAGCCGCCGGGCCTCCTCCTGGGCCAGGACCACGACGCGGCGGGCACGATCGGTGAAACGCTCGAACACGGGCGGCCTCCGTGGGGGGTATCGGGTTGCCCTTCAACCCACTATGCGCCAGTTCACCCGTCCGGGGGGAGGACGTGGCGCCGGAGAATCCCGTAAGTGACCTGGATCCCTCAACGAGTCCTCAACGAGTCCTCAGCACCGAAGCTTACATCTTTGTGTGAGATTACGGCCGAATGTCTGGCATCCCCGGCGGACGGCGCCTAGGTTCGGCGCCATGACGATCCACGCGTTCATCGACGCCCTGCCCAAGGTCGAGCTCCACGTCCACCTCGTCGGCTCCGCCTCCGTGCCGACCGTGCTGGAGCTGTCGCGCCGGCACCCCGGCAGCCGGGTGCCGACCACGCCGGAGGAACTGCGGGCGTTCTACGTCTTCCGCGACTTCGCGGACTTCGCCCGGGTCTACCAGGCGGTCAACGCGCTGGTCCGCGAGCCCGAGGACGTGGCCACCCTGGTGACGGGCCTGGCCAGGGACCTGGCCGGGCAGAACGGGCGCTACGTCGAGGTGACGGTCACGCCGTACGCCCACCATGTGGTCGGCATGCCGATGCGGGCCGTCACCGAGGCGCTGGACATCGCCGCCCGCCGCTCGCTGGAGGAGTACGGCGTGCGGATCGGCTACATCTTCGACATCCCCGGCGAGTACGGCGCCGAGGCCGCCCGGATCACCCTGGACCACGCTCTGCGGGAACCTCCCCGGGCATTGGTAGCTTTCGGCCTGGCCGGGATCGAGCAGGAGCGCGTGCGCCACCGCGACGCCTTCCGGGACGCCTTCCGGGCGGCCACGGCCGCCGGCCTGCACAGCGTCCCGCACGCGGGGGAGATGACCGGTCCGGAGACCGTCTGGGAGGTCGTCGACCACCTCGGCGCCGAGCGCATCGGGCACGGCATCTCCTGCCTGGACGATCCCCGCCTGGTGGCGCACCTGCGTGAGAGGCAGATCCCGCTGGACGTCTGCCCCACCTCCAACGTGTGCACCGGCCAGGTCGCCCACATCAAGGAGCACCCGCTGCCGCGCCTGCTCCGGGAGGGGCTGTTCGTCACCATCAACAGCGACGACCCGCCCATGTTCGCCACCACGCTGACCGAGGAGTACCGCGTCGCCGCCGACGTGTTCGGCCTCGACCGCCCCGCCCTGGCCACCCTGGCCCGCAACGCCGTCACCGCCTCCTACCTCGACCCCGGGACCAGGCGGGAACTGCTGGCCGAGATCGACGCGCTGGTCTGAGGGGCGCCCCGCCGCGGGCCTTCGCCACGGGGCACGGCTAGAGCGTCAGCATCCATCCGTCGAGATAGCCCGTGTCGCCTGCCGCGACGTCCTCGACGCGGAGCCGCCACGTCCCGCTCGCCGGTGAGGAGCCCGCGTTCACCGTGTAGGTCTCGTGGATGATGTCCTCGCTGTCCTTGGGGCTCGGCGCCAGCACCGGGTACACCCTGCCGTTCGGACCGATCAGATCGACCTTCACATCACCCCGCCAGGAGTGGTGCACGTCGACGTAGACCTTCACATTGACCGGCGCGTTGCCGGGGATCCCGCCCACCACGATGGACGACTCCGCGGTGCCCCGGTCGGGGATGTCGTACCTGGTCCAGTTGGTGAGCTGGGGGACGGTCAGCATCCATCCGAAGATGTTCCCCGTGTCGTTCCTCTTGACGTCCTGGACGCGGAGCCTCCAGGTTCCGTTCGCCGGCGAGGAACTGGCGTTCACCCGGTAGTTCTCGTGGATGAAGTCGTCGTCGTCCCCGGCGGCCGGCGCCCGCAGCGGGTAGGTCCTGCCGTCCGGGGCGATCAGATCGATCTTCAGGTCACCCCGCCAGGAGTGGTGCACGTCGGCGTACACCTCCAGGTTCGCCGGCGCGTTGCCGAGGATCCCCTCCACCACGATCGACGACTCCACGACGCCCGGGTCGGGGATGGCGCGGGAGGTCCAGTTGTCGTAGGTGGGGGCGGGCGCCGGCTCCGGCCCGGGCCCCGCTCCCAGGGCCGCGTCGTCGAGCTGGAGCCGCGGAGTGGTGGCGCCCGGGTAGGCGATGGCCCTGCCGGTGGTCTTCATGGCCGCCTCCAGCTCCGCTGCGGTCTTGCCGGGGAAGGCCTGGCGGAGCACCGCGAAGGCCCCGGTCACGTGCGGGGCGGCCATCGAGGTGCCGCTCATCGGCGCCCACCCGCCGCCGGGCATCGAGGAGACGACGGCCGTCCCGGGGGCGAACACGTCCAGCAGCGGGCCGCGGTTGCTGAAGCCGGACACCTCGTCCTGGACGGTGGTGCTGCCCACCGTGACAGCCGAGGACACGCAGGCGGGCGCGTTCACCGCGTCGCCGAACCCGTCGTTCCCGGCCGCCACCACCGTGGCCACCCCGGCCTCCAGGAGGTCGTCGATGGCCTGCTTGCGCGGGTCGTCGTCACACGGCGCGGTGTAGCGGCCCCCGCCCAGGCTCAAGTTGGCGGCCACCACCGGCGTCCCGGCCTCCTTGAGCTGCAGGACCTTGTCCAGTCCCGCCAGCTGGGCACTGGTGAAGCTCAGCACGCACGGCGCGGCCCCCGGCCCGCAGAAGTCCTCCGACTCGAACTTGCTGAACACCTGGATCGCGACGAGCTCGGCCGCGGGGGCGACACCGGCGGCCGGGGCCCCGGCGAGGTTCTGGCCGTTGCCGGCCACGATCCCGGCCACGTGCGTCCCGTGGTCGCAGTCCAGGGCCGCGTCCGCGCACGGCCCGCTCTCCGCGTCGGCCGCGCCGGCCCCTTCCTGCTGGTCGGTGCCGCCGGGGCAGAGGCTGGAGGCGGAGTAGTCGGGATCGGCGGGCGAGAAGCACGCCTCGGCGACCACCCGGCCCCGCAGGAAGGGGTGGTTGACGGCGACGCCGGTGTCCAGCACGGCCACCACGCTCCCCGCGCCGGTCATGCCCGCCTCCCGGGTGCGGTCCCCGCCGATCAGCGAGACGCTCTGGGCCAGCACCGGCGGCACCGGCCGGTCCTCGGTCACGCTGACCACGCCGGGCAGGCCGGTCAGCCGCTCCAGCGCCGCCTCGTCCACGCTCAAGGTGACCACCGGGAGCCGGGACAACGTCTGCAGCACCCGGCCGGAACGCGCCGCGTCCGGCATCTCCTTGCGGGTCTCGGTGACCACGTTCACCCTGACCCTGCCGCCGCCGGCGACCCGGTTGCGCAACTCCGGGTCCACCTGCGGGGGCGCCGAAGCGGCCTGCTCATACGTGCTCACCGGCGCGGCGCCGGCCGGTGCGCTCCCGATTCCTGCGATTCCTGCGGACACCAGCGCCGTGACGACGCAGGAGACGATCGATTTCTTCATGCAAGTTCCGCCTAAAAGCGAAGAGATCCGTGCTCCATGGAGGCTTCATGGAGAGATGACGGGAGCGCGCCTGTCACGGCTGGACGGGCCGGATGGCGGGCGGACCCGCCATCCGGCCGCCACGCTCGGGCGTGGCTCGCCAGGGGTGCTCAGGTCGCGTTCGCGCCGTTCTTGGGATTGCCGAGGCGGACCCCTTGCCGGTAGGTCCACGCGAGCGATCTGCAGGTGCCCTTGATCCGGTACGCGGAGCAGGTCCAGTCGCGCAGCGTGGTGTAGAACAGGTCGTCCACGTCGACCCTGCGATACCGGTCGAGGTAGTACTTGTATCGCTTGTAGGTGTTGCCGATCAGCCCGTAACCGTAGTCGTGCATGTCGCAGGCCGGGCGGAAGTCATAGCCCAGGGGCTTGTCCACGGCCTTCGTGCAGTGGTCGTGGTTGATGCCGACGACCCAGTAGCCGCTGGGGAGCCGCTTCCAGTACGGCTTGTGCCAGCCGTAGTGCGCGGCCCAGGCCGCGCAGCCGCTCCTGTGGTACCACAGCCAGGCCGCGGCGTAGTAGCAGTACGAGGGGTAGGCCTGCGGGCCGGAGACGTCACCCGGCGGGAAGTCGCCCTGAGGCGGTCCGGAGGCCCCGGGGTCGTCGATTCCCGTCGCGCCCTGAAGGGGATCGCCGGGGGGCGGCACCGTGGGATCGGTGGAGGTCGCGGTGGGCGCCGCGGTGCCCGCCGCGAAGGAGAGCTCCCACGTGCCGTGGTTACGCGAGGCGATCGACGTCAGACGCCCGATCGCGTCGTAGGCGTAGGCGGCCTGGGGAGAGGCGTCCGTGCCGGGGTTGGTCATGGTGCGGAGCAGACCGGACGGGTCGTACCCGTAGCGGGCCACGGTCTGCGGGGCCGTGGCGCCGGAGGTGAGTGTGATCTCCTTGAGCCGGCCCGCGTAGTCGCCGAACGCGGCGGAGGTGGCGGTGGTCGCCGTGGCGTAGCGGATCGTCAGCAGCTCCTCGGGGGCGTCGCCGGCGGCCGGTTCCCTGATCGTGCTGACCCGTCCCTGGGCGTCGTAACCCACCGATGAGGTGCCGTGGGCGGTGTTGCCGAGGCCGGTCACCCTCCAGGCGTCGGCGCTCTGCAGGCCGTCCAGCCGGGTCCAGCCGTAGGTGAGGTTGAGCGCCGCGGAGCTGAGCGGGGCGCCGTCGGCGCCGGTGAAGGTGTCGTCACCCTCCTCCGGCTGCTGGTCGCCGAGGTTCGTCGCGACCGTCTCGGAGATCGAGGTGCGCATCGTCCCGGCGGCGGAGTCCCACCGGGTCGTCTCGGTGACCTTGGATCCGTCGGGGGCCTCGTACCGCCGGACACCGCCGCCGCCGGGGAAGGAGACGCTGCTGCGCAGCTCGTAGCGGGCGCTCTCCCCCTCGGCGAGGTCGGTGACGACGACGGCGCCGTTCTGGACCTCCAGCTTCCGGTTGATCATGCCGCCGAGGAACTCCGTCTGCCAGCCGGGCCCGAAGACCGCCAGCTCGGGACGGGACTGGGGGGCCGACTGCGGGCGGGCCAGGCCGCCGTCCACGGAGATCACGCCGTGCCTGCGGCCGATCGAACCGGCCGGCACGTCGATTTCGCTGATCTTGAAGGTGCCGCTGTCGGAGAGGTACCGACCCGGGCCGATCTGCTGGACCGGGGCCGGATCGGGGTTCTCGGCGGCGCGGGTGGACGCCGAGGCGGATGTCGTGGGGAAGATCAGGGGGAGTAGGGCCACTGCGATGACGGCGGTGCTCGCTAATCGGCGCACGTGCGCCTCCTCGGGGGGGTGAGCGAAGTGATCACCTGGAACGTAAGTGATCGAAGATCGCCCTACAAGCGCCCGAGAAGAAGATCACCGAGCGTGATCGTTTACGGCGGTATTATGTCCCCGATGCACCGCTCCAACGGAACGGGCGGTTGCTTGAATTGGTGGTGGACGCCTTTCCTGTTTCGGCGTTTTCCTTGCTCCGCGGTGTGGGCGGGTCGATGCGCCGCGATGTCACCGCAGTTCAGGCCAGCCTTCTCGGTCCATGCTGCTGCGCCGTGCGATTGATTCGGCGGGCGCGGGGAATGTGGTACGACCGATTTCCCGGGAAATTCAAGGTGATCACCCGCCGTTGCGCCGGCCCTGATGCCAACGGCGGGTATTCGCTTGGATTTCTACCGGTGCGGCTTGACGGAAGACATTTTTTATTCCTGCTGCAATATTCCGGCCGCATGTTGTCATTTATGGCCGGGTCGCCGGGAGGGCCGGCCCGGCGGGAGCGGTCAGGGGGAGGAGATCCGGCCCAGAGAGGCGGGGATCTTGGCGGCGGCGGCGCGGTCGAGCAGGAACAGGGTGCGCCGGCGGCCGCGGGCGCCGGCGGCCGGGACCTGCACCGGTCCGGCCTCCGACAGCGCGAGCCGTACGGCTCCCGCCTTGTCCTGACCGGCCGCGACCACCCACACCTCGTTCGCGCCCTGGATGACCGGCAGGCTCAGGCTGATGCGGGTGGGCGGCGGCTTGGGGGAGCCGTGCACGGCCACCGCCGGGCGCGTGTCGTGCAGCGCCGGCATCTCGGGGAACAGCGAGGCGATGTGGGCGTCGGGGCCCATGCCCAGCAGCAGCACGTCGAAGGACGGCGCGGGGCCGTGGTCCTCGGGGCGCGCGGCCCGGCGCAGCTCCTCGGTGTAGGCCTCGGCGGACTCCTCGGCGGTCATCCCCGAGTCGGGGCCGCGCATCACGTGCACGCGCTCGGGGTCGAGGTCGACGTGGTCCAGCAGCGCCTTGCGGGCGCCGGTCTCGTTGCGCTCGGGGTCGCCGGAGGGCAGGAAGCGCTCGTCGCCCCACCAGATGTCCAGGCGGCGCCAGTCGACGGCGTCGCGGGCCGGGCTGGCGGCGATCTGGGCCAGCGTGGCGATGCCCACGGTGCCGCCGGTCAGCACCAGCGACGCCGAGCCCTTGGCCGACTGCGCGTCGACCAGGCGGGTGATCACCCGGGCGGCGACGGCCTTGGCGAGCATGTCGGCGTCCCGGTGGACGACGACGTTGGGAACACTCACGGCACGCTCTCTCTTAACTCAAGGGGTCTTCGGAAATCTCACGGGTCCTCGGAGAGGAGGACGCGGGAAGACGGCCGGCGGGCGCCCCGCGACCGGGGCGCCCGCCGGATGTCAGGAGGACCTGCCCGTCCGGCCGATCCGCCGGATAGCGGCCTCGTAGACCTCGTCGGGGTCGAGCCGGCGCATCTCCTCGGCCAGCAGCTCCGCGGTCGTGCGGCGGGTCAGGGCGACCCGGCGGTCGGGCTGGCCGGGACGCGAGAGCGTGGCCAGCCGGGCGTCCGAACGGGTGATCTTGATGGTGCCGTCGGCCGTGGAGAGCGTCACCCCGGTCAGCCCGGGGCCCTCCGAGTCGGCGACCTTGACCGGGGCGCCGAGCCGTTCGGAGAGCCAGGCGGCCAGCAACGGGGCGCTGGCGTTGCCGGAGGCGGCCTCCACGACGCCCTTCTTGACCTTGCCGACCGGCTGGTCGAACGCGGCGGCCAGCAGGCTGCGCCACGGCGTCAGCCGGGTCCACGCCAGGTCGGTGTCCCCGGGGACGTAGGAGCGGGCGCGGCCGGAGACCGCCTTGACCGGATCGGACGCCGGGCGGGCGTCGATGATCCGTCGCAGGGCGAGCTGCCCGATCGCGTCCTTGGCCGGGATCTCCGGGCTCTCACGCGGCCACCAGGCCACCACCGGCGTGTCGGTGAGCAGCAGCGGGCTGACCACCGAGTCGGCGTGCCGGGTCAGCTCGCCGTACAGACGCAGCAGGATGACCTCGCCCGGCGTGGACTCGCCGATGCGCAGTTCGGCGTCCAGCCGGTTCGGCTCCTCGGGGTCGCGGCCGATGACGACCAGTATCCGGGAGGGGTGCTCCCGGGCCGCCTCGGTCGCGGCGCGCACCGCGTCGTACTGCCCGCTCTCGTCGCAGACCACCACCAGGGTCAGCACCATGCCGACCGCCGGGCTGCCCATCTGGTGGCGCAGGTGGGTGAGCTGGGAGGAGATCTTCGACGCCGTCGTGTCGCTGAGCATGAAACTCGTCATCTCAGAGTCTCCTCCACACGCGCCCGTCGCGCGCCATCATCTCGTCGGCCGAGGCGGGACCCCAGGTGCCGGCCGGGTAGTCCTCCGGCGGGCCCTGGGAGGCCCAGAACTCCTCGATCGGGTCGAGGATCTTCCAGGACAGCTCGACCTCCCGCTGGTGCGGGAAGAGCGGCGGATCGCCGATCAGCACGTCCAGCAGCAGCCGCTCGTAGGCCTCGGGGGAGGACTCCATGAACGACTCGCCGTAGGCGAAGTCCATCGAGACGTCCCTGACCTCCATGGCGGTGCCCGGCACCTTGGAGCCGAAGCGCACCGTGATGCCCTCGTCCGGCTGGACCCGGATCACCAGCGCGTTGTGCCCGAGGATCTCGGTGTCGTCCTTGCTGAACGGCAGGTGCGGGGCCTTCTGGAAGACCACGGCGACCTCGGTCACCCGGCGGCCCAGCCGCTTGCCGGTGCGCAGGTAGAACGGGACCCCGGCCCAGCGGCGGTTGGCGATCTCCAGCTTGATGGCGGCGTAGGTCTCGGTGATGGAGTCCTCGGGGATGCCCTCCTCCTCCGTGTAACCCACGACCGGCTGACCGCCCTGCCAGCCCGAGGCGTAACGCCCGCGGGCGGTCGAGTGGGCCAGGTCGCCCGGGAGCTGCACCGCCTTGAGGACCTTCTCCTTCTCCCGGCGCAGCGTGTCGGCGTCGAAGGAGGTCGGGTCCTCCATCGCCACCAGGGCCAGCAGCTGGAGCAGGTGGTTCTGGATCACGTCACGGGCCGCGCCGATGCCGTCGTAGTATCCCGCCCGGCCGCCGATGCCGATGTCCTCGGCCATCGTGATCTGGACGTGGTCGACGTACCCCCGGTTCCAGATCGGCTCGAACAGGTTGTTGGCGAACCGCAGCGCCATGATGTTCTGGACGGTCTCCTTGCCCAGATAGTGGTCGATGCGGAAGACCGAGCTCTCCGGGAAGACCGCGCTGGTGATCGCGTTGAGCTCCTGGGCGCTCTTCAGGTCGTGCCCGAACGGCTTCTCGATCACCACGCGGCGCCAGGATTCCTCCGGGCCGTGCGCGAGATCGGTCCGCTTGAGCTGCTGGACCACGACCGGGAAGAACTTCGGCGGCACCGACAGGTAGAAGCCGTAGTTGCCGCCGGTGCCCCGGGTCTCGTCGATCTCCTTGAGCATCATCGCCAGCGCGTCGAACGCGCCGTCGTCGGTGAACTCGCCGGGGCAGAAGAAGATGCCCTCCGACAGCTGCTTCCAGACCTCTTCGCGGTACGGCGTGCGCGCGTGCTGCTTGATCGCGTCATGCGTGAGCTGAGCGAAGTCCTGGTCACGCCACTCACGGCGGGCGAAGCCCACCAGGGAGAAGCCTGGGGGCAGCAGCCCCCGGTTGGCCAGGTCGTAGATCGCCGGCAGCAGCTTCTTGCGTGCCAGGTCACCGGTCACACCGAACAGCACCAGCACGCACGGCCCCGCCACCCGCGGCAGGCGCTTGTCGCGCGGGTCCCGCAGCGGGTTGGCCGCCACGATCTCCTCGGTGATCCCGGTGGTCGCCGCCGCGGACGCCGTGGACGCCATGGCCACCGAGTCCTCGGCGTGCGTCGGCGGCTTGGACTCGGTCATCAGAGCTCCCGTGCTGCCTCGAGCAGGCGCGCGACACCGGCGGCGCGGTCGGTCAGGTGCAGCCGTACGGTCGGGCGGGACCGCTTGACCAGGGCGCCCTGGTCGCCCAGCGCCTGCGCGAGCTGCAGGCGGCCCAGGGTGTACGGCTTGCCGGGCACCTCGAGGTCGGTCTCGTTGTCCCCGGTGATCTGCAGGAACACCCCGTTCTGCGGGCCGCCCTTGTGGTACTGGCCGGTGGAGTGCAGGAAGCGGGGTCCCCACCCGAAGGTGATGGGCCGGTCGGTCCGGTGCGCCAGCAGGGCGCGCAACGTCACCGGGTCGGCCGCGATCCAGGCGTCGGTCATCTCGTCGAAGGAGGCGCCGTCGGCCACGGGGGCGTCGAAGGCCGCCTCCCGGTCGAGGTACGCCATGATCGACATGTAGCCGCGCTCGGGGATGGCGTGCAGCAGCCGGGTGAAGACCTCGATCAGGTCCTTGGCCCCCTCGGCCTCGGCGCCGTACACCTCGACGGGACCGTCGACCAGGGCCGGAGTGCCGGAGGGCAGCTCGCCGGCGGACAGCAGCGCGCCGGTGTTCTCCTTGGACTCGGTCACGTTCGGCTGGTTGAACGGGTCGATGCCGAGCACCCGCCCGGCGATCGCCGTGGCGTACTCCCAGACCAGGAACTGCGCGCCCAGCGGGCCGCTGACCGTCACCGAGCCGTCGGAGTCGATCCCGGCGACCAGCTCGTCGTCGGCCTCGTTCGGGTCGGCGCCGACGACCGGCAGGATGCCTTTGGCGGACTTGCCGGTGGACTCGGCCACCAGCTGCTCGATCCAGTCGGGCAGGCCGTTGATCGCCGACATGCTGTCCTCGAGGAGGAGCTTGTCGCGCCCGGCCGCGGCGGCGGCGCCCAGGGCGGCGCCCAGCTCCAGGCCGGGGTTGCCCTCGGCCTGGGCCAGCAGCGGCCGCACCGCGGCGGCGTCGTCGAGCAACTGCTCCACGTCGGCCCCGGCCAGCGCACTGGGCACCAGGCCGAAGGCCGAAAGGGCGCTGTAGCGGCCGCCCACGTTGGGGTCGGCGAGGATGACCGGGTAGCCCGCCTCGATCGCGGCCTGCTCCAGCGGCGAGCCGGGGTCGGTGACCACGATGATCCGGCCGGCCGGGTCGATGCCGGCCTCGCGGAAGGCCTTCTCGTAGATCCGCCGGTGGCTGTCGGTCTCGACGGTGCCGCCGCTCTTGCTGGCCACCACGACGACGGTCTGCTCGATCCGGTTGCCCAGGGCGCGCGCCACCTGGGCGGGGTCGGTGGTGTCGAGCACGGTCAGCGGCACGTCGGCGGTGGCGCAGATGACCTCGGGGGCCAGGGAGGAACCGCCCATGCCGGCCAGGACCACATGGTTCAGGCCCTCGGCGCGGGTGCGCTCGACCAGCTTGCCGATCTCGGGCAGGAGCTCCCTGCTGGTCAGGGGGAGGTTGAGCCAGCCCAGGCGGATGGCCGCCTCGGCCCGGGCGTCCTCGCCCCACAGCGTCGAGTCGCCGCCTGCGAGGGCCTCGTGGACCCCCTCGGAGACGAGCCGGCGGGCCGTCTCGGCGGCCAGCTCGGCCAGGCGCTCCTCGTTGAACGTCACGGACACTGACATGGCCGTCACGCCTTCCGGAGCTCGGCGCTGACGGTTTCCAGAAGCTCGGTCCAGGACGCCTCGAACTTCTGCACGCCCTCCTCCTCCAGCGCCCGCACGACGTCGTCGTAGTCGATGCCGGCCTCCTTGAGGGCGGCCATGGTGTTCCAGGCCTCCTCATAGCTGCCGCGGACGGTGTCGCCGGTGATGTTGCCGTGGTCGGCGACGGCGTCGAGGGTCTTCTCCGGCATGGTGTTGACCGTGCCGGCGGTGACCAGCTCGTCGACGTAGAGGGTGTCGGGGTAGCTGGGGTCCTTGGTGCCGGTGGAGGCCCACAGCGGGCGCTGGGGCCGCGCCCCGGCGGCGCGCAGCTCCTGCCAGCGCGGGGAGTTCATCACTTCCTCGAAGGCGGCGAAGGCCAGGCGCGCGTTGGCGACCGCGGCCTTGCCCTTGAGCGCCTTCGCCTCCGCCGAGTCCGTCTTGTCCAGGCGCTTGTCGATCTCGGTGTCGACGCGGCTGACGAAGAAGGAGGCCACCGACTCGATCTCCGCCAGGTTCAGGCCCGCGGCCTTGGCCTGCTCCAGGCCGGTCAGCCAGGCGTCCATCACCGCGCGGTAGCGCTCCAGGGAGAAGATCAGCGTGACGTTGACGCTGATGCCCTCCGCGATGGCCTGGGTGATCGCGGGCAGGCCCTCGACCGTCGCCGGGATCTTGATGAACAGGTTGGGCCGGTCGACCATCCACCAAAGCGCGCGCGCCTCGGCGATCGTCTTGGCGGTGTCCCTGGCCAGGCGCGGGTCCACCTCGATGGACACCCGGCCGTCGACGCCGGAGGTGGCGTCGTAGACCGGCCGCAGCACGTCGGCGGCCCAGCGGATGTCGTAGGTGGTGATGGCGCGGACCGCCTCCTCGACCTCCACGCCGCGGATGGCCAGGTCGTGCAGCTGGATGTCGTAGGCGTCGCCCTTGCTGAGGGCGGAGGCGAAGATCGTCGGGTTGGAGGTGACGCCGACCACCTGCTTGTCCCGGATCAGGGCCTCCAGGTTGCCGGTGCGCAGCCGCTCGCGGCTGATGTCGTCCAGCCAGATCGAGACACCCTGGCCGGAGAGGTTCTTCAGGATCTCAGTCATGATCAGTTTCCCGTCGTCTCGCCCTTGTCGGCGCCCGTCTTGGCAAGGCTGCCCTTGGCCGCGGCAACCACGCGCTCAGCGGTGAGGCCGAACTGCTCGTAGAGGGTCTTGTAGGGAGCGGAGGCGCCGAAGTGCTCCAGGCTCACCACTACCCCTTCGTCTCCCACGAACTCCCGCCACCCCAGCGCGATTCCCGCCTCCACGGCGACGCGGGCGCGCACCGCCGGAGGCAGCACGGTCTGCCGGTAGGCGGCGTCCTGGGCGTGGAACCACTCGACGCACGGCATCGACACGACCCGGGTCGGGATGCCCTCGGCCTCCAGGATCTCGCGCGCCTTGACGGCGAGCTCGACCTCCGAGCCGGTGCCGATCAGGATCACCCTGGGCTGGCCGTCGGAGGCGTCCTGCAGGACGTAGCCGCCCTTGGCGACCTTGCAGGCGTCCGCGGTGCCCTCGTAGACCGGCAGGTTCTGCCGGGTCAGCGCCAGCGCGGCGGGGCGGTCGGTGTGCTCCAGCACGACCCGCCAGGCGGCGGCGGTCTCGTTGGCGTCGGCCGGGCGCACCACGTCCAGGCCGGGGATGGCGCGCAGCGCCCACAGGTGCTCGACCGGCTGGTGGGTCGGGCCGTCCTCGCCCAGGCCGATGGAGTCGTGCGTCCACACATAGGTGACCGGCAGCTTCATCAGCGCCGCGAGCCGTACGGCGGGACGCATGTAGTCGCTGAAGACCAGGAACGTGCCGCCGTAGGGACGGGTGCCGCCGTGCAGGGCGATGCCGTTGAGGATCGAGCCCATGCCGTGCTCGCGGATGCCGAAGTGCAGCGTCCGGCCGTACGGCCCGCCGGGGAACTCCTTGGTCTGGAACTCCTCGGGGATGAAGGACGGCTCGCCCTTCATGGTGGTGTTGTTGGACTCGGCCAGGTCGGCCGAGCCGCCCCACAGCTCGGGCAGGACCGGCGCGAGCGCGGTGAGCACCTCGCCGGAGGCCTTGCGGGTGGCCATGGAGGAACCGGCCTCGAAGGCCGGCAGCGCCTTGGTCCAGCCGTCCGGCAGCTCACGGCGGGAGATGCGGTCGAACAGCTCGGCGCGCTCGGGGTTGGCCTCCCGCCAGCGCTCGTAGGACCTGTCCCACTCGGCGCGGACGGCGCGGCCCCGCTGGACGACCTGGCGGGCGTGCTCCAGCACCTCGTCCGGGACGTGGAAGGACTTGGTCGGGTCCAGGCCCAGGACCTTCTTGGTGGCCGCGACCTCCTCGGCGCCCAGGGCGGAACCGTGGATCTTGCCGGTGTTCTGCTTGTTGGGCGCGGGCCAGCCGATGATGGTCCGCAGCCGGATGAACGACGGCTTGTCGGTCACCCGGCGGGCGGCCTCCAGGGCCTCGTTCAGCGCCTGGACGTCCTCGGCGTACTCGCCGGTCTGGGTCCAGTCGACGGTCTGGACGTGCCAGCCGTAGGCCTCATAGCGCTTGACGACGTCCTCGCTCAGCGCGATCTGGGTGTCGTCCTCGATGGAGATGTGGTTGCTGTCGAAGACGACGACGAGGTTGCCCAGCTTCTGGTGGCCGGCCAGGGCGCTGACCTCGTGGCTGACGCCCTCCTCGATGTCGCCCTCGGAGGCGAAGCACCAGATCATGTGGTCGAACGGGCTGGTTCCGGGCTCGGCGTCCGGGTCGAACAGGCCGCGCTCGCGGCGGGCGGCCATCGCCATGCCGACCGCGTTGCCGACGCCCTGGCCGAGCGGGCCGGTCGTGGTCTCCACGCCGGCGGTGTGGCCGTGCTCCGGGTGGCCCGGGGTCAGGCTCTCCCACTGCCGCAGCATCTCCAGGTCGTGCAAGGTCAGCCCGTAACCCGACAGATAGAGCTGGATGTAGAGCGTCAGGCTGGTGTGGCCGCACGACAGGACGAAACGGTCCCGGCCCGGCCAGGCCGGGTCGGAGGGGTCGTGTCGCATGGTGCGCTGGAAAAGCAAATATGCGGCGGGGGCCAGGCTCATCGCGGTGCCGGGGTGACCCGAACCCGCCTTCTCTACTGCGTCCATCGCCAGGGCCCGTACGACATCGACCGCCTGTCGGTCCAGGTCGCTCCATTCGAGGGCTGGCACGAGTTCGCTGCTCAAGTGCTCGATCTCCGGATCTAGTTGTGATGGTGCCGTTGGTTTGGCATTTCCCGCCCACACCGGACCCTAACGGTTCGGCACCCCGACCGTGGAGTAACACCGAGCCGGGGCGAGTCGCCAGGAGCGGTAATTAGCCTGGCGAAGTACCCCATATGGGGCACCTTGCCGCATGGTCCGTGCCCCCGTGCCGGGACCGGCCGACAGGGCAACTACAGTTGAGGTCCACAAGCTGGCTGGTGCCCGCATCACGGATCCGTTCTGATCAGAGGTTACGCGTTGACCCCGCACGTTCTGGAAGCGCCCTAGATGGTGCTGACCGACAAGCAAGCGACGGCCCCGCTCGAGAAGGGCGTGGACACGGACGCCGCGCCCCGTTCGCTGGCCGACGTCGTCAAGGCCTACGTCGCCCTCACCAAGCCGCGGATCATCGAGCTGCTGCTGATCACGACGCTGCCGGTGATGTTCCTGGCGGCCAAGGGCCTGCCACCGCTCTGGATCGCCGTCAACACCCTGGTGTTCGGCACCCTGTCGGCGGGCAGCGCGAACGCGCTGAACTGCTACGTCGACCGCGACATCGACGCCGCGATGCGCCGCACCCGCCGCCGGCCGCTGGCCCGCGAGCAGGTCCCGCCGGTCAACGCGCTGATCTTCGGCATCGTGCTGGGCGTCCTGTCGACCGTCGGCCTCGGCCTGACGGTCAACTGGCTGGCCTCCGCCCTCTCGCTCGGCGCGAACCTGTTCTACGTGCTCGTCTACTCGATGGTCCTCAAGCGCCGCACCGCCCAGAACGTGGTGTGGGGCGGCATCGCGGGCTGCATGCCGGTGCTGATCGGCTGGGCGGGCGTCACCGGCGGCCTCGACTGGGCGCCGGTGGTGCTGTTCGGCGTGGTGTTCTTCTGGACGCCCCCGCACACCTGGGCCCTGGCGATGCGCTACAAGGAGGACTACGCCACGGCGAAGGTCCCCATGCTGCCGGTGGTCGCCACCGAGCGGCGCGTGGCGGTCGAGTGCATCCTCTACACCTGGGCGACCGTGCTCTGCTCGCTGCTGCTGTGGCCGATCGCGGGCACCACGCCGCTCTACCCGATCGTGGCCGCGGTCCTGGGCGCGGTGTGCCTGTGGGAGGTCCACGGGCTGCTGGGCCGTGTCAACGCCGGCAAGACCGGGGTGGACCTGCGCCCGATGCGCTTCTTCCACTGGTCCAACGCCTACCTGGCGCTGCTGTTCCTGGCCGTCGCGATCGACTCGATGCTCGTCTGAGCGCGGGCTCCTCCTCCCGGGGCACGGCGGGACCGGGGAGGGGACTCCGGGCGCGGCGGGGCCGGGGGGACAGGACATTGACGATCAGTTACCGTTGCCCCATGGCGAGCCGTGATCCTCGATGGGTGTTCAAGGACCGCCCGTCCGTCGCGCTGATCGCGGGGCTCGTCGTGACCGGGCTGTGCGGGCTGGTGTCCTTCTCCTTCGACGTGCTCAACGGCGACCCGGTCTTCTTCTTCATCGCGCTGGCGCTGGCGCTGGCCCCGGTCCCGGTGCTGCTGGCGGCGGTGCTCGCGCTGGACCGCATGGAGCCGGAGCCGCGCAGCAACCTGATCTTCGCCTTCGGCTGGGGCGCGGGCGTGGCCGTCCTGGTGGCGGGCGTCATCAACTCCCTCAACCTGCTCTACATCGGCCAGGCCGCGGCCATCGACTACGCCGACGCCCGCAACCTCACCGCCACCTTCGGCGCCCCGGTGGTCGAGGAGACCATGAAGGGCCTGGTCCTGCTGGGGCTGCTGCGCTTCAGGCGGGCCGAGCTGGACGGTCCCACCGACGGCGTCATCTACGCGAGCATGGTCGGCCTCGGCTTCGCGATGAGCGAGAACGTCAGCTACTACGTGGCCGCCCTCGACGAGATGGGGGCCCAGGGCCTGGCGGTGACCGTCGTCCTGCGGGGGATCCTGTCGCCGTTCGCGCACCCGCTGTTCACCTCGATGATCGGGGTCGCGGTGGCCTACGCGGCGCAGCGGCACGGTCCCGGGCGGGTCGGCGTCATCGCGGCGGGCTGGATCGGCGCGATGCTCCTGCACGGCATCTGGAACGGCCTGGCGTCCTATGTCGGCTTCCCCGGGCTGGCCGCCGCCTACCTGCTGCTGATGATCGTGCTGTTCGTCCTGATCGGGGTCATCGTCCGCGACCGCAAGCGCATCGTCGGCCTCATCCAGGGCTATCTGCCCGCCTACCAGGCGACCGGCCTGGTCTCCCCGTACGACGTCTCCATGCTGTCCTCGCTGCCCGGCCGCAGGCAGGCGCGGCAGTGGGCCAGGACGCACGGCGGGCGCGGCGGGCTGCGGGCGATGAGCGACTACCAGCTGGCCGCCACCGAGCTCGGCCTGCTGCACGAGCGCGCCGCGCGCCGGGTGATCGACGAGCGCACCTTCAACGACGAGCAGCACGCCCTGCTGACGTGCATGGCCGAGGCGCGCCGCAACTTCCCCGGGGTGGGGCAGGGCCTGCACCGGGGCTGAGCCGCCCGGCCGCATCCGGGTTCGAGTCTCAGCCGCCCCGGATCGCGGCGTCCAGGGTCGTCTCCCGGGGACCGGGGAAGACGGGGGAGGAGTCGAGCACCACGGCGTCCAGGAACCCCTTGGCCGCGGCGAGGAACTCGCGGGCCGCGTAGCCGTAGGTGGCCGCGGCCCACTGCTTGGTGGAGTCGTCGCCGACGCCGAAGGTCTCCAGGCCCGCCGTACGGCACAGCGCGACGGCCCTGGGCAGGTGGAAGACCTGGGTGACCACGGTCAGCCGGGTGGCGCCGAAGACGTCGCGCGCCCGCACGCAGGAGTCCCAGGTGTCGAAGCCGGCGTAGTCCAGGACCAGCGCCCGGACGGGGACGCCGCGCGCGGTCAGATAGTCGCGCATCACGGTGGGCTCGTCGTAGCCGGCCACGCTGTTGTCGCCCGACAGCAGGATCGCCCGCACCTTGCCCGCCCGGTACAGCTCGGCGGAGATGTCCAGCCGCCTGGCCAGCATGGGGGTGGGGGCGCCGCCGCGGATGCCCGCGCCGAGCACCAGCGCGGCCGGCGCCTCGGGCACCTCGGAGATCCAGGAGGGGGAGGAGCCGGCGACCGTACGGTGCCCGGAGCTGGACAGCCAGGCCCAGGTCAGCGGGGTGATCGCCAGCACGCTCAGCAGGACCGCGGCCTGGTAGGAACGCCGCAGGACCGTGCGCGAGGGGGAGAGCCGCATCCGGTCATCCTCCCGCTAGGCGGGTACTTTGTCCAGTTTGTCGGGATTTCCGGCCGGAGCGTCGAGCGGGTCCCGCGACCGCAGGGTGAACACCACCCGCAGCGTGAAGATCCACACCAGCGTCGCGCCCAGCACGTGCAGGCCGACCAGGAACGCCGGCACGGCCAGGAAGTACTGGACGTAGCCGATGACCCCCTGGGCCAGCTCCACCCCCAGCAGGACCAGCGCCGCCCGGCGCGCGCGCTCCGGCGCGTCGGTCACCCGCAGCGCGAACATCAGCGCGAACGTCAGCCCCACCACGAGGTAGGCGGCGTCGGCGTGGATCCTGGCCACGGTCTCGATGTCGAAGTCGAAGCGCGAGGCCATCTCGTCCCCGGAGTGCGGGCCGGTGCCGGTCACCACCATCCCGGCCAGGATCAGCACCAGCACCGCGGCGACCAGCACGTGCCCGAGCACGCGGATGTCGCGGCGGACCAGGGACCGCACCGGCCCGTCCCCCTCCCCGGCGCGGGCGTACAGCACGCAGGCCGCGGCCATCATGCCGACGGAGAACAGGAAGTGCAGGCTGACGGTGACCGGGTTGAGCGCGGTGTGCACCACCACGCCGCCCCAGAACGCCTGCAGGGCCACGCCGTACGGCTGGATCCAGGCCAGGCGGACCAGGTCGCGTCGGCGGGACGGCAGCCGCCGCGCGGCGAGCACGCAGGCCACCGCCACGACCAGCACCAGGAAGGTCAGCAGCCGGTTGCCGAACTCGATCGCCGTGTTGATCGGCGAGATCCCCTCGTGGGCGGCCGGGACGAAGCTGTCGGGAGTGCACCGGGGCCAGGTGGGACAGCCCAGCCCCGACCCGGTCACCCGCACCACCGCGCCCGTCACCGTGATCCCGGCGTTGACGACCACCGCGGCCAGGGCCCACCACCGCATACCGGCGGCCGTCGGAGCCCACACGCTCCGGAACAGGCGTACGGCGTGCCGGCGGGGCAGGTCAAGAAGCTGGTTCACGGCTCACATCGTAGGTGCCCGCATGCCCGGTCCCGCCCGCAGCCCCGCCCCGGGCGGCGACCGCCGGCGCCGTCCCGCCGGGCCGGCGCAACGGCAGGAAGATCCTGGGCAGGCCGTCGCTCCCGTGGCCGACCTCGGCCTCGACCCGGTAGACCGCGCGCAGGAGGTCCTCGGTGACCACCCGCGCCACGGGGCCGTCGGCGACGACCGCGCCGCCGTCCAGGACGACGAGGCGGTCGCAGGCGGCGGCCGCCAGCTGCAGGTCGTGCAGGGTCACCAGGACGGTGACGCCCAGGGCGCGGACCAGCCGCAGGAGGTCGACCTGGTGGCGCGGGTCCAGATGGTTGGTGGGCTCGTCGAGGATCAGCAGCCGGGGCTGCTGGACCAGCGCGCGGGCGAGCTGGACCCGCTGACGCTCGCCTCCCGACAGGGTGGCGAACGGCCGGCGGGCCAGGCCGGTGATCTCGCACATCTCCATCGCCTCGGCGACCAGCTCCCGTTCGGCGGCCGAGAGCCGGCCCAGCGCGCCGAGATGGGGGATCCGGCCCAGCGCGACGACGTGCTCGACGCTGTCGTCGAGGTCGGCCGGGGTGTCCTGGGCGACGACGGCGACCTGCCGGGCGACCTCGCGGGCCGGGGTCCGCCACACGTCGGCGCCGTCGATCAGCACACGGCCGCGGTCGGGGCGGATCCGGCGGTAGACGCACCGCAGCAGGCTCGACTTGCCGCTGCCGTTGGGACCGATCAGCCCCGTCACCCGCCCGGACCCGGCGGTGAGGCTGACGTCGCGCAGCACGTGCAGCCAGTGGACGCCCTGGACGTCGACGTTCACCGCGGACCCCTCCGATCGGCGCGGACGAGCAGCATGAGGAAGAAGGGCGAGCCGAGCACCGCGGTGATCACTCCGATGGGGATCTCGTCGGGCCGGTTCAGCATCCGGGCCGCCACGTCGACCCAGACGAGCAGCAGCGCCCCCGCCAGAGCGCCGATCGGGATCAGCCGGCGGTTGTCGCCGCCGGAGGCCAGCCGTACGGCGTGCGGGACCATGAGCGCGACGAAGCCGATGCCGCCGCTCACCGCGACGACCGTGCCGATGACCAGCGCGCACACGACGATCAGCCACAGCCGCAGCCGGTCGACCTCGACACCCAGGCTGGTGGCGCCCTCGTCGCCCAGGGCCAGGGCGTTGAGCGGGCCGGCCCGGGACACCGCCCAGGCGGCGGCCGCGGCGACGACCAGCGCGGGCACGCCCACGTCCCGCCACTGCGTGCCGGACAGGCCGCCCAGACTCCAGAACAGCGCCGAGCGCACCTCCTTCTCCGGCGTGGTGAGCACGATGTAGCTGGTGACGGCCTCGGTGAGCGCGGCGACCGCCACACCGGCGAGGATGAGCCTGGCCGGGGCCACCTGCCCGCCGCGCCGCGACAGCGCCAGCACCAGCGCGAAGGCGGCCATGGCCCCGGCGAAGGCCGACAGCGGCAGGGACAGCGGCCCGAACGGCGACAGTCCCGCCAGCATCACCAGCACGGCGCCCAGGGAGGCGCCGGAGCTGGCGCCGATGATGTAGGGGTCGGCCAGGGGATTGCGCAGTACGGCCTGCAGCACCGCGCCCACGACGGCCAGCCCCGCCCCGACCACCGCGCCGAGCAGCACCCGGGGGAAGCGGATGTCCAGCACGATGACCGCCCTGGGTCCGCCCGGCGCCTGCGGCACCAGCCAGGGCAGCAGCCGGTGGCCGAGCATGCGGGCCACGTCGGCGAAGGGGATGGAGACCGGCCCCAGGCCGACGGCCGCGACGAGCGAGACGCCCAGCAGCGCCGCCAGCAGGACGAGGACGGCCGGGAAGGCGAGGCGCCGTCCGCCCGCCGCCCGAGGCGGGGCGGCGGATCCTCCGGAGGAGGGCCCCCGTGCGGAGGGCGCCGTGGGATGCCTCGCTGAGGAACCCGGCGGGGCCTGGGACTCCGTCCCGCTCTCGGCCCCGCTCTCAGCCCCGGCCTCGGTTCGGGTCCCGGTCCCGCTCTCAGCCCCGGCCTCGGTTCGGGTCTCAGTCCCGGTCTCGGAGGAGGTCACCTGGTCAGCCCGGCGACGAGCGTCTTCAGCGCCCGTCCGCTGCGCAGGCCGGGCTGGGTGTCGTTGACCGGGATCACGATGAACCGCTTCTCCTTGATCGCGGTGACGTTCTTGATCGGCTCGTAGGAGGTGAGGAACGCGATGGCCTTGTCGGCCGGTTCGAACGCCTGGTCCTCCACGACGATGGCGTCCGGGTCGCGCTTGACCAGTTCCTCCCAGGAGATCTGCGCGTAGGAGGTCACCTCGGGGAAGACGTTCTCGCCCCCGGCCCGGCGGATGAGATCGTCGATCAGGCCGTTCGACCCGGCGGTGCTCGGCTTCTCCAGTCCTCCGGCGTAGTCGAACACCTTCGGCGTGCCGGAGACCGGCAGCACGGACTCCACCTCGGTCTTGAGCTTCGTCACCAGTTCCCCGGCCTTCGCCTCGGCGCCGAGGATCCGGCCCAGCTCGCGGATGTCGGTGTAGGTGTCCTCGACGGTGGCCTTGCGGCCGGGGCAGTTGCCGGACAGAAGGTAGGAGTTGACCCCCTCCTCGCGCAACAGCGCCCGGTCGCCGAGGGCCTTGGGCCCGTAGTCGTCGCCGTACCCGCTGACCACGAAGTCGGGGCCGGCGGCGAACACCGTCTCCTTGGACGGGGGCGGGAAGGCCGACTTGGCGATGATGTTCACCCCGTCGAAGGCGGGGGCGACCTCGGGCAGGAGCTCGCCCGGCGCGACCGCGCCGGCCAGCCGGTCGCGGGCGCCCAGGGCCAGCACGATCTCGGTGGCGATGGTGCTGGAGGTGACGACGCGCTGCGGCGGGCCGTCGAAGCGATAGGTGGCGCCGCAGTTGCTCACCTCCACCGGGGCGGCCGAGGTCCGCGCCGGGACCTGCGCGGCGGCGGTGGGCGCCTCGCCCCCGCCGCACCCCGCGGCGAGCACGGCGGTTCCGGCGAGCAGGGCCAGGGCCGCGCGGGACGTGACGGTTCTCATGGAGGGCGTCTCCTTCTGATCGGTGTGTTCTGTCCGGGTGGCCGGTGTGCCACCGCATGTGGGCGGGTGCGCCGTACGAGGTCAGGCGTGGGGCACCGGCAGGCGTTCGGGCCGGGCCGGTAGGGGGTCGGCGCCGTCGCCCAGGAAGGGGAAGGCGGCCGGGGCCGTGGCCCGCAGCCCTGGCACGACGACCCGGACCACGGCCAGACCGCAGGCGGCGATGTCGGGGGTGGTCAGGTCGACCGTGACGGGGACCAGGCCGCGGGCGGCCAGCGCCGCGTCGGGGTCGAGGGGGCCCGCCCCGATGAACCCGGCGGTCCCGGCGGGTTCGCCGCGGGCCAGGCGGGCCAGGACCCGGGCGGAGAAGGAGGGATCGGCCAGGAGCTGCAGGTGACAGGTGACATCGGTGACGTCGGAGAAGTCCGGCCGGTAGGCGGAGGCGAAGGCGCGGTCGGGCCGGTGGGGCGCGAGCGGGCCGTGGGGGTGTTCCCACTCCGACAGATCGCCCACGGCGAGCTGGGCGGTGGTGTCCAGGGACTGGAGCGCCTCGGCCGCGGCCTTCCACGCCGCAGCGGTCGGCGGATCGGCGGCACCGGGGACGAACGCACAGCCGACCCCCGCCATCCCGCGGACGCCGGGAGCGGGCACCCGGCCGGGTTCCGCCGTGTCAGGACCCTCGCCCGCGTCCTCGCCGCCGATCTCCTCCGCGACGCACAGCACCACCGGGGCGTCCAGGAAGTTCGGTACGGCCCGCGCGCGCAGCCGTACCCCCGGCACCCGGGGCAACCGCACGCCCGTCAGCTCCGGGAAGGCGCGTCCCGAGGCCCAGGCCGTGGCCAGGGCGTGCCTCTCCACGACCTCCGCCAGCGCCGCGACGCGCGCGGAGGCGAGATCGGGACCGGCGGCGATCCCGGCCGACACCGGCAGGACGACGGGCCGGGACCGTACGGAACCGGACCTCCGGGATCCCTCCGCAGCGGCCCCCGTCGCCGGGGACGCGTGGAAGGGCGTCAGCCAGACCAGTGCGGCCGGGACCCAGACCGGTGTGCCGTCGTGGCGGGTGCCGCGTACCCAGTGGGTGCGGTCGGCGCGTCCCAGCCCGGTGAAGGGGAAGCCGTCGCGGGCGGTCTGCCCGGCCGAGTACAGCGCCAGGGCCTGCGGGTCGACGGCGTCCGGGGCCAGATCGTGCCAGGTGGCCTCCACCAGCCGGTCGGCGGGCACGAGGTGACCGCAGTAGCGTTCGGCCGCCTCGCCGAGCGCCCGCAGGCGGGCCCTGGCGGGGTCGTGCCAGCAGGCGCCGGAGACCGTGGGGTTGCCGAGCGGCAGGCCGTACCCGGCGGTGGCGGCGAGGTCGGCGAAGGCGACGTGCAGACATGCGCGCAGGGTCGCGGCGCGCACGTCGGTGACGAGACCGGAGCGGGAGTCGACGGGGATCATGTGTGTGGCAGGGGGACGAGGTTGATCCGCTCGGCTGCTCGCAGGCCGAGCCGTACGGGGTCCTCGCGCAGGCGGGTCCCGCCGAGGAACGGGAAGGCCGCGGGCGCGTTGGAGTAGGCGCCGGGAACGATCACCCGGGCGACCGACAACCCCGCGGAGGCGACGTCGGGCGTGGTCAGATCGGCCGCGTAGGCGCCCAGCCCCTGGGCCGCGACCCGCTTGAGATAGCCCTCCAGGGGATCGCCGTCCACGCGCGGCAGGTCGGCGAGGGCGACCGGGTCGGCGCAGGCGGTGATCGGGGTCAGGTGCTCGCGCATCCGCGGGTCGAGCCAGAGCTGGCTGTGACAGCCCAGGTCGACGACGTCGCGGAAGTCGCTCCGGTAGTCGTCGGCGTAGCGGCGGTCGGCGCGGTGGGGCTTGAATACACGCGCGTCGATGACGCCGTCCGCGGCGGCGGCCCAGATCTCCCCGGCGGGGTCGAGCAGGCCCAGCGCGTAACGGCGCAGCGTGACGGCCTCGGCCAGAGCCTTGCGTACGGCCTCGGCCGGGTCGGGGCGGGCGGCGACGCCGAGAGCGGCGATGCCGGTCTCGGGGTCGTCGAGCAGGACGCCGAGGACCGCGACCTCGAAGACGGTGGGGATCGCCACGACCCGGTAGCGGCAGTGCCCGGTCGCGCCGGCGGGGCGGTACCAGCCGGGGTCGGCCTCCTCCGGTATCAAGGGCGCCGCGGGATGACCGGCCCCGGTGACGGGTCGGGCGGGCAGCGCACCGGCCCACCAGACGACCGTGGCGTCGCGCTCGATGACCTCCTCCAGCGCGGCCGTGCGGGCCGCCCTCGCGGAGGGCCCGGCGGCGATGCCGGCGAGCATCGCGTAGTTGGTCGGCGGCTCGTCCTCGCGAGGTCCGGTGAGGTAGTTGACGTAGACCAGGGATGCGGGCAGCCAGGCGGGCGCGCCGTCCATCAGGTCCGTGCCCGGGGTCCACAGCACCTCCAGGCCGGAGGTGAACGGCACGAAGGGGAAACCGGGCTCGGCGTACTGCTCATCGGAGTAGAGGACGAGCCGGGCCGGGTCGAGGGCGGGCTCGCGCAGCCTCCGATAGGAGGAACGGGGCAGACCGGCGGGGACGAAGTTGCCGCAGTAACGCTCCACCGCCTCGCCGAGCGCGCTCATCGCGGCCCGGCCCGGATCGCCGAACGCGGTGCCGGTAGCGACCCGGTCGGCAGGCCAGGGCAGCAGCCGGTACGGCGAGCCGACCTCGGCCGTGTGGATCGTGAGCCCCTCGGGCCACCAGGGATCGGGTTCCAGAGGCTCCAGCCTGCGGATCAGGCCGGTACGGTCGTCGACCAGGACCGCCAGGGGATCGCTCCCCGCCGAGTCCGGGTCCGGTTGTCCGCCGGTCGGGTCCGTGCCGAAGGCGTCGGTCATGCGAAGGCTCCCTTCCGGGGACGGGGCAGGTGCAGCGCAACGTCGTGCAGGAGGATCTCCGCCCGCTGCGGCGGCGCCGGGTATCGCGGAGGACGCCCGGCGGTCAGCTCCACGTGGAGCCGGTGTCCGGGCGGCAACTCCATCGCGACCGGGGCCAGGCGGATCTCGCACCGGGAGGCGCCGGGCCCGATGGACGCCGTGCCGTCGGCGACCCGGGTGGCCGCGCCGTCGGGGCGCTCGTGGACGAGGGTGACCACCAGTTCGACGCCGGCGCCGGTGGTGACCCCGGGGCGGATGCCGGAGCCGGGGTGAGTGGTGGCGGCCTCGGTACGGGTGCCGGTGTGGGTGCGGGCCGTGGCTTCGGTGCTGACGGTGACCGCGGCGGTGAGGCGGGCCGTGCCGTGCCAGCACAGCGGGCCGTCGACGCCCAGCCGGACCACGTCCTCGCGGTCGGCGAGCGGCGCCAGGTCGGCGGAGTGCGGGGCCGACGGGTAGGGGTCGGCGGGGTCATGACGCAGCCGCATCCCGCCTTCCCCGGGCCGCATCCCCTCTTCTCCGAGCGGCGGGGTCGTCCATGCCGGCCGGTGGGGCGGGACCGGGTCGGCATCCGTCCAGCGCCCGGTGCCGAGGAGCAGGCAGCCGCCGCGCCGCACTCCGTCCAGCGGGTGGCCGTCCCGCCGTACGGCGTCCAGCCACTCCAGGGCCAGGGCGAAGGGGTGCGGTCCGGGAGGCTCGGGGAGGGCGCATTCGGGCTGGAGCCGGTGGGTGAGGGCGCTGGCCCAGCCGCCGACGACGGCCTCGGCGTACGGGGACGCCATGGCCTGGCGCAGGGTGGTCCGTGCCGAGCGGCAGTACCAGCTGCCCAGGTGCAGGCTGGGTACGCGGGTCACCTGGGCGGCCCCCGTCATGCGCCGGGCCGCGGGCCCGTACGTGTCCGGCGTGACCGGCCAGGGGCCGACGTCCACCGGCCACGTCCCGGTGACGGCGGCAGCGGGGATCAGGGCGGCCAGTTCCGGCCGGTGGGCCAGTGTCGCCTCGTAGAGGCCGGGTCTGGTCGCCCGCCCGGCGCCCAGGTCGGTGCGCCACCACAGTTCGTCGTCGAGGGCCGGGGGACCGGCGGGCGGCCAGGGCTGGCGGCTGACGATCCCCCGGACGGCCGGGTGGGCGGCGGCGCACCAGGCGGCGTAGGCCTCGTAGGCGAGGCCGTACAGGAAGACGTCGCCGTCGCACCACGGCTGGGCCGCCGTCCAGTCGAGCGTCGCGTGCCCGTCGCCGGTCTCGTCGGCGCCGGGGACGAAGACGCCTCCCGACAGGTGACGGCCCCGCAGATCCTGCAGCAGGCAGGCGAACCCGGCCTCGGCCAGGCTGCGGGCCTCGGGCAGACCGCCCGCGGCGCCGTACGGCGTGCGGACCACCACGGCCGGGGCGGGCAGCCGGTCCGGCAGGACCAGGTCGGCCACCAGTACCGTGCCGTCGGCCGCCGTCACCGTCAGCCCGGTGCGGATCTCGCCGGCGTAGCCTCCTCCGCCGGCCGCGTCGGCGACGCCGCTGTGCCCGTCGGCTGCGCTCGCGATGCCGCCGTGTCTTTTCGCTCGCTCACTTCGTTCGCTCACCTGGGGATCTCCCGCATCAGGCCGCCCGGCACCGGCAGTACGGGGTGGTGACGTATCTCCCCGGCCGCCAGGTCGATCCCGGTCTGGCGGCGGGTCCCGGGAGGCCGGGCGCCGTCGGCCCAGGCGCGCAGGTCGGCGGCGATGAGGGCGGCGGCGACCTCGGCCCCGGCGGGGTCGGCGGGGGTGGCCGGACGTCCTCCGGCGTCGAGGAAGGCCCAGTAGGCGGCCAGTTCGTCCGGCCACGGGCAGGCGGCCAGACGGCGCAGCCGCAGATCCTCGTAACCGGCGCCGTCGGCCGGGGGAGTGAAGGGGCCGACATACCAGCGACGGCCCTCGCTGTGGCCGCGGTGCCAGGCGATCCCCCGGTCGCGGCAGCGGGCGTCGAGTCCCCGCCAGGCGGTGTCGGGCAGGTGCTCGGCGCACGCGACCAGGACCGCGGTCCCCGGTCCGGGATCCTGCCCGGCCGCTGCGTGCCGTACGGCCAGGCCCTCCTGCCGCAGGCATCGCGCCAGCGGCGCCAGCAGCGGACCGTCGCCCAGGAGGAGGACCTCGGCCGCTCCGGACGACGTCGCCGCAGGCCCGGTGACGGAGAATGCCGCTGCGGGGCTGGAGGCGGAAGGCGCCGTCACGGGCCTGGCGATAGGAGACGTCGCCGCGGGAGCGTCTGCCGGGAGTTCCTCCGTGGACGCCGGGGCCGTGGGGCCGGGCTCCGGGAGGGGAACGGTGAGTTCGGCGACCAGGTCGGCCGCCTCCGGGAGGCGTTCGAGTGCCGCCCGTACGCCGAGGCGGCCGGAGAACAGGTCCGCCACGGCGGCCCGGTCCTCCGGGGGCACGCTCAGGACCAGGAAGTCCTCGTCGGGGCCGTGGACCAGCCAGCCGTCCCCGGTGGGCACGAAGGTGGTCCCGGCCGCCCAGCGCGCGGGCCGGTCCAGGCCGGAAGTCATCGCGAGCGTTCCTTTCCTCGAAATCCTCGAAATCCGCGGAGGCCCGGACACCCCTGAATCCTCGACGTCTCCGAAAGCTCGGAGTCCGTCTCGGAATCCGCGGCGGCCTCGGCGGCCTCGGCGGCCTCTGTGGAAGATCCGGCGGCGCCCGGGCGCGGGCGCGGTCATCCCGCTCCCGCGCCCGGGGCCGCTCTTCGTGCGGTTAGCGCCAGGCCACCTTGGCCAGCGCCACCGTGGCGTGGTTGGACGAGTGGACGGACGCGTTGCGCGCCTTCGCCTTCAACTTCTTGACGGTCATGCCTGATCACCTCCCTCCGGGCATCCGGGCCGGGATCTCGGTCGGTCCGACCGGCGGCGCCGCAGGGCGCCTCCAGAAGTAGTAGTGAAAACGAAAATCATTGTCAACTCTTGATCTGCCCGGCTCCGGAGATGAAAATCATTCCCAGTCGTCTCTCGGGGGTGTCCGGTGGAACCTGCTCGCACGCTGCGCGAGCTGCTCGTCCGCAACCGCGACCTGCGCATGCTGTGGCTGGGGAACCTGGTCAGCGCGTGCGGCGGGTGGTTCTCCGCGGTCGCGGTGTTCGCGATGGTCTACGCGCA
This sequence comes from Paraplanobispora siamensis, assembly GCF_016863175.1. Taxonomy (GTDB): domain Bacteria; phylum Actinomycetota; class Actinomycetes; order Streptosporangiales; family Streptosporangiaceae; genus Planobispora; species Planobispora siamensis. Next base: position 92,450 of record NZ_BOOJ01000045.1, read on the forward strand.
CAGCGGCGCCGGGCTCGCCGCCGGGCTCACGCTGGCCGTGCGCTATCTGCCCGGCGTGATGGCCGGGGTCTGGGGCGGGGTGCTGGCCGACCGGGCCGACCGGCGCGCGGTGATGCTGGTGACCGACGTGCTCATGGCGGCCCTCGCCCTCGCTTTCCTGCTCGCCGACGACCCGGGGCGGCTGTGGCTCGTCTATCCGCTGACCTTCGCCTCCGCCGCGGCCGGGTTCGTCTTCCAGGCCGCCCGCAACGCGTGGATGCCCAGCCTGGCCCGGCCCGAGGAGTACCCCCTGTACTCGGCGGCCGTGCAGGTCAACGGCCTGGCGTTCCAGGCGCTGGGCGGGGTCGCCGGAGGCCTCGTCGTCACGGTGGTGGGCTGGCGCTGGGCGTTCGCCGTCAACGCCGCCTCCTTCCTGCTGTCGGCGTGGCTCACCGCGTCGGTCCGCTCGGGCGACCGGTTCGCGGGTGTCGCCTCGCACGGCTGGTGGCGCTCTCTGCGCGAGGGGGCCGCGGTGGCCGCGCGCACCCGTGCCATCGCGGCCCTGCTCCTGCTGGAGGCGGTCTTCTGCCTGGGGCTGGGCGGCACGATCACCGCGATGACCTATCTCGCCCTGCGCGTGCACGACCTCGGGCAGGGCGGGGCCGGCTGGTTCTACGGCGTCCAGGGCGTCGTGGGGAGCGTGGTCCTGGTGGTCGCGGCCTCCCGGATCCGCGCGCTGGGGCCGTCCGGACGCCATCTGGTCATCGGCCTGTCCTGTCTGGCCGAGGGCGTCCTCACCATGCTGCTCGGCCTGCCGTCGAGCGTGCTGCCCGCGCTGGCGCTGTGGGGGCTGATCGCGGCCGCCGAGGTGGTGTACGGCCCCGCGGCCATGACCGTCCTGCTGACCGCCGCACCGAACGAGGTCCGCGGCCGGGTCACCTCCCTGTGGAGCGCCACGGCCACTCTCAGCCTCGGCGTCTCGGCCGCCGCCGCAGGAGCCCTCCTCGACCGGCTGGACGCGAGCGCGGTCTTCGCCCTCCTCGGCCTGCCGATGGCGGTCGCCGGCGGTGTCTGGCTCGCCGTGCACCGGCGTCGTGACGTCGCCGGAGGCGCGGACGGCGAGTCGCTCGGTCCACGGGTCGCAGACCGCTCATAGGCCATTGATCCGCCGCGGAATATGTGACATTTTACAGGCGGGCCAGGTCGCGGGAGCGGGGTGAGCCATGCCGGATGTCGTGGTCGTCGGCGCGGGGATCGTCGGGGCGGCGTGCGCCTACTACGCGGCGCGGGCGGGCCTGGACGTGGTGGTCCTGGACAGGGGTCCGGTGGCGGGCGGCACGACCGGCGCGGGAGAGGGCAACGTCCTGGTCTCCGACAAGGAGCCCGGTCCCGAACTCGACCTCGCGCTGCTGTCCAACCGTCTCTGGCGCGAACTGGCGGACTCCGGCCCGGACGGGCCCGGTCCCGGCCCGGCGGGCGGCGGGTTCGAGTTCGAGGCCAAGGGCGGGCTGGTGGTCGCCGAGACGCCGCCGGTGATGGAGGCGCTCGCCGACCTGGCCGTCAAACAGGGCGTCGAGCACGCCGTGGTCGAGCCCGGCCGGTTGCGCGACTACGAACCGCACCTGGCCGAGGGCCTCGCCGGGGGCGTGTTCTACCCGCAGGACGCGCAGGTCCAGCCCATGCTCGCCGCGGCCAGGCTGATCCGGCGGGGCGGCGAGAGCTTCGGCCGCGGCGCGCTGATGCTGCGCACCGGCGTCACGGTCACCGGGTTCGTCCGTGACGGCGACCGGGTGACCGGGGTCAGGACCGACCAGGGGGACATCCTCGCCGGGGCCGTCGTCAACGCCGCCGGGACGTGGGGCGGCGAGGTCGCGGCGCTGGCCGGGGTGCGCGTGCCGGTGCTGCCCAGGCGCGGCGCCATCCTGGTCACCGAGCCGCTCGAACGGCCGCTGATCCGGCACAAGGTCTACACCGCCGCCTACGTCACCGCGGTGGCGAGCGACTCCGAGGGCCTGGAGAGCTCCGCCGTCGTGGAGGGCACCCCGGCCGGGCCGGTGCTCATCGGCGCCAGCCGCGAGCGCGTCGGCTTCGACCGGGCCGTCCCGGCGTCCGTGCTGGGCAGGCTCGCCGCCCAGGCCGTGGCGCTCTTCCCCGTCCTGGCCGGTTACAAGGCGATCCGGGCCTACTGCGGGTTCCGGCCCTACTGCCCCGACCACCTCCCGGTGATCGGCGAGGATCCCCGGGCCCCCGGCCTCTACCACGCCTGCGGCCACGAGGGCGCGGGCATCGGCCTGGCCCCGGCCACGGGCCACCTCATCGCCCAGGCGCTGACCGGCACGCGTCCCGACCTCGAGCTGACCCCCTTCCGCCCCGACCGCTTCGGAGAGGAGACCCCGTGACACCGAGGCGAGATCGAGCCAGGACGCCGGTACCGTACCGGGCGGCGGCCGGTCGGGGGCGCCCGTGAACCCCGCCCGCCGGCTGGTCCGGGCGGACCCGGAGCCCGGCTTCGAGATCGACGTGGACGGCGAGGCCGTACCGGTGGTCCCCGGGCAGAGCCTCGGCGCCGTCCTGCACGCCGCGGGCATCCGCTCCTGGCGGACCACCCGCTCCGGCGGCCGCCCGCGCGGGCTGTTCTGCGGCATCGGCGTCTGCTTCGACTGCCTGGTCACGGTCAACGGCGTCCCGTCCCTGCGCGCGTGCCAGATCGAGGCCCGGCCCGGCGACCGGGTGACCACCGGCCGCCCGCACCCGGACGGGCGGCCGGCCGCGGATCACGCCTCCACCGAGAGGGAAGCCGCAGGACCGGCGGGTCCGGGGCGCGATCGCGGTGCGGGAGGGGGACGCGGTGACTCCTGACTACGACCTCGCGGTGGTCGGCGGCGGGCCCGCCGGGGTGGCGGGGGCGCTGACCGCGTCGCTGGCCGGGCTCGGCGTGGTCCTGCTCGACTCCGCCGCGCGCCTCGGCGGCCAGTACTTCCGCCGCCCTGCGGACGGGTTCCGCGCCGGGCGGCCGGGAGCGCTCCACCACGGTCTCGACCGGTTCGCCCGGCAGTGCGACCGGCTCGCCGCCCGGGCGGACGTGCTGACCGGGCACCGCGTCTGGTCGGTCGAGCGCGAGGGGAGCGCGCTGGCCGTACGGTGCGCGGAGGGGGACCGGGAGGAACGGCCCCGCACGATCACCGCGCGCGGGGTACTGGTGGCCACCGGCGCCTACGACCGGCCGCTGCCCTTCCCCGGCTGGGACCTGCCCGGAGTGATCACCGCCGGGGGCGCGCAGGCGCTGCTCAAGGGTGATCTGGTCGTCGCGGGGAGCAGGGTCGTGGTCGCCGGCACCGGGCCCTTCCTGCTCCCGGTCGCCGCCGGGCTGGCCGCCGCGGGCGCGCACGTGCTCGGCGCGTACGAGGCCGGCGGCCGCCTCGGCCTGGCCGCGCATCCCTTCCTCGCCGCGGGCAGGGCCGCCGAGGCGCTCGGTTACGGCCTCCGCCTGGCCCGGCACCGGGTGCCCTACCGCGGGCGCCGGGCGGTGGTCGAGGCGCACGGCGACGACCGGCTGACCCACGTCACGATCGCCCGCCTGGACCGGGACTGGCGCCCGGTCTCGACGCGGACGGTCGAGTGCGACACCCTCGCCTGCGGCTACGGCTTCATCCCCCGGATCGACCTGCTCGTGCAACTCGGCTGCGCCGTACGGGACGACCACGGCGACCCCGCGGTCGTCGTGGACGCGGGCATGCGCACCGGCGTGCCCGGCGTCTACGCCGCGGGGGAGACCACCGGGGTCGGCGGCGCCCTGCTGGCCGAGGTGGAGGGGCGCATCGCGGGCCGGGCGGCGGCCGCCGACCTGGGGCGCCGCGTCCCGCCCGACCCGGTCCTGTCGCGCCGGCGTGACCGCATGGCCGCCTTCGCGCGGGCGCTGCGGCAGGCCTATCCCGTACGGCCCGGCTGGCAGGGCTGGCTGCGTGAGGACACCCTGGTCTGCCGCTGCGAGGAGGTGCCGCTGTCGGCCGTACGCGAGGCCCTGGAACTGGGCGCCGCCGACGCGCGCTCCGTCAAGCTCCTGACCCGCGCCGGGATGGGCTGGTGCCAGGGCCGCATGTGCGGCTACACCGTGGCGTGCCTGACCCGGGACGCCCTGCCGGTGACCCGGCGCGCGATCGCCGAGCCCGTCCGGCTCGGCGACCTGGCCGCGTGGCCCCGGCCCGCCGACGACCCCGCCTCCCCGGACGACGGTCCCGCCTCCCCGGAAGGACGATCACGATGACGACCCGTACGAAACCCTGGCACGGAGTGATGGTGGCCACCGCGCTGCCCCTCGACGACGACCTGTCGATCGACCACGCCGCCTACGCCCGTCACTGCCGGTGGCTGGTCGCCCACGGCTGCGACGGAGTGGTGCCCAACGGCTCCCTGGGGGAGTACCAGACGCTGACGCCCGAGGAACGGGCCGAGGTCGTGCGGACCGCGGTGGCCGCGGTCGGCGGGGACCGGGTGATGCCGGGGATCGCCGCCTACGGCGCCCTGGAGGCCCGCCGCTGGGCCGAGCAGGCAGGGGAGGCCGGGTGCGGGGCGGTGATGCTGCTCCCGCCGAACGCCTACCGGGCCGACGAGCGGGCCGTGATCGAGCACTACCGACAGGTGGCGCGCGCGGGCCTGCCGGTGGTCGCCTACAACAACCCCTTCGACACCAAGGTCGACCTCACCCCCGCCCTGCTGGCGCGGCTGCACGCCGAGGGCCTGATCGTGGCCGTCAAGGAGTTCAGCGGCGACGTGCGGCGGGCCTACGAGCTCGCCGAGCTCGCCCCGGGACTGGACCTGCTGGCCGGGGCCGACGACGTGCTGCTGGAGCTGGCCGTGGCCGGGGCCGTCGGGTGGGTGGCGGGCTATCCCAACGCCCTGCCCGAGGCCTGCGTGACGCTGTACCGGGCCGCCGTCGCCGGGGACCTGGCGACCGCGGTCCCGCTCTACCGGACGCTGCACCCGCTGCTGCGCTGGGACTCCAAGACCGCGTTCGTGCAGGCCATCAAGCTCTCCATGGACATGGCCGGGCACCGCGGCGGCCCCTGCCGCCCGCCGCGGCTGCCCCTGGCGCCGCAGGACGAGGAAGTGGTCCGCGCCGCCACCGAGAAGGTCCTCGCCTCGGGCCTGCGATAGCGGATCCTGTTCTGGAGAGTGAGGGACGATGAGGACCGAGCGGGTTTTCCACGCGGTGGACTCGCACACCGAGGGCATGCCGACCCGGGTGATCACCGGGGGAGTGGGGGTGATCCCCGGGGCCACCATGGCCGAGCGGCGGGAGCACTTCCTGGCGCACATGGATCACATCCGCACCCTGCTCATGTACGAGCCGCGCGGGCACTCCGCGATGAGCGGGGCCATCCTGCAGCCGCCGACCCGGCCCGACGCCGACTACGGCGTGCTCTACATCGAGGTGTCCGGCTGCCTGCCGATGTGCGGGCACGGCACGATCGGCGTCGCGACCGTGCTGGTGGAGACCGGGATGGTCGAGGTGACCGAGCCGCTCACCGTCATCCGGCTGGACACGCCCGCGGGGCTGGTGGTGGCCGAGGTGCGGGTCGAGGACGGCGCCGCCGCCGGGGTGACCATCACCAACGTGCCGTCCTTCAGCGTCGGCCTGGACCGGGTGGTCAAGGTGCCGGGCCTGGGGGAGGTCGTCCACGACCTGGCCTACGGCGGGAACTTCTACGCGATCGTGCGGCTGGAGGATCTCGGCCTGCCGTTCGACCGCGCGCACGGCCAGCGGCTCCTCGACGCGGGACTGGCGATCATGGAGGCGATCAACGAGGCCGGCGAGCCGGTGCACCCTCTCGACGAGCGGGTACGGGGCTGCCACCACGTCTATCTGGCCGCCCCCGGGTCCGACGCCCGGCACTCGCGTCACGCGATGGCCATCCACCCCGGCTGGTTCGACCGCTCCCCGTGCGGGACCGGCACCAGCGCGCGGATGGCGCAGCTGCACGCCCGGGGCGAGCTGGAGGTGGGCTGCGACTTCGTCAACGAGTCGTTCATCGGCACCCGGTTCGTCGGCCGGCTGACCGAGGAGACCACCGTCGCCGGGCGGCCCGCGGTCATCCCGGCGATCACCGGCCGGGCGTGGGTGACGGGTACGGCCCAGTACTTCCTGGACCCCCAGGATCCCTTCCCCGAGGGCTTCCTCCTGTGACCCCGTCTCCCGCGGCCCCGTCCGGCGGGGCCGCCCCCCGGAGCAGGCGCGTCGCGAGCGAGGTCACGTGCGCGCGCAGCTCCTCCGGCTCGTGGATCTCGAACTCGAAACCGAGCATGCCGACCAGGTAGGCCAGGCCGTCCAGGGAGTCGGCGCCGATCTCCAGCAGGCAGGTGCGCCCGTCGATCGGGGAGAGCGTGCCCGCGGTGGGCAGCACCCGGGTGCGCGCCTGCTCCACGGAGGCGTGCAGGGTGATCCTGGCCCGCCAGCCGTAGATCTGCGTGGTGATCCGCCGGGAGAGGTAGGCGGCCAGGTCGGCGGCGGGAGGCTGGCGCGGGGTGAAGCGGGCGCGCGGGCTCGGCGCGTCCATCCGGTCGACGCGGAAGGTCCGCCAGTCCTGACGGCCGGTGTCCCAGGCCAGCAGGTACCAGCGGCGGGCCATGTGGGCCAGTTTGAGGGGCTCGACGATCCTGGCGGTGGCCGTACCGTCGTGACTGCGGTAGCCGAACCCCAGCTGCCGGTGGTCGCGGCAGGCGGAGGCGATGGCCGTCAGCGTCGTGTGGTCGACGAGCGGGCTGCCGCCGCCCAGCCCGATCGTCGCCTCCTGCAGCGCGTTCACCCGGTGCCGCAGCCGCGAGGGCAGCACCTGCTCCAGCTTGACCAGCGCCCGGAGCGAGCTCTCCTCGATCCCGGCCACCGTGCCGTCGGCGGCCGTGCGCAGCCCCACCGCCACCGCCACGGCCTCCTCGTCGTCCAGCAGCAGCGGCGGCAGCGCCGCCCCGGCGCCCAGCCGGTAGCCGCCGGCCACGCCCCGGGCCGCGTGCACGGGATAGCCGAGGTCGCGCAGCCGTTCGATGTCGCGGCGCAGGGTGCGCACGTCGATCTCCAGGCGTTCGGCCAGGCCGGCGCCTGTCCAGTCACGCCGGGCCTGCAGCAGGGACAGCAGGCGCAGCAACCGGGCGGATGTCCCCAACATGAATCCTCATATTAAGGGCGGTAGTTGTCCTTTATCGCTTCTACCGTCAAGGTATGGAGATCACGGAGTTCCGCATCGACGTCCCCCAGGCCGACCTCGACGACCTGCGCGACCGGCTGGCCCGCACCCGCTGGCCCAGCGAGATCCCCGGCACCGGATGGAGCCGTGGCGTGCCCCTGGACTATCTGCGGGAACTGGCGGCCTACTGGGCCGACGGCTACGACTGGCGCGTCCACGAGGCGAGGCTGAACGAGTTCCCGCAGTACACCACCGAGATCGACGGAGCCACCGTGCACTTCCTGCACGTGCGCTCGCCGCACCCCGACGCGACGCCGTTGCTGCTCACCCACGGCTGGCCGGGGTCCGTGGTGGAGTTCCTCGACGTCATCGAGCCGCTGACCCGGCCGGAGGACCCCGCCGACGCCTTCCACCTGGTGATCCCGTCCATCCCGGGCTTCGGCTTCTCCGGCCCGACCCGGGAGACCGGGTGGGAACTCAAGCGCATCGCCGCGGCGTGGGCGGAGCTGATGAGCCGCCTGGGCTACGAGCGCTTCGGCGCCCAGGGCGGCGACTGGGGGTCGGGCATCTCCCGCGAGGTCGGCCTGCTCTGTCCCGAGCGCGTGATCGGCGTGCACCTGAACTACCTGCTCACCTTCCCCTCCGGTGACCCGGAGGAGATGGCCGCGCTCACCGAGGAGGAGCAGCGGCGGCTGGGCGGGCTCAAGCGGTTCGAGGACGAGCTGTCCGGCTACATGTACATCCAGGCGACCCGCCCGCAGACCCTCGCCTACGCCCTCAACGACTCGCCGGTGGGCCAGCTGGCGTGGATCGTGGAGAAGTTCAAGGACTGGACCGACGCCAAGGACGTCCCCGAGGAGGCGGTGGACCGCGACCGGTTGCTGACCAACGTCATGCTCTACTGGCTGACCGGCACCGCCGGCTCCTCCGCCCAGCTCTACTACGAGTTCGCGCAGGCGTGGGGCATGCCGGAGATGCTCACCGTCCCGACCGGCCTGGCGCTGTTCCCCGCCGAGGTCGCCCCGCCCATCAGGGCGTGGGCGGAGAAGACCAACACGATCGTGCACTGGAGCGAGTTCGACCGCGGCGGTCACTTCGCGGCCATGGAGGAGCCGGACCTGCTGGTGGCGGACGTGCAGGCGTTCTTCAGGGGCCTGCGCTCACGGCCCTGACCTCGGCGACCTCGGCGGCGGCTCCGGCGGACCGGAGCCGCTTCCCGGGCTCCTGTGGGATTTCGGGCCCTTGACGGATTTCGGTCCTGCGTCGACAAACAATCTGTGAACGTCGATGTCGCGCTCCGGGCCTTGACGAGCACGCTCGACCGGCATGCAATATCACATATCACTAAATGTGAGGAGCCGCCCCATGCGTGCCACCCCCCTGAAATCCCTCGCGTCACTCACCCTCGCCGTGCTCGTCCTGGCCGGATGCAGCCAGGGCCTGCTCGGCGACGGCGGTACGGGAGACCAGAGCAGCGCACCGGCGCAGGGCCCGATCGTCCTGGGCATGCTGATCCCCCAGTCGGGCAGCGAGGCCGCCATCGGCCCCTATATGAGCAACGCGGCGCAGCTCGCGATCGACGAGATCAACGCCAAGGGCGGAGTGCTCGGCCGCAAGCTGGAGCTGAAGACCGCCGACGACGCCTGTGACCCGCAGTCGGCCTCGGCGGCGGCCAACAAGCTCGTCACCGAGGGCGTGCACATCTCGGTGGGCGGATACTGCTCCGGCGCGACGCTGCCCACCCTGCCGATCTTCGGCAGGGCGAACATCCCGATGATCATCCCGGCCGCGAACTCCCAGGAGCTGGTCGACCAGAAGCTCAAGCACGTCTTCCTGATCAACGGCACCGGCTCCCAGCAGGCCGCGGCCGCCCAGAAGTGGGTCGACAAGCAGGGCGCCAAGAGCGTCGCGCTGATGCACGACAACACCAGCTACTCCAAGGACATCGCCGTTCGCTCCCAGGACCTGCTCGGCGACAAGGCCGTGATCGTCGAGGCGGTCACGCCCAAGGAGAGCGACTACAGCGCCAACATCACCAACGTGCTGGCCAAGAAGCCGGACTTCGTCTACTGGACCGGCTACTTCCAGGAGGGCGGCCTGATCGCCCGCCAGCTGCGCCAGGCCGGGTACAAGGGCTCGATCATGGTCGCCGACGGCGCCGTGTCGCCGAAGCTGGCCGAGATCGCCGGGGACGAGGCGGCCGAGGGCGTCTACGCCACCATGACCCAGACCCCGGAGACGCTCCAGGGCGCCGAGAACTGGATCGCGGCCTACAAGCAGAAGTACAACGCCGACCCCGGCCCCTACTCCAACCAGTCCTACGACGCCGTACGGCTGGCCGCCGAGGCCATCACCAAGGCGGGCGGCACCGACGGCGCCAAGGTCATCGCCGCGCTGGAGGCCGTCGACGGCTTCCCGATGTTCTCCGGGCCGCTGAAGTTCACCCCCGAGCACACCCTGGCCAACGGCGGCTTCCAGATCCTCGTGGTCAAGGACGGCGCGTTCACTCTGCAGGACCCCCTCGCGTGACCGGGCGCGGGAACCACGGCCCGGCCGGTGCACCGGCCGGGCCCCCGGCCGCGGCCCGGGCCGCGCGGGAGGCCGGATGACGCAGCTCGTCTGGAACGGCCTGTTCGTCGGTTCGTTCTACGCCCTGGTGGCGCTGGGCTACAGCATGGTCTACGGGATCATCAAGCTGCTCAACTTCGCCCACGGCGACCTGTACATGCTCGGCGCCTTCACCGGCTTCGCCATCCTCGGCGCGGCCGGCGGGGTGTCGTCCTCCGCGGCGCTGCCGGTGCTGCTCGCCGTACTCCTGGCGACCATGGTCATCACCGGCCTGGCCGGGGTGGTGCTGGAGCGGGTCGCCTACCGGCCGCTGCGCGGCGCCCCCCGCCTGTCCCTGCTGATCACCGCGGTCGGGGCGTCGTTCGCGCTGGAGTACGGCATGCGCGTGGTGGCCGGGGCCGACCCGCGGGTCTACCCGGTACGGCTCGGCGGCACCACCCTGGAGGTGTTCGGGGCCCGGCTGACCGTGCAGCAGCTCACGCTGGTCGCGGTGGCCGTGGTGCTGATGGCCGGGCTGAACCTGCTGGTCACCCGGACCCGCGAGGGCCGGGCCATGCGGGCCATCGCGCTGGACCCGCGCACCAGCGCGCTCATGGGGATCGACGTCAACGCGGTCATCTCCCGGACCTTCTTCCTGGGCTCGGCGCTGGCCGGGGCCGCCGGGGTGATGGCCGGGGCCTACTACGGGAAGATCGACTTTCTGATGGGCTTCCTGATCGGGCTCAAGGCGTTCACCGCGGCGGTCATCGGCGGGATCGGCAACATCCCCGGCACCATGCTCGGCGGGCTGCTGCTGGGGCTGCTGGAGTCGTTCGGGACGTTCTGGCTGGGCGGCGAGTGGCGCGACGTGTTCGCCTTCGGGGTGCTGATCCTGTTCCTGACCGTGCGGCCGACGGGCCTGCTCGGCGAGCGCGTCACGGAGCGGGTGTGAAGGGCCCCGGACAGGACCCGGCGGCCCCGGGCCCGGACTCCGCGCTCTCCGGCTCCGACGCGCCTCCGGAGACCGGCGCGCCTCAGGAGTCCGTTCCTTCTCCCGGTTCGGGTTCTCCTGCGGAGACCGGCTCGGCCCCCGGATCCGCGGAAGCCCGGCCGCCGGGCGGGAGCCGTGCGACCGGGCCGAAGACCCGCCTGCGGGGCACCACCAAGCCGCCGACGGTGGCCTCACGGCTGCTGCAGAACCGGTGGGCGGGGCTGGCGGGACTGCTCGTCGCGATCCTTGCGCCCTTCGTGAACGCCACGCCGTACGCGCTGTCGGTCATGACCAGCGCGGCGATCTTCGTGATGCTCGCCGCCGGGCTGAACATCGTGGTCGGCTACTGCGGCCTGCTCGACCTGGGATACGCCGCCTTCTTCGCGGTCGGCGCCTACACCAGCGGCGTGCTGGCCACTCGCTTCGATCTGCCGCTGCTGGCCACCGTGCCCGCGGTCCTGGTGGCCACCGTGATCGCCGGGATCGTCATCGGCGCGCCGACCCTGCGGCTGCGCAGCGACTATCTGGCCGTCGTGACCCTCGGTTTCGGGGAGATCATCCGCATCACCGCCAACAACCTGGAGGTGACCGGCGGCCCGTCGGGCGTCTACGGCATCCCGCACCTCGTCGACGGCCCGGTGGCGTTCTACTACCTGACCGTGGCGGTCGTCGCGGTGGCCGTGGCCGGCGCCGCCCGGCTGGGCCGCTCCCGCCTGGGCCGGGCCTGGCGGTTCGTCCGCGAGGACGAGGACGCCGCCGAGGCGATGGGCGTGCACACCTACCGGGTCAAGCTCGCCGCCTACATCGCCGGGGCGATCTGGGGCGGCCTGGCCGGGGTGCTGTTCGGCGCGCACCTGTCGGCGATCTCTCCGGCCAGCTTCACCTTCCTGCAGTCGGCGCTGGTGCTGATGGCCGTGGTCCTGGGCGGCATGGGATCGATGCCGGGCGTCGTCATCGGCGCGATCGTGATCAGCATCCTGCCGGAGATCCTGCGTGACCTCGCCGACCACCGCTTCTTCCTCTTCGGGGTCCTGCTCATCGTCGTCATGCTCCTGCGCCCGCAGGGGCTGTGGCCCGCCCGTTCCAAGGAGGCCCTCAAATGACCCTGCTGGACGTGGCGGACCTGCGCCTGTCCTTCGGCGGGCTGCTGGCCATCGACGGGCTGAGCTTCTCGGTGGGGGAGGGGGAGATCGTCTCGGTCATCGGCCCCAACGGCGCGGGGAAGACCTCGGCCTTCAACTGCGTCACCGGGTTCTACCGGCCCTCCTCGGGACGGATCGCGCTGCGCGGCAAGGACCTGCGGGGGCTGCGGCCATCCGCGGTCGCGGGCCTGGGCGTGGCGCGGACCTTCCAGAACCTGCGCCTGTTCGGCGAGCTGTCGGTCCTGGACAACGTGCGCGCCGGCACCCACCTGTGGCTGCGGCAGAGCGTGTTCGACGCGCTGCTGCACACCCCCCGCTACCGCCGCTCCGAGCGCGAGTGCACCGAACAGGCCCACCACTGGCTGGACTTCGTCGGCCTGCGCGGCGACCGGTACGGCCCCGCCCGGGCGCTGTCGTACGGCGAGCAGCGCCGCACCGAGATCGCCAGGGCGCTGGCCAGGCACCCCTCCCTGCTCCTGCTGGACGAGCCGGCCGCCGGGCTCAACCACGGGGAGAAGGCCGAGCTGCTGAGCCTCATCCGGCGCATCCAGAACCTCGGCGTCGCCATCGTGCTCATCGAGCACGACATGGGGCTGGTCATGGAGGTCTCCGAGCGGGTGGTGGTGCTCAACTTCGGCAGGGAGATCGCCGACGGCCGCCCCGAGGACGTCCGGCGCGACCCCGCCGTCATCGAGGCCTACCTGGGAGGTGAGCCGCATGCTTGAGATCCGCGGGCTGGATGTGCACTACGGCGGCGTCCACGCGCTGCGCGGCCTGTCCCTCGGCGTCGCGCAGGGGGAGATCGTCGCCCTGCTGGGCAACAACGGCGCGGGCAAGACCACCACGCTCTCGGCGGTCTCCGGTCTCGTACGGCCCAGCGGCGGCGCGATCCTGTTCGAGGGCGCCGACATCACCCGGGAGCACCCGCACCGGATCACCGCGCGCGGGCTGGTGCACGTCCCCGAGGGGCGCAGGGTCTTCAGCACCCTCACCGTCCACGAGAACCTGCAGCTCGGCGGTTACCTGGTGCGCGACTCCGCCGAGATCCGCCGCCGGATCGAGCGCGTCTACGAGCTGCTGCCCCACCTGGCCCAGCGGCGCGGCCAGCAGGGCGGCACCCTGTCCGGCGGCGAGCAGCAGATGCTGGCCGTCGGCCGGGCGCTGGTCACCGGGCCGCGGCTGCTGCTGCTGGACGAGCCGTCCATGGGCCTGGCGCCGCTGGTGGTCGCCTCGGTCATGGAGCTGGTGGCCGACATCAACGCCGGGGGCACCTCGGTGCTGCTGGTCGAGCAGAACGCGGCCGCGGCCCTGCGGATCGCGGACCGCGGATACGTGATCGAGAACGGCGAGTGCGTGCTGGAGGGCCCGGCCGCCGGTCTGCGCGAGGACCCCCGGGTCGTGCAGGCCTATCTGGGCGGGGTCTGAGCGGGCCGGAAGGCGTCGGCCGGCCGGGGCCGGAAGGACACCGGCCGGAAGGACACCGGCCGGAAGGACACCGGCCGGAAGGACACCGGCCGGAAGGACACCGGCCGGAAGGACACCGGCC